>NZ_JANUGQ010000018.1 GCF_024756275.1 Streptomyces pyxinae | reverse complement strand
GGGGTGGACGGCGGCGAGGGGGGGGGGGAGGGGGGGGGGGGGGCGGCGGCGGGGGGGGATGCCGAGGGGGGCGGGGGGGCGGCGGGGCGGCGGCGGCCGGGGACCGGGCTCAGAGCCAGGCGGGGCACCGTGCCCGCCGCTCACCGTCGTCCGGGCGGCGATCCCCCACCCCGGCGAGCGAACCGGCCGGCGGCCGTGCCGGGACCGAGCCTCCCGGCGGCCGGGCCCGGCACGGCGACACCGGAACGACCGGCACGGCGACACCAGTGCGGCAGTTCGGCGGCACGGCGGTACGGCGGTACGGCGGTACGGCGGCACCGGAAACACGGCGGTACGGCGGCGAGCGGCACGGCGACCCCGGGATCTGGGGCACAAGGGCGCCCGGGCGGACCGGAGCGGGTGCCGGGCCGCCCGGGCGGCGACCGGTCGGCGGCCAGGACGCGTCCGGTCGGCGGCCGGAACGCGCCCGGGTGGCGACCGGCACGAAGGGGGACGGCGCTGGGTAGCGTCCCCAGGCAGACGCAGTGGCAGAGCGGGTCTCACGGAGGAGGAGCGGCGATGTGTCTCTTCGACGGTCATGCGGCGTTGCCGGGCGGTTTCGGCACCCCGGAGCACAGGTGGAGCGGGCTCTCCGAGATCACCACGGTGGCCACGGCCGAGCTCGGGCCCGCCGACTCCCCGCGCCACGACGACGGCGGCGCGGAGCGGGACGGGCCCCCGTATCCCGCGCCGGACGATCCGCTCCCACCACTCGTGGTGCACCGGCCGTCGATGCGCGTCGTGGACGGGACGCGCCGGCTGCGGGCCGCCCTGCGCCGCGGACAGCCGGAGGTCCGGGTGCGCTTTCTCGACGGCCCGCCGGAGGACGCGTTCGTCTTCGCGGTGGAGGCCAACAACCGCTACGGCGCGCCGCTGTCGCCGGCCGAGCGGCGGACGGCGGCGGCCCGCATCCTCCGCTCCCATCCGCACTGGTCCGACCGGGCCATCGCCTCGGTCACCCGGCTCTCCGCGAAGACGGTGGGCGGGCTGCGGCACACGCTGGCCGAGCCCGCCGGGAAACGTTCCTTCACCCTGGGCAGGGATGGCCGGAAACGGCCTGTCAGCAGCGCCGAGGGGCGCGAGCTGGCCGGCCGGCTCATCGCGGAGAACCCGGAGGCGTCACTCCGCGACATCGCGGCGCGGGCGGGCATCTCCCCCGGGACCGTGCGCGATGTGCGCAGGCGGCTGGCCCGGGGCGAGAGCCCGCTGGCCGGTGACACGCGGACCGTCGCGAAACGGGGTCGGCGGGAGCCGCCCGGGGGTGCCGGCGCCGCTGCGGCGGAAACCGGTACGGCGGCCTACCAGGCGCTGTTCCAGGATCCCGAGCTCCGGGTCACCGCCGCGGGCCGGCTGCTGCTGCGGCTGCTGGAGGCTCATCCCTTCGACGCCGGGCAGTGGAGCCGTATCGCGGACTCGGTGCCGAGCGACCGGGTGGACGCGGTGTCGGCCGTGGCGGAGTCGTACGCGGACGCCTGGCACAATCTGGCGACCCGGCTCAAAGAGGGGACGGCGGCTCCCGCCCCGCGCCGGGAAGCACCCTGCGGAGAATTTCCCCTCGCCGAGTGAGCACCTGACGGCGGGGCGGGGCGCGGAGCACCGGCCGTTCCCCCCGGGGCCGTGTCCGGCCGACCGGACGGAAGGCCCGGGGCATTTCCCGGGCCGTACCGGACCGGCCGGGCGGCGCCGGGTACCCCGGCCCGGCGCCGCCGCCCCGGGGCGCCCGGTCGGAGGCCGGGGTCGGGACGGTGGCTCCGCGCCCGGTCCGGGCCGGGAGTCACCGGCACGCGCCGGCCCGGCCGCCATTCCGGCTCTTCACTCCACAGAAATCGGGGCGTATTCCGCCGTATGAGAATTCAGAATGGTCAGCTGAAGCCGCTGGAGCGGATAGCCGGGCTCGATCCCTATTTCCTCCACCAACCGGGCCCGCAGACCACCGAAAACCTCAAGGGCGCGAGCCCGGCGCCCATTGAGGGCGAGTGCGCGCATATACTGGGCGTGCAGCCCCTCATGGAATGCGTGCTCACTGGTGAGGGAGGCGAGGTCGGCGATGACCTCCTTGTGGAGACCCGCCGCTATCTTGGCCTCGACCAGCGCCTCGACGGCGTCGAGGCGGGATTCCTCCAGCAGCAGGCGCCGGGACTCCAGCACGGGACCGGTCGGCACATCGGCGAGGACATCGCCCCGCCACAGCCCCAGCGCCTCCTCCAGCAACCGGATGCCGCCGAGCGAGTCGCCGGCCCGGACCGCGGCGGTACCGCGCTCGGTCAGCCGCCGGAACTCCAGCCAGTCCAGCCGGATGCCCGCACTCCGCAGGCAGTAGCCACCGGCCCGGGTGACCAGGACGTCCCGGGCGACATCGACGGGCGAATCCCCGGTGACCTGGGAGAGCAGCTTGCGGGCGTTCAGCACATAGGTCTGGAGGGTGCGCAGGCCGCTCGCCGGAGGCCGCTCCGACCACAGCTCCCGCATCAGCGCCGGGACCGGTACCACTTGGTCGGGGTGGACGCACAGCATGGCGAGCACGGTGCGGATCTTCGGCGCGACACCGACGGTGTCGTCCCCGTCACCGGTGCCGATGCGCAGGGGACCCAGCAGTTCACAGCGCATCCCGGCCGGAACCGGCGCCTCCGCCGGAGGAGTCTCTTCCGGTATCCGGTCGACCTGATACATGGCCACGCGCATGGATTCCCCCTCGGACTGAGCGGCCGCCGGCACGGACAACCCCTCGAATGAATGACTCCATCCCTGACAACATACGTATCGAATTCACTTCGTAACCAGATGGAAATCCAGCCGGAGTGACCAGTTGTCGACGCCCGTACGGCCGGCCCGGCGAGCGGCGGGACAGAACGGGTGTGCAACCGACGGAATTCCTCGGTTGCACACGGCGGGGTCGGCGGCTACTTTCCCGCTTCCCCGCGAAGGTGACAGCAGTCGCGTCCTTGTACACGCGGATAGCCCATTCCTGGCTCCCCATTCCTCTCCGGGTCCGCTTCGGCTTGCCGGCCGGCCACGCGAACCACCCGGCTGCTCTGGGCTCCGGTCGTTTCCCGACAGTTTCTTGAGCGGCGTTTGCCAGGCTGCGTCCGTCTTACCCGGCCGTCCGGCACCCCGGCGGCCCGCCGTCCCGTCCGTTCCCGCGCCCGTCGCACCGACCGGACACACCCGGCCCGTGGCGCCGTTCGCGCGGGCCGCGCCGGCCGAACCAGCGGCGGAGTTCCGGCGCCGAACGCACCGTGCGCCACCGGCCGGCGCGCACCGGCCACCACGCTCCGCTCCGGCCGGGTGGCCGCCCGGTCGGAGCGGTGACGGTGAACGCGGCCGTCTCCGCGCGCCGCCCGCCCGGTTCGGGCACCCGCGCGCCGGGCAGCCGCCCGGAGTCCATGACCAGTCCATGACCAGTCCACGGCCAGTTCACGGCCATCGGCCCTGCCGGGCCGGCCGCCAGCCCCGGAGGAGAACTCTGTGAGCAGAAGCCCGCTCACCGTCTGCATCGTCGGTGCCGGTCCGCGCGGACTGTCCGTGCTGGAGCGGCTCTGTGCCCATGAACGCCACGCGGCCTCGCATCCGGCGGTCACGGTCCATGTGGTGGACCCCGCCCGGCCCGGCGCGGGCAGCGTCTGGCGCACCGACCAGCCGCGCGAGCTGCTGATGAACACCGTCGCCTCCCAGGTCACCGTCTACACCGACGCCTCGGTGGAGATCGACGGCCCCATCGAGCCCGGACCCAGCCTCCATGAGTGGGCGCGGGGGCTGGTCCGGCTGAGCGAGCTGGACCGGGTGCTCGGCGGATACGACGACGCCACCCTGGCCGAGGCCGGCGCCCTCGGCCCCGACGACTATCCCACCCGGGCGCTGTACGGCAGTTATCTGGAGGACGCCTTCCGCCGGGTCGTCACGGCCGCGCCCGCGCACCTCACCGTGACCGTCCACCGCGCCGCCGCCGTCGCGCTGGACGAGACCGGGTGGCCGGACCGGACCGTCGCGCCGGACGGGACCGGGACGCCGGGCGGCGCCCTCGCGCCGGACGGGTTCGGGGCGCCGGAGGGGACCGGGGCGCCGGGCGGCACCGGAGTGCCGGACGGGTTCGGGGCAGCGGACGGGCCCCGGGCGCCCGGGGCGGCGGGCACGCTGTCGGTGGCGCTGGCCGACGGCTCCCGGCTGACCGGGCTCGACACGGTCGTGCTCGCGCTCGGCCATCTCCCCTCCCGTCCGGAGGCCGAGCCCGGCCGGACGGCCGCCGCCCTGGGCCTCGGCCACCTGCCGCCCGCCAATCCCGCCGATGTGGACCTGTCCTCGGTCGCCCCGGGCCGGCCGGTCCTGCTCCGGGGCCTGGGGCTGAACTTCTTCGACCACATGGCGCTGCTGACCACCGGCCGGGGCGGGGTCTTCGAACGCCGGGACGGGCGGCTGGTGTACCGGCCGTCGGGCCGTGAGCCCCGGCTCGTCGCCGGCTCCCGGCGCGGCATTCCGTACCACGCCCGGGGCGAGAACCAGAAGGGCGCCCACGGCCGCCACCTGCCCCGGGTGCTGACCCCGGCCGTCCTCGGCGAGCTGGCCGCGCTGCGCGAGAAGGGCGACCCGCCCGGCTTCTCCACCGTGCTCTGGCCCCTGATCGCCCGGGAGGTGGAGAGCGTCTACTACGAGACGCTGCTCACCGGGCGGGGCCGGGAGCGGGACGCCGGGCTGCTGGTGGAGGCGTATCTGACGGCGCCGGACGAACGGGCGCGGGCCGCGGTGCCGGGCCGCTTCGGCATCGCGGAGGCCGACCTCTGGGACTGGTCGGAGTTCGAACGCCCCTGGGCCGGGCGGCGGTTCACCGATCACGCCGACTTCCGCGACTGGCTGCTGGGCTATCTCCGACGGGACATCGAGCGGGCCAGGGGCGGCAACCGGGGCGACCCGTACAAGGCGGCGCTGGACGTGCTGCGCGATCTGCGCAACGAGATCCGGCTGGTCGTCGACCACGCCGGTCTGGACGGCGACTCCCACCGCGACGAACTCGACGGCTGGTACACCGGGCTGAACGCCTTTCTGTCGATCGGCCCCCCGGTCTCCCGCATCGAGGAACTCGTCGCGCTGATGGAGGCCGGGCTGCTCGATGTGGTGGGCCCCGGCCTCCGGGTCCGGCTGGACCGGGAGGAGCCCGCCTTCGTCGCGGAGTCGGACGCCGTACCGGGGGCGGTGTTCCGCGCCCCGGTGATGATCGAGGCCCGGCTGCCCGACACGGATCTGCGCCGCACCGCCGCGCCGCTGCTGCGCCGGCTGCTGAGCACCGGACGGTGCCGCGCCTTCCGCATCCCCACCGCGACCGGTGGCGCGTACGAGACTGGTGGCCTTGAGGTCACCCGGCGGCCGTACCACCTGGTCGACGCCGGGGGACGCGCCCACCCGCGGATCTTCGCCTTCGGGGTGCCCACCGAGTCGGTGCACTGGGTGACCGCGGCCGGCACCCGGCCGGGCGTCAACTCGGTCACGCTCGGGGACTCGGACGCCATCGCCCGGGCCGTGCTGGACCTCACCCCGGCGCCCCCTCCCCCGGCAACGGCAACGGCAACGGCAACGGCAACGGCAACGGAGCCGACACCGGTACCGGAACCGTCCGCATCCCCGGCACCGTCTCCGGCACCGGGCCGCGAGCCCGTACCGGACCGTGACACCGCGCCCGGCGGCCGGCTCACGGAGGTGACGGCATGACGGGCACGCCACCGCCCGCGCCCGACGCCGGACTGCTCTCCCCGGTACGGGCCGGCACCCCGGTCGAGGCGGCGGTCTCCGACGCCGCCTGGCTCCAGGCGATGCTGGACGCCGAGGCGGCACTGGCCCGGGCGCAGGCCAGGATCGGGGTGCTGCCCCCGGCCGCCGCGCGGGCCATCACGGCGGCGGCACGGGCCGACCGGATCGATCTGGTGGCCGTGGCCCGGGGCGCGCGGGAGACGGCCAACCCCGTGGTGGGCCTGGTGGCCGCGCTGACCGAGGCGGTGGCCGCGACCGATCCGGCGGCGGCGGACCAGGTCCACCGGGGGTCGACCAGCCAGGACGTGTTCGACACCGGGGCGATGCTGGTGGCCCGCCGGGCGCTCACCCTGATGCGGGCGGACCTGGACCGGGTCACCACCGCCCTCGCGGAGCTGGCCGCCGGGCACCGGGACACCGTGATGGCCGGCCGCACCCTGGCGCTGCACGCCGTGCCGACCACCTTCGGGCTGAAGGCCGCCGGCTGGCTGACCCTGGTCACCGGGGCGCGGGACCGGATCGACCGGCTGCTGGCCGGCGGGCTGCCGTTCGCCCTGGGCGGCGCCGCCGGCACCCTGGCCGGCTATCTGGAGTACGCCTCCGTGGCCGGTGCCGTCCCGGCGACCGCCGGCGGCCGGGCCGAGCTGGTGCGGCGGCTCCTGGACGCGTACGCCGCGGAGACCGGGCTCGCGGTCCCGCCGCTGCCCTGGCACGCGCTGCGCACCCCGGTCGCCGATCTGGCCTCCGTACTCGCCCTGGTGACCGGCGCGTTGGGGAAGATCGCCGTCGATGTGCAGTCGCTGGCCCGCACCGAGGTGGCGGAGGTGGCCGAGCCGGGGCCGAGCGGGCGCGGCGCCTCCTCCGCGATGCCGCACAAGCGCAACCCGGTCCTCTCGACCCTGTTGCGCAGCGCCGCGCTGCAAGTCCCGGTACTGGGCGCCGGGTTGACCCAGTGCCTGGTAGCCGAGGACGAGCGGTCGGCCGGGGTGTGGCACGCCGAGTGGCAGTTGCTGCGCGAGTGTCTGCGGCTCGCCGGCGGCGCCACCCACACGGCGGTGGAACTGGCCGAGGGCCTGCGGGCCGACCCGGACCGGATGCGGGCCAATCTCGAACTGACGGGCGGCCAGGTGGTGTCGGAGCGGATCGTGGCCGTGCTGGCCCCCCGGATCGGCAAACGCGCTGCCCGGGCGCTGCTCGACCGGGCCTCCGCCGAGGCACACCGGTCGGGGCGGCCGCTGGCCGAGACGCTCGCGGCCGGGCAGGCCGGCGAGCCGCCCGCCGGAGACCTCGCCGGACTGCTGGACCCGGCCGGCTACACCGGCGCGGCCGGACCGCTGGTCGACGCGGTCCTCGCCGGCCACCGTCCGGCCGAACGGCGGGAGACCGGCGGCGCACCGCCCGCCGGAGCGTGACACGCGCCTCATTCGACCGGCTACCGCGCGTAGGACTTGCCGCCGGGGGCGCGCCCCGTGGTGGGATGAGCCGATGCGCTCCCCCCACCGCATAGGCACGCGTCCCGATCGTGAACCACCGCGGCCGGCCGCCCCGTCCGGGCCCGGCCGCCGCACCGCTCCCGCCCCGGACCGCCGCATCGCTCCCGACCGCCCCACCACTCCCGCTCCCCGTGCCACTCCCGCTCCCGCGTCCGGCGAAGGGCGCCCCCGGTACCGGAACCCCTACGACGAGCTGGGCGCCCTGGCCGACGACCCGTACCCCTGCGACGACCTGCTCAAGGAGGCACCGGACGAAGGCGGCACCCGGCCGATCCCCGTCGTGGACGAGCCCTGGGAGCCCCCCAACCACCGCCGCGGCGGCCGCCGGCAGCGTCGCCGACGCCGGCGGCTGCCCGGCTCCCGCGCCGCCAAGGCGGTGGTGGCGCTGCTGGTGCTCGCCGCCTTCCTCGGGCTCGGGGACCGCTGGGCGGTGCTCTACGCCGAACACCGGGCGGCCGGCGCGCTCAAGGACCAGCTGCGGCTGACCGCCGCGCCCGAGGTGTCCATCGGCGGGTTTCCCTTCCTGACCCAACTGGCCCGGCGCCGGCTGGACGACGTCACGGTGACGGTCCCCGATGTGGGCGCGAGCCGGGTCACCCTGGCCCAAGTCACCGCCCGGGCGCGGGACGTCAGGATCGACGGGCAGGGCCTCACCGGATTCACCGGCCTCCGGGTGGCCGATCTGCACGGCCGGGTACTGCTCTCCTTCGCCGACATGAACCGCGAACTGGGCGCCTCCCAGGTGACATTCAGCCGACTGGGGAATGACCGGGTGCTGGCCCGCGGCACCCTGCCGGTCGCGGGGCAGGATCTGCGGGTACGGGCCGACGCCTCGATCCGGCGGCTCGGCACCACCGGCATCGCCACCGAGATCGGCGGTATGCGCCTGGACATCGGGGATCTCGCCACCTACCGGCCCGGCACCCGCCCCTCCGAGGGGCTGCACCTCACCCCGGCCTCCATCGACCGGATCACCGCCGAGGCCGCCAAGGCCAGGCAACTGCTCGCGGTACCGGCGATCGTCGAGCGGGTGGGGGTGCCGCAGTCGGCGGTGAAGCGGGCCCTGCGGGACGACACCGAACTGAGCCGGATGACCGGATCGCCGCGCTTCGTCCACCGGTTGATGGGGATGAACCTCGTGGACGTGGCGACGGCCCACCCGGAACTGCTCTCGGTCCTGGGCATCGACCCGGCCCTCCTCCAGGGCCTCTCCCGGCTGACCCGCCCGGAACTCGCGGACCGGCTCTCCCTCGCCTTCCGGCTGCCCGGCCTCCCGGGCGGCGCCTCCGGCAGTGTCCGCCTCCGCGACGTCTCGGTCCGGCCCGACGGCATCCGGGTGGACCTCACCGGGCAGGGGCTGGCCTTCGGCGAGCGGTAGGGGCCTGTCGTTCGGATCTTGCTGGGCTCCCGACGCTCCCCCAGCTTCGCTGGGAGGTGCCCCCAGGGCACCGCACTCCCCCAGACTTCGTCCGGGGGAGTTGTCGTCGGTCGCCGCTGCTCCGCAGGGACTCTCCCCCAGCCTTCGGCCGGGAGGTGCCCCCATCCTCCGCCTTGCGATGCCTCCCCTCGGCCCTGAGGGCCTGGGGATGCCCCATGGCACCAGACGCCGCTCACTCATCCAGCCTGATCCAAACGAAAGACCCTAGCCCGTACGGCCCCGGCGGCGGGCACACCACCCCGCCCGCTCCCGGCCGCCGGCGCCCCCGGCCTCGCCCGGGACCGGGCCGTACGGGACCCGCCGGGACCGGGCCGTGCGGGACCCGGCGGCCCCGGCCAGATGTGAACCGGCGTGCCGGATGCGAGAATTGGTGGCAGGGCGCGGGGTGGGCCAGTGGCGCCCGGATCCCCTTAGCGGAGAAGAACATCATGCGCTCTCTCACCGTTCCACTGACCGCCGCGCTCGTCCTGGGCGGCTCCTGGGCCCTCTGCCCCGCCACCGCCGGTGCGTCGGTTCCCCAGGCACCGGCCCGTACGGTCCACTGCGGAAACGGTCACAACGACCTGGCCCTGATGGCCGTCACCACCCGGGACGGCAGGACCGCCTGCGTCAACGCGGGCCGGGTCTCGGACGCGCTCTCCCGGGCCGACGGGTCCGGCCGGGAGCTGCCGCTCGATGTCAGCGTCGGAGGCGTCACCTGGCGGTGGCAGGAGAGGCAGGAGCCGGGCGCCGTCAACCCGCATCTGGAGGCGACGAGCGGCAGCCGCCCGGGAGAGGTGATCCGGCTCGTGTCCTGACCCGGTGACCCGATGGGCCCGGCCCGCACACCGGCCGGGGCCGTCCCACTGCGCCGTTCGAGTGGCATCCGGGGAAGCCCGGCGTCATGGTGGTGCGGGAGGGCGTCCGTGCCGGCACCGGCCACGCCCCCTTCCGGTCTCCACCCGTCCGGAAAGTCCACCATGTCGCCCCCGCGCACGCTCGCCGGCACCGCGGTCGCCGCCGTTCTCGCCCTGGCACTTCCCACGGCGGCCCGGGCCGTCCCCGGCACCGCGCCGGGGGACGGCGACCGGACCACGGCCGCGGCCGAACAGACGCGGAAGGACTACGAGGCCCTGCGGAAGGAACTCCGGGACCTCGTGTCGGCCGGCGGCCACCCGGACGCTCCCAGCGCCAGGCGCCGTCCGACGCCGCGTCACCGCCGCCCGCGCCGAGCGGATCCGCACCCGCGTGTCGGGCGCGTCCGGTCCGGCGCGGTGCCCCGGACGCGCCCGACACGCGGCCCGGGAAGCAGCCTCGGGAAGCGAGGGCGCCGCACCGGCCATCCTTGGCCGTATGGAGACTCGGCAACCGCGACACCCCACGGTCGGCGTGGAAGAGGAATACTTCCTGGTTCACCCGGACACCCACGGCATGACGGCGGCGGGCGACCGGGTGGTGGCCCGCGCCTCGGGCCTGCTCGGGGACCAGGTCGCCGGCGAGTTCAGCCAGGGCCAGGTCGAGGGCAGAACGGCGCCCTGTTCGACCATGGACGAGCTGCGGACGGATCTGCGCCGCGTCCGCGCCGGCCTGGCGGCGGCGGCCCGGGCCGAAGGGCTGCGGCTGTGCGCCTCGGGGACCCCGGTCCTCGACGGCCCGGCCGGCCGCGCGGAACTCGGCGACCACCCCCGTTACCGGGACGGCGCCCGGCAGTACCGGAGCATGCTGGACGACTTCGCCATCTGCGCCGCGCACACCCATGTGCATCTGCCCGACCGGGAGACCGCCGTTCTGGTCGGCAATCATCTGCGGCCGTGGCTGCCCCTGTTCATCGCCATGAGCGCCAACTCGCCCTACCACCGGGGCCAGGACACCGGATACGCGAGCTGGCGATCGGTGATCCGCGGTCGCTTCCCGTGCCTCGGCCCGCCGCCCTACGCCCGGTCGCTCGCGGAGTGGGAGGAGCTGGCCTCCGCCATCGCGGCCACCGAGGCGATGCTGGAGCCCGGGATGCCGTTCTGGGACGTACGCCCCAACCCCCGTCTGCCCACCGTGGAGATCCGCACCATGGACGTCCCGGCGGACCTGGACGACACGGTGGCGCTGACGGCGCTGATCAGGGCGCTGGTCCTCACCGCCGCCGACCGGGTCGCGGACGGCGACCCGGGCCCCCGCCCGCCCGTCGAGCTGCTGCGCGCGGCGTACTGGCGCGCCGGGCGCGACGGCTGGTCCGGGTCCGGCGTCGACGCGGTGACCGGAGAGGTGCTGCCGTCCGGCGTCCAGGCCCGCCGCCTCCTCGCCCTGGTGCGCCCCGCCCTGCGCGCCCAGGGCGACGAGGACGAGGCCATGGCGTTCCTGAGCCGGCTCGACCGGCGGGGCACCGGCGCGGACCGCCAGCGCGCCCGGATGGCCGCCGACCCGCACCTGGGCAGGCTGGTCGAGAGCCTGGTCGCCGAGACCTGTGCCGGGGAGCCGGGAGCCCGCTGATCCCCGGACGGCGGAGGCCGGGCCGCCGTCTCAGGGGGACAGCAGCGTCATGACCAGGACGTCCCGCCGGGCGGGCCGGGCCTCGTCGACCGGGCGCACGGGCGTCACCTCGTGCAGGGTGCGCCGGTCGTCCCCCAGCAGCAGGCTGCCCGGCTCGGCGAGCGTCGTACGCAGGACCCGCTCGCCGTCCGCGCCGTACACACTGCTCTGCCCGCCCGTGGCGTTCTCCCGGCCGATCAGCAGCGACGAGACCAGCGTGACGCCGTCCCGGTGCCGTCCCTCGGGCGTGGGCCGGCCGTCCTGGCCGGCGTGGGCCGTCACCCGGAACGGGTGCACCTTGAACAGCCACTCGTCCCGCTCCTCCAGGCAGCCGGCGGCCCGCACCAGCAGTCCGGCCAGGGCCGCCAGCACCGGATCGGCCGCGAAGGACGCGGTCAGCGGCTCGAAGTGCCGGTCGACGTCGACGTACATCGGATTGCTGGCGTCCGGCTGCACGAAGGCCTCGTACGGCCGGGGCGTCAGCCGCCCCCCGGCGGTCAGCAGAAAGGCCCCGTAACGGCGCAGCCGGCGGGTGCCGTGCTCCGCGGCGTACGGATCCACCGCCAGGTCCTCCCAGTGCCCGGCGAACCGCGTCCACTCCCCCGGCGCGATCCCCGCGCAGGCCGACACCTCGTCCGGCCGGAGCGCCACGGCCCCCCGGGACACCAGATCCCGGTGCACCGACTCGATCACCGTTTCCACCACCGTCTCCACCGCCGTCCTCCCGCAGGTCGCCGTCGGTCCATACTCCACCCGGCCGGCGGTCGCCGCCCCCCGGCGGTGGCCGGAAAGGAAACCGCCGGCCGGATGACCGCCCGGGCCGCCGGACCGCCGGGTGGCCGGGGCGCGGTACGGGTGTGAACCCCGCCCGGCTGGACACCCGCAGGTCACGGCGTCGGTCGACGAACGAAGGAGTGGTCATGCCTGCCGGATCGAGTCCGAAGCGTGAACGTCAGTACGAGAAGATCAAGGAGAGCAGCAAGGCACGAGGGGAGAGCGAGGACCGGGCGAAGGAGATCGCCGCCCGTACGGTCAACAAGGAGCGGGCCCGCGCCGGAGAGTCCCGCACGGCGAGCCGGAGCTCCCTCCAGGACCCGAAGTCGGCGCCGGAGCGCGGCGGCCAGCGCTCGGGAAACCGGACGGGTCCGAAGGGTCCCACCCGTGACCAGCTCTACAACGAGGCCAGGCAGCGCAATATCGAGGGCCGTTCCCAGATGACCAAGGACGAGCTGGCCAAGGCGCTCGGCAAGTAGCCGTCCGCACCGGCCGGCCCCGAGGGCTCCGGCCCGGAGCCGGCCGGCGGCCCCCGGAACCCCAGGACCGGTGCCGGCCGGCGGCCCCGGACTCCTCGGGTCCCGTACCGGCCCCCCAGGCCCCGTGCCGGCCGGGCGATCTCAGCTCCCGGGCCCGCTGCCGGCCCCGGTGGCCGCCGCGCCGCCGGGACCGAGCGGACCGGTGGGCGCGAGGGCGCGGGAGCCGGCGCGTTCCAGCTCGCGCAGGGTCCGGCGGGCGCGGAGTTCCACCAGGAGCGGCAGGACCGGGCGGGCGGCCCGCGCGGCCAGCAGCCAGGGCGGGGAGCAGATGGTGCGGGAGCGGCGTTCGATCCCCCGGACCAGGCGTTCGACGGCGGGCGCCAGGGGCTGGACGGCGCCCGCCGGGCCGGGCATCCGGTCGCGCAGAGCCCGCAGCGCCCCGCCGTCGTCCGGGTCGGTGATCAGCTCCGTTCCGGTCCACCCCAGATAGGCGACGCCCACCCCGACGCCCCGCCCCGCCACCTCCGTCCGCAGGGTGCGGGCGAGCGACTCCACGGCCGCCTTGGACGCGCAGTACGCGCTGAGCAGCGGGGCGGGTGACCAGGCCGCCGTGGAGGCCAGCTGGAGGAAGTAGCCCCGGGTGGCCAGCAGATCGGGCAGAAAGGTCCGGGCCGTGACGGCGCTGCCGACGACATTCACCTCGACGACCCGGCGCCACACCGCCGGATCGCTCCGGCCCAGCGGCTCCGCGGCGGCCATGCCCGCGTTGGCCACGACCAGCGCGGGCGGCCCGAGCTCCCGCCGCACCCGGTCGGCCGCCCGGGCCAGGGCCGCGTCGTCGGTGACGTCCGCCTCGTAGGCCCGGCCCCGGCCCGCCGGGAGCCCGGCCGCCACCCGGTCCAGCGCCTCCGGCTCCAGCCCGACGAGCGCCACCCGCGCTCCCCGGTCGGCCAGCCGGCGCGCCAGCTCGGCGCCGATGCCCCGGGCCGCCCCGGTCACCACCGCCGTGCGGCCCCGGAGCGGAGCGGCGGGCCCGGTGCGGCCGGTGTGCCGGGTGTGGACGGAGTACGGCGGTCTGGCCATGGTCGGCCCTCGTTCCGTGGCGGTGGTCCCCGCTGCCGGGTACCCCTCGCTCCCGCCCCATGCGCGGCTGCCGGGTGCCGGGTGCCGATCGGACGGACCGGCGGCCGGTGCGGCCCCGGCCACCGGACTCCGGGGCCGGTCGAACGGGTGGCCGGTACGGACCGGGCACCGGTCAGCTCCCGAGGTCGCCCTTCCGGTCCCGCCGCGCCAGCAGCCGCTGCGCCGCGCTCAGTCCCGGCCGGGTGTGCGCCCGGAGCGCGGCGCGGGCCGCGTTGGCGCCGGGGGCGCCGTGCACACCGCCGCCCGGGTGGGCGCTGGCGGACGCCAGGAAGAGGCCCCGTACGGGGGTCTCCGGACGGCCCGTCCCCGGCAGCGGCCGGAAGAAGAGCTGCTGGTGCAGGGCGGTGGTGCCGCCGTTGATGGCGCCGCCGTACAGATTGGCGTCGAGCGCCTGGAGGGTGGGCGGGGCCAGCACCCGGCGGGCCCGGATCCGCGACCGGAACCCGGGGGCGAACCGCTCCACCTGGCGCTCCACCCGGTCGGCCATCCGCTCCCGCTCCCCCGGCCCCCAGGCGCCGGTCAGCCCCTCGTCCCCGGCGTCGCCGGTGACCAGGTGCGGCACATGGGTGTAGGCCCAGGCCGACTCGGTGCCGCGCGGCGACCGGGACGGGTCCGCGGTCGTCATCTGACCGAACAGGGCGAACGGCCGGTCCGGGACCTGGCCCATGGCGATCTGGGCGGCGAAGCGGGTCAGCTCGTCCACCCCGTCGGCCAGGTGGACCGTGCCCGCCGCCCCGGCCGCCGGGCAGGTCCAGGGCACCGGGCCGTTCAGCGCCCAGTCGACCTTGAAGGTGGCGAAGTCCCACTCGAACCGCCGCAGGTCCGCCAGCAGTTGGCCGGGCAGCTCGGCCGCGTCCACCAGCTCCCCGAACAGCGCGGGCGCCGAGACGTCCGCCAGCACCGCCCGGCGGGCCGGGACCGTGTCGCCGCCCGCCGTGCGCACCCCCACCGCCCGGCCGCCACGGACGACGACCCGGTCCACCCGTTCCCCGCAGCGGACGGTCCCGCCCCCGCGCGCGAGCCGGCGGACCAGTGCGGCGATCAGGGCGCCCGCGCCGCCCTCCGGCACCGGGAAGCCGTAGCTCTGGCCCAGCATGGACATCAGCCAGCCGTAGCCGCCGCTGCCCGCCGCCTCCGGGGCGAGGTCGGCGTGCAGGGCGTTGCCGGCCAGCAGCAGCCGGCCGCCCGCGCCCCGGAACTCCTCCTCGCCCAGCCGCCGCACCGGGAGCGCCAGGGCCCGAGCCAGCCGCAGCCCGCCGGTGCCGCGCAGCCGGACCGCCAGCCGGGCGGCGGCCCGGACCGGGGGAAACGGTGTGAACAGCGCGTCCAGCAGCGCCGGGCGCAGCCGCTCCCAGACCTCGTACAGCTCCCGCCAGGCCGCGCCGTCCCCGGGGGCGAACGCCTCCAGCGAGGCGGCGGTGTCGTCCAGGCCCCGGCCCAGCACCGCGCACCGGCCGTCCGTCAGCGGGTGCGCCAGTACGCGCGGGGCGTGGCTCCAGCGCAGTCCGTCGCGGCCCAGGTCCAGCCCCGTGAGCAGCGGGGAGGCGGCGGCCAGCGGATAGAAGGAGCTGAAGAGATCGCTCACGTAGTCGGGGTGGACGCCCCGGTCGTGCCGGACGGCGCCCCCGGGCTCCGGCTGCTCCTCCAGAACCTCCACACTCCATCCGGCGTCGGCCAGCAGATTGGCCGCGACCAGTCCATTGGGGCCCGCGCCGATCACCACCGCGTCCGCCATGAGCGCCTCCCGCCCGTCGATCCGCCGCCGCCCGAGTACCCGCCCTCGCCGGATCAGGCGCCCCGGCCGCCCGGCGCCGGCAACGAGCCGCCTCGCGCTCCGGTACGCGCCGGCGCCGTGCGGGGACGGCCACCCCGGTACCCGCCGGAGCCGGAGCCGTACGGGGACGCCCCGGGCTACGCCGGTACGCCGCAGCCGCGCAGGGTGTCGGTCAGGGCCTCGCGCACCGAGGCGGCCGGTTCTCCGGTCAGCGCACGGCACGGGGCGGGGTCGAGGAACAGTTCACGGGTCAGCAGGGTGGCCATCGCGACCGGGCGCACACCCGCCTCGCGCCGGCGCACGGTGTGCAGGACCTGGACGGCACCCGCGCCGGCCCGCAGCACGGCCGGCGGCAGCCGGTGGACCCGGCGGGGGCACCCCGCCACCTGGGCGAACCGGCCCAGGAAGGCGGACCAGTGCAGATTCTCGTCCACCACCGGGACCGGTCCGGCCGCCCGCTGTTCGAGTGCGCGAACGGCCGCCCGGGCCACGGTACGGGCGGTCACGACGGCTGTGCCGCCCGGCGGTGCGTACAGCGGCCAGGGCGAGCGCAGCCATCGCGCGACCGGCGCCAGCAGCGGGGTCCGGCCCGGTGCGGAGCCGAGGACGAAGGGGAGCTCCAGAACCGTGGTCGCCACCTTGTCCCCGGCGGCCTCGTGCGCGACGCGCGCCTGCTCCACCCGGCTGCGGATGTACGGGTGCCGGCCCGGCAGGTCCAGTACCGGCCAGGCGCGGTGCAGGGCGGTGAAATAGGAGCCGAGCACGACAGCGCGGGTACAGCCCGCCCGGGCGGCCGCGCGTGTCAGCCGCCGCACGGGCTCGACGTTCCCGCGCTCGAAGTACCGGTAGGCCGGGACGGGCGGCACGCTGCGGTCGTCGGCACCGGCCGCGAACACCAGACCGTCCTGGTCCGCCAGCAGTTCCCCGAGGTCGTCGGAGGCCGCCACATCGGCCGTCCGGGTCAGCACGCCCGGCGGGTGCGCGGTGGTGGCGGGGCGCCGGGACACCACGGTGACCTCATGACCGCCGGCCAGAAGCTCCCGCACCACATGGTGGCCGACGAAGCCGGTGCCGCCGACCACCAGAACACGCAGTGCCACAGTGCCTCCTCCGCACCTCACCCGGGTGGACCGGGCAGCTGGTCACACCGGTTCGCGCCGGGCCGCCGCCCGGCCCGCCCGGGCCTTGTAGCGGATCCGGCACGGGGACTGCGGCCACTTCGTCCTGGTGCCGCGCACCGGCTCCGGCCGGTCGATCAGTTCCAGATCGTAGTGGCGCAGCAGCAGGGTCACGACGACCTGCATCTCCACATAGGCGAAGTGCACGCCCAGGCAGCGGTGGACACCGCCGCCGAAGCCGGTCAGATCGTGCAGCCGGCGCGGCTCTTCCAGGAACCGGTCGGGACGGAAGGAATCCGGGTCCGGGTGGTCCTCGGGCAGCCGGTGGCTGAGGGCGGGTGACAGCAGGACGAGCGTGTCGGCCGGGATCGTGAAGCCGCCCGTGGTCAGCGGCGCGGTGGTACGGCGGGCCATGATGTACGCGACCGGGTGGAGTCGTTCGGTCTCGTGCAGGGCCCGGGACAGATGGGCCAGGCGGCGCACGGCGGCGCTGGTGAGCGGCTCGTCGGGAGCGAGGACGGCCTCCTGTTCGGCACGGACCCGCTCGCACTCGTGGGGGTGGCCGAGCAGATCGGTCAGGGCCCAGGCGAGATGCCCGGTGGTGGTCTCGTGGCCGGCCCAGGTCAGCAACAGGATCAGATTGACGATCACCCGGTCGGGGGCCGGCCGGCCGTCGGGGTAGTGGGCCTCGCTCAGCGCCTGGAGGAAGTCCGGCGGGTCGGCCGGGCGTCGCCGGCGTTCGGCGACCAGGGCGAGCATCTCCGAGCGCAACCGGGCGCGCGCCCTGCGCCCGCGCACCACCCGGGGCAGCGGGAGCCAGCCCGGCAGCACGGGGTCCATACCGCTGGAGAAGTCGCGGAAGAGAGAGAAGAAGCCGTCGATGCGGGTGGTGATGTCGGGGCCCAGGAAGGCATGGGCGGCGATGTTCATCACCAGCGGGCCGAGCGTCGTGACCAGATCGGTCTCGCCCTCGTCGCCCAGCTGGTCGATGAGGGCGCGGGTGCGCTGCTCCATCACCGCGACATAGGCGTCGAACTGGTTGCCCCGGAAGCGCGGCAGGATGAGATCGCGCTGCCGCAGATATTCCTTCTGACCGCCGAAATAGAAGAAGTCAGGATCGAACATGCGGACGAAGAACGGGTAGGCGCTGGCGATGGACAGCCGCTCGTCGGTCTCCGCGAAGAAGGTCCGGCTGTGTTCCCGGCCCAGCAGGACGACCGTCCGGCGGCCGGCGAGGCGCAGGGAGAAAGCGGTGCCGTGCTCGGCATGACCGCGCCACAGCACGGGCACCGGGTCGCGCACGAAGGCCGCTGTGTGGCCGAGCAGCGGCAGTCCGCCGGACAGCACCGGCGGCGCGGCCCGGTGGGCCCCGGTCACCATGCGACCGGCGGGGCCACGGGCGCCGGCCCGGAGAGGCCGTCGCGCCAGGGGATCTCCTCGTCGGTCGCGACCACCCCGTCCGAGCGGAACAGGGGGCGGACAGCGGCTTCTTCCATGCGTCTCCACCTCACGCGGCGCCGGTCACCGGAGCCGGACAGCAGCCGGTGCCGGCCCCGGCGTGCGGCTCGTTCCGCCAACCAGTGCAGCACTCTTCGCACACGCCGTGTAGACCCGCGTTCCGGCCAACCCCCCACCTGCGGCCCGGCCGAAGGCACCGGGCCGCGCCCACCACCGTCACCCCGTCCCGCCGGACCGGGCGGCCGCCGGGGACAAGGACGCCGCGGCAGCCACCGGCCCCACACCGCGACGGAGGCCGTACCGGATACCCGGCGAACCCGCGCCCAGCCGGGTCCACTCCCCGCTGGCCGGCGGCCAGACCAGCGGGGGAGTCACTGCTGCTGGCGGCGGCTCCTGGCACCTGTATGACGATGAGCGCAGGGCAGCTCCGGCATGGAGTGAGGTCTGCGGTCGCTCTGCCATGTCCAGCTGGATCAGCTCCACCTCGATGGGCGGCGCGTTCAGCTCCGGATTCTCCGGCACATACCGACTGCTGGACAAGGACCCCTACTGGGTGACCTTCCCGCAGTTCCGGCACTGTGACGCCTCGAAGGCGACAGTGGCCTGCACGGTCCCCAAGCCGTAAGGAGCCAGGTGGTGGTCCGGCAGGACACCGTTTCTGCCGGACCACCCCGCTAACGAGGACCGTCCAAAAGAATCCGGCCCTCGGGGAACTGGGGCTCCTCACCGGGAGCCACCCACGTGAGCCCTCCGCACACGGTCAACGCGGGCCAGTTGTCCTCGTCCCGCCGGCCATCGGGTCCGATGAGGCAACGGCCATGCTCAAGAGCGTCGGCGATCTCGGTGAGCCATGCCTGAAGCAGCCAGCCCGAGGTGGACTCCGGAACGAGCTCCGGTTCGCGGTCGACCACCCACCGGCCGAGATTGCCGCACGACGGTTCACCCGGGCGCGCGTCGATGTAGAGCCCGTGCCACATGTCGTCCGGAGTGCAGGAGATCGGAATACGACCCGGCTCGCGTCCCCAGTCACGTGTCTGCGTCACATAGGCGCTCTGCAGCTGCTCCAGCCGATACCAGCCCTGACTCCCCGGCAGGAACCCGGCGGGCCACCAGCTCTCCCCGTCCCCAGGGTCATCGATACCGTCGTGCAGTTCGTACCAGGCTCTCAGCGCGGGCGGAAACGCCACCCCGATCGCTTCCTCCACTGCGGTGACATCGGCGTCGCCGG
Organism: Streptomyces pyxinae; assembly: GCF_024756275.1. Classification (GTDB taxonomy): domain Bacteria; phylum Actinomycetota; class Actinomycetes; order Streptomycetales; family Streptomycetaceae; genus Streptomyces; species Streptomyces pyxinae. Next base: position 140,864 of record NZ_JANUGQ010000018.1, on the reverse strand, counting down.
CCGCAGGGCGCAACAGGAGGGCGGACGCGGGGGCGTGCATACGTAGCCACGTCTCTATACGCTCCCAGGCAGCAGCGACGTGCGCGGCCGACCCCTCTGAGTTCCGTTGATCTGCCATACCAGCACCGTACAAGTGAGCTTGCCGGTATGAGCCCGGGTCTTGAGCCACACCGCGCAGGACGCGATACGCCGCAGGCCATGTCCACCAGCAGGCCGTGATACCGCGGAAGTACCCGAGGGGCCGTACGACCGTCCCCATCACCTGGACGCATCCACCGGAGAACCCGGACCGGCCGGCCGCCTGACCGGTGACGCCAACGCCTGGCGCCGCACCGTCCGGGAACGGGCCACCTGCGCCGCCACCAGAAATGATCAAGGGCTGGTTTCGGATATCTCCGAAACCAGCCCCGAACCGCGACTTCGTAAAGTCGGGACGACAGGATTTGAACCTGCGACCCCTTGACCCCCAGTCAAGTGCGCTACCAAGCTGCGCCACGTCCCGTTACCCGTCTGACCTGGGGCTTCCCTGGCCGAACGCGCAGAAGAACCATACCGCACCCCGGTGGGTGATCTCGAACCGCTTCCCGGGCCGGCCAGGGCGAGCGGCCCCTGGCGGCGCGCGGCGGACGGAGAGGCGCGCCGTCTCGCGCGCGGGTTTCCGACACGAGCGCCGTTCGCGCCGTACAACGCATCCACGCGCCGATCCTCCGGGCACCGCCGTGACACCTCTGGCCCCTTCCACCGCAACAAGCAGCGTCAATACCGTTCATGAAAGGAAAAGATTCGGTCGTGAGACATGCGGAAACGATCCGGCGCACCCTTGCTGATGGGACTTCTGTGACGGATGTGGCATTCAATGGCCTCCACGCACCCGCCGGAAGCGACACATGTGCCGGCGGCATGTGGCAGAAGTAAGCGCGAGGGGAATGCACCCCGAACAGGACTGGACAGCCGTTACCACACCGAACAGAGTTCTCTTCGCGCGCCGATGGCTTTGATTCCGGACAGATTTCGAAGAAGCCGGAGACGCGCCGCACCGTTCCGGAATGATCCATACCGTCACGCGTCCGAACCGCTCGGGGCGGGACCACAGCCGAGGCACCACCGCTCGTCCCAGATCCGGGCGGGGGCTGCGCAGAGGAGGGCTCGAATGGACGGGTACTTCGCCACTCGACTGCACCACCGACTGAGGGAGCGAGTACGGGAGTTCGCGGAGCACGAGGTGAGGCCGCTGATACCCGCCATGGAGGCCTCCCGGTCGGTGCACCATGAACTCTCCCGGCTGATCGCCCGGCAGGGCTGGCTGGGAGCCACGATCGGGCCCGAGCACGGGGGGATGGGCGTCGGTCACCTCGGCAAGACGATCATCATCGAGGAACTGTCCCGGGTCAGCGGCGCCATGGGAGCCATGGTCCAGGCCTCGCAGCTCGGGGCGGCGAAAATCGTGCACTTCGGCAGCACCGAGCAGCGCAAGACCTGGCTGCCCGCGATCGCGGCGGGCGAGTGCCTGCCCACCATCGCGGTCACCGAGCCGGAGTCCGGCGGCCATGTCCTGGGCATGAGCGCCACCGCCGTACGGGACGGCGACGACTATGTGCTCAACGGCCGAAAGGTGTTTGTCGGAAACAGCCATGTGGGTGATCTGCACGGCGTCGTGGTGCGCACCGGACCGAATTCCCGGGGGCTCACGGCCTTCCTGGTGGAGGCGGACCGGCCGGGCTGCCGGGTGGGTGACCAGAAGCCGACCCTGGGGCTGCACGGTTTCGGCTTCGGTGAACTCGTCTTCGACAACTGCCGTGTGCCGGCGGCCAACCGGCTGGGCGAGGAGGGGGACGGGCTGGCCGTCGCCTACTCCTCCAGCGTGCTGTACGGACGGGCCAATCTGACCGCCGTGTCCCTCGGTATCCACCGGGCGCTGCTGGAGGAGACGACGGCCTTCTGTTCCGAACGCCAACGGTACGGGCAACCCCTGCACGCCCTGCCGACGGTCAAAATGAAGCTGGGACAGATCCAGTCCCGGCTGATGATCGCCCGGCTCGCCGCCTATCACGCGGTGCATCTGCTCGACCAGGGTGCGCCCTGTGACGCGGAATTGATGAACGCCAAGCTGGTGAATGTGGAATACGCCCTGGACTCGGCCCGTAACGCGATGGAGGTCCACGCCGCCGCCGGGCTGTTCACCGACCGGCCGATCGAACGCTATCTGCGGGACGCCCACCACATCTTCGCCCCGGCCGGCACCTCGGACATCCAGTTGCTGCGGCTGGCCGAGGTGGCGCTGGGGTCCTCGAAGGGGCAGTGGTCCGAACGGCTCTCCGAGGTGGTGCGCATGCCCACGGCGCCCTGACGCCCCGGGAAGGCCCGGCAGGCCCGCCGGGCCGAGCGGAACGGGCCGGGGACCAGGGGCCGAGCGGGAACGGGCCGGGGGCCCGAGGAGGTGGGCCCCCGGCCTGTTCCGTCAGCGTCACCGTCACCGCCGCCGACACCGGAGGGAGGGCGCGCACCGGGGCGGTACGCCTTCCGGGCGGAGCCCGTACGGCGGAAGCCCGTACACCGGCACCGGGGCGGGGCGGGTCGGTCAGAGGCCGCCGTCCTCGCGGCGGTGGATCTGCTCGACCAGCTCCGCCGCCAGCGACTTGATGGTCTCCAGGCCGGCCCGCCCCCAGGGCCGGGGCTCGGTGTCGACCACGCAGATGGTGCCGAGGGCCGTGCCGGTACGGTCGATCAGGGGCGCGCCGAGGTAGGAGCGGATGCCGATCTCGTCCACGACCGGGTTGCCGGCGAACCTGGGGTAGTCGCAGACGTCCTCCAGGACCAGCGCCTTGCGGCGGACCACCACATGCGGGCAGTAGCCGTGGTCGCGGGCCATGAACCGGCCCACTCCCCCGGTGGCGGCGGCGGTGGCGCCGAGGTCGCTGCCGGTGTGGGTGCCGGCCGGAGTGTGCAGTCCGGCGAAGAACTGCCGGTTCTCGTCGATGAAGTTGACCATCGAGTAGGGGGCCCCGGTCACCTCCGCCAGCTTCCGGGCGAACTCGTCGAAGGCCGGGTCGGGGCGGTCCCCGAGGCCGAGCTGACGGAGCCTCCGCACCCGCAGCGGGGCCTCGTGGTCGACCGGGGTGAGCAGCAGATGGCCGGTGGGGTCGTAGGTCATGAAGGAGCTCCGTAGCTCGGTGCCGGCGCGGGGGACGGGTGGGTGGCGAGCAGATGCTGGACGAGGGTGACGAGGGTCTGGATGCCGGAGCTGGCGATACGGGCGTCGCAGAGCACGACCGGCACGTCCGGCCGGAGGTCGATCGCGGCCCGTACCTCGTCCGGTGCGTAGCGGAAGGCGCCGTCGAACTCGTTCACGGCGACGACGAAGCGGATGCCGCGCCGTTCGAAGAAGTCCACCGCCGAGAAGGAGTCCTGGAGGCGGCGGGTGTCCGCGAGGACGACCGCGCCGAGCGCGCCCTCGGAGAGCTCGTCCCACATGAACCAGAAGCGTTCCTGTCCCGGGGTGCCGAAGAGATAGAGGACATGGCGGCTGTCCAGGCTCATCCGGCCGAAGTCCATGGCGACCGTGGTGGTGCGCTTGGACTCCACGCCCACCAGGCTGTCGGTGGCCTCGCTCACGGTGGTGAGCAGTTCCTCGGTGCTCAGCGGTTCGATCTCGCTGACCGCGCCGACGAAGGTGGTCTTCCCCACCCCGAAGCCCCCGGCGACGAGGATCTTCAGGGCGGTGGGGAAGAGATCGCCGGTCCCGCCGGGCCCTGGCAGTGCCGGACCCGCCGCCATGGGCCCTGTCACGGCCACGGACCCGGTCCCGCCGGGCGCCGGGCCGGGGCCGACGGCGACCGGACGCGCGACGCCGGATGCCGGGCCGGATGCCCTGCCGGAGTCCGGGGCGCCGGTCCGCGCGGGACGTACCGCCCGGTTCTCAGAGCCGTCGTCGTAGGCCATCGAGCACTGCCTCCAGCAGGGAACGGTCGTCGGTGGGGCTGTCGTGGTACCGGGGCGCCCGCGCGGTCAGCGCCCCGCAGTCCACCAGGTCGGAGAGCAGGACCTTGGTGACAACCGCGGGCAGCCGCAGGTGCGCGGCGATCTCGGCCACCGAGGTGGGACCGTGGCAGAGCCCGAGGGCGAGGCTGTGCTCCGGCCCCAGGTGCGCCTGTGGCATCGTCCCGGTGGCCATCACGAGCGACAGCAGGTCGAGCGTGGTGGTGGGCCGGGTGCGGCCGCCGCTCACGGTGTACGGGCGGATGAGACGGCCGGCCGCGTCGTCGAGCCAGGGGCCGTCCTGTCGGATGTGCACGGTCAGTGCCCCGCTCCGCCCCGGGCGACCGCGGGCTGCCGGGCGGGCGTGACGAGATAGGGCCGGACGCTCTTGACCAGCATGGCCATCTCGTAGCCGAGGACGGCCGCGTCGGTCTCCCGGCCGGCGAGCACGGCGAGGCAGGTGCCGGAACCGGCCGTGGAGACGAACAGCAGGGTGGAGTCGAGCTCCACCACGACCTGGCGGACCTCTCCGCCGTCGCCGAAGCGCGCTCCGGCGCTGCGCCCGAGCGAGTAGAGGCCGGAGGCGAGAGCCGCCATGTGGTCGGCGCTGTCCGGGTCCATGCCGTGCAGCGACTTCACCAGGCCGTCGGAGGAGAGCAGGACCGCGCTGCGGGTGTGCGGCACCCGTTGGACGAGGCCGCTGAGCAGCCAGTCGAGATCCGAGGAATGGCCGGTCGGCACATCGCTCGTCATGGTGGATTACTCCTTGGGGGGTTGGCCGTGGGGCCCCGGTTCGGGGTGGGCGTGGGTGGCTGGGGACGACGGGGACACCGCCTCGGCCAGCCCGATGCCGCGCTGGAACGCCGCCATCAGGCCGGGGTCGTGCACGGTGGGCTCCTCGTCGTCCCGCCGGACCGGTGCGTCGCGCAGCTGCGGGACCAGGTGCTCCTGGGCGCGGCGCCGGGGCAGCAGGGGGCGCTCGCCGGGGCCGGGCACGGACCGGTGGCCGCCGGGCAGCAGCGGTTGCCGGGGTGCGCCGCCGGGGCCGGGCGCGGCCGGGATCCGGGGACCGGGCAGCGCCTCGGCCGGGTTGGGCCGGTCGGTGTGGTCGTCCCGCACCGGGAGCGGGCCGGCGCCCTCCCGGACCGGCCCCGGCCCGTGTCCCTGGCCCTGTCCCTGGGCGGGGACCTGCGGGGCGGTGGGCGGCTGGACCGGCCCGTGGTGGCCCTGGTGGGGCGGCCGGAGATCCGCGACCCCGGCGGGCGGCGGGACGGCGGCCGCCGCTGCCGGGGGCCGGTACAGACCCGGCGGCCGGTGGTCCGGGCGCGGCACGGCGTACGGCCCGGCCGGCTGGTCCGTCCGGACGGCGCCCGCGGCCTCGTGGGGCCGGCCGAGCCCCTCCGCGTCGGTGCCGAGGAGCTCCTGCGGCAGGACCAGGACGGCCTGGACGCCGCCGTAGATGTTGGACTGGAGGCGGACGGCGATGCCGTGCCTGCGGGCCAGCGCGGAGACCACGAACAGGCCGATGCGGCCGTCCTGGAGCAGATGCGCCACATTGACCTGGTCGGGGTCGGTGAGCAGCTCGTTCATCCGGTTCTGCTCGGCCACCGGCATGCCCAGGCCCCGGTCCTCGACCTCCACGGCGAGTCCGGCCGTGACGTACTGGGCGCGCAGCAGGACCGAGGTGTGCGGCGCCGAGAACAGGGTGGCGTTCTCGACCAGTTCGGCCAGCAGGTGGATGACGTCCGCGACGGCGTGGCCGCGCAGTGTGCCGTCGATCGGCGGTACCAGTTTGACCCGCGGGTACTGCTCGACCTCCGCGATGGACGAGCGCAGCACCTCGGTCATGGAGACCGGGTTCGACCACTGGCGGCGGGAGATGGCCCCGCCGAGGACGGCGAGGTTCTCGGCGTGCCGGCGGATCCGGGTGGCCAGGTGGTCGACGTGGAAGAGGCCCTTGAGCAGTTCGGGGTCCTCGACCTCGTGCTCCAACTCGTCCAGCAGCTGGATCTCGCGGTGCACCAGGGACTGGAGGCGGCGGGCCAGATTGACGAAGACCTCCACCTTCTGCTCGTTGCCGACGCTGCTGGAGAGCCGGGACGCCTGGACGACCGCCGCCACGGCCGCCTCGTGGGACCGGCCCAGCTCATGGGTGAGCAGGTCGAACTCGTCGGCGCCACCGGGGGCCGGTGGCAGGGCCGCCCGGGCCGGCGGGCGGTCGCCCTTGCGGAGCTGGTCGACCAGCATCCGCAGCTCGGTCTGGCCCCGGGCGCTGCGCCGGCGCAGGGTGTGGCACCGGTCGAGCACGGTGGCGGAGGCCCGCTCGGCGGCCAGCACGGCGGCGGCCACGGCGGCGACGGCGAGCGCCGTGGAGCCGGCCAGCGCGGTCCAGAGCGCGGGGGTCGGCCGGGCCCCGGTGGAGCGGATGGTGAAGAGCACGGCGGCCGTTCCGGCGAGCGCCACCACGATGACCGGCAGGACCGAGGCACGGAGCAACTGGGGCCGTATACGGGCCTCCACCGGAGGCGCCGCGGCCCGGGAACGGCCGTTGGGCGGGAGGGAGCGGGCCCCGGTCCGGCCGTGCCGGCCGCCCTCACGGCGGTCCGGCCGCGCGGCGGGTGCGCGAAGTTGTGACATCGGCGTCCTCGGTACGTGATCCCCGGAATTCGGCGTCTGCGAGCTCGGGTTCACCTGGGTGTGCGGGAACGGCGATACGGCGGGCCCACGGCGGCGCCGTTGAACCCACTGTCGATCACCGGGGACCCACGGTAGTCACGAAGCGTCGGCACCCGGATGGCAGTTGACGAACTTGCCCGCCGAGCATCCCGCTCTGGTATGAGGCCCCGCACAACAGCGCGACGCACACCAGAGCGAAGGGACCGGTACGCGGGGCGTACCGGTCCCTTCGGCGGTGGGCGGTGGGCGGTGTGCGGTGGGCGGTGTGACGTGGTGACGTACCCGGTTCCCTCGGCGTCTGCCGTGGAGACGTGCCGCCGTTCCGGCGCCTCGCCGTACGGGGCCTCCTGGCCGCTGGGCCCCTGGGGGGGGCCGGCATGGGCTCGGCACGCCTCGCCGTACGGGACCTCTCCCGCGGGTGCTCTCCTGCGGGCGGGCCCCCGGTCCGCTCCGGTACGGCGGGGGCGCCGGTCAGCCGGTGGCGGCCGGGCGGTGGGCGCCGGCGCCCGGCTCGGGACCGGTGCCGACGGCGGTCCGGTCGGCGAGGAGCGGCACGGTGGCGGAGGGCCGGCCGCCGGACGGGGGATGGGCGACGCCACGCCACCAGGGCTCCTCCGGCACCGTCCGGCCGGCCGGCTCGAACGGCTCCCCCGGGCGCGGCAGGGCGGCCCGGACCCCGGCCTCGGCGGCGGCCGCGAGGGTGCCCTCACCGGGCTCGGCCCAGGGGTGCGGGGCCAGGTTGAAGGTGGCCCAGTGGATCGGGAGCAGTACGCCGCCGGGGCCGCCCTGGAGGTCGAGATGGGCGCGCACGCCCTCGGCCGGCGTCATGTGGATGTCCGGCCAGTACTCGCTGTAGGCGCCGATCTGGATCATGGTGGCGTCGAACGGCCCGTGGGCCGCGCCGATGTCGCGGAAGCCGGTGAAGTAGCCGGTGTCGCCGCTGTGATAGATCCGGTGCTCCGGGCCGGCCACCGCCCAGGAGGCCCAGAGGGTGTGCTGCTGGTTGCGGAGCCCCCGGCCGCAGAAGTGCCGGGCCGGGGTGGCGGTCAGGGTGATGCCGCCGACCTCGGTGGACTCGTGCCAGTCCAGCTCCCGCAGTCGGCCGGCGGGCACGCCCCAGTGCTCCAGATGGGCGCCGACCCCGAGCGGCACCGCGAAGAGGGTGCCGGTGGTGGCGAGGGCCCGGATCGTGGGCAGGTCGAGGTGGTCGTAGTGGTCGTGCGAGATGACCACCACGTCCACCGGCCCGAGCGCGGCCAGCGGAGCCGGCACCGGGTGCAGCCGCTTGGGGCCGGCGAAGGAGAACGGGGAACAGCGCTCGCCCCAGACCGGATCGAAGAGCACCCGGCGGCCGTCGATCTCGGCCAGCACGCTGGAGTGTCCGAGCCAGGTGAGCCGCAGCCCGGTGGCCGGGGGCCGGGCGAGATCCGCGACGGTGGTGGGGTGCACCGGGACGGCACCGCGCGGTGCGCGGCGGCGCCGGGCCTCCTTCTCCAGGAACACCCGGGCGAGTTCGAGCGCCGAACCGGACGGGCGGTGGCGGGTGCCCTCCGGATTCCGGAACACCCCGTCGGCGAAGTGCGGCGAGCGGCGGATCCGCTCCAGCCGCTCGCCGGTCGCGTCCGCGCCGAACGAGGCCGGGCGGAGTGAGCGGAACGGGGAGCGCGGCGGTCGCGGGGAAGCGGCGTCGGTCACAGCACCTCCAGTGGGAACAGGGGTTCTTCCATTATGGGCGGGTGGTACGACAGCACGACGGCGGGCGGGTGACGTCCGGCGGTCGCGGAAGGGGCCGCCGGCGCACGGCCGACGGCGACGGACCGGGGGCGGCGGACCACGGCGACGGGCAACCGCCGCCGCACCGGCCGTCGTCCCCGCACCGGAAAGGGGCACACGGATGGGCAGAGTGCGGTTGAGCGTGGCCGAGCGGCGCGCGGAGCTGCTGCGGGCGGCGGTCACGCAGATAGAGGAGCGGGGCGTGGCCGCGGTGCGCATCGCGGACGTGGCGTCGGCCCTGGGGGTGAGCAACGCGCTGGTCCTCTATCACTTCGCCACCAAGGAGAAGCTGGTGGCCGCGGCCTTCGGGTACGCCGCCGAGGGCGACCTGGTACGGCTCCGGGCCGTGCTCGCCCGGCGGACCAGCGCCGAGCGCCGGCTGCGGGCGGCGGTGCGGTGGTACGCGCCGACCGGCCAGGCCAAGGGCTGGCGGCTGTGGATCGACGGCTGGGCGGCCGCGCTGCGGGATCCCGTACTGCGCGCGGTGGTACGGGACCTGGACCGGCGCTGGAAGGCGGCGCTGGCGGAGGTGATCGCCGAGGGAGCCGCTGCGGGCGAGTTCCGCTGCGCCGACCCGCTCGCGGCGGCCTGGCGGCTGACCGCCTTCCTGGACGGGCTCGCGGTCCAGATGACGGCCCACCCGGGCTCCCTCTCCCGGGCCACGATGCTGGCCTGGGCGGACGAGGCGCTCGACCGCGAGCTGGCCCCCGGCTCCGCGCCCGGCGGCCCGGGCACCGCTCAGGACGCCGGGGAACCGGACGGCCGGGCGCCCGGCGAGGCGGTGCCGGCCGACGACTGACCGGGGCGGGCGGGCGGTGCGGGAACGGCCGGCCACCGGATCACCGCTCCCGGCCGGGCGGCGGGCTCCCGACGGTCGCCGCGTGCCGCACGGTCTTGGCTCCCCGTACGGTCACCGCACCCCGCACGGTCTCGGCGCCCGTACGGTCACAACGGCAGCAGGTCCGGGCGCTTGGCCGTCACATGGTCGCCGGACGACTCGCCGCGCAGCCGCCGCCCGATCCACGGCACCAGGTACTCGCGGGCCCACTGGATGTCGTTCCGCCGCTCCTCCAGCGTCCCGCGCGGGGGCAGCGGCGGCCACGGCTGGTCGGGGTCGGCCGGCACATCGAGCCCGAGCACCTGAGCGGCCCGCAGGGCGACCCGGGTGTGCCCCTCGGGCGAGAGGTGCAGCCGGTCGTGGTCCCAGGCGCGGCGGTCCTGGACGGTCCTGAGGGACCAGAGGTCGAGCACCGGGCAGCCGTACCGGTCGGCGACGGCCCGCACATGGCCGTTGTAGGTGGCGACCTTGCCGCGCAGCCGGCGCAGTACGGGTACGTCCCGGGTGTCGAAGCCGGTGGTCACGACGACCCGGCCGACGGCCGATGTCAGGCCGGCGACGGCCCGTTCGAACCGCTCGGCCACGTCGTCGGGGTCGCTTCCCGGCCGGATGATGTCATTGCCGCCGGCGCAGAAGGTGACCAGGTCCGGGGCGAGTTCCCGGGCGCGCGGGACCTGTTCCTCGACGATCTGGTCGAGCAGCCGTCCGCGTACGGCGAGATTGGCGTACCGGAAGTCGCCGGGGTCCGGCATCCGGTCGGCGAGCAGGACCGCGAGGCGGTCGGCCCAGCCGACGAAGAGTCCATCGGGACCGGGGTCCCCCACGCCCTCGGTGAAGCTGTCACCGATCGCCGCGTACGACTCGATTGTGTCACTGTCATTGAAGGTCGAATCGTCTGCCACGGGAGCCCATCCTTCACCGCGCGGTGTGACCTACGCGACCGTAAGGAGGGGTTGACGGCGGGTGAGATACGCCACCGGTCAAGAATTCCCCAAGGGCGGAATAGCGGGAAGGGCGGGAAGGACGAGAAGACAGACCGGGCCCGCGCCGGGAAAGAGGACGGTGAGCGGGCCGGAACGGCCACCGGCCCCGGCACGGGAAGGTGCCGGGGCCGGCGGCGGCCGGAGCAGCCGGGTACGGGGCCGCCGGGCTGCCGGGGTGTCAGGCGGAGACGCCGTGCTGGCGGAGCCAGGCCACCGGGTCGATGTCGGAGCCGTAGTCCGGGCCGGTGCGGACCTCGAAGTGCAGGTGCGGACCGCTGGCGTTGCCGGTGGCGCCGGAGAGGCCGATCTGCTGGCCGCCGCTCACGGTCTGGCCGGCCGACACCGACAGCGAGGAGAGGTGGCCGTACTGGGTGTAGTTGCCGTCCTCGTGCCGGATGACGACCTGGTTGCCGTAGGCGCCGCCCCAGCCGGCCGAGACCACGGTGCCGGAGCCCGCGGCCTTGACGCTGGTGCCCGTGGCGGCGGCGAAGTCGACACCGGTGTGGTAGCCGGAGGACCACATGGAGCCGGAGGCGTGGTACGGCGTCGTGATGGCGGCGTCCACCGGGGCGGTGAAGCCGGTGTCGCTCGCCGGGGACGGAGCCGCGGGCTCGGCGGCCTTGGCGGGCTCGGCCGACTCCTTCGCCGGGGCCGGGGCCTCGGCGCGGTCGGCGGAGCGCGAGGAGCGCTGCTCGTCGGTCTGCGGGCGCTCGGCCTTGGCGGCGCCACCGCCGAGGGTGAGCTTCATGCCCGGCAGGATGAGCCCCGGGTCGTCCCCGATGACCTGGCGGTTGTCCTGGTAGAGCCGCTGCCAGCCACCCTTGACGTTCTTGTTGTGAGCGATCTTGGCGAGATGGTCACCGCTCACCACGGTGTAGACGCGGGGCGCCGGCGCTGCCGTCCGGACGGCGGCGGTGGCGGCCTGCTCGGACGCGGCGGCGGGTGCGCCGTTCGCGGCGGCGTGGGCGCCGGTGGCCCCGAGCAGCGGCAGGGCGAGAGCCGCGCCGCCGGTGCCGGCGGCCAGGACGCCCCGGGCGAGCGGGTTGGACTTGGGACGGCGGTGCTTACCCTTCGCGGGCATGGCGAATTCCTCTCCGGCGCCTGCGAGGTGAGCTGTCGGGTTCGGACTGGAGATGCCCGGCCGTGCGGATCGCACGGCTTCACCCCTAGCCGTCCCGGAATTTCCGGTGCGGCGTACTACCTGGTTCCCCCGCTCCTGCCAGCGCGTGAGTGGATGTGAATTCCGGGCGGCGGCAGGATTCGGCGGTCCGTCCGGATTGACGGTGACCGTAATCGAGTGCCGACCGGCGGAACAAGCCATGTGTTTCGGTCCGCTATTCCGGGACCGGAAAATGCCCGAATTTTCCGGTCACCCTCCGTGGATTGCGGATCATGTATCGCCGTACCGGGCACGGCATTTGCGTCCGGACGATCACCACGGACGGTCACAGTTATGACGCTGCTCACGCGGGCCCCGGGCCACCTCCCCCGCACCTGGACCCCGTTGGGCGAACACGCCGCAAGCGCCCTCAATACAGCAATTCGGACAGAAGTGCTTTTCTGCGGCAGGTCACCACGGAGCCCCCACCGGCCCGCGGGCACCGGGAACGCATGGGCTCCTTCACCCGGATGATGATCGAACGACCCCCTGATGTCGTATCGTCGGATCCGCGCCATCGTCGGCGACCGATGCCGACGGCAGAACCCCAGGAGCCGCCGTGACGCAGCAGCTGCCGCAGGCCCCGCAGGCCGAACCCCGACTGACCGGGGTGCGCAACTTCCGCGACGTGGGTGGGCTGCCCACCACGGACGGCCGCCGGGTGCGGTGGGGCCGGCTCTACCGCAGCGGCCACCTCGCGCACGCGGGCGCCGAGGACACGGCCTTCCTGAGCTCCCTGGGGCTGCACACCGTCTTCGACTTCCGCAACGCCGCCGACCAGCAGCTGGAGGGCCCCGACGTCGAGCTGCCGGGCGTACGGAACGTCAACATCCCGCTCACCGACCCGGCCCATGGCGCGGAGTTCTGGACCATGGTCCGGGACGGAGATCTGGACCAGCTGCGCGGGCTGCTGGCGGACGGCCGGGCGGCGGCCCGGATGACCGCGTCGTACCGCGAGATCGTCCGGGAACGCACGGCCGAGCACAGCAGGGTGCTGCACGCCCTGGCCGAGGACAGTGTCCCGGCCCTGATGCACTGCGCGGCCGGCAAGGACCGGGCGGGCCTGTCGGTCGCGGTGGCGCTGCTCGCGGTGGGCGTCGAGCGGGACGCGATCGAGGAGGACTACCTCAAGTCGAACGACCCGGCCCGCCGCTACAAGGTGTACCGGAGCGACAGTTCGGCCGCCGGGATGTCGCCCGAGGTGATGGAGCTGCTGGCGCCGCTGTTCGACGCCCGGCTGGAGTACCTGGCGGCGGCCTTCACCACCGTCGAGGAGACCTGGGGTTCGACCGAGCGGTACTTCTCCGAGGGGCTGGCGCTCGCCCCGGAGACCCGGGAGCGGCTGCGCGACCGGCTGCTCGAAGACGCCTGAGGCCGGGGCGACACCCGGTCGTCCCGGGGCTCCCGGACGTCCCGGGGCTCCCGGACGTCCCGGGGCTCCCGGACGTCCCGGGGCTCCCGGATCTTCCGGACGGCGCCCGGGCCGGTCGTACCGGGGCCGGGGCGCCCGGCCACTGGTTCCGTCAGCTACTGGTTCTGCCCGCCCAGCACGAAGAGCAGATAGAGGAACGCCGCGAAGAGGTGGCCGGCGACCAGATAGGCGAAGAGCCGGACGACCAGGCCGCGGGGGAATTTGCGTTCCTCGGTGCTCGGGTCGCGGGCGGGTTCCAGGGACATGGCGGGGCCTTCCTCGGGAGGGGTCATCGGCGGGCGGGGCCGCCGAGGCAGAGATCGGCGGCGCCGCTCTGCAAGAGGGTGTGGACGAAGAGCAGCTCGGCCCCTTCCCGCCCGGCCGCGCCGATGCGGTGCGGGGTGAGCGAGTCGAAGTGGGCGCTGTCGCCGGGGTCGAGGACATGGGCCGTCTCCCCCAGGACTAGCCGCACCCGGCCGGTGAGGACGTGGAGCCACTCCTCGCCCGGGTGGACGCGCACCAGATCGCCGCGGGTGGCGTACGGCACCTGCACCCGCAGCGCCTGCATGGCGCGGCCGGCGGACCCGGCCTGGTGGTAGATCCAGCCGTCCGCCTCGGCCGGCTCGGCCCGGCCCGCCCGGACCACCGGGTCCCGTTCGGGCAGGAGTTCGCCCAGCAGCTCCGAGACGGTCGTACCGTAGACCCTGGCGAGTCCGAGCAGCATCGGCAGCGAGGGCTGGCGCTGCCCGGTCTCCAGCCGGGAGAGATGGGCCGGGGAGAGACCGGCCCAGCGGGCGGCTGCCTCCAGGGTGAGCCCCCGGCGGCGGCGGAGCGCCCGCAGCCGGGGCGCGACGTCCGGCAGCGCGGGACCGGTCGGCCCGGCGCCGCCCGAGAGGTCCGGCGGCTCCGGCAGAGGTGCCGGGTCCTGAGGAGGGGGCGCGGCGGCGAACGGGGGCGGGTCCCCCGGAATGGGCGGCATACGACCATTGCGCCACCATCTTTCCTCTGAGGCAAATTTCTTGCCCGAGAGGCAAAAGGCTCAGCGTGCCGCCGTGGCGGCCTGCCGCACCAGGGTCCGGCCGAAGTCCCACAGCAGCCCGCCGCCGGAGTGCGCCTCGTCCATGACGGCGGTGAAGGCGGCGAGGAACCGCTCCACCTCGGGCTCCCCGATGATCAGTGGCGGGATCAGCTTGATGACCTCCAGCCGGTCGCCCGAGACCTGGGTGAGAATCCGGTGCCGGTGCAGCAGCGGGGCCACCACCATTTGCGCGAAGAGCCCCTTGCGAGCGGCCTGGAGCATGGCCCAGCGGCCGCGCAGCCCCAGCGAGGACGGCCGCCCGAACTCGATGCCGATCATCAGCCCCCGGCCCCGTACGTCGTGCAGCAGCTCGTACCGGTCCACCAGCGCGGCCAGCCGGGACTTCAGCAGCTCACCGGTGTCACGGGCCCGCTCCACCAGCCGCTCGTCGTCCAGCACCGCCAGGGTCGCGAGTCCGGCCGCCATCGCCAGGGCGTTGGAACCGAAGCTGGCCGAGTGGACCAGCACCCGGTCCAGCGAGGAGTAGACCTTGCGGAAGATCCAGTCCTTGCCGAGCGTGGCGCCGACCGGCACATAGCCTCCCGAGAGCGCCTTCGCCACGCACACCAGGTCCGGTTCCACCCCGCTCTCCCGCTGGTACGCGTAGAAGGTCCCGGTCCGGCCGAGACCGGTCTGCACCTCGTCCGCGATCAGCAGCGCCCGGTGCCGCCGCAGCAGCTCCTGGGCGGCCCGCAGAAAGCCCGGCGGGGCCTCGTGCACGCCCTTCCCCTGGACCGGCTCCACCAGGAAGGCCGCCACATCGCCCCGGCGCAGCTCCCGCTCCAGCGCCGCCAGGTCGCCCAGCGGCACCGCGGTGTCGGGCAGCAGCGGCGCGAAGCCGTCGCGGAAGCAGCGTTCCCCGTTGACCGAGAGGGAGCCCGCGGTCAGCCCGTGGAAGGCGTGCGCGCAGTAGAGCACCCTCGGCCGGCCGGTGGCGCACCGCGCGAACTTCAGCGCGGTCTCCACCGCCTCGGTGCCGCTGTTGCCGAAGAAGACCCGGTCCAGGTGCGGGGAGCGGGCGAGCAGCCGTTCGGCCAGCAGCCCGGGCAGCGGCGGGCAGTCGAAGCGGGTCAGATCGGCGAGCCCCGCCGCCAGGGCGTCCTGGAGCGCCCGCCGCACCACCGGATGGTGCCGTCCCAGGCCCATCACCCCGAAGCCGGCCAGCATGTCGAGGTAGTCGTTGCCCTCGCTGTCCCAGAAGTACGCCCCCTCGGCCCGGTCGTAGACCTTGTCGAAGCCGATGGCCCGCAGCATCCGGGGCAACTGGTGGTTGAGGTGCCGGGAGTGCAGGGCGTAGCGCTCACCGCCGCGCTCCCGGAGCAGCGCGGCGAGGTCGAACTCGTTCACGGGTTGCTCCCCTTTGGTTTCGAGGCCCGGGTCGCCTCCGGGGCGTCTTGTGCGTGTGTCGGGGAGCCACCCGTTCCCCGGCCGGGCCACCCGTTCCCCGGCCGGGCCACCCGTTCCCCGGCCGGGCCACCCGTTCCCCGGCCGGGCCGCCGGGGCCCCGCCGGGCGGGCGGGGTCGGGTCGGGCCCGGGTTCGCGGGATCGGCGGGGCCCCGGGGTCAGGATCGGCCGGAGGGGAGGGACTCGCGGGCGGCGCGGAGAGACTCCTTGAGGGAGCCCATGGTGGCCAGCACGGCGGTGGGCTCGTAGCCGCAGTGCGCCATGCAGTTGGCGCACCGGGCGTCCCGGCCGCGGCCGTAGGCGTCCCAGTCGGTCTCCTCGACGAGCTGGCGGTAGCTGGGCACATAGCCGTCGGCCATCAGATAGCAGGGGCGCTGCCAGCCGAAGAGCGAGTAGTTGGGGATCGCCCAGGCGGTGCAGGGGAAGTCCGCCCGGCCCTCCAGGAAGTCCAGGAAGAGCGGGGAGTGATTGAGCCGCCAGCGGCGCCGGTTGCCTCCGGAGAACGCCTTGCGGAAGAGCTCCCGGGTCTGCTCGACCCCGAGGAAGTGCTCCTGGTCGGGCGCCTTCTCGTAGGCATAGGCGGGCGAGATCATCATCTCGTCCACCCGGAGGTCGTCATTGAGGTAATCGAGCACCTCGATGACCGTCTGCGGGGTGTCGGTGTTGAAGAAGGTGGAGTTGGTGGTGACCCGGAAACCGCGCCGCTTGGCCTCCTTGATCGCGGCCACCGCCTCGTCGAAGACGCCCTCCTTGGCCACCGACTCGTCGTGGCGCTCGCGCAGTCCGTCGATGTGCACGGCGAAGGCGAAATACGGCGAGGGCGTGAACTTCTCGATCTTCTTGCGCAGCAGCAGGGCGTTGGTGCAGAGGAAAACGTACTTCCGGCGGGCGACGAGCTGGCGCACGATCTCGTCGATCTGCGGGTGCATCAGCGGCTCGCCGCCCGCGATGGAGACCATCGGGGCCCCGGACTCCAGGACCGCCCCGACCGCCTGGGCGACCGGCATCCGCTGTTTCAGGACGCCCGCCGGGTGCTGGATCTTGCCACAGCCCTCGCATTTCAGATTGCAGGCGTAGAGCGGTTCCAGCTCCACAATGAGCGGGAATTTCTCGCGCTTGCGCAGTTTCTGTTCGAGCAGATAGGTCCCGACCCGGATGGTCTGGCGAAGCGGCATGGCCATCTGGCTCACCTCCTGGGGAGCAGGGAGAAGCGGTGCCATTCATGGAGAGCGGGGAGCACGGCACGAAGAACCCGGAACGCCGATATTCCTCCTCTTACCGTCCCGATACGGACCAGCTCATGTTCGGGAGCGTCCACGATCACCCGGACGGCCGCAACCGGGCGCTCCCCGGCGGTCAGCGCGGCACGGAGGGTGGCGGCGGACTCCATGTCCACGGCGATCGCCCCGGTGGCCCGCAGCGCGGCCCGCTCCTGGCCGCGCACCACGTGGTCGGAGCCGGTCAGCGGACCGGTGTGGACGGTCCGCCCCGGCACCGTCCGGCGCAGCGCGTCGGCCAGGGGCCCGGTGCCGGTGCACCGGGTGGTCCCGTCCGGACCCCGGGTCTCCCCGGCCACCACCAGGTCGCCGGGGTGCATGCCCGGGGCGAGCCCGGCGCAGAAGCCGGCGGCGAGCACCGCGGCGCCCGCCAGTCCCGGCGCGGCCAGTGCCCCGGCGACCGCGCGCCCGGCGGCGGCCGGACCCATGCCGGTGCGCACCACGGTGACCGGGCCGGGCGCGTCGGCGCCCCGCCCGGCCCCGCGCAGCGCCAGCCGTTCGATGCCGAGCGCGCAGGCGATCAGCAGCGGCGGTACGGGGCCGTCCGGGCCTCCCGTCACCGGCCCGTCCCGGCCGCGGCCCGGACGGCCGGCGCGCCGGAGGCGGCGGCACCCGGCAGGACGGCCGCCCCGGTTTCCCCGTTGACGTACCGGCCGAGCGCGGTGAGCGGGAACACCTGCCGGTACAGGTGGTAGTTGAGGGAGAAGTCCCAGGGGAAGCCGGTGCCGGTGAACTCCGGCTCGTCCCAGGAGCCGTCCTCGCGCTGCCGTTCCACCAGCCAGCCGATCCCGCGCGCCACCGCTTCGGAGTCCCGCTCCCCGCCGGCCAGCAGGGCCAGCAGCGCCCAGGCGGTCTGGGAGGCGGTGGAGGTGCCGCGCCCGGCCCGGCTCCGGTCCCGGTAGGAGCGCAGATCCTCGCCCCAGCCGCCGTCCTCGTTCTGCACCGACCGCAGCCAGCCGGCCGCCCGCCGGATCGCCGGGTGCGAGACGGGCAGCCCGGCGGCGACCAGCGCGGGCACCACCGAGCCGGTGCCGTAGACGTAGTTGACGCCCCAGCGGCCGAACCAGGCGCCGCTGTCCTCCTGGTGGTCCAGCAGCCAGTCCACCGCCCGGCGGGCGCGCGGATGGCGGGCCTTGCCCTCGTACGCCAGCATCTCCAGCACATGCGCGGTGACATCGGCGGACGGCGGGTCGATCACCTCGCCGAAGTCGCAGAACGGCAGCCGGTTGGGCAGGGTGCCGGTGTTGTCGGCGTCGAAGGCGCCCCAGCCCCCGCAGGAGGACTGCATCCCGGCCGTCCACCGGGCGCCGCGCCGCACCGCCGCCTCCACCTGGGCGGGGTCCGGGTGCAGCACCCGGCGCAGCGCCAGGATGACCTCGGCGGTGTCGTCGATGTCCGGGTAGGTGTCGTTGTGGAACTCGAACGCCCAGCCGCCGGGGGTGAGTCCGGGGCGGCGCACGGCCCAGTCCCCGGGGCGGACGATCTCCTCCCCCAGCAGCCAGTCGGCGGCGCGGACCAGGGCCGGGTGGTCGGGGCGCACCCCGGCGTCGGCGAGGGCGATGACGGCCAGTCCGGTGTCCCAGACCGGCGACTGGCAGGCTTCCACCATCCGGCTGCCGTCCGGGCGCCAGACGGCGAACCGGTCCAGCGACTCCAGGCCCGCCCGCATCACGGGGTGTCCGAGGTCGTAGCCGAGCAGCCGCAGGGCGATCAGCGAGTAGACGGCGGGCGGCTGGATTCCGCCCCAGCAGCCGTCGTTCTCCTGGCGCTCCACGATCCAGCGGGCGGCGGCGTTCATCGCGGCCCGGCGCAGCCGGCGCGGGGCGATCCGGCGGTAGGCGCGCAGCGCCCGGTCGAGCCGCCGGAAGACCCCGTCCCAGGTGGTGACCGGAGCGGAACGCCGGGGCGGTACCGGGTGCGCGGGGTCGGTGTGCAGCTCGTCCAGGGCGAACGGGGCCGGGTGGACCGGGCGTTCGGCGGAGACGATGGTGAGCGGCACGATCGTCTGGCGGGCCCAGCAGCCGAAGTCGTAGATGTTGAGCGGGAACCACGGCGGCAGGAAGATGAGTTCGGGCGGCAGCTCGGGCAGGTCGTCCCACTTCCACCAGCCGAAGAGGGCCAGCCAGATGCGGGTGAAGACCCGGGTGGCGGCGATCCCGCCCCGCTCCCGGATCCAGGCGGCGGCGCGCGCCATGTGCGGCTCGT
The DNA here is from genome assembly GCF_024756275.1 of Streptomyces pyxinae. Taxonomy (GTDB): domain Bacteria; phylum Actinomycetota; class Actinomycetes; order Streptomycetales; family Streptomycetaceae; genus Streptomyces; species Streptomyces pyxinae. The sequence continues at coordinate 122,084 of NZ_JANUGQ010000018.1, read as the reverse complement.
CCGGGGCGTCTCCGGCCAGCCGCAGCGCCACATACGCCTCGACGGTGGCGGAGAGGTCGCCGGGGCCGCCGTGGAAGGTGGCCCAGGGCCCGTCCGGCAGCTGTCCGGAGCGGATGTGCCGGGCGGCGGCCCGGGTGACGGTCCGGTCCTGGACGCCGAGGAACTGCCGGAGCATCAGGTCTTCGGCGTCCATGGTGACATTGGTCTCCAGGTCGCCCTTCCACCAGCCCTCGGCGTCCTGGCGGGCGAGGAGGTGGGCGACGGAGCGTCCGGCGGCCCGCTCGGCCGCCTCGCGGAGTGCGGCGGCCCCGGAATCCGACTCCGGCGCCGCGTCCATGTCCGTGTCCGTGCCCGCTCCGGCGATGGTCCCGAGGGCCCGGACGGCGGTGGTGCCCGCGCGGACGGTGGCACCCACCGGTCTCTCCGCCTCCCCGGCCGGAGCGGCGACGCCCGCCGGTCCGGTCGCGTCCCGCGTCCCCCCGGCCGGGCCGGCGGCGACCGGGCTCCGCCCGCCCCCGGCGCCTCTCGCGCCCTTCGCCTTCCCCCTGCCCGTGCCGGCCGGGCCGGCCGTTCTGGCCTTCTCGTCCGTCGTCCCGGTGGCCGAGCCGGTGCGGGGCCCGCCGGCCCCGGTCCCGTCGGTCGTCGCTGTCATGGCTTCCCCTCGGTGCGGTCGGCTGCTGCGGCTGCGAGAGCCGTCGGCCGGTGCGTCGGGGCACCGGCCGGCGACGGCTGCCTCCGGGGAACTGAGGTGATCAGCCCCCGGAGGGCACCGGTATGGAGCGAACGGCGAGCGCCCGCCGGGCCGCCGTCACGGCGGACTGACGGCCGGAAACCATGGTGCCGGGGTTCACCGCCGGCGCACCACGACGAAGTCGGCCAGGGCGACGAGCTGTGCGCGCACCCGGGCGGGCAGGTCCACGTCGTCCAGCGCCTCCACGGCGACGGCGTGCTGGCGGCGGGCCTCCTGGGAGGTCCACTCCCGGCCGCCGGCCTCTTCGATGAGGGCGGCGCGCAGGGCGAACTCCTCCTCGGAGAAGCTGTCGAAGTCATTGCTCTTGGCGTCCGCCGCGAGCAGTTCGCCCAGCCGGCGGCCGGCCTCGCCGCCGTCCGCGAGCGCGGCGACCACCGGCAGCGACTTCTTCCGCTGGCGCAGGTCGCTCCAGGTCTGCTTGCCGGTGGACTCCGGGTCGCCCCAGATGCCCAGCAGGTCGTCCACCGCCTGGAAGGCGAGGCCGAGGTGGTAGCCGTACGCCTCCAGGGTGTCGGCCGTGCGGTCGTCGGCGCCGCCGAGGACGGCGCCGATGGAGACGGCGCAGGCGAGCAGGGCGCCGGTCTTGTTGCCCTCCATCTCCAGGCACTCCTCGACGGTGACCCGCTCGCGGTGCTCGTAGGAGATGTCCTGGGCCTGGCCGTCGATGAGCCGGCGGCTGGCGGTGGTGAGCCGGCGGGTGGCGCGGCCGGCCTCGACGGTGCCGATCTCCAGCAGGACCTCGTTGGCCAGCGCGAAGAGCGCGTCCCCGACCAGGATCGCCTGCGCCGGGCCGTGCACCTTCCACACGGTGTCCCGGTGGCGGCGCTGCTCGTCACCGTCCATCAGGTCGTCGTGGAGGAGCGAGAAGTTGTGCACCAGCTCCACCGCGACGGCGCCGGGCACCCCGACCTCGGGGGCCGCCCCGGCGGCCTCGGCCGAGAGCAGCGCGAGAGCCGGGCGGACGGCCTTGCCGCCGTCGGCGTCGGACGGGCGTCCCTGGGCGTCGATCCAGCCGAAGTGGTACGCGGCGACGGTGTCCATGGGCGACGCGAGCCGGTCCACGGCGGCGCGCAGTACCGGGGTGGACAGGGTCCGTCCCCGCTCCAGCAGCGCGCCGACGTCCACGCCGTCGGCCGCGTGGGTGTCGGCGGTGTCGGCGGCCGGGCTCACCGGGGGCACAGTCGGCACGGTTTCTCCTCTTGTTCCAGTACTCAGGCTCATGCCGCCTCCTCGACCGGATGGTTCCGGGGGTGGCGGAGTGCGTGCAGCGCGGCGTCGGCGGCGGCGAAGCCGCTGCGGACGGCGCCCTCCATGGTCGCGGGCCAGCCGGTGGCGGTCCACGCGCCGGCCAGGCTGAGGCCGGGGACGCGGGTGCGGGCGCCGGGGCGCAGCCGTCCGACACCGGGCGCCGGGGCGAAGGTGGCGGTCCGTTCCCGGGTGACGAAGAAGTCCCGCACCCCGGCGCCGCGCGCGGCGGGCAGCAGCCGTTCCAGCTCGGGCAGATAGCGGGCGCGCAGCTCGGCGACGGGCGTGTCGATCTCCGCTCCGGCGGCCGACTGGGAGAGCGCCAGATACTGGCCGCCCCGGTAGCCGGAGGCGTCGGTCCGGTCGAAGACCCACTGGACCGGGGAGCCGAGCGCGGCGAAGAACGGCCGGCGCAGCACCCTGCGGTCGTACAGGACATGGACGTTGAGGATCGGCGCGGTGCCGATCTCCAGCAGCCGCCCGGGGTCGGGCAGCGCGCCGTCCGGCAGCAGCTCGTACGTCTCGCGCTGCGGTACGGCGAGGACGACGGCGTCCGTGTCGAGGGCGCCGCCCGCGTGGGCCACCCGCCACCGTCCGTCCGGGGTGCGGGTGAGCGACTCGGCCTTGGCCCGGGTCTCGATCCGGACGCCCAGCGCGGTCAGCGCGGCACGGGCCCGGGTGTCGTGCAGCTCACCGAGCGGCACCCGGGCCCAGCCGATGTCGGCGGCGCCGGGTTCGGAGAGCAGCCCGGTCTTGAAGACCATGGCGGCCAGGCCCAGGGAGACCTCGGGCGCGGTGGCGTTGAGGGTGGCGACGCCGACCAGGTCCCAGAGCGCGGCGACGGCGCGCGGGGACTGGCCGTGCCGGGCCAGCCAGCCGGCGAAGTCCTCCCGGTCCAGGGCGGGGTCGGTGGGGTCGAGCCGGTTCAGGGCGAGCGCCGCCCGCACCACGGCGGCCCGCTCGGTGAGCGAGAGGTGCGGATAGCCGGCCAGGCTGCCGGCCAGGTGGAGCGGGACCGGCAGGGCGGTGCGCCGCAGCCGGCCCAGGCGGGGCCCGGCCGGCCGGCCCACGTCCAGGACGGGGACGTCCAGCCGGGGCTGGAGCGGCGCGAGAGCGGTGCCGCCGATCCGCTCCAGGAACCAGCGGTAGGCGGTGCAGCAGCGCAGATGGACGTGCTGGCCGTTGTCGACGGTGAGGTCGCCGCGCCGGAAGGAGAAGGCGAGGCCACCCAGGCGGGGGCGTCCCTCCAGCAGGGTGACCCGGGTGCCGGCCTCGGCGAGCCGGAGGGCGGCGGTGATCCCGGCGAGCCCGCCGCCGACCACGACGGCGTCCCCGGGGCGGCGGTGCGCGTCGGTCATGCCGCCTCCCGGGACGTGCGCGGGTACGCGTCCATCAGGCGCGCCCCCCGTCGTACTGGCGGACAAGACCGGCGGTGGCCCGGGCGGTACGGGCGTCCAGACCGGCCAGTCCGCGCACCGCGACGTACGCCTTCTCCCGGCCTGGCAGCGAGACCCGGCCGCGCAGCACGGCGGCGGGGTCGGCCTCGATCCGGTCCAGCAGCCGGCGGTAGATGCCGGCCATGGCGGCCACACAGGCGCCGCTGCGCCGGTCGAGCAGCGGCAGCAGCCGGTAGCCCTCGGCGAACAGCGCCCGGGCCCGCCGCACCTCGAAGCGGACCAGACCGGCGAAGTCCGCGCCCGGCGGCGGGACCGGGGAGCGGAAGCCGTCGGCGCAGCCATGGGCGGCGAGATCCTCGGCGGGCAGGTAGACCCGGCCGTTCAGCGCGTCCTCCCGGAGGTCCCGGAGGATGTTGGTGAGCTGGAGCGCCAGGCCCAGCGTGTCGGCGTACCCGGCGGCGCGCTCGGCGCCGGGCGCCCCCGGGGCCGTACCGAAGACGCCCAGCGAGAGCCGGCCGATGGCACCGGCCACGCACCGGCAGTAGACGGCGAGGTCGTCCCAGGTCTCGTAGGTCTCGCCGCGCACGTCCATCAGCACGCCGTCGATCAGCTCGTCGAGCCCGCCGAGCGGCAGCGGGAAGCGGCGGGCCGCGTCGGCGAGCGCCACGGCCACCGGGTCGGTGTCGTCCTCGGCCACGGCGCCGCGCCGGATCCGGCCCAGCACCTCCCGGGCGCCGTCGAGCCGCTCCTTCTTCTCGCCGGGCTCCAGGGCGCCGTCCCCGATGTCGTCCACCCGGCGGGAGAACGCGTACAGCGCGGACATCGCCTGCCGCTTGGCGGTGGGCAGCAGCCGGATGCCATAGGCGAAGTTCCGGGCCTGCTGCCCGGTGACGGCCTCGCAGTACGCGTAGGCGGCGCGCACCGGCGCGGCCACCTCCGTCGTCGGTCCCTCCACGCTTCCGCTCACCCCTCTCCGCGCGCACGGCGCAGCACCCCGGCCGCGCGTCGCGCCAGGTTCGTTCCGGTGGCCCTGGGCGGGCCGGGCAGGACGTCGTAGTGGGCGTCCCGGATGGCGTCGAGCGCGGCGAGCCCGCCGGCCACGAAGCCGGCCAGCAGCAGCCGCAGCCGCCCGGGGACGCTCGCGACCAGCGGGACGCCGTCCGCCAGCAGTTCCCGGGCGCGCTCGGCCTCGAAGGCGACGAGCGCGCGGACCGAGGCGCCCGCGCTGGGCCGGGCCAGGTCGTCCTCGGTGACGCGGAACCGCCGCAGGTCCTCGGCGGGCAGGTAGATACGGTCGCGGGCCAGGTCCTCGGCGACGTCCTGGAGGTGCTCCACGATCTGCAGCGCGGTGCACACGGCGTCGGAGCGGCGGACCCGCTCGGGGGTGCTGGTGCCGGTGACCGCGAGCACCAGGCGCCCCACCGGGTCGGCCGAGAGCCGGCAGTACCCGAGGAGTTCCTCGTACGTCTCGTAGCGGCGCACCCTCTGGTCCTGGCGGTTGGCCCGGATCAGCCCGAGGAACGGCTCGGGGTCGAGCGCGCGGCGGCGCACGGTGGGGGCCAGGGCGCGGAGCAGCGGATGGGCGGGCGTGGAGTCGAAGACCCGGCGCAGATCGGCCTCGAAGGCGTCGAGCAGGGCGAGCCGGTCGTCGGCGTCCTCGGGGGTGACGCCCAGATATCGGGCGTCGGCGCCGCCGGGGGCGAGGTCGCCGTCGCCGATGTCGTCCACCAGCCGGGCGAAGCCGTACACCGCCATCAGATCGTCGCGCCAGGCCCGGGGCAGGAAGAAGGGGGCCACCGGGAAGTTCTCTTCGGTGGCCTTGTCCAGCGTGGCGCGGGCGGTGAGCGCGGCGCCGGGGGCGTCGGAGGGCGGCTGCCGGGTGATCGTCACGGCCGGCGGTCCGCTCCGGGGACGGCGAGAGGTGCGCGGAAGCGGAGATTTCCCATGATTGCCGTCATATCTCCCGTTCTACACCGCCGACTCAAAACTACCCATTTCGGACACGCCGCCGGTTTACCCGGAGGGGAGTGCTCCCGCGCGGGACGGTCCCGCCGGGCGTTATCTCCCCAGTTGTCATGAATCGGCACCGGCACAGCTTACGTTGTACAACGCACCGCTTCCCGGGCGGGGTCCTCCGCGCGGCCGGCCCCGCGGCCGTCGGCTCCGTCCCCGTCCCCATTCCCCCTCGGCCCGGCGAGACACGCGAGGCGGATGTGACAGACGGGGCCCTCGGGACGAGGGCCGCGCTACCGGAACGCGCGGGAGGGGGTGCGGGGTTCCCGGCCCCACCGGATCCCTCGGTACGGGTCCGGTGTCTCGACCGGTACGGCTCCGGTGCCGCGCCACCCGGAACCGGCTCGGGGGGCGTGACCGGTACACCCGGGACCAGGACGGGGCCGGAGCGCCGGGCCGTCACCGGTGACCGGACCGGCGGGCCCGGTGCGGATCGGCGGACCCGGTACGGCCGGCGGACCCGGACGGACCGACGGCTAGCGGCCGGTCTCCTTCTCGTACGCCCGGAGCACCTCGTCGGTGGGGCCGTCCATCAGCAGCTCGCCCTTCTCCAGCCAGAGCGTGCGGTCGCAGGTGTCCCGGATGGAGGCGTTGCTGTGGCTGACCAGGAAGACCGTGCCCGCCTCCTTGCGCAACTCCCGGATGCGCTCCTCGGAGCGGATCTGGAACTTGCGGTCGCCGGTGGCCAGCGCCTCGTCGATCATCAGCACGTCGTGGTCCTTGGCCGCCGCGATGGCGAACCGCAGCCGGGCGCCCATGCCGGAGGAGTAGGTGCGCATGGGCAGGGTGATGAAGTCGCCCTTCTCGTTGATCCCGGAGAAGTCGACGATGTCCTGGTAGCGCTCCCGGACCTCCTCGCGGGACATGCCCATCGCCAGGCCGCCGAGGATGACATTGCGCTCGCCGGTCAGATCGCCCATCAGCGCCGCGTTCACCCCCAGCAGCGAGGGCTGGCCGTCGGTGTAGACCCGGCCGCTCTCGGTGGGCAGCAGCCCCGCGATGGCGCGCAGCAGGGTGGACTTGCCGGAGCCGTTGGTGCCGATCAGGCCGATGGCCTCGCCCCGGTACGCGGTGAAGGAGACGCCCCGTACCGCGTGCACCTTGCGGACGCCCCGGGACTCCCCCTTGTCACCGCGGAGGATCCGGCTCAGCGCCGCGGTGGCGCTGCCCTTGCCGCCGCTGCCGCCGTGCACCCGGTAGACGATGTGCACATCGTCGGCGATCACGGTGGGGACGCGCTCCGTACCGGAGGCGCTCTGGGGGATCTTCGCTGTCTCAGCCACGGCCGTACCGCTCCTCCGCCTTCCAGAAGTACACGAACCCGACGACGCCGGCGAGCACGGCCCAGAGCAGGGCGGCGAGCCAGACGTGCGCGGGCAGGTTCTCGGCGCCGTACCCGTCGATGAGCGCGAACCGGATCAGATCCATGAAGATCGCCGCCGGGTTGTACATGAGGAGGTCGGCGATCCAGGACGGCGCGTCCTTCAGCATGACCCGGATGGAGAACATGACACCGGAGGCGTACATCCAGGTCCGCATGATGAACGGCATCAGCTGGGCCAGGTCCGGGGTGTTGCTGCCCAGCCGGGCCATGATCAGCGCGACGCCGGTGTTGAAGACGAACTGGAGCGCCAGCGCGGGCACGATCAGCAGCCAGCTCAGCCCGGGGTAGCTGCCGAACGACACCGCCACGATGAAGAGGACCAGCATCGAGAAGAGCAGTTGCTGGAGCTGCTGGAGGGCGAACGAGATCGGCAGCGAGGCGCGCGGGAAGTGCAGCGCCCGCACCAGCCCGAGGTTGCCCGAGATGGCCCGGACGCCTGCGGTGACCGAGGTCTGGGTGAAGGTGAACACGAAGACGCCGGTGACCAGGAAGGGAACGAAGACCTCCCGGCTCATGCCCCGGCCCGAGTTCAGGATCAGGCCGAAGATCATGTAGTAGACGGCGGCGTTCAGCAGCGGGGTGGCCACCTGCCAGAGCTGGCCCAGCTTGGCCTGGCTGTACTGGGAGGTCAGCTTCGCCTGCGAGAAGGACAGGATGAAGTGGCGGCGTCCCCAGAGCTGCCGGACGTACTCGGCCAGGCCGGGCCGGGCGCCGCTGACCGAGAGGCCGTGCCTGGCGGCGAGCTCGGCCGGGCTCAGGAAGTCGTCGGCGGCCGGCGGCGGGCTGCTCACCGCGGTGGCGCCGTGCGGGGTGGTGTCACTCACAAGTCGGGGCTTCCGTGTTCGGGGGCGCGGCAGTGGTGGCGTGCCCCGGACGGCGGACGGTCCGTCCGGGGCACGGAGGGCGTGGGGCCCGGTGCGTCGCCCGACAGCCGGTCCGGCGCCGTGAAACGGCCCCGGACCGGCTGTCGGGCGACGACCGTCCTGGCGGTGTCGGTGTCGGCTCCGGTGTCGGCTTCGGCACCGGCTACGGCTTCGGTGCCGACGGGGTGGACGGTCCGAGACTGTCAGACGACGGGCGGCCGGCCCAGCCGGGTCATCCGCCAGACCGTGCGCCACCGCATCGGGCGCCGGGGGCCGCACGGCACCGACCAGCCCTCCCGGAAGCCGCCCAGCCACGCCTTGAGGGCCGCTCCGGAGGGACGGCGGGCGAGCGTGAGCAGCAGCCAGACGCCCAGGTAGACCGGGACCAGTGGCGCGGGCAGGTTCCGCCGGGCCAGCCAGACCCGGTTGCGGGCCACGTTGTGGTGGTAGGTGGCGTGCCGGGACGGCGGCGTCGTCGGGTGGTACAGCACCATGTCGGCGCGGTAGTCGATCAGCCAGCCGGCGTCCAGCGCCCGCCAGGCGAGGTCGGTCTCCTCGTGCGCGTAGAAGAACGCGTCCGGCAGTCCGCCGACCTCCGCGAAGACCCGGGTGCGCACGGCGTTGGCGCCGCCCAGGAAGGTGGTGACCCGGGAGGAGCGCATCGGGTCGGCGGCGCGCAGCCGGGGCACGTGCCGGCGCTGGGTCAGCCCGGTGTCCGGGTCCGCGATCCGGAAGCTGATGATGCCCAGCTCCGGGTCCCCGGTGAACGCCCGGCGGACCAGCTCGGCGGTGTCCTTGTGCGGCAGCAGCCCGTCGTCGTCCAGGAAGAGCAGCCCGTCCACCTCGGTGCCGCCGGGGCCGAACGCCTCGATGCCGGCGTTCCGCCCGCCGGGGATGCCGAGGTTCTCCGGCAGGTCGACGGTGCGGACGCCCTCGGGGACGCCGGTGACCGGGGCGCCGTTGCCGACCACCACGACCTCCACCGGGTCGCCCTCCTGCCGGGCGACCGAGTCGAGCAGCGCCCGCAGGTCGTCGGGGCGGTTGCCCATGGTGATGATCACGGCGCCCAGCCGGAACGGCCGGGCGGGCGCGGCGGGCTTCTTGTTCGCTGTCATGACGGGATCACCTCAGCCTGCTGGAGACCAGGATCGACACCAGGTGCAGCAGGGTCTGGAGCAGGGCGATGCCGGCCAGGACGGCGACGCCGAGACGGGAGAAGAACAGGTCGCCGCGGACCGCGTCGAGCACCGCCAGCACCAGGATGAGCAGGGACGCCTCGATGCCGAGGACCAGCCGGTGGAACTTGAGCGCGGCGGCGGCCCGGCGGGCGAGCGCCATGCCGGAGGAGCGCGGCTCGGCGGCGGCGTCCTTGACCGGCGGCAGTCCGCCCTGGTGCCGGGCGACGCCGACCAGGTCGGTCTCGGCCTTGATCAGCATGGCGCCGACGGCGGCCAGGGTGCCCAGGAAGGCCCACAGCCAGTCGATCCGGCCGCCGCCCCAGAGGTCGGCGGCGCGCAGCCCGAAGCCGACCAGCACGGCGGCGTCGCAGAGGTAGGCGCCGACCCGGTCCAGATAGACGCCGGAGAGCGAGAACTGCTTCTTCCAGCGGGCCACCTCGCCGTCGACGCAGTCGAGCAGCAGATAGAGCTGGACCGCGACCACGCCGAGCACGGCGCCCCAGACGCCCGGCACCAGCAGCGCGGGCGCGGCGAGGACCCCGGCCAGGGTCATCAGATAGGTGAGCTGGTTGGGGGTGACCCGGGTGGTGACCAGGAGCCGGGTGACGCGCAGCGAGATCTCCCGCATGTACAGGCGTCCGCCCCAGTGCTCCCCGCTGCGCCGGTCCTTGACCCCCGCCGGGTGCACCACCGGTCGGAGTTCAGCTGTGGATGGTCTTGGCATAGTCGGCGTACGCGTCCCTGATCTGGTCGGTGGACAGGTCGAGGTGTTCCAGGATGGTGAAGCGGCCCGGCCGGGTCTGCGGGGCGTACTCCACGGCCCGGACGAACTCCTCGGCGGTGAACCCGATGTCCCCGGGCAGCACCGGCAGCCCGTGCCGGCGGAGCACCTCCGCGAAGAGCCCGGCCTGTTCCCGGGCGCCGCGCAGATGCATGGCGAAGGCGGCACCGAGGCCGACCTGCTCGCCGTGCAGGGCGCAGCGGTCCGGGTGGAGGAGGTCGAAGGCGTGGCTGATCTCGTGGCAGGCGCCCGAGGAGGGCCGGGAGTCGCCGCTGATGGACATGGCGATGCCGCCCAGCACCAGCGCCTCGGCCAGCACGATGAGGAACTCGTCGTCCCCGGCGGTGCCCGGGTGGCGGAGCACGGACTCGCCGGCCGAGCGGGCCATGGCGGCGGCCAGGCCGTCCATCTGCTCGCCGGTCTCCCGGTGGGAGAGCTCCCAGTCCGCGATGGCCGAGATGTTGGAGACGGCGTCGCCGATGCCGGAGCGGACGAACCGGGGCGGGGCCTCGCGGATCACGTCCAGGTCGATGACGATGGCGATCGGGGACGGCACCCCGTAGGAGCCGCGGCCGTTGTCGTTGTCCAGGGTGGAGATCGGGGAGCAGATGCCGTCGTGCGACAGATTGGTGGCGACGGCGACCATCGGCAGCCCGACCCGGGCCGCCGCGTACTTGGTGACGTCGATGATCTTGCCGCCGCCGAGGCCCACCACGGCGTCGTACCGCTTGCCCCGGATGGCGTCGGCGAGCCGTACGGCGGAGTCGATGGTGCCGTCCGCGACCTCGCACCAGGTGGCGTCCGGCAGCAGCGGGGCCAGCCGCTCGCGCAGCGCCCGGCCGGAGCCGCCGCTGATCGCCACGGCGAGCTTGCCGGAGGCGGAGATCCGCTGGTCGGCGAGGAGGCCGGCCAGGTCGTCCAGCGCGCCCCGGCGGATGTCGACGACGACCGGCGAGGGGATGAGACGGGTCAGTACAGGCACGCGATCCCACGGCCCTTCGCGAGGTCGTCGTGGTTGTCGATCTCCACCCACGGCACGTCCCCGATGGGCGCCACGTCGATCCGGAAGCCCCGGTTCACCAGCTCCTGGTAGCCGTCCTCGTAGTAGAGGTCGGGGTCGCGCTCGAAGGTGGCCTTCAGCGCGTCGGCCAGCGGGGCGGCGGCCTCGGGCTCGATCAGGGTGACGCCGATGTACTCGCCGGTGGCCTCGGCCGGATCCATCAGCTTGGTGATCCGCCGTACGCCGGTGTCCCCGGCGACGACCTTCATCTCCTCGTCCGCGAGGCGCTTGACGGTGTCCAGGGCGAGGACGATCCGGCGGTCCTCACCGCGCGCGGCGAGCAGGGTCTTCTCCACCGAGACCGGGTGCACGGTGTCGCCGTTGGCGAGGATCACGCCCTCCCCCAGTACCTCACGGGCGCACCAGAGGGAGTAGGCGTTGTTCCACTCCTCGGCCTTGTCGTTCCCGATCAGGGTCAGCTTCAGCCCGTACGCGGACTCCAGGGCGGCCCGGCGCTCCTCGACCGCCTCCTTGCGGTAGCCGACCACGATCGCCGCCTCGGTGAGCCCGACCTCCGCGAAGTTGCGCAGGGTCAGGTCGAGGACCGTGGTGTCGCCGTCGACCGGCACGAGGGCCTTCGGGAGCGTGTCGGTGTAGGGGCGAAGACGCCGTCCGGCACCGGCTGCCAGTACGAGGCCGATCATGCGGGTTCTCCTTCGTCATGTACTGCGGGTGCTCCGGAGGACACCCAGAAGCGGATGGACTCCATGAGCACGACGAGCGCCACGGCCACCGCGAGGACGGTGAGCGCGAGGGTGAGGCCGGTGCCGTGCGCCACCAGGAGGGCGGCAGCGACCGCGACCACCAGCGTGCGGCCCTCGTGCCCGCCGGTCGCCCGCACCAGCCAGGCGGGCGGCGCGCCGGTGCCGCCGCGGATGCGGTACACCGTGTCGTAGTGATGGTAGGCGACCGCCGCCACCAGGCCGAATGCCGCCGGAAGGGCTCCGGGGACGTCCGAGCGGGCGGCGAGGATCAGCACCGTCAGATACTCGGCGGCGCGGAAGACGGGCGGGACCAGCCAGTCCACGGCGCCCTTCAGCGGCCGGGCGACGGCCAGCCCAGAGGTGGCGGCGTAGACCAGGGCGGCGAGGGCGGTCCAGGGGGCGGCGACCGGGGCGAGGGCGGCGGTGGCGACGACCGCCGCGCCACCGGCGAGCGCGGCGGCGAGGGGCCCGGCGGCGGGCAGCCCGCGGGCGAACCGCCGGAACGCGGTGGCGCAGGCGAGGGCGAGCGGCCCGGAGTCGGCCAGGTCGGCGAGGGCGCGGGCGGCCCGGTCGGTGCGGCGGGCCCTGCGGGTGAGCGAGCGGAGCAGCCGTCCGGCGGTGGTGTAGCAGGCGGCGAAGGCGCAGCCGGCGAGCAGCGCCCAGAAGACGATCCGGGGGGTGGTGACCGCGGTGAGCACGGCGATCATGGCCCAGCGCTCACCGATCGGCAGGACTATCATCCGGCGCGCCCAGACCGTCCAGCCGCGGCTGTCCAGCCGGTCGGAGAGGGCGGCGGTGGGGCTGGTGTTGGCGGTGGCGTCGTGATTGGCCTCGGTGAAGGCGAAGTCGACCACATGGCGGCAGGTCTGGAGCACCATCGCGCCCAGCGCCAGCGCCCACACGTCGTCGCCGCCGCGCGCCGCGCCGAGGGCGAGTCCCGCGTAGTACGCGTACTCCTTGGCCCGGTCGAAGGTGGCGTCCAGCCAGGCGCCGAGCGTGGAGTACTGGAGCGAGTAGCGGGCGAGCTGCCCGTCGGTGCAGTCCAGGACGAAGGAGAACAGGAGCAGCAGACCGGCGACGACGAAGCCGCCCCGGGTGCCGGTGGCCGCGCAGCCGGCCGCGATCAGCGCGGTGAGCAGCGAGGCGGTGGTGACCTGGTTGGGCGTGAACCCCCGGCGGGCGCACCAGCGGGCCAGGTACCGCGAGTAGGGGCTGATGCAGAAGGTGGTGAAGAAGCCGTCCCGGGCCTTCACGGCGGAGCGGAGCCGTACGGCCTCGTCGTCCACGGCCGCGACGGCGTCCCGGGTCTCCTTGCGGGCCTGCGGATCGGTGGGCACGGCGGCGACCAGGGTGCCCAGCTCGGGGCGGTGCACCGCCACTCCGTCGGCGTCCAGCGCGGCCGCCAGGGCGTCGGGGAGGACGCCGGCGGACTCCGCCGTCGCGGGGGCGGTGGTCGTCCCGGGGGCGGTGGTCGTCCCGGGGGCGGTGGTCGTCCCGGCGCCTTCGTGCGGGGCCGGGACGGCGGTGGGCTCCGGGGCGGCGGGGGCTTCGGTGGCGGGCGCCTCCGGGCGGGCCGGGGCGGTCGTCCCGGCCGGGGCCTGCGGGCGGTCCGGGTCGGCCGGGGCCTGCGCGGCGAGGGCGTCCGGGGTGGCGCCGGCCGGTGTTCGCGCGGCGGGGGCGTCCGTGGTGAGCGTGCCCGCCGGTGCCTCCGGGGCGGGGGCCGCCGGGGTGGCCGGGGCCTTGGCGCCGGGGGCGCCCGGGGTCCGCGTGGCCGAGGCGCCGGGAGCGCCCGGCGCGGTGCCGGCCGTGACGGTGCCGGCGGCGGTGAGGGCGGCCGTCGCCGGGGCGGCGGTCCCGGCCAGCGCCCGGGCCAGCGCGGGGCGGGCCTCCGGCTGGGCGGTGAGCGCGCCGGGGACCGCGCCGGCCGGGAAGCGGGGGTCCGTCAGCGCCAGCCGCAGCGCGTGCGGATGGCCGACGAAGCGCGGGTCCACGACGGCCACGCGCTCGGCGGCCGGGACGGCGGCCAGCAGCGCGGCCGTCTCCGCCGGAGCGGCGGCGACCCGTACGTCGAAGCCCAGCGACCGCAGATCGCCTTCGAGCGGCGATCCGGGTACCGGAGGACCGGTGAGGATGGCGGTCGACAGACGAACTCACTCCTTGGCGCGGACGGGCACGGACCGGGCGGGCGGCACGGCCGGGGGGGCGGGGCTCGGACGGGGGCGGTGGCACGGACGGGGGCGGCTGTGCCGCGCTCGGCCCGGTGTCGGGGGCGGCGGCACGTCGGCAGAGGCTATCGGATGGACGCGGGCACGAGTTCACCGAGGCCGAACGGCCCGGAGGGCCGCCGGAGAACGGCCGGGTCCCCGCCGCCCGCGCGGTACGGGCCGCCGGGCCCGCTTCGCGGAAACCGGACGGCTCCCCCGGCGCCGGGTCGCCCCGGCCGCGCCCGCCCGGGTCGCCCGGCCGGTGGGGATCATCATGGCGGCTCGGCGGTCCGGGCGACAAACCGCAGGCCGGGGGCGCGCGGGCGAGGGCATAGGCTTCCCGTCATGACATGGCTGATCACTGGCGGAGCGGGATACATCGGTGCCCATGTGGCGCACGCCATGACCGGGGCGGGCGAGCCGGTCGTGGTGCTGGACGAGCTGTCGTCCGGGGTGGCCGCGCGGCTGCCGGCCGGCGTTCCGCTGGTGCGGGGCCCGGTGGCCGACCGGGAGCTGCTGGACCGCGTCCTGGCGGAGCACCGGGTCACCGGGGTGGTGCACCTCGCGGCCCGGAAGCAGGTCGGGGAATCGGTCGAGCGGCCGCTGTACTACTACCGGGAGAACGTCCACGGGCTCTCCGTACTGCTGGAGGCGGTGGTGGCCGCCGGGGTGCGGCGGTTCCTCTTCTCCTCCTCGGCCGCCGTCTACGGGGTCCCGGACGCGGAGCTGATCGGTGAGGACGTCCCGACCGCTCCCATCAACCCGTACGGCGAGACCAAGCTCACCGGCGAGTGGCTGGTCCGGGCCGCCGGCCGGGCCCACGGGATCGCCACCGCCTGTCTGCGGTACTTCAACGTGGCGGGGGCGGCGCGGCCGGAGCTGGCCGACACCGGGGTCTTCAACATCGTCCCGATGTTCTTCGACCGGCTCACCCGGGGCGAGGCGCCGCGGATCTTCGGGGACGACTATCCGACCCCGGACGGCACCTGTGTCCGGGACTACATCCATGTCGCGGACGTGGCCGACGCCCATCTCGCCGTCGCCCGCCGGCTGGCCGCCACGCCTCCGGGCGGCGACCTCACGCTGAACGTCGGCCGGGGCGAGGGCGTCTCGGTGCGGGAGCTGGGCGAACTGATCGCGGAGGTGACCGGCCGGGGCCCGGCGCCGGTGGTGGAGCCGCGCCGCCCCGGCGACGCCGCGCGGGCGGTGGCGGCGGTGGACCGGATCGCCGGTGAGCTGGGCTGGACGGCCCGGCGGGGCGTGCGGGAGATGGTGGAGTCGGCCTGGGAGGGCTGGTGCCTGCACCACCCGGAGGTGGCCGGTGGCGGACCGGCCGGTACGCGGGCGGACAGCTCGGCAGCGGGCTCGGCCGAGACGCGCGCGAACAGTTCGGCGGACACCTCGGCGGAGACGCGCGCGGATGCCTCGGCGGGGGACCCGGCGGAGACGCGCGTGGATCTCTGATCCGCTCCGGCGAATCTCCGAACCACTCTCACGGATCTCTGACCAGCGGACATAACCGCAGGTCAGAGCATATGACAACGGTGTTCACTGCCGTGTTGCGGATACCCCTGCCCCGTAGTTGACTGCCGTCTCGGAACGGATACCGGCGGCCGCCGGTGACCGGCTGCGCGGCCGACCTCGGTCCGGAGCCGGCCGCCGGCCCGCCACTGACCGCTGACCGCTGACCGCTGACCGCTGACCGCTGACGACGACCGGGAGGCGTCCCGATGGGGGCAGGACACGACCACGGCCACACGCACGCCGGCCCGCCGCCGGCGGGCACCGCGGCGGCCGGATACAAGGGACGGCTGCGCATCGCGCTGTCGATCACCCTCCTCGTGATGGTGGTCGAGATCGTCGGCGGCATCGTCTCCGACTCACTGGCGCTGATCGCGGACGCGGCGCACATGGCCACCGACGCGCTGGGCCTCGCCATGGCGCTGCTGGCGATCCACTTCGCCGGTCGCCCCGCCACCGGGAACCGGACCTTCGGCTACGCCCGGGCCGAGATCCTGGCGGCGCTCGCCAACTGTCTGCTGCTGCTCGGGGTGGGCGGCTTCCTGCTCTACGAGGCGGTGGAGCGGTTCATCACCCCCGCCGGCACCCGGGGCGGCCTGGCCATCGCCTTCGCCCTCTTCGGCCTGGTGGCCAACATGGTGTCGCTCGCCCTGCTGGTGCGGGGGCAGCGGGAGAGCCTCAATGTGCGCGGCGCCTATCTGGAGGTGCTGGCCGACGCGCTGGGCTCGGTGACGGTGCTGATCGCCGCCGGGATCATTCTGCTCACCGGCTGGCAGGCGGCGGACCCGATCGCCTCCCTGGTGATCGGGCTGATGATCGTGCCGCGTACCGTCAAGCTGCTGCGCGAGACGGTCGACGTGCTGCTGGAGGCGGCCCCCAAGGGCGTGGACATGGCCGAGGTCCGGGCCCACATCCTGGCCCTGCCCGGGGTGGCGGACGTGCACGACCTGCACGCCTGGACGATCACCTCCGGCATGCCGGTGCTCTCCGCCCATGTGGTGGTGGACCAGGAGGCACTGGACTCGGTGGGGCACGAGAAGATGCTGCACGAGCTCCAGGGCTGCCTGGGCGACCACTTCGACGTCGGGCACTGCACCTTCCAGCTGGAACCCGGCGGCCACGCGGCGCACGAGGCCCGCCTCTGCCACTGAGCCCGGCCGCCCGGCCCGGCGTGCGTGCCGTGCGTGCCGGAGGTACCCGGTCCGGCTCGCGCCCGGTGCCCGCCCCAGACCCCCGTACGCGCCCGGGGCGCCCGGTCGGGTACGCGCCGGCGCCGCCCGCGGGTCCGCTCCCGGACGTGTCCGGCGGGGCGGCGGACCGGTACGAGGGGGGCGCGGGCCGTCGTGTGCCGACAAAAGGCTTTTGTACGGCAGACTGGGCGTGCCCCAACGGGTCCGGGAACCGAAGCGAAGGACGGTCATGCCGATCACACCAGCCACCGCGCCGCACAGCTCGTCCGACGGCTCGCCGCACGCCCCCGCCGGCGGCCCGAGCGGCACCGGGGGCACGGACGGTACGCACGGCGTGGATCAGTCGATCATGCTCGAACTCGTCGACGAACAGGGCGTCACCATCGGCACGGCCGAGAAGCTGGCCGCCCATCAGGCGCCCGGGCAGCTGCACCGGGCGTTCTCCGTCTTCCTCTTCGACCAGGAGGGCCGGCTGCTCCTCCAGCGCCGCGCCCTGGGCAAATACCACTCCCCCGGAGTCTGGTCCAACACCTGCTGCGGCCATCCGTACCCGGGTGAGTCGCCGTTCGCCGCCGCGGCGCGGCGGACCCACGAGGAGCTGAACGTCTCGCCGTCGCTGCTCGCCGAGGCGGGCACGGTCCGCTACAACCATCCGGACCCCGACTCGGGCCTGGTGGAGCAGGAGTTCAACCATCTCTTCGTCGGCCTGGTGCGGTCGGCACCGCTGCCGGACCCCGGCGAGGTGGCCGAGACGGCGTTCGTGACGGCCCGGGAGCTGACCGAGCGGCACGCGTCGGCGCCGTTCTCGGCATGGTTCATGACGGTGCTGGACGCCGCGCGGCCGGCGATCAGGGAGCTGACCGGGGAGACCGGGGGCTGGTGAGCGCGTGCGGGACGGGGGTGAGCGGCAGGGCCGCCCAGACGACCTTGCCGCCGCCGGCGGTGTGCTCGACGTCGTACGCCCCGCCCGCCTCGCGGGTGATCTCACGGACCAGCAGCAGCCCCCGGCCGCCGGTCCGGTCCTCGTCCGCCTCCAGGGCGGTGGGCCGGTAGGGGTGGTCGTCCTCCACGGCCACCCGCACCCACCGCTCCCCCAGGGCCACCTCCACGCCGACCTCGGGGGAGAGCAGGGCGGCATGCCGTACGGCATTGGTGACCAGCTCCGAGAGGATCACCAGCAGCCCTTGCGCGGTGTCGTCCGGGACCGGTACGCCCTGGCGTTCCAGCAGGTCGCGCACGGCGTGCCGGATCCGGGGCACGGTGATCTCCACGGCCGGGGCGGTGAAGCGCCAGGCGGTGGCGTAGGCGGGCGCCCCGGAGGCGGCACCCGGGGGGACGGCGGCCACCGGCGGCGGAGGCGCGGGCGGAGGCGAGGGCCGGGGCACGGGCGGAGGCGGAGGCACGGGCGGGGGCGTGGGTGCGGGCGGACGCGGGGGCGGCGCGGGGGGTCCGGCGGTGTCGTGGCCGGCGCTGTCGGGGTCGTCACTGTCATCGGTGGCACCGGACTCATCGGGCCGGTCGACTGTCGTCACGGTCCGAGTCTTGGCCCCGGTGGGGCCCGGCCGGGCGGGTGAACACAAGTGGACTCACATCGACGGATCGCGACCGCTTTCTTTCGGCAGAATCATTTCTTCGACCGTCGAGTCGCTGCTTTCGTCGCCGCCGTGCCGTGCTTTCGCCGTCCGTGGCGCTCCCCCGGCTCGCCCTGCTCCCCCGCGACCAGGCTGACGATCCGCCGGCCGCCCACGCCGGTGGCGATGAGCCCGAGACCGTCGAAGAGCAGGGCGAGCGAGAAGAAGGTGCCCAGGACGTAGAGGCTGCTGCCCGGCCACTCGGCGAGCACCAGCACGCCCAGCAGCAGCCCGAAGGCGCCCTGGAGCAGAGTCCAGCCGAACTGCGGCCCGCGCACCACCACGCTGCCGACCAGCCGGAAGACCCCGCCGGTGAGGAAGAGCAGGGCGGCGAACATGGTCAGCGCCTCGGCCGACTCCACGGGGTGCCGGATCACCACGACGCCGGCGGCGATGTTCAGCGCCGCGACCACCACGGCCAGCCAGAAATAGCCCTCGCCCCGCGACTGCACGGCGTGCACCAGCCCGACGACGCCGCCGATCAGCAGCAGCCAGCCGAAGAGGATCATGGAGGTGAGGGTGGCGACGCCGGTGTAGACGAGGCCGATCAGCCCGCCGAGGACCAGGATCGCGCCGAGCAGGGCGAGCACACCGAAGCTCCGCCGGAGCCTGCCGCTCTCCGCCCGGGGGCCGGCCGGGGCGCCCCGGCCGGGGGCGGCGGGCGTCTCGTCGGCGACCGGACCGGGTCCGGCGGGTCCCTCGGGGCCGGGCGCGGCGCCGGGGGCGGGGTGCCGGGAGGGATCGGGGGTGGGGTCGGCCATGAGCGTGTCTCACTTCCTGGCAGTGGTCCGTGCGGGCCGCCGGGCCGCGGTCTCCGCGCGGCGGCGGCACCCCTTCTTGATCGTACGATCGGCCCGGGCGGATAGCATCCGGCGCATGGAGCCGCAGTTGCAGCACTCCGTCACGGATGGAGTCGCCACCGTCGTCATCAGCAATCCGGCCAAGCGGAACGCCATGACCGCCGCCATGTGGCGGGCGCTGCCCGGGCTGCTCGCCGGGCTCGCCGCCGACCGGGAGGTGCGGGCGCTGGTACTGACCGGGGCGGGGACCACCTTCTGCGCCGGGGCGGACATCTCCACGCTGCGCGAACCCGGGGACGAGCAGCAGTCGCTCGCGGTACGGGCCGAGGAGGCGCTGGCCGGTTTCCCCAAGCCGACCCTGGCCGCCGTGCGGGGCCACTGCGTGGGCGGCGGCAGCCAGCTGGCCGCCGCCTGCGATCTGCGGTTCGCGGAAGAGGGCGCCCTCTTCGGGGTGACCCCGGCCAAGCTGGGCATCGTCTACCCGGCCTCCTCCACCCGGCGCCTGGTGGCCCTGGTGGGGCCGTCGGCCGCCAAGTACCTGCTCTTCTCCGGCGAGCTGGTGGACACGGAACGGGCGCTGCGCACCGGCCTGGTGGACGAGGTGCTGCCGGCCGGGTCGCTGGAGAAGCGGGTCGCGGAGTTCACCCGGAGCCTCACTGCCCGGTCGCGGCTGACCCAGGCGGCGGCCAAGGAGTTCGCCGGCGGCCGCACCGACCGGGACGCGTACTGGGCGGAGCAGGCACTCGCCAGCGGCGACACCGCCGAGGGCGTGGCCGCCTTCCTGGAGCGCCGCCCGCCCCGCTTCACCTGGGCGGTACCGGGCGACGGCGCCGAACGCGGCTGAGCCCGGACCCGGCGACGGTCCGGTCGGGGGCCGCGCCCGGGCCGTCCCGGGGCCGCTCGCGGGCCGCCGCCCGGCCGCCCTGGTCCGCTTGCGGGCCGTGCCCGGGGCTGTTCGCCGTCCGTTCTCGGGCGGCCCCCGGGGGCTGCTCCCGGGCCGTCCGGGGCCGTCCGGGGCCGTTCGTGGGCTGCCGCCCAGGCGCCCTGGCCCGTTCCCCGTCCGTTCTCGAGCCGTCCCCAGGCCGCTCGCGGGCCGCCGCCCGGCCGCCCTGGCTCGCTCACGGTCCATTCCCGGGCCGCGCCCGCTCGGCGCGGGCGCGACCGGGCGCCCCGCCCACCTACCCGTCACCCCCAGGCCGCCCTGGCCCGCTCGCCGTCCGTTCCCGGGCCGTTCCCGGGGACGCTCGCGGGCCGCCGCCCGGCGCCCAGGGGGGCCTCCGGTCCGCTCGTGAACTGTTCGCGCGCCGCCCCGGGCCGTCCCCGGAACCGCTCACGGACTGTCGCCCGACCCCGGCCCGCTCACGGACTATTCCCGGGCCGCGCCCGCGCGGCGCGGGCGCGACCGGGCGCCCCGCTCACCTACCCGTCACCCCCGGGCCGGGCCTGGGCCGCCCGACCCCGATCCGCGCACGGGCTGCTCTCCGGCCCCTCCCGGGGCGCCCACCGGCACCGGGGGCCTCCGGTCCGTTCCCGGGGCGGCCCACCCACCCGGCGGGCTCCCCCCGAACCGCCTCCGGGCGGCTCCGGGCCGTTCGTCGACGGCCGTCCGGTCCCTCACCCGGTCCGCTCGGGGGCCTTTCCGGGCTCCGCCGCGTCACCGCGCCTGTGCCGGGGCGCTGCCCCTCCGGCCGGGCCCGGGGCCGCGGGCTCGGGTCGGTACCCGGGCCAACGCTCCGGGCCACCCCCTGGCCGTCCTCCGGCCCGCCTGCCGGGCCCTCCCCGGCCTGTTCGGCATACCGACCGGTCAGTAAGGTGCTGCCATGACGACTACGACGCTGCCGCCCCGGGCCGGACGCCGGTGCCACAACGCGGTCAACCCGCTGCACTCGACGCTCTGGTTCTCCCCCGACTTGGGGCGGGAGATGGCCGCCCTGGGCGTGACCGATCCCTCCGCCGCCTACTTCGCGGGCCGGTCCGCCGCGATGGGCGCGGTGGGCCCGGGCACGGTGACGGCCACCTTCTACAACTTCAACCACGAGCTGGTCGCCCGGCACCTCCCGGCCGTCTGGTCGGTGGCGGCGCCCGACGCGGTACTGGCCGCCCGGCTGCGGGCCGCCGACTCGACGCTCCGCCGGCTGCTCGGCGAGGCCGTGATCGGCTCGGCGGAGATGGCCGAGGCGGCGGAACTCGCCCTGCGCGCCGTCGAGGGCTGCACCCGGCACGCCCGGCCGCTGTACGCCGCGCACGCCGATCTGCCGGTGCCCGGCGAGCCCCACCTGGCGTTCTGGCACGCGGCCACCCTGCTGCGCGAGCACCGGGGCGACGGTCATCTGGCCGCCCTGCTCTCCGCCGGCCTGGATCCGCTGGAGGCGCTGGTCAGCCACACGGCGACCGGCAAGGGCATGCGCCCCGGCTGGATCTTGACCACCCGGGGCTGGCGGCGGGCCGACTGGGAGGCCGCGGCCGGACGGCTGCGCGAGCGCGGGCTGCTGGACGAGGGGGGCGCGCTGACCGGCACCGGTACGGCGCTGCGGGCCGAGGTGGAGGAGCACACCGACCGGCTGGACTCCGCGCCGTACGAGCACCTGGGCGAGACCGGCGTGGCCCGGCTGACCGAGCTGGGCCGGGGCTTCCTCGCCACGGCGGTCGGCGCGGGGGCGTTCCCCCAGGACCTGTTGAGCCAGGGCTGAGATGACCGCCCGGGTGCCGCCCGTCGTGGGTGGCCCGGGCCGGGTACCCGCCGGGGCGGCCCCGAGCCGGGCGCGCCGGCGGGCGGTCCGGCCCGGGCAGGTGCGACAGCGGCCGGGGCGGACCGGCAGAATGCTCGGGCAAGCTTGAGGCACGAGAAGGCGAGTCGGGACACCGTGACGACGTCCATCGAAGGCAGGATCGCCGAGGAGCTCGGCGTACGGGAGCGGCAGGTGCGGGCGGCGGTCGAGCTGCTCGACGGCGGCTCGACCGTGCCGTTCATCGCGCGCTACCGCAAGGAAGCGACCGAGATGCTCGACGACGCGCAGCTGCGCACGCTGGAGGAGCGGCTGCGCTACCTCCGGGAGCTGGAGGAGCGGCGGACCGCCGTCCTGGAATCCGTACGCGAGCAGGGCAAGCTCACCGACGAGCTGGCGGCGAGCATCCGGGCGGCCGACACCAAGGCGCGGCTGGAGGACATCTATCTGCCCTTCAAGCCGAAGCGGCGGACCAAGGCGCAGATCGCCCGCGAGGCGGGGCTCGAACCGCTGGCGGACGGGCTGCTGGCCGACCCGTCGGCGGAACCGCTCGCCGCGGCCGCAGCGTTCACCGACCCGGAGAAGGGGGTCGCGGACCCGGCCGCCGCCCTGGAGGGGGCCCGGGCGATCCTCACCGAGCGGTTCTCGGAGGACGCCGACCTCATCGGGGAGCTGCGCGAGCGAATGTGGACACGCGGCCGGCTGGTGGCCCGGGTGCGGGGCGGCAAGGAGGAGGCGGGCGCCAAGTTCGCCGACTACTTCGACTTCGCGGAGGGCTTCACCGAGCTGCCCTCGCACCGGGTGCTGGCGATGCTCCGGGGCGAGAAGGAGGACGTGCTCGACCTGGTGCTGGAGCCGGAGGAGCCGTCCGACACGCCCGGGCCCACGGCGTACGAGGGCATGGTGGCCCGCCGGTTCGGGGTCTCCCGGCAGGGCCGGCCGGGTGACGCCTGGCTGGCCGACACGGTCCGCTGGGCCTGGCGGACCCGGATCCTGGTGCACCTCGGCATCGATCTCCGGCTCCGGCTGCGGACGGCGGCCGAGGACGAGGCGGTCCGGGTCTTCGCGGCGAACCTCCGCGATCTGCTGCTGGCGGCGCCCGCCGGCACCCGGGCCACCCTGGGCCTCGACCCCGGCTTCCGTACCGGGGTGAAGGTGGCCGTGGTGGACGCGACCGGCAAGGTGGTCGCCACCGACACCGTCCACCCGCACGTCCCCGCCAACAAGTGGGACGAGTCGCTGGCGAAGCTGGCCCGGCTGGCGAAGGAGCACGCGGTCGAGCTGGTCGCCATCGGCAACGGCACCGCGTCCCGGGAGACCGACAAGCTCGCCGGTGACCTGATCGCCCGTCATCCGGAGCTGGGGCTCACCAAGGTGATGGTCTCCGAGGCGGGTGCCTCGGTGTACTCCGCCTCAGCCTTCGCCTCGCAGGAACTCCCGGAGCTGGACGTGTCGTTGCGCGGGGCCGTCTCGATCGCGCGGCGGCTCCAGGACCCGCTGGCCGAGCTGGTGAAGATCGACCCGAAGTCGATCGGCGTCGGCCAGTACCAGCACGATCTGTCCGAGGTGAAGCTCTCCCGCTCGCTGGACGCGGTGGTGGAGGACTGTGTGAACGGCGTCGGGGTGGACGTCAACACCGCCTCGGCGCCGCTGCTCTCCCGGGTGTCGGGCATCGGCGCCGGGCTGGCGGAGAACATCGTGGCGCACCGGGACGCCAACGGCCCGTTCCGCTCCCGGAAGGCGCTCAAGGACGTGTCCCGGCTGGGTCCGAAGGCGTACGAGCAGTGCGCGGGCTTTCTGCGGATCCGGGGCGGCGACGACCCGCTGGACGCGTCCAGTGTGCACCCGGAGGCGTACCCGGTGGTGCGGGCGATGGGCCGGAAGGCGGGTGGTGAGGTCGCGGCGCTGATCGGCAACACCGGAGTGCTGCGGTCGCTGCGGCCGGACGAGTTCGTGGACGAGAAGTTCGGCCTGCCGACCGTCACCGACATCCTGCGCGAGCTGGAGAAGCCCGGCCGCGACCCCCGGCCGGCCTTCCGGACGGCCACCTTCAAGGAGGGTGTGGAGAAGATCGGCGACCTCGGTCCGGGGATGGTGCTGGAGGGCGTCGTCACCAATGTGGCCGCGTTCGGCGCCTTCGTGGACATCGGGGTGCACCAGGACGGCCTGGTCCATGTCTCCGCGATGTCCCGGAACTTCGTCAAGGACCCGCGCGAGGTGGTGAAGCCGGGCGACGTGGTGAAGGTGAAGGTGCTGGACGTGGACGTGCCGCGCAAGCGCATCTCGCTCACTCTGCGGCTGGACGACGAGGCCGGCGGAGACGGCCAGGGGGCCCGGCGGGAGCAGCGGAGCGGCGGCGGCCGGGGCGGACGGCCGCCGCAGCAGCGCCAGGGCGGCGGCGGGCGCGGCGGTCAGCCGCGGACCGGAGGCGGCGGGCAGTCCCGGACCGGGGGCGGCGGTCAGCCGCGTACCGGGGGCGGCGACCGCTCTCCGGCGCCCGCCAACAGCGCGATGGCCGACGCCCTGCGCAAGGCCGGGCTTCTGAACAAGGACGGCGGGGGCAAGGGCCGCCGCTGAGCGTCCGCCGGGTCGGCGGCCCGGCGGAGAGAGCCGTACGTGAAGGGGGGCGTGGGACCGGTCGTGTTCCCGCGCCCCCCTTCGGCATCCCGGCGCGCCCGGCGGCGGGCGGTGGGTGTCCGGGCCGGGCGCCGTTCCCGGGCCGCGGCGCGGACGGCGGCGACCGCGTCGGCGGCGGCGATCACCGGGCCGGCCGCCCGGGAGCCGGGGCCGGGTGCCGGTCGGGGGCGACCGGCGCGACCGGGACGGCGAAGAGCGGGGTGACGCCCATGAAGACGCCGGAGAAGCGGGCGGGCGCCCGGCAGGACCGGCGTCCCACGGGCACGGCCATCGACCCGAAGCCGGCCACCGGCAAGGCCGGCCCCGCCCCGCTCCCCTTCCGCGGCGGATCTCCCACCACGTCGGACGGCTCGTCGGACAGCTCGTGGGACACCTCGTGGGACAGCTCGTGAGCGGCCCTTCGCGCCGGCGCCCCGGCCCGGGGCCGGGCGGGCGGACGGGTGGCAGTGGGCGGGTCGCCGCGCGCCGTCCGACGTCTTCCGTCCCGCTCGTACGGCGGCCACCTCTCCCGTCGAGAACCTTCCGGACCGGCTCGGCGCCCCGGAAGGCCGAGCCCTGCCCGGCGGACGCGTAGCGGTCCGTTCCCGCGCGGGTGTCAGTGCGCCGAGCCATCGTTCCTGGTCGCCGCCGTGGGCCTGGTCGTCCTCGCCCAGATCCCCCCACAATTCGTACGCGGGCGTCGTCCTGCCCGGCATGTTCGTCATGGGCCTGGGGCTGGGTACCGCCATGATGCCGCCATGAGCCTGGCCACCGTCGGCGTGAGCCCGGAGGACTCCCGGCGTCGCCTCCGCGATGGTCAACACCTCCCAGCAGATCGGCGGCGCCATCGGTACCACCCCGCTCAACACCATCGCCACCGGCGCCACCACCACCTACGCCCACCGCCACCCGGCCTCCCCGGCGGCCGGAGACCTGCCGTTCGACGCTTTCGTCCACGGCTACTCCACCGCCATCCGGTGGACCGCCGGCATCCTCGTCCTCGCCGCCCTGGCCGCCACCGTCCTCGTCCGGCACGATCCGCGTCACCCGGCCACCGGGACGGCAGCCGAGGCCCAGGGCGCCTCTCAGCCGGCCCTCGCAGGCACGAACTGACCCGACGACCCGCCCGGCTCCGCCCGAAGCCGGGCGGAGCTGAGCGGGAGAGGGCCGTTCGTGTCTCGCCGTGCCCGTACGGCCCATGGCACGAGGCCGGGGGCCTGCGCCGGGTGGCGGCTTCGGCGCGGTGAGTCCTCCGGCGTTCCGGCGGCCGGTCACCGAGCTCGACCGGGAGGAGGGCCGACCCGCCCGGCCCCGGGCGCCGTCCGCCGCCCCCGCGCCGCCGGCGTGCGGTTCAGGTCAGTTCGGTGACCTTGCCGTCGGCCACGTCGATCCGGCGGGTGGTGTGCACGGCCGCCAGCATCCGGCGGTCGTGGGTGACCAGCAGCAGAGTGCCCGGGTAGCCGTCCAGGGCACCCTCCAGCTGCTCGATGGCGGGCAGGTCCAGGTGGTTGGTCGGCTCGTCCAGCACCAGCAGGTTCACGCCCCGGCCCTGGAGCAGGGCGAGCGCGGCCCGGGTCCGCTCCCCCGGCGACAGGGTGACCGCCGGGCGCAGCACATGGTCCGCCTTGAGTCCGAACTTGGCGAGCAGGGTGCGCACGTCGGCCGGTTCGGTGTCCGGTACGGCGGCGCAGAAGGCGTCCAGCAGCGACTCCGCGCCGTGGAACAGCCGCCGGGCCTGGTCCACCTCGCCGACCACCACTCCGGAGCCGAGCGCGGCATGACCGGAGTCCAGCGGCAGCCGGCCCAGCAGAGCGGCCAACAGAGTTGACTTCCCGGCCCCGTTGGCACCGGTGATGGCGATCCGGTCGGCCCAGTCGACCTGGAGCGACACCGGCCCGAAGCGGAATCCGCCGCGCCGTACCTCGGCGCCGCGCAGGGTGGCCACCACCGAGCCGGAGCGCGGGGCGGCGGCGATCTCCATCCGCAGCTCCCACTCCTTGCGGGGCTCCTCCACCGCGTCCAGCCGCTCGATCATGCGCTGGGTCTGCCGGGCCTTGGCCGCCTGCTTCTCGCTCGCCTCGCTGCGGAACTTGCGGCCGATCTTGTCGTTGTCACCGGCTTTACGGCGGGCGTTCTTCACCCCCTTGTCCATCCAGGACCGCTGGGTGCGGGCCCGGTCCTCCAGAGCGGCCTTCTTGTCCGCGAACTCCTCGTAGTCCTCGCGGGCGTGGCGCCGGGCCGTCGCCCGCTCCTCCAGATAGGACTCGTAACCGCCGCCGTAGAGCGTGATCCGCCCCTGGGCGAGGTCGAGTTCCAGCACCTTGGTGACGGTACGGGCCAGGAACTCGCGGTCGTGGCTGATGACGACGGTCCCGGCGCGCAGCCCCCGGACGAACGTCTCCAGCCGCTCCAGGCCGTCCAGATCGAGGTCGTTGGTGGGCTCGTCCAGCAGAAACACGTCGTACCGGGAGAGCAGCAGCGAGGCGAGCCCGGCACGGGCCGCCTGGCCGCCGGAGAGCGAGGTCATCGGCTGGTCGAGCCCGACGGTGAGGCCGAGCGAGCCGGCCACCTCGTCGGCGCGCTCGTCGAGGTCGGCGCCGCCCAGGCTCAGCCAGCGCTCCAGCGCCGTGGCGTAGGCGTCGTCGGCCCCGGGCGCGCCCGCGACCAGGGCCTCGGTGGCCTCGTCCATGGCCCGCTGGGCGGCGTCGACCCCGGTGCGGCGGGCCAGGAAGGCCCGGACGGTCTCGCCGGGACGGCGCTCGGGTTCCTGGGGCAGATGGCCCACGGTGGCGGCGGGCGGCGAGAGCTGGAGCTCACCCTGCTCGGGGGCGTCGAGCCCGGCGAGCAGCCGGAGCAGGGTCGACTTGCCGGCGCCGTTCACGCCGACCAGGCCGATCACGTCCCCGGGGGCGACGACCAGGTCGAGCCCGGAGAAGAGGGAGCGTTCGCCGTGGCCGGCGGCGAGGTCCTTGGCGACGAGGGTGGCAGTCATCAGGGAGCCGATCCTAGGCCGTGGCCGCCCGCCCACGCACCGGCGCCCCCGCTCCGCCGACGACGGCCCGCCGCTGCCCGCCCCCGCTCCGCCGACGACGGCCCGGCCGGCCGGGGCGCCTTCGCCGGGGGCCCGGCCAGGCCGGCCGGGGGCGCCTCCGTCACCGGGCGGGCCCCGCCTTGGGACCCGGCGCGGGGACTCCGCCGGGGCCCGGGTCAGCGGGGGCCGGGGCCCGTACCCCCGGGA
This sequence comes from Streptomyces pyxinae, assembly GCF_024756275.1. Taxonomy (GTDB): domain Bacteria; phylum Actinomycetota; class Actinomycetes; order Streptomycetales; family Streptomycetaceae; genus Streptomyces; species Streptomyces pyxinae. The sequence goes on along the minus strand of NZ_JANUGQ010000018.1, from coordinate 94,782 downwards.
CCTCCGGAACCGCCCGTTCCGCCGGAGCCCCCGGAGCCGTCGCGGCCACGGGCCTCGCCCGGCTCCGTCCCGGAGCCCGGCCGCTGTCCCGGTTCCGGTTCGGGGGCGGGTTCGGTGCCGGCGACCGGGCCGGCGCCGGGGCCGATCCGGATCTCGAACTCCCCGGCGTACTTCTCATGACCCGCGATCACCGCCGACTCGATGGCCTCCTCGGCCACCTCGCCCCGGACGATCAGCGGGTCCTGGCGCAGATCCCGCAGCAGCGCCACGCACATGCCGATCATCACCAGCACGAACGGCGCCGCCACCAGGATCGTCAGCTGCTGGAGGCCGGCGAGCGCGTCGCCCTTGCCCTGGCCGACCAGGAGCATCACCGCCGCCACCCCGCCGGTGACCACGCCCCAGAAGATGACGACGAACCGGGCGGGCTCGAAGGTGCCCTTCTGGGAGAGGGTGCCCATCACGATCGACGCGGCGTCCGCCCCGGAGACGAAGAAGATGCCCACCAGGATCATCACCAGCAGGCTCATCACCCCGGCGATCGGGAACTCCTGGAGCACCCCGAAGAGCTGGCCCTCCTGGGTGGACGCCTCGGCCAGTCCGGCGCCCCGCTGCTGGAGGTGCATGGCGGTGCCGCCGAAGACGGCGAACCAGACCAGGCTGACCGTGCTCGGCACCAGGATCACCCCGCCGACGAACTGCCGGATGGTGCGGCCCCGGCTGATCCGGGCGATGAACATGCCGACGAACGGCGTCCAGGAGATCCACCAGGCCCAGTAGAAGACGGTCCAGCTGCTCAGCCACTCGGCCACCTCGCCGCCGCCGGTCGACGCCTCGGTGCGGCCGGCGAGCTGGGGCAGTTCCTCCAGATAGGCGGCGAGCGAGGTCGGGATCAGATCCAGGATCAGGATGGTGGGCCCGGCCACGAAGACGAAGACGGCGAGGACCACGGCCAGCACCATATTGGTGTTGGAGAGCCACTGGATGCCCCGCTCGACCCCGGAGACGGCGGAGAAGACGAAGCAGGCCGTGAGCACCCCGATGATGGCGATCAGCAGACCGGTGCTCATCTTCGCCATCCAGCCCAGCTCCCGGAAGCCGCTGGCGATCTGAAGGGCGCCGAGGCCGAGCGAGGTGGCCGAGCCGAAGAGGGTGGCGAAGATGGCGAGCACGTCCACGAACCGGCCGGGTGCCCCGTCGGCCGCCCGCTTGCCGAGGAGCGGCTCGAAGACGGCGCTGATGGACTGCCGGCGGCGGCGCCGGAAGGTGCTGTAGGCGATGGCGAGGCCGACCACCGCGTAGATGGCCCAGGGGTGGAGGGTCCAGTGGAAGAGGGTGGTCGCCATGGCGGTCTGCATGGCGTCCGCCGCGTCGGCCGGGTCGGTGCCGGGCGGCGGGGTGGTGAAGTGCGCGAGCGGCTCGCTGACCCCGTAGAACATCAGGCCGATGCCCATGCCCGCGCTGAACATCATCGCGACCCAGGAGACGGTGCGGAACTCCGGGCCCTCGTGCTCCTGGCCCAGCGGGATCCGGCCGTACCGGCTGACGGCGAGCCAGAGGGCGAAGACCACGAAGCCGGAGGCGGCGAGCACGAACGCCCAGCCGCCGTTGTGCATCAGGCCGCCGAGCAGGGTGTCGGAGACGCTCTCCAGGTTCTTGGTGAAGGCGCTCCCCCACAGGACGAACGCCAGGGTGAGGGCCGCGGTGACCCCGAACACGATCTTGTCGGTGACCGGTGGCCGGTCCTCGTAGGGGTGGCGGCCCGGCAGCGCCGCGCGCACCGGAAGTCTGAGTCTCTGGCCCGGTCTCTTCTGTCCCGGTTTCAGCTGATCGTGTGACACCGGCGGCACCTTTCGGAAGGGCGTGGCGTGTTATCGCCTCCCCGTACCCCCTACCACACGGGACTCATACTTTCCCGGTTTACCCAGCCGTCCCTGCTGCCACAGGCTTCCCGACCGCCCCAGCCCTCACGGCCTTCCCGGCTCTCCCAGCTCCCCGGTGTCAACAGGCGGGCACCGGCTCCCCCGCCGTCAGATGCTGGGGCGCCCGGGCGTCCAGCAGCAGTGGGACCAGGCTACGCAGCGGCTGGCGGAGCGGTACGAGCACGCTGCCGCCGCCCCCGGGCTCCCGGCGCACCCGCACCCCGTGCAGCGCCAGTTGGTCCCGCACCGTGGCGTACTGGCCGGGGCCGAGCCGGTAGCCGCAGGGCGGGTCGGCCAGGATCTCGCCGGGTTCGGCCGGGTCGTTGTCGGCGCCGCCCAGATAGACCGGGCCCCGGTCGGCCAGACCGGCGAGCCGGGCGGCGGCGAGGACGGGGACCAGCCGGGCGCCGCGCTCGGTGACGTACCGGAAAGTGCCCCGGACCGCCGCCAGCTGGGTGGCCACCCGGCGCCGGTTGTTGAGCGCGGGGTCCCGGCGCTCGGCCTCGGTGCGCGGGTCCATCCGGGTCTCGGTGAGCAGGCCAAGGGCGTGTTTGACCCCGGCGGTGTTGCGCAGGATGCGTTCCTGGCCGTCCCCGGCGACCTGCCGGACCGGCTCGCCGGTCACCGGGTCGGTCCAGATGCCGTACACGCCGGTGGTGCGGCCCGCCTGTTCGGCGGCGCGGCGGACGTACGCCTCCGAGAGCCGCCGCGCCTCGCGCCGGACGGCCGGCGCGGTGTTGAGGGAGCGCGGCCAGAGCGCCAGCAGGTCCTTCTCGTAGTACGGCGGGGTGGCACCGTACTCGTGGAGGTCGTGGACGACGGCGGGGCGGCGGTCACGGAGCACGGCGGCGACGGCGCGCCCCCCGGCGGTGGCCAGCGCGAGGTGGTCGCGATTGATGTCGGTGCCGTCGGCGTCGCCCCGGGTGCCGGCGGCCAGCCCGTCGGGGTTGGCGGTGGGCAGCACCAGGACGGTGGCCCGGGCGAGCAGCCGGCGGGTGCCGGTGTCCCCGCCGAGGGCGAGGTCGCGGACGGTGCCGAGACACGCCTCCCGGCCGGCCGGCTCGTCCCCGTGCTGGCTGCACACCAGCAGCACGGTGATCCGGCCCGGCGAGCCGCTCCCGGGGGCGCCCAGGGTGACCAGCCGCAGCGGGCGGCCCTGCTCGGTGGTGCCGATGGTGGCGACGGACATCCGGCGGCCGGCGGCCCGGCCGACCGCTCCGAGGAACCGTTCCTCCTCCGGCTGGGTGGTCCAGCGGGCGCCGCCGCTGAGCTCGAAGCCGGTGCGCGGAGGCGGGACCGGGGCCGCCGCCGCGGGGCTCGCGGCCCGTCCCGGGGCGGTGATCAGGGGCAGGGCGAGGGCCACCGCGGCGAACGTGGTCAGGGCGGTGCGCCGGCGGGTGGAGAGGGCCGGCCGGCGGCCGTTCACCGGAGCCCGCCCGAGGCGGCGGCCGGAGCCGGGCGCGGCGCTGTCCCGCCCGCGCCGCCCGGCACCGGTGCCGGGGCCGCCGCGCCGGGCGCCGGGACGCGCGGGGCCGGACGCGGCCCGGCGACTCCCGCGAGCGGGGCCGCCCGGCGCTCCACCGGGTGCGGGAGGGCCCCGGCGGTGGCGCGGGCGAAGGCGGCCTCCCCGCCGACCAGGGGCAGCCGCGCGGCGGTACGGGCCAGGTCCAGGGTGAGCGACGGCCGGGAGGCGGGCGGGTCGATGAGGTCCCGGTCGGTGCCGGCGACGATCAGCGCCAGCCGGTGGCCGGCCGGCACCACATGGTCGGCGGCGGCCAGCCGTACCGTCAGGGCGTACGGCCGTCCCGGGGTCAGCGGCCGGCCCCGGCGCGGGTCCGCCCAGGTGCCGAGGTCCGCCCAGCCCCGGGCGACCACGGTGAAGCCCACGTCGGCGGTGTCCGGCTCGGTCTCCTTGTAGCAGGCGCTGTCACCGGCGGTGCTCGCGCCCCAGCAGGTCCGCCCGGGCAGTGTGGTGATGCCTTCGCCGGCCGCCGCGTAGTCCCGGATGGTGGCGGGGCCCACGTCCACCAGCACGGCGGAGAGATGGGCGCTGGTGGTCGTCGGGGTGGCGGTGACCGTGACGGAGCCGGAACCGGCCAGCCGGAGGTCCCGGGTGAGCGGGCGGGTGGTGAAGCCCGCCTTCGCCGGGGTGGAGAGATCGACGGCCGACGCCCAGTCGGTCTCGGCCAGCCGGGGGTCGTCGGTGAAGGTCTCGGTGGCGCCGGGCCGGGCGGGGGCGGTGGTGAGCGTCCCCACCCCGGGGGCGGTGCCGGGGCCCGGGCGGAGTGTGGTGGTCCGGGTGGTGCGGGGCGGCCACTGCCGGTCGGTGGTCCACTGGCCGGGGGCGCGCTCGATCGCGGCCATCGGCTCCCGCTCGGCCCCGTTGTCGTGGCCGAGGAGATAGTGGTCGAACCAGCGGTGCAGGGCGCCCACCCACTCGGTGCGGCGGAAGTCGAAGGGGTCGACGTGTCCGGTGCCGGAGAGCCAGATCCGGCGCTCCACCCCGGCCTTCGCCAGCGCGTCCCACCACTGGCCGATGTGCTTGGCGCGGACGTTGAGATCCTGCTGTCCGTGCACCGCGAAGACGCTGGCCCGCACCTTCCGGGCGTCCTTGACGTAGTCGCGCTCGTCCCAGAAGGGGGTGAGGTCGCCGGTGCGCGGGGCGCCCTCGACGAGCCGCCGGCGGACATGGGCGCAGCGGGCGGCCGAGTCCCGGCTGCTCACCAGGTCGGCGAGGCCCTCGGGTCCCGAGCCGTAGAGCGGGGCGCCCTGGGCGAAGTAGTAGTCGTACCAGGAGGAGATGGCGCCGATCGGGACGATGGTGCGCAGCCCCTTCACACCGGTCGCCGCCACTCCGTTGGCGACCGTGCCGTCCCAGCTCTTGCCGATCATGGCGGTGGCGCCGGTGGACCAGCCGGTGGCCCGGGTGGGGGCGCCGCCGGTGCGGGCGGTCCAGCCCCGGGCGCGGCCGTTCAGCCAGTCCACGACGGCCTTGGCGGACCGGACCTCGGAGCGGCCGCCGACGTCCTCGCAGCCGTCCGAGCGGTTGGTGCCGGCCAGGTCGACGGCGGCGTAGGCATAGCCGCGCGGCACGAAGTAGTTGTCGTAGTACAGCGGGAACTGGACGGGGCGGCCGTTCGCGTCGTACGTCTTCTTCTGGCTCTCGTTGCCGCGCCCGCAGCAGGAGTAGTACGGGCTGGCGTCCATGATGACCGGTATCCTCCGCCCGGCGGCGGCCGGTTCGCGGGGCCGGACGAGGTCCACGGCCACCCGGTCGGTGCGGCCGTCCCGGTCGTCGTCGGCCCCGGTCTCCACCCATATGGACTCACGGAGCGCGTTCTCGTACGAGTACACCGGCCGGGACTCCCGGACGGCGGCGGTCCCGGCACCGGCCGGACGGTCCGGGGTGCCTTCGCCCGCCGCCGGGAGCACCGCACCCGCCGGAGCGGCGGCCGTCGCGGGCAGCGCCGGGGCCGGTACGGAGAACAGCGCGGCCACGGCGGCCAGGACGACCCGGACAACCCGAACACCCCGGACGGCCGGGACCGGGCGGCGGCTCGGCGGGCGGCCGCCCTGTACGCGAAGTGGCATGGGCGGGAACGTACACGCACCGGACGCGCGGCAAAAGGGGGTTCGGATACCGGACGGGCCGCCGGAGGCCCGGCGGGCGGAGCCGGAGGACGACCGGCCGGAGCCGAAAGGCGGTTCGGGTGGAGCCGGGAGGCGGCCGGAGGAAGCCGGAACGGAGACGGGCCGGAGGCCGGGAGCGGGAGTCACGGAAGAGCCTGGAGCGGGAGTCACGGGAGAGAAGTACGGCGGGGTGCCGGGCGGGCCGCGTGTCGGGCGCGCTGCCCGGTGTGCCGGCGGGATGAACGGCGACCGGGTGTCAGAGCGGTTCATGTCGGCCGAATGGCGGTCGTGTGACAGGTGGGGCCATGGACATGACGTGGCCAGTACTGACTCAATAGGGTTCAAGTAGTCCTCCTTCCCCACGACTTGGAGAGATTCCGTGCACCGCAGAATCATCGTCCCGAGTGCTCTGGCCACCGGTCTGCTGCTGGCGATCCCGGCAGCGGCCGTCGCCGGAGGTCCGCCGGCCTCACCCAAGGACCGCAGCGTCACGGGCGCCCCGGGTATCGGCGACCCCTACTACCCGGCCAGTGGCAACGGCGGCTACGACGTCTCCCACTACGACCTGCGGCTGAAGTACCAGCCGAAGACGGACCTGCTGGAGGGCACGGCGACGATCGTCGCCACCACCACCCAGGAGCTCGCCCGGTTCAACCTGGACCTCGGGCTGAAGGCGAGCGAGGTGCTGGTCAACGGCAAGAAGGCGAAGTTCGCCGCCACCGGCGCCCATGAGCTGGAGATCACCCCGGTCGCGCCGCTGGCGAAGAACAAGGCGATCTCGGTCGTCGTGAAGTACGCGGGCAAGCCCTCCGAGCTGAAGATCGACGGCTTCAGCGCCTGGGCCCGCACCCCCGACGGCGGGATCGCGGCCCAGGAGCCGGACTCCGCCGTGTGGTGGTTCCCGTCCAACGACCACCCGCTGGACAAGGCGACGTACGACATCTCCGTCTCGGTGCCGGACGGCACCCAGGCGATCAGCAACGGTGTGCTGGTCTCCCAGTCGTCCAAGCTGGGCTGGACCCGGTACAACTGGCGCTCCAACAAGCCGCAGGCGTCCTACCTGGCCACCCTGGCGGTCGGCAAGTTCGACATCACCACCGACACCACCGCCAACGGCCTGCCGGTCCTCAACGCCTACAGCAAGGACCTCGGCGACAACGACGGCGCCGCCCGCGCCAGCATCGAGCGCACCACCGAGGTCGCGGAGTGGCTGGAGAGCGTGTTCGGGAAGTACCCGTTCAACGCGCTCGGCGGCTATGTCCCCAACGTGCCCAGCGGCTACGCGCTGGAGACCCAGACCCGGCCGTTCTACAGCCCGCGCCAGTTCGCCAACGGGGCCAATGTCTCCGTGGTGGTGCACGAGCTGGCCCACCAGTGGTACGGCGACAGTGTGTCGGTGAAGGGCTGGAAGGACATCTGGGTCAACGAGGGCTTCGCCCGGTACAGCCAGTGGCTCTGGTCGGAGAAGGAGGGCGAGGGCACGGCCCAGGAGCTGGCCGACTACGTCTACGCCCAGCACCCGGCCGACGACCCGTTCTGGACGGTCAAGCCGGGTGACCCGGGCCCGGACAAGCAGTTCGACATCGCCGTCTACGACCGGGGCGCGCTCGCCCTCCAGGCGCTGCGGAACACGGTGGGCGAGAAGGACTTCTTCGCCATCCTCAAGGGCTGGCCGACCGAGCGGGCGTACGGCAACGCCAATGTGAACGACTTCGTGAAGTACGCCGAGCGGATCTCCGGCAAGCCGCTGGCCACGCTCTTCGACACCTGGCTCTACGAGCCGGTGCGGCCCGCCGCCCCGGCCGCCGCCAAGGCCCGGCTGGCCCAGGGCCTCGCCAAGGGGTCCGCCCAGGGCAAGAAGGGCGCCGCTCCGGCGCAGCCGAAGTCCTGGAAGAAGATCGCCGCCACCAACTCGATACACGACCACGGCGCCGGGGGCGAGGCCGCGCACGGCCACGACCACCACTGAGCACACACCGCGGGACGCCGGACGCATGCCGGTGCCGGCCGGAGCTCACCGGCCGGCACCGGCCATGACCACCCGACTCCGGCCATGACCATCCGGCTCGGGCCATGACCGGCCGGCCCACCAGGTGGCCGGACCGGCGCCGGCGGGAGCGTCCGCCGGCGTCCGGCACCGCGCGCCGCGCGTATCGCGCATCGCGTACCGAAGCCGCCGTCCCGCCCGGGGCGGCGGCTTCGGCGATGGCGGCCGGCGGCCGGGCCGTGGCGGGCCGGCCGCCATCGGGGCCGGGCCGGCCGGGTGGTGAGAGCGCTCTCAGTGGGTGGTACACCGGTTACGCTGCTCCTGTCACCGCCGTCAGCGGGTCATCGGCGGCCCCGGCCACCGCTGTTCCGGTCACCGGCGTCATCAGCCCGCCGTGCCGCCGAGGAGCCCCCGTGTCCGACCCGACCACCGGGAGCCGACCCACCCTGGAAGCCGTCGCGGAGCGTGCCGGGGTGTCCCGGGCGACGGTCTCGCGGGTGGTGAACGGCGGCGCGGGCGTCCGGGCGCCGCTCGCGGAGAAGGTGCGCCGGGCCGTCCGGGAGCTGGGGTATGTGCCCAACCACGCCGCCCGCACCCTGGTCACCCGGCGCAACGGCGCGGTGGCGGTGATCGTCGCGGAGCCGGAGTTCCGGATCTTCTCCGATCCCTTCTTCGAGCAGCAGATCCGCGGGATAAGCCGGGAACTGACCGCCCACGACTCACAGTTGGTACTGCTGTGGGTGGAGGACCGGGGCGAGCACGAGCGGATCGCCCGCTATCTGGGCGGCGGTCATGTGGACGGGGCGCTGGCGTTCTCGGTGCACAACGACGACGCGCTGCCCTCGGTCATCCGGCGCGCCGGGGTGCCGGCGGTGTTCGGCGGGCGCCCCGGCTGGCCCGAGGCGGTCGAGGGGCCGGGCGTGCCGTACGTCGACTGCGACAACCGGGGCGGCGCCCGGGAGGCGGTGCGGTATCTGCGGTCGCTGGGCCGCCGGCGGATCGCCCATGTCGCGGGGCCGGCGGACCTCACCGCCTCGACGGACCGGCTGGACGGCTACCGGGACGTGCTGCCGGAGGCCGATCCCGGGCTGCTGGCGCACGGCGACTTCACCGTGGCGGGCGGGGCGCGGGCGATGGCCGAACTGCTGGACCGCCGGCCGGACCTGGACGCGGTGTTCGCGGCCAACGACCTGATGGCGTCGGGTGCGCTGGGCGAACTGCGGGCGCGGGGGCGGCGGGTGCCGCAGGACGTGGCCCTGGTGGGGTTCGACGACATGGCGTCGGTGGTGGAGGCGACCGATCCGCCGCTGACCACGGTCCGGCAGGACATCGAGGGCATGGGGCGGCTGATGGTCCGGCTGCTGCTCGACGGGGCGGCGGGGCGGGACGAGTGCGGGGCGGAGCCACCGCGAGCGGTGATCACCGCCACCGAACTCGTCCGCCGCGCCTCCGCCTGAGCCCGGCGGAGGCGGGACGGCCGAGTGCCTGGCGGCCTCCTGGCGCCGCTCCTGGTTCCGATCCCGGCCCTGGTCCGGCCCTGGCCCCGATCTCGGCCCCGGTCCTGTTCCCGGTCCTGACTTCGGTCCCGGTCCCGGCCCCCATCCTGGCCACGGCCCTGATCCTGGCCCCGGTTTCGGGCCTGACTTCGGTCCTGGCTCCGGCCCTGCCCTGATTCCGATCCCGGTCCCGGATCCGGGCCCGACCCCGGTTCCGGGCCTGGCTCACTGGTAGGGGATGACCACGACCGAGCGGTCCGTGCCGGTTCCGAGCCGGGCCGGGGCGTTGCCGATGGCGCTCCACACCTCCAGCCGCACGGTGCCGCCGCGCAGGTCGCCGAGGGTTCCGGAGGCGGACCCCGGCCCCCGGCCCTGGCCGTACTCCTCCCAGCCCGGCACCGGGTCGGTGGCGAAGTAGGGGTACGTCTCGGTCCGTTCGAAGCTGCCGTCGCCGGTGAGGTCATAGCTGATCCGGGCCTGCTGGCCGAGTCCGACCGACGTCCCCGCGTCGACCGGCAGCCGGAAGGCGGTGGCGGCACCGGGCCGGAGGGTGCCGGTGACACCCCGGGCCTCGTACACCAGCGGCTGGTGCGGGGTGCCGTCGTGGTTGGCGCCCCCGGCGGAGGCCAGGGTGTCGGTGCCCGCCGCCGAGCCGGTGGCGGTGGTGAGGACACCGCCGGTGCGGAGCTGGAAGGTGTTGCCGGTGGCGGGGCCGGGTTGGCCGGGGTCGTCCGGACCGGGTGTTCCGCTGCCGGTGGTGGTGGCCGTGGAGCGGGCCGGGACGGTGAGCCGGGTGCCGTCGGTGAAGGTCACCGTGCGGGGCGCCGAACCGTGGTTGTGGGCGGCGTAGGTCCGTACCGTGCCCTTGGTGAAGACGGCCGAGGCGGGCAGATCGCCGGTCACGGACGGGTCGGGGGCGCCGAGGGCGTCCAGGGTGGTGATCCAGTGGTAGGTGTGCGCCCTGGACTCACCCTGCTCCGGGACGTAACCGCCGTTCCCGGCGTCCCACTTGGCGCGGGCGGCGGCGGGGTCGGCCAGCGCCTGGAACTCCCAGACGATGTCCCGCCACTCGACCGCAGGGCCGCCGTTCTCCCGCTCCAGCTCGGCCAGGTTGCGGCGGACGGCCGTCTTGGCGGCGCCGAGGTGGAGCGAACCGCCGGTCACCGGCAGCACGTTGATCCCGTGGATCTCCTCCGGGTTGGCGGTCCACCAGGTGGCGTACGCGGCACCGCTCCCCCACACCATTCCGGCGGTGTCACGGCCGAAGGAGCCCGGGAAGACCTGCTGGTCGGCGTCGAACCAGTACTGGGCGACGGTGTCGGACTCGGTGGTGAGCAGATAGAGACCCAGGTCGCGCAGGGCGGTGTCACCGGTGGCCGAGCCCCAGAGCACCAGCCCGGCGCTGAGGTTGGTGGACTCCGAGGACGACTCCTGGTTGTTGCCGGCCGCGAAGCCCTGGTGGCCGGAGGCCCAGCTGTGCCCGGCGTAGACGTCGAAGCCGCGCAGGAAGGGGAAGGCGGAGTCGGTGCGGCTGGGGTTGGCGGTGTCCCTGACCAGCGTCTTCACCATGGCGCCCCAGGCGGAGTCGGCGGCCCAGCCGGGGTCGTACTGGGCGACGACCGCCGCCGCCTGGATGTAGTACCCGTAGTGGAAGTGGTGGTCGTTGAGCTCGGTGTCGGTGCCGTACGAGGCGGGGTACCCGGTCAGGGTCCGCCAGGTGCGGTCGTACGAGAACTCACCGGACCCGCCGGCCGTGAACCACTCCTGGAGCCGGCCCTTGATCAGCCCGAGGAGTCTGTCGCGGACCGCCGTGTCACCGGTCTGCTCGGCCAGCGGCACCAGTTGGGCGAGCCGGCCGAGCGCCTTGCCGGTCCAGTAGGTGTCGGTGGCACCGGAGAAGGGGTCGGCCGCGTTCGCCACCTCGTTCAGGTAGCCGCGCAGCCGGGCGGTGTCCGGGCCGGCGGACCGGGGCAGCGCGGGGAGCACCGGGGCGGCGCGCCGGGTGGTGGTGAAGGTGGTCCCCTCCCGGACCTTCATGGTGCCGCGCGGGGAGACATAGGTGTACGGGGTGAGCGGGTCGGTGGTGGCGAGCCACTGGTGGCGGTAGAGGGCCTGGAGGGTGCCGGTGGCGGAGCCCTCCTGCGGCTGGGTGGTCAGCGTGTAGGCGGCTCCGACCGTGGCGCCGCGGTAGCTCCAGCTCACCTGGGAGCCGGTGACGAAGCTGTAGGCGTACTTGCGGTAGGTGGCCAGCGCGTCGGTGGCGGGCAGCACGGCGACCGAGAAGTAGTCCTTGGCGCCGAGCCCGGCGGTGAGAGTGGTGCCGGAGACGGCCCAGTCGGTGCCGGTGGGGGCGAACAGCCCGTAGTGGTGGCCGGCGACGGTGATGCCGAGGACATTGCCCTGGTCCGCGAAGACGGCGGGCGCGGTGGCGGTGGTGATCCGGGCGTCGCCGCCGCTGCCCTTGGCGTACACGAAGGGCAGTCCGTGGCCGATGGTGGCGCGCAGCGTCCGGGCGCCGTCGGACCAGTAGGGCGTGACCGTCCAGTCGGACCAGGAGTCGGCTCTGGTGTCCGGGGAGTTGAGCCCGGTGAGGCCGAGGGTGAGGTCCCGCTTGTGGGCGAACTCGTACTGCCGGCCGTCGCCGGTGACGGCCGGGGTGGTGGGGTAGCCGATGTCGAGGCCGGCGGAGGTGGCCTGGTAGGTGAGCGGATGGCCGTACATGGGAGTGGACCAGGGGTTGTCGCCGTACCGCTGGAAGGCGAGCGAGGACCACCAGTCGTTGGTGGGCACCGGCTTCCCCTGGGCGGCCGGGGTCACCTTGGGGGTGACCGGGGTGCCGGTGTTGGTGGTGGGCCCGGAGGTGCCGGGCGGCCGGGTGTCGGAGTAACTGCCCGCGCCGGCCGGCACGGTGGCCGCGGCGGCCGGGGCGGCAGCGGGACCGGTCAGTCCGGCGGCGGCGAGCGCGGCGGCCAGGGCGAGGGTGGCGGCGGCGCGAAGGGGGCCGGAGGCGCGGGGGCGGTGCGAGGTGGGGGGACGGCTGCGGGGGCTCGGCATGGGGCACCTCGGGGTGGGCAGCGCGGGTGGGGGGACTGCGGGTTGAGAGCGCTCTCAGTTTCCGGAAAGTAAAACCTGTGAAAGCGGACTGTCAAGGGAGGGCGCGGAGCGCTCAGTTGGCTTCCACCTGTCAGGACGAGCAGGGCGGGTGCGGTCGTTACGGCTTCGGGTCTTGACGGGGGTCCGGGGCTCGGGCACGCTCCAGACGCATTCCTGAGAGCGCTCTCAGCCGGCGTTCCGGCTTACCATTTCTCGTTCACGCCCCGCAGGACGGCCCCGCGCCCGCTCCGCCCGGCGTACCGCTCCCGCCGAAGCCAGAGGAGGCTTCCATGCCCACTGCCCGCGCCGCCAGACGCACCGCCGTCCGCCTCGGGGCGGTCGCGCTCGCCGGGGCTCTGCTCGCCGCCTGCGGATCCGGCTCCCCGGGCGGCGCGTCCGGTGGCAAGGACGGCGACATCACCCTGACCGTCGACCTGTTCGGTTCCTTCGGTTATCAGGAGGCCGGGCTGTACGCCGCGTACGAGAAGCTCCACCCGGGTGTGACGATCAAGCAGACGGACACCGAGGACGAGCAGGACTACTGGAAGTCGCTCCAGACCCGGCTGGCCGGCGGCGGCGGGCTGGCGGACGTCCAGGGCGTGGAGGTCGGCCGGATCGCCGCTGTCACCCAGCAGCAGTCGGAGAAGTTCGAGGATCTCACCCGGTACGGCGCGGACAAGCTCAAGGACCGGTTCGCGGCGGCCAAGTGGTCGGCAGCCACCACCAAGGACGGCAAGGTGCTCGGTCTCGGCACGGACGTCGGCCCCGAGGCGATGTGCTACCGCACCGATCTCCTCCGGAAGGCGGGGCTGCCCACCGACCGGACCGAGCTGGCCAAGCGGTGGGCCACCTGGGACGGCTATCTCGCCCTCGGTGAGCGGTACCGGGCGAAGGCGCCCGCCGGGAGCGCCTGGCTGGACAGTGTGGGCAGCCTCTTCACCGTCATGGTGGGCCAGGAGAAGGAGCGGTACTACGACACCTCCGGGGCGCTGATCTACGAGGACAGCCCGGCCGTGCGCACCGCCTGGTCGGCCGCGACCCGGGCCGCGTCCGACGGGCTGAGCGCCAAGCTCGACCAGTGGACTCCGCAGTGGAACCAGGCGTTCGCGGCCGGTTCGTTCGCCACCCTGCCCTGCCCGGCCTGGATGCTCGGATACATCAAGGGCCAGGCGGGGGACGCGGGCAAGGGCAAGTGGGACGTCGCCAGGCTCCCGGGCGGGGCGGGTAACTGGGGCGGCTCCTATCTGAGCGTGCCACGCGCGGCGAAGCACAAGAAGGAGGCGTACGAGCTGATCGAGTGGCTCACCGCGCCCGAGCAGCAGGCCGAACTCTTCCGCAAACAGGGCAACTTCCCGTCCGCCACCGGCGCCATCGCCGCGGTGGCCGGGGCGACCGACCCCTACTTCTCCGGCGCTCCGATCGGCCGGATCTTCGGGGACGCGGCCAAGGCCGCCCCGGTGCAGGTGCTGGGCGTCCACGACAAGAACGTGGCGGACCAGATCACCAACGCGCTCAACGAGGTGGAGCGCAAGGGCACCTCACCGGAGGAGGCGTGGTCCCACGCGAAGAAGGGCGTGGCGAATGTGACCGGCTGAGGGCCCGCGCGTCCGGGCGTCCGCGCGCCCTCGGCGGTGCGCCGCCGGCCCGGGCTCCGGCGGTGTGCTGGCGGCCCGGCCGCCGGGCGCCGCGCGCCGGGCTCCGGCGTCCGCCGCGCCGCCCGGGGCCGCCTGTACTCCGGCCGCCGCGGCACCGCCCCGGCAGCCCCTGGCGCGCGGGGGCGTACGGCCCTCCCTCCGAATAAGACGCCGCGCTTCACCCGCAGCCCTTGGCGCGTGGGGACGTACCCGGGTGGCCGGGCCTGCCGGCCCACGCCGTCCGCCCGGCCCTCTCCACGGCTCCTGTTGTTTCCCGCTGCTCCTGCCGTTTCCCACTGTCCCCGCCTTTCCCGCCGTTCCTGCCATTCCCCACTGATCCTGCCATTCCCCGCCGTTCCCCACTGACCCTGCCGTTCCCCGCCGTTCCCGCTGTTCCCCGCTCTCCCCGCTTCCCCGATCCGAAGGGCCGCACCGTGACCCTCACCGCACCGGCCGGGACCGCCGCCGCTGCCCGGCCGTCCCTGGTCCGCCGAGCCTGGCGCACCGCTTCGCCGTACGCCTTTCTGGCCCCGTTCTTCACCCTGTTCACCGCCTTCGGGCTCTTCCCGCTGCTCTACACCGCCTTTGTCTCGCTCTACCGGGTGGAGCTCCAGACACCCGGGGAGATGGAGTGGCGGGGCCTCGGCAATTACACGGCGCTCTTCGCCGACGACTTCTTCTGGCTCTCGCTGCGCAACACCTTCACCATCGGGGTGCTCTCCACCGTGCCGCAGCTGGCGATGGCGCTGGGGCTCGCGCACCTGCTCAACTACCGGCTGCGCGGCCGGACGTTCTTCCGTACGGCGATGCTGCTCCCGTACGCCACCTCGGTGGCCGCCGCCACCCTGGTCTTCGCCCAGCTGTTCGGCCGGGACTTCGGAGTCGTCAACTACCTGCTGGGGCTGGCCGGTGTCGACCCGGTGGACTGGGGCACGGGCACGGTCGCCTCGCAGTTCGCCGTCTCCACCATCGTCATCTGGCGCTGGACCGGCTACAACGCGCTGATCTACCTCGCCGGTATGCAGACCATCCCGGCCGAGCTGTACGAGGCCGCCGAGATGGACGGGGCCTCGCGCTGGCGGCAGTTCGTCCATGTCACCCTGCCGGGACTGCGGCCGACCATCGTCTTCACGGCGGTGGTGTCGACCATCGGGGCCACCCAGCTCTTCGGTGAGCCGCTGCTCTTCGAGGGCTCGATCTCCGGCGGCATCTCGCACCAGTACCAGACCCTGGGGCTCTATCTGTACGAGCAGGGCTGGGGCTTCTTCCACCTGGGCCGGGCGGCCGCCGTCGCCTGGGTGATGTTTCTGCTGATCGTGGTGGTGGTCGGGGCCAACGCCCTGATCGCGCGCCGCCGTTCGCGTACGGAGGCCGGCCGATGACCGTGCTCACCGCCCCGCCGGAGCAGCCGCGCACCGGTCCCGGAGCGCCCGCCCCCGGGCGGCGCGGGTCCCGCTCGCGGACCGGCCGGTCCCTGCGCGGCGGCCCGGTGACGTACACCGTGCTGATCCTCGCCGTGCTGGTGTCGGCGTTCCCGTTCTACTGGACCCTCGTCGCCGCCAGCCGCTCCAACGCCGATCTGGCCCGGGTGCCGCCCGCCCTGCTGCCGGGCCCGGACCTGTTCCGGAACATCGACGCGGTGCTGGCGGAGGCCGACATCGGCACGGCCCTGCTCAACTCGCTGATCGTCTCGGGTTCGGTCACCGCGGGCACCGTGCTCTGCTGCACCCTCGCCGGATTCGCCTTCGCCAAGCTGCGCTTCCGGGGCCGGGGCGCGCTGCTGGCGCTGACCGTGGGCACCATGATGATCCCGCCCCAGCTGGGGGTGATCCCGCTGTTCATGGTGATCGCGGAACTGGGCTGGGTGAACCAGCTCCAGTCGGTGATCCTGCCGGGGCTGGTCTCGGCGTTCGGGGTGTTCTTCATGCGGCAGTTCCTGGCGCAGTCGCTGCCGGACGAGCTGATCGAGGCGGCCCGGGTGGACGGCGCCTCCACCGCCCGGATCTTCTGGTCGATCGTGGTGCCCGTCGCCCGGCCGGGGATGGCGGTGCTGGGGCTGCTGACCTTCATGACCGCCTGGAACGACTTCTTCTGGCCGGTCGTGGCGCTCTCCTCGCAGAACCCGACCGTGCAGGTGGCCCTCCGCCAGCTGGGCGGCGGCTATGTGCACGACCAGTCCGTGATCATGGCCGGCACCCTGCTCGGCACCCTTCCGGTCCTGCTGGTCTTCGGCCTGCTCGGCCGGGCGATCGTCGGCGGGATCATGCAGGGCGCCGTCAAGGGCTGACCGGCCCCGGGCCCCGGGGCCGCTCGCCGACCACCACCGATTCCTTCACCGTTGGGAGTTCTTGTCTCATGACCGCTGTCGACGCCCCCGTACCGCACCCCGCCCCGGTGGCGGGGAGCGGCTTCCCGGCCGGCTTCCGCTGGGGCACGGCCACCGCCGCGTACCAGATCGAGGGGGCGGCCGCCGAGGACGGCCGTACGCCGTCCATCTGGGACACCTTCAGCCGGGTCCCCGGCAAGGTGCGCAACGGTGACACCGGGGACATCGCCGCCGACCACTACCACCGGATGTCCGAGGACGTGGCGCTCATGCGCGAACTGGGCGTCACCGACTACCGGTTCTCGGTCTCCTGGTCCCGGGTGCAGCCGACCGGCCGGGGTCCGGCGGTCCGCAGGGGGCTGGACTTCTACCGGCGGCTGGTGGACGAGCTGCGCGCGGCGGGCATCCGCCCGGTCGCCACGCTCTACCACTGGGACCTGCCGCAGGAGTTGGAGGACGCGGGCGGCTGGCCCCGGCGCGAGACGGCCGAGCGGTTCGCGGAGTACGCCGGTCTGGTGGCGGACGCGCTGGGCGACCGGGTGGCGACCTGGACGACGCTCAACGAGCCGTGGTGCGCCGCGTTCCTGGGGTACGCCGCCGGGGTGCACGCCCCGGGCCGTACCGAGCCGGTGGCCGCGCTGCGGGCGGCCCACCATCTGAACCTGGCGCACGGCCGTGCCGCCCAGGTGCTGCGGGCGGCGCTGCCGGCCGGCGCCGAGATCTCGCTGACGCTCAATCCGCACGCGGTCCGGCCGCTGGGCGAGGGCGAGGCGGACCGGGACGCGGCCCGCCGGATCGACGCGCTGGGCAACCGGATCTTCCTGGACCCGGTCTTCCACGGGCGGCTCCCGGAGGACCTGGTGGCGGACACGGCGGGGCTGACCGACTGGTCCTTCGTGCGCGACGGCGACCTGGCCGCGACCTCGGCGCCGATCGACGCGCTGGGCATCAACTACTACTCCCCCACCGTGGTCACCGCCGGCACCACCGCCGCGCCGTCGCCGTGGCCGGGGGCCGAGCGGCATGTACGGTTCGCGGTCGCGCCCGGTGAGCGCACCGCCATGGACTGGCCGGTGGACGCCGGGGGTCTGTACGAGCTGCTGACCCGGCTGCGGGACGAACTGCCCGGCACCCCGCTGCTCATCACCGAGAACGGCGCCGCCTACGACGACTACGCCGACCCGTCGGGCGCGGTGCACGACCCCGAGCGGGTGGCGTATCTGCGGGCCCATCTGGCGGCGGTGCTGCGGGCGCTGGCCGCCGGGGCGGACGTACGCGGCTACTTCCTCTGGTCGTTGCTGGACAACTTCGAGTGGGCGTACGGGTACGGCAAGCGGTTCGGCATCGTCCATGTGGACTTCGCCAGCCAACGGCGCACCCCGAAGGACAGCGCCCGCTGGTACGCCGAGGTCATCGCCCGCAACGGGCTCACCGACAGCTGAGCACGCGTCCGGGCCGTCGTACGGGTCCCCGCACCGCCGTACGTGTTCCGGGCCGGGACGGCGGTCAGCGGGCGGCGAGCCGGTGGGCCCGGCGCGCCCGGCGGGCGAGCGGCAGATAGCGCAGTCGCTCGGGCAGCAGCGGCACCACCGCCCGCACCACCCGGCCGATCGCGCGCAGCCGGCGCTCCTGCGCGTCGCTCCAATCAAGGCCGAGGGCCTCCCGGGCGTCCGGCGGCAGGAACCCGGCGGTCAGGAACGCCCGGGCCCGGACCAGCGGGGGCAGCAGCACCGGCCAGAGCACCCGCAGCACCGCCCGGAGCGGCCACGGCCCCCGGTCGGGCGGCGGAACGGGCACCACCGGCGCGATCAGCTCCCGCACCACGGCGGTGGCCCCGATCTCCTCGGCCAGCATCCGGCGGTAGTACGGCCAGAACTCCTCGATCGTGGCCGGCATGTCCCGGTCGTGGAGGCCCAGCACTCGGCCCACCCGGAGCCACTCGGCGTAGAGGGTCCGCTCCTGGGCCCCGGTCATCGGCCGGACGAGATAGCGGGCGGCGTGCCGGTAGACCGGGAATCCGGTGGCATGCACCCAGGCGTAGGTGGCCGGGGTGAGCGCGTGGTAGCGGCGGCCCCGGGTGTCGGTGCCCCGGATGGTCCGGTGGAGCCGGCGCAGCCGGCGGCCCTCCTCGGCGGCGGCCTCGCCGCCGTACACCCAGAGCTGGAGCGAGCGCAGCGAGCGTTCGCCCCGCCCCCAGGGGTCGGTGCGGAAGACCGAGTGCTCGTCCACCCCGGCGCCGACGGCCGGGTGGGCGACCTGGAGGGTGAGGGCGGCGGGCAGCATCAGCAGCCCGCGCACATCACCGGCGAGGCTCCAGAGCACCCCGCCGGGCGGTGGCGGCTCCGGGTCGTCCGACCGGCGCGCCGGGTCGTCGCCGGACCGGAGCACCGGAGGCGCGGAGGCGTCGTACCGGGACGCGGAGGCGTCGTGCCGGGGTGCCGTGCTCATGGTGCCCGTCCGCTCGTGCCCTGCCACCGGCCCCTCGGGACCGGCGGCCCCGGGGAGGCTTCCCGGGGCCTCCAGTATGCGATTCCGGTGTGGCGTCCGGGCCGGAGGGGGTGGAAGAGAAGGACGGGAAGGACGGCACGGAGGGGACGAGGGGTCCGGGGGACGGAACTCCCCGGGGCCGGCCGGACCGGGCGGCGGCGCGGACGGCCCGCGCGGTCCTGCCGGGCACCGGTCCGGGCATGAGTGCGCCCCCGCCGGGCCGGCGGGGGCGTGCGGTGGGCGCCGTACGGTCAGTCGCGGGCCGGGGCGCCGCTCGCCACCGGCTCGCCCAGGATGCGGCCGGCGAGGGTGCGGGCCCAGGCGTCCACGTTGGCGCTCAGTCCCTCCTCGGCTGCGGTGCGCTCGGCCTTGATGGCGGCGGTGCCCTCCGCGATGATCCGCTCGCGCTCGCGGACGCCCTCCTCGCGGGCGGCGGCGATGGCGGCGGCGCCCTCCTCCTGGGCCTTGGCCCGGATCCGGGCGGCCTCGTGGCGGGCGGCGGCCAGCTCGGCCTCGTACTGGGCGTGGACGGCGGCGGCCTCCTCGCGCAGCGCCTCGGCGCGCTCGGAACCGCCCTCGGTGGCGTCCTCGCGCTCGGTGAGCACCTTGTTGATGCGCGGCAGCAGCACCTTGGCCAGGACGAGGAAGGTCAGCCCGAAGAACACCAGGCCGACGAAGATGTCGACGGTCGTCGGGTTGAGCGGCCCGAGGTCCATGGGCAGCAGTCTGGAGTTCTCGGCGAGGGTCACGGTGGCGTCCATGCCCGGATCCTACCGAGTGGCCGCCCACGGTCCGAAACCCCGGTGCCGCCCGCCCCGGGGAAGGCCGTCCGGCGGAGTTGGAACGGTCGCCCCGGTTCCGCAAGGTTCCCGGCACCGGACGGCTACCCGGAAGTAATCGCCGCTGCTTTGATGTGCGGCGCTCCCTCCGTTTCTTCCTCCCCACTCCCCCGAGGAGTTCCCTTGTCGTACCCCGTCCCGCCCTCCGCCGCCCCGGTGTCCGCTCCCCGGTCCGCCACGCCGTTCGCCGGGCGGTCCGCCGTACCGTCCGCCGCACCCGCGCGGCGGGGCCGCCGGGCCGGGCGCGCGGCGCTGGCCGCCGTGGCCGCCGCCACCGCGCTGGCCGCCGCCGTCCCGCCGGCCGCCGCGGCCGCCGCGACTTCTCCGGCCGACCGGGCCGCCGCCCCGGCGCTGCGCGTCCTCACGTACAACACGTTTCTCTTCAGCCGGACGCTGTACCCGAACTGGGGGCAGCAGCACCGGGCGGCGGCCATCCCCGCCGCGCCCTTCTACCAGGGCAATGACGTGGTGGTGGTCCAGGAGGCGTTCGACAACTCCACCTCGGACCAGCTGCTGCGGAACTCGGCCGACCGCTATCCGCACCAGACGCCCGTGATGGGGCGCTCCCCATCGGGCTGGGACGCCACCGGCGGCGCCTACTCCGCCACCACCCCGGAGGACGGCGGGGTGGCGCTGCTCAGCAAGTGGCCGATCCTCCGCAAGGAGCAGTACGTCTACAAGGACGCCTGCGGCGCCGACTGGTACTCCAACAAGGGCTTCGTCTACGCCGTGCTGAACGTCGGCGGGGCGCGGGGGCATGTGGTCGGCACCCACGCCCAGTCCACCGACCCGGGCTGTGCGGCGGGCGAGGCGGCTCGGGTGCGGAGCAGCCAGTTCAAGGAGCTGGACGCGTTCCTGGGCGCCAAGCGGATCCCGGCCTCCGAGGAGGTGGTGGTGGCGGGCGACTTCAATGTCGACGGGCACGGGCCCGAGTACCGCTCGCTGCTCGCGGACGCCGGGCTGGTGGGCGCGGACGCCCGCACGGGTCACCCGTACTCCTTCGACACCGAGCGGAACTCCATCGCCGCCGAGCGCTACCCGGACGACCCCCGGGAGGACCTGGACCATGTGCTGCACCGGGCCGGCCACGCCCGTCCGGCCGGGTGGACCAACGAGGTGATCGCGGAGAAATCCGCCCCCTGGACGGTGTCGAGCTGGGGCAAGGAGTTCACCTACACGAATCTCTCGGACCACTATCCCGTCGTGGCGTCGGCGCGCTGACGCCGGTCGGCCACGCGGAGCCGCACCGGAACCGCGTGAGGCCGCACCCCGCGCCGGTGGTCGTACCGGCGGGACCGCCCCGCCGGTACGGCCGCCGGCGGACGATCACACCACTTTCACAGTCCCGGTGAGACAGCAATACTGTTGCACTGTTCCACCGTGGTTCCCCCGTGACTGCCGGAAGTGAGGCCCAGGCATGGCGACCGAGGCGACCGAGACGCTCACCGTCGACGAGCTGGCCGCGCGGGCAGGTGTCACCGTGCGCACCATCCGGTTCTACGGCACCCGGGGTCTGCTGCCGCCGCCGGCGATCGGGCCGCGCCGGGTGGGGCACTACGGGGCCGAGCATCTGCTCCGGCTGGCACTGATCGAGGAGCTGCAGCGCCAGGGGATGACCCTCTCCGCGATCGAACGGTATCTGGAGCAGCTGCCGCCCGACCTGACCGCCCAGGACCTCGCGATCCACCGGGGACTGGTCGCCTCCTGGTCCCCGGACGCCCCCGAGGACGCGAGCAGGGCCGAGCTGGAGCGGCGGGTGGGGCGGCCGCTCAGCGACGAGGACCTGGACCGGCTGGTCGCCATGGACGTGCTGACCCGCACGGGGAACCACCAGGGTGCCGGGGCGGGCCGTGCGGAGACGTACCGGGTGGATCCGGGGCTGCTGCGGCTGGGGGTGCAGCTCCTCGATGTGCCGATCGCCCATGAGACGATCCTGGCCGCGCGGACGGTGCTGCTGGAGCACACCCGCTCGGTGGCGCACGAGCTGACCCGGCTGTTCCGGGACGAGGTGTGGAACCCGTACCGGGAGCGGGAGGCGGACCCGGAGCACGTGGCGGCGATGAAGTCGCTCTCCGCCCATATGCAGCCGCTGGTGCTCCAGGCCCTGGTCACCGCCTTCCAGCGGTCGCTGAGGGAGGAGCTGCGGGCGGCGTTCCGGGCCGAGTGACCCGGAACGCCGGCCGCCTCCCCGGGGCGCGGTGTCCGGGGATCAGCGGTGTCCGGGGATCAGTCGTGGAAGGTCTCCCCGCGCTCGGCCTTGGCCACCAGCAGCGCCGGGGGCCGGAACCGCTCGCCGTACCGCTCGGCCAGCTCGTGGGCGCGGGCCGTGAAGCCGGCCGGGCCGCCCTCGTAGCCGTTGATGTACTGGAGGACGCCGCCGGTCCAGGCCGGGAAGCCGATGCCCATGATCGAGCCGATGTTGGCGTCGGCCACCGAGGTGAGGACGCCCTCCTCCAGGCAGCGGACGGAGTCCAGCGCCTCCGCGAAGAGCATCCGCTCCTTCATGTCCTCGAACGGCACCTCGGCGCCCTCCCGGGCGAAGTGGGTGCGCAGCCCCGGCCAGAGGCGGAGCCGGGTGCCGTCCTCGGCGTACTCGTAGAAGCCCCCGCCCCCGCCGCGGCCGGGGCGGCCGAACTCGTCCACCATCCGGTCGATCACCGCGTCGGCGGGATGCTCCGGCCAGCTGCCGCCGGCCTCCTCGACGGCCCGGCGGGTCTCGTCGCGGATCTTGCGCGGCAGGGTGAGGGTGAGCTCGTCCATCAGCGAGAGCACCTTGGCCGGGTAGCCCGCCTGGGCCGCCGCCTGCTCGACGGAGGCCGGCTCCACGCCCTCGCCCACCAGGGCGACGCCCTCGTTGATGAACTGGCCGATCACCCGGGAGGTGAAGAAGCCGCGCGAGTCATTGACCACGATCGGGGTCTTGCGGATCTGCCGGACCAGGTCGAAGGCGCGGGCCAGCGCCTCGTCGCCGGTGCGCTCGCCCTTGATGATCTCCACCAGCGGCATCTTGTCGACCGGTGAGAAGAAGTGCAGCCCGATGAAGTCGGCCGGGCGGGCGACCCCCTCGGCGAGCAGGGTGATGGGGAGGGTGGAGGTGTTGGAGCAGAGCAGCGCGTCCGGCGCGACGATCCCCTGGATCTCCTGGAACACCTTGTGCTTGAGCGCCGGGTCCTCGAAGACCGCCTCGATCACGGCGTCGCAGCCGGCGAGGCCGGCCGGGTCGGCGGTGGGGGTGATCCGGGCCAGCAGCGCGTCCCGGTCGGCCTCGGTGGTACGGCCCCGGGCCACCGCCTTGGCGAGCAGCTTCTCGGCGTACCCCTTGCCCCTGGCGGCCGCCTCGGCCGAGACGTCCTTGAGCACCACCTCGATGCCCGCCTTGGCGCAGGCGTAGGCGATGCCCGCGCCCATCATCCCGGCGCCGAGCACCGCGACCCGGCGCACCGGACGGGACTCGACGCCCCGGGGGCGGCCGGCGCCGGAGTTGACCGCCTGGAGGTCGAAGAAGAACGCCTGGATCATGTTCTTCGCGGTCTGCCCGGTGACCAGCTCCGCGAAGTAGCGGGCCTCGATGGTCTGGGCGGTCTCGAAGTCCACCTGGGAGCCCTCGACGGCGGCGGCGAGGATGTTGCGCGGGGCGGGATACGGGGCGCCGCCGAGCTGCTTGCGGAGATTGGCAGGGAAGGCGGGCAGGTTGGCGGCGAACCGGGGGCTGGCCGGGGTGCCGCCGGGGATCTTGTATCCCTTGACGTCCCAGGGCTGCCGGGACTCGGGGTGGGCGTCGATGAAGGCGCGGGCCCGGGCGAGCATCTCCTCCGGTGTGGCGGCGACCTCGTGGACCAGCCCGTTCTCCAGGGCCCGGCGGGGGGTGTACTGGGTGCCCTGGAGGAGCACCTTCAGCAGGGCGTCGGTGATGCCCATGAGCCGTACGGTCCGGGTCACGCCGCCGCCCGCCGGAAGCAGCCCGAGGGTGACCTCGGGCAGGCCGATCCGGGAGCCGGGCGCGTCCAGCGCGATCCGGTGGTGGCAGGCGAGGGCGATCTCGTAACCGCCGCCGAGGGCCGCGCCGTTGATGGCGGCGACCACCGGCTTGCCCAGGGTCTCGATACGGCGCAGCGCGCGCTTGATGGCGGTGCCGGCCTCGAAGGCGAGCCCGGCGTCCCCGGGGCGGAGCCGGATCATCTCCTTGAGGTCGCCACCGGCGAAGAAGGTCTTCTTGGCGGAGGTCACGATGATGCCGCGGATGGTGTCGCGCTCGGCCTCGGCGCGGTCCGCGACGGCCGCCACGGAGTCCTTGAACGCCTGGTTCATGGTGTTGGCGGACTGGTGGGGGTCGTCCAGGGTCAGGGTGACCACACCGGTCTCGTCCTGGTCCCAGCGGATGGTGGTGCTCTCGGTCATTGCTGCTTCTCCGTAGGCGGGGGCGGGACGGGGCGGGGGTCAGACGCGCTCGACGATCGTGGCGATGCCCATGCCGCCGCCGACGCAGAGGGTGGCGAGGCCACGGCGCAGGTCCCGGCGCTCCAGCTCGTCCACCAGGGTGCCGAGGATCATGGCGCCGGTGGCGCCGAGCGGGTGGCCGAGGGCGATGGCCCCGCCATTGACGTTGATCTTGTCCAGGGAGAGCCCGAGGTCCGCCGCGAACCGCAGCACGACGGCGGCGAACGCCTCGTTGATCTCGACCAGGTCGATGTCGTCGACGGTGAGTCCGGCGCGGGCGAGCGCCTTGCGGGTGGCGGGCGCCGGGCCGGTGAGCATGATGGTCGGCTCGGAGCCGGAGACGGCGGCCGAGACGATCCGGGCGCGCGGGGTGAGGCCGTACCGCTCGCCCACCTCACGGGAGCCGATGGCGACCAGGGCGGCGCCGTCCACGATGCCCGAGGAGTTGCCCGCGTGGTGCACGTGGTCGATGCGCTCGACCCAGTGGTACTTCTGGAGCGCCACGGCGTCGAAGCCGCCCGCCTCCCCGATGCCGGCGAAGGAGGGCTTGAGTGCGGCGAGCGAGTCGGCGGTGGTGCCGGGGCGCGGGTGCTCGTCGCGGTCGAGGACGACCAGTCCGTTGCGGTCCCGGACGGGGACGACGGACCGGGCGAACCGGCCCTCCTTCCAGGCGGCGGCCGCCCGCTCCTGGGACAGCGCGGCGTACTCGTCCACGTCCCGCCGGGTGTGGCCGCCGAGGGTGGCGATCAGGTCGGCGCCGATGCCCTGCGGGACGAAGTTGGTGGTGTAGTTGGTCATCGGGTCCGCGAACCAGGCGCCGCCGTCCGAGGCCATGGGCACCCGGGACATCGACTCCACCCCGCCGGCCAGCACCAGGTCCTCCCAGCCGGAGCGGACCTTGGCGGCGGCCATGTTCACGGCCTCCAGGCCGGAGGCACAGAAGCGGTTCTCCTGGACCCCGGCCACGGTGTCCGGCAGACCGGCGGCGATGGCCGCGATCCGGGCGATGTCGGAGCCCTGGTCACCGACCGGTCCGACGACACCCAGCACGATGTCGTCGACGGCGGCCGGATCCAGCTCCGGGAAGCGGTCCCGCAGCTCGTGGATGAGACCGACCACCAGGTCGATGGGCTTGGTGCCGTGCAGGGCACCGGTGGCCTTGCCGCGTCCGCGCGGGGTGCGGATCGCGTCGTACACATACGCTTCGGTGCTCAACTGTCTGGCCTTTCGGGGGTGTCGGAAGGGCGGGGAGGGCGGTGCGGGCGGGTGCCGGGTGCCGGTGGGGCGCCGGTACTGGTGGGGTGCCGGTGCCGGGCGGGTGCCGTCGCGGCGGTCGTACGGGAGGGGCGCGGAAGCGGGCCGGACCCGGCACGGCACGGACGCCGGGGCCGGGGCCGGGGCTGAGGCTGGGGCTGGGGCTGGGGCGGGCTGGAACCGGGGGCGGGACCGGGGACGGCTCGGGCCGGGGTGGTCAGGCCAGCAGAGCCCGGCCGATGATCTCCTTCATGATCTCGGTGGTGCCGCCGTAGATGGTCTGTATCCGCCCGTCGGTGAACGCCCGGGCGACCGGGTACTCGGCCATGTATCCGTACCCGCCGTGGAGTTGCAGGCACCGGTCCGCCACCCGCTTCTGGAGCTCGGTGGCCCACCACTTGGCCATGGAGGCGTGGACCGCGTCCAGCTCGGCCGTACCGTGGTCGGTGACGCAGCGGTCGACGAAGGCGCGGGTGACGGCGCACTCGGTGGCCATCTCGGCCACCTCGAACCGGATGTGCTGGAGCCGGGCGAGCGGTCGGCCGAACGCCTCGCGCTCCTTCACATAGGCGGTGGTGATCTCCAGGAGGTGCTCGGCGGCGGCGATCCCGGCCACCGCGATGGCCAGCCGCTCCTGGGCGAGGTTGGTCATCAGATGGACGAAGGCGCCGTTGAGCTCGCCGAGCAGATTCTCCTTGGGCACCCGGACATCGGTGAAGAACAGCTCGGCGGTGTCCTGCGCCTTCTGGCCGATCTTGTCGAGATTCCGGCCGCGCTCGAAGCCCTCGGCGCCGCGCTCCACCACCAGCAGCGAGAGGCCGTGGGCGCCGCCCTCCGGGGTGGTCCGGGCGACGACCACGACCAGGTCCGCCAGGATGCCGTTGGAGATGAAGGTCTTGGAGCCGTTGAGCAGCCAGTGGTCGCCCCGGTCCTCGGCGGTGGTGCGGATGGCCTGGAGGTCGGAGCCGGCGCCGGGCTCGGTCATGGCGACGGCGGTGATCAGCTCGCCGGAGCAGAAGCCGGGCAGCCAGCGCCGCTTCTGCTCCTCGGTGGCGAGCCCGGTGAGATAGGGGCCGACGATGTCGTTGTGCAGGCCGATGGCGAGGCCGGGCGCGCCGGCCCGGGTGAACTCCTCGGCGAGGACGACGCTGTGGCGGAAGTCGGGGACGCCTCCGCCGCCGTACTCCTCGGGGACGGCGAGGCCGAGCAGCCCCTGCCGGCCGGCGGCCAGCCAGGCGTCCCGGGAGACGATGCCGTCCCGCTCCCAGCGGTCGTAGTGCGGCAGGACCTCCTTGGCGAGGAACGCCCGGACGGTCTCACGGAACGCGTCGTGCTCGGCGCTGAAGAGAGTGCGCTTCACTCGGGCCTCCTCGGGGGCTGCGACGGGGTGCGGGGCGGATGCGGGGCCCCGGAATCCGGCGGGGCGCCGGGACCGGGACGGGCGTCCGGCTCCGGTGGGATGGCGGGCGGGCGGCGGCGGAGGGCGGGTACACCCCAGTCGCGGGCGATCTCGTCGGTGTGGGCGCCCGGAAGGGCGGGAGGGCGGGTCACCGCGCCGGGAGTGGCGGAGAACCGGGGCGCGGGCGCGGGCTGGGTGATCCCGCCGTGGTCCACGAAGGTGGAGCGGGCGGCGAGGTGCGGATGGGCGGGCGCCTCGCGCAGGGTGAGGACGGGGGCCACACAGGCGTCCGAGTCCTCGAAGACGGCCGTCCACTCGGCGCGGGTACGGGACTTGAAGCGGGCGGCCACGGCGCTGCGGAGCTCGTCCCAGCGGTCGAAGTCCGCCCGGGCGGGCACCTGGTCCGCGAGGCCCAGCAGCTCGATGAAGGTGTCGTAGAACCGCTGCTCCAGCGCGCCGACCGCCATGTACTGCCCGTCGGCGGTCTCGTAGGTGCCGTAGAACGGACAGCCGCCGTCGAGCAGATTGGCGCCGCGCCGGTCCTGCCAGCCGCCGGCGGCCATCATGCCGTGGATCATCATGGCCAGATGGGCGGTGCCGTCGGTGATCGCCGCGTCCACCACCTGGCCGCCGCCGCCCTCGGAGCGGGCGTGGTGCAGGGCGGCGAGGACGCCGGTGACCAGGTAGAGCGCGCCGCCCGCGTAATCCCCGAGCAGATTGGCGGGCACCACGGGCGGCTCATCGGCGGAGCCGATCATGGAGAGGGCGCCGGTGACCGCGATGTAGGAGATGTCGTGTCCGGCGCGCCCAGCGAGCGGGCCGTCCTGGCCCCAGCCGGTCATCCGGCCGTACACCAGCCGGGGGTTGCGGGCGTGGCACTCGGCGGGCCCGACACCGAGCCGCTCCGCGACCCCCGGGCGGAACC
This sequence comes from Streptomyces pyxinae, assembly GCF_024756275.1. Classification (GTDB taxonomy): domain Bacteria; phylum Actinomycetota; class Actinomycetes; order Streptomycetales; family Streptomycetaceae; genus Streptomyces; species Streptomyces pyxinae. Next base: position 67,353 of record NZ_JANUGQ010000018.1, on the reverse strand, counting down.
CCTCGATCAGCACATCGGCGCGCTCGGCCAGATCGAGCACGCGGGCCGCCCCCTCCTCGGTCTTGAGGTCGACCAGCACCGAGCGCTTGTTGCGATTGGTGAGGTCGTACGCCGGATCGATCGCCAGTCCGGCGCCCCCGGGCCGGTCGACCCGGACCACATCGGCGCCCAGGTCGGCCAGGAGCATGGCGGCGAACGGACCGGGCCCGATGCCCGCCAGCTCGACCACCCGCACCCCGGCGAGCGGGCCGTGGACTGTCCCTGCCATCCTGCCCCCAAGCACTGTGACACAACTGCTGTAACAGTGTTGATGCTAAGAACCCGTCCGACGCCGCACAAGCCCTGTGGAAAACCGTCCGGCGGGAAGCCGTCCGCGGCGCCCGATCGGACCAACGGCCGCGCAGGCCGTCCGTACCGGCCCGTACCGGCCCCATCGGCCCGTAGCCAGGGCTCGACACCGGCCCGGGGTCGATGAGCCCGGTCCGGCGCGATCCGGCCCGATCCACTCCGTGCCCGGTCCGCCCGGCGGGGCCCGGGGGTTACCCTCGGCCTCCGGTGGCGGCGGGCCCCAGGGACCTTTCGGCACGGCGGACCACAGAGGGGTGTGGAGGGCGCGGATGGACGGGCGGCGGGACCGGCAGAACGGTCAGGACCGGCAGGATCGGCACAGTCGGCAGAGGACAGAACGGGCGTACGATCTGGTCCTCTTCGGGGCGACCGGCTTCGCGGGCGAGCTGACCGCGCGTTATCTCGCGGAGCACGCGCCCGCCTCCTGCCGCTGGGCACTGGCCGGGCGGGACCCGGCCAAACTGGCGGCGGTGCGCGACCGGCTCGCCGTCGACCGGCCGCGCTGGGCGGACCTCCCGCTGCTGCGGGCGGACGCCGCCGATCCGGACTCGCTGCGCGAACTGGCCCGCTCCGCCCGGGTGGTGGCCACCACGGTCGGCCCCTATGTCTGGTACGGCGAGGGGCTGGTGGCCGCCTGTGCCGAGGCGGGCACGGACTACGCGGACCTGACCGGCGAGGCCGAGTTCGTGGACCTGATGTATCTGCGCCACGACGCCCGGGCCCGGGAGACCGGGGCGCGGCTGGTGCACGCCTGCGGCTTCGACGCGGTCCCGCCGGACCTGGGCGTGTACTGGACGGTGCGGCAGCTGCCCCGGGACGTCCCGCTGCGGGTGGACGGCTTCGTCGCCTCGAACGGCCAGTTCTCCGGTGGCACGCTGGCGTCCGCGCTCACCGCCATCGGCCGCGCCCGGCCCGCCGCCCGGGCGGCGCGCGAACGGCGGCTGCGCGAACCCCGGCCGGCCGGGCGCCGGACCGGCGGGCCGCTCGGCACGCCCCGGTTCAGCCGGGAGACCGGTGCCTGGGCGCTGCCGCTGCCGACCCTGGACGCCGGGGTGGTGGCCCGCTCGGCGGCGGCGCTGCCCGAGTACGGCCCGGACTTCCGCTACCGCCACTACGCGGCCGTACGCACCCTGCCGATGGCGCTCGGCGGCACGGTGGCCGCCGCCGGGCTCGCCGCTCTCGCCCAGGTGCCGGCCGTCCGGCGCGGGCTGATGAGCCGGTACGCCCCCGGACGCGGCCCGGCCCCGGAGCGGCGCGAACGGAGCTGGTTCCGGGTGCGGTTCGTCGGCGAGGGCGGTGGCCGCCGGGTCTTCACCGAGGTGTCCGGGGGTGACCCGGGCTATGACGAGACGGCCAAGTTCCTGGCGGAGTCCGCGCTCTGTCTGGCCTTCGACCCGCTGCCCGTGGCCGCCGGCCAGCTCACCCCCGCCGCCGCCATGGGGGACGCCCTGCTGGACCGCCTCCGCGCCGCCGGCGTCCGCTTCCATCTGGTGGACAGCCGCTGAGCGGCGGGCGTCCGCCGCACGGCGCACGGCTGGTGACCGGTGAGTGCCTGCCGGACCGGGGGCACGACCGGGTCGGGGCACGGCCGCCGGACCGGGGTACGGCCGGGTCAGCGCGCGGCGGTCGCCTCGCGGAGGGCCGCGCGGCAGAGGGCGTCGGCGCGACGGGTGGTCTCGGGGAGGCGGTAACGCGGAGTGAGGCGCAGGGTGTGGGCGCAGGCGTTGTCCAGGGTGACCCGGTGACCGGCCGAGACATACACCGGCTTCACGCCCTCCCGGGTGCGCAGCGCCCGGCCGACCTCCTCCCCGTCACCGGCGAGCAGCGGTGCGGCGGCACCCCGGTGCTCGCCGAGCGGGCCGTGGGTGAAGGTGAACGGGTTCTTGGCGACGCCGAGTACCGGCAGCCCGGTGAGCACCCCGAGATGGCTGGCGAGGCCGAAGCGGCGGGGGTGGGCGCGGCCGTAGCCGTCGCAGACCACCAGGCCGGGGCCGGCGGGGAGGGCCGCCAGCGCCGCGAGGACGGCGGGGAGTTCACGGAAGGCCAGCAGCCCGGGGACGTACGGGAAGGCGACCCGGCCCACGGCGGTGGCCTCCGCCACCACGTCGAGGGTTCCGGCGTCCAGGACGACCGCCGCCGCTGCCACCAGGTCGCGGTCGTCGTCGTAGGCCACGTCCACTCCGGTGACCAGGCCGGTGCCGGGAGCCGGGCCCGGCTCGTCCCGCACCACCCGGTCCCGCAGTTCGTCCTGGATCCGCCGGGCGGCGGCCTCGTCGGCGGGCCAGTCGGAGGGGGTTTCGATGATCGTCATGGTGCCCGTCACCCTACGCACCCGGAGCGGCCCGTCGTCCCGTGAGGCCAGGAGGGCCCGGCCTCCCGGGCCCACGGGCACGGGCACAACGGGCACGGGCGGCCGCCCTGCGGCCCGACACTGCCCGGCCGGCCGACACGGCCCGCCCCTCCGGCGCGACCCGGCCGCCCGGCACGGTCGATAACCCGCCACGGCCGGCCGCCCGGGCCCACGAACACGGCGGGCACGGGCACAGCGGGCAGGGGTGGCGGTCCGAGCTCCCGGGCCCACGAGCTCGGCGGGCACGACGGGCACGGGCACAGCGGGCACGGGCGGCCGCCCTGCGGCCCGGCACGGCCCGACCCTCCGGCGCGACCCGGCCGCCCGGCGCGACCGGTAACCCGCCGCGGCCGACCGCCCGGGCCCACGGGCACGGGCACAGCGGCCAGGGGTGGCCGGTGCGCCCGGCCACCCACCGCGGTCGGTAGCCTGGCGATCATGTTCGTACTGGAACTGACCTACACCGCGCCCCTGGAACGTGTCGACGCGCTGCTCGACGCGCATGTCGCCTGGCTGGACGCGCACTACGCCTCGGGCGACTTCATCGCCTCGGGACGCAAGAACCCCCGGGACGGCGGGGTCGTCCTCGCCGCCGGGGCCGACCGCGCGCGCATCGAGGAGATCACCGCGGCCGACCCCTTTGTCACCGGCGGGGTCTGCGTCTACCGGATCACCGAGTTCCTCGCCACCAAGACGGTGCCCGAGCTCGCCGCCTTCCGGCAGTCGTTGCCCGCCTCCTGAGCCCGGCCGCCCGAAGGGGCCCGGGCGGCGGGGCCCCGGCCGCCCGGACGATCCCGCTTCCCCCGCCCGCCGCCCGCCTCAGCGGCGCAGCCGCGCCACCCGCCCCTGTTCGCCGGCGGCCCAGCAGCCGCCGTCCCGGGCGCAGTCGACGGTGTCGTACGAGCCGGTGTCCACGGTCCGCCAGGTGCGCCCGCCGTCCCGGGTGAGGTCGGTCCCGGTGGGGCCGACGGCCAGGGCGGCGGAGCGGCTGCCGGGGAGCCAGGCGGCACCGGAGCGGTAGCCGGGCGGCGGGGTGGTCGCCGGGCGCCAGTGGCGGCCGCCGTCCCGGGTGACGGCGGCGGCCCGCGGGGACGGCTCGCCGGTCCGGTAGTCGCCGCCCACCGCGATGCCCCGGGCCCGGTCGCGGAAGGCCAGGCCGAAGACCCCGCGCGCCGGGTCGCCGGCCGGCAGCACCGCGTCCGCGACCCGCCAGGTGCGGCCCCGGTCGCCGGAGCGCAGCACCCGGGCGGTGGCGCCGCCACCGGTGGCCAGCCAGACGTCCCGGGGCCCGGCGGCGACCAGACACTGACCGCTGGCGGCGAACCCGGCCTCGCCGGGCAGCGCGGCCGGCATGCCCGCGTCCGGGAGCGCCCGCCAGCTGCGACCGCCGTCGCCGGTGGAGAGCAGCCGGAACTTCCCGTCGACCGGATCGCTCAGCGCGAGCCCGTGCCGGGTGTCGAAGAAGGTCACACAGTCGTAGAACGCCTTCGGGTCGGTGTTCCGGAACGACTCGGTCCAGCTGGCGCCGCCGTCCTCGGTGCGCAGGATCCGGGACGCCTCGCCCTCCCCGATCGCCAGCACCACCGCCCGCCGCCGGTCGAACGCCTCGATGTCGCGGAACTCCAGCGTGCCCGCGCCGGGCGGCGAGACGTTTCGCCAGGCGCGTCCGCCGTCCTCGGTGCGCAGCACCGTACCGCCGGAACCGGCCACCCAGGCGGTGGTGCGGCTGACCGCCGCCAGCCCCCGGAACCGGGCGGTGACCCCGGTCCCGGTCGGCTGCCACACCCCGGCGGAGGTGGCGGACCGGCCGGCCGGCGCCGGTGCGGCGGGCTCCGGCACGGCGGTCGCCGGGGCCGCCGTCGTCAGCAGGGCGGCCGCCAGCGCGGCCCCGCAGAGCCCCGCCGACACCATTCGTCTCGTGCTCCCCATGGAGGTCATGGCGCGGGAACGTAGCCCACCCGGCGGGCGCCGTCCAGAGCGCCGGAGCACCCCGGAGTGACACAGCTCACCCACCGGGCCAGTGCACGCATGGCTCGGAATCGTCGTCCTTCCAGGTGCCAGGGAGGCGTACCGCCACAGCCGTGTCCACGCCGTGCGAACAGGGAGCAGGTCTTGTCCACCGTCATCGAGCAGGCCGTCCAGGCCCGGCTGGTCGCGCCGGCGCCCCGGATGGAGACCGTGCCCGCCACGCTGCGCTACGACCTCACCGACCCGTTCGCCGTGCGGATGAGCTTTCCCGCCCCGGCGACCCTGGAGGGCGTGGACGTCGCCTGGGCCTTCTCCCGGGAGCTGCTGGCCCGGGGCGTGGAGGAGCCGGCCGGCGTGGGCGACGTGCGGATACGGCCCTTCGGCTACGACCGTACGGTGGTGGAGTTCCACGCCCCGGAGGGGGTGGCGATGGTGCACATCAGGACCTCGGAGGTGCGCCGCTTCCTGAAGCGTGCCCAGCAGCTGGTCCCGGCCGGGAGCGAGCACCGCTTCCTCGACTTCGACGAGGATCTGGCGCGGCTGCTGAGCGACGACACCCGCTGACGCACCGGTCCTGGACACCCGGCACCCCGGCCGGAGACGCCCACCGGCGCTCCGGCTGACCCACCGGCCGACACGCCGACCGGTGACCCGCTCCGTCGCCTCCCCGCCCTGCCCCCCTCCTGGCTTCCCGCCTCCCGGCGCCCGCCGGTCGCCCCTGCCCTCCCGGCCGGCCGCCGGCCCCGTCGCTCCCCCTAATCCCGTTGCCTCCCGGCACCGCCCCGCGTACTGTCTTCTCCGGCCCTGTTGTCGTCGATCGGAGTAGGACGTTGCTCGTCTGAGGTCCTGAGACACCGCGCCGCCCAGTCCTTTCCGTGCTGAGCGACGACGCGTGCGACCTCGGCGTACGAGCCGTCCGAACCGCCAACGGGCCTTTCCCGCCCAGGGGTTGCCCCGCAGGATCTCCGCATCCTGCCGGGCCGATCGCCCCGGGCCCTCCCGGCCGGCCGCTCCCACCGCTCTTCCGGCGCCGGTCGCCGGCGGTCGTCCGTGCCCGTCCTCCGGCCCTCCGCGGCCGCGGGCCGTCATCGGTGTCTCGTACGCGCATCCCCCGCACACCGCGTGCCGCCATGGGCGCACGCGACCACACGACACCGGGAGTCGCCCCATGTCTACCGCCCCCACCTTCGTCACCTGCACCGATCTCTCCTTCTGCTGGCCGGACGGCACGGAAGTCCTCGACGGCTTCCAACTGGCCGTCGGCCCCGGCCGGACGGGGCTCGTCGGGCGGAACGGCTCCGGCAAGTCGACGCTGCTGAAGCTGATCGCCGGCGAACTCACCCCCACCGGCGGCGCCGTCCGGACCGCCGGTACGGTCGGCTACCTCCCGCAGGGCGCCACCCTGGACACCGGGCTCCGGGTGGACCAGGCCCTCGGGGTGGCGGGGACCCGGGCCGCGCTGCACGCCATCGAGGCGGGTGACGCCCGGGCGGAGAACTTCACGGCGGTCGGTGACGACTGGGACGTCGAGGAGCGGGCCCGGGCCACGCTGGACCAGCTCGGCCTGGGCCACATCGGCCTCGACCGGACCATCGGGGAGGTCTCCGGCGGGGAGTGCGTACTGCTGCGGCTCGCCGCCCTGCTGCTGGCCCGGCCCGATGTGCTGCTGCTCGACGAACCCACCAACAACCTGGACCGGCACGCCCGACGCCGGCTCCACGCGGCGGTCCGGGCCTGGTCCGGGGTGCTGGTGGTGGTCAGCCACGACCGCGAACTGCTGGAACTGGCCGACCGGATCGCGGATCTGCGGGACGGCGGGATCACCTGGTACGGCGGCCCCTACTCGGCGTACGAGGAGGCGCTCGCCGCCGAACAGGAGGCGGCCGAGCGGATGGTGCGGGTCGCGGAGGCCGATGTGCAGCGGCAGAAGCGTGAACTCGCGGACGCCCAGGTTAAATTGGCCCGGCGCAAACGGTACGGGCAGAAGATGTACGACCAGAAGCGCGAGCCGAAGATCGTCATGAACGCCCGGAAGCGAACCGCCCAGGAGTCGGCCGGAAAGCACCGGATCATGCACACCGAGAAGCTCGGCCAGGCGAAGGAGCGGCTGGACGAGGCGGTGGAGGCGGTGCGCGACGACGACGAGATCCGGATCGAGCTGCCCCACACCGCCGTGCCGGCCGGCCGGGAGGTCCTTCTCGCCGAGGATCTCGAACTCCGTTACGGAGCACGGGTGAAGGGCCGGCTGGACGTACGCGGACCGGAGCGGATCGCGCTGGTGGGCCGGAACGGGGCGGGCAAGACGACGCTGCTGCGCACCCTCGCCGGCGAACTGGAGCCGGTGGCGGGCGAGGTGGCGGTCAGGGTGCCGGCCCGCTTTCTGCCACAGCGGCTCGATGTCCTGGACGACGAGCTGAGCGTGGCGGCGAACGTGGCCCGGTTCGCGCCCACCGCGACCGACAACCGCGTCCGGGCCCGGCTCGCCCGCTTTCTCTTCCGGGGCGCCCGCGCGGACCAGCCGGTCGGCACCCTCTCCGGCGGTGAGCGGTTCCGCGCCACCCTGGCCGCGCTGCTGCTCGCCGAGCCGGCCCCGCAACTGCTGATGCTGGACGAACCGACCAACAACCTGGACCTGGCGAGCGTCCGGAGCCTCACGGCCGCGCTGGAGGCGTACGAGGGCGCGCTGATCGTGGCCGGCCACGATCTGCCGTTCCTGGAGTCGATCGGGATCACCCGGTGGCTGGCGCTGGACGGCGAACTGCGCCCGACCAGCGGGGAGGAGGTGCGCGCGGGCACGGTGTGAAGGGGACGGGGCGGACGGGGCCGGACGCGGGGCGAGCCGGGACGGGGCCGGGGACGGGGCGAGCCGGGACGGGAGGACTCGGGACGAGCCGGGGCGTGAGCTGCCTCTCCCCGGGCGCCCGGCGCACTTCCGCACGCTGGCCGCATAGCCGTACGTAATCGGACGATCCCGGACAGGGGCTTGGCGGGGGCTTATCGGCCCCTTAACCTACGGTCTCGTAACCTACGAGACCGTAGGTAGCACTCCCGTCCCCAGGAGCATCCGCATGACCCTCACCACTCCTCACCTCGGCAGCTCGGCCGGCTGGACCGACGCCCGGCTGCTGCACGCCCTGGAGGAGGTGGTCGAGAAGGAACTCAACCGCCATCTCAAGGTCGCCAAGGACTGGATGCCCCACGAGTACGTGCCGTGGTCGGACGGCCGGAACTTCCCCGGCCTCTTCGAGGACGGCGAGCCGTGGGAGTCCGGGCAGTCCAAGGTCTCCGACATCGGCCGGACGGCGCTCGTCGTCAATCTGCTCACCGAGGACAATCTGCCGAGCTACCACCACGAGATCGCCACCCTCTTCGGCCGGGACGGCGCCTGGGGCACCTGGGTGCACCGCTGGACCGCCGAGGAGGGGCGGCACGGCATCGTGATGCGCGACTATCTGCTCGCCTCCCGCGCGGTCGACCCGGACCAGCTGGAGCGGTTCCGGATGGCCCATATGAGCGAGGGCTTCGAGTCGGACAACCGGCACTCGATGCTGCACTCGGTGGCGTATGTGGCCTTCCAGGAACTGGCGACCCGCATATCGCACCGCAACACCGGCCATCAGTCGGGCGACCCGGTCTGCGACCGGATGCTGGCGCGCATCGCCACCGACGAGAACCTGCACATGGTCTTCTACCGGAATCTGCTGAAGGCCGCGTTCGAGATCGCCCCGGACCCGACAATGCTGGCGGTGCGGGACGTCGTGGTGCACTTCCGGATGCCGGGCCACGGGATGCCGGGCTTCGAGCGGGCCGCCGCGCAGATGGCGATCGGCGAGATCTACAACATGCGCATCCACCACGACGACGTGCTCCAGCCGGTGCTGCGCTTCCTCAAGGTGCTGGAGATCGACGGCCTGGGCCCCGAGGGGCTCCGGGCCCAGGAGGAACTGGGCCTCTACATGGGCGGACTGGACGCCGAGGCCGCCAAGTTCGACGAGAAGCTGGCCGCGCGGAAGGCCCGGCTGGCCGCCCGGCAGGCGGCCGGCTGACCCCGGGGGACCCGGACGGGGCACGGCGGACGCCGGGCGGACCCGGACGGGACACGGCGGCCCCCGGCAGGCCCGGACGGGGCACGGCGGACTCCGGGCGGAACGCGGCGGAGGGGCGCACGGAACGCGGCGGGGTCGCGCGGCCGTCACCAGGCGGCCGCGCGGTGGTCCTGCGCCGTCCGGCCGCCCGCAACCGGTGCGGGGTGCCCTGCGGGCACCGGTCGGCGATCAGCGGTCCGGCGCCCTCCCGCAGCGCGGACCGGCCGCCGTCCCACCGGGCCGCGACCCGGCGAAACTGGTCATTTCCGTGAGCGCGAACCGTGGTTTCCCGCACAACATGTGGTCACCGGCGCCCCGGCTCGGCGGATCGCGGCCGGCCTCGCCCCGGGCATTCGGCGTGCTGAGCACCCGTGTCCGGCGCCGGTGACGGGTGTGGCCGCCGGTGAGATTCCAGGTGGGCCGGATTGCCGGGCAACCCTTTGGGCAGTGCTCGACCCTCCTTCTGCCGCGCTGGTAGACACCTGCCTGCACGCGGTCAGCCCCGGGCAGTCGCCCACCCGGAAGAAGGGGAACAATCATGCTCACACGCGCAAGGGCCGCTGTCGGCCTCACGGCCGGCGGTCTGGTTCTCGGTCTGACCGGCGCCCTCGTCGGCGCGACCACGGCCACCGCCGCACCCGCCCGGCCCATGCCCACCCGGACCGTCACCGTCACCGTCCAGGCCGTCAACAACCTCGGCCTCAGCACCAGCGAAGCCAAGAGTGTGCAGTGTTACGTCCGGGACGCCGGATTCAACCCCGGCGCGATCGACGGCCAGCTCGGCTCCGGCAGTTGGCGGGCCTGGCAGTCGTTCCTCAACGACCGCGGGTTCAACGCCGGAACCGTCGACGGCCAGGTCGGTCCCAACACCATCCGTGGCCTTCAGCGCTTCCTCGTCTACCTCGGCTACGACACCGGTGGCATCGACGGCGTCGCCGGAGCCAAGACCAAGGCCGCGTGGAAGGCGTTCTCCTACCTCGAGGGCGGAAGCTGGTGCTGACCGGCCGTCCGGCACGGCGTACCGCGGCGGTCCGCACCACGCGGGCGCCCTCCGAGGCCGGCCGGAAGACGGCCGGGACGGGTGTCCGCGGTACGGGACGGAAGCCGGGGGCCGGGGCCCCCCGGGCGGTCAGCGGCCGGCGCGCCGCAGTCTGAGCTCGGACCGCTCCTGTTCCGACAGCCCGCCCCACACGCCGAACCGCTCGTCGTGCGTGAGCGCGTACTCCAGGCAGGCCACCCGTCCCTCGCAGGCGGCGCAGAGCCGCTTGGCGTCCCGGGTGGAGGAGCCCGGCTCCGGGAAGAAGAACTCGGCCCCGGTCTGGGCGCAGAGGGCGGTCTCCTGCCAGGAGAGGTCGTGGTCGGTCAGGACGGTGAGGTTCTTCGGCATGTGCCCCACGGTGCCCGGCGGGGATAAACAATCCCTCAACGCCTCGTCAACACGAACGAGGCGGCGCCCCGGCACGGAGGCGCCCACCCGGTCAGCATGGCGGCGCACCGGGTGGGCGGCAAAGGGTTGGGGACGCGGGGCGTGTCCCGTACGGGCCCGGGGTCACTCCGCGCGGCGGGCGCGGCTGGGCTGCACCCGCTTGGGCTCGCCCGGCATCTTCGGGTAGTCCGGCGGATAGGGCAGATCACCGAGACCGTGGTCGCGCTCGTCCCGGGCGGCCAGCTCCAGCAGGCTCTCCAGCCCGAAGGCGTGGTCCTCCATGTCGGCGTGGACGTCACCGCGCTCCGCGAACCGCACCGGCATGGTGGCCAGGTCGAAGTCGCGGGGGTCCACACCGTCCAGCTCTTCCCAGAGCAGCGGCGCGGAGACGGGGGCGTGCGGACGGGGCCGGATCGAGTAGGCGGAGGCGATGGTCCGGTCCCGGGCGGTCTGGTTGTAGTCCACGAAGATCCGCTCGCCGCGCTCCTCCTTCCACCAGGCCGTGGTGACCCGGCCGGGCATCCGCCGCTCCAGCTCCCGGCCCACGGCGATGGCGGCCCGGCGGACGCCGGTGAACTCCCAGCGCGGCTCGATCGGCACGAAGACGTGCAGCCCCCGGCCGCCGGAGGTCTTGAGCCAGCCGCGCAGCCCGTACTCCTCCAGCAGGGCGCGCAGTTCATGGGCGGCGGCCACCGCCTCCGCGAAGCCGGTCCCGGGCTGCGGGTCCAGGTCGACGCGGAGTTCGTCGGGGTGGTCGGTGCGGTCCCCGCGTACCGGCCAGGGGTGGAAGGTGAGGGTGCCGAGGTTGGCCGCCCAGACGACGGTGGCGATCTCGGTGGGACGGATCTCGTCGGCGTACCGGCCGCTGGGGAAAGTGATGTGCGCGGTGGGAATCCACTCCGGGAGATTCTTCGGTGCGCGCTTCTGGAAGAAGGATTCGCCCTCCACCCCGTCCACGAACCGCTCCATGGTGGTCGGGCGATCCCGCAGCGCCCGGACGATGCCGGGGCCCACGGCGAGGAAGTAGCGGGCCACGTCCAGCTTGGTGAAACCGCGCTCCGGAAAGTACACCTTGTCCGGATTGGACAGCCGTACGGTCCGCCCGCCGGCCTCCAGCTCCACCGCGTTCGACGCCTTCGCCATAACCGTCACCGTAGGCCGGGCCGCCGCCACCCGCATATCGGCACTCACCTCCGTGAATGGTGTCGAATGTCCCGTGTGGGCAGAATCGGGGCATGGACCTGCCGGTGATGCCCCCCGTGAAGCCGATGCTCGCCAAGTCCGTGAAGAAGATCCCTCCCGGTATGCAGTACGAGGCCAAGTGGGACGGCTTCCGCGCGATCGTGCACCGGGACGGCCCCGAGCTGGAGCTCGGCAGCCGTACCGGCAAGCCCCTCACCCGGTACTTTCCCGAACTGGTCGCGGCGCTGGCGGAGCGGCTGCCCGCGCGCTGCGTGGTGGACGGCGAGATCGTGATCGCCCACGACGGCCGGCTGGACTTCGACCGGCTCAGCGAACGGATCCACCCGGCGGCCTCCCGGGTGGCGATGCTGGCGGAGCGGACCCCCGCCCGGTTCATCGCCTTCGATCTGCTGGCCCTGGGCGACGACTCGCTGCTGGACACCCCGCTCGTCGAGCGGCGGACGGCACTGGAACGGATGCTGGCGGGCGTCGGGGCCCCGGTCCACCTCGCGCCCGCCACCACCGACGTCGAGGTGGCCGAGGAGTGGTTCGAGCGGTACGAGGGGGCCGGACTCGACGGGGTGGTGGCCAAGCCGCTGGACCTCCCCTACCGGCCGGACACCCGGCTGATGTACAAGATCAAGCACGAGCGCACCGCCGATGTGGTGGTGGCCGGCTACCGCTTCCACAAGAGCGGCCCGGTCGTCGGCTCCCTGCTCCTCGGTCTCCACGACGACCGGGGCACGCTCCAGCACGTGGGAGTGTGCGCCGCGTTCACCGCGCGGCGCCGGGCCGAGCTGGTCGAGGAGCTGGAGCCGCTGCGGATGGACCCGCCCGCCGGCCATCCCTGGGCCCGCTGGGCCGACGAGACCGCCCACGAGACCTCCCGGCTGCCCGGCGCGCCGAGCCGCTGGACGGGCAAGAAGGACCTGTCCTGGGTGGCGCTGCGGCCGGAGCGGGTGTGCGAGGTCGGGTACGACCACATGGAGGGCGACCGGTTCCGGCACACCGCCCAGTTCCGCCGCTGGCGCCCGGACCGCACCCCGGAGAGCTGCGGCTACGGCCAGCTGGCGGAACCGGTGTCGTACGACCTGGCGGAGGTGCTGTCAGGGAGTGGCTGACGGCCGGCCGGGGGCCGGTATCGCCTGCGGCCCCGGCGCCTGGTCCGCCTCGGGGGTGGGAACCGGATCCGGGGTGGGATCGGGAGCCGGGACCGGCGTTGTGGGATCCGGAGTGGGAGTGGTGGGCGGAGCCGGGGTGGTCGGCGTGGGCTCGGGGGTGGGAGTGGGCGGGGGGGGTTCCGGCGTGCGGGTGGGCGGCGCCGGCTGCGTGGGCGTGGGGGGCGGAGTGGTCGGAGACGGCGCCGGACGGGTGGGTACGGGAGCGGGCCGGGAGGGGTCCGGCCTGACGGGGCCACCGGGGCCGGTGGCCGGGGCCGGGGCGGGCCGGCTGGGAGCGGGCGCGGGCCCCGGCGCCGGGCGGTCGTCCGGCCGGGGGGCCGGAGCACCGGCCGGGCGGGTGGCGGGGCGTGTGGCGGGACCGGCCGGCAGCACTCCGGTGCCGTCCGGCACCGGGTGGACGCCGTTCCGGTAGAAGGCGAGCCAGGAGAGCACGGTGCGCAGATAGGCGTCCGAGTGGTTGTAGGCGAGGATCGCCCGGTCCAGATCGGCCCCGGCCGTCAGGTTCCGCGCCCCGGCGCAGAGGTAGTGGCCGGCGGCGAGGGCGGCGTCATGGACGTTCTGCGGGTCACGGCGGCCGTCGCCGTTGCCGTCGGCGCCCCAGCGCGCCCAGGTGGACGGGATGAACTGCATCGGCCCGACCGCCCGGTCGTAACGGGGGTCGCCGTCGTACCGGCCGCCGTCGGTGTCGGTGATCCGGGCGAATCCGGCGCCGTTCAGGACCGGGCCGAGGATCGGGGTCAGCGCCGTGCCCCGGGCGTCCACCCGGCCGCCGTTCGCCTGCCCTGACTCGACCCGGCCGATCGCGGCGAGCAGTTGCCAGGGCAGCCGGCACCCCGGGTCGGTGCGCGCCAGGGACGCCTCGGCCCGGCGGTAGGCGGTGAGCACGGTCGCGGGGATGCCCGACTGGGCGGTGATCCGGACGGCCGGTACGGCTCCGGGGCCCGGGCCGGCGGCCGGGCCGAGGGGAACGGGGCCGGCGGGCGCCCCGGGGCCGGTCGCCCCGGCCAAAGCGAGCGCCAGGGCCTCGGCGAGCGACGGCACGTCGGGGGCGGGCGGCAGTTCGGTGTGGTAGGCGCCGTCCCCGGGCGTGGGTGCGGCGGGGGCCGGGGGCCGGTCCGCGCGCGCCACCGGTTCCGCCGGGACGGTCGGGCCCGCCGGAGCCGCCGGGGGGACGCCGGTACGCGGCACTCCGGGCGCCTGGGAGGCGGTGAGCGCCGCCATGACCGCAAGCGCCGCCGCCGTACCGCCCAGTCCCCGGCGGGCGCGGACGCCGCTCCTGCGCCTGGTGTGCTCGGTTTGGCCGGTGTGCTCGGTGTGCGTGGTGTGTTCCGCGATTTGTTCGGCCCCGGTCGTTCTCATGCGCCCGCTCCCCAGGTGTCGATGGCGGCGATCCGCCAGGTGCCGTCCCCGCGCACCGCGTCCACCGCGAACATCGCGGCGCCGTGGGTGGTGCCGTCCTTGGCGGCGGCCGTACGGGTGTTGGTCTGGTCCGCGTAGATCAGCAGCCGCGCCCGGTCGCCGTCGATCAGCTCCACTCCGCTCTGGGTGACGGTGGTGGTGAGCAGCAGCTTCTGGGCGGCGGCCTGCTGCCGTACCGGGGCGAGCAGGGCCCGGTGCTGGGCGACCGCCGGGCCGGTGAGACGGTCCCGGATCGCCGCGTCGGTGGCGGCCGGGGCGGCGTAGTTGTACGAGAAGAGCGCGTTGACCGCCTTGGTGATCTCGCCCTTCGCCTCGCTGGTCCGGGCGGCGTCGGTGAGCGCGGTGTTCCGGACCGCCGGCCGGTCCCGGAGGGCCGCCGCCTCGGTCGCCGCCCAGCTCGCGAAGGCGCCCAGCAGTACGGTGGCCACGCCGAGGGCGACCGGAAGGACCAGGTGCCGGCGCCGGGGCGTCTCGGCGGTGGCCGGCTCCTCGGTTCCGGTGGCCCGGCGGCGCCGCGCCGGTCTCCCGGCCGGGACGCGCCGGTCCGCCCCGGGCGGCGCGGCGAGGGGCGAGGGGCCGGTGCGGGACGCGGTGACCGTGGCCAGCCGTCTCCGCCGGTTGATGAGGTGGCGGGTGGTCGACATCTCGCGGGTCCTCTCCGTCCTTTGTACGGTGTCCTTCGTGCGGTGTCAGTTGCGCTGTGTCAGTTGTGCTGTGTCAGTTGTGCGGTGTCCGGTCCGTCGGCGTGCCGTTCAGCCGGTCGCCGTGATGTCCGGGCCGTGACCGTGGTGTTCAGCCGGTCGCCGTGGTGCCGACCGGGGCCTGGCCGAGGGCGCTGAGCTTCCAGCCCCCAGGGGTCCGGGTCAGCTCACCGAGCATCCGGCTCTCCTTGGCGGCCGGTTTCCCCTTCGGCGGTGTCACCGTGACCCGGAGGGCGACCATCACACTGGCCCGGCCGGCCCGGGTGTCCAGCTCGGTGACCGCGCCGGAGAGCACCTTGGCGGTGGTCACCGTCTTCGCCTCGCGAATCTGCCGCTCGAACCGGTCCCGCCCGTCGGTGAGTTGTTTGAGCAGCTCACCGGTGGACGATTGCTGCCAGGCCCTCAGCCCGGCCGCCACGTCCCGGTGGTCCAGGGTGTTCATGTTCTGCACGGCCTGCTCCCCCGCCGCCAGCACCTCGTCCCGGGTCACCGAGTGGGCGGCCGCCTCGTCATGGGCCGCCGTGTACCAGGACCAGCCGCCCCAGCCGGCTCCCCCGGCGGCGAGCAGGGCGAGACCGGCCGCCGTGAGCAGCAGGGGATTCCGTACCGTGCGTGTCATTCGGTGGCCGCCTTCCTCCGTGGGTGACTTCGCGGGTGACGTCGTGGGTTACTCCGTGCGTCCGGGCTCTCGTCGGCCCGACCCCGCCTACCGGGCGCCCAGTTCGGTGATCCGCCACCGGCCGTCCTCCTCTCGTGCGGCGGTCACCGAGAGCTGGGCGGCGACCGTGGTGGCGGGTCCGCCGGCGCGTACCGCGACCTGGTCCAGAAAGACCAGAAGCCGGGCCTCGTGGTCGGTGAGCCGGACGACACCGGCCCGTACGACCCGGGTGGTGAGGGTCAACTTCTGTGCGGCGGCCTGCTGTTCGAGGCCACCGAAGAGGAGCGCGTACTGCCGGGCGGCCCGGCCGGCCAGCAGGGTGCGCGCGGCCTCCCGGGTGGCGGCGGTGTCGTCCGGGCGATACGAGAAGACCCGGCGCAGCGCTTCCCCGACCTCCTCGGTCACCCGGGCGGTCGCCGGTCCGTCCGCGAGGGCCCGGTCACCGGCGGCCGGGGCGTCCGCCAACTGGCCGGCTCGTACGAGGAGTCCGGCGGCGGCGAGCAGTAACCCGGCGGTCGCCAGGGCGAGCAGGGTCCGGGCGGCGCGCGGCCGGCGCGCGGCGGACCCGGGGGCCGGCCCGGCCGGGTCGGCGGGCGGGGCGCCGGGTACGGGGGACGCGGCGGACGGCGCCGCGCCCACGCTCATTCCGGGCCCCCTTCGCGGTCCGGTTCGGTCCGGCCGTTCTCGCCGCCCGGTCCGCCTCCCGTCCCGGCCACCGGGACTGCGGCGAGCCGGGAGACCCGCCAGCCCTCCGGGGTGCGGGTGAGGCCGGCTTCCAGCCGCCGGCGGTCGGTCGTGGGCCGGCCCGTCCCGGGGGTCAGCACCACCTGGACCGTGGCGATCAGGGTGGCCGTGCCCGCCCGGGTGTCGAGGGCCGTGAGCGCGGCGTCCGTGACGGTCGCCCGGGCCGGGATCCGGGCTTCCGGGGCGGCCGTCGCCAGCCGGGCACGGAGCGGCCCGGCCGAGGCGTCCAGCCACTCCGCCCGGGCGGCGCCGGGGCGGGCCGGGTCCGCGCTGCTCAGCCGGGCGAGGTGGAGCCGGCCGGCGGCCAGCGCGTCGGCGCGCTCCCGGGCCCGGGCGCGGTCCGGGTCGGCCGCCGCCCGGGCGCAGGCCCAGCCGGCGAGCCCGCAGCAGACCGCCGCGACCGCGAGCGCCGCCCACCAGCCGTACCCCACCGGCCCGGAGCGCCGGCCGGGCCGCCCGTACCGCCTCACCGGCCGGCTCCGGAGCCGCCGGGGCGGGCCGGTTCCGGGACCGGCCCGCCGCGCGGGGCGTTGGCCGAGCCCCGGACGTCGACCCCGCTCGACGGGGCGGTGGTGCAGCGGGCGCCGGTGTTCAGGGGCGGCGGCGGCGAGAGGTCCAGGCCGTTGCGGTAGGTCGTCCCGCCGTACCCGGCGGTGCAGGGCAGCGGCGCGAAGAAGGTCAGCGACATGCCCATGGTGGCGCCCTTCCCGGTGACGGCGGTCGCGCCGGCGGCGGCGAGGGCGGGCATGGTCACCAGGAACTCGTCGATGCCCCGCTGCCGGGTCACGGCCACCTCCGAGGTGGTGAGCAGATTGGCCAGCACCACGCCGAAGGCCGGGTCGAGGTCCTTCAGCAATCCGCTCACCTGGCCCGCCGCCCCGGGCGCCGTCGCGATCAGCTTCCGCAGGTCCCGGTCGGACGCCTTGAGGGTGGCGGCGAGCCGGGAGGCGCCGGAGGCGAAGGAGGTCAGCGACTCGGCCTCCTCGGCCTGGGTGCGCAGTACGGTCTCACCGTCCACCAGCAGCCGGGTGGTGGCCGGCAGCGCCCGGTCGGCGGCGGCCACGAACCGGTCGCTCGCGTCCAGCAGGGCCTGGAGGTCGTCGCCCCGGCCGCTCAGCGCCGTGCCCAGTTCGTCCACGACGGTGCGCAGTGACTCGGTGTCCACCGACGCGGCGAGCCGGTCCACCCCGCTCAGCACGGTGGTGACCGGCGCCGGGATCCGGGTGTCGGCCCGGTCGACCACCGAACCGTCCCGGAGGTACGGCCCGTCGGCGGAGGCCGGCCGCAGATCGATGTACTGCTCGCCGACGGCCGACAGACCGGCCACGACGGCCTGGAGGTCGGCGGGGATCGGCGGGGCCGACTCCTTGATGCGCAGCTCGGCCTCCACCCCGTCCCCGGTCAGCCCGATGGGTCCGACCCGGCCCACCGAGACCCCCCGGTAGGTGACATTGGCGTGGGTGAAGAGACCGCCGGTGGCGGGGAGACGGACACGCACGGTGTAGTAGTCGCGGAGGCCGGCCCAGTGGCCGAGATCGGCGTACCGGACACCGAGAAAACCGAGGACGAGCACGGCGACGACCAGGAAGACCAGATTCTTCAGCCGGATGGCGAGGGTGATCATCCCGCCCTCCCGGCCGACGGGAACGGGAGCGGGAGCGGTGCCGTCCCGGACCGGCGTGCCCCGCCCTCGCCCGGGGTGGTGCTCCGGCCCTGGGCGGTGCCCTGGGGCGGGGCAGCGCCCTGCCCCTGCGGCGGGTTCCCGCCCGGGGGTGTGTCCTGGGCCGGGGGTGTGTCCTCTGCCGGTGGCGGGTTCTCGTCCGGTGGGGTGAGAGCGGGGACGATCTCGGTGCCGGGCACCGCGGCGATGTCCAGATAGACGTTGAGGTAGTCGCCCCGCACCCCGCGCAGCACCTCGTCGGTGAACGGGTAGGTGAGCAGCACCTGGAGCGAATCGGGCAGTGCCCGGCCGGAGTCGGCCAGCGCGCGCAGGGTGGGGGTGAGGGCCTTGAGGTCCGCGATCACATCGTCCTTGCTCTTGTCGACGGTGGTGACGGCCACGGCGGAGAGGGTGTCCAGGGAGCGGAGCATGGTGAGCAGTGCGGTGCGCTGCCGTTCCAGCGCCTTCAGGCCGGGGCTGAGACCGGTGAGCACCGTGGAGATGGACTGCCGGCGGGTGGCGAGGGTGGCGGAGAGCCGGTTGACGCCGTCCAGAGCCGCCGTGATGGCCGCCTTGTTGCCGTCCAGGCTGGTCACCAGGGTGTTGAGCCGCCGCAACAGGGAGCGCGCCTCGGGCTCGTTGCCGCCGAGCGCCCGGCCCAGCTCGGTGGTGATGGTCTTGATCTGGGCGATGCCACCGCCGTTGAGCAGCAGGGAGAGGGCGCCGAAGACCTCCTCCACCTCCGGGTTCCGGTTGGTGCGCTCGACCGGGATGTGCGCCCCGTCGGTGAGCGGCCCGGCCGGGGCGGCCACGGGGTGCGCGGCTCCGGCCGGCCGGGCGCCCGGGGCGGGCCGGGCGGTGTCCGGGCGGGGCTCGGGGGCGGCGAGCTGGATGTACTTCTCGCCCAGCAGGCTGGACTGTTCCAGCCGGGCGACGGCGTCGGCGGGCAGCCGTACCCCGCGGTTGATCCGCATGGTGACCCGGGCCGTCCAGTCGTCCTCCGCCAGGTTGACGCGGGTCACCCGGCCCACCGCGACATCGTTCACCTTGACCGCCGACTGCGGGACCAGGCTGAGCACATCGGTGAACTCGGCGGTGATCTCGTACGGGTCGTCCCCGAGGTCCGCGCCGCCGGGCAGCGGGAGTTGCTCGATGCCGGACAGCTCCCAGTCCGGGGCGTCGCAGCCGGAGGCGGTCAGGGCCAGGGCGACGGTGAGCGCCAGGGCGCCCGGAAGCGCGGCGGCCCGGTGGCGGCGGTCCGAGTGGGATGTCAGGGGCGGCCGGCCGGTGCGGTTTCTCGTGGTACTCACCGGGACGCCCCCTTCTCCGGGCTGCCGTAGACCGTGCCGACGGCCGGCAGCGGCAGGGCGGGCAGGGCCCTGCGCCGCTCGGGGCCGACCGGCACCAGTCCGGCCGGGCCCGAGGCCCCCTCCTTCGGGCTGAGTTCGTTGATGTCGGCGCGGCCGTTGAGGGTGCGGTGGGCGGGGTCGTACGCCTTGAGCGCGTTGCCCGCGGCGAGCGGCGCGGTGTCCAGCGCCTCGGCCAGTGAGGCCCGTTGGGCGACCAGGGTCTCGGTGAGCGGCTTCAGGATGTCCACGTTCTGTTTGAGGGCGCCCCGGTTCTCGGCGATGAAGGTCTTCACCTGGGCCAGCGCGGTGCCGAGTTCCCGGAGGGCGGCGGCGAGGTTCTCCCGGTCGGCGGCGAGGAAGCCGGTGACCGACGCGAGTTGGCGCTCGGCCCGGCGGACTCCGCCGTCGTTGTTCTTGAGCATGGTGGTGAAGGACTGGAGCGAGGCGATGGTGGCGAAGAGGTCGTCGCTGCCGCGGTTGAGGGTCTTGGCCGCTTTGCCGAACTCCTCGATGGAGTCCCCGATCGCCTTGCCGTTGCCTTTGAGGTTGGCGGCTCCGGTGTCCAGCAGCCGGGCGAGGGCGCCGCGCGCGTTGGCGCCGTCCGGGCCGAGGGCCTCGCTCAGCTCGGTGAGGGAGGCGTAGAGCTGGTCGATCTCCATGGGGGTGGCGTTCCGGGCGGCGGGGAGGACGGCGCCCGGCCGGATGCGGGGCCCACCGGTGTAGGCGGGGGCCAGCTGGATGTACCGGTCGGAGACCACACTGGGCGCGACGACGACCGCGTGGGCGCCGGCCGGGACCGGTACGTCGGCGTCGAGCAGCAGGGTGACCTCGACCTCCTTGCCGGCGGGGCGGACCGGGCCGACGGTGCCGACCTTCACCCCGAGCACCCGCAGGTCGGAGCCCTCGTAGACGCCGACGGCCCGGTCGAAGCGGGCGGTGATCCGGGTGGTGCCGGACTCGTCCAGGGCCATGACCCCGGAGCCGCCGGCGACCGCGACCACGGCGAGCCCGGCGGCGAGGGCCAGAGCACGACGGGCGTTCACCGGGCGCCTCCGGTGGTCCGGCGGGAGGGCACCCGGGGGCCTCGGTGGCTGACCGGGCACGGGGCTGTCCTCGTACGGGCGTTCACCGGGCGCCTCCGGTGGGTTTCGGTGGCATGCAGCCGGTGGACGGGGGTGTGCCGGGGGCCAGGTAGTCGCGGGGCACCAGGCCGCAGACATAGGTGTCCAGCCAGCGGCCGTTGCCCAGGGTGTTGCCGAGCAGCCGGTAGTAGGGGCCGGCGAGGGCGAGGGTTCGGTCGAGTCCGGTGCGGTTCTTCAGCAGCACCCCGGTGACCCGGCTCAGCGCGTCGAGCGCCGGCTTCAGCTGCCGGTCGTTGTCCCGGACCACGCCGGTGAGGTGGGTGCCCAGGTCGCGGGCGCCGGTGAGGAGCAGATGGATGGCGTCCCTGCGGGCTTGGATCTCACCGAGCAGCAGGTCGCCGTCCCGCAGCAGGGCCTCGACGTTGTCGTTCCGGCCGGCCAGGGTGCTGGTGACCTTGCGGGTCTCGGCCAGCAGCCGGACGAGCTGGGCGTCGCGGGAGGAGACCGTACGGGAGAGCGCGGCGAGTCCGGTGGCGGCGCTGCGCACATCGGGGGCGGCGTCGGCGAAGGTGGCGGAGAGGGCATCGAAACTGGCGGCGAGCCGCTCGGTGTCGAGCGCGTCGATGGTCCGGCCCAGTCCGGTCAGGGCCTGGGTGACGTCGTACGGGGAGGTGGTGCGGGTGGCCGGGATGCGGGTGCCGGGCGGCTGGGCGCGGGCGCCGAGCGGGTCGAGCGCCAGATACTTCTCGCCCAGCAGGGTCTTGACGGCGATGGCGGCGGTGCTGGTGTCCCCGACCCAGGTGTCCTCGTCCACCTCGAAGGAGACGGCGACCTTGGCCCCGTCGAGCCGGACGCCGGTCACTTCCCCGACCTTC
The DNA here is from genome assembly GCF_024756275.1 of Streptomyces pyxinae. GTDB lineage: Bacteria > Actinomycetota > Actinomycetes > Streptomycetales > Streptomycetaceae > Streptomyces > Streptomyces pyxinae. Next base: position 46,325 of record NZ_JANUGQ010000018.1, on the reverse strand, counting down.
ACCCCGGCGATCCGTACCTCGTCGCCCGTGTCGAGCCCGGCGGCCTCGGTGAAGTCGGCGGTGTAGCCGGTGCCGCCGCCGAACGCGTCGGCCCGGTAGGCGCCGAACGCGACGAGGGCGAGGAGGAGCAGGCCGACGAGGCCGACGGCGACCGGGTCGCGTTCCCGTACGGGGCGGAAGAGCGGGCGGCGGGTCATGCGCGGCACCTCGATTCCGTGATCGCCACGCCGGTGGGCGGCGGGGAGCCGTCGGTGGTGGTGACGCCGGTGACCCGGGCCTCGCAGAGATAGAGGTTGAGCCAGGAGCCGTAGGAGGCGAGCCGGCCGACGGCCGTCATCTTCTCCGGCGTCCTGCGCAGGAAGTTCTCGATCTGCGGAGTGGCGGCGCCCAGTTGGCCGGAGAGCCGGCCCAGTTCCCGGATGTCCTGCTTGAGCGGGGCCCGGCCGTCCGCCAGCAGTCCGGCGGTGCTGGTGGTGAGTTCCCCCAGGGCGGCGACGGCCCGGCCGAGCGGGGCGCGGTCGGTGGCGAAGCCCGTGACCAGCTTCTGGAGGGTGACGACGAGTTCGTTGAAACCGGCCTCCCGGGTGTTGACGGTGGCGAGGACGGTGTTGAGGTTCTTGACGACTTCCCCGATCACCCGGTCCTTGGCGGCGACCGTGCCGGTCAGTGACCCGATGTGGCGGAGCAGCGAGTCCACCGTTCCGCCGTCGCCCTGGAGCACCTGCACCAGCGAGCCGGCGAGCCCGTTGACCTCTTTCGGGGACAGGCCCTCGAAGAGCGGCTGGAAGCCGTTGAAGAGCTGGGTGAGGTCGAGCGCCGGGGTGGTGCGCTCCAGTGGGATGAGCGCCCCGGCGGGCAGGGTGCCGCCGACCGGTCCCGGCCCCCGGTCCAGGTCGATGTAGCGCTGGCCGACCATGTTGAGGTACTTGATGGCGGCGGTGGCCGAGGCGGGGAGGGTACGGCCCTTCCGGACGGCGAACCGCACTTCGGCCACCCGCCGTTCGGCGACCCGGACGGATTCCACCTGGCCGACCTTCACCCCGGCGATGCGCACACTGTCCCCGGCGACCAGGCCGGTGACGTCGGTGAAGCGGGCGCGGTACGACACGGTGTCCCCGACGCCCTTGTTGGCGACCGAGAAGGCCAGCACGGTGGTGGCGACCACGGTGACCACCACGAACACCAGCGACTTGAGCAGCGGCCCGGCGAGCGAGCGGCGGCGGGCTCCGGGCGGGGGCGCGGTGCTCCCGGCCCGGCTCCGGCCGGGTCTCCGGAAGAGAGTCCTTCGCGCGGAGGTCTTCGCGGAGGTCGTGGAGGCGGTCGCGGAGGTCTTCCCGGGAGTGTTCGGAGGGAGGGTCATCGCAGGGTCACCTCCGCTCCCCGGAAGGCGGGACCGGTGAGCACGGAGCTCCAGTCGGGCAGGGTGCCGGGCGCGGCCCGCAGGCCGGGGGCGAGCAGTTCATTGACGAGCTGGTTCTCCTGCGGCGAGTTGGGCAGCCCGAGTCCCGGGGCGTCGGGCGCGGGCGGGGCCCCGGCGGCGGTCCGGGCGGGGGCCGCGGCGCCGGTGTAGGGGACGGCGTAGCAGTGGGCGGTGGCACCGCCGGTGCCGTACCCGGGAGTGTCCTCGCCGGGCACGTACCGGCCGAGCGAGGGGACGGTGCGGAGGGTGATGTGCAGACCGGGTCGGTCGGTGCCCTTGCCGAGCGCCTTGTCCATGGCGGGGACGAATCCGGCCAGGGTGCGCAGGGTGCAGGGGTACGCCCCCGAGTGCCGGGCCAGCGTCTCCAGGGTGGGCCGGGAGACGGCCGAGAGCCGGATCAGGGTGTCCTGGTTGCGCCGGAGGAAGCCGGTGAGGTCCCGGGCGGCCGTGGTGGCGGAGCCGTACAGCTCGGCCAGCCGGGCCTGTTCGTCCGCCAGGGTGGTACTGGTGGTGGTGAGGTCGGTGAGCGCGTCCAGGATGCCGGGGGCGGCGTCGGCATAGGCGTGGCTGACCCGGACCAGACGGTTGATGTCCCGGTTGAGGGTGGGGAGTTGGGGATTGAGCCGGGCGAGGTGGGCGTCCAGGGTGACCAGGGTGCGGCCGAGCTGGTCGCCCCGGCCCCGGAGGGCGCCGGCGACGGCGGTGAGGGTGGCGGAGAGCTTCTCCGGCCGGACGGCGGTGAGCAGGGGCAGCACCCGGTCCAGGACCTGTTCCAGCTCGACGGCGTTGGCGGACCGGTTCCGGGGGATGACGGCACCGGCCGCCAGCGCGGGCCCGGTGGGGTCGCCGGCCGGCGGGACCAGGGCGACGAACCGCTCCCCGAAGAGGGTGGTGGGCAGCATCTGGGCGGTGACCCCGGCGGGTATCCGGGCCAGCCGGTCCGGGGCGACGGCCAGGGTGAGCCGGGCGCCGGAGCCGTCGGACTCGATCTTCCGCACCTCGCCGACGACCACCCCGCGCAGCTTCACCTCGGCGCCCCGGTGCATCTCGTTGCCCGCGCTGCCGGTGAGCACGGTGACGGTGGCGTCGCGGCTGAACTCCTTGCCGTACACCGCCACCGCCAGCCAGGCCAGCAGACAGGGCACGAGCAGGAACACCACCCCGGCGAGCCGCCGGCGGACGGTCGGGGCCCCGGCCATCATCCGGCCACCTTCACGGTCGTGGTCGCGCCCCAGATGGCGAGCGACAGAAAGAAGTCGGTGACACTGATGAGCACGATCGCGTTCCGCACCGAGCGGCCCACCGCGACCCCGACACCCGCCGGACCGCCCTCGGCGCGGAAGCCGTAGTAGCAGTGGGCGAGGATCACCATCACACTGAAGATCAGCACCTTGAGGACGGAGAGCAGCACGTCGTCCGGGGAGAGGAAGAGATTGAAGTAGTGGTCGTAGGTGCCGGCCGACTGCCCTTTGAAGAGGACGGTGACCGCGCGGGAGGCGACATAGGAGGAGAGCAGCCCGATGGCGTAGAGCGGGATGATCGCCACCACTCCGGCGATGATCCGGGTGGTGACCAGATACGGCAGCGAGCGGACGCCCATCGCCTCCAGCGCGTCCACCTCCTCGTTGATCCGCATCGCGCCGAGCTGGGCGGTGAAGCCCGCGCCGACGGTGGCGGAGAGGGCCAGTCCGGCGACGAGCGGGGCGATCTCCCGGGTGTTGAAGTAGGCGGAGACGAAGCCGGTGAAGGCGGAGGTGCCGATCTGGTCGAGGGCCGCGTATCCCTGGAGCCCGACGACGGTGCCGGTGAACAGGGTCATCGCGATCATCACGCCGATGGTGCCGCCGATGACGCCGAGCCCGCCGCTGCCGAACGCCACCTCGGCGAGCAGCCGCTGCACCTCCCGCAGATAGCGGCGCAGGGTGCGCGGGATCCAGAGCAGCGCCCGTGCGTAGAAGAGCAGTTGATCGCCGGAGCGGTCGAGCCAGGTGAGCGGGGAGGCCATCTCAGTCTCCCTTCGGGGACGCCATCTCAGGCCCCCTTCGCGGGCACGATCTGGAGGTAGATCGCGGTGAGGACCATGTTGACGAAGAAGAGCAGGAGGAAGGTGATGACGACGGACTGGTTGACGGCGTCACCGACTCCCTTCGGTCCGCCGCGCGGGTTCAGTCCCCGGTGCGCGGCGACGATCCCGGCGAGGAAGCCGAAGATCAGCGCCTTGATCTCGCTGATCCAGAGGTCGGGAAGCTGGGCGAGGGCGGAGAAGCTGGCGAGGTAGGCGCCGGGGGTGCCGTCCTGGAGGATGACATTGAAGAAGTAGCCGCCCAGGGTGCCGACCACCGAGACCAGCCCGTTGAGCAGCACGGCTACCAGCATGGTGGCGAGGACCCGCGGGACGACCAGGCGCTGGACGGGCGAGACCCCCATCACCTCCATGGCGTCCAGCTCCTCGCGGATCTTCCGGGAACCGAGGTCGGCGCAGATGGCGGAGCCGCCGGCCCCGGAGATCAGCAGCGCCACGATGAGCGGGCTGGCCTGCTGGACGACGGCGAGCACACTGGCGCCGCCGGTGAACGACTGGGCGCCCAGCTGCTGGGTGAGCGAACCCACTTGGAGCGCGATGACGGCGCCGAACGGGATGGACACCAGGGCGGCGGGCAGGATGGTCACACTGGCGATGAACCAGAACTGCTCGATGAACTCGCGGAGTTGGAACGGCCTCCGGAAGGTCTCCCGGGTGACGGTGGCGGCCAGGGTGAAGAGCCGGCCGGTCTCGCGCAGCGGGGCGAGCAGCCGGCCGCCCCTCCGCCCGGGCCGACCCGGTCCGCGCCCGCCCCGGCGGCGGCCGGGACCGGATCCGGGACCCGATCCGGGACCGGGCTCGGAACCGGGGCCTGGCGGGGTCGCCGGGCGGGTGGTGGCGGTGCGCTCGGGCCGCACGGGCAGCTCGGCGGTCACAGGGCGCCTCCGCCACCGGCCGGCGCGTGCCGCCGGCTCCGGCTCTGGTCCTGGCCCTCGCGCTCCCCGTGCCCCCGGTCGTGGTCCTGGCCCGCGTCCTCGCCGCGCCCCCGGTCGTGGTCCTGGCCCGCGCCCTGGCCGTGGCCCTGGCCATGGCCCCAGTTCTCGCCCTGGCCCTGGAGGATCGCCGCGCGGGCCGGCTCCGGGAGGTCGGCGAGCATGGCGAGCACCCGGGCGCGCCGGCGCTCCACCGCCGCCCGCTCCGGCAGCCCCGGCGAGGGCTGGAGCTGCGGCGCGAGCACCCGGGGCGCGGGGGCGGGCGCGACGTGCCGCTCCTGGGCGAGGGTGGCGGCGTCCTTCTCCTCCGACATCCCGATCGGCCCCTCGCGCCGCCCGCTGAGGAATTGCGCCACCACCGGTTCGTCACTGGTGAGCAGGACCTCGCGCGGGCCGAAGGTGACCAGGTTGCGCCGGTAGAGCATGCCCATGTTGTCCGGGACCGTCGAGGCGATGTCCAGATTGTGGGTGACGATCAGCATGGTGGCGTCGATCTGGGCGTTGAGGTCGATGAGCAGCTGGGAGATGAAGGCCGTCCGGACCGGATCGAGCCCGGAGTCGGGTTCGTCGATGAGGATGATCTGCGGGTCCAGCACCAGCGCCCTGGCCAGCCCGGCGCGCTTGCGCATCCCGCCGGAGATCTCCCCGGGCAGCCGCGACTCGGCGCCGAGCAGACCGACCATCTCCATCCGCTCCAGCACGATCCGGCGGATCTCGCCCTCTTTCTTGCGGGTGTGCTCCCGGAGCGGGAAGGCGATGTTGTCGTAGAGGCTCATCGAGCCGAAGAGGGCCCCGTCCTGGAACATCAGCCCGAAGAGCCTGCGGACCGCGTAGATGTCCCGCTCGGGGCTGTTGATCATGTCGACGCCGTCGACCAGGACCCGGCCGCGCTCCGGTTTGAGCAGTCCGACGAGGGACTTCAGAAACACGGTCTTGCCGGTGCCCGAGGGCCCCAGCATCACGCTCACCTCGCCGGCGGGCAGCGTCAGGGTCACGTCCTGCCAGATGTTCTGTCCGCCGAAGGACTTGGTCAGTCCCTCGACCACCACTTCTGTTCCCACCGCGACTCCCGGAGGCTGTTCCGCCCCGCACGCCGGGGCGTGCCGGGCCGAGGCGCTGACGAAAAGCTGAGGTGCCGGCACCTGGGGTGCGGGCACGGGCGAAGGTCCACCGGCGCGCGCACGGTACGTTCGGTCACCGGCCGTGGACAAGCGTTCTGCGGCGGGTGGTGCGGACCGCGCCGGCCACCCCGGTTTCCTTGTCATCCGGTGACAAGGAGCTCCCGGGACTTTGTGCTCCGGTGCGCGAACTCCGCGCCACCGCCGGGGGCCGCCGGCCGGGTCACCACCCGGGTCATCGTTCGGGCTTCGGTCGGGGCGGGTCGGGGCAGAACTCGGGCTGGCCGGGCGAACACAGCACTCCCTGGGTCATCTTGACGAAGTTGCCGGGCCCGGAGAGCGCGGCGGTGAAGATCCGGTCCAGGTCCTCGGTGGCCCCGCAGCCGCTGAACTCGGGGATGGTCGCGGTACCGGTGAGCGGCCCGCCGGTGACCACGGTGTAGCCGTGCGGCTCGCCCTCGGTGTCGTACCAGCCCTGCCCCCGCAGGGTGAGACGCATGGGACGGGCGGTGCGGCAGGCGGGTCCCACGTCGAGCGGGGTGCCGTTGACCCGGACGCCGGAGAGCCTGATCGACACGTCTCCGGTCGCCTCGGTGACCTCGGAGAACTGCCCGGACGGCGAGAAATAGCTGCCGGTGGCGATCTCCAGCCGGCCCTTCAGGGTCAGTTCCGCCGTGGCGGTGGTCGGCATGAATCCGAAGGTGAGGAACGTGGAGCGGACGGGCGGCAATTGCGGCTTGCCCCGGTAATCGAAGGTGCCGTCGCTGTACATGGTGAATAGCAGTCCGTCGGTGCGCGGGCACTGGTAGACCTGGGTCGCCTTCGCCATATTGACCCGCATCAGCCCCGGGTCCTTGATGAACATGGCGGCCTTCAGTTTGCGGACGTTGGAAAATCCGGCGAGATACCCGTGACTGGGTTTCGGGTCCTGTTTCACCGGGGGGTTTTCCACGCAGTCGGCCACCGCCCGGCCGGTTTTCCGGGCGTCCGGCCCGTCGTTCCCGGCGCCCTGTCCTCCGCCCGTGCCCGGGCCGGCCGCCGGGGGTCTCCCGGGCGTTCCGCCGGTCTCCTGGCCGCCGGCCGGCCGTCCCGGACCGGTGCCGCCGGTGGGGGCCGGCGCGGGCCGGGGGCCCTGTGCCGAGCCGGCCGGCGGGTCGGCCGTGGGGGGCGCGGAGGGACCGGCCGGCCCCGGGCGGGGCCGTACGGCGACGGTCGCCAGCGTGGTGTCCTGGTCCGGCGCCGGGGCGCAGGCCACCGGCAGTGCGGACGGGTCGGTGGCGGCGCCGTCCACGGAGCGCGGCAGCAGGTCCAGGGAGAGCGCACCGGTGGCGAGGCTCAGCGGGCCGCCGGTCCTGGGGGTCACCGCCGGTACGGCGCCCGAGGCGGTCAGGGTGAGGCCGCCGGCCGGGGGGATCGCGGTGTCGGGGACGGCGAGTTGGGCCCACTCCGTCTCCGCCGCCTGCCCGTCCTGGGTGACCCGGGTGGTCAGCCGGGCCGCGCCCGCCGCTTCGGCCGCGCCGAGCGCCCGCAGCTCCGCGGCCGCCTCCTCCGGCAGCCGCAGTGCCACCGCGACCCGCTCCGCGCGGACCGGCTGCCCGGCGGTGGTCTCCCGGGGCAGCGCGGCGGTGACCGCCACCGTGGCCGGGTGTTCACCGCCGGGCAGCCGGCAGCGGTAGGCGAACTCCCGCTCCACCGCCTGCTCCCCGCCGGCCCCGGCCGCTCCGGCATCGGCGCCGGCACCGGGGAGCAGCCCCGCCACCAGGACGACACCGCCGACCGCCGCCGTACGGGCTCCCGCCCGGTACCGCCGGCCGCGGTCACCCGTCGTACCGCCGCCGTTCCCGGCGCTGTTCATCGTTCCCCCTCGTTCCTGGCCGGTGAACCGGTCGTGGCCGGTGAACCGGTCATGTCCCGTTCGCGTGGCCGGTGGTCGACGCCCCGGCCGTGCGGGCCCCGGGCGTGAGTGGTGCCCCGCTCGCGCGGCCGGTGGGTTCCGGCCGCGCGGCCCGGCCTGCCGGCCGGTGTTCTGTCACGGACTGGTGACGGTGATGGCGGGGGTCACCTGGTACTTGGCGCCGAACTTGGCCTTGTTGCCGGTGTTGATGAGGCCGGCGCAGGCCCCCGAAGCGGCCGTGACGGTCAGCGCGGGCGTCGCGTCGGGCACGATCTCCAGCACACCGGTGTTGCTGTAGCTGCCGGTGTTGGCGGAGCCCTCGATGGTCGCGGTGCAGGTGCCGAGCAGGCTGGTGCCGGTGAGGTTCACCTTGATGCTCGTCAGCGTGCCCTTGGTGACACCGCCCGCGTAGCTCACCCCGTTGAGCTTCATGGGCTGCGCGGACGACGAGACCCACTTGGAGCCGAGCGGGCCGTTGCACTTGTTGGCGGTGGTGCCGAACGTGGCACTGGCGATGGTGGCCAGTCCGGCCCCGCTCGCGTACGTGCCGTCCACCGCCGTGCCGTTGGCGCCGTAGACGGCGCAGGTGATGGTGGCCCCGGTGGTCACATTGGTGAGCACCGCCGAGACCCCGGAGGTGTTGACCGCGGTGAAGGTGTCATTGGCCGAGGGGTTGCTGACGGTCCACGTCGCCTGGGGGGTGGCGGACGCGGTGGTGACGGCGGCACCCGCCGCCGTCATGAGCGCGGCGGCGGTTATCGCGGTAATTCTGGTCGTACGTCGCACGGGCTGTTCCCTCCTGAGGGGAGTCGGGCGTACCTGATGCACCGCTTTTCGCCCATGGGTTATGCTCCGACGCGTAGCGAAATGGGGGTCGGAGCTCCGGCACGGAGCGAAAAGCGGAGGCGGCTCACTTCACGGGACGCGGCGCCGATTTTCACCGGACACCAGGTCGAGCACGTTGCGCGATTGACGCTACGAGTGGGTAACCAGCCGCGCAATACGGGACCGTAAGTTTTCCCCGACACCCGTACCGGCCGGTATTTTCTTGTCCGCGGCGCAACAGGTCCGCTCGGTTTTTTGTACGGAAGTGAGCACCGGCGGCCGGCGGACGCGGGCCGGGCCCCCATGGCTCCGGCCACGGTCGGGGTTCGGCCAGATCCGTGGCGCGGGCGCCCGCGGCTGTCCCAACTGCTGCGCGGGCGGCCGGTCCTGGTCTATGTTCGGCTCCCACGCCCCACCCGGTGCCCGCCCGGTCCCGCCTCGGGCCGCGCCGGTCCGGGACGCCGCCGCCACCGCCGCCCGTGCCCCGCCCACCCCCACCGGACAGCCCGGAGAACGAGGGGACACCCGCATGCCCAGAACCACCCAGCCCTCGGACGCGGGCGAGCCGCTCGGCCCGCTGCCGCAGGAGTTCGCCGCCATCATCCGCCCCGAACTGCCGAGTCTCATCAAGGAGATCGGCTTCGAGGTCACCCGTGCCTACCCCGAGTACGCCCGGCTGATGAGCGGTCCGCACGGCCAGGCGGTGCGGCTCTGCGTGGAGCAGAGCACCTCGGCCTTCGTTGAGCAGGTCGCCTCACCCGCCGCCCCCACCACCCTGCGGGACGAGCTGTGCCGCCGCTTCGGGCGGTTCGAGGCATACGAGGGGCGGACGCTGGAGAGCCTCCAGGGGGCGTACCGGCTGGGGGCACGGGTGGCACTGCGGCGGGTGAAGAAGGTCGGCCGGCGCTACCACCTCTCCCCCACGCTGATGCTCAGCTTCGCCGACGCCCTCTTCGCCTACATCGACGACCTGGAGGGGCTCTCCCGCGAGGGCTATCTGGAGGTGCGGTCGCACTCCGCCGAGAAGTCCGAGACGGTCCGCCGGCGTCTGCTCCATCTCGTACTGGCCGGGCCGCCAGTCCCGCACACGGCCCTCGCGGAGCTGTGCGAGCAGACCGGCTGGACGCTGCCGAAGGAGGTGACCCTCGTCGCGCTGCGCTCCCCGGCCGAGGTGACCAGGACCGCGCTGGACGACGACGTCCTGGTGGACCTCGGGGACCCCCAGCCGCATCTGCTGGTACCCGGCCCGGTGGACGAGGAGCGGGGACGGATGCTGGAGAAGGCGCTCCCGGCGGCCCGGGGCGCCATCGGTCTGACGGTGCCGGTCGCCTCGGCGGCCGACTCGATCCGCTGGGCGCGGCGGCTGCTGGAACTGGTGGACGGGGGCGTGGTCCCGGACGCCCCGCTGATGCGCTGCGCCGACCACCTGGTCTCGCTCTGGCTGCTGGCCGACCCCGCGCTGATGGAACAGCTGGCCGCCCGTGAACTGGCGCCGCTCGCCGGGCTCACGACGACCCGGCGGGAGCGGCTGGTCGAGACCCTGCGGGTGTGGCTGGACACCCGGGGAACGGCGGCGCAGATGGGCGAGTTGCTCGCCGTGCACCCGCAGACCGTGCGCTACCGGATGCGCGGTCTTGAGCAGCGGTTCGCCGGCCGGCTCGCCGACCCGGAGACCCGGTTCGCCACCGAGGCGGTGCTGCGGGCGCTGCGGTTACGCGACCGCCGGCGCCGGGAGGCCGCCGAATCCTAGTGGCCCGGGACGGGTGAGCCAAACGGTTGCAGCACAGATACAAAGCCTTGGGATAAACGTGAACCTGATGCTGTACCCATGGAGGGAGCACAGCAAACAGTCGGCTGCCCCAGCAGCGCGCCGCAGCAGCGAAGGACTTCACGTGACCGCGTCGCCTCTCGTCCCCGTCCCGATCCCCGATCGCGTCGCCGCCCTGATCGGGTCGTGCATGCCGATCGGCATTCTCCAGGCGGAGGTCGACGCCGAGTGCGCCGCACGGGAGGCGCACCGCTTCCGCGCCCCGCTCTGCCCGGAGGACCAGGCCGACCGGGAGCACGCTCTCGCCGCCCTGGCCCGGGCCAACAAGGTGCTCGCCGCCTACAACCCCGGGCTCGTCCTGCGGCCGGGCGGCGGGCTGTTCAGCCACTGAGACGCGCGGTCCGGAAGCCCCGGAGCCGTACGGGAGTGTGCTCCGTACGGCCCCGGGGCGCCGGTACACCGGCACCTCGGCACAGCGGCCCGTCGGCACACCGGTCCGCCACCGGCCCAGCGGTACGTCAGTCGGTGAACGTGCCGTCGAGGTACACCCAGGCGCCGCCCTCCTTGGTGAACCGGCTGCGTTCCCGGAGGGCGCCGGGGGTACCCCGGTGGGTGTACCGGGCGGTGAAGGCGACCGTACCGGTGGTGTGGAACAGGGAGCCCTCGGAGGTCTCCGTGATCTCCAGCCCCGCCCAGCGCAGTTCGGGGTCGAAGTCCACGGCGGGCGGCCGGGTGGCGGCCGCCCAGGTGCGGAGCAGATACGGCTCGTCCCGGACGACGAAGGCGCAGTACCGGGAGCGCATCAGCAGCTCGGCGGTGGGCGCGGTGGCCCGGCCGTCGTGGAACCGGCCGCAGCAGTCGGCGTATCCGGCGGGCAGCCCGCAGGGGCAGGGCGAGCCGGGACGTACGGCGGTGGGTTCCGGTCCGGGGCCGGCGGAACGGCGAGCGCGGGTGGTGCGTCGGGACATGCCCCCATTGTGCCCGGTCGTGCCCGGGCCGCCGGCTTCACGCCCCGCCCCGCCCGCATCGCCCGCCGCCGCCGTCACGACCGTCACCACCGTCACCGTCACCGTCACCGTCGCGGTCGTGGTCACCGCCGCCACCGTCACCGTCACGGGCGTCACCACCGTCGCGTTCGTGGTCGGCACCGCCGCCGGGGTTACCGCGGTCGTGGTCACCGCTGCCGTCGCCGCCGCTGAGCAGTTGCCGCAGCGCGCCGGTGACCAGGTGGCACACCCGGTCCGGATCGGCGTCGGCCAGCGCCCGGCGGCCGACGACCACCCGCAGCAGACCGATGCCCAGCAGCCAGGAGAGGGCCAGATCGGCGCGGAGGGCACGGTCCTCGGACCCGGAGAGCGAGGCGAAGACCCGGGCGTAGTCGTCGCCCAGCTCCGTCACGGCGGCCGGCACCTCACCGCCGCCGATCGACCGCAGCAGGGTCTCCAGCGACCGTCCGGCGTCCGCCTCGCCCTCCGCCGGTGACTGGAGCATGGCCCGCAGCACCACATCGACCAGGTCTTCCGGCGGGGTGCCGCGCAGCTGCTCCTGTCCGTCGCGCGCCACCACCTCGCCGAACAGCCCCTGCTTGGACCCGAAGTAGCGGAAGAGCAGCGCCTGGTTGACCTCGGCGCGGGCGGCGATCTCCCGTACCGTGGCGCGCTCGTAGCCGCGCTCCGCGAAGAGCCCGGAGGCCGCGGCGAGCAGCCGCTCCCGGGTCGAGGCCGCTCCGTTCTGCCGGGGGGCGTCCGGGTCCCGCTCCGGTCCGCCGCCGGGTGCTTCCGGCCGCCGCCGTTCACCGGGACCGATGCCCCGCACGGGGTCCCGGGGCCCCGGCTCCCCACCCGCCGGAACCGTCCGGGCCTCCGGATCCGGGGCCTCCGGCACCACCGCCGCACCCGCCGCTCCGGGCCCTCCCGACGTCACCCGCGCACCTCCACCACGTCCCGTACCCCTGCTCCACGACGGCTTCCGGCCATTCCCGGCCCTCGGCAACCGGGCTTCCCGGACGCCCCGTTGACCGGCCGTGCGGCCAACTCTAGGTTCGTAAGCAGCTGCTTACACAAGGGAGGCCGAGCGATGTCGACCACAGCGGAGACCGCGGCGGAGCAGTCCCCGGTGCCGTACCCGTTCAACGAACCCGCCGGGCTCGACCTGGCGGAGGCGTACACGGCGGCACTGGACCGGCCGGGGCTGTTACGCGTCCGGATGACGTACGGCGAGCCCGCCTGGCTCGCCACCCGGTACGAGGACGCCCGACTGGTCCTGGGCGACCGGCGGTTCAGCCGCGCGGAGGGGCAGCGGCACGACGAGCCCCGGCAGTCCGAGGAGCGGCGGGACAGCGGCATCCTGGGCATGGACCCGCCCGGGCACACCCGGCTGCGCACCCTGGTGGCCCGGGCGTTCACCGTCCACCGGGTGGAAAAACTGCGGCCGGCGGTGCGGGAGCTGGCGCACGGGCTGCTGGACGAGCTGGAGGCGGCGGGGCCGCCGGCCGACCTGGTGGACCGGTACGCCCTGCCGATCCCGGTGGCGGTCATCTGCCGGATGCTCGGGGTGCCCGAGGAGGACCGGCCGAGATTCCGGGAGTGGAGCGACGCGGCCCTCTCCACCAGTTCGCTCACCCCCGAGGAGTTCGCCCGGAACCAGGAGGAACTGCGGGCCTACATGGCGGGGTTGATCGAGGAGCACCGCCGCAGCCCGCGCCCGGACCTGATGACCGGACTGATCGAGGCCCGGGACACCGGTGACCGGCTCTCCGAGCTCGAACTGATCGACCTCTGTGTGGGCATCCTCGTCGCCGGCCACGAGACGACGGCCAGCCAGATCCCCAACTTCGTGCACGCCCTGCTGGACCACCCGGACCAGTGGAAGCTGCTGCGGGAGCGGCCGGAACTGATCCGGGGCGCGGTCGAGGAGCTGATGCGGTTCGTGCCGCTCGGCAGCGGGGCCGCCTTCCCCCGGTACGCGACCGAGGACGTGGAGGTCGGCGGCACCCTGGTACGCGCGGGCGAGCCGGTGCTGGTGGCGGTGGGCGCGGCCAACCGGGACGCCCTGCGGTTCACCGCGCCCGGCCGGCTGGACGTGACCCGGACCGGGGTGCAGCATCTGGGCTTCGGCCACGGGGTGCACCACTGTCTGGGCGCGCCGCTGGCCCGGCTGGAGCTCCAGGAGGCGCTGGCCGCGCTCCTCGCCCGCTTCCCCGGCCTGCGGCTGGCGGGCGATGTGGCCTGGAAGAACCAGATGCTGGTACGCGGCCCCCGGGTCATGCCGGTCGGGTGGTGACCGCGATGTCGTGGACCACTGAGGTCGACCGGCACCAGTGCATGGGCTCGGGTATCTGCGTCGGCATAGCGCCGCACCTCTACCGGCTCAAGGACTACCGGGCCGAGCCGGTGCGGCGGGAGATCGACCCGGACGAGAGCGCGCTGGAGGCCGCCGAGGTCTGCCCGGCCCTGGCCATCCTGGTACGGGACGGCGACCGGGTGGTGGGCCCGCAGCCCTGAGCCGCCGGGGCCCGGGCCGGGGCCCTCGGGTCCGGTCCGGGCCGCCGGTGCATGCCCGCGCCCGGGGCCGGTACGGCCGGTGCCTCGGATCCGGTCCGGGCGCCGGTCCGTGCCCGCGCCCGGGGCCGTTCCGGTCCGGTGCCCTCGGGTGCCGTCCGGCCCGCCGGCCCTTGTCCGCGCCATGGGCCGGCGCATGCGGGCCCCGGCCCGGTGCTCCGGGGTCGTTTCGGCACGTCCGGCGCGCGGGGCCGTTCCGGCTGCCCGGCCCGGCCCCGGTAGCGTGGCGCGCATGAGGCTGACGATTCTGGGCGGCGGCGGGTTCCGGGTGCCGCTGGTCCACCGGGCGCTGCTGAACGACCGGGCGCCGGGCCGGGTCACCGAGGTGGTGCTGCACGATGTGGACGCCGGCCGGCTGGCGGCGATCGGCGCGGTGCTGGCCGAGCAGGCGGCGGGGGTCCCGGACGCGCCGGCGGTGACCGCGACGACCCTGCTGGACGAGGCGCTGCGCGGCGCCGACTTCGTGTTCTCGGCGATCCGGGTGGGCGGGCTCGCGGGCCGGGCGGCCGACGAGCGGGTGGCGCTGGATCTCGGGGTGCTCGGGCAGGAGACGGTGGGCGCGGGCGGCATCGCGTACGGGCTGCGCACGGTTCCGGTGGCCATGGCGCTGGCGCACCGGATCGCGGAGCTGGCCCCGGCGGCCCATGTCATCAACTTCACGAATCCGGCCGGTCTGGTGACCGAGGCGATGGCCCGGGTGCTGGGCGGCCGGGTCACCGGCATCTGCGACTCGCCGGTGGGTCTAGCCCGGCGGGTGGCCCGGGCGCTGGGGGTGGACCCGGCGGCGGCGTCGCCCGACTACGTGGGGCTGAACCACCTGGGCTGGCTGCGCGGGCTGCGGGTGGCCGGCCGGGACGAGCTCCCCCGGCTGCTGGCGGACGAACGGGCGCTGGGCTCCTTCGAGGAGGGCGAGCTGTTCGGCGCCGACTGGCTGCGGTCGCTGGGCGCGGTGCCCAACGAGTATCTGCACTACTACTACTTCAACCGCGAGACGGTCGGCGCCTACCGGTCGGCCGGGCGGACCCGGGGCGCCTGTCTCCGGGACCAGCAGGCCGGGTTCTACGCCACCGCCGGCCGGCCGGGCACCGGGGCGCTGGACGCCTGGCACCGGACCCTGGCCGACCGGGAGGCCACCTACATGGCGGCCAACCGGGCGGCGGCCGGGGCCGGCGGCCGGGCCGGTGAGGACCTGGAGCCCGGCGGGTACGAGGGGGTGGCACTGGCGCTGATGCGGGCCATCTCCCGGGACGAGCCCGCCGAGTTGATCCTCAACGTCCGCAACGGTACGACCCTGCCGGTGCTGGACGCGGACGCGGTGGTGGAGGTGGTCTGCCGGGTGGACGCCGCCGGCGCCCGGCCGCTGCCCACCGCGCCGCTGCCGGCCCACGCGGTGGGTCTGGTGACCTCGGTGAAGGCCGTGGAGCGGGAGATCATGGCCGCGGCCGACGCCGGTTCCCGGTCCGCCGCCGTACGGGCCTTCGCCCTCCACCCGCTGGTGGACTCCGTGTCGGTGGCCCGCCGGCTGCTCGACGGCTATGTGGCGGCCCACCCCCAACTCGCCTACCTGGCCCGGCACTGACGCGCCGGCGGAGGCGTACGGAACGGCTCACCGCACGGTTTACGGCGGCCCCGCGGCGACCGTACGCTCCGGCTCCATGACCGCTCTCGACCGCACCCGACCACCCGTCCGCCCCGCGGGCACCCGCCCGCGCCGGGTCGCCGGGGCCACCGCCCGCCGCAGGGCCGGGGCCCTGCTCTCGGCGGCCCTCCTGCTCGCCACCGGGCTGCTGGCCGCCGGCCCCGCCGCCGCCCGGGAGGGCGCCCGGGACGGCGCCGCCGCCGCGCCGGCCGGCACGGTGGTGCCCGTACAGACCACCGGCCCCGCCGACAAGCGCTTCAATCTCGTCCTGCTGGGCGACGGCTACACCGCCGCCGAACTTCCCCGGTTCCGGGCCGATGTGGCCGAGCACCTCAATGTGCTCTGGAGCGTCGAGCCGTTCGCCTCGTACCGCTCCTACATCAATGTCTGGGCCGTCGAGACCCCGTCCCCCGAGTCCGGGGTGGACTGCGACCCCGGCCTTGACGCGCCGCGCCGGAACACCCCGCTGGGGATGGCGTTCTGGGGCGACTGCGACCCGGGCAGTGTGCAGCGGCTGCTCACCGTGAACACCCGGGCGGCCGACGCGCTGGCCGATCTGGTGCCCGGGACGAGCGCCGCCAACCGGCAGATCGTCGCCCTCGCCCACAGTGACACCTACGGCGGCGCGGGCGGCACCCATGCCACCGCCTCCGGCGGCAACGCCCTCTCCGCGCTGATCACCCCGCACGAGCTGGGCCACTCGCTGGGCGGCCTCCAGGACGAGTACGACTACTACGCCCGGGGCGTCCCCGGCGGCACCTACCAGGACGGCGAGCCCGGCTCCGTCCACCACACCCTGCTGACCGAACGGCAGATGCGCGAGCAGCGGGCCAAGTGGTGGCGGTGGCTGGACGAGCCGAGCGAGTCCGGCGGCACCGTCGGCCGGTACGAGGGCGGGCTCTACAGCACCCGGGGCGTCTGGCGGCCGAGCCGGCACTCGATGATGAAGACCCTCGGCTACGCCTTCGACCAGGTGGAGCGCGAGGTGATGGTGCGGGCCGTCTCGGCCAAGGTGAACCTGGTGCAGGGCCACACCCCGAACACCGCGCCGATCGGGACGGACCGCACCGTCTGGGTGGAGACCCTGCACCCGGTGGGCGGCGCGCTGGACGTGGTCTGGCGGCTGGACGGCCGGAAACTGCCCACCCATGGCTCCCGCACCGTGGACCTGCGCGGGCTGCGGCCGTCCCCCGGCACCCACACCCTCACCGCCACGGTCACCGATCCCACGCCGTTCGTCCGCGACCCGGCGGTCCGCCGCTCCGCCGCGCTGACCCGCACCGTCACCTGGACCGTGGACACCCGTGCGACCACCCCCCGGGAGCCGGTGGCCGCCGCGTTCACCGGACACACCGACACCGGTACCCCGGTGGGCGCCCGGGCCACGGTGTACGCCGACACCACGCACCCGGCCGACCGCCGGCTCGCCGTCCACTGGCGGCTGGACGGCCGCGCGCCGGCCACTACCGGCAACGACCGGGACCTCGACCTGGCCGCGCTGCGGCTGCGTCCCGGCACCCACACCCTGACCGCCCGGATCGCCGGCACCGGCCGGGAGCTGCGCTGGACGGTGGACGCCACCCCGGCCCGGGCGGCGTACCGGGTCTCGAAGCCACTGCGCACGGTGCACCGCCCCGGGCGGCCCGTGGAGTACGTCTACGACGGCCCGTTCACCCTGGGCCTCACCGCCCGGGACGACCAAGCCGGTCCGGTGGTACGGCAGTTCCGGGTGGACGGCGACGGCTGGTACACGTACTACGGCTGGCCCACCGACGCCGACGCGCCGTTCCGCTTCACCCCCGGCGGGACCGAGGTGGACGGCCTGGTCTACGGCAAGCTGGGCACCCCGCGCGTGGTGCCCTGGGACGACGCCGCTCCGGAGTACGGCACCCACCGGATCGAGTACCGCACCGTCGACCCGGCCGGCAACACCGGCCCGGCCCGGAGCTTCCTGGTGACCCTGGTCCCGCCGAAGACTCCCTGACCGGATACCGGAAGGCGGGGCCGGAACTCCCCGGCCCCGCTCAGGGCTTGCGGGCCACCGCCGCGTACCCGGGGATCGGGGCGTCGCCGCCGACCGGGACCGGCTCGCCCAGCTCGGGGTGCCACTCGGCGGTCAGGCTCACCCCGGGCTCCACCAGTTCGAGCCCCTCGAAGAACCGCGCGAACTCCGCCCGGCCGCGCAGCCGCAGGGTCAGCCCGCGCTCCTGGTACATCGCCTGGGCCCTGGCCGCGCCCTCCGGGTCGAAGTCGCCGGTGACCTGCGACAGCACCAGGTAACTCCCCGGCGCCAGCGGCTCGATGAGCTTGCGCACCAGTTCGTACGCCCCCTCCTCGTCGTCCAGGAAGTGCAGCAGGGCCAGCAGCGAGAGCGCCACCGGCCGGCCGAAGTCCAGTATGGTGCTCGCCTGTTCGAGGATCGCCTCGGGATCCCGGGCGTCGGCCTGGATGTACGAGGTGGCGCCCTCCGGCGTGGACCGCAACAGCGCCTCGGCGTGGGCGAGCACGATCGGGTCGTTGTCGCAGTAGACGATCCGGGCGTACGGAGTCACCTGCTGGGCGATCTGGTGGAGATTGGGCTCGGTCGGGATGCCGGTGCCGATGTCCAGGTACTGGTGGACCCCCGCCGCCCCCACCCAGCGGGTGGCGCGGTGCATGAACGCCCGGTTGACCCGGGCCATGTCCCGCCCCCGCGCGTCCAGCGTGAGCAGCTGCCGGGCCATCTCCTCGTCCACCGGATAGTTGTCCTTGCCGCCCAGGAACCAGTCGTACATCCGGGCCGGGTGCGGCTTGCTGGTGTCGATCCGCACGGGGGACGATTCGGAGAGGGTCATCGGGCGGCTCCTGTGGTCGGCAGGACGGGGACGGGTCGGACGGAGAATACGGCCCGGCGGCCCGGCGGCGCGAGGACTTCCGGCGGACCCGCCCCTGTTCGGGGACACCCCGTACGGGCGGCCGCGAAGCCGCCCGCGCACAGCACCGGGCCGGACCCGCGCGGCGCCCCGGATCCGGCCCGTTCCTCCGTACCGCCCGTCAGCTCACCAGGAAATCGGCCTTCCCCGACTTGGCCCCCTGGATGAACGCGGCGATCTCGCCATGGGTGTAGATGAGCGCGGGCCCGTCCGGATCGGCGGACTGCCGGACGGCGATCCGCCCGTCGGCCAGTCTCATGGCCTCGACGCAGTTGCCCCCGTTCCCACCGCTCCACGGCTTGTGCCATCCGTCGGCGCCGAGTTCGGCGGCGGGCATGCCGTTGTATATGGGGTCCATTCACAGCTCCTTGCGGAGTTCCCGGAGGATCTCCTTGGTACGTTGCGCGGTGGCGGCCTGCGCCGCCATGCGGTCCATGACCTCCAGGTGGACGGCCACCTCGGGGCGCGCGTCGAGATAGACCGCGCCGGTCAGGTACTCGCTGTAGACCATGTCCGGAAGCTCCGGCACGGCGAATCGGAAGAGCACGAACGGGCCGTACGTGCCGGGGTGGTGCCCCGAGGAGAACTCGGCGAGCTGGAGGGTGATGTGCGGCCGCTCCGCCTCCTCGATGAGCCGGTCGAGCTGCCCGCGCATGATCTCCGGCCCGCCGCCCACCGGCCGGCGCAGCACCGTCTCATCCATGATCACCCAGAATCTGGGCGCGTCGGTCCTGGCGAGCAGCTCCTGTCTCCGCATGCGCAGCGCCACATGGCGCTCGATGTCCTCATGGCCGATCTGGCCGACGGCCCCACCACGCAGGATGGCCCGGGCGTACTCCTCGGTCTGGAGCAGCCCCGGCACGAACTGCGGCTCGTACGCCCGGATGACGCTGGCGGCGCCCTCCAGGCTCACGTACATGCTGAACCAGCCGGGCAGCACGTCGTGGAACCGCTGCCACCAGCCGGGCCGGTTGGCGTCCTCGGCCAGCTGTACGAAGCCCTCGGCCTCACCGGCGGGCACGCCGTACGCCTGCAGCAGGAGCTGTACGTACGGGATCTTCAGCGCGACCTCGGCGGTCTCCATCCGGCGGATCGTCGCCGGGGCGACCCGGAGCACCTTCGCGGCCTGCTCCCGCTTCAGGCCCGCTCGCTCCCGCAGATCCTGCAGTCGCTTGCCGAGTACGACCTGACCCACGGTGGGGGCGGACCGCGGCTCGCTCACTTGAGACCTCCCCACGCGCTGTTTTCGATGAGTGTGCCATGCGATCACCGTTCCGGACAGCGCACTCTGCATTTTCCAGAGTGGCACTTGCCAAGTGTCCGGGACGGGAGGAAAGTGTTCCGGTGAACCGCGTTGAGAACCAGTTCACGAGGCTGCCGCGCGCCACGGGAGAGGCGAGCCGGCGCCGCTCCCCACGTTAGGAAATCGGTCGTGGTCCCTGGCAATGCCCTCACCCCCCGGCCCACCGCTCCGCGACCGCAGACCGCCGATGTCCGGCGTTTCGCCTTCGAGCTGCCCGCCCACGCCGAGGCGGTGGCCAGAGCGCGCCATCTGGTGGAGGAGCGCCTTCTCCTCTGGGAGATAGCCGCCGAGATCTGCGACGCGGTGACCCTGGTCGTCTCCGAGCTCTTCACCAACGCCGTGGTGCACACCATGAGCGGCCGGGTGGTCTGCGAGCTGCGGGACGGCGGCGAGCGGCTGCGGGTCGCCGTGCAGGACGAGGGCTGTCCCGCCTCGGGACCGCGGCTGAGCAGGAGCTGCCCCGAGGAGGGGGGCCGGGGACTGATGCTGGTGGACGCGGTGAGCAGCGCCTGGGGCGCCCACGAGGCGCGGCACGGGGCCGGCCGGGTGGTCTGGGCCGAGCTGCCGCACGACACGGCCGGACCGTGCTGAGCCCGGTGACCGCGCTGCTGGCCGCCAAGGCCCGGCGCGACCGTCGCTCCCCCTCCCGCCACCTCCGCCGGGAGTGGGCCACGGCCCGGGGCGAGCTGCGGCTGACGCCGCCCCCGTCACTCCCCGCGACCCTCGGTCACGACGCGGTGGGGCTGCCCGCCCGCTACGGCTTCCGGCTGATGTCCCGGCTCCCGGGCAACGGGCTGGTCTTCGCCGACCCCGAATGGTGGTGGTGGATCGTACCGGCCGGCTCCGACGCCGACCTCCGCTGGCCGCTCCCCTCCTGCTACGCCCCCGCCGGCCGCATCCCCAACCGCCGGCCCCGGCTCATCCACCGACCGGACAGCACCTCCCCGTACACCCCGCCCATCCCCCTGTACCTCCTGGTCTGCCAGCTCACCGGCAGCACCCCGGACTGGTCCCTCCCCGGCGACATCCGCTCCCGCCTCTGACCCGGCGCGCCCGCAGGACGGCCCCGCCCACGCGTGTGGGACGGCACCGGCCGAAGATGCCCGGCCACCCACCCACGGACACGGGGTGACAGCCCCGGGCGGGCCCCCAGAGGCCCAGTCACCCACGCACGGACACGCACGGACACGGGAGTGACGGCCCGGGGTGGGGGCGCCCAGGGTCGCCCCCGCAGGAGACGGTGGTCATACCCGGCCCACTCACCCCCGTAACGGTTGTTCCGCCGGCTCCGAGGAGGTGAGCCCGGAGGGGCCACGCCCCCATCCCACCGGCGGCACACCACCCGCACCGCGCACAGACCCGCGACGCCCCACCCACCAGGCGCACCGCACCACCCACCCCACAACAGCGCGGCAGCGCACGGCCCCGTGCCGCACCACGGCGGCACCTCCACCAGCGCGCACCGCACCACGGCAGCGCACCGCGCACGGACAGGCACCACCGCACCCCCACCGCGCACAGGCGCGCACCGCGTACGGAACCGCACCGCACCACCCACCGCGCGCCCCACAGCACCGCGCACCCGCACCACCCACCGCACCCCCGCCTCGTCCCCAGGGGCAGCGCGGGGAGGGGACAAGGGTTTTCCCCGTATCGGCGTCATCCAAGGTTTCCCTACTGTCTGGCGCACCGGCGGATCCCGTTTTCTGGCCATCCACTGCCAGACAGGCGCACCGCGCACGAGGCCCGCCGGGGGCGGCTCCGCGAGGAGCCGTCCGCGGGCCGGCGGCGGCGCGCACGGGCATACCCGGCCCGGGGACATCGGAGTGCCACCCCCACGGCTGCTCCGCGGTCCCGCGCCCCGCCTGCCGCGCTCCGCGCTCCACCTCGGCGTCCGTGCGCCGTGTCGCCGCTCCGGGAGTCGCCGGAGCTGCCCCGGAAAGGGAACACCTTGATCGGTTCCAGACGGAGACTCATATCCGTCGTGGCCGCCAGTGCCACGATCGTCGGCGTCGCCGCCACCTCCTCGGTGGCCCTCGCCGCGGAGGCCACCCCCCAGCCCCGCCCGGCGGCCCCGGCCGCCACCGCCACCGCCACGCCCCACCCGGCGGCCCCGGCCGCCATCGCCACCCCCGCCGGGGCGCCCGTCGACAAGGTCATCGTGACCTACAAGTCCCGTACCGCAGAGGCCACATCGAACGACGCGGCCCGCGGTGACGCCACCGAGAAGGCCGCCGAGACCGGCGAGAAGCTCACCTTCGAGCGCCGGCTGGCCGGCGGCGGCGCGCTGGTCGACCTCGGCCCGGCCACCACCGATCAGCGGTCCCTCGGCGAGGTCATGAGCGCCTTCCGGGCCGACCCGGCCGTCGCGTCGGTGGAGCCCGACATCCGCGCCTACCCGCTCGCCGTCACCCCCGACGACACCGAGTACGCCAAGCAGTGGGACCTCTTCGAGCCCACCGGCGGCATGAACGTACCGGCGGCCTGGGACAAGACCACCGGCAGCGGCGTCACGGTGGCGGTGATCGACACCGGGTACGCGGCCCACTCGGACCTGGCCGGAAACATCGTCCCCGGCTACGACTTCATCTCCAGCTCCGCCACCTCGCGCGACGGCGGCGGCCGGGACAACGACCCCAAGGACGAGGGCGACTGGACGGCCACCGACGGCGAGTGCGGCACCGACTCCAAGGCGTCCGGCTCCTCCTGGCACGGCACCCATGTGGCGGGCACCATCGCCGCGGTCACCCGGAACGCCAAGGGCGTCGCGGGCATCGCGTACGGGGCGAAGGTGCAGCCGGTCCGGGTGCTCGGCAAGTGCGGTGGCGCCTCCTCGGACATCGCGGACGCCATCACCTGGGCGTCCGGCGGCTCGGTGCCCGGCCTGGCGGCCAACCCGACCCCGGCCCGGGTCATCAACCTCAGCCTCGGCGGCCCCAGTTCGTCCTGCCCGAGCGTCTACCGCTCAGCCATCGACGGAGCCGTGTCGCGCGGCACCACCGTCGTCGTGGCGGCGGGCAACAGCAACGCCGACGCCTCGGGCTTCTCGCCCGCCAACTGCCCGAACGTGGTCACCGTGGCGTCCACCAACCGGGACGGCGCCCGCTCGTTCTACTCCAACTTCGGCTCCATCGTGGACGTGGCGGCCCCCGGCGGCGAGACCCGGCGCGCCACCGACACCCCCGGCACGGTCACCACCCCGCAGAACGGCATTCTCTCCACACTGAACTCGGGCGCCACCACCCAGGCGGCCGAGAACTACAAGCCGTACCAGGGCACTTCGATGGCCGCCCCGCACATCGCGGGCCTGGCGGCACTGCTCAAGTCCGCGAAGAACTCCCTCACCCCGGCCCAGATCGAGTCGGCCATCAAGGAGAACGCCCGGCCGCTGCCCGGCGTCTGCTCCGGCGGCTGCGGCACCGGTATCGCGGACGCGGCGAAGACGGTGGCCGCCGTGACCGGCGGCGGTACCCCGAACCCGGGTACCGCCTTCAGCAACACGGCGGACGTGACCATCGCCGACAACGCCACCGTGACCTCGCCGATCACCGTCAGCGGGATCAGCGGCAACGCTCCGGCGGCGCTCAAGGTGGACGTGGACATCAAGCACAGCTACCGGGGTGACCTGGTCCTGGACCTGGTGGCACCGGACGGCACCGCCTACCGGCTGAAGAACTCCGCCTCCGGCGACTCGGCCGACAACGTGCTCGCGTCCTACTCCGTGAACGCCTCGTCCGAGGCGGCGAACGGCACCTGGAAGCTCCGCGTCCAGGACGTGGCCGCCGGCGACACCGGCTACCTCGACTCCTGGGGCCTCACCTTCTGAGCCCTCTGGGCCCTCTGGACCCTCTGAGTCCTCTGAGTCCTCTGAGTCCTCTGAGTCCTCTGAGTCCTCTGAGCCTTCCGAGCCGCGCCCCCGGCCCCGG
Organism: Streptomyces pyxinae; assembly: GCF_024756275.1. GTDB lineage: Bacteria > Actinomycetota > Actinomycetes > Streptomycetales > Streptomycetaceae > Streptomyces > Streptomyces pyxinae. Next base: position 22,945 of record NZ_JANUGQ010000018.1, on the reverse strand, counting down.
CCCCGGTTCCGAGCCTCGTTCCCGGCCCCGGCCCCGGTCAGGTCCCGGCCCCGGCCGGGTTCCCGGAGTCCTTCCCCACCCCGGGAACCCGGCCCGCTTCTCCGAGGGGCGTACCGGCGGCACCCCGCCCACCGGTACGCCCCTCCGGCGTTCCCGCCCCGCCCCGGGGCCCCGGCTCCCTCGCCCCCACCGGCCCCGCGTCCCACATTCCGGACAGCACACCTGGACTCCGGTGGCCGAGTTCGTATCCTCTGCTGGCGAGCACACATTTCGGCGAGGCGCGGACCGGCGCCGACGCCAGGGGCCGGAGGGGGTGGCGGATGAGGTCGGCGCCGTACCGAGCCACGCGGTCCCCGGCCGGCGAGTCCGCCGCGCGGCCCGCTCCGATCGGCCGTTCGGAGCTGCTCCAGCGGCTGGAAACCGTCCTCCGCAACCGGGGCCGGGCGCTGCTCACCGGGGCGCCCGGAGTGGGCAAGACCGAGGTGGCCGGAGCGCTGGCCGACCGGGCCGTCTCACGCGGCGAGACGGTGCTGCGGCTGGCTCCGCAGCCCGCCGACCGGGAGATGACCGGCGCCGCCGCCGCGGCACTGGTCGCCTCGGTGCCACCCGGGGCGCTGGCGGGACTGCCGGGGCCCCAGCGGGCGGCCGTGGCGGTGCTCTGCCGGGAGGCCGCCGCTCCGGCGGACGGCTGGGACCCGGTGGCCCTGCGGCTCGGCGTCGCCCGCGTCCTTCGCACCCTGGCCGAGCGCGGGCCGGTGCTGCTGGTGGTCGACGACGCCCAGCGGATCGACCCGGTCAGCGCCGACCTGCTGCGCTTCGCGCTGCACCTGGCCCCGCCCGCGCTACGGGTCGTGGCGGTGGAGACCCCGGCACCGTACGGCCCCGAGAACGCGGCGCCCGAGCCGCGGCAGCACCCGGACCCGCCGGAGTACCCGGGAGCCTCCGGGCGCCCCGGGGCCGCCGCCTGCCCGGAGGGGCCCCCGGCCACCGCGGGGCCCCCGAACCCCCCGCGCGTCCCTGGCCCGGCCGACGGTCCTGGGGCCACCCCGGCCGAGATCCCGCCGTACGGCGCCGCCGGGGCCCCGCTCACCCTCTGGGTGGCGTCGGAGGCCGATGTGCTCCTGGTGCCGCCGCTCCAGGCCGACGAGATCGCCGAGCTGCTGGTGCACCACCGGCTGCCGTCCCGGATGGCCGGCCGCATCCACCGGGCGAGCGGCGGCAACGCCCGGCTCGCCCTGGCGGTCGGCCGGTCGCTGGCCGACTCCCGGACCCCCGTGCACCACGCCGACGCGCTGCCGCTCTCCGGCCGGGCGAGGGACGTGGCCCGCCGGATGCTGGCCGTCGCCTCACCCGCCGTACGGTCCACCCTGCTGCTCGCCGCCCTGGCGCTGCGCCCGACCGCCACCCTGATCCGCCGGGCCGGGCGGCCGCTGGCCGAGGCCGAGCTGGCGGCGGCCGAGCGGGCCGGGCTCGTCTCGCTCACCGAGGACGGCACGGTCGCCTTCACGGCCGGACTGCTGCCGTCCACGCTGGTCCACGACACCAGCTGGGCCGACCGCGGCCGGGGCCACGCCGCGCTCGCCGGGGTGGTGGACGACCCGGTGGAGGCGGTCCGCCACCGGGCGCTCGCCACCGACGTACCGGACGGCGAGCTGGCCGCGCGGGTGGCGGAGGCGGCCGACACCGCCCGGCGGCGCGGCAACAGCGCGCTCGCCGCCGAACTGGCCCTGCTCGCGGCCGAGACCACCCCGGCCGGGCAGGCCCCCAGGCGGCTGGCCCGGCTGGTGGACGCCGCCGAGGAGGCGGCCAGAGCCGCCCGCGCCGACCTCGCGCTGCGGGCCGCCGGCGAACTGCTGGCCCGGGAGGCGGCGCCCGCCGACCGGGTCCGGGTGCGGCTGGCGGTGCTGGACACGGCGGGCCAGGGGCTCACCGATCTGGACGAGCTGTTCGTGCACGCCACCGAGGACTCGGCGGACGATCCGGGGCTGCGCGCCGGGGTGCTGCTCCGGCTCATCTTCAAGCACATGCTGGCCGACGGTGACCCGGTACGGGCCAGGGCCGCCGCCGTCACCGCCGCCGCCCTGGCCCGCTCGGTGGACGACCGGCACACCGCCGCCGCCGCGCTCACCCAGCAGGCCCGGATCGACCGGGCGCTGGGCTCGCCGGAGGCCGAGCGGACCCTGGCCGAGGCCCGGGAGCTGGAGATGGCCGGCCGGCCGCTGGGGGTGCGCAACTCGGCCCAGATCCTGACCATCCGGCACGCCCTCTTCGACGACCGGCTCACCGAGGCCAGGTCCCAGGCGCACGCCCTGCTGCCGCTGGTGGAGCGGCGCGGACCGGTGGAGGACGCCATCGAGCTGTTGCACACGCTCGCCGCCGTGGAGGCCCGGCTCGGGCAGTGCGCGGCCGCCCTGGCCCATGCCCACCGGTCGCTGGCGCTCACCCTGGAGGCGGGGCTCTCACCGGGGCCCGCCTGGTACACCCTGGCGCTGGCCGAGACGGCGGGCGGCAGCTTCGCCCGGGCGGCCGGCTATGCCCGGCGCAGCGTCCGCGCCTCGGAGGAGGAGGGCGACCATGTCTTCCTCTCCCGCAGCCTCTACGCGCTGGGGCGGGTGCAGCTGATCACCGGCGATGTGACCGGGGCCCTGGAGTCACTGCGCCGGACCCGCGACAACGAGGCCGCCCAGAGCGTGGTCGATCCCTCGATGCTCCGCTGGCACGAGGAGCTGGCCGAGGCTTTGGCCGGGGCGGACGCGGTGGACGAGGCCCGGGCGCTGCTGGCCGATCTGGGCCCGGTCGCCGAGCGATTGGGGCGTACGACGGTGCTGCTGGGCGCCGACCGGGTGTACGCGCTCTGCCTGGCGGCGGGCGGCAAGGCCGACGAGGCGGCCGCGCTGCTCGCGGAGACGGCGGACCGTTTCGGCGGGCACGGCCTGGTGCTGGAACAGGGCCGCTGCCTGATCGCGCTGGCCCGGGTGGAGCGCCGCCGCCGCCGGCGGTCGGCCGCTCACCAGGCGCTCCAGACGGCGGCCGCGCTCCTGGAACGGGCCGGTGCCGTGCCCTGGCTGGCCCTGACCGCCGAGAACCCGGCCGGCTCCGTCCCGGCCCCGGCGCCCGGCGACGCCCTCGCCCGGCTCACCGAGGCCGAACTGCATCTGGCCCGGCTGGTCGGGGAGGGCGCCAGCAACCAGGAGGCGGCGGCCCGGCTGTATCTGAGCGTGAAGACGGTCGAGGCCCGGCTGACCCGGATCTACCAGAAGCTCGACGTCCGCTCCCGCGCCCAGCTCGCCGCGGCGCTCTCCGCCACCCCGCCCCTCCCCCGCTGAACCCCGCGAGCCGGCGGCCGCACACGGCGGACCGCCGGCCCGGACGGCAGCGAGCGAGCGAAGAGGAAACGAACGGCCCCGGAGGAGCCGCCCGCCTAGAAGACGCTCACCCCGTAGGCGCTGAGCGCCTCGGTCACCGGCTGGAAGAAGGTCGTACCGCCGGAGGAGCAGTTGCCGCTGCCGCCCGAGGTGAGTCCGAGCGCCGTGCTGCCCGCGAAGAGGGAGCCGCCGCTGTCGCCGGGCTCGGCGCAGACGGTGGTCTGGATCAGGCCGTACACCACGTCCCCGCCGCCGTAGTTGACGGTGGCGTTGAGCGCGGTGACCCGCCCGCTGCGCACGCCGGTGGTGCTGCCGCTGCGCTGGACGGTCTGCCCGACGCTCGGGGTCCCGGCCGAGGTGATGTCCTGGTAGCTGCCGTTGTAGAGATAGACCCGGCCGTCCGCCGCCGAGGCATTGGCGTGCCGGATGATGCCGTAGTCGTTGTTGGGGAAGCTGGAACCGGTGCGGTTGCCGAGCAGCGTGGTGTTGCTGGAGTTGGTGTACCAGGTGCTGCCGCTGTTGGTGCAGTGCCCGGCCGTCAGGGCGTAGTACGTGCTGCCGCTGCGGACGTTGAAGCCGAGCGAGCAGCGGGCGCCGCCGGTGTAGATGGCCTGGCCGCCGGCGATGAGCTTGCGGAGGGTACCGGGGGTGCGCTTGATCTCCAGGGCGCCGGCGCGGCTGCCGGCGGCCTCCTTGATCCGGCCGAGTTCGGCGGCCGTGACCGTGGAGTCGGCGGTGACGACGAGCTTCCCGGAGGCGGCGTCGGTGTACCAGGCGGTGCCCGGCACATCGGCGGTCCGGACGGCGTCGCTCACCTGGGCGAGTTGCGCGGTGGTGGCCCGGACGCCGGCGGTGGGCGCGGCGGCGGCGCCGGGACTCGCGAGCGCGGCGGTGGCGAGGAGGGCCCCGGCGACGGCGGTCAGCCGGGCGCCTCTCGCGAGTCCGCCGGGGCGGGCGATGCGCGTGATCTTCACTACGTCCTCCGTGGGGGGATCCGGGGCCCGCTGGGTGGACGGGCCCGACAGCGTTGTCGGACGGACGGCGGACGGCACCGCGGAGCGAGGTGCCCGCCATGAGCCTGACAAGGTGGAGTAATAGGAATCGTGGGCTCCGGTCCGCCCGGCGACAAGGTGGCCTTTCGGCCGCTCCCACGCGCCCCGCGCACACTACCGGCGCCGCCCGCGCGCACGGCGTCCGGCGCCCCGCCACGAGGAGCCGCCGCCCGGCGCCCCTCCGGCCGCACCCCGCATCGCGCCCCCGGTGTCCGGCCCGGCCCGGCCGCGCACCCCGGCCGGGCCGGACAACCGGAAGCACCCCCACCGTTCGTACTGTTCAGCGCGGACCGCGCACCGGCCCCGGCGGAACGCACGGCCCCGTCCCCGGCCGCCGCCCGGTCCGGCTGACCGGCCGCCGCGCCACCCCCGCGTCCGCCCCGGCACCAGGACGCGCCCGCCCCCGCCGACCCGGGCCCGGGCCGGGTGCGAGAAGCCGGGCCACGCCTCCCCCGGGCGCGGGCCAAATGCACCGGAACAGACCGTTCGCCCCGCGGGCACCGTGTCCGAATAGGCCCCACCCCGGTCCGGCCCGCCCCGGACTACCGTCGGCCCCATGGCCCCCCGCACTCCCACCCCGCGCCCCGCCCCTCACCCCTCCCTCCCGGAAGCGCTCGCCGCCGGCTCCGGCGTCGTCCTGGACGGCGGGCTCTCCAACCAGCTCCAGGCGGCGGGGCAGGATCTGAGCGGCGCCCTCTGGTCGGCCCGGCTGCTGGCCGAGGAACCGGAGGCGCTGGTGGCGGCGCACCTCGCCTACTACCTGGCCGGGGCACAGGTGGCGACCACCGCCTCCTACCAGGCCACCCTGGCGGGGTTCGTCCGGCACGGCGTGCCGCGCGACCGGGCCGGCGCGCTCTTCGGCCGGAGTGTGGAACTCGCCCGGGAGGCCGCCCGCCGGGCCCGGGCGAGCGGTGTCACCCGGCCGCTCTGGGTCGCCGCCTCCGCCGGGCCGTACGGGGCGATGCTGGCCGACGGCTCGGAGTACCGGGGCCGGTACGGGCTGGGCGCCGGGGAGCTGGAACGGTTCCACCGCCCCCGGCTCGAAGCGCTGGCCGCCGCCGGGCCCGACGTGCTGGCGCTGGAGACCGTGCCGGACGCGGACGAGGGCCGGGCCCTGGTCCGGGCGGTGCGCGGGCTCGGGGTCCCGGCCTGGCTGTCGTACAGCGTGGCCGGCGACCGCACGCGGGCGGGGCAGCCGCTGACGGAGGCGTTCGCGGTGGCGGCGGAGTCGGCGGAGATCATCGCCGTCGGGGTGAACTGCTGCGCCCCGGAGGACGCCGGGCCCGCCGTGGAGACGGCCGCCCGGGTGACGGGCAAACCGGTCGTGGTGTACCCGAACAGCGGGGAGACCTGGGACGCGACGGCCCGAGGCTGGCGCGGTCCCGCCACCTTCTCCGCCGACCCGGTGACCGGCTGGCGGGAGGCCGGCGCCCGGCTGATCGGCGGCTGCTGCCGGGTCGGACCCGCCGCCGTCACCGAACTGGCCGCCCACCTCGGCTGACCGGCCCGGCGCACGCCCCCGGCCGCCACGTCCCCCACGCGCCCGGCGCGCGGCGGCGCGCCCGCCGGAAGAACCTCACCCCGAGCGCCGGCGCGGGCGCCCCGCATCAGGAACGCGTACGGCGCCAGGCGAACTGATCCGCCCGGCCGCCAGCTCCGCTCGATGGAGTGGGCTTGGCCGGGTCCCGCGCGGCGCCCCCGCCGTCCCGGGAACGCCTCCTCCGACAGCGCCCGGACGGACCGGGCGGCGCGTCAACCCGAGTTCGGAGGATCAGATGATCAAGAAGGCCCTCGCCGGCGCGGCCCTCGTCGTCGCCGCCATGGCTCTCGGCACCCCGTCCGCCATGGCCAATGGCAACGACAACGACCACCGCGGCGGCCGGGACGACCGCGATCACCGCTACTGCGACGTCTGCAACAGCTTCAGCGCGACCGAGTGGTTCAAGGGCGGCTTCATCGAGCTGGAGTCGGCCGGCGGCTCGGAGATCTCCGGCGGCAACATCTCGGGCGGCCGCCAGGTCGAAGGCCGCTGGTAACGGCCCCCCCGCCCCGGACGGGGCCCGGTTCCGCGTCCCCGTACGCACGGACCCGGGCCCCGTCCCCGTACGCGTCCCTCAGAGCGCGACGGCCCGCTCGGCCGTCGGATACGACTCCTGGGCACCCCGGGCGGTGACCGCGGCGGCGCCCACCCGGACGGCGAAGCCGGTGGCGCCAGCGAGGTCGTCGCCCCGGCCCAGGCGCCAGGCGAGGGCGGCGGTGAAGGCATCCCCGGCCCCGGTGGTGTCCACCGCCGTCACCGCCGGGCTCGCCACCCGCACCGGCTCCCCGGTACGGCCGTCCGCCGCCAGCGCGCCCGCCGCGCCGAGCGTGATCACCACCGAGCGCGGCCCGAGCCCCAGCAGCCCCCGCGCCCACTCCTCCGGCGTCCCGCCCGCCGCGTCCCCGAGGATGAACCGGGCCTCGTGCTCATTGACCACCAGCGGATCGCAGGCGGCCAGCACCCGGTCCGGCAGCGGCGCGGGCGGCGACGGGTTCAGCACCAGCCGCGCGTCCGGCGGGAGGGCGTCCACCAGCGCGGCGACCGTGTCGAGCGGGATCTCCAGCTGCGTCGAGACGACCCGTGCCCGGGCGAGCAGCGGTCCGGCGGCGGCGATGTCACCGGGGGACAGCCGCGCGTTGGCGCCGGGCGAGACGACGATGCTGTTGTCACCCGAGGGGTCCACCGTGATGACGGCGACCCCGGTCGGCGCCCCGCCCACCAGCACTCCGGCCGTGTCGACCCCGGCCGCCCGCAGCGAGTCCAGCAGCAGCCGCCCGTGCGCGTCCTCCCCGACCCGGCCCACCAGCCCCGTGCGCGCCCCCAGCCGGGCCGCCGCGACCGCCTGGTTGGCCCCCTTCCCGCCCGGGTGCGTCGCGAGATCCGACCCCAGCACCGTCTCCCCGGCCCCGGGCCGCCGCTCCACCCCGATCACCAGATCGGCATTGGCCGACCCGACGACCAGCACGTCGTACGGCTCACTCTCCCGCGTCACGGCCACCTCCACGGCTCGCACTCACTCCTCGCCCCATGATCCCCGGGGCGGCCGCCCCGGCCCCTTGGGCCCCTCTCCGGAAAAGCAGAAAGACCCCAGATCGACTGGGGTCTTTCGCCGGTGTCCGAGGGGGGACTTGAACCCCCACGCCCGATAAAGGGCACTAGCACCTCAAGCTAGCGCGTCTGCCATTCCGCCACCCGGACAAGGTGTCTGTCGCTCCGGGGTGTTCCCCGCGGCGACATCGACAACTCTACCAGGGGTCGGAGGCGGCTCACGACCACGTTTGCCGTGGTCAGGTGGGTCGGCGGCGGGGAATCGGGGTGGCGCGGCGGAGGGTGCCGGCGGGGGTACGGAGCGTCACCGGGACGCCGGGGCGGGGTGCCGGGCCGGACGCCGTGGCGGGGTGCCGGGTCAGGGGACGCGGACGACCTGGCCGGCGTAGGAGAGGTTGCCGCCGAAGCCGAAGAGCAGGGCGGGGGCGCCGGAGGGGACCTCGCCGCGCTCGACCAGTTTGGCGAGGGCCATCGGGATGGAGGCGGCCGAGGTGTTGCCGGAGTCCACGACGTCGCGGGCGATCACGGCGTTGACGGCACCGATCCGGCGAGCGACCGGCTCGATGATCCGCAGGTTGGCCTGATGCAGCACGACCGCGCCCAGCTCCTCGGGGGTCACTCCGGCCCGTTCGCAGACGGCGCGGGCGATGGGCGGCAGCTGGGTGGTGGCCCAGCGGTAGACGGCCTGGCCCTCCTGGGCGAACCTCGGCGGGGTGCCCTCGATGCGGACGGCGTGGCCCATCTCGGGAACGGAGCCCCAGAGCACCGGGCCAATCGCCGCCTCGGGGGCCGCCTCCACCACGGCGGCGCCCGCGCCGTCGCCGACCAGGACACAGGTGGTGCGGTCGGTCCAGTCGGTGATCTCGGTCATCTTGTCGGCGCCGATCACCAGGGCCCGGCGGGCGGCGCCGGCCCGCACCGCGTGGTCGGCGGTGGCCAGCGCGTGGGTGAAGCCCGCGCAGACCACATTGAGGTCCATGGTGGCCGGGGCGCCCATGGCGAGCCGGGCGGCGACCCGGGCGGCGGTGTTGGGCGAACGGTCGATGGCGGTGGAGGTGGCGACCAGCACCAGGTCGATGTCGGCGGGGGTCAGCCCGGCGGCGGCCAGCGCCTTGGCGCCCGCGTGGGCGGCGAGCTCGTCCACCGGCTCGTCCGGGCCCGCCACGTGGCGGGTGCGGATGCCCACCCGGCTGGTGATCCACTCGTCGCTGGTGTCGACGAGATCCTCCAGATCGGCGTTGGTGAGCACCTTGGCGGGCTGGTAGTGCCCGAGCGCGGCGATACGAGTGCCCGTCATGCCCAGGGACCCCCTTGCTTTTCGTTCGTCGTGCGGAAGCTCACCAGTCTCGTCAGCGACCGGCGGGTAACCAGGCAGGTGACCCGACAGGATTCCTGGCCTCCGCTTGGAGAAACCGCCTCATGGGCGGACGGGACACGGGGCCGGGGCGGGGAGGGGGAGCGGTAGGAGGCCAGGGGGACGGTACGCGGCGGGGCGCGGGACCGGTGCGCGACAATGTGACGGTCGGTTCGTACGGGTACTCCGGGCGCAGCACCGGGAGAAGCGGGGTCGGAAGTCATGGGACGGGTCACCGAACGCCGCCGGGTGCTCCGGATCCGGGACGGGGCCGTGTCCGCCAGGCCGGACACCCTGGTCGCGGAGGAGCCGCTGGAGATCCGGCTCGACGGCAGGCCGCTGGCGATCACCATGCGCACCCCCGGGGACGACTTCGCGCTGGCGGTGGGCTTCCTGGTCAGCGAGGGCGTGCTGGGCGCCGCCGAGGACGTACGGAACGTCGTCTACTGCGCGGGCGCCGCCGAGGACGGCTCCAACACCTACAACGTGGTGGACGTCCGGCTGGCGCCCGGCGTCCCGGTGCCGGACATCACGCTGGAGCGGAACGTCTACACCACCTCCTCGTGCGGGCTGTGCGGCAAGGCGAGCCTGGACGCGGTGCGCACCACCACCCGCTTCCCGCTCGCCGGGGCCCCGGACTTCCGGGTCGCGCCGGCGCTGCTGGCGGAGCTGCCGGACCGGCTCCGCGCGGCGCAGCGGGTCTTCGACCGGACCGGCGGGCTGCACGCGGCGGCGCTGTTCTCGCCGGACGGCGAACTGCTGGACGTACGGGAGGACGTGGGCCGGCACAACGCGGTGGACAAACTGGTCGGCCGGGCCCTGCGGGAGGGGCGGCTGCCGCTGGGGCGGACCGTCCTGCTGGTCTCCGGCCGGGCCTCGTTCGAGCTGGCGCAGAAGGCGGTGATGGCCGGCATCCCGTTCCTGGCGGCCGTCTCGGCACCGTCCTCGCTCGCCGTGGACCTGGCGGCCAAGACCGGGATGACCCTGGTCGGCTTTCTGCGCGGGCCGCACATGAACGTGTACGCGGGCGAGGAGCGGCTCGCCCTGGACGAGGCGGCGGATCCGGGGCCGGGCCGGGGGTACGCCCCCGCCGGGGACGCGTCCGCGCCCCGCTGAGGCACCGACTCCCCGGGGAGGTGCCGGGGCGGCTACCGCCGGGCGGCGTCCCGGCCGGGGGGATCGATGAACTGGAGCGCCAGGCCGGCCGGGGGCTCGGCGACACCGGGGCCGCCCGCGTCCACCCAGGCGAGGATCTCGTCCAGGCTGTCGTCGTCCAGGGTGAAGCCGACCCAGGCGGCCCGGGCCCCGCGCCGGCGGGCCTCGCCGGAGGGCTGGACGACCACCACATTGGCCTGGCCGCAGGGACCGAGGCAGTCGCTGGTCCGGACGGTCAGCCGGCCACCGGAGGCGGCGGCCGCGGCGCGCAGCCGGTCGAGCTGGCCGGCGTGGTCGGTGCCCGGGTGCTTGCGGGCGTCGCCGCAGCAGCAGCCCCGGCAGACGACCAGGGAGCAGGGGCGGGACGCGCCGGGGCGTATCCAGGAGCGCGTCACGGGGCCGGATCCGGGTCGGGCGTGATCCCGGCGGCCGGTACGCCTCCGCCGGGGCGCCGGAGCGGAGGCCGCGCGGCCGGGGGCCCCGGCGGGCCGGTACGGGCAAGGGCGGCGGCGGGAGTGGCGGGTGCGGGCATGGAAGCACCGTAGCGGCCCCGGTGATCACGACCGCCGGGCGGGGCAGGTCCCCGATCCCACCCGGGCCTCCGGAACCGGGGTCCGAGCCTCCGGGACCGGGGCCCGGACCGCCGGAATCAGGTGCCCGGCCCTGGAGGACCGGGGGCCCGGGCCGCCTGAACCAGGGACCGGACCTGCGGGCAGGCACCAGGTGCCCGGACCCGCCGGGCCACCCACCCGAGCTTCGGGAGCCGGGCGCCCGGACCCGCCGGAGCCAGGGGCCTGAACCGCCACAAACGGGTCCCGGGCCTCCGAAGACCAGGTCCCGGACCTGCGGGCAAGTGCCATGGGCCCGGATCCGCCGGAACCAGGTGCCCGGGCCTCCGGAGACCAGGTGCCGGACCCGTGGGCAGGCACCGGGCGCCCGGGCCCTCGGAAACCGGGGCCCGCCGCGTCCCGAGGCCACGTATCCGGGCCGGTTGAGAACAGGGGCCCGGGCCCACGGAAACGAGCCGCCCGGACCGCCGGATGCCGGACCCGGGCCCGCCGGAGCCGGAACTCGACCCCCGGGGCCGGATGCCGGGCACGGGCATCGCGCGGGCCGCCCGGCTGCCGGAGCCCGGTCCCCGGACCGGCGGGAGCCGGGCCCGGTCCGGCCGGAGACAGGAGCCGGGGCCCCGGAACCAGAAGCCCGGCCCACGCCCCGGGTCCCCTGGGAACGAGGAGGCCGGCCCGCCGGGGCCACGCACCCGCGCCTGGGAGGAGCCGGGCGCCCCGGCCCGCCGGATTCCCGGCCAAGCACCCGCGCCCCCCGGGGGGGGGAGCCGGACGCCCCGACCGGCGGCCGGGCGGTGGGTGGGGCGTACGGATTCTGTGGAGATTTGCCGGGCCGCTACTTACCCATGGGTCAGTAATTTCGGCCGGTCCGCCCGGCCGGACCAGGAATGCGGGTGTGACCTGTGGGGATGCACCGGCCACCGGTCCACCCGAACCCCCTCCCCGCGGGCCCCCGTCTGGGGTACGGTCACTCCCCGCTGTGAGAGCGCCACGAGGAGCACCATTGCGCGAGTCCACTGTGCCGCCCCTGCCGACGGCTCCCCCGGTCGGCGGGCTGGCCGACGCGGTGTTCGAGCACGCCCGGACCGAGCCGCACCGGGCGGCGCTGAGCCGCAAGGACGCGGCGGGGCGATGGCGGGAGGTGACCTCGCTGGAGTTCCGTGACGAGGTACTGGCACTGGCCCGGGGGCTGCTGGCGGAGGGCGTCCGGTTCGGCGACCGGGTGGCGCTGATGGCGCGTACCCGCTACGAGTGGACGCTCTTCGACTTCGCGCTGTGGACGGTCGGGGCGCAGTCGGTGCCCGTCTACCCGACCTCCTCCGCCGACCAGGTGCACTGGATGCTGCACGACGCCGGGGTGACGGCGTGCGTGGTGGAGCACGAGGACCACGCCATGACGGTCGGGTCGGTGGTCGACCGGCTGCCCCGGCTGCAGCGGCTCTGGCAGCTGGACGCCGGGGCGGTGGCCGCGCTGGTGGCGGCGGGCGAGCGGGTGGACGAGGAGGTGGTGCACCGGCACCGGCGGGCGGTGACCCCGGAGTCGGTGGCGACCGTCATCTACACCTCGGGGACGACCGGCCGGCCCAAGGGGTGCGTCCTCACCCACGGCCACTTCATGTTCGAGGCGGACACCCTGGTCGGCCGGTGGCAGGAGGTCTTCGGCGCCCGGCCGGGCGAGGAGGCGTCCACTCTGCTCTTTCTGCCGCTGGCGCACGTCTTCGGGCGGATGGTGGAGGTCGCGGCGGTACGGAGACGGGTCCGGCTCGGCCATCAGCCGGCGCTCACGGCGAGCGCCCTGCTGCCGGACCTGGCGTCCTTCCGCCCGACCTTCGTGCTCGCCGTGCCGCACGTCTTCGAGAAGCTCTACGCGGCCGCCCGGCGCCGGGCGGAGACCGAGGGCCGGGCGGCCCCGTTCGACCGGGCCGTGGAGGTGGCGGTGGCGTACGCCGAGGCGCAGGAGCACAAGGCGTTCGGCCTGGGCCCCGGCCCCTCGGCGGCGCTCCGGCTCCAGCACCAGTTCTTCGAGAAGGTGGTGTACGCCAAGGTCAGGGAGGCGCTGGGCGGGCGGGTGCGGCACGCCATGTCGGGCGGCTCCGCGATGAGCCGCCGGCTCGGGCTGTTCTTCGCGGGAGCCGGGGTGACCGTGTACGAGGGGTACGGCCTGACCGAGTCGGCGTCGGCCGCCACCGCCAATCCGCCCGGCCGGGTCAAGTACGGCACGGTCGGCCCGCCCGTACCGGGCACCTCGGTACGGATCGCGGAGGACGGCGAGGTGTGGCTCCGCGGCCCCCATGTCTTCTCCGGATATCTGGGCGACCCGGAGGCCACCGCCGCCGTGCTGCGGGACGGCGCGCTGGCCACCGGGGACCTGGGATCGCTCGACGCGGACGGCTATCTGACGATCACCGGCCGGAAGAAGGAGATCCTGGTGACGTCGAGCGGCAAGAGCGTGTCGCCGATGGCCCTGGAGGAGCGGGTCTGCGCCCATCCGCTGGTGGCCCAGTGCCTGGTGGTCGGCAACGACCGGCCCTTCGTCGCCGCGCTGGTGACGGTCGATCCGGAGGCGGTGGCGCACTGGCTGGCGCTCCGGGACCGGCCGGAGCCGCCACCCGCCGAGCTGGTGCGCGACCCGGAGCTGGAGGCGGAGATCCGGCGGGCGGTGGTCTCCGCCAACACGGCGGTGTCGCAGGCCGAGTCGATCCGTACGTTCCGGATCCTGGCCCGGCCGTTCAGCGAGGAGCACGGGCTGCTCACGCCGTCGCTGAAGCTGAAGCGGCGGGCGATCGAGGCGGCGTACGCCCGCGAGATAGCGGCGCTGTACCGCTGAGGCCCGCCCCCCGGCCCCCGCCGTTCCGGACCGCACCGCCGCCGTTCCGGGCCGCGCCACCGCCGTTCCCGCGCCGGGCCGCCGTCTCCCCGGCACGGCGCCGCTTCTCCGTCTCGTCACCGCTCCTCCGGCACGTCGGGGGCCGGGACCGCCCGGCCGGAGGCGTCTCCGCGTGGCGGGAACAACCCGCCCGCCGTGATCGTTGACGCTGGGCGTACCAACCGGAAGACGACGTTAGGAACGACCTCTCGTGAGCAAGGTCCCCTCCATCAGCCTCAACAACGGCGTCAGCATGCCGCAGCTCGGTTTCGGCGTCTGGCAGGTCCCGGACGACGAGGCGGCGAAGGCGGTGGGCACGGCGCTGGACGCCGGGTACCGCAGCATCGACACGGCTGCGATCTATGAGAACGAGAAGGGCACCGGCCAGGCCATCGCCGCCTCCGGGATCGCCCGCGAGGAGCTGTTCGTCACCACCAAGCTGTGGAACACGGACCAGGGGTACGACTCCACGCTCCGCGCCTTCGACGCCTCGCTCGACCGGCTCGGCCTCGACTATGTGGACCTGTACCTGATCCACTGGCCGATGCCGTCCAAGGGCACGTTCACCGACACCTACAAGGCGTTCGAGAAGATCCAGGCGGACGGCCGCGCCAAGGCCATCGGTGTCTCCAACTTCCTGCCCGAGCACCTGGAGCAGCTGCTCGGCGAGACCTCGGTGGTGCCCGCGGTCAACCAGATCGAGCTGCACCCGCAGCTCCAGCAGGCCGAGTCCCGCGCCTTCCACGCCCGGCACGGCATCGCCACCGAGGCGTGGTCGCCGCTGGGGCAGGGCAAGGGCCTGCTGGAGGTACCGACCATCGTGGCGATCTCCCAGAAGTACGGGAAGACCCCGGCGCAGGTGGTGCTCCGCTGGCACCTCCAGCTGGGCAATGTGGTCATCCCCAAGTCGGTGACGCCCTCGCGCATCCAGGAGAACATCGACGTCTTCGGCTTCACGCTGGACGACGACGACCTGGCCGCGCTCGCCGCGCTGGACGAGGCCAAGCGCCTCGGCCCCGACCCGGCGGAGTTCGAGGTCGTCTGACCGTCGCCCGGCTGTAGGACGGCCGTCACCCGGATGTCGCCCGGCCAAGGGGCACGGACGGCCGGGCCCGGGCCCGACGGCGGTCCGGTCGCCCGGGTCCGGAAGGCCGGACCGATCGCTCCGGACCGATCGTCCCGGTCCGGCATCCCGAACCGATCGTCCCGGGTCCGGCCGTCCCGGCGGCGCGGTCGCGTCCGGTGGCCATGCCGCTCGCCGTACGCGGTGCCCCCGCCGACGCCGACAGGCCGCGCCGGCGGGGGCGTCGTAGCCGCTCCGGGGCGGATGGCCGTATCCCCTTTCTCCGGGCTCCCGGGGCCTGCTCTCCCGGCGCGCGCGCCGTGTCCCCTCCCGGGGGCGCGCGGAGCGCCCGGAGGCGCGGACCGGCGCGCTCCGGCGGGTGGTGGCAGGACGGGGGCGGGGCCGGCGGCCCTTTGTGGGGGTCCCGGGTTCTGGGCTAGCCTTTGACGAATTTGCCGTCCGGTGGGGCGGCGGATCGCAGCACCGGGGGACAACGGCCCGGTCGCCCGGAGGGGCGGCGGGGCACCGTACGACCCTCTCGTGCGCCCGATTCTGAGTGAGGTTGGCATGGCTGACACGACCGGTACGCGTACGGCGCCGGCGAGAGGCACCGCGCGCGGCGCCGGTGGCGTCGGTGAGCCGGAGCTGCGGCAGCTGCTGGCCGGGCTGACGGCGGTACGGGACGGCGACTTCGGCACCCGGCTGCCGGACGACGCCGACGGGCTGATGGGCGAGATCGCCACCGTCTTCAATGGCATGATCGACCAGCTCTCGCTGTTCACCTCCGAGGTGACCCGGGTCTCCCGCGAGGTGGGCACGGAGGGCACGCTCGGCGGGCAGGCGGTGGTCCCGGGCGTCTCGGGGACCTGGGCCGACCTCACCGACTCCGTCAACGCGATGGCGGGCAATCTGACCACTCAGGTGCGGGACATCGCCCAGGTGGCCACGGCGGTCGCCAAGGGCGACCTGTCGCAGAAGATCGACGTGGACGCGCGCGGCGAGATCCTGGAGCTGAAGGAGACCGTCAACACGATGGTCGACCAGCTCTCCTCGTTCGCGGACGAGGTCACCCGGATGGCTCGGGAGGTCGGCAGCGAGGGCCGGCTCGGCGGCCAGGCCGAGGTGCCGGGCGTCGGCGGGGTCTGGCGGGATCTCACCGATTCGGTGAACTTCATGGCCGGCAACCTCACCAACCAGGTGCGCAACATCGCGCAGGTGACCACCGCCGTCGCCAAGGGCGACCTGTCGCAGAAGATCACGGTGGACGCCCGGGGCGAGATCCTGGAGCTCAAGAACACCATCAACACCATGGTCGACCAGCTCTCCGCCTTCGCGGACGAGGTCACCCGGATGGCCCGCGAGGTGGGCACCGAGGGCATCCTCGGCGGGCAGGCGGACGTCAAGGGCGTCTCCGGCACCTGGCGGGACCTCACCGACTCGGTGAACTTCATGGCCGGCAACCTCACCAACCAGGTGCGCTCCATCGCCCAGGTGGCCACGGCGGTGGCGCAGGGCGACCTCTCGCAGAAGATCAACGTCACCGCGCGCGGCGAGATCCTGGAGCTCAAGAACACCATCAACACGATGGTCGACCAGCTCTCCGCCTTCGCGGACGAGGTCACCCGGGTGGCCCGGGAGGTCGGCACCGAGGGCCGGCTCGGCGGGCAGGCGGACGTCAAGGGCGTCTCCGGCACCTGGAAGGCGCTGACCGAGTCGGTCAATGTGATGGCGGACAACCTCACCGCCCAGGTGCGCTCCATCGCGGAGGTGACCACCGCGGTCGCCCAGGGCGATCTGTCGCAGAAGATCCGGGTGGACGCGCGCGGCGAGATCCTGGAGCTGAAGGAGACCATCAACACGATGGTCGACCAGCTCTCCGCCTTCGCGGACGAGGTCACCCGGGTGGCCCGCGAGGTGGGGACCGAGGGCAATCTCGGCGGCCAGGCGACCGTGCGCGGGGTCTCCGGCACCTGGAAGGACCTCACCGACAATGTGAACGTCATGGCGTCCAAGCTGACCAGCCAGGTGCGTTCGATCGCCCAGGTGGCCACCGCCGTGGCGCGCGGCGATCTGTCACAGAAGATCACCGTCGAGGCGAAGGGCGAGGTGGCGGCGCTCGCCGACGTCATCAACACGATGGTGGACACCCTCTCCGCGTTCGCGGACGAGGTGACGCGCGTCGCCCGCGAGGTGGGCACCGAGGGCATCCTCGGCGGCCAGGCCCGGGTGCCCAATGTGGCCGGCACCTGGAAGGACCTCACCGACAACGTCAACTCGATGGCGAACAACCTCACCGGTCAGGTGCGGAACATCGCCCTGGTCACCACCGCCGTCGCCAACGGTGACCTGTCGAAGAAGATCGACGTGGACGCCCGGGGCGAGATCCTGGAGCTGAAGACCACCATCAACACCATGGTCGACCAGCTCTCCTCGTTCGCCGCCGAGGTGACGCGCGTCGCCCGGGAGGTGGGCAGCGAGGGCCGGCTCGGCGGGCAGGCCGAGGTCGAGGGCGTCTCCGGCATGTGGAAGCGGCTCACCGAGAACGTCAACGAGCTGGCCGGGAACCTCACGCGTCAGGTGCGGGCCATCGCGGAGGTCACCAGCGCCGTGGCGGAGGGCGACCTGACCCGGTCGATCACCGTGGACGCCTCCGGCGAGGTGGCGGAGCTCAAGGACAACATCAACTCCATGGTGGGCTCGCTGCGCGAGACGACCCGGGCCAACCAGGAGCAGGACTGGCTGAAGACCAATCTGGCCCGGTTCTCCAGCCTGATGCAGGGCCACCGGGACCTCTCCGTGGTGGCGGCGAACATCATGGACGAGCTGACGCCGCTGGTGAACGCCCAGTACGGCGCCTTCTACCTGGCCGAGGAGAGCGACGCCGGCACCGAGCTGACCCTGGTCGGCGCCTACGGGCGGCCGGCCGGCTCCCCGGAGACGGCCCGCTTCCGGCTGGGCGAGTCCATGGTGGGCCAGGCCGCGCTGAGCCGCCGGGTCATCGCCGCCGAGGACGTGCCGGGCGACTATGTGGCGCTCTCCTCGGGCCTCGGCCGCAGCGCCCCCGGCAGCCTGGTGGTGCTGCCCATCATGGTCGAGGACCAGGTGCTCGGCGTGATCGAGCTGGCCTCGTTCAGCGCCTTCACCGCGCTCCACCGGGACTTTCTGGAGCGGCTGATGGGCACCGTGGGCGTCAATGTCAGCACCATCACCGCCAACGCCCGCACCGATGAGCTGCTGGGCGAGTCCCAGCGGCTGGCCGCCGAGCTCCAGGCCCGCTCCGGCGAACTCCAGGTGCGCCAGGAGGAGTTGCAGCTCTCCAACGCCGAGCTGGAGGAGAAGGCCGCGCTGCTGGCCGCGCAGAACAGCGACATCGAGGCGAAGAACCTGGAGATCGAGCAGGCCCGGGGCGAGCTGGAGGCACGCGCCCAGCAGCTGGCGCTGGCCTCGAAGTATAAGTCGGAGTTCCTGGCCAATATGAGCCATGAGCTGCGCACCCCGCTCAACAGCCTGCTGATCCTGGCCCAGTTGCTCGCCCAGAACCCGAGCCGCAACCTCACCCCCAAGCAGGTGGAGTACGCGGGCATCATCCACTCGGCCGGCTCCGATCTGCTCCAGCTGATCAACGACATCCTCGATCTGTCGAAGGTCGAGGCGGGCAAGATGGACCTCAATCTGGAGCGGGTGCCGCTGCGCCGGCTGCTGGAGTACGTGGAGGCCACCTTCCAGCCGCTGACCACCCAGAAGAGTCTGAGCTTCGCCATCACCACCGCGCCGGGCGCCCCGGTGGACCTGCTCACCGACGACGCCCGGCTGCGGCAGATCCTGCGCAATCTGCTCTCCAACGCGGTGAAGTTCACCGAGAACGGCGGCGTGGAGCTGCGGATCGAGCCCGCCCAGGACCGGGAGCTGCCGCCGACCCTGCGCGGCACCGGCCCGGCGGTGGTCTTCCGGGTCAAGGACTCCGGCATCGGCATCGCGGAACAGCACCTGGAGGCGATCTTCGGCGCCTTCCAGCAGGCGGACGGCACCACCAGCCGCAAGTACGGCGGCACCGGCCTCGGGCTGTCGATCAGCCGGGAGATCGCCTATCTGCTGGGGGGCGCGGTCACCGCCGAGAGCACCCCGGGCAAGGGCAGCGTCTTCAGCCTCTATCTCCCGGTGCGCCACCGGGAGTTCGACGAGCACACCACTCCCCCGCCGGCCGACCAGGCCACCGCCGAGCTGCCCCCGGCGGAGCGCCGGCCCACCCCGCCCGGCGCCCGTCCGGTGCCCCGCGGCCGCCGACTGCTGGTGGTCGAGGAGCGTCCGCGCGGGCTGATGTCCCTGGTGGCCGAGAGCGCGGTGGCCGAGCTCGCGGACAGCGGGGACGCCACCGGCTCCCGGGGCGCGGTGGAGGTGATCGGCGTCGTCGGCGCCCAGGAGGCGGCCGGCGCGCTGGCCGCGGACGCCTGCCACTGCGTGGTGCTCGATCTGGACATGGCCGACGGCGAGGCGCTGCGCTTCCTGTCCGACCTGGCCGGTGACGCGGCGCTGGCCAATGTGCCGGTGCTGGCCCACAACAGCCGCCGGATGAGCGCCGAGCACGAGCGCGCGCTGGTGGCACACGCCCGGAACCGGCCGCTGGAGCTGCTGTCCAGCCTGGACGAGCTGCGCGAGCGGGTCGCCCTGCACCTGTCGGCCGAGCAGCCCGGCGACGTCCTGCCGCTGATGCGGTCCGAGGAGCCGGACCAGCTCTCCGCCCAGGACGCGGACGCGGCGCTGGCCGGGCGTACCGTCCTGGTGGTCGACGACGACGCCCGCAACCTCTTCGCGCTCAGCGGCATCCTGGAGATGCACGGGATCAAGGTGCTGCACGCGGAGAACGGCCGGAAGGCCATCGACGCGCTGGGCGGGCATCCGGAGATCGATCTGATCCTGATGGACGTGATGATGCCGGAGATGGACGGGTACGCCGCCACCGCGGAGATCCGGGGGATGCCGGCCCACTCCGGGCTGCCGATCGTCGCCGTCACGGCCAAGGCGATGCCGGGCGACCGGGAGAAGTGCCTGGCCGCCGGCGCCAGCGACTATGTGACCAAGCCGCTGGACGCCAACGATCTGATCGCCTGTGTGCGGCGGTGGCTGACCCCGTGACCCCCCGCACCGCCGTCGCCCGGCCGGGCGCCCCGGGACCGGGACCGGGGCCGGAAGCGCGACCGGGCCGTCCGGCCGCCGGCCGGCCGAGCCCCCGCCGCCGTCCGGCGGGCGGCTGCCGTCCCGGGGGCGGCCTCCGGCCGGCCGGCTCCGCGCGCCCGCCCACCCCACGGGACCGTCCGGCGGACTCCGCCCGCCCGCCCACCCCACCGGGCCGTCCGGCGGGCGGTGCCTGCCCGCCCGCTCCGCCCGGCCGCCGGGCGGACGGTCTCCGGCCGGCCTCCCCCTCCCCCTCTCCGTCGCACCGAGGAGCAGCAGCACGGTGAAGACTCCGCAGCTCCCCGACGAGCCGGCCCCGGAGCCGGTGGCCACGGCGCCCACCGGTGCCCACGTCCCGGGACCGGCCGGCGATCCCCGGCCGGTGGGACCCGGCACCGGGACGTCCTCGACCGGGGCCGGGGAGCCGGCGGCCGTACCGTCCGGCGGCACGTCGGCGGCCGGGGAGCCGGCGGAGGTGCGGGTCACCTCGGTCGGGCGGCTGGCGGCCACCGTCGAGCGGCTCCGCCGGGAGGTCCGGGCGGCGCACGCGGCGGCGGACGGCCGGGCGCTGATCGAACTGGCCAAGGGCGTGCTGGTGGAACGGCTCCGCTGCGGTCCGGCCGAGGCCGGCCGGCAACTGGCGGACCTGGCCGAGCAGGCGGGGGTCTCCCGGCTGGAGCTGGCCGCCGACATCATCAACCGCACGGCCCGCGACCGGCTCTCGGAGGCGGCGAGCGAATTCGTCTCGGCCACCGATCCGGCCGGTGACGACGCCGCCGACGAGGCCGCCGACGAGGCCGCCGCCGCGGTACGGCTGCGCACGGCGGAGAGCGGCGCGCTGGCGGCCGGCGACACCCAGGCGGTGGCCCAGTCCCTGCTGGAGCACGCGCTGGCCCCGCTGGGTGCCACCGCCGTCGCCATCTGGGCGGCCGGTCCGGACGCCTCCCTCACCCTGGCCGGGCACGCCGGCTTCCCGGCCGAGGAGGCGACCCGCTGGCGGTATGTGCCGCCGGGCGTGGCGACGGTGGCCCGGCGGGCGCTCACCGAGCGGCGCGCCGTGCGGTACACCTCGCTCGCGGAGCCGGGGGTGCCGTCCATCGGTGCCGCCGCCGTGCCCGAGGGCGGCCGGGTGGCCGTCCCCGCGGGCACCGGGGGCCGCATCCTGGGCGTCCTGGAGATGTGCTGGCCCGAGCCGCTGGCGCCGCAGCCGCCGCAGATCGAGCGGCAGATCGAGGCCCTGGCGGAGCTGTGCGCCCACACTCTGGAGGCCGGGCCCGCGGTGCTCCCGGCCGCCGCCGGACCGGCCGATGCCGTCCAGCGGGACGTGGCGGAACTGGTGGACCTCGCGGACGGGCTGCACGACCCGGCCCTGGTGCTGCTGCCGCAGCTGGACCGGTCCGGTCAGCTCACCGACTTCCGGATCCACCATGTCAACGGGCACTTCATCGACCCGGCGGGCCGGGCGCGCGGGGCGATCGGCGGTGCGCTGTTCCTGGAGGCGTACCCGATGGCCGCCGGGAAGAGCGAGCTGTTCGAGACGATCGAACGGGTCTACGCGACCGGAGAGCCGTTCCGGGCCCGGCGGATGACCCTGACGGCGCTGGTCGACCAGGTCGCGCTGGAGGCGGTCGCGGACATCAGCGCCAGCCGGCAGGGCGGCGCGGTGCTGCTGATCTGGCGCACCGAGGACGAGTCGGGCCGGCTCGCCAGCCTGCTCCAGCACGCCCAGCGGCTGGGCCGGATCGGTGGTTTCGAGGAGCACGCCGTCACCGGGCAGATCACCTGGAACGAGCAGATGCATCTGCTGCACGGGCTGCCGCCGACCGCGGCGCCCGTCCCGCTGGAGCGGCTGCCGGCCCATGCCCACCCGGACGACGCGGTGGCGATCAACCGGTTCCTGCGCACGCTGTTCCAGCACCGCCGGGCCGCGTCCACGGCGTTCCGGCTGATGCGGCCGGACGGGGTGACCCGGCATGTCCGGGTGATCGCCGAGCCGGTGCTCGACGCGGACTCCCGGCTGCTGAAGGTGCGGGGCGCCTATCAGGACATCTCGGCCCAGCACTGGACCGAGGTGGCGCTCGCCGCGACCCGGGACCGGCTGGCCCACACCGAGCAGGAGGCGGCGGAGCGCAACCGGCTCACCCTCCAGCTCCAGCACGCCATCATGCCGCCGGCACGCGGTCCGCTGGACGCCCCCGGACTGCGGGTCGGGGTGCGCTACCGCCCGGCGGGCGAGGAGCAGTTGGTGGGCGGCGACTGGTACGACGCCTTCGTGCTGCCGTCCAAGCGGGTGCTGGTCTGTGTGGGCGATGTGGCGGGCCATGGCATCGAGGCCGCCACCAGCATGATCGTCCTGCGGAACGCGCTGCGCGGCCTCGCCGTCACCGGGGCGGGCCCGGCCCAGCTGCTGAGCTGGCTCAACATCGTGGCCCACCATCTGACGGAGCGGGTCACCGCCACCGCCGTCTGCGGGCTCTACGACCCGGAGCGCCGGGTGCTCCGCTGGGCCCGGGCCGGCCATCTGCCGCCGGTCCTGGTGAGCGGCGGCCGCACCGACACGCTGCCGCTCATCCGGGGGATACTGCTCGGCGCCCTGCCGGAGGCGGAGTACGAGGAGGCCGAGGCCCAGCTGTCGGCGGGCGACACCCTGCTGATGTACACCGACGGGCTGGTGGAGCGGAGGGACTCCTCGCTCCAGGACTCGCTGACCCATCTGCTGGGCACCGCGGGCGAGTCGACGGCCTCCCTGGAACAGCGCCTCGACCGGCTGCTGGCGCACAGCAGGGCGGACACCGACGACGACACCTGTGTGGTGGGGCTGCAGGTCGAGTGACCGCGTACGGGCGCGGGACCGGGCCACCGGTGACCGGGTCCCGCACTCCGTGACGGCCGGGCGGAAGCCGCGCGGAACCCGGGTGGAAATTCGTACGCATGAGACGCGTGGCTCCGGGTAGGCGGCGGTCACGGGCTCGTCGGGGGACGAGAAGGATGCCCTTGTTGAATGGGGAGGGACGCGACATGACGACGGCGACGACGGACACGGTGGTGACCGTGCTTGCGGAGACCGGGACGGCGGACATGGGCGTGGCCCTGCCCGAGGTGGCCGACCCGCGCTCGCTGGCGCCGAAGGACGCGCGAGAGCTGAGCAAGCTGTTCTTCCAGCAGCTCGCGGTCGTGGAGGAGGGCACCCACGCGTACGCGTACGCCCGCAACACGC
The DNA here is from genome assembly GCF_024756275.1 of Streptomyces pyxinae. Classification (GTDB taxonomy): domain Bacteria; phylum Actinomycetota; class Actinomycetes; order Streptomycetales; family Streptomycetaceae; genus Streptomyces; species Streptomyces pyxinae. Next base: position 44 of record NZ_JANUGQ010000018.1, on the reverse strand, counting down.
TGATCGAGATGAACATGTCCCTGGTGCGGTACGCCGCCAAGCGG
>NZ_JANUGQ010000017.1 GCF_024756275.1 Streptomyces pyxinae | reverse complement strand
TTTTTTCCGCTTCCTGCTCTCGGAATTTCGTATCCGGCGGCCACTGGGGGCCTTGCCTTCCGGTTCCGTCTTTCGACTTTCCCTTTCGGCGGTTCCGACTTTATCAGAAGCATTTCCGCCGATCTCATCGGCTTCAGTGATTCGAATAAGGAATCGGGGTGACTCCGGGAAAGCGTTGCTTCATCCGGAGCGAGAGAGAATTTAGCTGATGCAGTCGAACCTGTCCAGTTCGAGGCAACCGTTAAAACCTACCTCCCCACAGCGGCCGTGTCAACGGTTTTTGTGGGCGAAGAGGACAGTAGCAGGTCGGGAGGGCTGATTGCACATCAGGCGGTGGTGGGCAGCTCCGCGCTTCGGTCGTCGGCCGCCACATCGCCCGTCTCGCCCGCCCGGACGGCCCGCCCACCGAGCAGGTACCCGTAGTCCAGGAAGGCCAGTTCGGCCGTCACCCTCAAGGTGTTCCGCGCCCAGGTGGGGGGGCCGAGGGGGTGACGAAGCCTTCGAGCAGGCCCGAGACGAGACGGACCAGCGCCGGTCCGATGGTCGCGCCGAGCGCTGTCCGGCCCTGCCGTGCGGGGCCGCGCGGCGTGGGATGGGGACCGCGGTCGATGACGGCCCACCCCAGGCGGAGTCCGGTCCCCGCGGCGACGAAGACGGCGGTCAGTTCGAGCAGGCCGTGCGGGGAGGAGCAACCCCAGGACGGTGTCCGGCCGGACGGCTGGAGTAGTACGCCTCGTACCCACCACCCGGGCGGGTCGTCTCGCGCAGGGCGTCGGGTCCCGCGATCGACGCCTGGACCTCCGGGGTTGTGCCGACCCACCAGCCGATCAGCGCGGCCACGGCGACGGAAAGGACGGCGGTCGGGATCCACCAGTGGCGCGAGCTGTACACGGCGGCCGGGAAGCCGGCACTCAGGAAGCGGACGGCGTTCCGCCAGGAGGCCCGGCGGACGCCGGTCACGGTGGCGCGGACCCGGGCTTCCCTCCCGCCCGGGGTGCCTGCGGCGCAGTTCCTGGCCGGGGCGGTGGCCGAGCGGCAGGCACGGGAGGCCCGGCGGCAGATGCTGCCCGGCGAGGCCGGCGCCGAGGGGGCGGGGGCCACACCCTGGGCCGCTCCCGGAGTCCGGCGGGCCGGGCAGGGCGACGACCCGGCGGCCGCGCCGGGGTCGGCCTCGTCCCGGGCCTCGGGGTTCGTTCCGCCGGCCTGAACCGGCCTGATTCGGCATGACAGGCTCGTCCGGACGGTTTCGTCCGGCTGCTCCCGACTGTGGTCAGCCCAGCGCGGACGGCGGAGTGTCCAGGTCCTCCAGCTCGATGCCGGGGGCTGCCAGAACCACGTCGCCGGCCAGGTGCACGGTGTGCTGTTCCCCCGTGTCCAGGGCGCTGACCTGGTATTCGTCCACTGTCAGAGGGCCGTTGTCAGTGGCGTGCGCTTCACTCTTCACCAGCGCCCACGACTGGTCGACGGTACGGGGGGCGAGGACCGGATCCGTGAACGCGACCAGGCGGATCCGTGCCGCGGGGGAAGCAGGGGTGAGGCGCAGCAGGCGGGAGATGGCGACGAGGAAGGCGGGGGAGGCGCCGGTGAAGGCATGGGCGCGCACATTGCCTTCGCTGGCGTGGACGCCGGTGGGATCGGTACGGACCCAGGTGACGCCGTCCAGGGCGGCACCCCGTACCTGCCAGGCGGCGGCGTGCAGTTCGAGTCGGATGGGTCGGCCGAGGTCGTCGAGGGCGAGATCGACGGAGCCGGAGTGATCACCGGAGGGGGTGACGATCTGGGAGACATAGCGCCAGCCGGAGGGGCCGGGCGCGCAGTGGAAATGCTCTTCACCGAGGGGGGTGCGATCGTGCGGATCATGGAGCGAATAGCGGCCACGGGGCATGTGGTGACGGGTCCTTGAGATCGGCGGTGGGTCGGCCCCGCGTCGGGCCGGGCGGTCGGTCGGTTGCTCGGCGCCCACGCTACGGGCAGTTCCGGACGTGACGGAGCGGACGGCGCCGGGCGGCGAGGGGCGGTCGGACCGGGTTGTGACGGACCCGGTCCGGCGGCGGCCGCACTCGCCTCGGCCAGGGCCGACCAGGGGCGCTGGACCAACAGGAGTCGGGCGGCGGGGAGCCCGGCGGCGGCTGCGCGGCCGACCGCAACCGCCGGGCGGCAAGGGGCGACCAACCGCGCGCGAGGAGAGCATCCGGGCACCCCGGATGTCGGCGCCGAGGGGTTACTGAGAAGAGCCGCCCGGGCCCGTCGGGGGGGAAAGGACCGGAAAGGAACCGGAGGGGAGGCGCGGAGGCGCGGGATCCCACGAGTCCGGCTCGCCAGGCCGGGGCCGTGCGGGCGTCAGGGCGTACGGGCAAGGGGCAGGCCCCCGTCACGGGGGTGCGGGGGCCTGCTCGGTGTCTGCCTTGCGCGGTCGGCCGGCGGCTGCCGGTGCCGGGTTCACAAGCGGTGTCGGTGCCCGTGAACCGGCACCGGACCCGGCGGCGCGTGGCACCGGCGCCGGGCCGACGGGGTCGGTCGGCGGCGCCGGTGCGGTGGTGGCTCAGTAGCGGTAGTGGTCGGGCTTGTACGGGCCCTCGACCTGGACGCCGATGTACGCCGCCTGCTCCGGGCGGAGCGTGGTCAGCTTCACGCCCAGGGCGTCGAGGTGCAGCCGGGCGACCTTCTCGTCCAGGTGCTTGGGGAGCACATAGACGTCGGTCGGGTACTCCTCGGGCTTGGTGAACAGCTCGATCTGCGCCAGCGTCTGGTCGGCGAAGGAGTTGGACATCACGAACGAGGGGTGCCCGGTGGCGTTGCCCAGGTTCAGCAGACGGCCCTCGGACAGCACGATGATCTTCTTGCCGTCCGGGAAGGTCCAGGTGTGGACCTGCGGCTTGACCTCGTCCTTGACGATGCCATCGATCTTGGCCAGGCCGGCCATGTCGATCTCGTTGTCGAAGTGACCGATGTTGCCCACGATGGCCTGGTGCTTCATCTTGGCCATGTCGGCGGCCATGATGATGTCCTTGTTGCCGGTGGTGGTGACGAAGATGTCGGCGGTCTCCACGACGTCGTCCAGCGTGGCGACCTGGTAGCCGTCCATCGCCGCCTGGAGGGCGCAGATGGGGTCGATCTCGGTGACGATGACACGGGCGCCCTGGCCGCGGAGCGACTCCGCGCAGCCCTTGCCGACGTCGCCGTAGCCGCAGACGACCGCGACCTTGCCGCCGATCAGCACGTCGGTGGCGCGGTTGATGCCGTCGACCAGGGAGTGGCGGCAGCCGTACTTGTTGTCGAACTTGGACTTGGTGACGGCGTCGTTCACATTGATCGCCGGGAAGAGCAGGGTGCCGTCCCGGTGCATCTCGTAGAGCCGGTGGACGCCGGTGGTGGTCTCCTCGGTCACGCCGCGGATCTCGGAGGAGAGCAGGGTCCACTTCTGCGCGTTCTCACCGAGGGTGCGGGTGAGGACGCGGAGGATGTGGGCGTACTCCTCGCTGTCCGCGGTGGCCGGGTCCGGGACCTCTCCGGCCTTCTCGAACTCGACGCCCTTGTGGACGAGGAGGGTCGCGTCACCGCCGTCGTCGAGGATCATGTTCGGGCCGCCGGTGGAGGCGTCCGGCCAGGTCAGCGCCTGCTCGGTGCACCACCAGTACTCCTCCAGGGTCTCGCCCTTCCAGGCGAAGACGGGCACGCCCTGGGGGTTCTCCGGGGTGCCGTTCGGGCCGACGGCGATGGCCGCGGCGGCGTGGTCCTGGGTGGAGAAGATGTTGCAGGAGGCCCAGCGGACCTCGGCGCCGAGGGCGACGAGCGTCTCGATGAGCACCGCGGTCTGCACCGTCATGTGCAGCGAGCCGGTGATCCGGGCACCGGCGAGCGGCTGGGACTCGGCGTACTCCTTGCGGATCGCCATCAGGCCCGGCATCTCGTGCTCGGCGAGGGTGATCTCCTTGCGGCCGAAGTCGGCCAGGGAGAGGTCGGCGACCTTGAAGTCCTGTCGGTTCTCGACAGTCGTCATTTCGAGCTGCTCCTCGTGGTTGGGTCGAGGGTGGGTACGGCTGGCTCTGCGGTGGCGGGGGCGCAAGGCTCGCCCGGACACACGCGCAGTGCAGTCGTCGGAGGCCCTCTCTCCCTCGGACGGTCCGGCCTCGGACCGCCCGACCGCCATCAGCAGCGACGTCTGGCTCTGGTTCGAATCTACACCGATGGGCGTGGCGGCCGACAAGCCCGTCCGGCGCCTGTCCGAAGACCGGACGGCCGCCGCTCCCGGTCCGGCCGGGCCCGGACCCCGCGCCCGGCGGGCACGACGGCCCCTGCCGGGACGCGGGAGTTCACGGGCGGCGGACGGCGGGATCCGGCCGTCAGCTCGCCGGGGCTCCGGGAACCTCGGTGGCGGTGGGGGCGGCGGACGGCCGGTAGATGTCCGGTTCCAGGTAGATGACCCGGGCGATCGGGACCGCCGCGCGGATGCGCTCCTCGGCCGCGTTGATGGCGGCCGCGACCTGGCCGGCCGTGTCGTCGTGCTCGACGGCGATCTTGGCGGCGACGAGCAGTTCCTCGGGCCCGAGGTGGAGGGTGCGCATGTGGATGACGCGGGTCACGGTCTCGCCGTCCACCACGGCGCGCTCGATCTTCCGTACGTCCTCCAGCCCCGCGGACTCGCCCAGCAGCAGCGACTTGGTCTCGGCGGCGAGCACCAGGGCGATGGCGATCAGCAGGACACCGATGCAGAGGGTGCCGACGCCGTCCCAGACGCCGTTCCCGGTCAGCAGGGCGAGACCGACACCGCCGAGGGCCAGGACCAGGCCGACCAGCGCGCCGAGGTCCTCCAGCAGCACCACGGGCAGCTCGGGGGCCTTGGCCCGGCGGATGAACTCCTTCCAGGAGAGGTTGCCGCGCTGGGGGTTGGACTCCTTGATCGCGGTGCGGAAGGAGAAGCCCTCCGCGACGATCGCGAAGACCAGGACGCCGACCGGCCAGTACCAGTCGGTGATCTCGTGTGGGTGCTTGATCTTCTCGTAGCCCTCGTACAGGGCGAACATGCCGCCGACCGAGAAGAGGACGATCGAGACGAGGAAGGCGTAGATGTAGCGCTCGCGGCCGTAGCCGAAGGGGTGCTGCGGGGTGGCCTCGCGCTGGGCGCGCTTGCCGCCGAGGAGCAGCAGTCCCTGGTTGCCGGAGTCGGCCACCGAGTGGACGCTCTCCGCGAGCATCGAGGACGACCCGCTGAAGAGGAACGCCACGAATTTGGCCGCGGCGATGGCGAGGTTGGCGCCGAGTGCCGCCACGATGGCCTTGGTTCCGCCTGACGCGCTCATGCGTGCGGGTGTCCCTTCCGTCGGTCCGTGGGCGCGGGGCCCGTGGGCACCGGGTGGTGCCGCTGGGTGGTGCTGCGTGGTGTGCGTACGGCGGCACATTGTCGCAGCAGGCGCGGCGGGGCGTGGTCAGCCCGCCACGGCCGCTCGGAACAGCGTTCCCCCGCCCCGCAGTTCAACCACCTCGCCCGCCGGGACGAAGAGCGCCTGTCCGGGGGCGAGCGGAAGACCGCCCACTTCCGGCGCGCCCGCGGTGGTGAGCAGGATCTGCGGAACGGCCGCGGTGAGGTCGGCCGGAGCGGCGCCCTCGGGGCGTACGTAACGGGAGAGCCGGAACTCCTCGACGGGCGTCTCGTAGATCTCCTCACCGCCGGCCGTCGCCTCGGGGCGGAGGACGGCCGGGTCGGTGGCCTCGAAGCGCACGATCCGCAGCAGTTCGGGGACGTCGATGTGCTTGGGGGTGAGCCCGCAGCGCAGGACGTTGTCCGAGTTGGCCATGATCTCCACGCCGAGGCCCTGGAGATAGGCGTGCGGCACCCCGGCGCCGAGGTACAGCGCCTCCCCCGGCTGGAGCCGGACGTGGTTGAGCAGCATGGCGGCGACCACCCCGGGGTCGCCCGGGTAGTGATGGGCGAGCGCGGCGTACGGGGCGTGGGCGCCGCCCAGGCGCTCGCAGGCGGCGGCGGCCTCGGCGACGGTCGAGGCCATCTCCTCCCGGTCGGCCGAGAGCACGGCCGTCAGCACCTCGCGCAGGGCGGCGTCCTCGGGGTGGGCGTGCAGGAGATCGGCGTACGGCTTGAGCGAGTCCACCTCCAGCGCGGCGAGCAGCTCGGCGGTGCGGCCGGGGGCGCGGAAGCCGCAGAGGCCCTCGAAGGGCGTGAGGGCGCAGAGGAGTTCGGGCTTGTGGTGCGGGTCCTTGTAGGTGCGGTGGGGGGCGGCGAGCGGCACGCCCGCGCGCTCCTCCCGCTCGAACCCCGCGCGCGCCTGGGCGTTGTCGGGGTGCACCTGGAGGGAGAGCGGGCGGGCGGCGGCGAGCAGCTTCAGCAGGAAGGGCAGCCGGGGGCCGAACCGCTCCACGGTGGCCGCGCCCAGCTCCCGCTCCGGGCCGGCGGCGATCACCTCGTCGAGCGCCCGCTCGGCACCGGCGCGGGTGACCCGGGAGGGCGCGCCGGGGTGGGCGCCCAGCCACAGCTCGGCCTGGGGCTCGCCGGTGGGCGGGACGCCCAGCAGCTCCGGGATGGCCGTGGTGGAGCCCCAGGCGTACGGCCGGACGGTGGCGGTCAGTCGGTCCATGGGGTCCTCGTCATTCGTTCGTCGGGGGTTCGGTCATGTACGGGCCGGCGGCGGGTTACGGGGAGCGGCGAGACTCGGTGGCTCGGGGTGCGGGCGGACCTCTCAGCGGCCGGGGCCCGGCCGGAGCGGGCCGGACCGGACGTGCGGCGACGGGGCCGCCGGACACCTCGGCCGGAGCACAGCCGACCGGAGCAGAGCCGACCGGCGGGCAGCGGACCGGCGAACGGCCGGCCGGCGGCGGTCACCAGCCGGGCGGCCGGTGGTCGGTGGTCGCCAGGCCGGACGGTCACCGGTCCAGGCCGTCACCGATCCCGGAGGTCGGCCGTCCCGGCGGTCGGCCGTCCCTGGGGCCACCAACCCCGGCGGCCGGTCATTCGGACGGTCACCGGTCCCGGCGGCCGGCGGTCGGGGCGCCCCGGGCCCGGGGGGCCACGCCGACGGGGCCGGTCACGCTCGGACCGTCGACGGTCAGTCCGGGTGGCCGGCGGCCAGGGCGAGGTAACTGGCCGCGAAGTCGGTGACGGCCAGCAGCTCGGCCAGCACCTCCAGCTCCGTGCCCTCCTCCGGTTCGAGCTCGCTGATGGCCGTGTCGTGGCCGAGCGCCAGTTCCCGGGCGGCCGGCGCCGCGCTGAGCCCGTCGGTCGGCCGGTCGCGCAGCAGCACGATCCGCGCCCGCAGCGGCTGCGGCTCCTCCACCCGGTCGCGGAAGAAGTCGTCGGGGTCGGCGCCCGCCGCCAGGTCGCCCGCGAGCAGGGTGCCGTGGGCGGGCAGCGCCTCGGGCAGTTCCGCGCCGAGCGCCGGGCGCCCCGCAAGCTCGGCCAGTACGGCGGTGAAGCGGCGGCCGACCGGGGCGGCGGCCGGACCCTCGGTCCAGATCAGCGGCAGCGCGTCGGCCAGCTCGGCGGCGAGGGTCTTGGCCGGATTGCTGTACGTCGCGATGGCCGGGCCGCACCGCTCGGCGGTCCGGTCCAGCCGGTCGGCCACCCGGTCCAGGTCCTCGGCGGTCGCGGTGACCAGGCCGACCCGGTCGAGCAGGGCCAGCAGCGGGGTGAAGAGCGCCCAGAGGGTGCCGGGGGCGGCGGCCTGGATCTCCTCGTACGGCTGCTCGTGCGGCGCGGTGGCCATCGGGACCGCCAGGCCCCGGGCACCGCCGACCGCCTCGGTGAGCGGGGAGCGGCGCGGGGCGACCACGACGACGGTGACGCCCCGGTGGTACGCCTGCTCCGCGAGGAGGGCGAGTCCCGGTTCGGAGCCGTCGGCGGTGGCGATGAGCAGCAGGTCCACCGGGCCCGCCCAGCCGGGCAGCGCCCAGCGCAGGGCACCCGCGGCGGAGGCGACACCGGTCGGCCGGAGCCGGGTGACCGGGGCGGCGGCACCGACGAGCGCGCCGACCAGGTCCGCGACCCCGGTGGCGGCCGTGCCGGGGCCGGCGACCAGCACGGCGCGCGGCCGGCCCTCGGGGTTCAGCTCCGCGATCCCGGCCTCGGCGGCGTGCCGGGCGGCGGTGCGCACCCGGGCGCCGGCCTCGGCCGCCCCGCGCAGCAGTCCGCGCCGGTCGGCCCTGGCCAGGGCCTCGGGGTCGTCGAGCAGCGACTCGTCGAGCATGGGGTGGGGCCTCCGATTCGCCGGTACGGGGTCCGTGGGGCCGGTACGGGGAAGGGCGGGCGCGCACGCCCGGTGGCGGCACCACGCGGCGGGCCGGACGGCGGCGGCGCGCGACGGGGTGCCGGGCCGGGCCGCCGGTACGCGGGGCGGCCCGGCGGCTCCGGGTCAGGCCGGGCGACGGGCCTCGTCCACCAGGAGCACCGGGATCTCGTCGCGCACCGGGTAGGCCAGACCGCAGCCCTCACCGGTGCAGACCAGCTCGGGGGTCTCGTCCGCGGTGCGGTCGTCCAGCGGCGCGTGGCAGGCCGGGCAGGCGAGGATCTCCAGGAGGCCGGCTTCGAGCGGCATGGGTACGGTCCCTTCGAACGGTTCGTGGTGCCGGAACGGCGGGTCCCGGCGGTGCCGTACGGCCACGTCAGCCTACCGCCGGGCCGGGCGGCCCCGTGGCTCCGGCGCCGGTACCGCCGGACGCCCCGCGCCGCCCCGGCCCGCACCCCGGACGGACCCGGCCCCGCTCGGCCCGGAGACCGGCCGGCTCGGCGCCGCCCGGACGGACCCGGCGCAGTTGGGCCGGGGCGCCCGGCCCCGCCCCCGCTCGGCCGGGCACCGGGCGGACCCGGAGCGGCCGGGCCCTGGGCGCCCGGACACCGGACGGGCCAAGCCACCCGGCCCGGGCACCGGACGGACCCGGCCTCGGCGGCGCCGGCCGGGACGCCCCGTCGTACAAGGGGCGGGGCCGGGGCTCAGGCGCGGACCAGGGCCAGCACCTCGTCGCGGAGCTTGGCCATCGTCGGCTCGTCGCGCGCCTCGACGTTCAGCCGGAGCAGCGGTTCCGTGTTGGACGGACGCAGGTTGAACCACCAGTCCGGGCCGGTGAAGGTCAGCCCGTCCAGCTCGTCGACGGTCACGCCCTCGCGGGCGCCGAACTCCGCGCGTACGGCGGCGGAGCGGCCGGCCTGGTCGGCGACGGTCGAGTTGATCTCGCCGGAGCCGGTGTACCGGTCGTACGCGGCGACCAGGCCGGAGAGCGGTCCCGGCTGCTCGCCCAGGGCCGCGAGGACGTGCAGGGCGGCCAGCATGCCGGTGTCGGCGTTCCAGAAGTCGCGGAAGTAGTAGTGCGCCGAGTGCTCGCCGCCGAAAATCGCTCCGGTCCTGGCCATCTCCTGCTTGATGAAGGAGTGGCCGACCCGGGTGCGCACCGGCGAGCCGCCGTTCTCACGCACCACCTCGGGCACCGACCAGGAGGTGATCAGGTTGTGGATGACCGTGCCGGTGCCGCCGTTCCGGGCCAGCTCGCGCGCGGCCACCAGGGCGGTGATCGCGGACGGCGAGACCGGCTCGCCCCGCTCGTCCACCACGAAGCAGCGGTCGGCGTCGCCGTCGAAGGCGAGGCCCAGGTCCGCGCCCTCCGCGCGCACCCGGTGCCGGAGGTCCACCAGGTTCGCCGGGTCCAGTGGGTTGGCCTCGTGGTTGGGGAAGGTGCCGTCCAGCTCGAAGTAGAGCGGGACCAGGGTGAGCGGCAGCCCCGCGAAGACGGTCGGCACGGTGTGGCCGCCCATGCCGTTGCCCGCGTCGACCACGACCTTCAGCGGGCGGATGCCGTCCAGCGCCACCAGCGACTTCAGATAGTCGGCGTAGTCGGTGAGGGTGTCCCGCCGGGTGACCGTGCCGGTCCTGGCCGCCGGGGTGGGCGGGCCGGCGGCGAGCCAGGTCTCGGCCAGCTTCCGGATGTCGGCCAGCCCGGTGTCCTGGCCGACCGGGGCGGCGCCGGCGCGGCAGAGCTTGATGCCGTTGTACTGGGCCGGGTTGTGCGAGGCGGTGAACATGGCGCCGGGCAGGTCCAGGGCGCCCGAGGCGTAGTAGAGCTGGTCGGTCGAGCAGAGCCCGATCAGCGTGACGTCGGCGCCCTGGGCCGTCGCGCCCCGGGCGAAGGCCCCGGACAGTCCGGGCGACGAGGGCCGCATGTCATGGCCGACGACCATCGCCTCGGCCCCGGTGACCTGGACGAACGCCGCGCCGAACAGCTCGGCCAGCGGCTCGTCCCACTGGTCCGGCACCACACCGCGTACGTCGTACGCCTTGACGAGCCCCGACAGGTCGGGGAGACCCGGCGTTCCCGTCGGTTCCGACGTACCGGTCGAATCAGCAGCCACTGCCCAGCCCCAGCCTTCCCGCGAACCTCTGCCCGGTGCGGCGGCACCGGCATGCGGAAGCCAAGTTACCCGGCGGGTTTCCGATCACTCACGGGGGCGCGGACCCGGCACCGCGACGGGCCGGGCAGCGGAACGAGCCGGGGCGGCCGGGCACCGGAACCGGGCCCCCGGCACCGGGCCCGGCCGGGCACCCGGGACGAACCGGGGCGGCCGGGCGGAGGGGTCGGAGGTCCGGGGATCGCGGTGCCAGGACGCCAGGCGTCCGGGAAGGGCGGTACGCCGAAGGCCAGGAGCCCGGAGACTGCGGTGCGCCGGGGCGCCAGGTGCCCGCGGAGGGCGGTACACCGGAGGCCAGGAGCCCGGAGACGGCCGGACGCAGAAGGCCAGGGGCCCAGGGAGGGCGGCGCGCCGGGGCGTCAGGAGTCGGGGGAGCGCAGGACGCGGAGGTGGCCGCGGCGTCCGACCTCCACCGGGTCGCCACCGCGCCCGCCGCTCTTGCCGCCGCCGCCCTCGGCCGCCCGCTCCTGGGGGCGGGCCGCCTCCCGTACGGCGTTGGCGAGGGCCTCCAGATCGTCTCCGCTGGGGCGGGCGGGGGCCGAGCCGTCCGAGAGCCGGACGACCTCCCAGCCGCGCGGCGCGGTGAGGCGCTCGCTGTGCTCGGCGCACAGGTCGTAGCAGTGGGGTTCGGCGTAGGTGGCGAGCGGGCCGAGGACCGCGGTCGAGTCGGCATAGACGTACGTCAGTGTCGCGACGGCAGGGCGGCCGCACGCGGTGCGCGAACAGCGACGTACAGGGCTCACGACGTTGGACGGTACCGCACTCTTGACCGGGCCGCGACGACTCTCCACCAGGTCACTCGCCCGTGTCGCGCTGTGACGTCGCCCACAGTGCCCTCCCGGGTGACCTCCGCCGACCTGCCAGGACGCGCCTCCGGCGGCCCTTCGCCGGATCCGACCCGCCCGGCGGAGGCGGGCTCCGGCTCGGTGCGCGGGGACGGGTCACGGCGGACCGCCGGGCCGGACGGGCGGCATTCGTCCAACCGGGTCCGGATGGCCGGAACGCTCTCCCGGACGGTACGGCCGACGGCCGCTCCCCGCACCGGACACGGGGCCGGACGGCTCGGGGCGGGACCGCGGGCGGGGCCGAAAATCGTTGCCGTCGGAGGACGGCGGACCGCCCGGACGGAGCCCCGGGAGCTACTCTGCGACGGTGATGGACAGTCCCGTTCCGCCCCCTCCGGCCGAGCCGCGGCCCCGCCGTCGCGACCGTCACGGCCGCGGTATGCGGGGGCCCGTCGCACCGCCGCAGGTGCCGCTGTCGCTGACCCGGGCGGAGACCTTCCGCGATCTGGTCCAGGACTCGGTGGAACGGCTGGAGCGGCACTGGCCGCAGCTGGCCGAGGTGGACTTCCACGTGCTGGAGGTGCCCGTCGACGTCCCGGACGAGACCGTGCCGCTGGGCGTCTCGGTGCCGGCCGAGCGGGACCGGCCCGCCCGGATCGTGGTCTACCGGCGCCCCGTCGAACTGCGCGCCAGGAGCCGGGACGAGCGGGCCCTGCTGGTGCACGAGGTCGTCGTGGAACAGGTCGCGGAGCTGCTGGGGCTGGCCCCGGAGTCCGTGGACCCGCGATACGGCCAGGACTGACCCCCCCGGTACGCCAGGACTGGCCACCCGTACGGCCGGGACTGCCCCCCCGATACGCCAGGGCCGCCCACCGGTACGGCCAGGACCGACCCCGACGGCCAGGGCGGGACCCGGCCCGGGACACGGGATCCGTACGGCATCCGACGACCCGCCCGGCCGCCTGCGCCCAGCTCCGGACCGACCGGGCACGGACCTGACCGGCGGCCGCCACCGCGCCACAGGGCCGGGGCCCGACCGGCCATGGCTCCGGGTCCACCGGGGCGCGCACCCACCGCCCGTACGGCGCCCGGCCGACCGCCACCGGCCCGCCCGGGCGAAGGGCCACGGGCCCGCCCGGGTGAAGGGCCACGGGCCCGCCCGGGTGAAGGGGTCATCGGCCCGCCCGAGTGAAGGGGTCATCGGCCCGCCCGAGTGAAGGACGGTGACCCGCCCGGACGCGGGCCGGGGCCCGCACAGCGGCCGGCCGCCGGGCCCGGCCGGGTCGGGTCGAGTCGAGTCGAGTCGGTCCAGGGGGATCAGTCCAGGACCGAGAGGTCCTCGCGGGCCGCCGGTACGGCGACCGTGCCCCGGTCGTCGGCCAGGGGCTGCACGGTGAACATCGGGATGCCGTCCTTCGGCGCCTCCAGGGTGCGTGCCGCGTGCACCGGGCCGCCGGAGACGGTCTCGACGGTGAGCGCGTAGGTGCCCTTGAGCCCGGCCGGGACGGGCGGCGCGGTGAGGGCCGTGGTGGTGCCGCCCTTGACGGTGTACGTCTTGGTGGCCGGCGCCCCGCCCTCGCTGCCCGCCGAGGCGGTGACCCTGACCTGCGCGGTGGCCCCCGGCGCGGTCAGGGAGAGGGTGGTGCCCTTCGCCTGGTTGCCCGCGACCGTGGCCCGCTGCCCCACCGGGCCGGTGGCCGGGATGAAGGCGACCTCCTGCTTGTCGCCCCTGCCCCGGACCACCCGGAGCGCGGCGACCACCGGGGTCACCCGGCCCGGCTGGGAGGGGGTGAGGAGCAGGGAGCCCGCCTCGCCCCGGGTGATGTCCTTGAGGTCCACCGCCGCCGTCATCCCGGCCTTCACCCGCAGGCTCTCCGCGCCCGCCGGGGTGATGGTGCCGGACGGGCCGGCCAGCCGGATCTTCAGATCGGCGTCGTCCTCGCCGGGCGCGTACACCACCAGCCGTACGGAGGTGGCGTCGGCGGGGATGCCGGGCAGCACCAGGGAGCCGGCCGGATCGGCGGAGGCGGACAGCCAGTCGCTGCCGAACCGGTCGTCGGCGGCGGCCAGCACCGCGCCCACCCGGCCGCTGCGGGTGGTGACATGCACGGTGACGTCCTCGGCGGGGGCGTCCCCGGTCAGGGTGGAGAGCAGCACCGGCACGCTGGCCCCGGCCGGGACCGGGATGCCGTCGGTGAGGTCGGACTTCAGTGCGCCGTTCGGCCCGTACAGCTCGATGTCCACGACGTTCGCGGTGTCGTCGGGGTTGGTGAGGTGGAGGTAGTCCTGGCGCTCCTTGGCGGTGGAGGCGCCGGGGAACCAGAAGTCCGTGTCGGGGGCGGTGCAGCCGACGCCCAGCAGACCGCGTGCGCTGCCGGCCACGACGGTGGTGGTCTGCTGGGTGGTCCAGCCGGGGGCGAGCGGTCCGGACGCGGTGCCGATGAGGGCCGGGGCGTCGCCGCCCTCGGCCTCGGCGGTGACCGGCTTGCCGGGCTGGGTGAGGGTGAGGGCCGCCTTGGCGGACGCGGTGGCCGGCTTGGCCGCGCCGGACGGCTTCGTCCCGTCGGCGGACCCGGCTCCGGCCCCGTCCCCGCCCCCTTCCGCCGACCCGTCCTTGCCGTCCTTCGCGGGCGCCTTGCCGTCCTTCGCGGGCGCCTTGCCGGTGGTGGTGGAGTCGCCCGGGGTGGCCGCCGAGGGCCTCAGCTCCGCCCGGCCGGACCCGCCGGCGCCGCCGCCGGTGGGGGTGAAGGAGCTGTAGACCGTGTCGGCGACCTCGGAGGTGCTCGGCGCCGGGCAGAGCAGGCTGGACCGCTCGACCGGCAGCCGGGCGGGCGCCCCGGTGGCGACGGGCGCCGGGGCGTCGTCCGGCACGGTCAGCGCGGCGAGGCCGGTGACGGCGGCGAGGGCGGTGACGACCGCGAGGAGGGAGAGGCTGCTGCGGTTCACTGGTTGCTGCTCCCGTCGGGACGCTGCTCGTTCTCATGGCCGCCGGCGTACGGCCGCCGCCGGTCCCGGCCCCGGGGGTCGTACGGGTCCTGGGCCCGGTCCTGGTCCTGGTCCTGGTCGTGCGCCTGAGGCCGGCCGTACCCCTGCCCGGCGCCGTACTGCCCGTACGAGCCGTAGCCGCCGTACGCGTCGTCCTCCTGGCCGGAGCCGGGGTACGGCTGCTGTCCGTAACCCGGGTACTGCTGGTACGCGCCGGCCCCGGAGGGCCCCTGCTCGTACCCCTGCTCGTAGCCCCGGTCGTACCCCTGCTGCGGGTACTGCTGGTACGCGTCGGCCGGATAGGGCTGTCCGTAGGGGTCGGTCCAGCCCCGCTGTCCGCCGGTGCCGGGGTCGGCGTAACCGCCGCCGTCGTCGTATCCGGTGTGCTCGTACGAGGTCCCCGGGCCGGGCTCCGGCTGGGCGTAGGCGTACGGATCGGTGTCCGGTACGGGCGCGGGCTCGGGCTCCGCGACCGCCGCGGGCCCGGCTCCGGGCCCCGCGTCCGGTTCCGCCGCCCCGGTGGCGCCGGCCGCCTCGGCGGCGCGCAGCCGGCGGGCCCGGCGGCCCTCGCCACCGGTGTCCTGCGCGGGCACCAGCGGCTGGGCGTCCGGCAGGTCGTCGTCCACGTCCCGGCGCCGGCCCGGCAGGGCGAGGACCAGCAGCACCACGGCGAGGAAGGACTGGGCCCAGATCCAGGCGGTCCGGGTGAGCGGGGTGTCGTACGTCAGGTCGAGCCGGCCGCCCTCGGCGGGCAGCTCGAAGCCCTGCGCCCAGCCGTCGACCACGGTCTTCTTCAGTGGCCGGCCGTCCAGGGTGGCCGTCCAGCCGTCGTCGGCGCGGTCGGCGATCCGCAGCACCCGGCCGGCGCCGCCCGCCGGGAGGTCGGTGTGCGCCTCGACCGGTCCGGCGGCGACCGGCAGCCGCTCGGCCGGGCCGCTCCCGGCCGCCGAGCCGCCGTCGGCACTGCTCTCGCCGTCCTCCCCGGCTTCCCCGCCGCCGTTCCCATTTCCGGTTCCGTTTCCGGCCGGGACGATGGTGGCGCGGGCGACCTGGCGGTCCACCCGCCACAGCGCGCTGCCGTCGAGCCGGCTGAGCCGGGTCAGCCCGGGGGTGGCGTCCAGGACCCGGCTCATCTGGCGCGGGGCGCCGTCCCGGACCAGGACGTACCGGATGGCGAAGCCGCTCAGCTGATCGGACTGGTCGGCGCCCGATCCCGCGACCAGCCGGGCGACCACGCCGTCGAGCTTGTCGAGGTGCGGTGCTTCCGGGCCGGCGGCCAGTTCGGCGTCCCCGAGCCGGGCGCCGGAGCCGCGCACCAGGGCGTACGAGACGGCGGCCGGGGAGCTGCCGCCGAGCACCAGGGTGCGGGGCTGGTCCCGGGTGGTGCTCTCCTCCGCGACGAACGCGGGCACCTGCGCCGGGTCGCGCCGCTCCAGGGGACCGTCCGCGCCGCCGAGCATCCAGCTCGCCGCCGACACCAGCGGGCCCGCGGCGGCGGCCAGCGCGATCAGCACGGCGGCGGGCTGCCGCCAGCCGAAGTTCCGCGCGGCGACCCGGGTGCGGCCGCCCTCGGCGCCGAGCACGCCGGCGGCGATCAGGGCGAGCCCGTAGACCAGGGTGCCGGGGCCCGCCCAGCCGGAGCCGTCCGCGAACCCGTTGCCCAGCACCGCGCAGCCGAGCCCGAGCAGCGCCACGCCCCAGGCGGTGCGGACGGCGAGCCGCCGCTCCGGGCGCAGCAGCGCGGCGAGGGCGGCCAGCACCAGCCCGACCAGCAGCAGTCCGCCGGTGGCGCCGGGGCCGCCGGGGCTCACGCCCAGCAGGTCCAGCGGGGTCGCCGGAGCCGTGCCCGGGTCCGTACCGGCCTCGCGCAGGAAGGCGACGGGGTCGGTGAGCAGCGACAGCGACCAGGGGGCGAGGAGCAGCAGCGGGGTGCCGGCGACGGCGAGCAGGCGCAGCCCGTACGCCACCGGGTCCCGGCGGCGCAGCACCAGCGCCACCAGGCCGAGGAGCACGGCGAGCGGCCAGACGACCGGGGTGAACGCCATGGTGAAGGTGAGCAGGAAGGCGTACGCCCAGGTGGCCCGCCAGCTGCCCCGGGGGCCGGCGGCACCGGTCCCGGCACGCAGCCCGTAGGCGGCCACGGCGGCCCGGGCGATCAGCGGCAGCAGAACGGCGAGGACCGCGGTGCCGAGCCGGCCGGTGGCGAGGGCGCCGGTGGCGGCGGGCAGGAAGGCGTAGGCGATCGCCCCCCAGGCGCGCAGCAGCCGGGAGCCGACCAGCGGCCGGGAGACGAAGTAGGCGGTGAGGCCGGCCAGCGGCACCGAGCAGACCAGCAGCACGGTGAGCGCGAGGTTGGTGGAGCCGAGGAAGACCCCGGAGAGCACGGCGAGAAGCGCGAGATACGGCGGGGCGCTCTGGGTGCCGCCGGTGGAGAGCGGGTGCCAGGCGTCGGCGTACCGGCCCCACAGCTCGCCGACGGTGGCGGGCGCGGGCAGCAGGGCGCCGCCGGCCAGCGCACCGCCGCCGAGCAGCGCCCGGCAGGCGACCATGGAGACGAGCAGCAGCAGGGCGAAGAGGACCGGGGCCGGGCGGGCGGCGATCTTCTTCAGCCGGGCGAACTGTTCGATCTCCAGATAATCGGCTTCGTCTCCGCCGGGCCCGGACTCGACGGCGCCGTGCCGGGAGCCGCCGGAGTCCGAGGTGCCGCCGCCGAAGTGGGTGACGATCTGCTCGGTGGTGGCCCGGACGGTGGCACCGGGCGGCGGGAAGAGCGGGCGCAGTTCGGCGTGCGGGACGGTCCGGGCGGAGCGGGCGCGCCGGGCGGCGAGGACCCGCTCGGGGCGCAGCAGCACGGCGAAGAGGCCCATCACCTCGTCCACCGCCTGTCCCGGCACCTTGGCGACGAGATGGGCGAGGGTACGGAGCAGGGTGCCGAGGACCAGCCGGAGCAGCACGAACGGCAGGGCGGCGCCGCGCGCGTTGGCGAGCAGGGTGTAGACGGCGCCCGCCTTGTCGACCCGGTGCGGGCTGGTGACCGAGCGGCCGGCGCAGTCGACGGTGCGCCGCTCCCGGGCGGATGCCTCGGCGTGCCGGAGTACGGCGTCCGGCGCCACCAGCACCCGGTGGCCTGCGGAGTGGACGCGCCAGCACAGATCGACGTCGTCCCGCATCAGCGGCAGCCGCCGGTCGAAGCCGCCGAGCCGCTCGAAGACGTCCCGGCGGACGAGCATGCCGGCGCTGGAGACGGAGAGCACCGGGCGGACCTGGTCGTGCTGGCCCTGGTCCTGCTCGCGCCGGTCGAGGCCGGTCCAGCGGCGGCCGCTGTTGGCGATCGAGACGCCGGCTTCGAGGAGTTGCCTGCGGTCGTACCAGCCGCGCAGCTTGGGGCCGACCACCGCGATGTCGTCGTCCCCGTCGGCCACCCGCAGCAGTTCGGCGAGGGCGCCCGGCTCGGGGGCGCAGTCGTCGTGCAGCAGCCAGAGCCACTGGACCGGTTCGCCGTGCGGGAGTTCGGGGAGGTCGTAGGTGTCGTCGCGCCAGGTTCTGCTGACCGGGTCCCAGCCGCTGGGCCGCTTCAGATAGGGCAGCTCCTCGGGGCCGAGCGCCGGTGCGGTGCGCCGGGCCTCGTCGACGGCGGCGCCGAAACCGGTGCGGCGGGCGAGGTGCAGCACCCGGTCCGCGCCGAGCGCCTCTTCGAGCAGCCGGGCGGAGTCGTCGGCGCTGCCGGTGTCGGCGGCGAGGGCGTTCTGCACCGGACGGTCCTGGGCGAGCAGCCCGGCGAGGGCCTCCGGCAGCCAGCGGGCCCCGTCGTGGGCGACGAGCACGGCGGTGACGACGTGTCGGGGGAACTCGGGCGCGTGCTCGGGGGAGGCAGGGGAGAACGCGGCAGTGGTGGCGGACATCGACGAACGGGCCCTCCGGCCGGGGATCGCCCGCGGGGGGCGGCGGAGCGTCTGGGACGGGGCTCCACCCTAGTGGCTGGCAACAGAGCGGTCCGCCGCCTGTGGACAACTCCCGGACAGCGGACGGCACAAGGCCGCCGGTGGTGCCGGACATCGGAGACATGGGCCTCGCGGTTGCCCGCCGGGAGGTGTGCGGCGCCTGCTCCCGCGGCCCGCGTGCCCGGCGGACGGCATATCCGGCCCCGGGTGTCACCGGTGGCCGCGCGGGGCACACGAGTACGGGCGGGGCACCGCGGCCGGGCGGGGGCGGAGACGCGGAAGGCGGGCACCGTGACGACTGCAACGGGCACGTCGGGAGGTGCGGGAACCGGCGGAGGACACGCGCCGGAGACACGGAGGGCCGGCGGCGCGGGCGGGAGCCGAGCGGCGTGGCCGGCCGCGGAAGGTGCGCGTACGCCGTCGCGGGCACGCGCTCGGTGGCGTCGGCGGTACGCGTCCGGTGGCGCGGGTACGTGCCCGGTGGCGCGGATGCGGGGAAGGCGCGCGCCCGGTGGTGCGGGAGCCGTGCGGGCGGTGGTGCACCGGAATGCGGCGGGCGCCGGTCGGTGGCGGCGGGCCGGGCCGGACGAGTACGGGCCGGTCACGGCCGGGCGGTACTGACCATGGCGCGTGGCCCGTGGTGCGATGGCGGCGGTGCGCCGGCACCTGGTGGTGGTGAGCGTGGCGGCGAGGGCCGCAGATGATGGCGACGGTCGCGACCGTGGCGGTCGCGACGGTGATGGTGGCGGCGGTCGCGACGGGCGGGAATTCGGGCCGTCGGACCGCCGCTTCAGACCGCCGCCTTCTTGAGCCTGCGGCGCTCACGCTCCGAGAGACCGCCCCAGATGCCGAACCGCTCGTCGTTGGCGAGGGCGTATTCAAGACACTCGGAGCGGACCTCGCAGGCGAGGCAGACCTTCTTGGCCTCCCGGGTGGAGCCGCCCTTCTCGGGGAAGAAGGACTCGGGGTCGGTCTGGGCGCACAACGCGCGCTCCTGCCAGCCGAGTTCCTCGTCCGCGTCCTCGACCAGCAGCAGTTCCTGGAACAACTCGGTCATGTGCGCCCCTCGTCTGTCTTCGCGTCCCCGTGAGGTTGCCGTGCCCGTTTTCGGCCGAACGACACGAGTGAAATTACAAGTACGGTGCTCCGGGCCAGTCAAGCCAGGATCTGCTATTGAGCCCGGTATTCACTCTCCGGAACCAAAGCTATACGGTAAGTGTTCAAATCATCAGAAACGAGACACATGCCGCACCTCTCCCGCACCCTCTCTTTCGGTACCTCTTCCAGAGAGACGTCGGCCGCCGTCCAACTGTTGCGGCGGAGGAGGCGAAGCGATCCGGATCACAGTCCGGTCACGGAGCCGCGACAGAGTTTGCGCGAGTGGCTGCTGCGCCATGTGTCCCGGCCCACGGCAGCACAAACCTTTCTCCGCTCACGGCAACCGGATGAGGTGAAAGATTGCGGCCAAACCGGGCATTGGGTTGACAGCCGGATATCCGGCCCGTCACCGTGGAGTCCATGCCAGCGACCGCAGTGCTCACCGTGACCCACGCCCGTGGGTTCCAGAGTGCTGTCCGCGCACGCTGTCGCTGTTTCCGCTGTTCCAGCTGTTTCTGCTGTTGACGCCCCAGAGCTCCAGCACTTCTGTTCGCGGGTGACCGTCCTCACACGGCCGGAGCCCGCCTCGCTCCGCACCGGGCGTGATCACCGCCCCTCGCACCGCGCGCACCACCGGACGTGCCGCCCGGGCCCCACCGGACCGGGTCGGGTGACCGTACCGCCTCCGCTGCTTCCGCTCGTCACCGAGGAACCCCCCACCCTCCATGAACGGCTCCATGAACGGCTCCACGAACGGTCTTCCGAACAGTCCCATGAACGGCCTCTCCAACAGCCCCATGAACAGTCTCCCGAACGGCCTCACGAACGGCCCCGCGAACAGCCCGCTGAGCGGCTTCGCCGACAGCTCGCCGGACCGCCCGGACGGCGGCGAGAGCGACCTCCAGATCGCCGGCGACCTCCTCGCCGTGCAGCATCTGCTCCAGCCGGCCAGGGAACACCCCGCCACCGTGGCCGAGTTCGCCGGGCTCGCCCGGTCCATCGCCGGCGACCGGGCGGCCTGGGCGCCGCTCGTCCGGTACGACGCCACCACCCGCTGGTACCACCGGCTGCGCACCGGCCCCGGGTACGAGGTGTGGCTGCTCTCCTGGCTCCCCGGCCAGAGCAGTGGCGCCCATGACCACGGCGCCTCCTCGGGCGTGCTGACGGTGCTGGCGGGCGAGCTGACCGAGCGCACCCGGCGGGGCGACCGGGCGCTCACGGCGGGCGGCCAGCGGGTCTTCGCCCCGGGGTACGTCCACGAGGTCGCCAACGACTCCCTGGAGCCGGCCGTCAGCCTCCACGTCTACTTCCCCGGGCTGACCGCCATGCCGATGCGCGAGCCGGTCCGCGGGACGACCGGATCGGTCCGCGCGGCCGCCGCCTGCGCGGCGGAGGAGCGGGGCACCGTACCCAGCCGCTGACGCACGGCAGCGGCTGAGAGACTGTCCGCATGCGCATTGTGGTTCTGGCCGGCGGCATCGGCGGTGCCCGTTTCCTGCGCGGCCTCAAGCGGGCCGCGCCCGACGCGGAGATCACGGTCATCGGCAACACCGGTGATGACATTCATCTGTTCGGGTTGAAGGTCTGCCCCGACCTGGACACCGTGATGTACACGCTTGGCGGTGGCATCGACGAGGAACAGGGGTGGGGGCGCGCGGACGAGACCTTCCGGGTCAAGGAGGAACTCGGCGCCTACGGGGTGGGCCCGGAGTGGTTCGGGCTCGGTGACCGGGACTTCGCCACCCACATCGTCCGTACCCAGATGCTGGCGGCCGGCTATCCGCTGAGCGCCGTCACCGAGGCGCTGTGCGCCCGCTGGAAGCCGGGCGTGACGCTGCTGCCCATGTCGGACGACCGGATCGAGACCCATGTGGCCGTGGAGGTGGACGGCGAGCGGAAGGCCGTGCACTTCCAGGAGTACTGGGTCCGGCTGCGCGCCTCGGTGCCCGCCGAGGCGGTGGTGCCGGTCGGCGCCGAGCAGGCCGAGCCGGCGCCCGGGGTGCTGGCGGCGATCGCCGCCGCCGATGTGATCCTCTTCCCGCCGTCCAACCCGGTGGTCAGCATCGGCACCATTCTCGCCGTGCCCGGCATCCGGGAGGCGATCGCGGAGGCGGGCGTCCCGGTGGTGGGGCTCTCCCCCATCGTCGGGGACGCCCCGGTGCGCGGAATGGCCGACAAGGTGCTCGCCGCGGTCGGGGTCGAGGCCACGGCGGCGGCCGTCGCGGCGCACTACGGCTCCGGGCTGCTCGACGGCTGGCTGGTGGACACCGTCGACGCGGGCGCGGTCGCCGAGGTGGAGGCGGCCGGCATCCGGTGCCGGGCGGTGCCGCTGATGATGACCGGTCCGGACGCGACCGCCGCGATGGCGGGCGAGGCGCTGGCGCTGGCCGCGGAGGTCCGTGGATGACCGGGCCGGCGTATCGGGTCTGGGCGTTGGACGGGCTGCCCGAGGTACGGCCCGGCGACGATCTGGCCAAGCTGATCGCCGCCACCGGTCCCGGTCTGGCCGACGGGGACGTGCTGCTGGTCACCTCGAAGATCGTCAGCAAGGCGGAGGGCCGGATCGTCGCGGCGGACGACCGGGAGGCGGCCATCGACGCCGAGACGGTCCGGCTGGTGGCCCGGCGCGGGACCCTGCGGATCGTCCAGAACCGGCAGGGCCTGGTGATGGCCGCCGCCGGGGTCGACGCCTCCAACACCCCGGCCGGCACGGTGCTCCTGCTGCCGGAGGACCCGGACGCCTCGGCGCGGGCCGTGCGGGCGGGGTTGCGGGACACCCTGGGCGTGAATGTGGGGGTGGTCGTCACCGACACCGCCGGCCGGCCCTGGCGGAGCGGGCTCACCGACATGGCGATCGGCGCCGCGGGCGTACGGGTCCTGGACGATCTGCGCGGCGGCACCGACGCGCACGGCAATCCGCTGGTCGCCACAGTGGTGGCCGCGGCCGACGAACTGGCCGCCGCCGGGGACCTGGTGAAGGGCAAGGCGACCGGGCGGCCGGTGGCGGTGGTACGCGGGCTCGCGCACCTGGTGACCGGCGAGGACGAGCCCGATCCGGGTGCCCGGGCGCTGGTGCGGGACGCGGCCGACGACATGTTCCGGCTCGGCACCTCGGAGGCGGTCCGCGAGGCGGTGACGCTGCGGCGCACGGTACGGGAGTTCACCGACGACCCGGTGGACCCCGGCGCCGTACGGCGGGCGGTGGCCGCCGCGGTGACGGCACCGGCCCCGCACCACACGACCCCCTGGCGGTTCGTGCTCCTGGAGACGGCGGAGGCACGGCTGCGGCTGCTGGACGCGATGCGCGAGGCGTGGATCGCGGACCTGCGGCGGGACGGGCGGAACGAGGAGGCGATCGCCCGGCGGGTGCGGCGCGGGGACATCCTGCGGAACGCCCCGTACCTGGTGGTGCCCTGCCTGGTCGCGGACGGCGCCCACCACTACGGCGACGCCCGGCGGGACACGGCCGAGCGCGAGATGTTCGTGGTCGCGGCGGGCGCGGCGGTGCAGAACTTCCTGGTGGCGCTGGCGGGCGAGCGGCTGGGCTCGGCCTGGGTCTCCTCGACGATGTTCTGCCGGGAGGTGGTCCGGGATGCGCTGGAGCTGCCGGACCACTGGGACCCGATGGGCGCGGTCGCCGTCGGCCGCCCGGCCGCCCCGCCCCGGGACCGGGCCGGCCGGGAGCCGGAGGACTTCATCGCGGTGCGGTGAGAGGGGTGCCGGGGGCCGGTGGATGCCGGAGGCCGGTGGATGCCGGTGGGCCGGTGGGGGCCGGTGGGTGCCGGAGGCCGGTGGATGCCGGTGGGCCCGTGATTGCCGGTGGGCCGGTGATTGCCGGAGGCCGGTGGGGCGATGAGCGGGTGATCCGGCGATCCCGTGGTCGGTGAGCCGGTGGTCGTACGGCCGGATGGCCGGATGGCCGGACGGCCGGACGGTGGGACGTTCCTGCGGTCGGATGTTCCTGCGGTCGTACGGTCAGGCGGTCGTACGGCTCAGAGGGCGGCGATGTCGCCGGGGGTCATCCGGGGCCCACGGCGCGGCGGGGTGCGGCCGCCGAGCAGGATCAGCCGGACCGCCCGGTGGCGCTGGCCCGCGTACGGCTCCAGCAGCTCCAGCATCTCGGCGTCGCCGGCCTCGCGGCGGTCGGCCAGGGCGTATCCGACGATCCCCGGCAGGTGGTAGTCGCCGGTCGAGACGGCGTCCGGGGCCCCGTTGCTGCGCTGCACCGTCTCGGCGGAGGTCCAGGGGCCGATGCCCGGGATCAGCTCCAGCCGCCGCCGGGCGTCCTCGGGCGCCATCGCGGCGGCCTCCTCCAGCCTGCGGGCCACCCGGACGGCCCGGATCACCGTCCCGGAGCGCTTGGCGTCCACGCCCGCCCGGTGCCACTCCCAGGACGGGATCAGCGCCCAGGTGCGCGGCTCGGGCATCACATGCAGCTCGGGCACCGGGAACCCGGCGTCGGCGGGCGCCGGGGCCGGCTCGCCGTACTTCCGCACCAGCAGCCGCCAGGCCCGGTACGCCTCGTCCGTGGTGACCTTCTGCTCCAGGATCGAGGGGATCAGCGACTCCAGGACCAGTCCGGTGCGGAGCAGCCGGAGACCGGGGCGGCGGCGCAGGCTCGCGGCCAGCAGCCGGTGCCGGGGAGTGAAGGCGTCCGGGTCGTCCAGCGCGCCCAGCAGCTCGGGCAGCCGGTCGAGCAGCCATTCGGCGCCGGTCCCCCAGGCGTCGGCCGCCACCGCGTCCCCGCGCGCCGCCACCCGGAGGGTGCCGGGCCCGGCCGGGGTGCGGCTGGCCCGCCACACGGAGCCGTCCGGGGTGACCCGGAAGGTCGGGTCGGCCGGGCCGCGCCGCAGCGGGCCCAGCACCAGGCCGAGGTCGAGCGGCCAGGGCGGCGTCCAGCTCCTGGTGCGGTGCCCGGCGGCCGGGCCGCTCCGCTGGACCGGCACCGCCCGGGCCCCGGCCCCGGAGCCGTACCCGGTTCCGGCCCGGGGCCCGGGCCCGGAGCCGTACGGGCCACCGGTTCCACTGCCGGCTTCGGCGGCGCTCGCGGGGGCGGCGCCGGGCAGCGCGGCATGGCCGCCGCGCACGGTGGTGCGGGTCGGCCGGGGTGCGTAGCGGCCGGCCATGAAGGGGTCCTCGGATCCTCGGGGATGGGGTGTGGGAGATGGTACGGGCGGCTGCCGGGGAGTGCCCGGAGCACCCCCGGGCGCGGGCCCGGGCCCGGGTTCCGGAGTGGCTCCCGGCGGGGTCGTGGCGACGGAGCCCTGACCCCGTTCCTGACTCCGGCGTCCCGACCCGGTGGAGCCCCAGTCCTGGTGGATGGAACCCCCCGACGAGTGGGCGAGTGGACGAGTGGGCGCGGGGACGAGGGTAGTCGCGGAAGGGACCGGAGGTACGGGCGGGGCCTCCGCGCCAGGTGGTCGGGGTCTCGCACGATGCCCGGACGCCGCCACCACGACCGGGCGCGAGTGCCGGCGGGACCCGGGAGGGGAGCCCCGCGCCGGGCGGGACCGGACACCGGCGGAACCTGGCCGGACGACTGCCCGACACGGAAGGACCCGGCCCGGTCCGGAGCCCCGCACGGACGGCTGCTCGGTGCCGGGCGGTACCTGGTGCGTGCGACAGCCCGGCCCGCAGGGAATCCGGCCGGAACGGGACCCGGTGAGGGCGGGACCCGGCCCGGCCGGCCGGTGCCGAGCATCCCCAGGCCGACCGAACGCCGGTGCCGGGCGGAACCCGGCGCAGAAGGGACCCGGCACGGAACCGACCCGGCCCGGACGGCTGCCCGGTGCCGGACGGCACCCGGCACACGTGGCTGTCCGGCCTGCGGGGAGTCCGGCAGGCGCCGGCGGAACCCGGCACGGAGGGAGCACAGGCCCGTACGACTACCCGGTGTCGGGCGGGGCCCCGGCCCGGACGGGACCCGGGCCCGGACGGGACCTGGCGCGGGCGGCTGCCCCACCCGCAGAGCATCCGGCACCGGCGGAACCCGGCACGGAAGGGACCCGGGACCCGGGCGGGGCCCCGGCCCGGAAGGGACCCAGCACACGTGGCTGCCCCGCCCGCAGAGCATCCGGCACCGGCGGAACCCGGCACGGAAGGTGCGCGGCACCGTACGGCTGCCCGGTGTCGGGCGGGGGCCGGGACCTGCTCGGGGCTACTGGTCGGAGGAGAAGCGGATCGAGGCGTCGGGCAGTACGGCTCCGCACCAGATCCGGACACCGTCCCGCAGCTCGTTGTCCGCGCCGACCCGGGCGCCGTCGCCGATGACCGCCCCGTTCAGCACCGTCCGCGCGCCGATCCGGGCGCCCGGGCCCACGAGTGAGTCGGTGATCACCGCGCCCGGCTCCACCACCGCGCCGGCCAGGATCGCGCTGCCGTCCACCCGGGCGCCCTCGCCCACCGTCGCCCCGGCGCAGACGACCGTGCCACCGGTCAGCTTGGCGTCCTCGGCCACGGTCGCGCCGTCCAGGACCAGCCGGTCGCCGCAGCGGCCGGGCACCGCCGGGGAGGGGGCACGGCCCAGCACGAGATCGGCGGAGCCGCGTACGAACGCCTGCGGGGTGCCGAGGTCCAGCCAGTAGGTGGAGTCGACCATGCCCTGGAGGTACGCCCCGGAGGCGAGCAGCTCCGGGAAGGTCTCGCGCTCCACGGAGACCGGCCGGCCGGCCGGGATGGTGTCGATGACCGACCGGCGGAAGACATAGGCGCCGGCGTTGATCTGGTCGGTGACGATCTCCTCCGGGGTCTGCGGCTTCTCCAGGAAGGCGGTGACCCGGCCGGTGGAGTCGGTGGGCACCAGCCCGAACGCCCGGGGGTCCTCGACCCGGGTCAGATGGAGGGAGACATCCGCTCCGGAGGTCTCATGGGTGTCCACCAGCGCCCGGATGTCCAGGCCGGTGAGGATGTCCCCGTTGAAGATCAGGACCGGCTCGTCCGGCCCCGAGCGGAGGCGGGAGGCGACATTGCGGATGGCCCCGCCGGTGCCGAGCGGCTCGCGCTCGGTGACGTACTCGAGGTGCAGGCCGAGCTTCGAGCCGTCCCCGAAGTACGGCTCGAAGACCTCCGCCAGATAGGAGGTCGCCATCACGATGTGGTCCACCCCGGCCGCCCGGGCACGGGCCAGCTGGTGGGTGAGGAACGGGACGCCGGCCGCCGGGACCATCGGCTTGGGCGTGTGCATCGTGACGGGGCGCAGCCGGGTGCCCTTGCCGCCGACCAGGAGGATCGCTTCAGTCACCTGTTCGTCTCTCTGCTTCCTGCTGGGGGCTGTCGGGCCGGTCGTTGATCAGTCGATATGATCGGTATGACCGGACAGTGTAAGCAGACCCACGGCGGCCGCTCACCAGGCGACCCTCGCCGGAGCGCTTCCTTCCGGATCGGGCCGGACGCGGTGGCCGGCCATCTGGCCCGCCGGGGCCGCCCGTTCGCCGCCCGGCCGGACCCGCTCCCCCGGTCCGGTTCTTCCCGAGCCCGTCCCGCTGTGGCCGTTCCGCCGTACCCGTCCCGGGAGTCCGGTCACCGGCCCTGGAGCTTGGCGGCCGAGGTACGGGCGGTGCCCAGCTTGCCGTACAGCTTGGCGCCCGGGCACTCGGTGGTGAAGCCGTCGCGGTGGCCGGAGATCGTGTTGAGCTTGACCTTGGTGCCCTTCTTGTACTTGTTTCCGCCGCCCGAGACGAGCGTGGACTTGCCGCGCGGGTCCTTGCTGTACAGGCCCAGCTTCCACGCCGTCAGCTTGGCGACCGAGCTCACCGCGGCGGCCGGCGGGGCGGACGAGCCGAAGCTGCCCAGCACGGCGATGCCCATGCTGTTGGTGTTGAAGCCCATGGTGTGCGCGCCGAGCACCGCCTTGGCCACCCCGCCCGCGCGGCCCTCGTAGATGTTGCCGCACTTGTCGACGGCGAAGTTGTAGCCGAAGTCCCGCCAGCCGCTGCTCTGCACGTGGTAGCGGTAGATGCTGCGCAGCACCGAGGGCGCCTGGGCGCAGGTGTAGTTGTTGCCGGTGGCGCTGTGGTGGACGAAGGCCGCCTGCACCGACTTGGTGTAGACGAAGTCGCGCTCGCGGAGCTTCTCGTCCGCGCCCCACCCCTTCCGGGTGACGATCCGGGGCCGGGGGCCGATGTACGGCTTGGCGCGTGTGCCGGAGGCCGGTCCGGCCATGTCGGCGGCGGCGACCGTGATTCCGTCGGAGAGGATCCCGGCGATCTGCTCGCCGAACGCCTCGACGGTCTCCTCGGCGGTCTCTTCGCCGATCTCCTCGTCGCTCTCCTCCGCCGTCTCTTCGGCGCTCTCCTCGGCGGACTCCTCGGCCCCGGTGGCCCCGGTGGCCTCGGTGGCCTCGGAGTCCGCCAGGCTCGCCAGGGTCTCGGCCCTGGTCAGCTCCCGGATCTCGCTCGCTCCGAGCGTGGTCAGCTCGGCGTTGACGGCGGAGGCGGCCGACTCCTCGGCGGTCAGAGCCGTGGCCCCCCGGTCGGCGTCGGCGTCGGCCCCGGTGGACGCGACCCCGCCGGTGTCCGGGCCGGTGTCGGCGCCCGGGGCTCCGGTGCCCTTGCCGGGGGCGGGCGAGGAGACCACCCCGGCCGGGTCGGCGCCGGGGTCGACCAGCTCGATCCGGAGGCCGCGCGGAAGCGCCGGGGCGGGGGTGCCGGAGCGCGAGGCCTCGGCCCTGACCCGTACTTCCACGCCGTCCGAGTCACCCACCCAGAGCGGGGCGGTGGAGCCGCGCACCGTGCCGCGCCGGCTCTCGGCGGTGTCGGGGTCGGCGCCATGGGCGTCGTTGTGGGTGTCGACCTCCTGCCAGTCCGACCAGGTGGCGGTGGAGGTGGCGCGGGTGCGGACCTGGACGGAGCCGTGGAGTTCGGCGGCCGGGTCGTCCCAGACGACACCGACCAGTGAGAACGGCCTGACGTCCCGCTTCAGCAGTCCCTGTGTGGCCGGGGCGCCCGCCCGGTCGGAGGTCAGTGGCTCCAGCGGGACGGACTGGGTGGAGCCGGGCACCGACGGCTCGGCGGATCCGGCGCGCGGCGCGGAGCGGGCGCGTTCCGTGGTTCCGGCACGCGGCGCGGAGCCGGCCGGGGCTGTGGAGACGGCCGGGGCCGTCGAGACGGCCGCGGCTGTGGGCCCGGCCGGGGCTGTGGACCCGGCCGATGTCGTGGATGTCGCGGAGGGTGCGGAGGGCGCGGACGCGGTGCCGGGGGCCGGGGTCGCGTGGGCGGCGGAGGCCGGCGGCGAGAGCGGGAGGGCGAGGGCGGCGGAGCACGCCACGCCGATGGCGGAGGCAAGAAGTGCACGCATGGGGCGATCGTGGGCACCCCGGATCGGGTTCGCCTGTCCGGAAACCCCCGGACACGTGACACCCCGTCGGGCCGTCCGGTGGACGGCGTCACCGGTACGGCCCCGGCGCCGCGCGCCCCGCGCGTACCCTGGCTCGCGTGAACGCCAGCGACCGCACCCCCGCCGACCTGCTGCGATCCGCGCTCGCCGCGGACCCGGCCCGCCCCTTGGTCACCTTCTACGACGACGCCACCGGTGAGCGCGTGGAATTGTCGGTGGCCACCTTCGCCAATTGGGTGGCGAAGACCGCCAATCTGCTCCAGGACGGCATGTCGGCCGAGCCCGGCGAACGGGTGGCGCTGCTGCTGCCCGCGCACTGGCAGACCGCCGTCTGGCTGATCGCCTGCGCCTCGGTGGGGGTCGTCGCGGACCTGGACGGTGACGCGGCCGCCGCCGACCACGTGGTGGCCGGTCCGGACCGGCTGGCCGACGGACTGGCCTGCCGGGGCGAGCGGTTCGCCCTGTCGCTGGCGCCGCTGGGCCGCCGCTTCCCCGCGCCGCCGGAGGGGTACGCCGACTACGCGGTCGAGGTGCCGACCCAGGGCGACCGGTTCGCGCCGTACGTCCCGGTGGACCCGGACGCCCCGGCGCTCGCCGTCGGGGGCGCCGAGCTCACCGGCGCCGACCTGGTGGCGCGCGGCCGGGCGGACGCCGGGCGCCTCGGACTGACGGACGCGGAGGGCGCTCGGCTGCTGTCGGGGCTGCCGTACGACACCTGGGAGGGGCTGTCGGCCGGGCTGTACGCCCCGCTGGCGGCCGGCGGTTCGGTGGTGCTCTGCCGGAACCTCGACCGGCTGGGCCAGGAGGCGCTGTCCCAGCGGGTGGAGAGCGAGCGCGTCACTCACACGGCGGTCTGACCGGCTTCCGGGAGCGCCGGCCCCCGCGCCCTCGGTGCGCCCCGGCCCCTCCCGTCCGGCCGGGCGCCCCGGGCGTGGTCCGGCCCCTTCGGCCTCTTCGGCCCGGTCGGCCCGGTCGGGCGCGGCTGCCGGGGCCGGGGGCGGGGCGGGGCCGCTGCCGGAACCGGGGGTCGTCACCCGTCCGGCGCAGCGCGGGGCCGCTCCCCGGGTCGCCCCGGCGCCACCGGTGGATGATCGGTGCCAGGGGACATTCCCCGTCCGACCGGTACCGCCGACCGGTACGCCGCCGCCGACCCCGTGAAGGACGGACTCTGACGTGACCAAGGGGAAGAACGGGAAGAGCGGGAAGAACGGCGGGAAGGGACGGCGCCCGTCCGCCGGCCGTCCCCGCCGGCCGGGCACCCCCGGCGAGGTACGCCCGCCCGCTCCCCCGCCCCCTGGTCCCGAAGCCGCTTCCCCCTCCCCGGGTCCCGACGCCGCTCCCGCGCTCCCCGGTCCCGACGCCGCTCCCCCGCCCCCGAGGCACCACGTCGCTCCCGCACCGTCCGTCCCGGAGGCCGGTGCCGGCGCGCCGCGCCCCGTACCCGCGCCGGAGGCCGGTGCCGCGCGCCCCGCTCCCCCGCCGTCCGCGCCGGAGGCCGGTGCCGCGCGCCCCGCTCCGGCGGGCCCCCGGCCCACCGGGCGGCGGCCCCGCCCCCGCCCGCCCGGGCCCCCCGCCGGCCCGGCCGGCGCGAAGGCCCCGAGTGCGAAGACGTCCGGCGCGAAGCCCCCCAGTGCGACGTCCGGCGCGAAGCCCCCCAGTGCGACGTCCGGCGCGAAGCCCCCCGGTGCGACGACGCACGGTGCGGAAGCCCCCGGTACACGATCCGCCGGCGCGGAGGCGGCCCGGCCCACCGCGTCCCCGCCGGTCCGCCCGGGCCCGAGACCGCCCGGCACCGGCGGGGGCGCCCGTCCGGGGCACCCAGGCACCGGCGCCCCGGGTGCCGAGCGCCCTGCCGCCTCCGCCCCGGCGGGCGGTCGGGCCGCCGCCCGTCCCCGTACCGGCGCGCGCGGGCAGCCCGCCGGCACCGGCGCCCCGCGTGCCGGGCGCCCCGCCGCCACCCGTACCGGCGGCGGCACCGGCGCGGGCACCGGGCGCCCGGGCCCCCCGCCCCCACCGGGTGGCGCCCCCGCCCCGCCCGGAGGCTCCGGTGGGGGGCGGGGCCCGGGGCGGGCGCGGCGGTGGCCCCGGCGGGTGGCACTCGGCACGGCGGTCGTCGTGCTGGCCGCCACCGGGGGCGCCTGGTGGCTGTACCGGAAGCTGGACGGCAACATCACCACCGACACCTCGGCCGCCGCCGAACTGGAGCGGTACGAGAAGGAGCGCCCCGCCGCCGCGGTGCGCGGTGCCCGGAACATCCTGCTCATCGGCTCCGACAGCCGGGCCGGCCAGGAGAACGGGCGGTACGGCCGGGACAAGGGCACCCAGCGGTCGGACACGACGATCCTGCTGCACCTGGCCGCGCGGGGGCAGAGCGCCACCGCGGTCTCGGTGCCCCGCGACCTGATGGTGCGCCAGCCCGCCTGCCGCGCGCCGGACGGCTCCACCAGCACCGCCCGGTTCGCCCAGTTCAACCTGGCCTTCGAGCGCGGCGGCACGGCCTGCACCGTACGCACCCTGGAGAAACTGACCGGCATCCGGGTGGACCACCACATGGTGATCGACTTCGCCGGCTTCAAGGACATGGTGGACGCGGTCGGCGGCGTACGGGTCTGTGTGGACGAGCCGATCGACGACCCCGAGGCGCACCTCAGCCTGCGGGCGGGCGGCCAGACGCTCGGCGGTGAGCAGGCCCTCGGCTACGTACGGGCCCGCAAGACCCTCGGCAACGGCAGCGACACCGGCCGGATGGATCGTCAGCAGCGGTTCCTCGGCGCGCTCGTCAACAAGGTCCAGAGCAATGGGGTGCTGCTCAACCCGGCGCGGCTCTACCCGGTCCTGGACGCGGCGACCAGGTCCCTCACCACCGACCCCGGCCTCGACTCCCTGAAGGACCTCTACGACCTGTCCCGCGCGCTGCGGGACGTACCGACCGAGAAGGTCCAGTTCCTCACCGTGCCCAGGAAGCCGTACAGCGGGGACCGCAACCGCGACCAGCTGCTGCCGAAGGCCGGCGCGCTCTTCCAGCGGCTGCGCGAGGACCGGCCGGTGACCGTCGTCCCGGAGCGGGCCGGTGAGGGCACGTCCAGGGGTGAGGAGCCGAACGGGCAGCCGAGAAAGACGCGCCCCTCGGTGACGCCGACCTTCGCCGGGACCAACGCCGCGGCCGGTACCTGCGAGTAACCGGTCATCGACGGAGCGGCGGCGGCCCTTACCTATGGGGCGTTATGTCCCCGTGTAAGGGGCGTGGAATTTGTCACGGGCGTCGCCCCGCGCTGAACTGGGCGGATAGTGTGACGCGATCCGGTGCTCCGACCGCGAGGTCGCGCACGCAATGGATCGAGGGACCGAGCGCCCACCGGGGGAGGCGCCTCGCGTGGCACCGACGGAGGATGCAGGGAACCGTGGACGCGCACAGCCGTGGACGGGCGGACGACATCGACCCCGCCGACCAGTGGGTGCTCAACCCGCAGACCGGTAGTTACGAACTGCGACTGGACCATTCCGCGGAGCAAGCGGCCGCCTCCTCGTCCGCGCCCTCGTCGTCGTCCCCCTCATCCCCGTCCTCGGCGTCCTCGGCGTCCTCGGCGTCTTCGGGCCCTCGGTCCTCCTCCGGCGCCGTCCCCACCGGCCGGCGCCGGGCCCCGGGCCCGGGCGGCCCCGCCGGGGCCCCCGGCGGCCCCAGGACCGACGGACGCCCGGGCGACCGGACCGCCGGTGTCCCGGGCCAGCGCAGGCGCCGCGCCCCCGGAGCCCCGGACGGCCCGGGCGGCCCGGGCGGCGCCGGTGGCGGCCCCGCCGCGGCCGGGCGGCGCAAGCGGAAGCCGCCGAAGTCCGGCAAGAAGAAGGTCCTGGTGTGGGGGGGCGGGGTCACCGCCTTCGTCCTGGTGGGCACCGCCGCCGGCGCGTACGCCTACTACCAGCATCTGAACAACAACCTCAGCACCATCGACGTGGCGGACGCCGGCAGCGAGGGCTTCGCCAAGGACCAGCCCGTCAACATCCTGGTGATCGGCACCGACAAGCGCACCGGGTCCGGCAACGAGGGCTACGGCGACAAGGACAGCCCCGGCCACGCCGACACCACGATCCTCTTCCATGTCTCCAAGGACCGGACCAACGCGACGGCGCTGTCCATCCCGCGCGACCTGATCACCGACATTCCG
This sequence comes from Streptomyces pyxinae, assembly GCF_024756275.1. Taxonomy (GTDB): domain Bacteria; phylum Actinomycetota; class Actinomycetes; order Streptomycetales; family Streptomycetaceae; genus Streptomyces; species Streptomyces pyxinae. The sequence continues at coordinate 134,852 of NZ_JANUGQ010000017.1, read as the reverse complement.
GACTGCGACACGATCATGCCGGACGGCACCAAGAAGACCGTCCCCGGCCAGCGGGGCGTCCGGTTCAACACCAGTCTCGGGCAGAGCGACCGCGACCCGGGCTGCACCATGCGCACGGTCGAGCAGCTCACCGGGGTGCGCCCCGACCACTTCATGATGGTCGACTTCAACGCGGTCAAGACGCTGACGACGGCGGTGCAGGGCGTGGAGGTCTGCCTCGCCAAGGACGTCAACGACAAGGACTCGCACCTCAACCTGCCGGCGGGCAGACACACCATCCAGGGCGAGCAGGCCCTCGCCTTCGTCCGCACCCGGCACAGCTTCGGCAACGAGAGCGACCTGAGCCGGATCGAGACCCAGCAGCAGTTCCTGAGCTCGATGATCCGCAAGATGAAGTCCAGCGACACGCTCACCGACCCGTCGAAGCTGTTCGACCTGGCCGAGGCGGCGACCAAGGCGCTCACCGTCGACAAGGGGATAGGCAGCATCGGCCACCTCAAGGACCTGGGCATGGAGATGTCCAAGGTGGATCCCAAGAACATCACCTTCACCACCCTCCCGGTCCTCGACAATCCGGCCGAGAAGGTCAAGGCCACGGTCGTGGTCGACGAGGGCCGGGCCAAGCCGCTCTTCTCGATGCTCCAGAACGACGTCTCGCTCACCGAGGTGAAGAAGAAGGAGAAGGAGGCCAAGACGGCGCAGGCGGCGCTGCTCAAGGGCCCCCGGGCCGAGGCCTCCGGCGTACGGGTGGACGTGTACAACGGGAGCGGCAAGCAGGGCGCGGCGCAGTCCACCATCCTCTGGTTGCAGAACGAGCAGGGTGTGCTGAAATCCTCCAACAAGAGCAACGCGCCCCAGGACCTGCCGAAGACCCAGCTGGAGTTCGCCCCCAACCAGGCGGACCAGGCGCGGAAGCTGGCGGATCTGATGGGCCTGCCGGCCACCGCCCTCAAGCAGGGCACGGCGGAGGCGGGAGCGAAGCAGCCGATGACGCTGACGCTCGGCGGGGACTTCAAGGGAGCGGGTGTCCCGATCGCCGGTCCGGCGAAGACCCCGAAGGGCGTGCAGCGGGTGGCGGCGGACAAGCAGGTGTGCGCGAAGTGACGCGCGCCTGATCGACAGGGGGGACCTGGGGTGGGACGCGACAGTGCGCGCGGGGAGGGGGCGCGGAAGCGCGTCCCGGGCACGCGTGAGACCGGCCGGCGCGGCGGCCGGCCCGGCGGGGGCTCCGCCGGCGAATCCGCGGAGGACGGCGAACCGGCGGAGGACGGCGGAGAATCGGCCGGCGGAAGACACGCCCCGTCGGTCTCGCCCATCCCATCGGCCGCACCGGCCTCATCGGCCTCATCGGGCTCATCCATGGCATCGGGCTCATCCGTCTCGTCGAACTCGTCGGGCGCGCCCGTCTCTTCGCGCTCGCCCATCTCTTCGACCTCGCCGGGCTCACCGACCTCTTCGGGCTCGTCGGCCTCTTCGGCCTCTTCGGCCTCGTCCGCTTCCGTGCCCTCGCGGGGGCGGGTGCCCCGGCAGGGCGGGGGTGCGCGCCCGGCCCCGGCCGGACGGGCCGTACGGGGAGACCGGAGCGGCAAGGGCGGCCGGCGACGGGTGCTCCGCTGGGTCGCCTGTGTGCTCTCCCTGCTGATACTCGGCACCGCCGGCGCGGGTTACCTCTACATCCAGCGGCTCAACGACAAGATCCGTACCGGGGATCGCAGCGGCGGGATCAGCGGCGTACGGAAGGCGGAGCCGGACTCGGCCGGCAAGACACCGCTCAACATCCTGCTCATCGGCGCCGACGGCCGGAACACCGAGGAGAACATCGCGCTGGGCGGGGCCCGCGACACGGCCGGGGACAAGCCGCGCGGCGATGTGCAGATGCTGCTGCACGTCTCGGCCGACCGCAAGAACGCCTCGGTGCTCAGCGTTCCGCGCGACACCCGGGTCGACATACCGGAGTGCCGGGACTCCACCACTGGAGAAACGTTTCGCGCGACCGACATGATCATCACGGAGTCGCTGACCCGCGGCGGTCCGGGCTGCACCCTGACCACCTGGGAGAAGCTGAGCGGTATCTACATCGACCACTGGATGATGATCGACTTCGCCGGTGTGGTGAAGATGGCGGACGCCATCGGCGGGGTGAAGGTCTGTGTGAAGTACCCGGTGCACGACAAGCCGACCGCCATGGTCAAGGGCGGCTCGGGCCTGCGGCTGCCGGCCGGTGACAGCTATGTGCAGGGCGAGCAGGCGCTCCAGTGGCTGCGCACCCGGCACGCGTTCTACAACGACCAGGGCCGGGCCAAGGCCCAGCACATGTACCTCAACTCCATGCTGCGGCAGCTCAAGAGCCAGAACGCCTTCACCGACTCGGGCCGGATCATGAACCTGGCCGAGGCGGGCATCGAGGCGCTCCAGGTCTCCGACGAACTGGGCTCGGTTCCGGCCCTGTTCGACCTGGCCATGGAGCTCAAGGACGTACCGGTCAACCGGATCACCATGACCACCCTGCCCACCGCTCCGGATCCCCGGGACGCCAATCACCTGGTGCCGGTGGACAGTTCGGCCCAGCGGATCTGGCGGATGCTCCGGGAGGACGTCGCCTTCGACAAGAACGGCGGCCCGCGGGACACCGGCTCCGGTACGGCTCCGGGGGCCGGGACCTCCCCGAGCCCGGCGGCGTCCGCGAGCGGCCCCGCCGCGACCGCGCCCGGCTCGCTCGCCGTCACGGTGGTGAACGGCACCGGCGGCGGAGGCGAGGGATCCGTCCGGGGCCGGGCCGGCCAGGTGGCCCGGGCGCTGCGCGACCAGGGGTTCGGACGGGCGGCCGCCGCCACGGACCTGGCACCGGCCGAGCGGACCGCCCTCGTCTACCCGGCGGGCACCGGGGCCCAGGGCCGGGCGGACGCCCTGTCGGTGGCCGCCGCGGTGGGGCTGCCCGCGACCGCCGTACGGGCCTCGGGCGAGGTGACCGGACTGACGGTCACCGTCGGGGCCGACTGGCGCGAGGGCGACACCTATCCCAAGCCACCGGCCAAGCCGAAGGCGGGCGACCTCCCCGAGGACGCCGAGGTGTCGAACGGCGCCGACGACACCGGGTGCATGGACGTCTACGCGCCCTACCGGGACACCGCCCCGGCCCGCTAGCCGCGCCGCGCCGGTAATCCCGCCGGGCCGCCGGCCGGGAGCACCCGGGCGCCGGGGTACGGGAGAGGGGCCGCCGACAGTGTTTCGGCGGCCCCTCGGGACGTACGGTTCGGCGGCCCGGCCCAGCGGCGCGGCCGGGCCCGACCGGCGCGGGCGACCCCGTTGCCCGGGCGGGCGCGGCGGTCCGGGTCCCCATGGCACGGATTCGGGCCGATGGGCGGGCGGCGCGGTCAGTCGGCGGCGGGCACCACGGCCGGGCGACGGCTGGCGATCACCTTCCGGGCCAGCGAACGCGGGCTGGTGAGGAAGCCGTACCCCCAGGACATGTGCATGGTGGCGAGCGCGACCGGGATCCGGAGCCGGGCCTTCAGCGGCAGGCCCCGGCCCGCCGGGACGGAGCCGGCGGTTATCGCGGCCAGATACCCGGCCGGGACCACGAAGCCCAGCGGCGAGACGGTGGCACCGGCCACCACACCGGCGGCGATGGCGCAGAGGGCGGTCGGCGGGGCCAGATAACGGAGGTTGATGGAGCCCTGGTGGTAGCGGGCGACCACATGACGCCACCGGCCGTAGTCCTTGTACTGCTTCGCCAGCGCCCGGACGCTCGGCCGGGGCCGGTACTGCACCCGCAGCTCGGGGGAGAACCAGATGAGCCCGCCCGCCTCGCGGATCCGGAAGTTCAGCTCCCAGTCCTGGGCGCGGATGAACTCCTCGTTGTAGCCGCCCTGCCGCTCCAGCGCCTCCCGCCGGAAGACCCCCAGATAGACGGTCTCGGCCGGGCCCGCGTCGCCACCGGTGTGGAAGGCCGCGTTGCCGACGCCTATCCGGGAGGTCATCGCCGCCGCGACGGCGTCCTCCCAGGCGTTCTCGCCCTCCGCGTGCATGATGCCGCCGACGTTCTGCGCGCCGGTCTCCGCCAGCAGCCGTACCGCCGTGGCGATGTAGTTCGGGGAGAGCATGCCGTGCCCGTCGACCCGCACCACGATCGGATGGCGGGACGCCTTGATCGCCGCGTTCAGCGCCGCCGGGGTGCGCCCGGTGGGGTTGGGCACGGTGTGCACCCGGGAGTCCCCGGCGACCAGTTCGGCGGCGATCTCGTCGGTGCGGTCGGTGGACGGGCCGAGCGCGATCACCACCTCCAGCTCGCCGTCGTACTCCTGCTCAAGGATGTGACGGACCGAGTCGCGCAGGTGCCGCTCCTCGTTGAGGACCGGCATGATCACGGAGACCGGGGGCGGGGGCATGGCGTTCATCGGGCGCCACGTTACCGCGAACGGGGGACCCCGATGCGCGCCGCCAGGGCAGTACGGGGGCCGGAACGGAGGCCATCTGATCGTATGGGCCTACTGTGCTCCGGCTTGTCCCGTTCGCCCGCGGAGGTGTCCTTCGTGCCCATGCCGCCCCGCCGCCCCACCCGTCCCGGGCCGCCCGAACCGGGGCGCCCCGCCGCCGGGCAGCCGCGCCGGCCGGCCGGGGCGGGTCCCGAGCCGGGAGGGCGCCCGGAGCCGGGCGCGAGCCGCGTACCGGCCCGGCGCGCCGGGCCGCAGGCCCCCGAACGCGGCCCCCGGCCGGACGGACGGCCGGACGCGGAAACCGCAGGAGCGGGAGCAGGAGCGGGAGCGGGCTCGGCCGGACGCCGGGGCCCGGAGGTCCGCCGGCGGGCGGATGGCCGACCGGGCACGGACAGGCGCCCGGGCCCGGCGGACGGGCGCCCGGGTGCGGTGGCCGGGCGCCCGGGTGCGGTGGCCGGGCCGGGCGCGGACGGCAGGCAGGGTGCGTACCGGCGGCAGAGCCCGGACCACAGGCAGAGCCCGGCCCGGCAGAGCGCGGACGGCAGGCACAGCAGGTACGGGCGGCGGCGGACGGACGGCCGACCGGGCCCGGAAGACCGGCGGGGGGCGGACGGACGACAAGGTACGGACGGACGACAAGGTACGGACGGACGGCAGGGCGTCCGGTCCGGCCCGGTGGGGCGCGGCAAATCCCGCCGCCGGTCCGCACCGGCACCGGCCCGGCACTGGCCCACCCCGCCCCCCGTCTCCGGGACGGGCCCGGGTACGGCCCCCGGCGGCAAGGGCCCCCGGCCCCCGCGCGGCGGCAGGTCCCGGTGGGCCGCCCGGCTGGCGACCGCCCTCTCGGTGCTGGTCCTGGGGGCGGGCGGGATCGGACACGCCCTGGTCAGCAGCCTGGACACCAAGATCGACCGGATCGACCCGTTCCGCGACATGAAGAACCGGCCACGGGCGGGCCACGGCACCAATGTCCTGCTGGTCGGCACCGACGGCCGCGACAAGATCACCGAGGAGGAGAAGGAGAAGTACCGGCTGGGCGGCGCGCCCTGCCACTGCACCGACACGATCATGCTGCTGCACATCTCGGCCGACCGGACACGGGCGAGCGTGATCTCGCTCCCCCGTGACTCGTACGCCGAGGTTCCCGGTCATACCGACGCCACCACCGGCAAGCGGCACCTCGCCCACCCGGTGAAGCTGAACGCGGCCTACGCCGAGGGCGGGCCGACCCTGACGGTCCGGACCGTGGAGCACATGACCGGGGTGAAGATCGACCACTATCTGGAGGTGGACTTCACCGCCTTCATGCGCACCGTGGACGCGGTCGGTGGCGTCGAGATCTGCACCGCCAAGCCGATGAAGGACAACTACACCGGTCTGGTGCTGGACTCCGGGACGCACTGGCTCGACGGCGGGCAGGCGCTCCAGTACGTCCGCTCCCGCCATGTGGACGGCGCCTCGGACCTGGGCCGGATGCAGCGGCAGCAGCGGTTCATGGCGGCGCTCATCGACCGGACCACCAGCGGCGGCGTACTGCTGAACCCGGTGCGGCTGCGGGAGGTGGCCGGTTCGGTGCTCGGCTCGGTCCGCGCCGACCAGGGGTTCCGTACCGAGGAGATGCTCGCCCTGGCCAGGGCGATGCGCGGCTTCACCGCCGCCTCGTCGGAGTTCACCTCGGTGCCGGTGGCCAATGCCGGATACCAGGTGAAGGGGATCGGCTCGACGGTGAAGTGGGACCCGGTGAAGTCGAAGAAGCTGTTCGCCGCCGTCCGCGAGGACCAGCCGCTGGCCGGCCGGCTGCCCCGGACCGCGGCCCGCAAGAAGCTGGTCGAGGTCTCGCCACAGCAGATCCGGGTGCAGGTCTACAACGGCACCCGGCTGCACGGGCTGGGCGCCACGGTGGACTCCGCGCTCCGCTCGACGGGCTTCAGCACCACCCGTACCCCGCTCAACGGCGACCGGCGGGACGTCGCCCGTACGGTGATCTCCTTCGACCCGCGCTGGGACCGGTCGGCCCGCTCGCTGGCCACCGCCCTGCCGGGATCGGTGCTGCACCCGGTCTCGGGGCAGGGCGCCACGCTGAAGGTGACGGCGGGCGAGAACTTCACGGCGGTGGTGCCGGTCCGGGCGGAGAACGCCTATCAGGGCGAGTTCGGCACGCTCACCGGCGACCAGGTGATCTGCGGCTGACCGCCGCCGGACCGGTCGCCGGTCGCCCGCCGGCGCCTGTCGAATGACAAAAGCCGCCAGTTGTCAGCCGCCATGCCACGCCACCCCGCAGCCGCCGGCGTCAGCGGCCGACGGCAGACGACCGGCGACCGGCGACCGGCGTCAGACAGCAGACAGCAGACAGCAGACAGCAGACAGCAGACAGACCATCGTCAGTTGTCAGGCGGTCCACTGCCAGTCGTCAGTCGTCGATGCCCTCGGCCGCCCGCTGTTCGCGCAGCTCGCGGATGGCACGGCGGCGGGCCAGCCGGTGGGTGCGCCGGATCTGGGCCTCCTGGTAGCGCCGCTTGTCCCGCTCGGTCTCCGGCACCACCGGCGGTACGGGGCGGGGCTTGCCGTCCGCGTCGACGGCGGCGAACACCAGATAGGCGCTGCCGACCTGGGTGGCCGGGGTCGACTCGTTCCACCGCTCGGCCAGCACCCGGACGCCGACCTCCATGGAGGACCGGCCGGTCCAGTTGACCTGAGCCTTCACATGCACCAGGTCTCCGACCCTGACCGGCTCCAGGAAGACCATCTCGTCCATGGAGGCGGTGACGGCGGGCCCGCCGGAGTGGCGGCCGGCGACGGCCCCGGCGGCGTCGTCCACCAGTTTCATGATCACGCCGCCGTGCACCGTCCCGAGGAGATTGGTGTCACTTCCGGTCATGATGTGGCTGAGAGTGGTGCGGGAAGCCGCGGTCGGCTTGCCCTCCAACGGGGCCTGATCTGTCATGGCCCCACCCTATGCCGGGCAGGTAACGGCCCCATTGCATCAGCTTCGCTACAGCGATGACCCGATTTTCCACCCGCCCTGTCCGACGCGCCGGGGCGACCTGCACACTGTTCCCCATGAATGACTGGTATGGGGGCGGCCCCCGGCCCGGCGGAGGCGCCGGACACGGCGGCAGACGGCCCGACGACCGTGACGCGCGGTACGGGCACGGCGGTGCCGGCGCCCAGCCCGAGGGCGCGCGTGTGATGCGTCACGTGCAGCGGCCCCAGGTGCCCCCGCAGCAGTCCCCGGGGTACGACGCCCCGCCCGGGTACGAGTCCATCCCGGCGCAGGCACCGCCGTACGACAGCGGCTACAACACCGGCCAGGTCTACGGCACCCCCGGCGGCGGCGGTCCGCGCCGGCCGGGCACCGGACCGGGCCGGCCGCCGGGCCCCGCGCCCGACTGGCGGCGGCGCATCAAGATCGGCTCCATCGTGGCGCTGGTCGTGATCCTCGCCACCACCATCGGCACCTACTTCTGGGCCGACGGCAAGATGCGGCGCGAGGTGGACCTGGCGAAGGTCATCGACCGGCCGAAGGAAGGCGACTGCACCACCTATCTGATCGTCGGATCGGACAGCCGCGAGGGCATGTCGGCCGAGGAGAAGCAGAAGCTGCACACCGGCTCGGCCGAGGGTAAGCGGACCGACTCGATGATGATCCTGGCCTCCTGCTCCAGCGGGAACACCATGATCTCGCTTCCCCGTGACTCGGACGTGGAGATCCCCGCCTTCGTGGGCTCGGAGTCCGGCAAGCGGTTCGAGGCCCAGGGCCGCCGGGTGAAGCTGAACGCCGCCTACGCGGAGGACGGCCCGGAGCTGCTGGTGCGGACGGTGGAGCACAACACCGGACTGCGCATCGACCACTACGCGGAGATCGGTTTCGCGGGCTTCGCCAATATCGTGGACGCGCTGGGCGGGGTGGAGCTGGACATCCCCAAGGCGTTCAAGGACAAGAAGTCCGGCGCCGACTTCCAGGCGGGCAAGCAGACCCTCGACGGTGAGCAGGCCCTCGCCTTCGTCCGCACCCGGTACGCCTTCGCGGAGTCGGACCTGGCCCGGACGAAGAACCAGCAGAAGTTCCTCTCCGCGCTGGCGAGCCAGGCGGCCACCCCGGGCACGATCCTCAACCCGTTCGCGCTCTACCCGACCCTGGGCGCCGGCCTCGACACGCTGATCGTGGACAAGGACATGTCGCTCTTCGACCTGGCCGAGATGTTCTTCGCCATGAAGGGGATCAGCGGCGGCGAGGGTACGTCGCTGAACATGCCGATCAGCGGCAGCCGGGGCGCCAACCTGGTCTGGGACAAGGCCAAGGTGCAGCAGCTGGTGAAGGAGATCCAGAACGACGAGAAGGTCACCGTCACCGGCAAGTGACCCCGGCTCCCCGGCCCTCTCCCTGACGGCCTCTTCCCGGTCGGCAGCGCGCATGCGAGAGCCCCCGGACCTCCGGGGGCTCAGCTGCGGTGCGGGCCGGGGCGCGGCCGGTGGAACAGGACCGCGCGCCCGGCGCCGCCGTCAGGGCAGGTTGCGGGCCATGACGATCCGCTGGACCTGGTTCGTACCCTCATAAATCTGGGTGATCTTGGCGTCCCGCATCATCCGCTCGACCGGGTAGTCACGGGTGTAGCCGTAGCCGCCGAGGAGCTGGACGGCGTCGGTGGTGATCTCCATGGCGGCGTCGGAGGCGTAGCACTTGGCGGCCGCGCCGAAGAAGGTCAGGTCGCCGTCGACGCGCTCGGACTTGGCCGCGGCCGCGTAGGTGAGCTGACGGGCGGCCTCCAGCTTCATGGCCATGTCCGCGAGCATGAACTGCACGCCCTGGAAGTCCGCGATCGGCTTGCCGAACTGCCGGCGCTCCTGGACGTACCCCTTGGCGTAGTCCAGAGCACCCTGGGCGATGCCGAGGGCCTGGGCGGCGATGGTGATACGGGTGTGGTCCAGCGTCTTCATGGCGGTGGCGAAGCCGGTGCCCTCCGCGCCGATCATGCGGTCGGCGGGGATCCGGACGTTGTCCAGATAGACCTCGCGGGTCGGGGAGCCCTTGATACCGAGCTTCTTCTCCGGGGCGCCGAAGGAGACGCCCTCGTCGCCCTTCTCCACCACGAAGGCCGAGATGCCCTTGGAGCGCTTCTCGGGGTCGGTGACGGCCATCACCGTGTAGTACTCGGAGACGCCCGCGTTGGTGATCCACCGCTTCACGCCGTTGAGCACCCAGAAGTCGCCGTCGCGCACCGCGCGGGTCTTCATGCCGGCCGCGTCCGAACCGGCGTCCGGCTCGGAGAGGCAGTACGAGAACATCGCGTCGCCCTTGGCGAGCGGGCCCAGGTACTTCTTCTTCAGCTCCTCGGAGCCGGAGAGGATCACCGGCAGCGAGCCGAGCTTGTTGACCGCCGGGATCAGCGAGGAGGAGGCGCAGACCCGGGCCACCTCCTCGATGACCAGGACCGTCGCCAGCGCGTCGGCGCCCGCGCCCCCGTACGTCTCGGGGACGTGCACCGCGTGCAGGTCGGCGGCGACCAGGGCGTCCAGCGCCTCCTGCGGGAAGCGGGCCTCCTCGTCGACGGCCGCGGCGAACGGGGCGATCTTGGCCTCGGACAGCGAACGGATGGTGTCCCGGAGCATGTCGTGCTCCTCGGACAGGCGGTACAGATCGAAGTCAGGCGTTCCCGCCATGATCGTTCACTCCCCTGGCTCACTACGCTAACTACCGTTAAGTAACCCGAATTTTAGGTGCCCCTCGCCGCCCCCGCATACGTGAGCTTGCTGACAGCGAAATCGCGGGCGCGCGGGGCGGGCCGCCCCCGACCACCGGTGGAGCACCGCCCGGAAGCCTTCCGGGTGCCGTCCGGAGGCCGTCCGAACGCCTTCCGGGCGGCTTCCGGGCCCCGATGGGCTGCCGGCCGGGCCCTGTCCGGGCCCCGGCGATCCGGTGTCCGGGGTGCGGGTGGGCCGCCGTCCCGCCCCGGCGGACAGAGTGCCCACCCGGCACCCCGACTATGCTCGGGGCCCGCACTTCCTCTCGTACGTCGATGGAGCAGACCCCATGGCCCTCAGGATCACCGTGATCGGCACCGGCTATCTCGGCGCCACCCATGCGGCGGCCATGGCGGAGCTGGGCTTCGAGGTGCTGGCCCTCGACATCGACCCGGAGAAGATCGAAACCCTCCGGGCCGGCCGGGTGCCGATGTACGAACCGGGTCTGGAGGAGCTGCTGCGCCGCCATGTCGCGGGGGCCGAGGGCTCCTCGGGGCGGCTGCGGTTCACGCTCTCCTGGGAGGAGGTCGCGGACTTCGGAGACGTCCACTTCGTCTGCGTCAACACCCCGCAGAAGCACGGCGAGTACGGCTGCGACATGAGCTACGTCGACGCCGCCTTCGCCGCGCTCGCCCCGCACCTCAGGCGCCCGGCGCTGGTGGTCGGCAAGTCGACCGTGCCGGTGGGCAGCGCCGAGCGGCTCGCCCGGCTGCTGGCCGAGCGCGCCCCGGCCGGTGCCGACGCCGAGCTGGCCTGGAACCCGGAGTTCCTCCGCGAGGGCTTCGCCGTCCAGGACACCCTGCACCCGGACCGGATCGTGGTCGGGGTGGAGAGCGCCGCCGCCGAGAAGACCCTCCGCGAGGTGTACGCCACCCCGATGGCCGAGGGCTCGCCGCTGGTCGTGACCGACTTCCCGACCGCCGAGCTGGTGAAGACCGCCGCCAACTCCTTCCTGGCCACCAAGATCTCCTTCATCAACGCGATGGCCGAGGTCTGCGAGGCGGCCGGTGGCGACGTGGCCAGGCTCGCGGAGGCGATCGGCCACGACGACCGGATCGGTGCCAAGTTCCTGCGGGCCGGCATCGGCTTCGGCGGCGGCTGTCTGCCCAAGGACATCCGGGCGTTCATGGCCCGGGCCGGCGAGCTGGGCGCCGACCAGGCACTGACCTTCCTCCGCGAGATCGACTCCATCAACATGCGGCGGCGCGGCCAGATGGTCGGCATGGCCCGGGAGGCGCTCGGGAACGGCGGTTTCCTCGGCAAGCGGGTCGCGGTGCTCGGCGCCGCCTTCAAGCCGGACTCGGACGACGTGCGGGACTCGCCCGCCCTCAATGTGGCCGGGCAGATCCATCTCCAGGGCGGCCAGGTCACGGTGTACGACCCGAAGGGCATGGAGAACGCCCGCAAGGTCTTTCCGACCCTCGGTTACGCGGAGAGCGCCCTGGAGGCGGTGCGCGGCGCCGATGTGGTGCTGCATCTGACGGAGTGGCGCGAGTTCCGCGAGCTGGACCCGGCGGAGCTGGGCGAGGTGGCCGCCGAGCGGATCATCCTGGACGGCCGGAACGCCCTGGACGGCGAGCGCTGGCGGGCGGCGGGCTGGACGTACCGGGCGATGGGCCGTCCGCGCGCCTGACGTACCGGGCGACGGGCCGCCCGCACACCTGACGTACCGGGCGACGGGCCGGGAGCCGCGATGGCCGGTCCGGCCGCCCGGCCGCCCATCCATCCGTCCGGCCGCCCGCCCGTTCGGCTGTCCGGCCGTCCGCCGGGACGGGTGTCATCCGGGGGCGTACCGGCATCGGAGCGTTCCCCCCGGGGCACCCGATCAGTCTCATGGCCGCCCGGCCGCCCGGCCGTGGCCAGCGACTCGCGGAGGACCCATGGCCGTCGCCACGCTCACCCTGACCGCCCTCGACTGTCCCGATCCGCGCGCGCTCGCGGAGTTCTACTCCGCCGTGCTCGGCGGCTCGGTGCGCAATGTGGGCGAGGACTGGTACGACCTCTTCCTGCCGGACGGCCGGCGGCTGGCCTTTCAGCGGGTGGCCGATCTGACCCCGCCGGAGTGGCCGCGCTCCGACCGGAACGCCCAGCAGCTCCACCTGGATCTCACCGTCAGCGACATGGACGCCGCCGAACGGGAGGTGCTGCGGCTCGGCGCCCGGCCGCTGGACACCGACGAGGGCGGAAAGTGGCGATTCCGGGTATACGCGGACCCAGCGGGGCATCCCTTCTGCCTCTGCGCCGAGTAGCCCCGGCGCCGATCGGCCCGGTGCGACCCCGGCCGCCCGAGCGCCGGTCCCGGGGGCGCCGGACCCCCTTCCGCAGCCGCGTCCTACCGGTGGACAGGAGTGCCGTGAAGATCGTTGTCATCAACCACATCACCCTGGACGGCGTCATGCAGGGCCCCGGCCGCTCCGACGAGGACACCCGCGAGGGGTTCGCCCACGGCGGCTGGGCCGCCGAACGGGCCGGGGACGAGGCCGTCACGAGGGCATGGGGCCGGCGGCTGGCCGCCGGCAGCGGATACCTCCTGGGCCGCCGCACCTACCAGGACCTGCTGACCCACTGGAACACCCAGGACAGCCCGTTCCGCGACGCCCTGAACAACGCTCCCAAGTACGTCGCGTCCCGCACCCTGACCGAGCCCCTGCCCTGGCCCCACTCCACCCTGCTCGGCGGCGACGTCCCCGCGGCGGTCACCGAACTCAGGAACACCCCGGGCAACGACCTGCACATCATGGGCAGCGGCGCGCTGATCCGGTCCCTCGCCCCGCTCGGCCTCATCGACGAGTACCTGCTCTGCGTCCACCCCCTCGTCCTGGGCACCGGACGACGCCTGTTCACCGCCGGCTTCGCCCCGACCGCGTTCCGCCTCACCGACGCCACCCCGACGGCCGGCGGCGTCATCATCGCCGGCTATCGACCCGGGTATCGGCCCCACCCGCCGACCGGAGCCGGTCTCGAGGACAACGGTCCACGGCCGGAGCACTGACGCTTCCAGCGGGTCGCCGGGTGGAGCCGGACCCGGACGGGCGGGGCGGTCAGGGGGGCGGCGGGGTGGCCAGGTCGGCTGCCTCGCGTACGACTCGTACCGCGTTGCCCCAGGTCAGGGCCGCGATGTCGGACTCGGGCCAGTCCCGGTGCAGCAGCTCCGCGATGAGGTGCGGGTAGCAGGAGGCGTCCTCGAGGCCGACCGTGTGCGGGACCTGGGCCCGGGAGCCGTACGACCCCGAGATGCCGACCGACTCGGGGCCGGCGACCTCGCGCACATGCTCCAGGTGGTCGGCCACGTCCCGGACGGCGGGCGGGACATGACCATTCTCGACCAGTTCGGGTGCGAAGCCGACCATGCAGACCCCGCCATTGGCGCGCAGCCGGCGCAGCAGGTCGTCCGGGACGTTCGCCGGGTGCGGGGTCAGGGCGTACGCCGCCGAGCGGGAGAACATGACCGGCGCCGAGGTCACGTCGAGCACCCGGTGCATGGTGGCGGGCGCGGCACCGGAGAGATCGGCCAGCACGCCGAGGCGGTTCAGCTCCCGGATCACCTCCTCCCCGAAGGCGGTGAGCCCGTCCGGGACCTCGGCCCAGTGCGTACCCGCGAGGCTCACGCTGCGGACGCCGAGGGCGTGGTACGCGCGGAGGGTGCCCAGCGAGTCGCCGAGCGCCGCGCCGGCGACCGGGCCCAGCAGCGAGGCGACCCGGCCCCGGTCCCGGGCGTCCGCCATCTCGCGGGCGGTGCGGGCCAGGCTGAGGGACTCCGGGCAGGAGGTGATCAGGGACCGGACCGCGTCGATCCGGTCCAGGGTCGAGCTGATCAGCCGGTCGGTACCGGCCTCCGGGTCGGGGACGAGGGCAGGGACGAGACCGGGGGTGGTGTCCGGCGCGGGGGCGGTGCCGGGGCCGGTCCCGGAGCCGGTCTCCGGGGCCGTCGCCGTGCCGGTCTCCGGGTCCGTCTCCGGGTCCGGGGGGTGCAGGGCCCAGAACTGGGCGCCGACTCCGCCCGCCCGGATCCGCGGGATGTCCACGTCCAGCGTGCTCTCGCCGTCGCACAGGGTCTGCCAGGGGGTACGGCCCAGTTCCTGGGCCAGGGTGTTGTGGCCGTCCACCACGAGTTGGGCGGCGAGCAGCACCCGGGCACGGGCCAGATCGACCGAGGAGGGGGCGGGGGCCTCGGCGGCGCCGCGCGGCGGGACGCCCGGGGTGCGGGAGATCGGGGGCGCGGTCGGCGCGCAGGAGTGCGCGGGACGGGAGGCGAGTGCCCTCGGTACGGGGGACGCCCCGGAGGTGGGGCGCGACGGGGTTATGGGGTGCTGCGGGTGCTGCAGGTCTGCCATGGGGAGCTCCGCTCCAGGACGGCGAGTGACGAGCCGATGCCCAATGGCTTCACGGTGGCACGCCCGGCCCACCGGGTCGCGGCGGTGTACTGCGTCCGGGTGGCGGCGACCGGCCGGACGACGGCCGGAACCGTACGGCGGCCGGGTGCGCGAAGGCCCCAGGCCGACCGGTGGCGAGGAGAGCGAAGGCCCCCGGGCGCGAGCCCAGGGGCCCCGGGCACAGGTCCCAGGGGTATGAGGCCCCGAGCGCGGCCCAGCCGGGCCCGGGGCCAAGTGGCCCAGGACGCGAGGCACAGGGGCATGAGAGGCCCAGAGACCCGGGGCCAAGGCGCGCTGGTCCCAGGGAGCAGGGGCCCGGTCGGGACGCGCAGGGGCCGGAGCGCGGAAGGCTCCGGGCCCTGCGCCACGGGCGCCGGGAGTCAGCCGTCCAGGGACTCCAGGGTCGCCGTGGAGGGGGCGCGGCGGGGGGCCAGGTCGCGGGCGACCGCCTCCGCGTCCCGCAGCACCCGGACCGCGTTGGACCAGGTGACCATGGCGATGTCGGTGCGCGACCAGTTGCGGGCCAGCAGCTCGGCCACCAGGTTGGGGTAACCCGAGACGTCGTCAAGACCCGACGGGGTGAACGGGGTGCCGTCGAAGTCGCCACCGATACCGATATGGGCGATACCGGCGACCTCCCGCATATGGTCCAGATGGTCGGCGACGGTGGCCGCCGTGGCGACCGGGCGGGGGTGCGCCTCCTCGAAGGCCGCGTGCAGCCGCATCGCCTCCGGCGAGGAGTCCAGCGGGTGCCGCCCCTGGGCGATCATGTTCTCGTCGGCCAGCCGGGTCCACTCCACCGCCGCCGGCAGGATGAACTTCGGGACGAAGGTGGCCATGGCCACGCCCCCGTTGTCCGCCAGCCGGCCGAGCACGTCGTCCGGCACGTTGCGCGGGTGGTCGCAGACCGCCCGGGCGGAGGAGTGCGAGAAGAGCACCGGCGCCTCGGCGGTGTCCAGCGCGTCCCGCATGGTGGTGGCGGCCACGTGCGAGAGGTCCACCAGCATGCCGAGCCGGTTCATCTCCCGTACGACCTCCCGGCCGAAGGCGGAGAGGCCGCCCACGCCCGGCTCGTCGGTGGCCGAGTCGGCCCACGGGAGGTTGTCGTTGTGGGTGAGCGTCATATAGCGGACGCCCAGCGCGTACAGCGCCCGGAGGGTGGCCAGCGAGCAGTTGATGGAGTGGCCGCCCTCGGCACCCTTCAGCGAGGCGATCCGGCCCTCGGCGCGGGCCGCCTCCATGTCGTCGGCGGTCAGCGCGGGCGCCAGCTCCCGGGGGTGACGGGCCAGCAGCCGGTCGACGCAGTCGATCTGCTCCAGGGTGGCGCTGACCGCCTGGTCACCGGCGAAGTCGCTGCGGACGTAGACGGACCAGAACTGCGCGCCGACCCCGCCGGCCCGGAGCCGTCCGAGGTCGGTGTGGAGCCGTCCGGTCTGGTCGGCGGCGATGTCCAGCCGGTCCAGGTCGTACCCGGCCTGCGCGCGCAGCGCCCACGGAAGGTCGTTGTGACCGTCCGCCACCGGATGGTCCGCCAGCAGTTCCCGCGCCTCGGCCAGGAAACCGGCCGCTGATCCGGTCGCGGACCCGGCTGCGGGCCCGCCCCCGGATCCGGCCGCGCGGGACGGCCCATCCCCAGTGTCCGCCGCGCCGCCGTGCCCGGGCGCCCCGGCCCCGCTCATCGGGCGAAGCCGAACGCCGCCGAGCCCTCGACCTTGCCGCGCAGCCGCCGGCCCTTCTCGGTGGCCTGGTCGTTCAGCTCCTGCTGGAACTCCCGCATCCGGCCGAGGAGTACGGGGTCGGAGGCGGCCAGGATCCGGGCGGCGAGCAGTCCGGCGTTCCGGGCGCCGCCGACCGAGACGGTGGCCACCGGCACCCCCGCGGGCATCTGCACGATGGAGAGCAGCGAGTCCATGCCGTCCAGGTACTTCAGCGGCACCGGCACCCCGATGACCGGCAGCGGGGTCACCGAGGCGAGCATGCCGGGCAGATGGGCGGCGCCCCCGGCCCCGGCGACGACCGCCTTGAGTCCCCGGCCGGCCGCCTCCTCGCCGTACGCGATCATCTCGCGCGGCATCCGGTGCGCGGACACCACGTCGACCTCGTACGGGATCTCGAACTCGTCCAGCGCCTGGGCGGCGGCCTCCATCACCGGCCAGTCCGAGTCGGAGCCCATCACGATGCCCACGAGTGGATTACTCAACGATCGTTCCTCGCAGATAGCCGGCGGCGTGCCGGGCGCGCTCCAGCGCGTCGGCCAGGTCGTCGCCGTAGGTGTTGACGTGACCCACCTTGCGGCCGGGCTTCACGTCCTTGCCGTACATGTGGATCTTGAGCTGCGGGTCACGGGCCATGCAGTGCAGATAGGCCGCGTACATGTCCGGGTAGTCGCCGCCCAGCACATTGCACATGACCGTCCAGCGCGCGCGGGGGCGCGGGTCGCCCAGCGGCAGGTCGAGCACGGCGCGTACATGGTTGGCGAACTGCGAGGTGACCGCGCCGTCCTGGCTCCAGTGGCCCGAGTTGTGCGGGCGCATGGCCAGCTCGTTGACGAGGATCCGGCCGTCCCGGGTCTCGAACAGCTCCACCGCGAGATGGCCCACCACGCCCAGCTCCCGGGCGATCCGCAGCGCCAGCTCCTGCGCCTGGCCGGACAGCTCCTCGGAGAGGTCGGGAGCGGGGGCGATCACGGTGTCGCAGACGCCGTCCACCTGCCGGGACTCCACCACCGGGTAGGCGACCGCCTGGCCGTGCGGCGAGCGGACGATGTTGGCGGCGAGCTCCCGTACGAAGTCGACCTTCTCCTCGGCGAGCACCGGGACGCCCGCCTTGAAGGGCTCGGCCGCCTCCGCCTCGGAGCGGACGAACCAGACGCCCTTGCCGTCGTATCCGCCGCGTACGGTCTTGAGGATGACCGGGAAGCCGTCGCCCTCGGCGGCGAACGCGGTCACGTCCGCCGGGTCGGCCACCAGCCGGTGCCGGGGGCAGGGGGCGCCGATCCGGCTCAGCTTCGCCCGCATCACCCCCTTGTCCTGGGCGTGCACCAAGGCGTCGGGCCCCGGCCGGACGGGGATGCCGTCCGCTTCCAGGGCCCGGAGGTGCTCGGTGGGTACATGCTCGTGATCGAAAGTGATCACATCGCAGCCCCGCGCGAACTCACGCAGCGTGTCCAGATCGCGGTAGTCGCCGATGACGACATCGCTCACGACCTGCGCAGCGGAGTCCTGCGGGGTGTCACTGAGAAGCTTGAATCTGATGCCGAGCGGGATGCCCGCCTCGTGGGTCATACGAGCGAGCTGGCCGCCGCCGACCATACCGACTACCGGGAACGTCACTCTTCCAGGGTATCCGCCGCCCCCGCGGGCCGGTCACGTCAGCCCACGGACGGCCCGCCCGGGCGCCCCCGCGCCGCCGGGCGCGCGGGGGTTCGTCCCGTACGCCCCCTCCGTCCCCCAGCCCCCGAGCGTCACCCGGCGGTGGTGGTTAGCATGGCTGGGTTGACAGAGCCGACCGGATGAAGCTGAAAGGTCACCATGAGTGAACGAGGCGCACTACGTGTGCGGCTGGACCAGCTCGCCCGGGAGATCGCCAAATTCGGGGTGATCGGCGGTCTGGGGCTCCTCGTCAACATGGGGGTCTTCAATCTGCTGCGGAGCGCCACCGACCTCCAGGTGGTACGCGCCAGCCTGCTGGCCACGGCGGTGGCGATCGGCTGCAACTACGTGGGCTTCCGCTACTTCACCTACCGGGACCGGGACAAGAGCCGCCGGGCCCGGGAGCTGATGCTCTTCGTGGTGTTCAGCATCCTGGGCGCGGTGATCGAGAACGGCGTCCTCTACACCGCCACCTACGGCTTCGGCTGGGACAGCCCGCTCCAGAACAACTTCTTCAAGTTCTTCGGCATCGGCGTCGCGACCCTGTTCCGCTTCTGGTCCTACCGCAGCTGGGTCTTCCGGGCGCTGCCCGAGCAGGAGGCGGTACGGCCCGCCGAACCGTTCCTGGAGCAGCGGCGCCCCGAGCCGGCCCCCTCGGTGGCCCGGCGCGGCTGACCGGTCGGACGGGCCGGCCCGTCCGAGCGGCGCGGCTGCCCCCGGCGGCCCGGACCGGTGCGGCAGCCCCCGGCGGCCCGGACCGGCGCGGCAGCCCCCGCTGAGCGGCGCCACCGACCCGGCCCGCCCGGTAGGCCCCGCCCGGTAGGCCCCGCCGGTAGGCCCCGGCCGCACACCCGGCCCGGCTCAGCGGACCGTGCGGGGGGCCGCCTCCTCGCCCTCCGGCTGGTCCCGGTGGGCGCCCGCCTCCCTGGCCAGGAACAGCGCGAAGACCGCGGGCTGCTGCTGGAGCAGCTCCAGCCGGCCGCCGTCCGCCTCGGCCAGGTCGCGGGCGACGGCGAGCCCGATGCCGGTGGAGTTGCGGCCGCTGATCGCCCGCTCGAAGATCCGCGCGCCGAGGCCGGACGGCACCCCCGGCCCCTCGTCGGTCACCTCGACCACCGCCTGGTTGCCGGTCACCCGGGTGCGCAGGGCGACGGTGCCGCCCCCGTGCATCAGCGAGTTCTCGATCAGCGCGGCCAGCACCTGGGCGACCGCGCCCGGGGTGCCGACCGCCCGCATGCCGACCTTGCCGGACCGGACGATCGCCCGGCCCGCGCTGCGGTAGGCGGGCCGCCACTCCTCGATCTGCTGCTTGACCACGTCGTCCAGGTCGAAGGGCACCGCCGAGCCGGTACGCGGGTCGCGCGAGTTGGTCAGCAGCCGCTCGACCACGTCGGTGAGCCGCTCGACCTGGGTGAGCGCCACCGTCGCCTCCTCCTTCACCGTCTCCAGGTCGTCGGTGAGGGCGATCTCCTCCAGCCGCATGGAGAGTGCGGTCAGCGGCGTACGGAGCTGGTGCGAGGCGTCGGCCGCGAGCCGCCGCTCGGCGGTGAGCATCCGCGCGATCCGCTCGGCCGAGGCGTCCAGCACATCGGCCACCCGGTCCAGCTCGGGCACGGCGTACCGCTTGTGGCGCGGGCGCGGATCGCCGGAGCCGAGCCGTTCGGCCGTCTCCGCGAGGTCGGTGAGCGGGGAGGCGAGCCGGTTGGCCTGGCGTACCGCCAGCAGCACGGCGGCCACCACGGCGAGCAGCGCCACCGCGCCGATGATCAGCAGGGTCCGGCCGACCTCGGCGGTGACCACGGAACGGGGCTCCTCGACGGTCACCGTCTCGCCCCGGTCCCCCTCGGCGGAGCCCCGGATGGCGCCGCCCTCGGGCCGCTCACCGATCTCGATGGGGCGTCGGCCGGGGATCCGGATGATCGCGTACCGCTTGGCCCCGCTCTCGTCGGAGAGGATGTCGGGGTTGACCGGATCGCCGCCGATGAGCCGGCTGTCCACGATGCTGACCAGCCGGTACGCCTCGGAGTCCACGCTCTCCTGGGCGCTGCTGCTGATGGTGCGGGTCTCCACGATGACGAGGGAGACCCCGAAGACGGCGATGACGACGAGGACCACGGCGAGCGTGGAGTTGATCAGTCGGCGGCGCACGGTGCCCTCCGGGCTGGGCGGGCCGTTCTCCGGCCCGGTTCTTCCCGGCCCGGTCCGTTCGGGGACCCCGGGCCGGGTTCGGCTGTCCTGATGTGCTGATGTCCTGGTCGCGGCCGGCGGTCCCGGGGTTGTGAAACCGGAGCCAGGCCGGATCCGGGGGCCCGGGGGCGGGGCTCCGGGGCCGCGGTTCCTGAACCGGGGCCCGGGGGGCCCGGGGGGCCGGGTCAGGCTCCGGCCGGTTCAGCGGGGCCCCGGCACGGGCCGGAGTCCGGCCGGGCCCTCGGGGGGGGGACCGGAGCCCCGTCGGATTCCGGGCCCGGACCGGCGTCCGGCCGGATCCCGGGAGTGGTCGGACCGGTGTCCGGCCGGGGCCCGGGGCTCGTCGGACCGGAGCCGTCGTCGGCTCAGCTCTTCTCGAAGCGGAAGCCGACGCCCCGGACGGTGGCGATGTAGCGGGGGTTGGCCGCGTCGTCGCCGAGCTTCTTGCGGAGCCAGGAGATGTGCATGTCGAGCGTCTTGGTCGACGACCACCAGGTGGTGTCCCAGACCTCGCGCATCAGCTGGTCCCGGGTGACCACCCGGCCGGCGTCCCGGACCAGCACCCGCAGCAGGTCGAACTCCTTCGCGGTGAGCTGGAGCTCCTCGTCGCCCATCCAGGCGCGGTGCGACTCGACGTCGATGCGCACCCCGTGGGTGGCGGGGGCGGGGGCCGGGTCGCCGGCGCCGCGCCGGAGCAGGGCCCGTACCCGGGCCAGCAGCTCGGCCAGCCGGAACGGCTTGGTGACGTAGTCGTCGGCGCCCGCGTCGAGCCCGACCACCGTGTCCACCTCGTCGGCGCGCGCGGTGAGCACCAGGACGGGCACGGTGTGCCCCTCGGCCCGCAGCCGCCGGGCCACCTCCAGGCCGTCCATGCCGGGCAGCCCGAGGTCGAGCACGACCAGGTCGACACCGCCCTGGAGACCGGCGTCGAGCGCGGTGGGCCCGTCCTCCCTGACCTCGACCTCGTACCCCTCCCGCCGCAGTGCGCGAGCCAGTGGCTCCGAAATGGATGCGTCGTCCTCGGCGAGCAGTACTCGGGTCATGAGGATGATGGTAGTCCGCGGGCCGCACGGGGTGAGGGGCGAACGGACGATGATCCACTCACCCCGGAGCCGTACGACGCCAAACGAGGAAACACCTTGGAATGACCGTCAATGGTTCCGGCCAAACCTGTGATTCATGTCTCAGGCACTTCCATGTATCGCCCAGTCGTGTCGTATGGTGGCGAGACGCCTGATGTACTACCTGGGGACCCTTGGGGCCGGCGAGGCGCCGAGGGTCTCTTTTTCTGCGCACGGCAGGCGTAGTCGGCGGACAACGCGGAAGCGCAGAGAACGTAGAAAACGCAGCAAACGCCGATAACACAGAATGACCTCTGGGCCGGGCCCCACGACGCGACGCCGCGTCCGGGGTGTGGATCCCGGAGCGGTTCCGTCCTTGCGTTCCCGCGGCCCGCGGGGACGAGATCCCGGCATCGGGGGCGAGGGTGGCCCCGCCCCGGTACCGGCCACCCCCACCGGGCGCGTACCGCTCACGAAGCGCCGCGTCCCGAACACCCAAGGATCGACCATGGCGTCCAGCCTGACGAAGGACCCAGCCAGCACCCCTGGCACCGGGAAGACCTTCTTCGGCCATCCCCTCGGCCTGGCCACTCTCTTCCTCACGGAGATGTGGGAGCGCTTCAGCTACTACGGCATGCGCGCCCTGCTCGTGTACTACCTGGTCTCGGGCGGTGCCGACGCCGCCACGGGCTCCCAGGGCGGCGGCCTCGCGATGACCGCCGCGACGGCCACGGCCATCTACTCGGTGTACCTGTCCCTGGTGTACCTGATGGCCATGCCGGGTGGCTGGTTCGGTGACCGGGTCTGGGGCGCGCGCAAGACCGTCGCGATCGCCGGCGCCGTGATCATGCTGGGCCATGTGTCGCTCGCGGTCCCGGGCCAGGCGATGTTCTTCGTCGGTCTGGTCCTGGTCGCGGTGGGCTCCGGTCTGCTGAAGGCCAACATCTCCACGATGGTCGGCCACCTCTACGAGGGTCCCGAGGACCCCCGGCGGGACGGCGGCTTCACGCTCTTCTACATCGGCATCAACGTGGGCGCCTTCGTCGCTCCGTTCGTCATCGGCACGATCGGCAAGGAGTTCAACTGGCACCTGGGCTTCGCCCTGGCGGCCGTCGGCATGGGCCTGGGCCTGCTCCAGTTCCTCCTGTTCTCCCGCCACCTGAGCCCGAAGAGCAGCGAGGTCCCGAACCCGCTGAGCGCCGAGGAGCGCACCGCGGTTCTGGTCAAGGTCGCGGTCGCCGTGGTGATCGCCGCCGTCTTCTACGGCGGTGTGGTCGCCCTCGGCATGTTCACCCTGAACTGGGCCCTGGTCCCGCTGACGCTGGCCGGTCTGCTCATTCCGGTCGCGGTGCTGGTGCGCATCAAGCGCGACAAGGACCTCACGCGGACCGAGCAGTCGAAGATGAACGGCTACATCTGGTTCTTCGTCGCCGCCGCGCTGTTCTGGATGATCTACGACCAGGGTGGCTCGACCCTGTCGCTGTTCGCGGACGACAAGACCGGCGGCATCGGCGGCTTCGTCCCGTCGGCCACCTGGTACCAGTCGCTCAACCCGCTCTTCGTGATGGCGCTGGCCCCGGTCTTCGCCTGGCTCTGGCTGTGGCTGGCCCGCAGGAACCAGGAGCCGAACACGATCGTGAAGTTCTCGATCGGTCTCTTCCTGGTCGGCGTCTCCTTCTTCGTCTTCATGCTCCCGATCGCGATGACCGGTGACGGCTCGAAGGCGTCGCCGCTCTGGCTGGTCGCGATCTACATGATCCAGACCATCGGTGAGCTGTGCCTCTCCCCGGTCGGCCTCTCGGTGACCACCAAGATGGCGCCGCAGAAGTACGCCTCGCAGATGATGGGTGTCTGGTTCCTCGCGGTCACCGCGGGCGACTGTGTCACCGGTCTGCTGTCGCTGGCCGGCGTGGACCTGAACGGCACGGGGATCATCGCCCTGGAGGCCGGGATGGCCGCCGCGATCGGCGTGGGCATCTACCTGTCCCGCAAGCGCGTGCAGGCCCTGATGGGCGACGTGCACTGAGCAGCCGGTACGCCCGCCACGTCGGACGCGTCCGTCGCGTCCGCCGGCGGACGGCCGGCGCGCACCTGTAGGCAGCACCCCGAAGGGCCGCCGCTCCGGATCTCCCCCGGACCGGCGGCCCTTCGGCGTACGGCCCTGGGGGCGGCCCCTGCCGGGCGAGTCGGTACGCCTCCGGGGGCGGGCCCTTCCCTGGTGCACGCGGTACGGCTCCCGGGGTGGCGGCCACCCCGGACGCACGGTCACGGCTCCGGGGCCGGTCCCCGGGGTACGCGGTACGGCCCCGGTGGCGTGGGGCCCCGTCCGCACGTACCTCGGCGGCGTGGGGCCCGGGCGCCTCGCCACGGGGAGCGGGGGCATTGCGGGACGGGGCAGGCGACGGAGGCGGGACCGGTGGTCCGCAGCCGGCCCCGAGCCGGAGCGGCCGCGATTCCGGCACAGCGGCGGGAAACACGAAGAGCACGGCTGGTCGCCGTGCTCTCTTCGGTCCGGTTCCGGTCGCGACGGGCCCACCGGCTTCGTGCGGCACGCCGGGCCCCTCCGGTACGGACGCGTTCCGGCGACGGGAGTCGCTCCGGACGCGCGCGCCGGGAGCCGTACCCCGGACCGGAGGACCGTCCGATCCCGGGAACGGGCGGGGCCGGAGGACCGCCCGGTCACGGGCCCCCGGGGACCGGCGAGCCCGCCCCGGAGCCGTGTCCCGGACCGGAGGACCACCCGGCCCCGGCCACGCGCCGGACCGGGAGACATCCGGCCGCGGGCATGCGACGGAACCGGCGAACCACCCGGCCACGGACCCATGTCGGCCCGCACGGGCACACGCCAGAGGCGACAGACCGGCCCGCCCGGCTACTCCGGGGCGGCCAGCTCGGCCCAGACGGTCTTGCCGGGGGCCCCGTCGGCGCGGGTGACGCCCCAGTCGAGACAGAGGCGCTGGACGATGAACATGCCGTGGCCGCCCGGGCGTCCGGCGCGGTGCGGGGTGCGCGGGGCCGGCTGGCCGGGGCCCCGGTCCGTCACCTCCAGGCGCAGCACCTTGGCGTCGAGCGAGACCCGCAGCTCTTCCGGTCCCTCGGCGTGCAGGCAGGCGTTGGTCACCAGCTCCGAGACGACCAGCAGCACGTCCTCGGCGGCGGCGCGGCGGTCGGCCGACTCGGCGGGCAACCAGCCCCAGTCGTACAGCGCCTGCCGCGTGAAGTCGCGGGCCAGCGGGACAATGCCGCTGGCGTCGCCGAGTTCCAGCCGCCGGACCTGCCGCGCGGTGGCCGTCGCCGCGGGCGCGGACGCGTCGCCGGAGGGACCCGTCGGCGCGGCGGTCGCGGCCGGGTCCGGGGCACCATCGCCACCGCCGGCCCCGGAGCCGGAGGACTCCGGGCCGAGATCGCTCGGCGGATGCTGCTGGGTGGTGCCCATCAGCGCTTCACCTCACCGATTCACCAGTTCGCCATTACTTCGGTACAGAGGAGCACGGGGTGCTCGGGCCTCTGCGGAGTGCCGCGGGTTTCTTCTGCCCGGAGGCCCGGGGACGACACCCGCCGCACCGGCCGACGCGTATCGCGCGGGCCGGTGGCCCCTGCGGGGGCCGTGGTCGGACACGGACCCGGCCGGCCCGTCTCCACTCACCTCAGCTCGTTCGGCTCATTCGGCCAGCGCCGCTTCGAGCGTCTCGTGGACGTCGAAGACCGCCTCCGCGCCGGTGATCTCGAAGACCCTGGCCACGACGGGCTGCATGCCGGCCAGGTGCACCCCGCCCCCGGCCGCCTCGGCCCGGAGCCGGGCGCCCAGCAGCACATTGAGCCCCGTGGAGTCACAGAACGCGAGCTGTGAGCAGTCGACCACGATGCGCGCGCACCCGCGGTCGATCGCGGCGTCCAGAGGTTCCCGCAGCAATTCCGCCGTGTGGTGATCGAGCTCACCTGCCGGAGTGAGGACCTCGCTGCGTCCCTCGGTCCGAACCCCGACCCTGAGCCGGCCCTGATTCGCGCTGCCGACCGTCCCGCGGTCCATGCCGCCCCTCTTCGCCGATGCCGTTGAGTCGGGAGAACACTACGCCCTTACCTTCGCAGGAGGGTAGCCGGAGCTCAGCCGGGGCGAGGTCAGACTCCCCTACAGATCGGACATACGGCGCATTTGATACTTGCAACGATCCCCGGCGACCGGGTAGGGCTAGTAGGGATACCCGAAACGGCCGGCTCTGGAGGCGCCGCACAGCGCGAACGATGTTGACGGGCATCGGCTGCCATATGCCGAGAACGATGGAGGAGACCATGTCACCCCGGCTCGACGAAGCGCGTACCCCCCTCGCGCCGTCGGCAAAACTGTCCGAACAGATCGATCCGATCGATTCCACCACCCCGGCCGTCCGGCCGCTCCCCGGCCTTCCGGAGATCCTGCCGCCCGAGTCGGAGCTCGCGCTCGATCTGCCCGAGATTCCGCCGTACGACGAGGTCGCCCCCGCAGACGCACGGGCGCTGTCGAAGACCCTCTTCACCCGCCTCGGAGGGCTTGAGGAAGGCACCGCCGAGCACGCGTACGTACGCAACACCCTGGTCGAGCTGAACCTCGCCCTGGTCAAGTTCGCCGCCTCCCGCTTCCGCTCCCGCAGCGAACCGATGGAGGACATCATCCAGGTCGGCACCATCGGCCTGATCAAGGCGATCGACCGCTTCGAGATCAGCCGCGAGGTCGAGTTCCCCACCTTCGCGATGCCGACGATCGTCGGTGAGATCAAGCGCTTCTTCCGCGACACCTCCTGGTCGGTGCGGGTGCCGCGCCGGCTCCAGGAGCTCCGCCTGGAGCTCGCCAAGGCCGGCGACGAGCTGGCCCAGCGGCTCGACCGGTCGCCCACCGTGGGCGAGCTGGCCGAGCGGCTCGGCATCAGCAAGGAGGAGGTCGTCGAGGGCATGGCGGCGAGCAACGCCTACACGGCCAGCTCACTGGACGCCCAGCCCGAGGAGGACGACTCCGAGGGCGCGCTCGCCGACCGGATCGGCTACGAGGACCACGGGCTGGAGGGCATCGAGTACATCGAGTCGCTCAAGCCGCTGATCGCCGCGCTCCCCGCGCGCGACCGGAAGATCCTCTCGCTGCGCTTCGTCGCGGGGCTGACCCAGTCGGAGATCGGCGAGGAGCTGAACATCTCGCAGATGCATGTCTCCCGGCTGCTCTCCCGCACCCTCACCAAGCTGCGCAAGGGCCTCACCGTCGAGGAGTGAGCCCCACCCGGCACCGGCCCCGGGCGCGGCGGTACGGCCCGGGCACGGCGACGCGGTTCGGCCGTACGCCGTGCCAGCGGTGCCGGCCGGTGCGGCGGTGTCACCCGTGTGAGCCGTACGGCGGATACGACGGCGAGGGCCCCGTTCCACGGCGGAACGGGGCCCTCGCGGGCTTCCGGGGGCGCGGCCCGGCGCCCGGCCCCGGCACCCGGCGCGAGCACCCGGCGCCGGGCAGGACACGGCCGGGCGGCCCGGGACGGCCGGGCGGCGGGCCGGACTCGGCGGTCGGCCCGGGCGGGGCTCAGGCCACCCGGGCGCCCGCGCGCCATACCTCGGAGACCAGCGGCACGCCCGGCCGGTAGGCGAGGTGGACGTGCGAGGGCGCGTCCAGCAGCACCAGATCGGCCCGGCTGCCCGGGGCGAGCCGGCCCACGTCGGTGCGGCGCAGCGCCCGGGCACCGCCGGCGGTGGCGGACCAGAGGGCCTCGTCGGGGGTCATCCCCATGTCCCGTACCGCCAGCGCGATGCAGAACGGCACCGAGGAGGTGTACGAGGAGCCGGAGTTGCAGTCCGTGGAGAGGGCGACGGTCGCGCCCGCGTCCAGCAGCCGCCGGGCGTCCGGCCACTCGGCGCGGGTGGAGAACTCGGCGCCCGGCAGCAGGGTGGCGACGGTCGCGGAGTGCGCCAGGGCGTCCACGTCGGCGTCGGTGAGATGGGTGCAGTGGTCGGCGGAGGCCGCGTCCAGCTCCACGGCCAGCTGGACGCCGGGGCCGTACGAGAGCTGGTTGGCGTGGATTCTCGGGTGCAGCCCGCGCGCCGCCCCGGCGGTGAGGATCGCCCGCGCCTGGTCGCCGTCGAAGGCGCCGCGCTCGCAGAAGACGTCGATCCAGCGGGCGTGCGGGGCGCAGGCGTCCAGCATCGGGCCGGTGACCAGCTCGACATAGCCGGCCGGGTCGTCGGCGTACTCGGGGGCGACGATGTGCGCACCCAGATAGGTGACTTCGTCGGTGTGCCGGGCGGCCAGCCGCAGGGCGCGGGCCTCGTCCTCGGTGGTGAGGCCGTAGCCGGACTTGGTCTCGAAGGTGGTGGTGCCCTGGCGCAGCGCCTCGCGCAGATGGCGGACCAGGTTGGCCTCCAGCTCGCCCTCGTCGGCCGCGCGGGTGGCGGCGACGGTGGTGCGGATGCCGCCGGCGGCGTACGGGCGGCCGGACATCCGGGCGTTGAACTCCGCGGTGCGGTCGCCCGCGAAGACCAGGTGGGAGTGGGAGTCCACGAAGCCCGGGAAGACCGCCCGGCCCGCCGCGTCGACCCGGTTGTCAGTGGCGGGTGCTTTGCTGTTCTCGCCTGCCCAGACCACGCGGTCGTGCTCGATGACGAGCGCCGCGTCCTGGATCAGGCCCAGGGGGGTTCCGTCACCGAGGGAGGGGTCGTTGGTGACCAGACTGGCGATGTTGGTGATCACCGTGGCCGTCGCGGCGACGGCGCTGTTCGTCTGGGCGGGCGCGGCGGTGGCCGCGGGCGTGTTCGTGGTCTCGGGGGTGTCGGGGGTGTTCATGGTGCGGGGTGGCTCCTTCAGCCGTGGGTTCGGCCCTGGGGGCGGGTCTGCGTCCGGCGCCGGGTCCGGCCGTGGGTCCCGGACCGGGTTCCCGGCCGGGACCTGGTCCGGGCCCCTGCCCGGCGCCGGATCCGGGGCGGGGCTCGTGACCGGCGCCGGGGCCGGTCCCGCCGGCGGCGGGGCCGACCCCGGGTGGGGCGGTGGGGCCGGGGCCCCGGTCAGTCGCGCAGTGCGGCGATCGACTCCGCCAGGGCCCGGGGCACGTCCGGGACCCGGTCGTGGACCCCGTCCCGTACGACATGGCGCCCGGCCACGACCGTATGGCGCACATCCGCCGCGGACCCGGCGAATACCGCCGTCTCGGCTGCCAGACGCGCGGGTGGCCCCGCTGTCCTGACGGTGTCCAGGGCGATCGTGGCGAAGTCCGCCCGGGCGCCCGGCTCCAGCCGGCCCGCGTCCGGCACGCCCAGCGCGGCGTGGCCGCCGGCGGTGGCGGCGCGGAGCAGCGCGGCGGCCGTCCAGTGGCCGCGGGTGCGGGAGCGGAGCCGTTCGTCCAGCTCCAGCGCCCGGGCCTCCTCCAGCAGGTCGATCACGGCGTGGCTGTCGCTGCCCAGCGAGAGCGGGGAGCCGGCCCGCTGGAGGGCGACGGCCGGGCCGATGCCGTCCGCGAGGTCCCGTTCGGTGGTGGGGCACATGCAGGTGCCGGTGGACGAGCCGCCGAGCAGCTCGATGTCCTCGCCGGTGAGGTGGGTGTTGTGGACGCCGGTGGTGTCCGGGCCGAGCACCCCGTGGTCGGCGAGGAGCCGGGTGGGGGTGCGGCCGTGGGCGGCGCGGCAGGCGTCGTTCTCGGCCGTCTGCTCGGAGAGATGGACATGCAGCGGCGCCCCGCGCTCTTGGGCCCACTGGGCGACGGTGGCCAGCTGGTCGGCGGGGACGGCGCGCACCGAGTGGACGGCCGCGCCGATCCGTACGCCCTCGCGTTCCTTGAGCCCGGCGGCGCGTTCGGCCCAGGCGTCGGCCGTGCCGTCGGAGAAGCGCCGCTGGTGGCGGCTGGGCGGTTCACCGAAGCCGGCCGAGAGGTAGGCGGTGTCCAGCAGGGTGATCCGGATGCCGGCCTCGCCGGCCGCCGCGATCAGTGCCTCGCCCATGGCGTTGGGGTCGGCGTAGGGGATGCCGCCGGGGTTGTGGTGGAGGTAGTGGAACTCCCCCACCGCGGTGATCCCGGCGAGTGCCATCTCCGCGTAGACCGCCAGGGCCAGGGCGTGGTAGCTGTCCGGGGTGAGCCGGGCGGCGGTCCGGTACATGGTGTCGCGCCAGGTCCAGAAGGTGCCGGAGCCGACCTGGACGGAGCCGCGCAGCGCCCGGTGGAAGGCGTGGCTGTGGGCGTTGGCGAGGCCCGGGATCGTCAGTCCGCGCAGCACGGTGGCACCGGGCGGCGGGGTCCCGGTGCCGGTGCGGACGGCGGTGATCCGGCCGTCCGTCACCTCCAGGGCGACGCCCGGCTCCACCACCGGGTCGAGCCAGGCGTGTTCCAGCCAGTACGTCGTCACCGGCACGCGAGTCCCTCCAGTACGTCGGCGAGCGCCCGGACCCCGGCCACGCAGTCGTCCTCCTCGGCCCGTTCGGCCGGGGAGTGCGAGACCCCGGTGGGGTTGCGCACGAACAGCATGGCGGTGGGGACGGCGGCGGAGAGGATACCGGCGTCGTGTCCGGCGCCGGTGCCCAGGACCGGCACCCGGCCGCCGAGGAGTTTGCCCAGCTCGTCCCGGAGGGCGTGGTCGAACTCCACGACCGGGGTGAAGGACTCCCGGACCACGGTGAGGTCCACGCCGTGCCGGGCGGCCGCCTCGGCGGCGGCCGACTCCACGGCGGCGGTCACGGTGTCCAGGGTGGCCTGGTCGGCGGCGCGCGAGTCCAGCCAGCCGCGCACCAGCGACGGGATGGCGTTGACCCCGTTGGGCTCGACCGCGATCTTGCCGAAGGTGGCGACGGCGCCCGCGAGTTCGGCCGCGCGGCGGGCGGCGAGCACCGTCTCGGCGTACGTCGGCATGGGGTCGCGCCGGTCCACCAGCCGGGTGGTTCCGGCGTGGTTGGCCTCGCCCCGGAAGTCGTACCGCCAGCGGCCGTGCGGCCAGATGGCGGAGGCGACGCCCACCGGGTCCCCGGTCAGGTCCAGGGCCCGGCCCTGTTCGACGTGCAGCTCCACGAACGCGTCGATCCGGGCGAGGCGTTCGGGGTCCGGGCCGATGGCGGCGGGGTCGTACCCGGCGGCCTCCATGGCCTGCGGCAGGGTGATCCCGTCGCCGTCGCGCAGCTCGTACGCGGCCTCCCTGGTCAGCTGTCCGGCGGCGAGCCGGGAGCCGACACAGGCGAGGCCGAACCGGGCGCCCTCCTCGTCCCCGAAGTTGGTGATGGCCAGCGGCCGGGTGAACTCCGCCCCCCGGGCGCGGAGTTCGTCCAGGGCGGCGAAGGAGGAGACGACGCCGAGCGGCCCGTCGAAGGCTCCCCCGTCGGGCACCGAGTCCAGATGGGAGCCGGTGACCACGGCGCCCCCGGCCAGGGGGTCACCGAGCCAGGCCCACTGGTTGCCGTTGCGGTCGGTCTCGTAGTGGAGGCCGCGCGCCTCGGCCTGTTCCTGGAACCAGGTGCGGCAGTCGGCGTCGGCGCCGGTCCAGGCGTGGCGGCGGTAGCCGCCGCTGTCCGGATGGCGGCCGACCGGCGCCAGCTGCCGCCACATCTCGTGGAAGGAGGCGGTCACGCCCCATCACCCTCCCGCCGGCCGGCCGCGAAAGCACCCTCGCCCGTCCCGGCGCTCCCGGCACCCTCCGCGCCCTCGTCGCCCTCGCGCATGGGGACACGGACGCCGCGCTCGCCGGCGACCTCCTCGGCGATGTCGTACCCGGCGTCCACGTGCCGGATGACGCCCATGCCCGGGTCGTTGGTGAGCACCCGGCGGATCTTCTCGCCGGCCAGCGCGGTGCCGTCGGCGACGGTGACCTGTCCGGCGTGGATGGAGCGGCCCATGCCGACGCCGCCGCCGTGGTGGAGGGAGACCCAGGAGGCACCGGAGGCGACATTGACCATGGCGTTGAGCAGCGGCCAGTCCGCGATGGCGTCGGAGCCGTCGAGCATGGCCTCGGTCTCCCGGTACGGCGAGGCGACCGAGCCGCAGTCCAGGTGGTCGCGGCCGATGGCCAGCGGGGCCTGGAGCTCTCCGGAGGCGACCATGTCGTTGAACCGCTCGCCGGCCCGGTCGCGCTCGCCGTAGCCGAGCCAGCAGATCCGGGCGGGCAGGCCCTGGAAGTGGACCCGCTCACCGGCCATGGTGATCCAGCGGCGCAGCGACTCGTTCTCCGGGAAGAGGTCGAGCATCGCCCGGTCGGTCTTGTGGATGTCGGACGCCTCGCCGGAGAGCGCCGCCCAGCGGAACGGGCCCTTGCCCTCGCAGAACAGCGGTCGGATGTAGGCGGGGACGAAGCCGGGGAAGGCGAAGGCCCGGTCGTAGCCGGCGAGCTTGGCCTCGCCCCGGATGGAGTTGCCGTAGTCGAACACCTCGGCGCCCGCGTCCTGGAAGCCGACCATCGCCTCCACGTGCCGGGCCATCGACTCCCGGGCCCGGGTGGTGAAGTCGGCGGGCTTCTCGGCGGCATAGGCGGCCATCTCGTCGAAGGCGACGCCGAGCGGGAGGTAGGAGAGCGGGTCGTGGGCGGAGGTCTGGTCGGTGACGATGTCGATCGGGGCGTTCCGGGCGAGCAGCTCGGGCACCAGCTCGGCGGCGTTGCCCAGGACGCCGATGGAGAGCGGCTTGCGGCGGTCGCGCGCCTCGGTGGCCAGCTCCAGGGCGTGGTCGAGCGAGTCCGCCCGCACGTCCAGGTAGCGGTGCTCGATCCGGCGCTCGATGGCGCGCGGGTCGCAGTCGATACAGATGGCCACGCCGTCGTTCATGGTGACGGCCAGCGGCTGGGCGCCGCCCATGCCGCCGAGCCCGGCGGTGAGGGTGATGGTGCCGGCCAGGGTGCCGCCGAACTTCTTGGCGGCCACGGCGGCGAAGGTCTCGTAGGTGCCCTGGAGGATGCCCTGGGTGCCGATGTAGATCCAGGACCCGGCGGTCATCTGCCCGTACATGGTGAGTCCGAGCTGCTCCAGGCGGCGGAACTCCTCCCAGTTCGCCCAGTCGCCCACCAGGTTGGAGTTGGCGATCAGGACCCGGGGCGCCCACTCGTGGGTCTGCATCACACCGACCGGCCGCCCGGACTGGACGAGCATGGTCTCGTCCTGCTTGAGCGTCCGGAGGGTGCGGACCATCGCGTCGAAGGAGCGCCAGTCGCGGGCCGCCTTGCCGGTGCCGCCGTAGACCACCAGCTTGTCGGGGTGCTCGGCCACCTCCGGGTCCAGATTGTTCTGGAGCATCCGGAGGGCGGCCTCCTGCTGCCATCCCAGGGCGCTCAGTTCCGTACCGCGCGGGGCCCGTACGGGGCGGGGTCCTGACATGGGGGTGCCTCCTCGGTGAACAGACGGCATGCAGACTGGTTATTCACATAGTGGCGGCGTGAATAGATGTAGTCAACGGGGTGCCGGGGCTCGTGGCGCCGCCCGGCCGGACGGGCAGCGGTCGGCCCCGGGGCGGGGACGGTTGGCCCGGGGCCGATCGCGGTGGACCAGAGGCGGGGACGGTTGGCCCGGGGCCGGTCGCGGTGGACCAGAGGCGGGGACGGTTGGCCCGGGGCCGGGGGCGGATGGTTGGCTGGACGCATGGCTGCCCACCGCGAGGACCGCGCCACGAGCGACCACCGCGACCGCGCCGGGAACGACGACCCCGCCCGGGTCGTGGACCACGACCGGGCCGGCAGCGACGACCGCGACCCGTCCGCGCCGGGCCGCCGGGACCGGGAGGACCGGGGAACCGCCCCCGACCAGGCCGTGCGGCCCGGCCGGGATGTGACCGGCCGCCGGGACCGGGCCGTGCGGGCGGCCGTGGCGCGAGGGCTGCTCACCGAGGAGCGGCCGGTGGCCGGCCTCCTGGACACCGCCGGCATCCGCGCCTCGGCCGCCGCTCTGCGCGCCGCCTTCGCCCAGGTCACCGAGGCTCCCGTACTGCACGCCTTCGCCGTCAAGGCGTGCCCGCTCGTCCCGGTGCTCCGGCTGCTCCGGGACGCCGGGCTCGGCGCCGAGGTGGCGAGCCCGGGAGAGCTGGCCCTCGCCCGGGCCGCCGGCGTCCCGCCCGCGCTGACCGTGCTGGACTCCCCCGCCAAGACCCCCGCCGAACTCCGCGAGGCGCTCGCCCTGGGCATCGCCGTCAACGCCGACAACCCGCAGGAACTCGCCCGGCTCGACGCCCTGATGGGCCGGGCACCGGGCACCGCCCCGCGCTCCCCGCTCGGGCTGCGGGTCAACCCGCAGATCGGTGGCGGCACCATCGACGCCCTCTCCACCGCCACCCCCACCGCCAAGTTCGGCATCGCGCTGCGCGACGAGGGGGCCAGGGAGTGGGTCGTCCGCGCCTTTCTGGACCGTCCGTGGCTCACCCGGCTGCACCTCCACACCGGCTCCCAGGGGGTCCCGCTCGCCCTGATGGCGACCGGGGTGCGCGCGGTGTACGAGCTGGCCGAGGAGATCAACCGGGCCGCCGGGCGCCGGCAGGTCGACACCGTGGACATCGGCGGCGGCCTGCCGGTCAACTTCGCCTCCGACGAGGACACCCCGACCCACGCCGAGTACGCCCGGCTGCTGGCCACCGAGGCCCCCGGGCTGTTCGACGGGCGCTACCGGCTGGTCACCGAGTTCGGCCGCTCCCTGCTGGCCCGGCACGGCACCCTGCTGGCCCGCGTCGAGTACACCAAGACCTCCGGGGCCCGGCCCATCGCCGTCACCCACGCCGGGGTACAGGTGGCCACCCGCACGGTTTACGACCCCGCCTCCTGGCCGCTGCGGATCCGGGTGTACGACGCCGACGGCCGCCCCAAGGAGGGGCCCGCCGTCGCCCAGGACGTGGCGGGCCCCGCCTGTTTCGCCGGCGACCTGCTGGCCGTGAACCGGGCGCTCCCGCCGCTGGAGCCCGGGGACGTGGTGGCGGCGCTGGACACCGGCGCGTACTACTTCGCCCACCACTACGGCTACAACTCGCTGTTGCGGCCCGGGGTGTACGGCTACACCGAGGACCCCCGGGACGGCGGGGCGCCGCGCTTCGGCACCGTGCGCCCGCCCGGCACCGTGGCCACCCTGGTCGCGGAGGCCGGCGGCGACGACCCCGGCGCGCTGCTCGACGGCTGAGCCCCCGGGGCCGGGCAGGCGGGCCGGGCCCGGGGGTGGGTGGGGCCCGGGAGGCATGCGGGCCCCGGAAGACCCCGCGCCCCGACGGACTTCGCGGGGCCCGGACGGCCGATGAGCGGAGTCGTACAGCAGAGCCCTTCCGACGCGCCGGAAGAGGGCCACGGCGGGAGGGCCCGCGGGCGGAGACTCTTCCCTGGCACAGCCGGCACACCTGGCGCGCGGCGGGCGGCACACCACAGGCGGCACCCCGTGCGAGGCGGCGTCCCGTCCCGCCCACCGGCGGCGGGAGCGCCGCCGTGCCCCGGGCGGCATCACCCCGCGCGCACCGGGCAGAACCCCTTCATCGTCCGTCCCAGTACGGCGAGTTCGGCTCCGGCCGCCCACTCGACCCACGCACCGGGCCCGCCCGGTCCGTCCGACCCGCCCGGTCCGTCCGCTCCATCGACTCGTCCATCCGCTCGATCCATCCGATCCATCCGATCCATCAGCTCGATCCGCTCGATCCGTCCGACCTGATCACCGACTCGACCGACTCGACCGCACCGCTCCCGGGGGAGGCACCGATGAACACGACCGACACACCCGCCCAGGAACCGGATCCCGGCCCCGGCCCGGGACCGGGATCCGGTTCCACCGAGGAAGCCGGGCTGAAGCGGGCCATCGGGCCCAAGCTGCTGATCCTCTTCGTCATCGGCGACATCCTCGGCACCGGCATCTACGCCACCACCGGCAAGGTGGCCGGCAAGGTCGGCGGGGCGCTCTGGCTGCCGTTCCTGATCGGCTTCCTCGTGGCGATCCTGACGGCGGCCTCCTATGTGGAGCTGGTCGGCAAGTACCCGAAGGCGGCCGGGGCGGCGCTCTACACCCAGAAGGCGTTCAAGCTGCCGTTCTTCACCTTCATCGTCGCCTTCATGGTGATGTGCTCCGGGCTCTCCTCGGCCAGCGCCGCCGCCCGGGCCTTCAGCGGGGACTATCTCGGGGAGTTCACCCACTCCGTGCCGCCCACCCTGGTCGCCATCCTCTTCGTGGTGGCCCTCGCCGCGCTCAATCTGCGGGGCGTCTCGGAGTCGGTGAAGGCCAATGTGGTGCTCACCCTGGTCGAGCTGACCGGTCTGCTGGTGATCCTGGCGATCGGCGCCTGGGCGGTGTTCTCCGGTGACGGGGAGACCGCCCGGCTCGGTGACCTGGAGGGCTCCGGTACGGGATACGCGCTGATCACCGGCGTGCTCGGGGCCACCGCGCTCAGCTTCTTCGCCTTCGTCGGCTTCGAGGACTCGGTCAACATGGCCGAGGAGACCCAGGACCCGGTGCGCACCTTCCCCCGGGCCATCTTCACCGGCGTCGCCGTCACCGGTGTGATCTACGTACTGGTCGCCCTGGTCTCGTCGCTGCTGGTGGACCACCGCACCCTGTCGAAGTCCAGCGGCCCGCTGCTGGAGGTCGTCAAGGCGGGCGGGCTGGACTTCCCGCCCAAGCTGTTCGCGCTGATCGCGCTCTTCGCGGTGACCAACTCCGCGCTCATCAACATCATGATGGCCTCGCGGCTCTGCTACGGCATGGCCAACGAGCGCATCCTGCCGCGTGCCATGGGACGGGTGCTGCCCAAGCGCCGCACCCCGGTGGCGGGCATCATCTTCGTCACCCTGCTGGCGATCGGGCTGGTCTCCACCGGCGAGATCGAGGGGCTGGGCGACACCACCTCGTTCCTGCTGCTCTGCGTCTTCGCCGTGGTCAATGTCGCCGTGCTGGTGCTGCGCCGGGACCGGGTGGCGCACCACCACTTCCGGACGCCGACCGCGCTGCCGGTCCTGGGCGCCGTCACCGCACTGATTCTGGCCAGTCCGCTCGCCGAGCGCTCGGCGGACGTCTACATCCGCGCGGCCGTCCTGGTGGCGATCGGGGTGGCGCTCTGGGGCGTGAACAGGCTGGTGATGCGGGTGCGGCAGGAGGACTGAACCCGCTCCGGGGCGCCGGACGGCCTCCGGGCCGCCCCCGCCCCGGCCGGACGGCCCTCGCGCGACCCTACTCATCTCGGGCACGTTCCCATGGAAAATGCCAGAACTGCCCCTCGTCTGGGAAACGTTGAGTAGCGTCTCGCTCACAGGCGCGTTCCGGGCCTCGGGGAAAGTTCCGCACCACGGGACGGGCACCACGGGTTGAGGGAGGGGTGGCCGGCGTGCCCGGAATCGACGAGTGCCTGCGCGAAGCCATGGCCCTGCCGGGCGCACGCGGTGCGGCCCTCGTCGACTGGACCAGCGGGCTCGCCCTCGGCACGGCCGGCGAGTCACCGGTGGGCGACCACGAGACGACCGCCGCCGAGACGGCGGAGCTGGCCCGGGCGGCGGCCGAGTACGAATCCTTCGTCCAGCCCGAGTCGGCGGCGGGGTTCGGTGGAGCGGCCGGGTCCGGCGGAGCGGTGGGGTTCGGCGGAGCGGTGGGGTTCGGTGGATCCGCGCCCGGGTCCGGTGCCGGTTCCGGTGGGGGTGCGGCCGGGCCCGCCGGGCTCGGGTCCGGTGCCGGTTCTGGTGCGGCCGGGCCCGCCGGGCTCGGGTCCGGTGCCGGTGACGGCGGGGCCGGTACCGGCTCGGGGTCTGGCCGGCTCGGGTCCGGCCCCGGCGCCTCCCGCACCGGGAGCGGTGGTCCGGCGCCCTCGGGCGGTACGCCCCCGGAGCCCGGGTACTCGGCCGGTACGCCTCCAGGGCCCGCGTACTCCGGCGGTACGCCGCCGGCCGGGCTGCCTCTCCCGCCACCGCACCCGCCCGCGGCTCCGGCCGGCACCCCGGCGGCCCCGCCGCCCCCGTCCCCGCCCCCGCCCCCGTCCGCGTCCGCGTCCGGCGGACAGCCGCTGCCGGGCGGGTCCATACCGGGCGGGTCCTTGTCCGGCGGGTCCATACCGGGCGGCTCGATACCCGGCGGGGCCATACCCGGCGGCTCCCTGCCCGGCGGGTTCGTGCCCGGTGGCGCGGCGCCGGGTCCGGCCGGGGGTCCTCCGTCACCGGGCGCCGCCGGGCGCTTCGCACCGCCCTCCGGGCTCCCGGCGCCACCGCCCGGGCCGCCCGTCGAGGACATCATCGTCACCACCCGGACCGGCTACCACGTCCTCCGGTTCGTGGAGACCACCTTCGAGAGCAGCGTCTTCCTCCACCTCTGGCTGGACCGCTCCACCGGCAATCTGGCCCTGGCCCGCCTCCGTCTCCGCGAACTCGCCGAGCGGCTGGTGCTGACATGAGCGCCGCCCGCGCCGCCGGGGCCGGCACCCGGGTGGTCTCCCCCATGCTGCTGCGGCTCGCCGGGGAGCGGGCCACCGGGGCGCTGCTGCGGGACCACGGCACCCTGTACCTGGTCGACGGCCGGATCGTGCACGCCGAGAGCCCGGTCGCCCCGGGCCCCGACATCCTGCTGACCGGCGGCGGACGGCGCCCCCGGGCCCGCCTCGGGGACGGGGAGCTGGAGATCTGCCTGCTCGGCGCCCTGTACGACGCCGCCTTCTTCGCCCTGCACCCCGGGAGCCGGCCGGCCCGCTTCCGGTACGGCGCGGTGCCCCGGACCACCCCGGTGCGCCCGGTCTCCGCGCTGGACGTGCAGCGGGAGACCCTGCGCCGCCGGGAGCTGCTGGACAGTGTCTGGCCCTACCCGGCCGTCGACACGGCGCCCGTCGTGCCGCGCCCGGCCGCCCCGGGCCAGACGGCCGGGCTGCGCCAGCGCGCCCTGCTGGAGGCCGCCGACGGGGTGCGCACCCCGGCCGGGCTCGCCTGGGCGCTGGGCCGGCCGGCCTTCCACACGCTGCTGGACGTGCGGCGCCTCGCGGCGGCCGGGCTGGTCGGGACCCCGCCGGAGCCCGGGCCGCCCGCCCCGGCGCCGTACCCCCTGACCGTCCGTGAACCCGCCGGTGAACCCGTGCGGGAAACCCGGCCGGCCCTCTCCGCCTGGGTCGGGGACATCGCGTCCGACCCCGACACCGCCCTGCTCCGCCGGCTCCGTGACGCCCTGGAGGCACACCTGTGACGACCCGTCCCATCCACCGGGCCTCGACTCGGCCGTCATGAGGCGTGCCCTGCGACAGCGTGCCGAGAGGAGACTGCTGATGACGGCCGAGACCGAGGTGCTCACCGAACTCAGACGGCTGCGGGCCAGGGTGCCCCAGCTGACCGGGGCGCTCGCGGCGAGCGCCGACGGTCTGGTGCTCGCCCAGGACACGGTCGACGAGGGCGCGGAGGGGATCGCGGCCCTGACCGCAGCCGCCCTCGGCGTCGCCCTGCGGCTCACCGACGCCACCGGCCGGGGCGGCTTCCGCGAACTGCTGGTGCGCGGCGAGCACGGCTATGTCGCCACCTACGCGGCGGGCGGCTCGGCCGTGCTCACCCTGCTCGCGGAGTCCCGCGTCAACGTGGGCCGGCTGCATCTGGAAGCCCGCCGGTCCAGCGCCCGCATCGGCGAACTGGTCGAGAACGCTCTCGTACCGGACGAATCCCAACCCGAAAAGGAAGTGCGACCGTCATGGCCAACACCGAAGCTGCCCTCAAGGAAGCCACCACACTGATCGACGGCGCCCTGGGTGCCGCGCTGGTCGACTACACCAGCGGCATGGCCCTCGGCACCGTCGGCGGCGGCAAGGACCTGGATCTGACGGTGGCCGCCGCGGGCAACACCGATGTGGTGCGGGCCAAGGTGCGCACCATGGAGATGCTCGGGATCCAGGACGAGATCGAGGACATCCTGATCACCCTGGGCACCCAGTACCACCTGATCCGGCTGCTCCGGAGCCGGGGCGCCAACGGGCTGTTCCTCTATCTCGCCCTGGACAAGAACCGGGCCAACCTGGCGATGGCCCGGCTCCAGCTGCGCAGGATCGAGGCGGACCTGGAGATCTGAGCGGAGCCCCGGCCGCCGGTCCGGCCGGAGGTCCGCCCGGAAGCCCCGGCCGGAGGTCCGGCCACCGGTCCGACCGGCGATCCGGCGCCCCGGCGGTTCAGGGCCGGCGGTTCAGGGCCGGCGGCACGTGAGCCCCTCGGCCGCCCCGCGCCCCACCGGGGCTACTCCGCGAAGAGGCCGCGTGCCGCCGCCGCCGTGTCGAACTCTTCCAACCGCGCTTGCGCGTCAGGGAGTTCGTCGCATATCGCCTCCAGCAGCACCCGGCCCAGCAGCATCGGGGCACAGGCGGTGTCGAAGGCCAGCCCGGTGCCGACGGCCGCCGGAATGAGCAGGTCGCTGTGGGCGGCGACGGGCGCGAACGCCGAGTCGGCCACCGTCACCACGGTGAGCCCGGCCTCCCTCGCGTACGCCAGCGCCTCCACCACCTCCCGGGGGTGGCGCGGCAGGGCGAAGCACAGCAGGGCGCTCGCCCCGGCCCGTACGGCGGCGTCGATCCGGTCGGTGAGCATGGTGCCGCCCTCGTCCAGCAGCCGTACGTCCGGGTGGACCTTGGCCGCGAAGTACGCGAAGCCGCGCGCCTGCGAGGAGGCCGCGCGCAGCCCCAGCACCGGCAGCGGCCGGGACCCGGCGAGCAGCCGGCCGGCCCGCTCCACCGGCCCCGGGTCGGCGAGCAGCTCGGCGAGATGGCGCAGATTGTCGATCTCCCCGAGCACGGCCTGCTGGTACTCGTTGAAGGCCGACTCACCGGCGGCCGGCCCGGCGGGCGCCACCTCCCGGAGGTGCTTGCGGAGCGCCGGGTAGCCGTCGAAGCCGAGGGCGACCGCGAAGCGGGTGACCGAGGGCTGGCTCACCCCGGCGAGATCGGCCAACTCCACGCTGGACAGAAACGGCACATCGGCGGCGCGCCGCACCATGCAGTGGGCGATCCGCCGCTGCGTGGGCGTCAGCCGGTGCCCCTCGAAGAGCGCCTGCAGCCGGCCGCCCGGACTGTCGTTCATGCCGTCCCCCTTCGCCTCTCCCTCTTATTCATCCGCCAATGACTCTGCATAAGTGTATGCATCGACGGTGATCGAGGGGGTCGGTTCGGGCGCTTCGGGCCCGGCCCGGAGACAGGGTCCCATCCACCGCGAGGACCGATCAAGGACGGCCCGGGGAGGGCTCCGCCTACGGTCGCGGCGTGACTGGAGTGATCGCCGGCCGGAGGGGCAGCGATGGGTAGGACACTCGCGGAGAAGGTCTGGGACGAGCATGTGGTGCGGCGTGCGGAGGGTGAGCCGGATCTGCTGTTCATCGATCTGCATCTGTTGCACGAGGTGACCAGTCCGCAGGCGTTCGACGGCTGCGGCGCAGCGGCCGGCGGGTGCGGCGGCTCGACCTCACCATCGCCACCGAGGACCACAACACCCCGACCCGTGACATCGACAAGTGTCGATGTCACGGGTGATCAGGGCACGTTCGGCCACTGCCTGGAACAATCGCCGGGCGCATCCGGCCGTCCGGGCCCGGGCCGGTGAAGAGGCTGGTCGCGACGGACGACAGCATCTGGCTCCCGGGCCCCACCACCACGTTCCGGGGGCCGATCGACCAGCCGTAGGTGAGGTTGAAGTAGTCGACCAGTGCCTCGACGAGGCCGCTGCTGCTACGGGAGGGGCCGTAGTGGGCGCCGGCCTCCACGAACCGCTCGTCCGGTGCCTCCCGGGTGAGTCGCCGCCAGGCCGACACGATCTCGGGAATGTGCGAGGGGTTGCCGGGGCTGAGGTTCGGCCAGTCGCCGTCACCGGCGCCCGGGCCGGCCGCGGCGATGTCCTCCATGCCGTGACGAACGACCCCCTGCTGCGCCGTCGCGTTCACCAGCTGCACGTGGCGCTGGAGCACCTGGGGGACGAACTGGAAGCGGAGAGCAGGCTGGCGCTGGTGTCCGAGCGGCTGCGGGACCATCTGCGGAAGCGGGTGGAGGACCGCCCCCCGGCGCGGGACTCCGGCATCGCGTACCGGCTGCGCGATCTGCTCGACGAGCGCTACGTCGAGGGTGTCAGCCTGCAGGACGCCTCCGAGCGCCTGCATGTCCATCCGGCCCATCTGGTCCGGGTGTTCAGCCGCGAGTTCGGCATGGGACCGCATCAGTACCTGACCGGCCGCCGGGTGGACCTGACCCGCCGGCTGCTGCTGGGCGGGATGGCACCGCGTCTCGTCGCCACCGCGGCCGGCTTCTACGATCAGTCCCACTTCAACCGGCACTTCAAGCGGATGCTGGGCGTCACCCCCGGTCTGTACGTCCGCAGCGGAGCCGACGCCAGGGAAGCGCTGCGCCCCGTGTGAGCG
Organism: Streptomyces pyxinae; assembly: GCF_024756275.1. Lineage (GTDB taxonomy): Bacteria > Actinomycetota > Actinomycetes > Streptomycetales > Streptomycetaceae > Streptomyces > Streptomyces pyxinae. The sequence continues at coordinate 93,425 of NZ_JANUGQ010000017.1, read as the reverse complement.
ACCGGCCGGTGTGCCCGGCGGCGGGGGGGTTCCGGCAGGGCGGGGGGGGGCGGAGGGGGCCGGGCGGTCGGCGGCGGGACGGGGCGGTCGGAGGAGGCCGGACGGTCGCCCCAGGGGGGCGGGCCGGGCGGTCGGCCGTGGGAGACCGGGCCGGGGGGGCAGCGGCTGGGCGGCGGAGGCCGGGCGGGGCTGGTGACGTCCCCCGGCCGAAGACGGGGGTTAGCCCTACTGACGCGCTGTGTCCGGATCCGTAACGTGATGTGCATGGAAGCCCCGGACACCACCGATCTCCGCGAGGATCTCGACGCCACCCTGCGGGCCCGCCGCGAGCTGGGCACCGAGTACGAGTCGGCGCTGATCGAGTCGTTCCTCGAAAAGGTCGAGGAGCGGATCGACACCGCGATCGACCGCCGGGTACGGCGTCAGGCCGCCGAGCAGCGGCTGCTGACCGCCCGTGGCGGCCGCCCGGCCCACCCCGACGGGGAGAACTTCGGCCGGCGCTTCGGTTTCGCCGTCGCCATGATGATCCTGGCCGTCCCGCTCACCGCCATAGCCGTGGTCCAGGCCGGTCTGCCGGGTCTGATCGTCACCTGGCTCGGCATAGCCGCCGTCAATGGCGCCCACGCCTGCCGGGGCGTCCTCCCGTTCCGCTCCCGGGGCGACGAGAAGTCCGGCTGACCGCGCCTCCGGCGCCGGGGGCACGGCCGGGGAAGGGCGGAGAGGATTGCGCGGGGACCGCCGCACCCCCGTTGCCGGGGGGCGGGACGACGGCGGTCCCCGCGAGGGACACGGTCCCGGGCCAGAGCCCGTCCGCGTCCGCGGCGTGTCAGGAGTTCCGGGAGCCGCTCCGGTGTTCCTGGCGCCGACGGATACAACGATGGAGGAGGTGTGTTAAGCGGGTGCTGCCGGTACGTGACGTGCTCGTACCGTTTGCGCGAAACACCGGCCGCCCGGTCTCCCCCGGTGCCTACTTGGCGGTCCGGGCCAGGAAGGCCAGCAGGTCCTGGCGGCTGACCACACCGGTCGGCTTGCCCTCGACCAGCACGATCGCCGCGTCGGCGGTGCCGAGCACCGCCATGAGGTCGGCGACCGGCTCGCCCGAGCCGACCTGCGGGAGCGGCGCGCTCATGTGCTTGTCCAGCGGGTCGTCGAGGGAGGCACGGCCGGCGAAGAGCGCGTCCAGCAGCTCGCGCTCGACCACGGAGCCGATGACCTCGGCGGCCATGACGTCCGGGTGACCGGCGCCCGGCTTGACGATGGGCATCTGGGAGACGCCGTACTCGCGGAGCACCTCGATGGCCTGGCCGACGGTCTCCTCGGGGTGCATGTGCACCAGCTTCGGGATGTCGCCCTCCTTGTGGCGGAGGACGTCACCGACGCTCGCGGAGGAGCCGGAGTCCTCCAGGAAGCCGTAGTCGGCCATCCACTCGTCGTTGAAAATCTTGGAGAGATAGCCGCGACCGCTGTCCGGAAGGAGCACGACCACCACATCGTCCGGGCCCAGCTCCTTGGCCACCCGCAGGGCGCCCACCACGGCCATGCCGCAGGAGCCGCCGACCAGCAGACCCTCCTCCTTGGCCAGCCGGCGGGTCATCTGGAACGCGTCCTTGTCCGAGACGGCGACGATCTCGTCGGTGACCTCGGGGTCGTAGGCCGACGGCCAGAAGTCCTCGCCCACGCCCTCGATCAGGTACGGACGGCCGGAGCCGCCCGAGTAGACCGAGCCCTCGGGGTCGGCGCCGACGACACGGACCTTGCCGTCACTGATCTCCTTCAGATAGCGGCCGGTGCCCGAGATGGTTCCGCCGGTGCCGACGCCCGCCACGAAGTGGGTGATCCGGCCGTCCGTCTGCTCCCAGAGCTCGGGGCCGGTGGTCTCGTAGTGCGAACGGGGGTTGTTCGGGTTGGAGTACTGGTCGGGCTTCCACGCGCCCGGGATCTCCCGGACCAGGCGGTCGGAAACGTTGTAGTACGAGTCCGGGTGCTCGGGGTCGACAGCGGTGGGGCAGACCACGACCTCGGCGCCATAGGCCCGCAGCACGTTGATCTTGTCGGTGGACACCTTGTCAGGGCAGACGAAGACGCACTTGTAGCCCTTCTGCTGGGCCACGATCGCCAGGCCGACACCGGTGTTGCCGGAGGTCGGCTCGACGATGGTGCCGCCGGGCTTCAGGGCGCCGCTCTGCTCGGCCGCCTCGATCATGCGGACGGCGATGCGGTCCTTGACCGAGCCACCCGGGTTGAAGTACTCGACCTTGGCCAGGACGGTCGCCTGAATGCCCGCGGTCACATGGTTGAGCTTCACCAGCGGGGTGTTGCCGACGAGGCTGATCATCGAGTCGTGGAATTGCACCGTAGTCTCCGGGGTCTCCGTAATGGTGCAAACAAGCGTATGCGTAGTCGGAGGTGCTTACGGGGCACTTAGCTCTAGAACGGGATCGAGGAGGTGGCTGCCCCTATGTCGAGGGCGAGGGTGGCACGGCGGATCGCCGCGGGCGCGGCGTACGGGGGCGGCGGCCTCGGCCTGGTCGGGGTCGCCGCGGTGGGCGTGGTGCTGGCCGAGGTGCAGCTGGCCAAGCGTTCGGTGGGCGGCGGGGTGGCCCCGCTGCCGCCCTGCGCGGACGGGCTGTACGGCCGTGGTTTCGGGCCTGCGGAGCCCGTACGCCTGGCCCTGCTGGGCGACTCGACCGCCGCCGGACAGGGTGTGCGCCGGTCCGGGCAGACCCCCGGGGCGCTGCTGGCCTCGGGGCTCGCAGCGGTGACGGAGCGCCCGGTCGAGCTGCGGAACGTGGCGCTTCCGGGGGCCCGCTCGGACGATCTGGAGCGTCAGGTGACCCTGCTGCTGACGCATCCGGTCCGGATTCCGGACGTCTGCGTGATCATGATCGGCGCCAACGATGTGACGCATCGCATGCCGGCCACCGAGTCCGTGCGGTGCCTGGCGACGGCGGTGCGGCGGCTGCGCACGGCGGGTGCCGAGGTGGTGGTCGGCACCTGTCCCGATCTGGGCACCATCGAGCCGGTCTACCAGCCGCTGCGGTGGCTGGCCCGGCGGGCCTCCCGGCAGCTGGCGGCGGCCCAGACCATCGTGGTGGTGGAGCAGGGCGGCCGGACGGTGTCGCTCGGCGATCTGCTGGGGCCGGAGTTCGCGGCGAACCCCCGGGAGATGTTCGGGGTCGACAACTACCACCCGTCGGCCGAGGGGTACGCCACGGCGGCCATGGCGGTCCTGCCGACCCTGTGCGCGGCGCTCGGCGCCTGGCCGGAGACCGACCGGCTGGACGCGGACCGGAGCGAGGGCATGCTCCCGGTGGCGCAGGCGGCGGCCGAGGCGACGAAGCAGGCCGGTACGGAGGTCACCGGCGCCCGGGCCCCATGGGCGCTGCTCAAGCACCGGCGCCGCCGCCGGCTCACCACCGCCCCCGAGCCCGCCCCGCTCCCGGAGGCCCCCCGCCCCTGACCGGACCGGGCCCCGGGTCCCCCGGCCCGACCGGGCTCCCGGGCGACTGCGCGATCCGGGCGCCCCGGGCGGTTTCGGGGTGCCCGGGGCCGGGAAGGCCCACCCCGCCAGCCGACTGAGCGAGCGCTTAGAAGTGCGGCCCGCATCACATGGCGCGGGCGGTGACCAGGCGCTCTACGTACGGGTAACTTCCCTCTCAGTCCTGCCCTCTCGCCTCCTGGAGCCGTGATGCCCGAAGCCGTGATCGTCTCAGCCGCCCGCTCCCCCATCGGCCGGGCCTTCAAGGGCTCCCTGAAGGACCTGCGGCCGGACGACCTGACCGCCACGATCATCCAGGCCGCGCTGGCCAAGGTGCCCGAGCTCGACCCCCGCGACATCGACGACCTGATGCTGGGCTGCGGCCTGCCGGGCGGCGAGCAGGGCAACAACCTGGGCCGGATCGTCGCCGTGCGGATGGGCATGGACCACCTGCCCGGCTGCACCATCACCCGGTACTGTTCCTCGTCCCTCCAGACCTCCCGGATGGCCCTGCACGCCATCAAGGCGGGCGAGGGCGATGTCTTCATCTCGGCCGGCGTCGAGCTGGTGTCCCGTTTCACCAAGGGCAACTCCGACACCCTCCCGGACACCCACAACCCGTTCTTCGCCGACGCCGAGGCCCGGACCGCCGCCCGCGCCGAGCAGGAGGGCACCGACTGGCACGACCCGCGCGAGGACGGCCTCGTCCCGGACGCCTACATCGCGATGGGCCAGACCGCCGAGAACCTGGCCCGGCTCAAGGGCGTCACCCGCCAGGACATGGACGAGTTCGGCGTCCGGTCCCAGAACCTCGCGGAGGAGGCCATCAAGAACGGCTTCTGGGAGCGCGAGATCACCCCGGTCACCACGCCCGACGGCACCGTGGTGACCAAGGACGACGGCCCGCGCCCGGGCGTCACCCTGGAGGGCGTCCAGGGCCTGAAGCCCGCCTTCCGCCCGGACGGCATGGTGACGGCGGGCAACTGCTGCCCGCTCAACGACGGCGCCGCCGCGCTGGTGATCATGTCGGATATCAAGGCGCGTGAGCTGGGGCTGACCCCGCTGGCCCGGATCGTCTCCACCGGTGTCTCCGGCCTCTCCCCCGAGATCATGGGCCTCGGCCCGGTCGAGGCCTCCAGGCAGGCCCTCCGCCGCGCGGGGCTCACCATGGACGACATCGACCTGGTGGAGATCAACGAGGCGTTCGCCGCCCAGGTGATCCCGTCCTACCGGGACCTGGAGATCCCGCTGGAGAAGCTGAACGTCAACGGCGGCGCCATCGCCGTCGGCCACCCCTTCGGCATGACCGGCGCCCGCATCACCGGCACGCTCATCAACAGCCTCCAGTTCCACGACAAGCAGTTCGGCCTGGAGACCATGTGCGTGGGCGGGGGCCAGGGAATGGCGATGGTGATCGAGCGGCTGAGCTGAGGCGTAGTGGAGGGTGGGGGTCGGCCGAGGAACGAGGCCGGCACGCGCCCGCAACGGAGCCGAAACTCAGCGCGACCGAAAACGCGAGCGGCTGAGCTGAGCTGAAGTGGAGGGTGGGGGCGCCCGAGGAACGAGGGCACACCCGCCCGCAGCGGAAGCGACGCTCAGCGCGACCCACAACGCGAGCGGTTGAGCTGAGCCGAGTGAGGAGCCGAGTGAGCGGTTGGCTCGACTCGGTGAGTGCGGCGAGCGGCTGAGCCGCGGCCGGAGCCGGGCAGAGGCCCGGGTTCAATCCTTACGCGTCCCTGTCGTGACCGAATCTCCCCCAGGATGTGACCTATCTCCGGGGGAGATTCGTTTTTGCTGGTCACAAGCACAGGGTCGGATCCGCCCCCACAGGAAACCTGTCCGTTTCGTGACGTAATGCACTGACAGGGCGCGCGGGGGCGCGACAAGCTGAGGTAGGAAGTGCGGGGGATCGATTGAAACCGGGAGTAAGTCAGTGAGCGCCATGTCTTTCGCCCTGCTGCTGACCACGGCCACCGCCACGGTCGCGAGCGCTGCCGCGCTGCGGGTCACCCTGGGGCTGCGCAAGCAGGTCACGGCCCTGCGCGGCGAGCTGGCCGCACTGCACGCGGTGGACCGTCCGGTGCCCTCCGTGCCCCAGGCCCGCTCCACCGAGGAGATACGCGCGGCCGTGGCCGAGGCACTGGCCGAGGAGCGGGAGCGGGAGCTGGCCGAGGCGCGGGCCTTCTGGGCCGCCCAGGAGGCCCGGGACGCCACCGACGCACCGGGCCCGGCCCTGGGCGGTGCCGCCGGGCTGGCCGGCGGCTTGGACGACGGGCCGTTCTTCGTGCCGCGCCAGGCGGACTTCGTGGGGCTGGAGTCCCTGAGCCCGGACGGCGACGGTGACTACACCGACTTCGCGGAGTACGAGCTGCCGGAGTTCCCCGAGGACTCCCCCGAGATCGCCGCCGCCCGCCGCCGGCACCCCTCGCACCCCGACTTCGTGCCGGTCCAGACGCCGGTCGTCACCGACCATGAGCGCACCGTGGCCCGGCTGGAGGAGCTGGCCGAGAGCCGGACCGCGCTCGCCGACGTACGGCCGGGCCCGCTGGGCACCCTGGACGTGTACGTGTTCACCGACGGGACGACCCTCTGCATGACCCCCGGCCACCGCGAGACCGCCGAGCGGCTGGCGGAGGCGCTGCGGGACGGCGAGGCACCTGTACTGCTGGGCGGCTCCGGGGTGTCCGGCGCGTACGCCCTGACGTTCTCCTGCGGGGCGGACGAGAACGTCTACATCCTGGCGGACCGCGTCATAGCGTCGCTCTAGCGGCCGCCCGCCGCACCGCCTCCAGCGCCTCGTCCCGCGCGGCGGTCGCCCGCGCGGCCTCCGGGGTGTCCGCCCGGGCCGTGCGCAGGATCTCCGCCAAATCGTTGCCGGCCACCACCAGTTGATCCGCGACCGCGAAGAGCCCCGCGTCCGGCATGATCCTGGGCGGCTCGCCGGGCGCCTCAAGACGCTGGGCGCGTTCCGCCAACTCCCTGGCCAGCGCCAGCCCTTCGGCCGCCGCGCCCCGCTGCAGCCGGCTCTGCGGAGCGGCCCGCAGCCGGTCCGCGAAGCGTTCCACAGCGGCGCTCAGATCCGTCGTATCCACCACGGTCCCCGACCCTATGCGCCCCGGACCGACTGTTGCCAACGGGCGAACACTCAGGCACGGTGACGTGAAGGACCACACGCGCGAAGCGTCCGGAGGCGCCGATGTCGCATGTCTTCTCCGAAGAGACCCACCGCAACATGCTGTCCCGCATCCCCCAGTGCACCGGCCGTGAAGTGGCCGACTGGCTCCGCACCGTCGAGGAGGGCCCCTCCCTCGTCCGGTTCGAGGAGAAGGTGAGCTGGCTCCGGGGCGAGCACGACCTCGCGTACGGCCACGCCAAGGCGATCATTCACGAGTACGACCTCCGGCGAGCCGCCCGCAAGCTGCTCTGACGAGGAAGACACGGAAGACGAGGAAGACGAGGAAGACGAGAAGGACGAGGAAAAGGACGAGAAAGACGAAGAAGCGAGGGACCCGCACACGACGGAGGGCCCGCCCGGCGGTTGCCGGACGGGCCCTCTGCCCTGTGCGGGCTCTGGGGCCCTCGCCTCTCGGGTCCGCGCGGCCCGGCGCGTACGGCGCCGACGGCCGGGCAGGGCCGGGAAGGACGTCAGTCGTCGCCCTGGAGAATCGCGACCAGCCGCAGGAACTCCAGGTAGATCCAGACCAGCGTCATGGTGAGGCCGAAGGCCGCCAGCCACGACTCCTGACGCGGAGCGCCGTAGGTGATGCCGTCCTCGACCTGCTTGAAGTCGAGCGCCAGGAAGCAGGCGCCCAGAACGATGCCGATGACGCCGAACAGGATGCCGAGGCCGCCGCTGCGGAAGCCCAGGCCGTCACCGCCGCCGATCAGGGCGAACACCAGGTTGACCAGCATCAGCAGCATGAAGCCGAGCGCCGCGGCCATCACAAAGCCGTAGAACCGGCGGTTCACCCGGATCCAGCGCCGCTTGTACGCGACGAGCACACCGGCGAAGACCGCCATCGTGCCCAGCACCGCCTGCGGCACCGCGCCCGGCGTGACATAGGTGGAGACGGCGCTGGAGATCACGCCGAGGAAGACGCCCTCGAAGGCCGCGTAGCCCAGGATCAGCGCCGGCGACGCCTTGCTCTTGAACGACTGGACCATCGCGAGGACGAAGGCCACCAGCGCGGCGCCGACCCCGATCCCGTAGGACTTGTTGATGTTCGCCACGTCGACCGGCAGCAGGAACCAGGCGAGCGTGGCGGTGACGAAGACCGTACCGAGCGTCATGGCGGTGCGCGCCACGACGTCGTCGATGGTCATGACACCGGTGCGCTCCGGGGCCTGCGGCGGGGCGCCGACCTGGGCGTCCTGCGCGTACGGGTTGGTGGCGTACGGGTTCTGCGCGTACGGGTTCGTTCCAGCGGCGGGGCCCCCGGCCTGCGGCTGCTGCGCGTTGAAGCCCGCGTAGCCGCTGTCACGGCTGAACCCCCGTCGCGAGAAGACCGGGTTGCTGCTCCTCATCTCACTCCTCCATGGCCGCCGTGCGCGGCCTTGGAACCAGAGTAATGGGAGAGCAAAGGAAAGAGCCTCGTGCCCGGGAAGGATCTTTGCCCGGCGACAGCCGTCCCGGGGCGCGTCCGGACCCTCCCGGGACCACCCTCGGACCGTGACGGCGGAGCGAAACGGAACCACTACCTCCGGTCACCGTCCGAGACCCGGGGAGTGCCCGGAGCCGGACTCGAACCGGCACGGCCCGTAGGCCAGCGAGGTTTAAGCTCGCCGTGTCTGCATTCCACCATCCGGGCGTGGCGCGCGGCTCCGCGTCGCACACGGAGCCTATCCGGGGCGCATCCCTCGAACAGCGGAACGGTGGCCCGATGTTGTCTTATTCTATTGACGTCTGAGGGCTCGTCAGGCCAGGTGGGGGCCCATCTCGGTAGCCCCGCAAGGGGATGCGGGCGCCCAGGCACACCCGAGGGAATGACGGAAAGTCATCGCCCCATTCCGGGCTGCTGCGGCTCCGCCGCCGGCCCTTCCCGCGCACTTCCCGCACTTTCCCGCGCTTTCCCGGCCTTCCGGACCCCTTCCCCGTTCCTGTCCTCCCCCTCCTTCCCCGGCCTTCTCCCGGCTTCCCGCGCCGCCGCCCGCCCCAGGGCGTCCGGCACCCGGCGCCCGGGGCCCCCGCCCGAGTCGCCAGGACGAATCGCCGGGACGAAGCGCCGGGGCTCCGGCGCTCCCCGCGACTGCGGTATCAGGGGCGGTGTCATACCTCAGGAGGACGGGAGGCCGCCCCGGTCAGACTCCAGAGGGCCGGGGGAACGGGTACGCGGAGGGACGTGCGGCGCCGGGCGGACACGGAGGATGGAGTGGTCCCCGATCGACCGTCCCCGACAGGAGTCACCCTCGTGACCAGCACCTCCACCGCCTACCGGGCCACCACCGCGGCCGCCCGCGCCACGGATCTCTCCAAGGTCTATGGAGAGGGCGAGACCCAGGTGGTCGCCCTGGATCACGTGACCGTGGACTTCCGGCAGGGCGAGTTCACCGCGATCATGGGCCCCTCGGGCTCCGGCAAGTCGACCCTGATGCACTGCGTGGCCGGGCTCGACACGTTCACCAGCGGTTCGGTACGGATCGGGGACACCGAGCTGGGGCCGCTGAAGGACAAGCAGCTCACCCAGCTGCGCCGCGACAAGATCGGCTTCATCTTCCAGGCGTTCAACCTGCTGCCGACGCTGACCGCGCAGGAGAACATCACGCTCCCCCTGGACATCGCGGGCCGCAAGCCCGACAAGGAGTGGATGCGCAAGGTCATCGAGATGGTGGGCCTCTCCGGGCGGCTCGGCCACCGGCCGTCCCAGCTCTCCGGCGGCCAGCAGCAGCGGGTGGCGGTGGCCCGGGCGCTGACCTCCCGGCCCGAGATCATCTTCGGTGACGAGCCGACCGGAAACCTGGACTCGCGCTCGGGCGCCGAGGTGCTGGGCTTCATGCGGAACTCGGTGCGGGAACTGGGGCAGACCGTGGTGATGGTGACCCACGACCCGGTGGCCGCCTCCTACGCGGACCGGGTGATCTTCCTCGCGGACGGCCGGATCGTCGACGAGATGCTGCGGCCGACGGCGGACGGGGTGCTGGACCGGATGAAGGAGTTCGACACCAAGGGCCGCACCAGCTGACCCGGGGCCGCGCGCCGCCCGCACGGCGGGTGCGCCCCCACTCCCCTCCGTACGCCCCCGGACTTCTCCCGGCCCCGGACCTCTCCGGTCCCGACCTCCGGACACCGCCCCCGGACCTCTCCGGCCCCGGCCCCCCGGACACCGGCCCCGGGCTCCGGGCCCCTTCTTCCTTCAGGACGCAGACCTCATGTTCCGTACCGCCCTGCGCAATGTGCTGGCGCACAAGGCCAGGCTGCTGATGACCGTGCTCGCCGTGATGCTCGGCGTGGCCTTCGTCTCCGGCACCCTGGTCTTCACCGACACCCTCTCCAACGCCTTCCGCAAGCAGTCCGCCAAGAGCTACGACGACGTGGCCGTCGCGGTCACCTCGTACGCCGACCCGGACGACTCCAAGGCCGAGCCCGGCCTCTCCCAGAAGACCGCCGACAAGGTCGGCCGGCTGGACGGGGTGGCCTCCGTCTCCGGCCGGGTCAGCGGCTTCGCGGGGGTGGCCGACCCGGACGGCAAGCTGATCGGCTCCGGCTGGTCCAACAAGGGCGGCAACTTCGCGCCCGCCGCGAACGGCAAGGACCCGTCGTACGCCTTCGGCGAGGGCCGGGGCCCGGTCGGCGCCGACCAGATCGCCCTGGACCAGGAGACCGCCACCAAGGGCAAGTACCGGGTCGGTGACCGGGTCCGGGTGGCCACCAACGGCCCGGTCCGCGAGTACACCCTCGCCGGGATCTTCACCACCGACGACGGCGCCGTCAACGCCGGCGGCAGCCTGGTCCTGTTCGACAACGCCGTCGCCCAGAAGCTCTATCTGAAGCCGGGCTACTACAGCGATCTGATCGTCCGGGCCGCCCCCGGCACCGACGACGACAAGATCCTCGCCGCCGTCGAGCCGCTGCTCGGCGAGCACGGCGAGGCGAAGACCGGCGCGGAGCTGGCGAAGCAGCAGGCGGAGGACATCGAGAAGGGAATGAGCGCCACCAACCAGATCCTGCTGGGCTTCGCCGGGATCGCGCTCTTCGTCGGCATCTTCCTGATCGCCAACACCTTCACCATGCTGGTCGCGCAGCGCACCAAGGAGATCGCGCTGATGCGCGCCGTCGGTGCCTCCCGCAAGCAGATCACCCGCTCGGTGCTGACCGAGGCGGCCCTGGTCGGCCTGGTCGCCTCGCTGGTCGGCTTCGGTCTCGGCGTCGGCCTCGCGGTGGCCCTGCGCTCGGGCATGGCCGCGTTCGACCTGAAGATGCCGGACGGGCCGCTCGTCCTGACCGCCACCCCGCTGGTGTCCGCCCTCGCGGTCGGTGTGCTCATCACGACGTTCGCCGCCTGGCTGCCGGGCCGGCGCGCGGCCAAGATCCCGCCGGTGGCGGCGATGAACAGTGTCCACGCGGTCGCCACCCAGAAGTCCCTGGTCGTCCGGAACTCCATCGGCGGCGTCCTCTTCGGCCTGGGCGCCGTGGCCATCGTGGGCGGCGCCGCCATGGGCAAGGAGTCCGGCCGGACGCTCATCGCCGCCGGCGCGTTCTTCGCCCTCGTCGGGATCATCGTGCTGATCCCGCTGCTCTCCCGTCCGGTGATCGCCCTGGTGCGGCCGCTGCTGGTCCGGGTCTTCGGGGTGGCCGGGAAGCTGGCCGGCCAGAACGCGGTCCGCAACCCGCGCCGCACCGGCGCCACCGCCTCCGCGCTCGCCATCGGCCTGACGCTGGTCACCGGTCTCTCGGTGCTGGGTGCAACGGTCGGCGCGGCCATCGACAAGTCGACCACCGACAACATCAGGGCCGACTACCTGGTCAAGACGGCCGGCTTCGGCGGGCTCGACCAGTCGGCCGTGGACGCCCTGGCGAAGGCGCCCGGAGTCACCGCCGTCTCGCCCGACCAGTCGGCCGGGCTGACCCTGGGCGGCACGTGGGAGATGGTCTCCGGCGTCACCTCCGGCGCGGTGGACAAGGTCCTGCGGGTCGAGGTGGTCAACGGGTCGCTGGACGCGCTGGGCCGCGGTCAGCTCGCCGTCTCGGAGAAGCTCGCCGAGGACCGCGGCTGGAAGGTCGGTGACGCGCTGCCGACCGTCTTCGGGGACGACAAGAAGGGCACGCTCACCCTGGGCGCGATCTACCAGGAGAACGAGTTCCTGTCGCCCGTGGTGGTGGATCAGAAGGTCCTCGCCCCGCACAACGACAAGCCGAGCATCCAGCAGGCGTTCGTGAAGATGGACGGCGGCGCCACGGCCGCCAACGAGAAGGCGCTGGTCGACGCGCTGGGCAACAACCCGGCGATGACGGTGATGGACGGCCGGGCGATCCGCGACGAGTTCGGCGGCGCGATCAACATCATGCTCAACATGATGTACGGGCTGCTGGCGATGGCCCTGCTCATCGCGGTGCTCGGGGTCGTCAACACCCTGGCCATGTCGGTGTTCGAGCGCCAGCAGGAGATCGGCATGCTCCGGGCGATCGGCCTGGACCGCCGCCGGGTGAAGCGGATGGTGCGGCTGGAGGCCGTGGTCATCTCGGTGTTCGGCGCCGTGGTCGGCGTGGCTCTCGGTGCCTTCCTCGGCTGGGCCATCGGTGAGACGATCGCGGACTCGATCCCGGGCTACGCCCTGGTGCTGCCCTGGGGCCGGATCGGAGTCTTCCTGGTGCTGGCGGGCCTGGTCGGCGTGCTGGCCTCGCTCTGGCCGGCCCGGAGCGCGGCCAAGCTGAACATGCTGAACGCCATCAAGGCCCAGTAGCCGGCCGGCGGCCGCGCGAGCCGGACACCGGCCGGACGCCGCTCGGCCACTGCCGACGGGCCGGGCTCCCACACGGGGGCCCGGCCCGTCGGCGTACGGCGGCACGACGGCCCACGGCGCACAGCGCACATCTCACGCCCGGCGCCGGGCGTCCGGCGCACAACAGCGCCGGGGCGACGGCGACAGTGACGGCAACGGCATACGCGGTGCACGCGATGGACGCGATGGACGCGATGGACGACCCTCCCGGCGGTGTACGCCGCTCCCGCCGCGCGCCGACCGGACAGTGGGGGGCCTCCGCGCCGCCGACCGGGTGGTGGGGGCCTCCGCGCGGCCAACCGGGCGGTGAGGGGCCTCCGCGCGGCGACCGGCCGGCGACAGGAGCCGGACGAACCGGGGGGTCAGCCGGTCCAGGCGCGGGAGCGCAGGGACAGGCCGGAAGGGCCGCCCTCGGGGGTGCGGACGGCGAGGATCTGGTTGACACCGATCCGGTTGCGCTCGAAGGAGAGGGCGGAAGCGGCCATGTAGAGCCGCCAGATCCGGGCCCGCCCGGGCGTGACGAGCCGGACCGCCTCGGCCCACCGCGCCTCCAGGTTGACCACCCAGCGGCGCAGCGTCAGCGCGTAGTGCTCCCGGATGGCCTCGACGTCCCGGACCTCGAACCCGGCCTCCTCCAGCAGCCCGGCGGTGCGGCCCACCGGAGCCAGCTCGCCGTCGGGGAAGACGTACGCGTCGATGAACTCGTCCACCTCGTACGCCCCCTCGTCCCGCAGCGGGCGCCGGGCGATCTGGTGGTTGAGCAGCCGGCCGCCCGGCTTGAGGAGGGCGTACAGGTCGTCGGCGTACTCCCGGTAGCGGGCCGCGCCCACGTGCTCGGCCATGCCGATGGAGGAGACGGCGTCGTACGGGCCGTCCCTGACGTCCCGGTAGTCCTGGACGCGGATCTCGATCCGGTCGGTCAGCCCCGCGTCCGCGATGCGCTTCCTGGCGTACGCCGCCTGTTCTCCGCTGAGCGTCACCCCGACGACCCGGGCGCCGTACGCACGGGCCGCGTGGATCGCCATGGAGCCCCAGCCGCAGCCGACGTCCAGCAACCGGTCGCCCTCCCGGAGGCCGAGCTTGCGGCAGACCAGATCGAGCTTGGCGGTCTGGGCCTCCTCCAGGGTGGTGTCCTCGTCCCAGTAGGCGCAGGAGTAGACCATGGACGGGCCCAGGACCAGCCGGTAGAAGTCGTTGCCCACGTCGTAGTGATGGCTGATGGCCGCCCGGTCGCGGGTCCTGGTGTGCAGCGGGCCGGAGCGGCGGCGCACCTCCTCGGCGGGCGGGGCGGGCGGCGGCCAGGGCCCGGCCAGCCGTACGAGCTCCCGCGCGGCGTCCCGCAGCCGGCGGTCACGCAGCGGGTGCACGGCCGGGGCGGTGTCCGGGTCCCGCTCCCAGAGGAAGCCGGCGAGCAGTTCCAGCGCCGCGTACAGATCGCCCTCGACGTCGAGTTCGCCGGCCACCCAGGCCCGGGCCAGCCCCAGTTCACCGGGTTTCCACAACAGGCGGCGCAGGGCCCGGCGGTGACGTACCACCAGCACCGGGGCGCCGGGCGGACCGGCCTCACTGCCGTCCCAGGCGCGGACCCGCAGTGGGAGCGGTACCCCCAGCAGGTCCTCGGCGAGTCTGGTCAGCCGCGGGGCGGCGTCGGCCATGGTGCACACCTCCGTGATCCGTGAAGCGACCCGTGACGGGGAATCCCAGAAACGTTCCGCACCACGTAAACACCACGGGCGGCCCGGCACAGTCCCGAAACCACGCAATGAGCGGGCAAAATAGCTGCCCAGCCCACGCATGTAAGCCGGGAGCCGATCGGTCGCCGCTGCCGCCTTCCGGACGCGACGGGCCGGAACGCGTGAGGGCGCGGCCCGGACCCCGGGCCCGGATACACGAGGGCGGCCCGGAGTGCCCGGGCCCGGGCGCCTCGAAGGCGGCCCCGGACCTCGCACTCCGGCTCCCGGCCCCGGACATGCCGAAGGGCCGCCCGCACCACGGATGGCGGACGGCCCTTCGGCCTCAGTGTGCTCCCGGAGCCCGGGGTCCGGGTCCGGACTCCGGGGTCCCGAGCCGGGACTCCGGCGATCCGACCGACCCGGCGGTCCGGCCCGAGCCGGATCACCGGTCCGGACCTGGATCAGCGGATCATCCGATCAGCGCCAGAGGGCGCGTCAGGGACCGGACGTTCAGGACGCCTTGGCCTTCTCCGTCGGAGCGGAGGCGGCGGCGGCCGGGGCGGGCTTGGCCGCCTCGTAGAACTCCTCGCGCGGCGTCTCCATGGCACCGAGCGACACGACCTCGCGCTTGAGGAACATGCCCAGCGTCCAGTCCGCGAAGATGCGGATCTTCCGGTTCCAGGTCGGCATCGCCAGACCGTGGTAGCCACGGTGCATGTACCAGGCGAGACGGCCCTTGAGCTTGATCTTCGTCTTGCCCATGACGATCATCGCGACGCCCTTGTGCAGGCCGAGACCCGCGACCGCGCCCTTGTTGGCGTGGCTGTACGTCTTCTGCGGGAAGCCGCGCATGCCGGAGACCACGTTGTCGCCGAGGACCTTGGCCTGGCGCAGCGCGTGCTGGGCGTTCGGCGGGCACCAGGCGTTCTCGACCCCGGCCTTGCGGGCGGCGACGTCCGGGACCTGGGCGTTGTCGCCGGCGGCCCAGATGTAGTCGGTGCCCTGGACCTGGAGGGTCTCGGAGGTGTCCACGTGGCCGCGCGGGCCGAGCGGGAGGCCGTAGCGGGCGAGCGCCGGGTTCGGCTTGACGCCGGCGGTCCACACGATGGTGTTGGAGTCGACCTCCAGGCCGTTCTTCAGCACCACATGGCCGTCGACGCAGGAGTCCATGGAGGTGGAGAGGTAGACCTCGACCCCACGGCCCTCCAGGTGCTCCTTGCCGTACTTGCCGAGCTTCGGGCCGACCTCGGGGAGGATCTTGTCCGCGGCGTCGACCAGGACGAAGCGCATGTCCTCGCGCTTGACGTTCTGGTAGTACTTCGCGGCGTCGCGGGCCATGTCCTCGACCTCGCCGATGGTCTCCGCGCCGGCGAAGCCGCCGCCCACGAAGACGAAGGTCAGCGCCTTGCGGCGGACCTCCTCGTCGGTGGTCGAGTCGGCCTTGTCGAGCTGCTCGAGGACGTGGTTGCGCAGGCCGATGGCCTCCTCGATGCCCTTCATGCCGATGCCCTGCTCGGCGAGGCCGGGGATCGGGAAGGTCCGGGAGACCGCGCCGAGCGCGATGACCAGGTAGTCGAAGGGCAGCTCGTACGCCTCACCGACCAGCGGGGCGACGGTCGCGACCTTGCGGTCCTGGTCGATGGTGGTGACCCGGCCGGTGAGGACCTCCGCCTTGGGCAGTACGCGCCGCAGCGGGACGACGACGTGCCGGGGCGAGATGCTGCCGGCGGCGGCTTCGGGCAGGAAAGGCTGGTAGGTCATGTACGAACGCGGGTCGACGACCGTGACGGTCGCCTCGCCGTAGCGCATCTTCTTCAGGATGCGGCGAGCTGCGTACAGGCCTACGTACCCACCGCCTACTACGAGGATCCTGGGACGCTCCGTGGTGCTCATGCCATCGAGTATCCACCCGCCACATGGGGGTTGCTCGTGCGCCCCTTCACAAGGATCCCAACTACCTCTGCTACACTGCGCGGCCCACGTGACCCAGGCCACGGCACCGACCGGGAACCAGGGCGCCCCGGAGGACGTTGATCATTCCTCCGCACCCCCGTTGAACTGGGCGGCTCCGGCCTTCGCAACACCGGACCGACCCCGCCGTTCACTCCCCCGAAACAAGGCAACCCGGCCGCCCCGCCCGGGAATCCAGGCCCTAGCAGAGTCCCGAACCCCCCAAAAGGGCCGTCCGGGCCACCGTGCGGGCCCTTTTCCTTGTGAAGAACTTCACGAACCTTTTTCGGCACCTCGCCGCGAAGCGCCCTCCGACCCCCGCGACCCCGCTCACCCGCAGCTCAGCCCGCTCATCCGGGCGCCACACGGCTCCGTCGGGGCCTGCCGCACACCCTCCGGCGGGGCGGGCCCGCCCGGGCCGCACAGGGTGACGGCGTGTACACACATACACGTACACTGGCAACATGACTGAGCCCGAGAACACAGTGACCGTCAGGGATGCCCGCGCGCACCTTGCGGACCACATCAATCGCGCCGAAGAGGGCACGCCCACGGTGATCACTCGCAATGGTGCGCCTGTGGCGGCGCTGGTTCCGATCGCGGACTTCGATGCGCTGGAGGAAGCAGCCGATCTGGTGCTTGCCCGTGAGGCGGAAGAGGTCTTGGCCGAGGGTGGTCCCACGGTGACGATGGCCGAACTGCTGGCGGACCTGTTCACCGAGCACAACGAAGACGCAGCGTGAAGTACGCGTTCCGATTCACCACAGCGGCTCAACGCCAACTCCGCGCAATCGACCGGCCGGCCGCCATGCGCATCCTGACCGCGCTGACCGCGTTGGGCGACGACCCGTACCGCGACGACGCCGATGTCAAGAAGCTCGCCGGCCAGTCAGGTCTCTATCGGCTCCGGGTCGGCAATTACCGAGTCGCCTACCGGATTCTGGACGGCGAACTCGTGGTCTTCATCGTCAAGGTGGGCGACCGGAGGGACGTTCACCGTCACATCTGACCTCCCGGGCTCGACAGGGTCCGGGCCCCGGGCGCGACAGGGGCCGGACCACCCGGGCCCGCCCGGGTCGTACAGGGGTCGGGCGGGGCCGGGGGTCAGGCGAGGGACCGGGCGATGGGGGTCAGGCGAGGGACCAGGCGATGCCGTCGAGGATGTCGTGCTCGCTGACGACGACCTCGCGGGCGCCCACGCGCTCCATGACGGCGCGCAGCACCAGCGCGCCGGAGACGATGACGTCCACCCGGCCCGGGTGGATGACGCCGATGGCGGCGCGCTCGTCGTGAGTGGCGGCCAGCAGCCGGTCGGTGACGGCGGCCACCTGGTCGTAGGGGATGCGGGAGCGGTGGATGGCGGCGGAGTCGTACTCCGCCAGCCCCAGCGCGATCGCGGCGACGGTGGTGACCGAGCCGGCCAGGCCGACCAGGGTGTCCGCCTCGCGGAGCGGCACGGTCTCCTCGGCGAGGTCCAGCGCCGCCGCGATGTCCGCCCGGATCGCCGCGACTTCGGCCCCGGCCGGCGGGTCGGTACGGATGTGGCGCTCGGTGAGCCGTACGCACCCCATGTCCACCGAGCGGGCGGCGCGGACGTGCTCCCGGCCGACCACGAACTCGGTGGAGCCGCCGCCGATGTCCACCACCAGGTACTCGTCCGGGCCGGCCAGCTCCTTGGTGGCGCCGGTGAAGGAGAACTCGGCCTCCTGGTCGCCGGTGATCACCTCGGGGTCGACGCCCAGGATCTCCCGGACGCCCCGGACGAAGTCGTCCCGGTTCTCGGCGTCCCGGGACGCGGAGGTGGCGACGAACCGGATCCGTTCGGCGCCGTGCTCCGCGATCGCGGCGGCGTACTCCCGGCAGGCCGCGAAGGTGCGCTCCAGCGCCTCGGGCGCCAGCCGGCCGGTGCGGTCCACGCCCTGGCCCAGCCGGACGATGGTCATCCGCCGGTCCAGGTCGGTGAGGGTCCCGGTCGCCGGGTCCACGTCCGCGACGAGCAGCCGGATGGAGTTGGTGCCGCAGTCGACCGCGGCGACCCGGGTCGTCCCGCTCATCGGGCGTCCTCCCCGCAGCCGCCGGGCGTGACGCAGGGGCCCTTCGCCCACCACTCCGGCAGCATCGCCAGCGCCTCGTCGCCCAGCGGGTTCACCCCGGGGCCGGCCGCCAGCGAGTGGCCCACCAGCACATGGAGGCACTTCACCCGGTCGGGCATGCCGCCGGCGCTGGGGAAGCCCTCCAGGACCTCGATGGCGTCCCGGCGGGCGAGGTAGTCCTCGTGCGCGGCCCGGTAGGCGGCGGCCAGCTCGGGGTCGGTGGCGAGCCGCTCGGTCATCTCGCGCATCACCCCGTTGGCCTCCAGGGTGCCGATGGCGGAGGCGGCCCGGGGGCAGGTGAGGTAGTACGTCGTCGGGAACGGCGTCCCGTCGGGGAGCCGGGGCGCGGTCTCCACCACATCGGGGTTGCCGCACGGGCAGCGGTGCGCGATGGCCCGCAGACCGCGCGGCGGGCGGCCGAGCTGTTCCTTGAAGGCTTCGACGTCCGCCTCGGTGGGCTCGGTGCGTCCGGTCTGCGGAGGGGGCGTTTCCATGCCTGCTGTGGCCTGCCTCGTATCGCTTGTCAGTCGTCGGTCGTCAGTTGTCAGTTGTCAGTCATCCGTCATCGGCCGTCAGCCGTCAGCCGTCAGCCGTCAGCCGTCGGCCGTCCGACCGGTGCGGGGTGTGGGGGTGGTGCCGCTGCGGGGGCGCCGGGCGGACCGGGTGCTATCGGTCGTCGGCGGGCTCGTCCTCCCGGTCGGCGCTGTCCACGCCGTCCCAGAGGTTCGAGTACCAGGGCCGGTCGGCCGCGCCCTGGTCGGCACGGCGCTCCCGCACCGCGTCCGGGTCGACGACCGTGTAACCGGTCTCCCCCGGACGTACATAGTGCAGATGCTCGCGGGCGAGCCGCCGTACGTACGCGTCGTCCTGGAGCCGGGCCTTCTCGTCGCGCAGCCGCTCCACCCGTACGGCCGCCTCCTCCGCGAGCCGCTTCTGCTCGGCGATCTCGGCGCGCTGGGAGACGTACTGCCGCATCGGATAGGCGAGCGCCACCACCAGCGAGCAGACCACCAGGGCGAGGAAGGCGGCGCGCCCGGTGAGCCGGGAGCGACGGTCCTGACGCCGGGTCTGGGAGCGGTAGACCCGGGCGGCGGTCTGCTCGCCGAGCAGCCGCAGTCTGGTGGCCGTGGAGAACCGGTCCCGGTCCCGCGCCATCGCCGCACCCTCCCTGTCCTGCCCGCTCCGCCGCCGTCCCGTCCGGCCGCGCGGCACTGGCTCTCGTGGCTGCCGGTGCCCGGCGGGTGGTGCGGAGTGTCACGTACGTACGTCCCCGCACACGGTACGGGACCGGGTGCGGGGACGTGGGTAACCGGGGCCCGGCCGGGTCCGGCGGGGGCCGGGGCCGGGCCGGGCGGTCAGCCCTTGAAGCGCGGGAAGGCCGAGCGGCCCGCGTAGACCGCGGCGTCGTCCAGGATCTCCTCGATGCGCAGCAGCTGGTTGTACTTGGCGACGCGCTCGGAACGGGCCGGGGCACCGGTCTTGATCTGGCCGCAGTTGGTGGCGACGGCCAGGTCCGCGATGGTGACGTCCTCGGTCTCGCCGGAGCGGTGCGACATCATGCACTTGAAGCCGTTGCGCTGGGCCAGCTCGACGGCGTCCAGGGTCTCGGTCAGCGAACCGATCTGGTTGACCTTGACCAGCAGGGCGTTGGCGCTGCCCTCCTCGATGCCGCGGGCCAGGCGCTCCGGGTTGGTGACGAACAGGTCGTCACCGACCAGCTGCACCTTGCTGCCCAGCTTGTCGGTGATGGCCTTCCAGCCGTCCCAGTCGTCCTCGAACAGCGGGTCCTCGATGGAGACCAGCGGGTAGGCGGCGACGAGCTCCGCGTAGTACTCGGTCATCTCGGCGGCCGAGCGGGACTTGCCCTCGAACTCGTACGAGCCGTCCTTGTAGAACTCGGACGCGGCGACGTCCAGCGCCAGCGCGATGTCCTTGCCCGGGACGTAACCGGCCTGCTTGATGGCCTCCAGGATGAGGTCGAGCGCGGCCCGGTTGGACTCCAGGTTCGGCGCGAAGCCGCCCTCGTCGCCCAGACCGGTGGCGAGGCCCTTGTCCTTCAGCACCTTCTTGAGGGTGTGGTAGACCTCGGCACCCCAGCGCAGGGCCTCGGAGAAGGACTCCGCGCCGATCGGGGCGATCATGAACTCCTGGATGTCCACATTGGAGTCGGCGTGCGAGCCGCCGTTCAGGATGTTCATCATCGGAACGGGCAGCAGGTGCGCGTTCGGGCCGCCCAGGTAGCGGAAGAGCGGCAGGTCGGACGCCTCGGAGGCGGCGTGCGCCACGGCGAGCGAGACGCCGAGGATGGCGTTGGCGCCGAGCGAGGACTTGTCCGGGGTGGCGTCCAGATCGAACATCGCCTGGTCGATCAGCCGCTGCTCGGTGGCGTCGTAGCCGACCAGCTCCGGGCCGATCTGCTCGATGACGGCGAGGACGGCCTTCTCGACACCCTTGCCGAGGTAGCGGTTCTGGTCGCCGTCACGGAGCTCCAGGGCCTCGAACGCACCGGTGGAGGCACCGGAGGGCACGGCAGCACGGCCGGTGCTGCCGTCGTCGAGGCCGACCTCGACCTCGACCGTGGGGTTGCCTCGGGAGTCCAGGATTTCCCGGGCTACGACGACGTCGATGGACGGCACGAGCATCTCCTTCTGGGATGTGACGCTGATGGGGCGCGAGGCGGTGCGGTCGCCCCGGCCTTGCGACAAGAGCCTAACCGGCCCCGCCGCCCCCGCTCGCCGTACGCCCGTCCACCAGGATGAAAATCCGGACGGAGGGGGTGGAGCGGTACGGACCGCCGCATTCCGTGACGGTGCGTGACGGGGGCGGTTCCGGGCGCCGGGGCCTCCGCGCGGGCGCCGGGCGCCCGGCGGGGCGGCACGCCCCCGGGCCGGACCCGGGTGCCCGGTGGCGCGGTACGCCCCCGGGCCGGGCGGCCGCGCGGAGCCGTACGCCCCGGAGGCCGGGCAGTCGGACGGAGCCGTACGGCCGGGGAGCAGGCGGCCGGGCGGAGCCGTACGCCCGGGAGCCGGACGGCTCCGTGGCGCGGGTACCGCAGGCGGCCATGGCGCGGGTGGCCGGGGGCCGCCGTACAGGTGCCGGGCGCTCGGGTGCGTACCCGGTGGCCCGAGGGCCTCGGGGGCGTATCCGCGGGCCCGAGGGCCTCGGGGCGTTCCCGCGCCGGGCCTCGGGGTGTTCCGCGCCGGGCCCGGGTCGCGAGAGCCCCGGACGCGAAAGCCCCGGCCCGGCGCCGGAGAGGAAGGCGCGCCGGGCCGGGGTGAGCGGCCTTTCGGTGCCGGGCGGGCCGCCCGCCGGAGCGGGCCCGTCCGGCCGGGGAAGGAAGGGGTGCCGGTCCGGCGGGCATTCGGGGGGAGAGCCCGCCGGACCGGCGGCGGCGCGGCACGCTCCGGGGGGAAGTGCGTGCCGGGCCGGCTCGGGGGGTCAGCTCAGGTGGAGCTGCTGACCCGGGTAGATAAGGTTGGCGTCCGGGACGACGTCCTTGTTCAGCTCGTACAGCTTCTGCCAGCCGCCCTCGACGTGCTCGGCCTTGGCGATCTTGCCGAGGGTGTCGCCGGACTTGACCTTGTACTCGCCGTCGCCCTTCTTGACGACGGTACGGCTCTGCGAGCGCGAGGCGGCGCCGGAGTCGCTCGACCGGGTCTCGGCCTTCTTCGGCTGCGCCTGGGCGGTCTCCTGCGACTCCTGCTTCGGGGCCGACTGCTGCGCGGACCCGCCGCCGCTGGAGCCGTTCGAGCTGTTCGAGCTGTTCGAGCCGGAGTTGCCGGAACCGGAGTTGCCGGACGAGCCGCTGTCGGACGAGCCGCCGGCCGAGGCGCCGGAGAGGCCCACGCCGCAGCTCGGCCAGGCGCCCTTGCCCTGGTTGGCCAGGACCTTCTCGGCGATCTCGATCTGCTGCGACTTCGACGCCTGGTCGGCGCTGGAGGCGTACTGGGTGCCGCCGTACGCGGCCCAGGTGGAGGCGTTGAACTGCAGGCCGCCGTAGTAACCGTTGCCGGTGTTGATCGACCAGTTGCCGCCGGACTCGCACTGGGCGACCTGGTCCCACTCGGCGGAGGTCGCGGCGGAGGCGCTGGTGGCACCCATCAGCGGGGCGGCCACGGCGGCACCGGTGATGCCGGCGAAGGCGGCGAACCGGACGGCCTTGGACGGGCGACGGTGCTTGCCCTTGCTGGAAAGCAGCATGGAACTACTCCTCACCGACGCCTGCGAGGTGAGCTGTCGGGTTCGGGCTAGTGAGCTGCCCGGCCGCACGAACGAGTCGCGCGGCTTCACCCCGAGCCGGTTCCGTGCCGTCCTTCGACGGCCGGGCCCGGCGACTTACCTGGGTCCCCCGCTCCTGCCTCCGGCGCTGTTCAGCGACGACTGTTCCCAGCGGCCGGCGGCAGGATTCGGCGTACCGGTCGATGGGGCCCGCGGTGGCGAGCGGTCACGACCGTAGACACAGATCCATCCCGAGATCAAAGACGGACATTGTGCTCAATCCACTCGTACGCGCCCCCTCTTGAAGGTGATTTGCGCAGGTGAGGAGCGAAGTGGACGGATCGGACGGGCGCAGGGCGCGAGTTGAGGCAAAGAGACTCTTGTCTCACTTATCTCTGCCAGCACAGAACCGGACATACGCCACCGAAACCGCCACTGACCTCGCGTCACTACGGGCGTATATGCCTACTTTTCAGGGGCAGTGGGCTGCTGAGGCGCGGACTTCGCCGTCGATGCGCCCTTGTCGGCGTTCTCGCCGGCGGCCTCACCGGTGGCCGCCTTGGGGGCGGGGGCCGCCAGCTCCAGACTCTGGCCCGGCAGGATGAGGTCCGGATCGCCGCCCACGGTGGACTTGTTGGCGTCGTACAGGGCGGTCCAGCCGCCGGCCACCTCGTGGGACTGGGCGATGGCCGAGAGGTTGTCGCCCGGACGGACCGTGTACTGGCCGGTGTTGGCCGGGTCGGTGAGGTCCCCGCCGGTACGGCCCGCCCCGGCGCCGCGCGAGGCGTGCTGCCCGGGCTCCCGGTCGCCCTCGGCCGCGCCCGGGGCCGGAGCGCCCGGAGCGGTGGTGCCGGCGGCGCCGTCCGGGTCGCCGGTGACCGGCGGGGCGGTGGGGGTGGCCGGCGCGGTCGTCCCGGCGCCCGGACCGGTGGCCGGGGGCGCCTCCTCGGCGGGTTCACCGCGGTGCCTGCCGGTGCCCGGGGCGGTCTCACCGGCCGGGCGCTCGCCGTTGTCGCGGTCGCCCTCGGGCGCGGGCGAGGTCTCCGTCGCCCCGGGGGCGTCCGGGGTCGCGGTGTCACCGGGCTCGTGGGAGGGCTTCGGGGAGTCCGTGTGCTCCGGGGTCTCGGCGTCCTCCGGGCCCTCCGGGTCCTCCGGCGAGGCGGACGGGCCGGGCGCGGGCTTGCCGGTACCGGTGCCGGCCGGGTCGGTGGTGGCGTTCAGGCCGGCGATGGCCGCGCAGGTCTCCCACGCCTTGTCGCCCCGGGCCGCGCGGACCTTCTCGGCCACGGCTATCTGCTGCGAGCGGCTGGCGAGGTCGGCGCGCTCGGCGTAGTCCGTACCGCCGAACGACTCCCAGTCCGCCTGGGAGAACTGCAGGCCGCCGTAGAAGCCGTTGCCCAGGTTGGCGCTCCAGGCACCGCCCGACTCGCACTCCGCGACCCGGTCCCAGGTGGCGCCGTCGGCCGCGGTGGCGCTGCCCGCGCCGAGGAGCGGAAGCGCGATGGCCGATCCGGTGACCCCCGCCGCGACGACGATGGCGGGTGCTTGACGAGGACGTCGGTGCCGACCGTTCCCGGAGCGCATGCGGTTGCCTTTCGCCTGTGACTCAACCGGACTGCTGAGCCGAGGTGACGGTGAACGTAGCGGCATTCGAACGTCAGTCACAAGTCGATGCACTGGAGGTAACGTACAGATCACGAAGAGGAGATCACGTCGGCCGGGAATGGCCGGAAACGGCCGGGGTCAGCCGGAATTGGGTGTCAGAACCCGCTCATTCGGGGTGAATTCCACCGGCAGGGTGCGCAGCCCGCGCATGATGAGCCCGCCCCGCCAGCGCAGTTCGTCCGGATCCACGGCGAGCCGCAGATCGGGCAGCCGGGTCAGCAGGCCGGCCAGCGCGGTCTGCCCCTCCAGCCGGGCGAGCGGGGCGCCCAGGCAGTAGTGGATGCCGTGGCCGTAGCCGAGGTGCTGGTTGTCCCGGCGGGTCAGGTCGAGGGTGTCCGGCCCGTCGAACCGCGCCGGGTCCCGGTCGGCGGCGGCGAGCACCACCAGCACCGGGTCGCCGGCCGCGATCCGCTCGCCGCCGATGGTCAGCGGCTCGGTGGCGAACCGCCAGGTGGCGAGCTCCACCGGCCCGTCGTGGCGCAGGAGTTCCTCGATCCCGGTCTCCAGCAGCCCGCGCTCCCCGGCGGCCAGCGACTCCTGGAGCCGGGCCCGCTGGTCCGGGGTGCGCAGGAGGGTGTGAACACCGTTGCCGATCAGGTTGACCGTGGTCTCGAAGCCGGCGAAGAGCAGGATGAAGGCCATCGCCGCGGCCTCGTTCTCGGTGAGGTGCTCGCCGTGGTCGCTGGCCCGGATCAGCCCCGAGATGAGGTCGTCGCCGGGGTGCTCCCGCTTGCGGTGGATCAGCTCCGCGAGATAGCCGCGCATCTTCTTCACCGAACGCGCCACCCCGCCGCGCGGCCCGCCGCCGTGCCGGATCATCATCCCGGCCCAGTCGCGGAAGTCATCCTGGTCCTCGCGGGGCACCCCGAGCAGGTCACAAATGGCGTAGATGGGGAGCGGGAAGGCGAATTCATGGATGAGGTCGGCGCTGCCCTTTGTGACAAAACCGTCGATCAACCGGTCGGTCAGCTCCTGCACGCGGGGCGCGAACTCCGCCACCCGCCGGGGGGTGAACGCCTTGGAGACCAGCCGGCGCAGCCGGGTGTGGTCGGGCGGGTCGATATTGAGCAGATGGGTCATCAGCTCGGCCTTGCGCTCGCCCGGGATGCCCGTCTTGCCCTTGGCGTGCGCGGGCTCGTCGTGGTGCGCCGGGTTCTTGCTGAGCCGCTGGTCCGCGAGCGCCTGCCGGGCGTCGGCGTACCGGGTGACCAGCCACGCCTCGACCCCGCTCGGCAGCCGGGTCCGGTGGACCGGGGAGTGCTCCCGCAGCCAGGCGTAGGCGGGGTAGGGATCGGTGGCGAACTCCCAGCTGAAGAGCGCGGGAGCGGGGCCGGCGGCGGGCGGCTGGTCGTGCATCCCCCGACAGTATCCGCCCCCGCCCCGCCGCCCCTCCCGGGTCCGGGCGGGCACCCGGCCCCCAGGTGCGGGGGCTACGGGCACGGCCCGGTGGGCGACCCCGCGTGCGGCAGTACGGGCCGGAGCCCGCCGGGCCCCGTCCCGGTGACGGACGGGGCCCGGCGGCAGGGTCCTCCCTGAGCGGCCGGCACCCGGCGGCGGCCCCGCGTACGGCAGTACGGGCCAGGGCCCGGCGGCCGTCCCGGCGACGGACGGGGCCCGGCGGCAGGGTCCTCCCGGAGCGGCCGGCACCCGGCGGCAGGGCCCCCGGGGACGGGCGGGACCCGGCGGCGGCCCCGGGTACGGCCCGGTGGGCGACCCCGCGTACAGCAGTACGGGCCGGAGCCCGGCGGCCGTCCCGGCGACGGACGGGCCCGTCCCGGTGCGGGAGTACGGGCCGGGGCCCGGCGGCGGGGCGCTCCTCCCGGGCACGGCCGGAGCCCGGCGGCCGTCCCGGACCGGCCCCGTCCCCCTCCGGCTCGGCGCGAGCCGGTCGGCCCCGGCGGCTCCCTCGGCGGCCAGGGTCTCCCGGAGCATCCGGAATCCGGCGGTGGCCCCCGGTACGGGCAGAGCCGGACAATCGTCCCGGGCGCGGGCCCGGCACACCCGCGCGGTGTCCCCGACGTAGGCGAAGTGGACAGCCCTCCCGGTCGCGGGCCCGGCGGTCGGGTCGGCTCCCCTCCTGGTACGCGCGGAGCCCGGTGGCCCCCGGTCACGGGCGGATGTCCGGCGGCCCGCTCGGCGGCCAGGGCCTCCCGGCACGAGCGCGGGCCCGGCTCCCCGTTGTGCCCCGGGTCACACCCCGGCGTCCGGCTCCCCCGGCTCCGGGCCCGGGCGGCCCCGCTCCGGCGGGGAAGTCCGCGACCGCCTCGGCTCGCGCGGGCTACTCCGCCCCCGCCGCCCGTTCGGCGGCCAGGATGGCGTCCCGGTAGGCGCGGGCGGCGGCGCGCAGGGCGGCCTCGGGGTCGGTGCCCGCCGCCTCGGCCCGGGCGGCGAGGGCCAGCAGGTCGTACCCCACACCCGGGCCGGACGGCAGCGGCACGTCCAGCCCGGCGCTCCGCACCCGGCCCGCCAGCTTGGCGGCGAGGGCCAGCCCGGGCTGGCCCAGCGGCACGCCCTCGGTGACCGAGGTGCGCCGCTTCTCGACCGCCTTGGTGCGCAGCCACTGCTCCCGGACCTCCTCGGGGGTCCCGGCGGTGGCCTCCCCGAAGATGTGCGGGTGGCGGTGGATCAGCTTCTCCACCAGGGTGCCCGCCACGTCGTCCACGGAGAACGGCTCCTCCGGGTGCTCCTCGGCGATCCGGGCGTGGAAGACCACCTGGAGCAGGACGTCACCCAGTTCCTCCCGCAGCTCGGCCCGCGCACCGCCGCCGGTGCCGTCGGTCTCCTCGGCGTCATCCGTACTGTTCTCGATCGCCTCCACCAGTTCGTACGCCTCCTCGATGGCGTACTTCACCAGGCTCCGGTGGGTCTGCCGGGACGACCACGGGCAGTCGCGGCGGATGCGGTCCATCACCTCGACCAGGTCCAGCAGCCGCGCCCCCGGCAGGTCGTACGAACCGGGCAGCAGCTCAAGGTCCGGCATCCGGGTCCGGCCGGAGCCGGCCAGCCGGGCGAGCCCGTCGGTGAGCGCCGGGTCCCCCTCGCCGGAGGCCAGCACCACGACCGTACGCCCGCCGGCGCAGGCGGCGACCAGCTCCTCCGCGCACGGCGCCGCGACCTCCACGGCCACCCCGGCCTCCCGCAGATACGGCAACTGCGGGTGGTCCGGGTCGGCGCAGAGCACCCGCCCGGCCGCGTGCAGCACCTGCCAGGCGGGCCAGGACAGCAGCCCGGGCGCCACCCGGTGGCTGGCGGTGAGCAGCACCAGGCGCCCGGGAGCGTCCGGGTCATCGGCGGCACGAGTGGCATCAGGGGTCAGCGGGGCGTCGGAGGTCACCCCTCGAACCTACCTCCCGTGCCTCCCCTTCCCGGTGGGGCCCATCAACAGGGCGTATGCACTCTTCACATAAAGTTACTTATCTGCGCCCTACGCGCACACATTCGACCGGCGGATGAGGCTGACTCTCCGCCGGACATCCGGTGTCGTCCGCACTAGCCCCTGGAGCATGACGTGCGTCCTGGTTCTTCCCGTTCCTCCGACAGATCCGGCCGCTGGGCCGCGATACTCGCCGCGGCGGCCACCGCCCTGCCCCTGGTTCTCGGCACCGGTGGCCCCGCCCATGCGGCCGACGCCGCCGCCTGTACGGCCGACGGACCCACCTACGCCGTCAACGCCAAGGGCGAACTGCTCCAGTACAAGATGAAGTCCCCGCTCAGCGGCAGCGGCGGTCTCGGCGGTGCGACGGTCGTCGGTTCCGGCGGCTGGCAGAACTTCGGCCTGGTACTCGCCGGTCCCACGCGCTCCATCTATGCCTTCAAGCCCGACGGCACCTACTACGCGCACCACTCGCCGGGCGGCACCTGGGATGTGATGCCCAAAAAGGTCAGCAGTGACTTCGGCTGGCTGGCGAACGCCGAGGGGCGTGGCCACGCCGCTGTGGACGGCGAGGGCCGGCTGTGGGTGGTCGACAACGACGGCGCGCTCCTCTCCTACGTATACGACACGCTGAAGGACACCTGGAGCGAGATCCCGACCAAGGCGCACGACCGGGGCTGGGACCGCTACGACCTGATCGTCGCCGGTGACGCCGGAGTCCTCTACGGCCGGTCGGCGACGGACGGCAAGCTCTACCGGTCGCGCTTCGACGTCACCAGCCAGCGCTGGGTGGAGCGCCATGTGCTGGTGCACTCCGGGGACTGGCGCGGCTTCAAGCACATCACGTCCAACGGCGGCGACACCCTGATCGCCACCAAGAAGGAGGCGGGCGAGGCCTATTACTACCGCTTCGACGAGAACACCCGGACCTGGGCCGTCAACGCGGTAGAGGTCGGCAGCGGTGGCTGGCAGAAGTTCTCGCAGGTGTCCGCCTCCCCCAACACCTGCCGCACGCTTCAGAACCACACGCCGGCCGCTCCGGCCGTCGCACTGGAGTCGTTCAGCCGTACATCGGTGTTCCAGTCCTCGGCCGGAACCCTCGAGTACGCCTACACCGACAACATCGGCCGGCTGGTGCACGGCCGGCAGAGCGACCCGTCCAACTTCGACAGCACCCAGTGGACGACCATCTCGGGCAACGAGGCATTCTCCGGACAGCCGTCGCTCTCCCAGTACGCGGACGGCCGGGTGAGCGTCACCGGGTACACCACCTCCGGAAGCGTCCGGCAGCGCGTCCAGAAGGCCAAGGGCGCCACCGACTGGGCCGCCTGGACCGACCTCGCGGGCGCCATGGCCCAGCCGCCGGTCACCGCCAAGACACCCGGCGGTCTGGTCACCCAGTTCGCCGCCGACGCCTCCGGCAGGCCCTGGTACCGGACGCAGGACAGTGCCAAGGAGGCTCTCAAGGGCTGGATGCCGCTCACCGGCAGCGGGTTCACCGGCCCGTTCACCGCGGCGACCGTGCGCGACGGCATCCAGCTCTTCGGGAAGAACGCGTCCGGTGTGCTGAGCACCGCTCTGTTCGGCTCGGCCGGCACCCTCTCGGCCTGGACACCCCTGGGTGCGCAGGCCGTCAGCGGGACGCCCGCCGTCGTGGTGTACCCGGGCTACCGGATCCGGGTCTTCGCCACCACCACCGACGGCGGTGTGGTGAGCACGGCCCAGACCACCGAGAAGGGCGCCTACGCGCCGTGGAGCCCGGTCGAGGGCGTCACCGCCGCCGGCTCCCCCAGCGCCGTCATCAGCCCGCTCACCGGCGTCACCGAGGTGGTCGTCCGCGGCACCGACGGCTACGTCCACAACACCGGTGAGACGGTGCAGGGCAGCGGGGCCTGGCGCCCGTGGCAGCTGGCCTCGGCCGATGCGGCGGCAACTGACCCGGCCGCCTTCATGTACTCCGACAGCACCGGCCCCACCTGGGCCTACGCGGTCCGCAACGAGGCCAACAAGACCAGCGTCTACCAGGTGCGGCAGACGTCCTCCTTCCGGGCGTCGCTCGCGGCCGGGACGGAGAAGCCGTCCTTCGGCGCCTATGCCCTGCCCGCCCCGCCGGCCAAGTGACCGTCCGCCGGCCGGGCGGGCGGGTGCCGCCCGGCCGGCGGATGCCCGGTTGTCAGCTCGCCGTCCGCTGCTCGGGGCGGGGCTTGATCCAGGGGGCGCGGTAGGCGCCGAGCTGGATCCGCTGCTGGTCCCAGGTGCCGTAGCGCGGATTGACGTCGATGTTCAGCTTCCGGGCGGCAGCGGTGAAGGTCTCGGTGAGCTTCCGCTGCCCCTCGGGGGTGTTCCCGGCGCCGAGCTTGGCGGCGATCTTGTCCATCAGCACATTGCGCCGGACGACCGCGTCGATCTGGCCGGGGGCCACGCCCTGCTGCTGCAGCAGCATCGCGGCCAGTTGCTCCTCGCCGCCGCTCTGCCCGGCGGCGGCCTTCCGGGTCTGCTGGATCTCCTTGCGGCTGGCGGTGATCCCGTGGTCGTCCGCGACCCGCTGGACCACCCGGTCGAAGATCATGACGTTCAGCTTCTCGCGGTTCAGGTCGCCGGTCGCCTGGATCAGCTGCTCCGCCTCCGGCGCGGCCTGCTGGGCGGTGCGCACCTCCTTGACCTGCGCCTGGAGCGCGGCCACTTCGATGCGGTCGCCCCCGACGACGGCCGCCGCCCCCGGATGCGCCCCACCTCCGCACGCGGCGAGCAGGGGGGCCGCGGCGAGGAGCCCGGCGGACACAGAGAGCGCGGTGCGACGGCGGCGGTGCAAAGGAGCCTCCCGGCGTGGGTCGTGCGGCTGCGTGGACGACCTTGCGGTGATCGATGGTAGGCAGTGGACGTGCCGAGGACCACCGCCCCGACACACCCGATGCCGCCCGGGATCAACGAGCGCGACCGAACCGGGATGCGCGTGGCCCGCCGCCCCCGCTTCGGCAATGCCGCCACCCCACAGCCGCCTCCGCCGGCGCCCAGGTCTCCGGACGATCCGCTCCCACGGCCTCCTGGGTACCGCTCACATCGGCGTCACCGAGCACCCGCCTGAAAGCCGAGAGAGGAGGATGCGCCCGTGGTCGTCAGTGACGACGGCAGAAGCGGCGACGACCATGCTGTTCGGCTTGGGCGCGGTCGGGCCGTCGTAGTGCTCGGTGCGGGCCACGGTCAGCCTTTTCCTCGTACCGGCGTCGCCGTCGTCCACACGGCATCGAAGCTCTCGGCGTAGGTGTCGAACATGCCGCCTGTCTCATGTCGGCGAAGATGCTGGGAACTCGGCAGGCGGCCGGAGTTCGCCGACCTCAAGCTCTGGAAGCGGGCACACATGCCCGGCTTCCGGGGCCACTTCTCCACCAAATCCCGCGCTACTCCAACCACCCTCGGCGCGCTGCGCGACGCCCGCCGCGCCTGGCGCACCGAACACGCCCGCGCCCACGCCGGCCTGCCGAGCCCAACCCGGACACCACCCTCGTCGTCGGTCGCTGGAACCACCTCGGCACCGGCTACAGCCCCGGTACCGCGCTCCTCGCCGCCGTCTGGCACCGCAGAGAACTCGCACGGCGCAAGCCCGACGAGAACGACGAACCACCGCTTTGCGCAGCATCCGTCCGCTGACGTTGCCGTCAACTACTGCTGTCAGACGCCACAGAGGTCCCACCGGAAGATATCCGGCGGGGCCTTTGCTATTTCCTAGGTCCGCTCGAACGTTTCGATCTTGACGCGATAGCCAGAACGCCCTCGCGAATCTGCAAAAATCTCCACAATAAAGTCAGGAAGAGCATTAGGAGAGGGCTTTCCATCGCCCCCCCGACTACCCGGTTCCGCTTGCCAGTCCAGTAGATGCACAACAACTGCATACTGGCCACTATCGAGAGAGATCCCGACGGTTTCGACTCCCGAATAGTTCCCGACGCCTTCAAGACCGCCGAGCTCAAGCTCGCCATCGGAAATTAGTAGGTAGGGCTCCGACGAAACGAGCAAATACTCCCTCTCTCTCGCACTGAGCTGCCCTGGAGACTCCACGCCTCGCACGGCCGCCTGAAAAGCCCCGCCTCCACCGATGTTGAGGGGGACGAAGGCACCACTGGCGATCTGGCGCGAGAGGGCGGAGTCTTCAGCAACTTCGTCCTCCCACTGATCCAGCTCACTGACGTGCGCGAAGACACTTGTGCGCCAGATGCCGAACATGCCGGCATCGGTCGCTACAGCGCGGGAGACGTTCAGGTCTCGCAACTGCATGACCCTACCTCACCTAACATCGTCTGACTGTGATCGTGATGCTACACACCAGATCACCCGGCTGTAGACCCTGCCTCTTCATCTGGCCGGAAATCTGGGGGCCCAAGCTTCGATTGACGGAACTATCGAGTGGCCACATATTACTGACATTGTCAGCCCCACCAAGCTGGAGATCAATCTTGTGATCGATATCAGTTCCTGGAACCGTATTGTTTCCAGCTCGACGCCAAACTTCAGCAGCGCTTCCGGAGCGGTTGACCTTGGTTACAACGAGCTGCGGAGCGTCATTCAAAGCCGCGACCTTGGCATCCGCTGCGGCAATCTGCTCCGGCGTCCAATCCGGCTTATAGGTCAGCTCAAGATTCGCCCCATTACAGTTATGAACCAGGACCGACGTCGCCCCGGCCAGCACATAGTACGTATGCGCCGTGTCCACCGTCAGGTTGTAGACGGCCGCCTGCTGGGTCCAGGCGCGGACGGCGTCGACCTGCACCCAGGAGCCGCTGCCGGTCTGGAGCCACTGGCCGGGCTTCAGTTCGCCGGCCGTCAGCCACTTCTTCAGATCCGGCACCCAGAAGGGGTGGCCCTTCGTCGCGGTGATCGTGTCGGTGGCGCCGCCCCGGTCACCGTCGGTGTCGACGGTCAGCCGGACCAGCTGCTTCTGGCCCTTGCCGACGATGGTGGCGGTGACCTCCTGCTTCGAGGACTTCCCCGTCGTCGGATCGGTGGCCAGGACCTGGTCGCCCTCGCGCACCTCTTCGATGGGCTTGCGGGAGCCGTCGGCCAGCACGACTTCCGTACCGGCGACAAAGCTGTTGGCCCTGGCCATGCACTGGGCGGCGTCGCCCGCGTCGTCGACCTTGTCGGCCGCGCGCTCCGCCTTGCCCGCGAAGCGAAGCTTGGAGAGCGCGGCGATGTCGTCCGAGTGGGCGGCCACCTTGGTCGCCAGCCGGCCCATCCGGGCGGCGCGGACCGCGCCGGCGCCGGCGCCGCCGAGGACGAGACCGCCGACGGTGGCGGCGGCCCAGGCGCAGGCTTCCATGTCGCCCTGGGTCACGCAGTTCTTGATGTCGTTGAACCCGGTGACCTCGCCGACGACGTTGGCGACGGTCTTGGTGCCCTCCCAGACCGCGCCCCAGTCGACCGACTCCTTGACGGTCTCCATCACATAGCCGGTCTTCGCGACGACCGACTTACGGAAGTCGTCGGCTGCCCTGGCCATGTCCTTGACCACGTTGACCTGCGCGGCCACGACCATGGCCGGGACGCTCGCCACCGCGGTGACGACCTGGACCCCGACCGCCACCAGCGGCCGCAGCGCCGCCTTGATCGCCGGTATCGGGTTGTGCTTGGCCGCGAACGACGCGACCGACCGGGCTTGGACCGTGATCGCGACCTTGGCCTGATAGATCCGCTGCCGGGTTTCCGCGGCCTTTTCGTGGAGATAGCGGACTCCCGCGCCGCCGTACTTCCGTACCAGGCGGCTTCCTGTGTCCACCACCGTCTTGAGGCCGCTGCCGCGGTAGACGGCATCCCAGACCTTGCTCAGCGTCTGCCGGGGGTGAGTCACCGCGTTCCAGACGTACTGGGCGCCGCTCGTCACCTTGTTGTAGCCCCAGCTCAAGCCTTGCTTGGCCTTGTTGTAGCCCCAGCTCAGGCCCTGCTTGGCCTTGTTGTAGCCCTGGCTTATGCCGCGCTTGACCTTGTGGTAACCACTGGAGATCTGGTCCCCGGCCCAGGAGCACCAGCTGCACGACCAGTGTCCGTCCGGGTCGCTGTAGTTCATCGGGGCGGCCGAGCCGTAGGTGTAGCGGTTGGCCAGGACGGAGGCACCGGAGGAGTACTGGTAGGTGTCCCGGGAGTCGAAGGAGCCGGAGCCGGGGTTGTACCAGCGGGCGCCCATGTTGACCTGGTCGGTGTCCGGGTCCGTGTAGTCGCCCTGGTAGCCCAGGTTGCCGGCGACCTCGGTGGCGGCGGTCGGGACACCGAAGGGGTCGTACGCCGTGGACTGCTCCAGCGACGCGGCGGCGCCGTCGGTGGCGGACATGCTGCCGACCACGTCGCCGTGGGCGTCGGCCACCGACAGCCGTGCGGTGTCGCCCTCCAGGACGGACATCAGCTCGCCGCCGGCGCCGCGGCCGTAGGTGGCCGAGTTGTCCTTCACCGGGTCCGGTGACGTGCCTTCGTACACGAAGTCGGTGCCGTTGCGGGCGGCCACCCGGTCCAGCGCGTCATAGGTGTACTCGGTGCCGGACTCGCCCGCCTTGGTGAGCCGGTCGAAGGCGTCGAAGGCGAACTCCTCCTTCAGACCGGAGCTGATGCGGGAGGCCACCGTGCCGCGCGGGGTGTGGTCGTAGGTGTAGTCACCGTCGGAGAGCAGCCGGTCGCGCTCGTCGAAGGTGGCGGTCTTGTCGCCGTTCTTGACCCGGTTGCCGCTGTCGTCCCAGGCGTAGCCGACCGTCTTGCCGTCGGCGGTCCAGGAGGTCATGCGGCCGGCGTAGTCGTAGCCGTAGGTGTTGGTGCCGGCCTTCGCCGTGCCGGTGGTCTTCTTGGAGGTGAGCCGGCTCTGCGAGTCGTACCCGTAGTCGGTGGAGGTGACGGTCGCCCCACCGCTGCTCTTCACCGTGTCGGTGCCGAGCCGGCCGAGATTGTCGTAGGTGAACGTCCGGGACTGGCCCGCGCTGTAGCCGATCTTCTCCAGTTTGCCCGCGCCGTCGTAGCCGTAGCTCTGCCGGACCCCGGTGACCGGATCCTGGGCGGAGGAGAGCCGCTGGTCGGTGTAGGTGAAGGCGGCGGTGCCGGAGGCGTCGGTGCGGCTGAGCAGCAGGCTGTCCGCGTCGTAGTCGTAGGTGGCGTTCCCGGACGGACCGCTCGCCTTCACCAGGTTGCCGCGGTCGTTGTACTCGTAGGTGTTGTCGCCCTTGGGCGCGGAAGCCTTCACCAGCTGGCCGGCCGCGTCGTACTGGAACCGCTTCTCCGGGGTGGTGGCCTCGGCACCGGAGCCGGTCTCCCGGATCAGGGCGCCCGCCTTGTCGTAGGAGCGCTCGCGCACCACCTTGCCGGGCATGGCCACCTTCACGGCCTGGCCGGCCGCGTCGTAGGAGGTGGTCCAGGTCCGGTCGGCGGGAGCCGGGTGCCGCTGGGTGACGGGCTCGATCACCGACTCGGGCAGGCCGAGCGCGTTGGTGGTGTAGACCGTGGTGTTGCCGCGCCCGTCGGTGTAGCGGGTGCGGTTGCCGAGCGCGTCGTAGCCGAACGACGTGGTGATGGTCCTGGTGTCGGAGACCGGCTCGGTCTGGGTCTTCAGCCGGCCCAGCGCGTCGTAGGTGTAGGTGGTGCTGTGCTTGTCGGCGTCGGTGGCCGAGAGGACGTTGCCGGCCTTGTCGTAGGCGTAGGAGACCTCGCGCAAGGGGCTGTTGGTCGCGTCCAGGTCGGCGTCGCGGGTGACCTGGCCGAACTGGTCGTACCAGGTGGCCTCGGTGCGGCCCTTGCCGTCGGTGGAGCGGACCTCGCGGCCGGCGATGTCGTAGCCGAACTCGGTGCGCACCCCGCTGGGTTCGGTCACCCGGAGGACCTGGCCGAGCCCGTCGTGGGCGTACCGGGTGATGCCGCCGCCGGGAGCGGTGGTCTTCAGCACGTTGCCGGCGTCGTCGTACTCGTGGCGGGTGGTGAACGCCGCGGGGACCGGGGTGCGCTCGATCCGGGTCTGGGTGACCGGCCGGTCGAGGTCGTCGTAGGTGCTCTCGGCGCGGGCGCCGTTCGGGTCGGTCACCGAGAGGACCTGGTCGGCGCGGGTGTAGGTGTACTTCCACTGGGCCCGGTCGTCCCCGGTGCCCACCGGGAGGTCCTTGACCGTGAGCCGGTTCTGGCGGTCGTACCGGAATCTGCTGGTCCGGCCGAGCGGATCGGTGGACTCGGTCACATTGCCCAGCGGGTCGTAGACCGTGGTGGTGGCCGGCGTCACGGTCTCGTCCGAGCCGGGCGCCTTGTACGGGGCGGCGGACGCCGTCACCGGGCGGCCGAGCCGGTCGTAGCCGGTCCGGCTGGTCCTGCCGAGCGCGTCCACCGACTCCGTCACGGAGCCGAAGGTGTCGTACCCGGTGTAGACGACGGGGCGCGAGGTGAGCGGCGACGAGCCGTCGCTCTCGGTCTCCACGGCCGGGGAGGTGGCGGAGACCTGGCGGCCGATCTCGTCGTAGCCGTAGTCGGTGCGGCTGCCCGCCGGATCGGTCTCCGAGGTGAGCAGACCGCGCTGGTCGTAGGCGTAGGTGGTGGTCCTGGACTGGGTTCCGTCCTCGATCGACTCCGTGCGGGTGTTGCCCGCGTCGTCGTACGAGTAGCGGACGGTCGTCCCCGTGGTGGAGACGGGCCAGGGCACGTTCGACACCAGGCCGCCGGAGACGACGGACTCCACGTTGCCCGCGAGGTCGTAGGTGTAGGAAGTGCGTCGCGCCACCCCGGTGGGGTCGGTGACCTCGGACTTCTTCCGCCCCACGGCGTCGTAGGTGTACTGCGTGGTGACCTTGCCGTTGGCTGACTTCTCCGCCAGCACATTGCCCGCGCCGTCGTAGGTGAGGGCGGAGAGGACCTGGTCCCGCTTGGTGCCGTCGGGGTTGTGGAAGTCCTTGAGGGTGACGGACCTGACCGAGTCG
The DNA here is from genome assembly GCF_024756275.1 of Streptomyces pyxinae. Taxonomy (GTDB): domain Bacteria; phylum Actinomycetota; class Actinomycetes; order Streptomycetales; family Streptomycetaceae; genus Streptomyces; species Streptomyces pyxinae. Next base: position 57,114 of record NZ_JANUGQ010000017.1, on the reverse strand, counting down.
TCGCCGTAGTACGCGTAGACGCTGGTACGGCCCATGCTGTCCGTCTCGCGGGCCATCCGGCCGCCCAGGTCGTACGCGTACGACTTGAGCACCGTGTAGTCCTCGTCACCGCCGTCGTCGTCCCAGTCGCGCAGCCGGGTCTCGGCGGGCAGATTGCGGGCGGTGTAGCTGAACTCGTACCGGTTGCCGTTGGCATCCGTCATCGAGGTCTTGTTGCCGAAGACGTCGTAGGTGTAGGAGGTCTCGTTGCCCTCGGCGTCGGTGACCTTCTCCGGGCGGCCGCGGTCGTCGAGGTCGAAGGTCATGACCCGGGCGGGGTCGCCGCCGACGGTGGCGTCGGAGACCTCGGTGCGGAGCACGTTCCCGTCGCCGTCGTAGTCGGTGACGGTCCGCTGCTGGTGCTTGGCGAGCGTGACGACATTGGTCGCCGCCGGATCGGTGGTGGAGACCAGACGGGACAGCTGGTCGTAGGTGTAGGTACGGGTCACCCCGCCCGGCTGGACGTCGGTGACGGCCGTCTCGGTGATCTTCCGGCCGAGCGTGTCATAGGTGAACCGGGTGACCTCGCCCGAGGGTTCGGTGGTCGAGGCCAGGTCTCCGTTGGCGAAGTAGGCGTAACGGGTGATCTTGCCGCGCGGGTCCTTGGTGGTGAGCGGGAGCCCGGCGGGCATGCCACCGCCACCGCCCGCCGCCGGTTCGGCACCGGTGGTGTAGGTGTGGGTCACCGTGCCACCGTCGGGCGAGGTCTGGGTGACCAGCCCGCCGTACGTGTTGTACGTGTACTTGGTCAGGTAGCGGTTGTCGGCCGGGCCGGACGAGCGGCCGTCCCGGGTCTCCACCGGCTGGTCGGCGCGCAGATCGAAGTCGTCGGTGGTGGCCGGGTAGGTGGTGTAGGCGGTCTGGCAGTCGTCCTTGGCCCGGCAGGTGGTGCGGCTGGTGACATTGCCGCGGTCGTCGTGGCCGAGGCTGATCGTGTCACCGTTCTCGCTGGTGATGGCGGTCTGGAAGCCGTTGTCGTCGTAGGCGAAGGACCGGATAGCGACGCCGTCCACCGGATAGCGGATGAAGTCGGGCTCGCTGCCGCTGCCGGCCGGCGGGGTGGTGCAGAACTGGGGGTCGCCAGGATCGGGCGTGGTGCAGACCTCGACGGGTCCGGTGGGGGTGGGTGAGGGGGTGGCCGTGACCGGCTCCCGGGCGGTCAGGGCCGTGGGCTCGCCATAGCGGAGCAGCCGGGAGGACAGCCCGTCGTACTCGTAGAAGCGGGGGCCGTTCATCGGGTCGCGGACCTCGACGGTGCGCCGCAGGTCCTTGTCGTCGCCGAAGACCGCCGGGGTGCCGACGCGCCAGGTGCCGCCGTTGCGGTCGGTGTACTCCTCGACCCGGTCGAGCGCGGTGTCGTACGTCACCTCGGAGGCGGTCCGGCCGGTCGGCATGGTGACGCGGGTGACCTGGTCGGCGGCGCGCCCGCCCTCCCGGTAGTGCGCGGCCACGGCGGACGCGCCCAGCGGGTGGTGGTAGACGGCGACATCGTCGATGGCTCCGGCGAACGACCTGGCGCCCGTGGTGCCCCAGCCCGGCCAGGAGCCGGGCGCGGAGGCGTGGGCGGCGCCGATCTGGTTGTAGGTCAGGGCGCTCTGGAGAAGCTGTTTGCCGGTGCTCGTCCCGGAGAGCTTGCCGTCCAGGTAGAGACTCTGGGTGGTACCCGCGACGGAGAGCACCGCGTGGTGCCACTTGCCGTCGTTGACGTTCTTGCCGATGTCGGTGACGGGTGCCGCGGCGCCGGTCCAGAACTGGCCGCGCAGCTTGCCGTCGGTGCCGACGTAGAGCATCGGAACGCCGGTGGCCGGTGCCGTGCCCCACGCCTTGTCCTGGTAGCCGACGAGCGGGCCGCCGACACCGGTGGGAAGGGTGCGGAACCAGACCTCGACGGCGGCGTCCCGGCTCTTCTTGAGGGTGCCGGAGGGCAGGGTCACGCGTGAGCCGGAGCCGTTGAAGGAGGCCGCGGTGCCGGGGTCGCCGGCGATGGCGCCGGGCGTCTTCAGTGTGACGCCCGTGTAGGTGCCGCGGTCCTTACCGAGGTTGGCCGGGTTCTCGCTCGCCGCCGCGGTGCCCTCCTCCTCGCCGAGTCGCCAGTAGGACTCGGGCCGCGCGTCGAGCACGGTGGTGCGGTAGTGGCTGCCGGTGCCGTGATCGTAGAGGGTGCAGCCGTCCTGGGGGTCGCACACCTTGGTGAGCCGGTCGCCGTCGTAGGTGTACGTCCAGGTGAGCGGGGCACCGCCGACGGGGCCGGTGGACACCTTGGTGACGTGGGCTCCGGTCCAGGTGAAGGTCAGGGAGCGGTTGGTCCGGTTGTTGACGGCGGTGGCGAGCCGGCCGCCCGTGTAGGTGTAGCTGACCGTCTTGCCGTACGAGTCGGTGATCTTCGTCAGCAGTCCGGAGGAGCCGAAGTCGTAGCCGGTACCGGACTTGTCCTGAAGCCGGTAGCTGCCGGTGGCGGTATCCGCGGTCAGCTTGGCGAAGCGGCCGGGCGGCGGGGTGAAGGTGCCGTCGGCGTTCTTGCCGAACCGGACGTCCTGGCCTTCCGGATAGCGAATGACGACGTTGCCGGTGCCGTCGTCGTCCGGGGTGAGCCGCATGTCGTACCGGGACGTCCAGCCGGCGCCGAAGGCCAGGTCGCGGCGCGGATCGAGGCTGTTGTAGGTGCGCACCAGGGTGAGGTCGGGGCCCACACCGGCCAGCGAGGCGTCGACCGCCCTGGTGGTGTAGTTGCCGACATTGGCGTCGAACTCCTGGCCCTGGGCCTCGGAGAGGCGCGAGGTGATCTCGGGCTGCGGCACGGCGGTGATCAGGGCGAGCTGGGCGGTCGGCACCTCGGTGGAGGCGTCCTTGACGAAGCCGCGCCACAGATAGGTCTTGCCCCACTTCAGCCGGCCGGCCGGTACCGGGTAGGCGGAGCCCGGCTGGTACGCGGAGGTGGTGCAGCCGGTGGGCTTGCCGGCCTTGTCGGCCTCACAGATCTCGAACTTGTACTGGAGCTTCAGGCCGGCCGGGGCGTCCGCGTCGACACCCGCCGCCCAGAGCTGCGGGGTGAGCGTCTGGGCCTGGTAGCCGTTGGGCGGGAACTGTTCCTTGACGACCGGGGCGATGTCGAAGACCTGGAGGGTGAGCCGGCCGGGCGGGACCTGCTCGTCGGTGAAGACCTTTCCGCCGGCGCGCACCATCGTGAAGTCGACCAGATAGCCGCCGGGCGGCAGGGCCTTGATGGTGGCGTCCAGGGTCACCTTGGCGCCGTTGGCGACGTTGCCGGTGAGATTGGCCGACCGCTGCTGGCCGACCAGTTTGCCCTTGCTGTTGTAGACGCGGTAGGCGAGGTAGTAGGTGCTGGGCGTCCAGGTCTCGGCGCCCTTGTTGGTGACGGTGATCTTCACCTTGCCGGCCTGGTTCTGCATGACCGGCGGGTCCGGGACGGGCTTCGGGAAGGTGTACGTCGCGTTGTACGGGCTGTGGGTGATGTACAGCCGGGGCGGGTTGGCCGTGCCGTGGCCGGCGAACTTCTTGAAGCCGAGCGGATCGGAGGGGGAGGCGCGCAGCGAGAGGCCGTTGTTGGGCTGGGTGCCGTCCGCCCACCGCTGGACGAGGTCACGGCCGGCTTTACCCAGGTCGAACAGTTCGCCGGCGGCGGGGCAGTCGGACTGCGGCTGGCCGAGGCCGATGTATCCGTAGGCGAAGGACCGGGAGGCCAGCGCCGAACCGACCGAGGGGCCGGGGTAGGCCGAACCGGTGCCCGCCGTCCAGGACTCGGTCACCGGGTGCACGGAGACCGGCCGGGGCCGGCAGGAGGCGGAGTCGTAGTTCACCACCTGGAGCTGCGCACCGAAGATCTGGTGGTTCTTGAGCCGGGTCTCCAGTCCGGGGAAGCCGAGGTACGCGGCGGTCGCACCCTCCGGGCCCTTGCCCACGTGGAGTTCGCCGGAGCCGACGACCGAGCCGCCACTCCTGACGTACATGGAGGTGGTGGCGGACGAGGTGTCGACGGACGGGTCGACCCGGACCGGGAAGGCACGTGCCGGGTCGGTGAGCCAGGTGCGGTCGGGGGTCACCCGGAGCGTCTGGCCGCCGTTCCGCTCGATCAGGTCATAGCGGACGGCGGCGGAGACCGCGCCCTTGGCGTCCTCCATGAAGCCGGCCGGGACGACCGCCCTGGTGCGGCCGGCGGGGTCGCTGAGGACGACGGTTCCGCCGTCGAGGCGGGCCGTCAGCCCCGTGGTGCGCAGCGGGAAGTCGAAGGCGCCTGGTGCGCCCGCCGAGCGGAGGACCAGGGTCTCCTTGACGCCGCCCGCCCGTGAGTCCAGCCAGAGGTCGGTCTCGGGCAGCACCTTCTCGTAGGCGACCCGGCTACCGTCGGCCTCACCGGTGCTCGTCGCCGCGCCGTCCAGGCCGTAGCCGAAGACCTCGCCGGCGGGAAGGGTGAGGGTGACCAGACCACCCGCGTCCGCCCGGTCCGCGATCCGCACGCCCACAGCGTCCGCCGAGTTGTCCCAGCCGCCGGAACGCTCGACCAGATCGGGCTCGATGGGGCGCCACTGCCCCTTGTCATCACGGAAGTTGAGGGGGGCGGCGGCGAGTTCGGTGGTGCGTGTGCCGTCCTCGTTGAGATAGGTGCGGCTGCGCTCGTCCCGCTCGCCCGGCAGTTCCTTGCTGGTCTTGCGGTCGAATCCGGTGACCTCGGGCGCGGGCGGCGGGGTGACCTCGACGGCGTTGCCCCGTGCCTCGGGACGCGCCGGCGCCGACACGGTGGTGGGGTACTTCGCGCGCAGGGAGAGCGGAACCTCGCGGTTGCCGCGCCCCAGGACGACATGGGCGCGCCCCTCGGCACTGCCGGACCACTGGCCGGGGCCCCTGGCGCCGGGCAGCGGCTCCGGGAAGAGCGGGATGCCGACGCCGGCGACCGCCAGCGAGCCGACGCCGACGACCATGATCAGGGCCAGTGCCACGATCTTGCCCCAGCGGCTGCGCAACAGCTTCGCGATCAGCATGTCGCGCGCGATTCGGCGGTACGTCGGCACGGTCCCCCCACAGGACGTTCAATCGAGAAGACCCCGGTCGGTCAGGTCCGGAAGCCTCCGCGATTTTGCTACACCTGTGCGTACGCTTTTGATTACCTGTATGAATCATCATCTTTCTGTGATCAATATGTGATCACTACACGCACCCATCCCCACACCCACCGTTCGCGGCGCCGGGGCACGAGCACACGACCGGGCGCTCGCCCTCCGGCGGCCGGGCCGCACGCAACCACCCCCCGCCCCGGCGCCACCGGAATCGCCATCCCACCGCTGCCGAGACTTCATCCGCGCTCCACCGTTCGGTCGTCCGCGGCCCGTCGGGAGGGCGTAGGTTCCGCGGCATGCCCTCTCTCCTGAGCAACCGGCTGGCGAAGCGGGTCCTGAAGCCCGCGATGGCCATGGTGGAGCAGCGCCTTCAGCGCGAAAGCGCCGCCTTCCAGGCCGACTTGGACGCCCTGCACCACCAGGTGGCCGATCTGCGGCGGCGCAGCTACGGTCTGGGACTGCTGCTCGACCAGACGGGGCGGGACGGGCACCGGATGCCCACCGAGACCCAGATGGACACCCTGGTACGGGAAGTGGGCACCCTGACCGGGTGCGACGACCACCGGGTGCGTGACGAACTGACGGTCGCGTACCGCCAGTTGGTTGCCCTGGAGGCGCTCGGGGTGGGCGGTCTCGCGGGCACCCTGTCGGACGTCTGCGGGCGGCTGGCCGCGCTGTCACTGCTGGACCCGCCCGGCGGCGAGGTGCTGGCGGTGGACGGCGGCTCGGGCCTGTTCGCGGTGGCGCTGGGCCGGATGCTGCGGCGCGCCGGTGCCGACGCCCGGCTGACGGTGCTGGGTCCGGCCGCCCGGGCCGAGGCGGTCCGGGCCAACCTGGCCCTGTGCGGCGGCCACGCCCCGGAGGGCGAGGCCCGCTTCGTGGCCGGCGCCCCCGGCGACCCGGAGGCGCGGACCCGGCTGGCCGACCGGCGCTACGGCATTCTGCTGGCCGACGGCCCCGGACTCCCGGACCTGTCCGCGCTGGCCGCCCCCGGCGCCCTGCTGGTCACCCCGGCGAACACCCCGGCCCCCGGCTTCCGCCTCCTGGGCCGGGTGGCCGCCTCCGACTACCACCGGGCACCCCGATAGGCCCCCCGCCGGGCCGGGCGCACGTCGGCCGGGCGGGGGCGTCAGTCCTCAGGCCGCAGCTGCGGCGAGCGATGACAAGCCGCCGGTCGCGACCCGCCGCGGACGGTACGCGGCGTTCCGTGTTCCATGCCCCGTCAGGCGGAGCGGAAGAGCCGGGCGTCGCTCCACTCCCAGAATGCCGTGCCGCCGTCGATCTCCGCTCGCACCGACGCGAAGACCGGTTCCATTTCCATCACCGAGAGATCCGGAACGTCGACCAACACAGCCCCAGGACTGCCATGCCGGTACGTGGAAGGGCTGCCGGGTGAGCTCCACATTCATTGCCTCGACCGGCCGATGGCCCCCATTGGCCAACCTGGGCTGAGCCCCAGTAGCGCAAGCGGCGCGCAAGACAGCACAGAAGCCCCACCGAGTTCACTCTCGGTGGGGCTTCTGAGGCGTAAAGGGCGTTTCCGCCTGCAGTCACACAAGCAGACGGACCGGTGCGGAGACCTCTCGATCAGCCCTGTTGATCCAGTGCGGTACGGATCCTCACCGCTTCAGCGCGAGCAGCAGCGGCTTCAGCGGCAGCCTTCTGACGATCCGCCTGATGGATCAGAACAACGGCCAGTGAATCCAATGCGTCTGCAATCCTTTCCCGCCATGCGGCAAAGGATTCGCTGTCGCACTCATCTCCGGGCCTTTCGGACCGCACTTCTCTCAATCTCCGCAGCGCATCCCGCAATTCTGGAGGGACAGGCATGATACTCACCCACGTCCACCGATGAGAGGCAAGAACCGCTGACAGGCAGGGCATGGCGCGATCAGCTCACCATGATCCTCAATGGGGAACGAATTTCCCCTGCCGCCACCGCCGATCTTGACGGACTGGAATGTCGCCCCCTCCAGCGGGATGCCGGCTTTCTCGAGCTGAATGGCGCACCCGATTTCCCCGCATCCGCCGTGGTGCCCGGAGTTTGCCACGGCCCTCGCTGTCTGCGGAGGCATTGCACCGCTACGCGTATCCGTCGCATAGGAGAGACGGACATGCCCTCCCTTCGCAGAAGTGACCTTCGTGGCGACGTTGGGACGCGATCCCGGGCTCATGCTCAGCGCATCGTCTGCGAAGTCGAGCAAGTCATCGTCGGCCTCACCACAGTTGTGAACGAGGACCGGAGTGGCCCCCGCCAGCACATGGTACGTGTGCAGGCCCTCGATGCTCAGGTCGTAGGTGACGCGGTGCGCCGTGTAGCGCCTGATGTCGAGGACGGGGGTCGGGGTGCCGTCGGCGTTCTGGAGGCGGCGGCCGGGGGCGAGGTCGGTGGCCTGGGTCCAGGAGTTACGGATGACCTCGTAGAACTGGTGGTGCCTGGTGGTCTGGATCGTCCGGGGACCGGCCTTGGTGGAGACGACGACGTCGACGTACTCCTTGTCGGTCTTGGTGACGATCACCGCCTTGACCTTGTGCTTCTCCTTCTTCTTCGAGCCGGGCTCCGCCGTCAGGACGGTGTCGCCGGCCTTGACCCGGGAGATGGGCTTGACCGTGCCGTTGGCCATCAGCACACCGGTGAGGCCGGTGAAGCTGTGCGGCGTACGGCTGGCCGGGCAGCCCCGGGGGGTGTCGGGGGAGGCGTCGTCGGAGCGCTGGGACTTCGACTTGGGGCCGAACTTGCTCGCCGCCGCGCCGAAGATGCCGCCGGTGGCCGCGCCGATGGCCGTGGCCTTGGCCGCGCCGCCGACGCTGCAGCCCTCCTCGCTGGCCACGCAGGAGACGCCGTAGCCGACGGCGCCCTCGGCACCACCGCCCGCCGCGCCCATGGCCGCGCCGGTCGCCACCCGGCCGCCGGCGCCCGCGAGCAGCCGGCCCACCGCGCCGGAGGCCGCGCCGCCCGCCGCGCCGCCGAGCGCACCGGTCACGGCGCCCACGCCGGCCGCCATGGCGAAGCCGCCCAGGGTCTTCGGGCCGTCGCTCATCAGGTAGCCGACGCCGTTGGCCGCCGCGCCCGCGAGGGCACCGCAGGCGATGGCGCCCGCGCCGGCGGTCAGTGCCGTGCAGCCGGCGAAGACCGCGACGCCCACCGCCACCGAGGCGATGGTGGAGGCGTGCTGCTTGACGAAGTTGGCCGTCGCCTTGGCCGCCTTCTTGACGGCTCTGCCGACCTTCTTGGCCGCCTTCACCACCTTCTTGGCGACGTGTTTGACGGCCTTGGCGACCTTGCGCACCGCCCGCTTGACGTGTTTGACGACCTTGTGGGCGTAGCGCTTGACCCGGTGATAGGTGCGTTTGACGTATCTCTTGACGCGCCGGACGCTGTCGGAGACGTACCGCACGGTCTTGCGCACCGCCCGGTAGACCTTGCGCACCGCCCGCTTGACCGCGTGCTTGATGCGCTTGGCGGCCTTGCGGACCACCTTGGCGGCCTTCTTCACCGCCTTCTTGACCTTGTGGTAGGCCGACTTGACGGCCTTCTTGACCTTGCGGGCGACCTTCTTGAACGCCTTCTTCACGAAGCCGAACCAGTGGCCGGTCGGGTCCGTGCCGGTCATCGGGTTGTCGTTGGCGTAGGCGTACCGGTTGGCCTCGATCGAGTCCGGGACCGGGTCGAGCCCCACGGAGTCCCGGCTGTTGAACTGGCCGGTCTCCGGCGAGTACCAGCGGGCCGCCATGTTGACCTTGGCGGTCTCCGGGTCGGTCCAGCCGGACTGGTAGCCCAGCTGTCCCAGCAGGTTCTGGCTGTTCAGCACCTTGCCGAACGGCGAGTAGCTCGCCGAGCCGGTCAGTGCCTCGCCGTCCGCCGTGAACTGGCCGATCACGTCGTCGTGCACGTCCGTCAGGGCGAGCACGGACGAGACCGCCGTCCGCACGCCCAGCAGCCCGCCGTCGGCGTCGCGGCTGTAGGACGTCGAACCGTCCGAGGCCACGTCGTTGCCGGCGCCGCTGTAGCGGAAGGTGTGCAGCGACGCCCCGCCGTCCTGGGCCGACTTGGCGTCCAGGAGCCGGTCGAGTCCGTCGTAGGTGTAGGTGCGGTCCCCCTCGGTGATCACCCGGTTGAAGGCGTCGGAGCGGAGCGCGGTCTGCGTCCCGTCCTCGGCGGTCACCGAGGAGAGCGTGCCCCGGGCGGTGTAGGCGTAGTTGCTGTGCCCGTCCGAGGTGAGCCGGTTGCGGGCGTCGTAGGTGTAGGTGTCACCGCCGACCCGGGTGCGGTTGCCGGAGGCGTCGTAGCCGTAGACCTCGGTGGCGGAACCGTTGTTCCAGGAGGTGATCCGGTCCGACCAGTCGTAGGTGTACGTGTTGTCGGACGCGCCCGCCACGCCGGCCGTCTTCTTCGACGTCATGTTGCCGTTCTCGTCCCACCCGTAGGTGAGGGACGAGACCTGCTTGCCGGAGGCGGAGGTCAGCCGGTCGCCGGTGATCTGCTCCAGCGCGTCGTAGCTGAAGGTCCGCTTGGCCTTGCCCGGACCGTAGTCCACCGACGTCACCTTGTTGTTGACGTCGTAGGCGTAGGTCGCCTGGGTGCCGGTGATCCCGTCCTTGACGGTCTTCAGCCGGCCCGCCGTGTCGTAGCCGTACGACGAGGTGCCCGAGGCGTCCGTCCGCGAGGTCATCGCACCGTCGCCGTCGTAGGCGAAGGACGAGTCGCCCGAGGGCCCGGTCGCCGAGAGCAGCAGACCCCGGTCGTCGTAGGAGAAGGTGTCCTTGTCCTCCCCGGCGCCCGCGACGGCCGTCACCCGGTCGTCGGCGTCGTACGCGTAGGTGTGGTCGAGCGTCTCCACCTCGGCGCCGCGGCCCGTCTGGCGGGTCAGCCGGCTCTTGGCGTCGTACTCGTGGTCGACCGTCACCCCGCCGGGAGCGCGCTGCTGCCTCATCCGGCCGGCCGCGTCGTACACATTGGTGAACGTGCGGTCCGCGAGGTCCGGATGGGCGGGGGTGGACGGCTCGATCAGCGACTCGGGCAGCCCCCAGGAGTTGTAGGTGGTCAGGAACGGGTTGCCCCGGCCGTCGGTGAACCGGGTCCGGTTGCCGCCCGCGTCGTAGCCGTAGGTCGTGGTGATCGACTCGGTCGCGGAGACCGGCTCGGCCACCTTGGTGACCAGGCCCGAGGCGTCGTACGTCAGCCGGGTGGTGTGGTTCCGGTAGTCGGTGGTGGCCACGGCGTTGCCCGCGCGGTCGTACTCGGCGCGCGCGGTCCGCAGCACCTTGCCGGTGGCGTCCAGGTCGCTGGTGGCGACGAGCCGGCCGAAGCCGTCGTAGCTGTTGCGGGTGCTGGTGCCGTCGGGGTCCGTCGCGGTGCGGACCTGGCCGTCCATGTCGTAGGTGAAGGCGGAGGTGTTGCCGGCGCCGTCGGTGACGCCGGTGGTCTCGCCCAGGGCGTTGTACGTGTACGACTGGGTGACGCCGGTCGGGCTCACCGTCCGGGACAGCTCGCCGCCCGGCGCGTCGTACTCGTTGATCGAGGTGTACGCCCGCCGGACCGGCTGGCGGACGATGTCCGTGTCGGTCAGCGGCCGGCCGAGGTAGTCGTAGGTGGTCTCCTGCCGCGCGCCGTCGGGGCGGACCGCCGAGAGCTGGTCGCCGTTGGCGCTGTAGGTGTAGCGGGTCGTGCCGCCGCCCGGTTCGGTGACCGAGGCGAGGTCGCCCAGCTGGGTGTAGGTGTAGCCGGTGCGGTTGCCCAGCGGGTCCACCTCCGCGGTGACCTGGCCGAGCTTGTTGTACTCGTTCCAGGACGTGGCGCGGACCGGGGTGCCGGCGCCGGGCGCGGTGTACTCCGGCGAGGTGGTCGAGGTCTCCTGGCCCTCGGCGTCGTACGCGGTGACCGTGACGTTGCCGAGCGGGTCGGACACCTCGGTGGTCTCGCCGAAGGTGTTGTAGCCGGTCATGGAGACCGGCCGGACGGTCACCGGGGCGGTGCCGCCGCGCTCGGCCTGGACCGCCGGCTCGGTGACCGTGGCCTGCTGGCCCGCCTCGTCGTACCCGTAGTCGGTGGTGTTGCCGTTCGGGTCGGTCATGGCGAGCGGCAGACCGCGCTGGTCCAGCTTCCAGGTGGTGGCGCGGACCGCGCTGCCCGCGGCGGGCAGGGTGCCGCCCTTGACTCCGGCGACCTCGGCCGCCGTGAGCGCCTCGCCGTAGACCTGGACGTCGTCGATCGCGCCGTTCCAGGCGTCGACGTAGGCGCCCTTGTACTTGGCCCGGCCGATCTGGAGGCCGCCGGTGGCGGACCAGACCGAGGTGCGGTCGTCGGTGCCCTGGAGGACGCCGTCGACATAGAGCGCGATCTTGCCGGTGGTGGCGTCGTAGCTGGTCGCCAGGTGGGTCCACTGGTTGGTGGCCGGGGCCGCCGTGGAGGTCACCTGCTGCTGCGTGAGCCCCCCGGAGGAGTCGTCCCGGGTCGGGAAGCGGACCGCCCACCGGTTGGCCGTCTGGAGGTAGCCCAGGTAGAAGCCGGAGTGGTAGTCGCCGTCCTGGCCCAGGGCGGTGAGGTTGGTCGCCGTGGAGCCCAGCTTGACCCAGGCGGCGGCGGTGAAGCTGCCGCCGGTGTCGGCGGCCGGCCCCTCGGTCCCGGCCCAGGCGTCGGCCTTGCCGGCGAGGACGGCGCTGCCGCCGCGCTCGGTGCCGTGGCCGGCGGCGGAGCCGTAGACGCCGTTGCGGTTGCCGCCCGAGGAGTCGGTCAGCGTGCTGCCGGACGTCTCGTCGAGCCGGTAGCGGGCCACCGGGGCGGTGGTCCCGTCGTGGGTGGTGAAGCCGGTGACGTTGCCGAGGTTGTCGTACGTGGTGTCGGTCGTCGCCGTGTCCCCGGTCGCCGGGTCGTGCTCGGTCTCGGAGACCGGGTTGTCGTCCGGGTCGTAGGAGACCGTGCTGGTCCGGTTGGCACCGGCCGGGTCGATCACCGTGGACGTGGTGCGGTCCGCCGCGTCCACCGCGAAGGTGGTCGTGGTGCGGCCGTCGTTGGTCACCTGCTTCGTCAGGTTCCCGGCCATGTCATAGGTGTTGGACTGCTCGGTGAAGGACTTCCCGCTCGCGGGGTCCTGGCGCGTCACCGAGGCGGAGAGCCCGTCGTCGGTGTAGGTGTACGCGGTCACCCAGCCCATGGCGTCGGTGATGGACGCCAGCCGGCCTGCCGGGTCGTACGCCCGGGACTCCTGCACCAGGGTGGACGGCTCGGACGGGTCCGCCGGGTCGCCGGTGTAGTCCAGCAGATTGGTGGTGAGGGGCCGGCCCTCGCCGTCGAAGGTGTAGGTGTTGACGTTGCCGGCCGGGTCGGTCTCGCGGACCTTGTTGCCGTAGTCGTCGTAGCCGAACGAGGTGGTGTCCCCGCCCGGGTCGGTCCGGGACTCCAGGTGGTTGTGCCCGTCGTACGTCATCGTCGTCGTACGCGGTGCGTCACCGCCGGTCAGGTCGGTGACGGACTGGGTGACGACATTGCCGTCGAGGTCGAACGAGGTGGTCGTCCGCGCCTGGTGCGCCGCGCCGGTGACCCGGTTGGTGACCGGCGGGCCGGTCTCGGTGGCGACCTGGTCGTTCTTGTCGTAGGTGAAGGTGGTGGTCAGCCCGTCGGGCCGGTCCTCCGTCACCTCGGTCTCGGTCAGCTTCCGGCCGAGCGCGTCGTAGGTGAACTTCTTGACGGCGCCGTTGGCGTCGGTCACCGAGGCGAGGTCGCCGCCGGCGGAGTAGCGGTACGTCGTCTTCCGGCCGCCCGGTGTGGTCACCGTCTCCATCAGCCCGGCCGGCGCCTTGGCGGTGCCGCCCTCGGCCGCCGGGGTGGCGGCGGTGGTGTAGGTGGTGGTGGCGGTGCGGCCGGCCGGCTGCCCGGCGACCGGCGGGGTGGTCACCGAGGTGACATTGCCGGCCGCGTCATAGGTGTAGCTGGTCAGATACGTGTTGTCCGCCGGACCGCTGGACCGGGCGTCCCGCTCGGTGAGCGGGAGGTCGTTGCGCGGGTCCATCGGCGGGAACGCGGTGGTGGCGTCCGGGAAGTACGTGTAGTACTCGGTGGCGCACTTGCCGGCCGCGGTGTCCTGGCAGTCGGTCTGGGAGACCGTGTTGCCCCGGATGTCGTGGCCGGTGACGCTCCGGTTGCCGTTGGCGTCGGTCACGGTGCGCTGGAAGCCCGCCGTGTCGTAGCCGTAGGTGGTCCGGGCGCCGTTGGTGTCGGTGACGGCGAGCAGGCGGTTGCCCATCTCGGCGTCGTACGCGTAGGTCAGCGTCCTGCCGCGGGGGTCGGTGAGCCGGACCGTGCGGACCGGGGCGACGCCGGAGGACGCCTTGTACGCGGACCAGTGCTGCTGGACCTCGTCCTCGGACAGCCCCTGGGCGTAGACCGCGACCTCGGCGATGGCGCCGGTGAAGCGGCTGACGTCGGCCGGGGCGTTCTTCCAGTCCTTGAGGGCTCCGGCGCCGATGTAGGTGTGCCGGTTGTTCTCGTCCTTGGCGGCGCCGGCGTGGGTCGCCTGCTTCGCGCCGTCCAGGTAGAGCGTCTGGGTGTCACCGGTGGCCGAGAGCACCGCGTGGTGCCAGGCGTTGTCGGTGACGGTCTTCGCCGAACCGACGTCGGCGCCGCCGCTGCCGCCCCCGCTGTACCAGTGGCCGCGGAGCCTGCCGTCCGAGCCGACGTACAGCACGCCCGAGTGGGAGCCCGGGGCGGCGTCGGTGAGGGCGCCGTCCTGGTCGGTCACCAGGGCGCCGGGCTTGGTGGTACGGAACCACAGCTCGACCGCGCGGTCCTTCTTGCCGTGCCAGACGCCGTAGGGCACCTCGGCGTAGGACGTGGTGCCGTCGAACTGCGCGGCGGTGGCGTCCCCGGAGCCGAACGGACCGGCGACGCCCTGGGTCACGGTGTTGTAGGTGCCGAACCCGGTGTGCAGTTCATTGGCCGCCTGCGGCGCGCCCAGCGTGTCGTCCAGCCGCCAGTAGCCGGCCGGGGCCGAGCCCATCACGGCGGAGCGGTAGACCTGCGAGGAGCCGGTGACGGTGGCCGGGTTGAGCTTCCAGGTGCCGCCGTCGGCGTCGGTGGCCTGCTGGACCAGGTCGTCGGTGGTGCCGTAGACGACCGAGGACTGGACCTTGCCGCTCGGCGCGGTCACCTTGTTCAGCAGCCCGGCGGGCCGGGTGGCCGCCTGGTACTGGGCGGTGATCACCGTGGGGTCGAGCGGTTCGGCGTAGACGGCCACCTCGGCGAGCTGGCCGGCGAAGTGCCCCAGCTTGTCGGAGGCGTTCATCGCGGGCCAGCCGTCGGTGTTCACCCCGGCGCCGAGCGAGATGTAGGGCTGCACCCAGTCGTTGATGGCGCCCGAGAGGGAGCCCTGGGCGGCGCCGTCGAGGTACAGGGTCTGGCTGGTGGCCACCCCGGTGAGGACGGCGTTGTGCCACTTGCCGTCGTCCACGGCCGTCTTGGAGACGGTGGTGGACATGCAGCCGGGCGACATCGCCAGGCAGCCGCGCAGCTTGCCGTCGGTGCCGACGTACACCGCGGGGGTGTTCTTGGTGGTGGTGCCGACCGGGTCGGCGGCGCTCAGCGGCTTGTCGCCGTAGTAGAAGAGGACACCGCCCTTCTGGGTCGTCCTGAACCACAGCGAGACGGTCATGTACGACGGGGTGGCGCCGGGGGCGCTGGGCATCTCGACGTACGAGGTGGTGCCGTTGAAGGTGGCCGTCTTCTGGGTGGAGCCGGCCAGCACGGACGACGAGCCGAGCGTCACACCGCGGTAGGTGCCGTTGTACCGGCCCTGGTTGTTCTCGACGCTGTCCCGGGCCTGGGTGCCGGAGGTCTCCCCGAGCCGCCAGTAGGCGAACGGGTCGGCGTCCAGGACCGTGGTGCGGTAGTGGTTGCCGGTGGTGTAGCCGTACGTGGCGCAGGCGCTGGTGCCCGACGGCGGGCAGACCTTGGTCAGCTGGTCGCCGGAGTAGCCGTAGTTCCACAGCTGGGCGGTGGACGCGTCGCCGGGCGTGGCCGGATCGGTGGTGACCGTGGCGACGTGCGGCGCGCTCGCCCCCGAGGGGGTGGCCCAGGTGAGCGTCAGGGACCGCTGGGAACTGGTGTTGGTGATCTTCGTCAGCCGGCTGGAGCCGTCGTACGCGAAGGTCTCCGCACGGCCCGCGAAGTCGGTGATCCGGGATATCGCGCGCACCCCCGCCCGGCCGGTGGCCTGGGTCAGGGTGTAGACGGTGTAGTCCTTGTCGGTCAGCGTGTAACCGCCGCCGCTGACCGGCTGGAGCCGGGCGTACCGGCCCAGCGGCGGGACGAAGGTGCCGTCGCCGTTGCGGCCGAACGCGACCTGCTCGCCGCCCGGGTAGGTGACGACGACGCTCGCGATCTGCCCGGCGCCGTCCTTGACCTCGGCCGCCTGCATGTCGGCCACGGTGGACCAGCCGGCGCCGAAGGCGCTGTCGGTGCGCGGGTCGAGGCTGTTGTAGGAGCGGTCGATCTCCAGCGAGGGGCCGACCACCTCCACATCGGCGTCGGTGTCGTCGGTGGTGTAGTTGCCGTCGCTGGGGTCGAACTCGTGGCCGTCGGTGTTCTGGGCGAGGCCCGAGGTGACCGGCGGCTGCGGGACGGCGGTGGAGAACCGGCTGGAGTAGGTGACCTCGTCGAGCCCGTCGTTGACGCCGACGTACCAGACGTAGTTCTTGCTCCAGGAGAGTTTCCCGGCCGGGATCTTCCAGTTGCTCTTGGTCAGCGGGGTGGCGCCGGAGCTGACGACCGGGGTGGTGCTGTCACTGTCCGCGTCGTACACCTCGAAGGTGTAGCCGAGCGGCGAGGGGCCCTTGTCGGCGTCGCTGGCGTAGACCAGCAGCTCCGGCTGAAGGGTGTTGGCCTGGAAGTTCTCCGGCGGGTACTGGGCGTTGACCTGCGGCTTGGTGTTGGGCGAGTAGGTCAGTTCCAGGGCCGGGCGCCAGGCGGCGGTGGCCGAGTTGTCGCTGTGGAACTTCTTCCAGTGCAGCCCGTCGTTGACCGGCGCGCTGAGCGCGAGACCGTTGTTGGCCCCGCCCGCCGCGAGGTAGTCGAACCAGTCGGTGCCCAGGGTGACGGGCATCTTCACGCCGACGTCGGTGGAGCCGTCCGCGTTGGAGCAGGAGGCGCCGGGCGCGGCCGACGCGGTGCCGATGGCGGTCGGGTCGAACGCCGGGCCGGGGTAGCTCTTGACGCCGGACGGGGTCCAGGTCTTGACGATCGGGTGGACCGAGAACGGCATCGCCGTGCAGGTCGCGGACCAGATCGCGTACATGTTGAGCTTGGCCGCGGTGACCCGCTGTCCCTTGAGCGTGGTGCCCAGCGAGGGGAACTGGAGGAACGACACGGCCTGGTTGGTGCCGGAGTCGTACGACCCCACCTTGAGGATGTTCTCCGTGGAGTGGTCCCCGGCGATGGTGTTCTGGGCGTACGTGGAGTTGCTCGCCGTGACGGTCGGGTCGACGGTCACCGGGTAGACCCGCTCCGGGGCGTCGAGCCAGGCCCGGTCGGCGGTCAGCCGCAGGGCGGGCTTGCCGTCGGCGGTGGTCAGTTCGTAGCTGACGGCGCGGGACTGGACCGGGTCGGTGGAGCGCGGGTCGGTCTTGGCGTCCGTCATGTAGGCGTGCGGGATGGTGGCGGTCACCGTGCCGTCGGCAGCGGTGAACTCCACGTCGCCGTCGTCCGCGATCCGGGGCGTCAGACCCTTGGCGTCCAGCGGGAAGAGCCAGGAGTTGGCGGCGTCCCGCGAGCGCAGGACGATGTTCTCCTTGAAGCCCTCGGCGAGCGGCACCAGCTGGAGGTCGGTGGCCGGCAGCACGCCCGGGTAGGTGACGGTGCCGTCGGCGGCGACCGCGGGCTCGGCCCCGGCGGCGCCGCGCAGCGCGTACGCCAGGCTGCGGCCGGAGCCGAAGTCCACGGAGGCGAGCTGCCGGTCGGCGGCGTCCGGGGCGAACTCGACGTCCAGCGAGTTGGCGCGCTGCTGGAAGCGGCCGTCGGCGTCCTCGGTCAGCCGGGTGTCGATCGGCTTCCAGGTGCCGTCGCCGGCCTTGAAGTTGGCGCGCCCGGTGAAGTGGCGCACGGTGGTGGAGCCGTCGGCGTTGACGTAGTAGTCCGAGGTGGCCGTCGACTTGCGGGCGTCCCGCTCGCTCGTGTCCGAGTCGAAGCTGGCCGCCGTGCCGGGGGCGGCGGCGGTGGTGGCCGTCGGCGGCTTGTCGACGGGCCGCTGATAGGGGTCGAGTTCCCCCTTGCCCTTGCCGGGCTCCCGCCCGGACCCGCCGTCGGCACTGGTGGCGTCGGCGGAGGCGGTGTGACTCTTCCCCCCGGCGGTCCCGCCCTCCTGGTCGGGGGTGTCGGGGGCCGCGTCGCCGCCGAAGTCCAGCAGTTCGGAGAGGGAGAGCCGGGGCATGCTCAGCGCGGGGAGGGTGGCGCCGGTGGCGGCGGCCGTCTCGGTGCTGAGGACGAAGGAGAAGGTGACAAGAACCGAAAGAGCCGTAGCCCTCGCTCTGCGCCTGCCGGAGCGACCCGGCGGGAAGAGGCGAGGGCTACGGACCCAGCGAACGCGCATGGGCGAGCCTTCTTTACACGATGCTTATATGAGCCTCGTGAGCTTGCCTGATACACGCACAAGCGTTCCACTCCAGACCGGCCAGGAGATCCGATTGTTATCGGACACGCCTCGCTGGTGCTGGAGCGTTATAGACCAGCGGCTTTGACGGCCCGTCGAAGCCTTTCGGCCACCTCGTCCGGGACGCCCGCACCCGGTGCCACCGCCGTCACGTTCTTCGCCGTCCCGCCCTTGGCGGCCGGGTCGGTGGAGCCCGTGGAGCCCGCGGGGGGCACCACCACGAACCGGAGGTCCGGGTGGTCGCCCGCCGCGGCGGTGACGGCCGCCACCGGCGCCCGGCCGGCCGCCAGCACCAGCTCGCAGTCGCGCTGGAGCAGGCCGTTGAGGAACGGCCCGGCGTTCTTCACCGACTGCTCGCCCACCACCGGGACATAGGTGACCCGGGCCCGGGTCTCCAGGGACGCCCGCTGCATCCCGGCCCAGACCGGCGCCCCGGGCGCACCCTCGGCGATGCCCTTCTCGTCCGTCAGCAGACAGGCGTCGAACTCCTTGTACTGGCGGGCCCGGGGGTCGGGCGGCCCGCTCTCGCCGCCGCGCCCGGCGATGAGCACCGCCGCCACCACGCCGAGCACCAGCACCGCCACCGCGCCGAGCGCCCAGCCGTTCCGGCCGCGCAGCGCCCCCGCCCCGGCGGCCAGCGCCCCGCGCACCCGGGCGGCCCGGGAGTCCGACGGGCGCGGTGCCGAACCGCGCCAGGTCCGCCGGGTCTTCACGCCCGCTCCCCACGGCCCGGCCGGACGCACAGGCAGTGCGCGGCGGCACCGACCGTGGCGGCCGACATCAGCAGCAGGTCCAGGCCGAACGCGGCGCCATGGGTCTCCTCCGGGGTCAGCACCGCCTCGAACAGCCAGGCCACCGTCACGGCGGTGAAGCCGACCGCGGCCAGCCACTCCGCCCGGCGGCCGGTGCGCCAGGCGAGCACCAGCGAGGGCAGCGCCCCCAGCAGACCCAGGCTCACCACCGGCACCAGCGCCAGCAGCAGCCGGGGCCCCGCCCCCGGCGGGTTCCCGGTCGTCGGACGGGCCGCGCTCTCGACGGCCAGGGCTTGCTTCACGTTGGGACACCTCTCGGGGACGGGCGGGGTACAGCGATAGGCGGTACGGCGATACGGGCCGGGGTCGCGGTCCCGTACGCACCCGGGCACACCGGCGCGGCGCGGCGCCACGGGCGTGCCGGGCCATGTCGGGGCGGCCGCGGCGACCGCGCCCGGCGGTACGGGCACGGGACCGCCGTACGGTACATCCTGCTTCCGGAACCCTCCGCTCCGGGGGTACCACCGACGGGCCGCCGGACCGGGGCGGGCAGCCCGGCGAGCGCCCCGCCGCGCGGGCCGGGCAGCCGGACGCCGGGGCCGGCTGCCCGGCGCGGGGTCGTACGGCTCCGGCTCGGGGTCGTACGGCTTCGGCTCGGGGTCGTACGGCTTCGGCTCGGGGTCGTACGGCTCCGGCTCGGGCCGTACGGCTCCGGCGCGTTCGGCGCGGGCCCACCGCACCCGGGCGGGTCCCGGAGCGCGGGCGGGTCCCGGAGCGCGGGCGGGTCCGGGAACGCGGGCGGCGCACCCGGCCGGGCCCGGCCGGCCGGCTCAGCGCCCGCCCGGCTCCTGCGTGGCGCCCGCTCGGTCCCCGCCCGGCGCCTCCGTCAGCCGGCGCACTGGGCCAGCATGGTCTGCTTGTCGGGGGCGGTGACGGGGAGCCGGTACTTGAGCGCGACCTGGGCGAAGCGGGTGGCGTAGGCGCACCGGATCGTCTTGTCCGGCGGCAGCCAGGCGGCCGGGCCGGAGTCGCTCTTGCGGCCGTTGGTGGGGCCGTCCACGGGGAGCAGGTTGAGCGGGTCGTTGGCGAGCTGGCGGCGCTTGGCCTCGGGCCAGTGGGCGGCACCCAGCTGCCAGCTGTAGGAGAGCGGCACCACATGGTCGATCTGCACCCGGGCCGCCTCCGCCTTCTTCCAGGCGATGTCCTTGCCGGTGTACGGGTCGTGGAGGGTCATCGAGACCACCACGCAGTCCGAGCCCTTGCGGAAGGCCGGCTGCCGGCCGTCCCGGCGCAGTACGTCGTTGCGGGTGTCGCAGCCGTTGCGGGCCAGCGGCACCCCGTCGGCGGTGTCCAGCCAGGCGTGCCCGAACTTGTCCCGCTCGTACCCCGTCTTGGGGCCGCGCCCCTTGGTGGTGAGCCGCTCCACCAGCCGGCGCCCCTCCGCCCGGTCGGCCGCCGAGACCAGCGCGGCCAGCCCCGGCTTCGTACCGTCCGCGTTGTCCAGCGGCCGGGCCGACCGCCCGTCCGGAGCCGCCGCGCCGGACCCCCCGGACGGCTGGTCGGCGGGCAGACCCTCGCATCCGGCGAGCAGCGCGGTGGCGGCGGTGAGGGCGAGTACGGTACGAGCGCGGGTCGAAGCGGCCATCCCCGCATGGTAGGCCCGCCCGCGCGCGCTGCCGAGGGGGCGGTGCCCCGAGGGGCTACGGAGTGACCAGATCGGCCTTCCAGCCCAGGGTCGCCGCACAGGCGGCCAGATCCTCGGGGTCCGAGGTGACGATCACCTCGGCGTGACGCAGCACAGCGGTCAGGACGACCAGGGCGGCCACCACGTCCGGACGCTTCTTGGACGGGAGATCGGCCTGCCCCGGCATCCAGCCGACTCGCCGGTAGTCGTCCACGGAGTACGCCGTGAGTACCTGGCACTGCTTGAGGAACTCTGCCACCGCGTACTGCCGGGCGCCGCCACGCCACACCTGAGCCAGTGCCGGTCCCGGCACCACCGGGACGACCCCGGCGGTACGCCACGCCCGGTGCAAGTAGCGCAGTTTGGCGCTTCCCCGCTCGGCCGCGATCAGGGCACCGGCGTCGTAGACGACATCCGCGGTCACGCGGTGTGCCGCAGCTTCGCGAACATCCGGTCCAGTACGGCATCCGCCTCCGCCTTGTCCCGCTCGGACAGCGGTTCCGGGTCCGGCCGGATCGCGGCATCCGCCGCCGCGTAGGCGGCGGCGGTCGCCGCGTCCGCGTCCCGGAAGGCGGCCCTTATGGCCTCGTCCTGCCCGACCGCCTCCAGCACCCGCGCCTCGATGAACGCGGAGACGGTCAGCCCCGCGTTCCGAGCGGCCCGGCGCAGCCGGTCCGCGTCCGACGGATCGATGGTGAAGGTCACCCTGGTCTTGGCCATGAGGCCAGGGTAAGGCCGCGTATGAACCAGTGCCCTGCTTCCCTACGAGCCCAGGATCGAGGTCAGGAACTCGCCGGTCCAGGCGAGGAGTTCGCGGCCGACCACCGGCTTGCCGCCGATCTTGCCGGTGGTGGGGCGCGGGACCAGGAGCTGGTGGGTGGCCGGCTTGATGACGGTGCGCGGGTAGAGCCGCTTGAGGCGCAGCTCCTGGGACTCACGCAACTCCACCGGTCCGAACCGGACGTTGGGGCCCTGGAGCACGATCTCGCCCACCCCGCAGGCGCGGGCGAGCATCCGCAGGCCGGCCACCAGCAGCAGGTTCTCCACCGGCTCGGGGAGCTTGCCGTAGCGGTCGGTCAGCTCCTCGCGGACCGCCCTGACGTCCTCCTCCGTGGTGGCCGAGGCGATCGCCCGGTACGCCTGGAGCCGCAGCCGCTCGCCGGGCGCGTAGTCGTGCGGGACATGCGCGTCGACCGGCAGCTCGATCTTGACCTCCAGCGGCGGCTCCTCCTCGACCCCGCCCTCCAGGGACGCCCGGTAGTCGGCGACGGCCTCGCCCACCATCCGTACGTACAAGTCGAAGCCGACGCCCGCGATATGACCGGACTGCTCACCGCCCAGCAGATTGCCCGCGCCCCGGATCTCCAGGTCCTTCATCGCCACATACATGCCGGCGCCCATCTCGGTGTGCTGGGCGATGGTCGCCAGCCGCTCGTGGGCGGTCTCGGTGAGCGGCTTCTCCGGCGGGTAGAGGAAGTACGCGTACCCCCGCTCCCGGCCCCGGCCCACCCGGCCGCGCAGCTGATGGAGCTGGGAGAGACCGAAGTTGTCGCCGCGCTCCACGATCAGGGTGTTGGCGTTGGAGATGTCGATGCCGGACTCCACGATCGTGGTGGACACCAGCACATCGGACTTCTTCTCCCAGAAGTCCACCACCACCTGCTCCAGGGCCTGTTCGGACATCTGCCCGTGTGCTGTGGCGATCCGCGCCTCCGGCACGATCTCGCGCAGCCGGGCGGCCGCCCGGTCGATCGACTCCACCCGGTTGTGGATGTAGAACACCTGGCCCTCGCGCAGGAGTTCACGGCGGATCGCCGCGCCGATCTGCTTCTCCTCGTACGGCCCCACGAAGGTGAGGACCGGATGCCGCTCCTCCGGCGGGGTGGTGATGGTCGACATCTCGCGGATGCCGGTCACCGCCATCTCCAGCGTCCGGGGGATCGGGGTCGCGGACATGGTGAGCACGTCCACATTGGCGCGCAGCTTCTTCAGCTGCTCCTTGTGCTCGACGCCGAACCGCTGCTCCTCGTCGACGACGACCAGGCCCAGGTCCTTGAACTTGGTCTCCGACGAGAAGAGCCGGTGGGTGCCGATGACGAGGTCCACCGAGCCGTCCCGCAGCCCCTCCAGGGTCGCCTTCGCCTCGGTGTCGCTCTGGAACCGGGAGAGCGCCCGGACCACCACCGGGAACTGCGCGTACCGCTCGGAGAAGGTGCCGAAGTGCTGCTGGACCAGGAGGGTGGTGGGCACCAGGACGGCGACCTGTTTGCCGTCCTGCACCGCCTTGAACGCCGCCCGCACCGCGATCTCGGTCTTGCCGTACCCCACGTCACCGCAGATCAGCCGGTCCATCGGGACCGTCTTCTCCATGTCCTCCTTCACCTCGGCGATGGTGGAGAGCTGGTCGGGGGTCTCCGCGTACGGGAAGGCGTCCTCCAGCTCCCGCTGCCACGGCGTGTCCGGGGCGAAGGCGTGGCCGGGCGCGGCCATCCGGGCCGAGTAGAGCTTGATCAGGTCGGCGGCGATCTCCTTGACCGCCTTCTTCGCCCGCGCCTTGGTCTTCGTCCAGTCCGCGCCGCCCAGCCGGTGCAGGGTGGGCGCCTCGCCGCCGACGTACTTGGTGACCTGCTCCAGCTGGTCGGTGGGGATGTACAGGCGGTCGCCCGGCTGGCCGCGCTTGGCGGGCGCGTACTCCACCAGCAGATACTCGCGGGTGGCGCCCTGCACGGTGCGCTGCACCATCTCGATGTACCGGCCCACGCCGTGCTGCTCGTGGACGATGTAGTCGCCCGCCTCCAGGGTGAGCGGGTCGATCGTCTTGCGGCGGCGGGTCGGCATCCGGCCGCCGTCCTTGCCCGCCGCCTTCTGCCCGGACAGGTCGGTCTCGGTGAGCACCGCCAGCCGCAGCCCCGGGTCCACGAAGCCGTGGTCGATGGCGCCGCAGGAGACATGGACCACCGACGGCGAGATCTCGGTGAGGTCCCGGTCCAGCCGGGCCGCGATCCCCTCGCCGCCCAGCACCTCGACCGTCCGGGAGGCCGGGCCGTGCGCCTCGGTCACGAAGACCGTCCGCCAGCCGTCCGCCAGCCAGCCCTTGGTGTCCGCCAGCGCCCGGGCGGTGTCCCCCCGGTACGTCTCCGGGGCACGCATCCCCAGCGTCAGGGTGTCCTCGTCCAGCTCCTCGTCGGCCGCGAACGGCGACACCGACCACCAGAGCATGCCCAGCTCGCGGGCCCGGTCCCGGACGTCCGCGATCCCCCACAGCGAGGCCGCGCCCACGTCGATCGGCGCCTCCCCGCCGCCCGCCGTCGCCGCCCAGGACGCCTGGAGGAACTCCTGGCTGGTCGCCACCAGGTCCGCCGCCCGGGTGCGCACCCGCTCCGGATCGCAGACCACCGCCATCGCCCCGGCGGGCAGCACGTCGAGCAGCAGCTCCATCTCGTCCACCAGCACCGGGGCCAGCGACTCCATGCCCTCGACCGCGATCCCCTCGGCGATCTTCCCGAGCAGCTCGCCCAGCTCCGGATGGGCCTCGGCCAGCGCCGCCGCCCGCTCCCGCACCGAGTCGGTGAGCAGCAGCTCCCGGCAGGGCGGTGCCCACAGCCCGTGCTCGGCCACCTCCAGCGACCGCTGGTCGGCCACCTTGAAGTACCGGATCTCCTCGACGTCGTCGCCCCAGAACTCCACCCGCAGCGGGTGCTCCTCGGTCGGCGGGAAGACGTCCAGGATGCCGCCGCGCACCGCGAACTCGCCGCGCTTCTCGACCAGCTCCACCCGGCTGTACGCCGCTGCCGCCAGCCCCGCGACGATCTCCTCCAGGTCCGCCTGCTGGCCGGTCCGCAGGCTCACCGGCTCCAGGTCACCCAACCCCTTGACCTGCGGCTGGAGCACCGAGCGCACCGGCGCCACCACCACCGAGACCGGACCGGTCGCCGGGTCGTCCGGGGCCGGGTGGGCGAGCCGCCGCAGCACCGCGAGCCGCCGGCCCACGGTGTCCGACCGGGGCGAGAGCCGCTCGTGCGGCAGCGTCTCCCAGGACGGGTACTCCGCGACCGTGTCCGGGTCCAGCAGGGTGCGCAGCGCCGCCGCCAGGTCCTCCGCCTCCCGGCCGGTCGCCGTCACCGCCAGCACCGGCCGCCCGGCGTCCCGGGCCAGCGCGGCCACCGCGAACGGGCGCGCGGCGGGCGGCCCGACCAGGTCCACCTGCGGCCGGTGGCCGTCGGCGGCGGCCTTGACGGCCTGGCCGAGGGCAGGGTCCTTGACGACGACGTCCAGCAGGCCGTGCAGGCTCATGGGCTTCCATCCCAGGGAGTGGGGCAACGCGAACCGCCCGACACGTCGCACGGGCCGGGGGTCTCCCAGCGTACGCCCAGTGGGACCCCCGCCGCCCACCGATCAACGGGTCCGGGCGGCCCGGGCGGGGGCCGGGGACGGGGCCCCGCGGCCGGGGGCCGGGCCACGGGCAGGGGATGCCTGTCGTGGCCGGCCTCGTCGGCCGCTCTCGTCGCGGTCGCCCCCTCGCGCCCGGCGGGTGGCGGTGAGAGGCTGACCCGGGCCATATACGTGCAGGGGGAAGGGACTTCGGTGGGCGAGGGAGGCGAGGCGAACGGGGTCGGCGAGACAGGTGGGGGAAGCGAGACGCGCGAGAGGGGTGAGGCGGGCAGGGCGGGCGGGACGCGTACCGGGGCGGGCAAGGCGCACGGGGCGCCCGAGGCGGGTGGGGCGAGCGGGACCGGCGCGGGGAGCGAGGCGGGCAGGGCGGGCGGGACGCGTACCGGGGCGGGCAAGGCACACGAGGCGGCCGAGGCGGGCGGGACGAACGAGTCCTGCGGGGCGGACAGGGTCCGTGCGGCGGGCGGGACGGGCGGGGCGGGTGGGGCGCGTACCGGGGAGGCCGCCGCTCCGGCCACCACGCCCGGCCGACGGGGGCCGGTGGTGGCGGCGCTGATGCTGGGCATGGCGCTCGCCGCGCTCGACGGGACCGTCGTCTCCACCGCCGTACCGCAGATCGTCGGGGACCTCGGCGGACTCTCCGTCTTCTCCTGGCTGTTCGCCGGCTATCTGCTCGCCAACACCGTCACCCTGCCGGTCTACGGCAAGCTCTCCGACACCTTCGGCCGCAAGCCCGTGCTGCTCGCCGGCATCCTGCTGTTCCTCACCGGCTCACTGCTCTGCGCCACCGCCTGGAACATGGCCTCCCTCATCGCCTTCCGGGTCGTCCAGGGGCTCGGCGGCGGCGCGCTCCAGGGCACCGTGCAGACCATCGCCGCCGATCTGTACCCGCTCCGGGAGCGCCCGCGCATCCAGGCCCGGCTCTCCGGGGTCTGGGCCGTGTCGGCGCTGGCCGGACCGGCGCTCGGCGGGCTGCTCGCCGGATCCGCCGGCTTCGCCGGACACGCGGGCTGGCGGTGGATCTTCCTGGTCAACCTGCCCGTCGGGCTCGTCGCCCTCTGGCTGATCGCCCGCCACCTCCGCGAACCGGCCCGCCCGGCCGGCGCCCCCATCTCGGTCGACTGGGCCGGGGCGCTCGGCGTCTTCGCCACCGGCGCCCTGCTGCTCACCGCGCTGGTCCAGGGCGGGGTGGCCTGGCCCTGGCTCTCCGCGCCGTCCCTCACCCTGCTGGGCTGTGCCGCCGCCGGAGCGGCGCTCACGGTCGCCGTCGAACGCCGGGCGGCCGAGCCGGTGATCCCCGGCTGGGTGTGGCGCCGCCGTACCATCGCCGCCGTCAATCTCGCGCTCGGCGCCCTCGGCCTGCTGATGGTCGCCCCGACCGCCTTCCTGCCGATGTACGCCCAGTCGGTGCTGGGACTCGGGCCGGTGGCGGCCGGGTTCGTGCTCTCCGCCATGACGCTGACCTGGCCGATCAGCGCCGCCCTGTCGAACCGGGTCTACCGCCGGATCGGCTTCCGGCTGAGCGCGGTCACCGGGATGACGCTGGCCGTGCTCTCGCTGCTCGCCTTCCCGCTGCTGCCCTACCCCGGGGAGCCCTGGCAGCCGACCCTGGTGACGCTGGCGCTGGGCGCGGCGCTCGGCCTCTTCCAGCTGCCGCTGATCGTGGGCGTCCAGTCCACCGTCGGGCACGCCGAGCGAGGCACCGCCACCGCCTCGGTGCTCTTCTGCCGACAGGTCGGCCAGAGCCTGGGCGCCGCGCTGTTCGGCGCGATCGCCAACGCCGTGCTCGGCACCCGCGTCGGCGAGGGCCGCCTGGACGACCCGGCCGCACTGACCCCGGAGGCGGTGGACACGGCGGTCGAGTACGTGTTCCTCGGCGCGGCGGGGGCCGGACTGCTCGCCGTCCTGGTGCTGCTGACCCTCGCCCCGCGCCGCTTTCCGGTACGAGACCCTGACGGGGCCGACGGGGCGGACGGGGCCGAGGAGGCCGGCGGTGCGGACGGGCCCGAGGGGAAACGGACGGCTCCCTCCCGGGCCGCCGAGTGACCCGGTGTCAGGCCCGGTCGGCCCGGGACCGGGCCTGACACCGGGCCCGGGCCGAGCGGGCCGCCGCCCGACCCGGGGCCGGGAGGGTGGCCCGCGGACGTCTCGCGGGGCGTCCTGCGGGACGTCTCAGAGGAGGCCGTCCCACATCTGTTCCAGCAGCACCGACCACCAGCTCTCCGGCGAGGCCAGCGCCGCCGGGTCCAGCATCGCCAGCTGGGCCTGGAAGTCGACCGTCCAGCGGCCCGCCTGTTCCGGCGTCAGCCCGTAGCGCAGCCGCCACATCCGGCCCAGCAGCGCCAGGCAGCGGGTGAACTCGGGCAGCCCGGAGTTGACGAACTGCGGCGCCACCGGCCCGCCACCGGGCCCGGCCTCCACCGGTACGGCGACGATATGGGCGGTGCCGTACTGGACGCAGAGGGCCCGCCCGAAGTCGGAGCCGACCACCAGATACGAGGCGGCGTCCGGTGCCGCCGCCACCTGCCGCTGCGCCGCCAGCTCCGCGAGCGTCGGCACCACGGGGTGGGCCGGCTGGGCCCAGAAGAACGGGCCGAAGTCGGCGGGCAGCCCCGCCCACACCAGCGTCCGCGCCACCAGCTCGGGCACCCCCTGGCGGGAGACCGCCCGCTGGTCGAAGCGGCACAAGCCCTGCGGCCCGAACGCGGCCAGCAGTTCCTGCGCCACGCCCTCCGGCGGCAGCGGGGGCGCCGGCTGGACCGGCGGCAGCGGAGCGCGCACCGGAGCCGGGCGCGCGGGACCGTCCGCCACCTGGTGCAGTTCGCCCTGGTGCGCGAGGAGCTGGTCCATGCCCTGCCGGCGTCCCGCGTGGTCACGGCCGTACGGGGCGATCGAGGTGATCCGGGCCTGCGGCCAGGTCTCCCGGATCATCCGGGCGCAGTAACCGCCGGGCAGCTCGCAGGACTCCAGCTCGGTGTGGAGCTCCAGCACCTGCTGCGGGGGCACGTTCAGGGCCCGCAGCTCGTGCAGGATCTGCCACTCGGGGTGCGGGGTGCCGGGCGCCGAGCGGCGGATCAGCCGGGCCTCCGAACCGTCCGGCGCCCGGTAGCGGAGCACCGCCTGATAGCCGGGCCCGACGGTGGGCGGCCCGGCCGGCTGCTGCGGGTGGCCGTGGGCGGGCGGGGCCGGATGGCTGTGGACCGGCGAGCCCGGGTGACCGGGCGCGGGCGGGGCCGGGGGGGCGCCAGGCGGCGGCACCGGCCCGGCGGGCATGCCGGGGGCGCCGTGCGGCGGGGTGCCGCCCGGAGCGGGGGCCGGGCCGGGCGGGGGCACGGGCGCACCCGGGCCGGGCTGGGCCAGCATGGTCGCGGCCTGGTGGACCCCGCCGCCGGGCACCCCGGGGGCGCCGGGCGGGGGCGGGGTGGCGCCGGGCGGGCGCGGCGGACCGGGCGGAGGCGGCGGGGTGGCGCCCCCCGCACCGGGCCGGGCCAGCATGGTGGCCGCGTGGTGGGCGTCGCCCCCGGGCGCCGGGGTGGCCCCGGGCGGACGCGGGGGCCCGGGCGGAGGCGGCGGAGTGCCCGTCGCCCCCGGGGCGGGCTGCCGCTGCTGGTGCGGGGCCGGCGCGCCGGGCGGCGGCGGTCCCTCCGGACCCAGCTGCGAGACCAGCTGCGTCGGTACGTACCCGCCGGCCGCGCCCGGACCGGAACCTGAGCCCGCGCCCGTACCGGGAACGGAGCCCGCGCCGGAACCGGCCGCCGGGGCCGCCGTGCCCGTACCGGAACCGGAGTCCCCACCCGGACCGGCGTCCGTGCCGGAACCGGCGCCGGCGGTCTCCGGGGCGTGCGGCGCGGCCCCCTGCGGGTCCGGCAGCGGGGTGATCCGCGTCGCGGGCAGCGCGCTGCCGCCCGGCAGCAGTGCCGTGGGGGCGTCGGGCCCCACGACGGGCGGCGGGGTGTCGTCGGTGTCCGCGCCCGAGAGCGGCGGCGCGAACACCGTGGCGGGCAGCGGTACGGAGCCGTCGTCGCCGCTGTCGCCGCCGGCACCGCCCTTGCCCCGCCGGGCGTCCACGGCGTCCCAGGACGCGGCCGGGGCGGCCACCCCGTCCCCGGCGGCCGGATCTCCGGGGACGTGGGCGCTTCCGGGGGCCGGGGCTCCAGGGGCCGGGGCGCTTCCGGTGGCCGGGGCGGCGGAGCCCGTGTCCGGCGCCAGGCCCGCGTTCCTGCCCGCGTCCGCCTCGGCGATCACGCCCGCACCCGCTTCTGCTTCCGCGCGAGAGTCCGGAGCCGTGCCCGCACGCGAGTGCGCGTCCGCGTCCAGGTCGGCGTCCGGGTGCGCGGCGGCGGCCGGCGGGGTCCCGGCCGCACCGGCGGACTCCGGCGCCCCGGCGTCACCGGCCGGACCGGCGGACTCCGCGCCGGCCGCCACCAGGGCGCCGGCCGGGTCCACCCCGGAGGCGTCCGCCCCGGCGGTACCGACAGCGGAGGCCCCGGCCCCGGAGGTGTCGTCCGTCCCCGGGCGGCGGTCCGGGACGCCCATCCGGTCGGCCGCGTCCTGGAGCCACTCGGGCGGGGTCAGCAGGAAGGACGTCTGGTTCAGGTCGATCCGCTCCGGCGGGGCCGGGGAGACCTGGCCCGGCGCCTCGGCGGGAGCGCCGTACTCCTCCTCGTACCGGCGGATCACCTCGCCCACCGGCAGCCCCGGCCACAGGGTCACCTCACCGCTGTCGCGGGCGATCACCAGCCGCTGCCGGCCGCCGTCCGAGACCGGGCCGTCCGGGCGGTCCTCCGCCCACACCACGAAGCCCAGCTCGAACTCCCGCACCCGCACCTCGCGGTGCTGGTAGGCCGGCATGTCGCCGTTGATCCACTCCTCGGCGCGCTCCTGCGCCTGCGCGTACGTCACCACCGGGCCGTCACTCCTCACCCGTCACCGGAACGGCCCGCGCGAAGCCACCGTCCACCATCAGATTCGCCACCGTCTCCAGCTCGGGCGGACTGCCCGCCAGCCGCCCGAGGAACGCGTCGAAGTCGGCGCCGCAGGGCAGCAGCAGCCGCTCCGCCCGCTCCGCCACCGACCAGCCGTCCCGGTCCCGGGCGTCGTCGTAGGCGCAGAACCACACCGAACCGGCGTCCGTGCCCCGCACCCGGACCGCCAGCACCCCGCCCTGCACAAAGGCGACGCCGAGGTACTCCTTGGTCAGATGATCCCGCAGGCACTTGTTCATATAGACCAGGTCGTTGACCGCCGCCCGGTCCCGGACCGTGAAGAACGGCTGGTCCACCAGGAGGCCCAGCTCCGGATCGAGCGCCACGCCCACCGGGGCGCAGCCGCCCGCCGCCTTCAGGAAGGAGCGGTACGCCCCCGGCAGCCGGTGGCCCAGGTCCTCCTCGACGCCCTGGAGCTGCGCCTCGGGGACCGCCGGGTCGCCCTTCGGCACCGCGAAGTGCGCCGGGCGCGCCTCCTGGAGCGGCCGGGTGCCCCGCTTCTCCAGGTCCACCGGGGTGGTCGTCAGGCCCGCGTGGTGCCGCAGCAGCGCCTTCACCTCCACCGGCACCAGCTCCATCCGCCGGGTGCCGGCCACGTGGTGCCAGGTCCAGCCGTGCGGGGTCGCCACCGGGCCGAGGGTGTCCCAGAGTTCATGGCCGGCCGCGTGCAGGGCGGCGTTGGCGGAGACATAGTCCGTCAGCCGCAGCTCGTCCACGCCGAATCCTTCCGGCGGCTCGGCGATCTCGGCGGCGGCCCGCGCGTACGGCGAGAAGTCCGGGTGGCCGTCGCCGTCCATCCGCACCCCGTGCGGGTGCCGGGCGGCCCGGACCGGGTCCGGGAAGTGCACGACCTGCCCGGCGTAGGCCGCGTTCGGTGGCGCGGCGTGCCCGAGCCGACCTGTCGTCATGGCGGTAGCCCCCTGCTGCGTGCTCGCTGGTTCCGCACAGCCTAAGCGGTGGGCCATCCGGGGGAACCCGGTCACGGCACCGGTGACCACGGTGAACGGCGACACCCCAGGATGACCAGCCGTCACCACGACATGACCGACATACGCGTACCGGTGTCTTTCCGCGCCCCAGCTTCCCCATTCGCTCACCCATTTGGCAGGCTGTCCCACGCAACTGGGGGGATTGCGCAAGAGGGGACGACCGCACCATGACCACCGCACGACCAGCCACGACACCGGCCACCGGCGATCCACGACTGAGCTGGGGCAGCAGCGACCCCGGCCGCGCACCCGTCCCGCGCCACCGCCGGGACGGCATCCTGCCCACCATCGGGGCGGCACTCTCCGTGCGCGGCGAGACCCTCACCTGCACGGCCGGCCGCAGCGAACGGCCGCCCGTCCTGCACCCGCTGGTGCAGGACTTCCTGGACACCCTCACCAGCGGCCAGCGCGAACGTTTCACCGGCCGCTGTCCCGAGGCGATCCTGCTCTCCCGCCACCTCGCCGCGGCCGAGGCCGGCCGCTCCAAACGGGCCCGGCGAAAACCGCTCACCGCCGGCGAGGCCCGCCGTTTCCTGAAGAACGCCAAGCTCACCAGCCGCCGCATCCGCGAGGACGGCGACCCGCTGCACGGCAGCTACGCCGCCCCCTGCCGCTCCTGCGCCGCGCTCCTCGCCCACTTCGGCGTACGCCCCGTCGACCCGACCGCCCAGAAGGGCTGACCCCGCTCCCCATGCCCGACCTCAACACCACGCGCTTCCCCGTCAACGTGGACGCCGCGCTGCGCGAAGCCGGCTGGCAGCCCGGCCGCTGGGACATGCGCCAGGCCGAGCAGTGGGCCGACACCCTGCGCGCCCACACCTCACCGGCCGGGCACCGGCACAGCGTCTTCCCGGCCGCCGTGGAGGCGTGGGCCGAGTTCGGCGGGCTCCGGGTCACCCCGCCGGGCCCGGGCCGCCAGATCGCCCCGGCCCCGCTGCACCTGGACCCGCTCGCCGGGCTCCACCTCGCCCGCAGCCTGGCCGACCTGGGGCGTGCCCTGGACACCGAGACCGCGCCGATCGGCGAGGAGACCCACAGCGGGGCGGTGCTCGCCATCGACGCCCGGGGCCGGGTCTACAGCCTGGACCACGCCGGCGACTGGTACCTCGGGCCGACCGTCGACCACGCCCTCACCGCACTGGTCACCGGCATCCAGCCCACCCGCCTCGCCTCCCCCTGAACCGGCCCGTTTCACGGTTTCCGGATTTCAGGGGGTACGGGATCCTCCGGGCTCCCCGCCGGGGTACGGGGCCGGTCCCGGTCCTCGGGAGCCGACGGAGCCGACCGGGAGCACCGCGTGTCCCGGCTCAGGAGCCGACCGGGAGGACCGCGTGCCCGAGGCCAGGAACCGACCGGGAGCCGGGGGCAGCGCGTGTCCCGGCTCAGGAACCGACCGGGAGCACCGCGTGCCCGAGGCCAGGAACCGACCCGGAGCACCGCGTGTCCCGGCTCAGGAGCCGACCGGGAGCACCGCCGAGACCCGGAAACCGCCCTCGTCCGTCGGCCCGGACACGAAGACCCCGCCCAGGCCGGTCACCCGCTCCCGCATGCCGAGCAGGCCGTTGCCGCCGCTCGGCAGTCCCGCGTCCGCCGCCGCGCCGTCCGAGGGACCGTTCTGCACCTGCATGGCCACCTCGGCCTCCCGGTGTGCCAGCCGGACCACCACCGCGGCGCCGGCCGCGTGCTTGTGGACGTTGGTCAGCGCCTCCTGCACCACCCGGTACGCCGTCCGCTCCACCGCCGGCGCGTACGGCCGCACCGCACCGCTCACCCGCAGCTCCACCGCCATGCCCGCCTGCCGCGACTGCTCCACCAGATCCGGCAGCTCGTCCAGGCACGGCCCGTCCTCCGCCGTGTCGATCGGGGTCGGGGTCGTAACCGCCCGGCCCGCCGCCACCGCCACCACCGGCCCGGGACCCGCTGCCCCCGGCGCCCCGGCCGCCGCCGCTCCCCCGGCTCCCGGCGGCGGGCCGCCGGCCGGAGCGGAGGCCCGGAGACCCGGCCCGGCCGGCCCGGCACCCGGCTCCGGCTCCGCCGTCCGCAGCACGCCCAGCATCTCCCGCAACTCGGTCAGCGCCTGCCGGCCCATGTCCCCGACCAGCGCCGCGTTCCGCGCCGCCTTCTGCGGGTCCTTCAGCGCCACCGCCTGGAGGGCCGCCGCGTGCACCACCATCAGGCTCACCCGGTGCGCCACCACGTCGTGCATCTCCCGGGCGATCCGGGTCCGCTCCTCCTGCCGCGCCATCCGCGCCCGCTGCTCCGCCCGGTCGGCCAGCAGCGACAGCTCCTGCTCCAGGCTGTCCGCCCGCTCCCGCAGACTGTCCAGCAGCCGGCGGCGGGCCCCTATGTAGAGGCCGGAGAGGAGCGGCGGCGCGTTCAGGCCCAGCGACACCAGGAGGGCCATCACCGGGACGTACCAGGGCCATGGATCCAGGTCCGCCGACGCCACGTCCTGCCGCACCCGCAGGAACGTCACCAGGAAGAACGCGACGAACGACATGCCCGCCAGCGCCCCGATGATCCGCCGGGGCACCTCGCAGGCGGCCAGCGTGTAGAGGCCGACGAAGGACATCAGATAGCCCATCTCGGCGGGCGTGATCGCCACCGAGACCAGCACCACCAGGACCGGCCACCGCCGCCGCACCACCAGGACCGCCCCGGCCACCAGGCCGAACAGCACCCCCACCGGCACCGGCAGCCCCGCCGCGTCCGCGAACCCCGGCCCCTCCGCCGCGCACTCGGCCGCCGACAGCAGCCCGAGCGTCACATCCAGCACGGCGCCCCGCCGCCGCTCCCACCACCACCAGCCCCGGACCTCCCGGCCCGGAGCTGCCCGATGGGCCCCCGTAGTGCTCATGCCTCCCAGCCTACGGTCGCCCGCCACCCGATTTCCGAACGGGGCGATCAGCACACGTCCCCACCCTTGACCAGCGAAAGCACCCCTTCTTCACCCGAACAAATGAATCGCTCACCATTTCGACCAGGAATCACGCATTCCGCCCGAAGCTCTCCTCTATGACCTCCGTTCGCAGCAAGGTTCACGAGAAGTACGCCGATTTCGAGAGCCTGCGCAGCCAGGCCGTCGCCCTCCGGCGGTCGGGGCTCAGCCTGCGCCAGATCCGCGACCGGCTGGGCGTCCACAACCACGACCTCCTCCAGCGCCTGGTGAAGGGCGAGCCGCCGCCGGACTGGACCAGGCGCCCCAACGCCAAGGACGACCTCCGTGCCCGGGCGCGCGAGCTGCGCCTCCAGGGCATGACCTACGACCGGATCCAGGCCGAGCTGGGGTGCTCGACCAGCTCCATCTCGCTCTGGGTGCGGGACCTGCCCAAGCCCGCCCGGCGTCCGCCCGACGAACAGGCACGTCTGGCCGGTCGCAAGCGCTGGGAGCACGAGAGGGAGGTGCGGGGCGCCGAGCGCCGACGTGCGAAGGCGGCCGCCCGGGAGGCCGTCGGCCGGCTGACCGACCGGGAGCTGTTCCTCGTCGGAGTGGGGCTCTATTGGGCGGAGGGCGCCAAGGACAAGTCGTACGACCGCCGCGAGTCGGTGGTCTTCGTGAACAGCGACCCCGACATGGTCCTCACCTTTCTCGCCTGGCTCGATCTGCTCGGCGTGGAGCGGGAAAGACTGCGGCTCCGGGTGATGATCCTCGAGTCGGCCGATGTGACCGGCGCCGAGCGGTACTGGTCCGCGCTGGCGGGAATCGGTCCGGAGGCCCTCGGGAAGACGACGCTCAAGAAGCACAACCCGAAGACCAGGCGGAAGAATGTGGGCGAGGGCTATCACGGCTGCCTGGTGATCGGGGTGCTGCGCGCCGCCGACCTCTACCGCCGTATCGAAGGGAGCTGGCACGGAATCGCCGCCGAAGCACAAGTCAGGCTCGGGTATGGTCTGAGGCAGTGATCCGCCGTGGGGTAGTGGCATCCCGCAGGTCTTTGGAACCTTGAGACGCTGGTTCGAATCCAGCCGGCGGAGCCGCGCGCGCACCTCTCCGCTCCCCCCGGAAGGCCCCCGCCCGCCTCGGGCCTTCCCGCAGGTGGCCCCCGCCCCCGTTTCGGCTCGGAAACCCCTAGGTATCCTGCGGGTGTCCACCCCACCCGAAAGCCGAAGGGCATTCCCGTGAGCGCCACACGCCCGGCCGCCGTCGTCGTCCTCGCAGCGGGTGAGGGCACCCGCATGAAGTCGAAGACCCCCAAGGTCCTGCACGAGATCTGCGGGCGGTCGCTCGTCGGACATGTCGTCTCCGCCGCCCGCGAGCTGGACCCGGAGCACCTCTGCGTCGTCGTCGGGCACGCCCGGGAGCAGGTGACCGCGCATCTGGACGAGCACTACGCGGGCACCCGCACCGCGGTGCAGTACGAGCAGAACGGCACCGGGCACGCGGTGCGGATGGCGCTGGAGGAGCTGGGCGCCGGGGCGCTGGGCGGCACGGTCGTCGTGGTGTGCGGCGACACCCCGCTGCTGTCCGGCGGGACGCTGGCCGCGCTGGCCGGTACGCACTCCGCCGACGGGAACGCGGTGACGGTGCTGACGGCCGAGGTGCCGGACGCGACCGGGTACGGCCGGATCGTGCGGGACGAGGCGACCGGCGCGGTGACCGCCATCGTCGAGCACAAGGACGCCACCGAGGCGCAGCGCGGCATCCGGGAGATCAACTCGGGGGTGTTCGCGTTCGACGGCAAGCTGCTGGCGGACGCGCTGGGCAAGGTGCGGACGGACAACAGCCAGGGCGAGGAGTACCTCACCGATGTGCTCGGGATCCTGCGCGAGGCGGGACACCGGGTGGGCGCGTCGGTGGCGGCGGACCACCGGGAGATCCTGGGGATCAACAACCGGGTGCAGCTGGCCGAGGCGCGGGCGCTGCTGAACCGGCGGCTGCTGGAGGCAGCGATGACGGCCGGTGTCACGGTGGTGGACCCGGCCTCGGTGCTGGTGGACGTGACGGTGACGTTCGAGCGGGACGCGGTGATCCACCCGGGTACGCAGCTGCTGGGCGCGACGCACATCGCGGAGGACGCCGAGGTGGGTCCGAACACGCGGCTGCGGGACACCACGGTGGGCCGGGGCGCGCGGGTGGACAACACGGTGGCGGACAGCGCCGAGGTGGGCGAGTCGGCGTCGGTGGGGCCGTTCGCGTACCTCCGGCCGGGCACCCGGCTGGGCGCCAGGGCCAAGGCGGGGACGTACGTCGAGATGAAGAACGCGTCGATCGGTGAGGGCACCAAGGTGCCGCATCTGTCGTACGTCGGGGACGCGACGATCGGTGAGTACACCAACATCGGCGCGGCGAGCGTGTTCGTGAACTACGACGGCGAGAGCAAGCACCACACCACGATCGGGTCGCACTGCAAGACCGGCTCGGACAACATGTTTGTGGCTCCTGTCACGGTCGGGGACGGTGCCTACACCGCCGCCGGCTCGGTGATCACCAAGGATGTGCCGGCCGGTTCGCTGGCCGTGGCCCGTGGTCAGCAGCGGAATATCGAGGGTTGGGTGGCCCGGAAGCGCCCGGGGAGCGCGGCGGCGCAGGCCGCCGCCGAGGCCGAGCGGCGGTCCGGTGGAGAGGGCTGACCGGAAACAGGCGCGCCTTTCTCGGCGTACCGTGATACATGCACATAAATTCGGCTGGCTCGCGCGTCGGTGGTCCGCGGCCAGGGAACACGTCTGAGGAGACAGTGCTGTGACCGGGATCAAGACGACCGGCGAGAAGAAGCTGATGCTCTTCTCCGGCCGCGCCCACCCCGAGCTGGCCGAGGAGGTCGCGCACCAGCTGGGAGTCGGCCTGGTGCCGACGAAGGCTTTCGACTTCGCCAACGGCGAGATCTACGTCCGCTTCCAGGAGTCGGCGCGCGGCGCCGACTGCTTCCTGATGCAGAGCCACACGGCTCCCATCAACAAGTGGATCATGGAGCAGCTGATCATGATCGACGCTCTGAAGCGGGCCTCCGCGCGGAGCATCACCGTGATCATCCCGTCGTACGGCTACGCCCGGCAGGACAAGAAGCACCGCGGCCGGGAGCCGATCTCGGCCCGGCTCATCGCGGACCTGCTGAAGTGCTCGGGCGCGGACCGGATCCTCACGGTCGATCTGCACACCGACCAGATCCAGGGCTTCTTCGACGGCCCGGTGGATCACCTGTCGGCGCTGCCGGTGCTGGCCGACTACGTGGGCGCCAAGGTCGACCGGAACAAGCTGACCGTGGTCTCCCCGGACGCGGGCCGGGTGCGGGTCGCGGACCGCTGGTGCGACCGGCTGGACGCGCCGCTGGCGATCGTCCACAAGCGACGCGACAAGGACGTCGCCAACCAGGTGACGGTGCACGAGGTCGTCGGTGAGGTCGAGGGCCGGGTGTGCGTCCTGGTGGACGACATGATCGACACCGGTGGCACCATCTGCGCCGCCGCCGACGCGCTCTTCGCGCACGGCGCGGAGGACGTGATCGTGACGGCGACGCACGGCATTCTCTCCGGCCCGGCGGCCGACCGGCTGAAGAACTCCAAGGTGAGCGAGTTCGTGCTGACCAACACCCTGCCGACCCCGGGTGAGCTGGAGCTGGAGAAGATCACGGTGCTGTCGATCGCCCCGACGATCGCGCGCGCCGTGCGCGAGGTGTTCGAGGACGGTTCGGTGACCAGCCTCTTCGAGGAGCAGGGCTGAGCGACTCCGACTCCGGCCCCGGCTCCGGCGCGGACCCGAGGGGCTCCGGAGGCCGGGCCGACCGTACGTGAGCGGGGGCCGTTCCCTTCGGGGAGCGGCCCCCGCTCGCGTCCCCGCTCCTGTCTCCCGTTTCCGTCCCGTTCACGGCCCCGCTCGGGTCCCGTTCGCGCTCTCGTTCCCGTCCCGTTCACGTCCCCGCCCGGGTCCCGTTCGCGGCCCGGCTCCCCGCCCCGTTCCCCGCTCCGGCACCGGTCCGGGTGATCGACTTGGGCGGACGGCCGGGCGTGCGTAGACTGTTGCAGTTGCTCGGCGAGGGAGGCCGCACCGATGGGTGCGGCGGTCCGTTATCGACGCGCTCTTCGTAGCAGGCCAAGTCCAGTCGTGGCCGGGTGACCGCGACCGTTTCCGACTTTCGCTTCCGCTGACGAGGAGTGCCCATGTCCGAGGTGAAGATCACCGCCCAGACCCGTACCGAGTTCGGTAAGGGTGCCGCCCGCCGCATCCGCCGTGCCGACCAGGTTCCCGGTGTGCTGTACGGCCACGGCTCCGAGCCCCAGCACCTGACCCTGCCGGGTCACGCCCTGCTGCTGGCGCTGCGTACCCCGAACGTCCTGATCTCCCTGGACATCGACGGCAAGACCAACGAGCTGGCCATCCCGAAGTCCGTGCAGCGCGACCCGCTGAAGGGCTTCCTGGAGCACGTCGACCTGCTGCTGGTGAAGCGCGGCGAGAAGGTCACCGTCGAGGTCCCGGTCGAGGCCGAGGGCGAGCTGGCCCCGGGCGGCTACCTGCTGGAGCACGTCCTCAACGCGCTGCCGGTCGAGGCCGAGGCCACCCACATCCCCGAGTCCCTCTCCGTCTCCGTGGAGGGCCTGGAGGCCGGTGCCTCCGTCCACGCCAAGGACATCTCGCTGCCGTCGGGCGTCTCGCTGGCCGTCGAGGAGGACGCGGTGGTCCTCCAGGTCCTGGCCGCGCAGGCCGAGGAGCCGGCCGCCGAGGAGACCGAGGCCGAGGGCGACGAGGCCGCCGAGGCCTGAGCCGTACCGGCATGACAGCCGCACCGGTGTGACGGTCGTATCGACGTCACCGCGGTGGTGCGGGTGTCTGCGACGGGGTGGTGGGCCACGGCCCGCCACCCCCTCTTTTTGGCTGCTCCGTTCCGCTTCACCGCATTTCTGTAGTACTGGCCGAGGAGACTGAGGGGACATGACGACGGACACCGGTGCGCCCTGGCTGGTCGTGGGGCTGGGCAACCCCGGCCCGGAGTACGCGGGCAACCGGCACAATGTCGGGTTCATGGTGGCCGAGCTGCTCGCGGCCCGGATCGGCGGGAAGTTCAAGCGGGCCCAGAAGGCGCAGGCGCAGGTGGTGGAGGGCCGCATCGGCCCGCCCGGACCGGCGAACCGGCGGGTGATCCTGGCCAAGCCGATGTCGTACATGAACCTCTCGGGCGGCCCGGTCACGGCGCTGCGCGACTTCTACAAGGTGCCCACCGCCCAGGTGGTGGCGGTCCATGACGAGCTGGACATCGACTACGGGACGCTGCGGCTGAAGCTGGGCGGCGGCGACAACGGGCACAACGGGCTGAAGTCGATGACCAAGGCGATGGGCCCGGAGTACCACCGGGTGCGGTTCGGGATCGGGCGTCCGCCGGGCCGGATGCAGGTGGCGGACTTCGTGCTCAAGGACTTCTCCTCGGCCGAGCGCAAGGAGCTGGAGTACTTCGTCGACCGGACGGCCGACGCGGTGGAGTGCCTGGTGACCGAGGGCCTGGAGCGCGCCCAGTCGGCGTACAACTCCTGAGCGGCCCCCGCCCGGCCCGCGCCCGGCCCGCGCCCGGCGCCCGCTCGGATTGACCGCGTGCGGTCAGATCATCGAGTATCCGGGCCCATGAGCAAGAAGCGGAAGTTCTCCGTCCTTCCCTGGGCCCGGATCGTCGCGATGACGCTGGTCACGCTGGTGCTGGTGGTGGCGGGGGTGTGGGCGTCCTGGGGGACGGCACAGCATGTGCTGCTGTCGAAGGGGCGCGAGCACGGGGTGCTGACGGTCACCGGGTGCGGTGCGGAGATATGCACCGGCCGGTTCGACCCGGACGGCCCCGCCGGGGTGCGGACGGATCTGACCATCGACCGTTCGGTGGCGGTGGTGAAGGGCGAGTCGTACCCGGTGGTGGTGAAGCCGGGCACCCGGGAGACGGTCCGCGCCGGATGGGCGGGCGGGCTGCACGCCTGGCTGCCGCTGGGCGGGGCGCTGCTGCTGGCGGCCCCGGTGCTCGCGGGCGGACTGCGGCTGACCCGGGCGGCCTGGATCTCGGCGCTGTCGGGCGCGGCACTGCTGGTGGGGACGTTTCTGATCGTCTGACCCGCCGACTCGGCCGGTCGTCGGACCGGCTGGTCGTCCGGCCGACCGGCTGGTCGGCTGCCCGGCCGGCCCCGGCCCGACCGCGCCCGGTCGTCCACCGGCCGTCCGCCGGTTGTCTCCGTCGGCCGTCCGGCGATGGTGAGCGCGAAGGGGGCGCCCGGCATGAGCTGCCGGGCGCCCCCTTCGTCGTGAGCGGGCGCCCCCTTCGCCGTGAGAGCGGGGGCGCCGGGCCTCAGCCGGTGTTGCGGAGGCCGGCCGCCACACCGTTGACGGTGAGCAGCAGGGCCCGGGAGAGCTGCGGGTCGGGGTCCTCCTCGGCCTCGGCGGTGCGGCGCTGGCGGGCCAGCAGGGCGACCTGGAGGTAGGAGATCGGGTCCAGATAGGCGTCGCGGATGGCGAAGGTCTGCTGGAGCGCCGGGTGGGAGCCGAGCAGTTCCTTGCCGCCGGTGATGCGGAGCACCTCGGAGACGGTGAGCTCGTGCTCGGCCTCGATGGTGGCGAAGACGTGCCGCAGGTTCTCCGGGACGAGGGTCTCGACGTAGTGGCGGGCGATCCGCAGATCCGTCTTGGCGAGGGTCATCTCGACGTTGGAGATGAAGTTGCGGAAGAAGTGCCAGTGCTCGTGCATCTCGTCCAGCACCGCGTCGAGTCCGGTCTCGCGCAGCGCCTTGAGGCCGGAGCCGACACCGAACCAGCCGGGGACGATCTGCCGGGACTGGGTCCAGCCGAAGACCCAGGGGATGGCGCGCAGTCCGTCGAGTCCCGCGCCCGAGTCGGGGCGGCGGGAGGGCCGGGAGCCGAGGTGGAGTTCGGCGAGTTGGTCGACGGGGGTGGAGGCGAAGAAGTATCCGGGCAGGTCCGGGTCCTCGACCAGCTTCCGGTACGCCTGGTGGGCGGCGTCCGAGACGGTGTCCATGGCCGCGTCCCAGCGGGCCAGGGCCTCGTCGGACTGGCGGGGCGCGGTGTGCAGGGCGGACGCCTGGAGGGTGGCGGCGACGGTGAGTTCGAGGTTCTCCCGGGCCAGGGACGGGATGAGGTACTTGTCGGAGATGACCTCGCCCTGCTCGGTGACCTTGATCTCGCCCTCCAGGGTGCCCCAGGGCTGGGCGAGGATGGCGTCGTGCGAGGGGCCGCCGCCCCGGCCGACGGTGCCGCCCCGGCCGTGGAAGAGGCGGAGCCGTACGCCGTAGCGGTGGGCCACGTCGCGCAGCCGGCGCTGGGCGCGGTGGATCTCCCACTGAGAGGTGGTGATGCCGCCGAACTTGGACGAGTCGGAGTAGCCGAGCATCACTTCCTGGACGTCGCCCCGGAGCGCGACCAGCCGGCGGTAGGAGGGGTCGGCCAGCATGCCGTCGAGGATGACGTCGGCGGCCTTGAGCTCGTCGGTGGTCTCCAGGAGCGGGACGATGCCGATCTTGGCCCAGCCGGCGTGCAGGTCGATCAGGCCGGCCTCGCGGGCGAGGACGGCGGCGGCGAAGACGTCGTCGGCGCCCTGGCACATCGAGATGATGTAGGACTCGATGACCTCGGGGCCGAACCGCTCGAACGCCTCCTTGACCGTGTGGAAGACGCCGAGGGTCTTCTCGCCGGCCGCGTCCAGCGGGGCGGGGGTCGGGGCGAGCGGGCGGCGGGAGCGCAGCTCCTTGGCGAGCAGCTTCTGCCGGTACTCGCGAGGCATGTCGGCGTACCGCCAGGACTCCTCGCCGAGCCGGTCGAAGAGCTGGCCGAGGGCGTGGTGGTGGGCGTCGGCGTGTTCGCGGACGTCCATGGTGGCGAGCTGGAGGCCGAAGGCGGCGAGGGTGCGGACGGTGCGGTCGAGCCGGCCGTCCGCGAAGAGGCCGCCCCGGTGGGCGCGGAGCGAGGTCTGGATGAGCTGGAGATCCTGGAGCAGCCCGGCGGTGCCGAGGTAGTCGCGGCCGTCCTGGTGGGGGGTGCCCTTGGCGAGCCGGTCGCGGGTGTTGACGAGCTTCTGGCGGACGCAGGTGGCCTTGAGCCGGTAGGGCTCCTCGGCGTTGAGCCGCTTGTAGCGGGGGCTGATCTCGGGGAGCCGGTCCAGGTCCCGCTGGAGGGATTCGAGCAGCTCGGGGGTTGCGCCGGCGTAGCGGATGGAGTTGGAGAGCTGGGCGCGGAGGTGGTCGATCAGCTCGATGGCGTCGGTGATGCCGTGCTCGTGCTGGAGGATCAGGACGTCCCAGGTGACGGCGGGCGTGACGTTGGGGTTGCCGTCCCGGTCGCCGCCGATCCAGGTGCCGAAGGTGAGGGGCCGGGTGCCGGCGGGCAGCTCGTGGCCGACGCGTTCGAGCTCGGCGGCGAGGTCCTCCAGGACGTCCCCGACGGCGTCGGCGTGCAGCTCGTCCAGGTAGTAGATGGCGTTGCGGGCCTCGTCGGCGGGCTCGGGGCGGACCACCCGGAGCTCGTCGGTCTGCCAGATGAGGTCGATGCACTCGGCGAGGCGGAGGTCGTGGCGGCGCCGGTCGGAGGGGTTGACCGGGGCTTCCAGGAGTTCCGCGACCCGGCGGAGCTTGTTGAGGACGGAGCGGCGGGCGGCCTCGGTGGGGTGGGCGGTGAAGACCGGCCGGACGTTGAGGTTCCGCACGGCGTCCCGGACGTGGTCGGGGTCGCCGTCCTTGAGCATGTCGGCCGTCCGGGCGAGCAGTCCGCCCTCGGCGGCGCGTCGCTCGCGGAGCTCCTTGCCGCGGTGCACCTGCTCGGTGACGTTCGCCAGATGGAAGTAAGTAGAGAACGCCCGTACGAGCCGCCCGGCGGTCTCCAGGTCGGTGTCGCCCAGCAGCGCGGCGGCGGCCTCACCGTCCTCCCGGGTGAGGTGGCGCACCTTCTCGACGAGTTCGAGGAGCTCGGGCCCCTCCTGGCGGACGAGCGTCTCCCCGAGCAGATCGCCCAGTCGGCGGATGTCGGCACGCAGCTCGGCGCTGGCGGTTGGGGTCTGGTCGGCACTGCTCACAGGTGCGGCTCCTAGCGATGTTGAAGCACGTCTGGAGGGGTACTGGAGGCTGGCGGACCGCGCTGTCCGACGCCTCCCAGGATAGGTGTCAGCTTCCCGGCATTTTCTCCCGGCCGCTTCCCGGTTTTCCCCGGGGGGCGGCGCCCCGGGGCCGGGCCGGGGTTTCCCGGGGCCGTGCCCCGGACCTGGGCCGCGGCGCCCCGGCAGCCGGGCCGGGCCCCGGCGGCGCCCCTCCGTCGCGGGCCGGGCTTCCCCCGGCGCCCGGAGTCCGGCTTCGCCCCGCTTCGCCCCCCGGCTTCGCGCCGCGCCCCGGCCGACCCCCTTGCCGCGCGCCGGGGCACTGCCATACTTACGAAGCCGTAGGTTACGGAACCGTAGGAACTGTGGAGACCGCAGAGACCGCAGAAGAGCCGCAGGAACCGCAGAAGCCGCAGGAACACGGGACCGGGTCCGGGGCCGGGAAGTACCGGGCCAGGGAGTACCGGACCCGGGAGCGCCGGGCCGGGAGTCCGGGATCCGGGGCGCGGGCCCCGGGTCCGGTGGCGCGGGTCCGGTGACCACGCCCCGACCAGCGATCGCGCCCCTGGCCCGGCGATCGTGACCGCGACCGTGACCAGGCCGTCCATGTGCCCCTCACCCCCAGAGGAAATCCATGACCATGACCCCCGAGGTGCTCGACGACCCCGCCGGCAGCGCCGGGACCGCCGGAGCCGCCCCCGGGCTGCCGTCCGCCACGCTCGGCGGGGACAGCAAGCGCTCACTCGAACAGGTGGCGCTGCTGCTGTTCATCACGGTGCCGTTCCTCGCCCTGCTGGCGGCGGTGCCGCTGGCCTGGGGCTGGGGGGTGAGCTGGCTCGACCTGGGACTGCTGGTGGCGATGTACTACATCGGCTGCCACGGGATCACCATCGGCTTCCACCGCTACTTCACCCATGGCTCGTTCAAGGCGAAGCGCCCGCTCCGGATCGCCCTCGCGGTGATGGGCTCGCTGGCGGTGGAGGGGCCGCTGGTGCGCTGGGTGGCCGACCACCGCAAGCACCACAAGTTCTCCGACGCCGAGGGCGACCCGCACTCCCCCTGGCGGTTCGGGGAGACCGTACCGGCGCTGCTCAAGGGCCTGTGGTGGGCGCACATCGGCTGGATGTTCGACGAGGAGCAGACCCCGCAGCAGAAGTACGCGCCCGATCTGATCAAGGACCCGGCGCTGCGGGCGGTCTCCCGGCAGTTCGTGCTGTGGACCGTCGTGTCGCTGGCGCTGCCGCCGCTGGTCGGCGGGCTGGTGACCATGTCCTGGTGGGGCGCGTTCACCGCGTTCTTCTGGGGCTCGCTGGTCCGGGTCGCCCTGCTCCACCACGTCACCTGGTCGATCAACTCCATCTGCCACGCGGTCGGCAAGCGGCCGTTCAAGTCCCGGGACCGGTCGGGCAACGTCTGGTGGCTGGCGGTGCTCTCCTGCGGCG
This sequence comes from Streptomyces pyxinae, assembly GCF_024756275.1. Taxonomy (GTDB): domain Bacteria; phylum Actinomycetota; class Actinomycetes; order Streptomycetales; family Streptomycetaceae; genus Streptomyces; species Streptomyces pyxinae. The sequence goes on along the minus strand of NZ_JANUGQ010000017.1, from coordinate 13,122 downwards.
AGTCCTGGCACAACCTCCACCACGCCGACCCGACCTCGGCCCGGCACGGGGTGATGCGCGGGCAGCTGGACTCCTCGGCACGGCTGATCCGCTGGTTCGAGAAGCTGGGCTGGGCGTACGACGTGCGCTGGCCGACGGCCTCCCGGCTGGACGCCAGGCGGGCGGAGGCCGGTGACCCGGGATCCGCCCGGCGCGGGAGCCGGTCCGCCGACGCGGCATGATGGACGGCGTGGCGATCGATGCAAGCAACACCAACAGTGGCAGTGACAAGCCGAGGCGCGGGCGCCGGGTCCGGATGACCGGTGCGGAACGCCGGCAGCAGCTGCTCGACATCGGTCGCACGCTCTTCGCCCAGCGCGGCTTCGAGGGCACCTCGGTGGAGGAGATCGCGGCCAAGGCCGGGGTCTCCAAGCCGGTGGTCTACGAGCACTTCGGCGGCAAGGAGGGGCTGTACGCGGTCGTGGTCGACCGGGAGATGCGCCAGCTGCTCGACATGGTGACGGGCGCGCTGACCGCCGGGCACCCCCGGGAGCTGCTGGAGCAGGCGGCGTTCGCGTTGCTCGACTACATCGAGGCGTACACCGACGGCTTCCGCATCCTGGTCCGGGACTCCCCGGTGGCCCAGTCCACCGGGACCTTCGCCTCGCTGATCTCCGACATCGCCACGCAGGTGGAGGACATCCTGGGCCTGGAGTTCAAGGCCCGGGGCTTCGACCCCAAGCTGGCGCCGCTCTACGCCCAGGCGCTGGTGGGCATGGTGGCACTGACCGGCCAGTGGTGGCTGGACGCCCGCCGCCCGAAGAAGGCCGAGGTGGCCGCCCACCTGGTCAATCTCGCCTGGCACGGGCTGGACGGCCTGGAGGCGAAGCCGCGGCTGATAGGGCACCGCAAGAGCTGACGCGCGTGATCTTCGCTTTTTCCTCCACTCCTGTCCGTGTCCGGCGGTAGGCTCCCGGCTCACCGGGCTCGGTCCGCCCCGCACCGCACGGCTGTACCGCCGTACCTCCGTACCTCCGAATCTGCGTGTCTCTGATTCTGCGTGTCTCTGCACCTGCGTATCTGTCTGTCTCTGCACCTGCGTACCTGCTGCGTACCTCCGCAGTTCCCGCACCGCTCCGTACGGCCTCGCACGGCGCCCTTCGCATCACTTCGCCGTACGGCCGCCGTACGGGGATGGGGGCGCGCGGCGGGCGGACCTCTCCGGCCCGGTTCCATCGCTTCCGTGGGGGGATCTTGTCTTACCTGGAATCGTTCGGCCCTGCCCGCACCCGGCCCGCCGCCGGCCGCACCCGCCGGGTGCGGCTCGCCGCCTGCACCGCGCTGGTGCTCGCCGCCGGCGCCCTGCTGGCCCCGCCCGCGACGGCGGAGGACCACCCGGCGCCCGGACGCGCCCTGCGGGAGCGGGTCGCGCCGCCCGCCGCCGCACCCCGGCTGACCCCGTCGGCCGGGCTGCTCAAGGAGCGGGCGGCGGCGCGTACCGGGGCCGCCGCCGAGGACCGGAAGGCCGGCCGCACCGGGGCCGCCGCCGTGCCGAAGCCGCGCTTCGACCTCACCGGTGACGGCTTCAGCGAGGGCCTGTACCGGGGCTTCGACGGGGTGTACCGGTCGGTGCTCTCGGACCGGCCGGAGAACCCGGAGTTCGCGCTGCGGAGCCGGCCGGGCGAGCAGCTCAAGGACGTGGTGCCGCTGGGCGACCCGGACGCCGACGGCAACCCGGATCTGCTGACGGTCTCCTTCGACGGGACGCTCTCCGCGTACACCGCCCAGGGCACCTCGGGGACGGGCCCGGCGGTCTGGTCCGGGCGGGGCTGGGCGGCGTACAACAAGGTGGTCGTCCCCGGGGACCTGACCGGCGACGGGCGGAACGACCTGCTGGCCCGCACTCCGGGCGGCGAGTTGTATCTGTACCGGGGGAAGACCTCGCTCACCGACCCGTTCGCGGGCCGGGTCCGGCTCGGCACCGGCTGGGCGGCGTACGACCAGCTGGTCGGGGTGCCGGACTCCGACGGCGACGGGGTCGCGGACCTGTACGCCCGCACCCCGGCGGGCGAGCTCTACTTCTACCCGGGCTCCGGGAACCCGGTGGCGCCGTTCCGGGCGCGGGTGCGGGTCGGCACCGGCTGGGGGGTCTACAACCAGATCTTCAGCATCGACGACCTCGACGGCGACGGGCGCGCCGACCTCATCGGGCGGAAGCTCGACGGCACCCTGCTCTCCTACCGGGCCACCACCCACGGCGCCCTGGCGGCGGCGACCCGGTTCGGCTCCGGCTGGAGCGTGCCGCTGCTCGCAGGGACGGGCGGCAACCCGGACTTCGGCAAGCAGGAGCTGCTCGGTCTCGACACCAAGGGCACTCTATGGGAGTACTGGTCGGCCGAGAACGGCAGGCTGAGCGCCCGTTACCAGCTCAGCGACGTGGGCGGCTTCCAGGGCGCGAAGGTGCTCCACACCTCCTCGCTGGACGGGGACGGCCGCGCCGATCTGCTGGAGGTCTACGCGGGCCGGCTGTACCGGCACACCCCGGAGGGCCCGGTCGAACTGGGCTCCGGCTGGGGCGCGTTCACCGCCCTGGTGGGACCGGGCGATCTGAGCGGGGACGGCCGGGGTGATCTGCTGGCCCGCACCTCCGGCGGGGTGCTGTACCTCTACCGGGGCGACGGCACCGGCCGGGGGCTGGGCTCGCGGGTGGCGCTGGGCGCGGGGTGGAACGCGTACGACAAGCTGGTCGGCGCCGGGGACATGACCGGCGACGGGCGGGACGACCTGCTGGCCCGCACCCCCGGCGGCGCCCTCTATCTGTACGCCGGTACGGGCAGCGCCTCGGCGCCGTTCCGGGCGCGGGTGCTGATCGGCTCCGGCTGGCAGGCGTACGCCCAGCTGGCTGCGCCCGGCGACCTCACCGGCGACGGCCGGGCGGACCTGGTCGCCGCCACCCCGGGCGGCACGCTCTACCGCTACACCGCGACCGGCGGCGCGGGCACGGCCGTCTTCAGCCCCCGGGTGAGCCTGGGCACCGGCTGGAACACCTACCGCGGCCTGCACTGACGGCCGGTACCGGCGGCCCGCGGCGACGGCCTGACCTGACGGCCGGTACCGACGGCCCGCGGTGACGGCCGGTGCTGTCTGCCCGTACCGGTCGACGGCCGGTACGGGCGGGGCGCGGGCCCGGGTTCCCCATCCGCCCGGGCCCTCCGCCCGCCGCCCGGCACCCACCCCTCCGGAGGGCCGGCGGCGAAGGCGGCCCGGCGGCGACAGCGGATCGGTCACAGCAGCGGGGCGTCACTCACGACGGCGGGTCAGTCGCGACAGCGGATCGGTCACGACAGCGGGTCAGTCGCGACAGCGGATCGGTCACGACAGGGGATCAGTCACGACAGCGGGGCGTCAGTCACGGCGCGGGGCAGGCATGACGCGGGTCAGTCGCGGCGGCGGGTCAGTCGCGGCGGCGGGTCAGTCGCGGCGGCGGGCGACCGCGAAGACCCGGCGGAACGGGAAGACCGTGCCGTGCGGCCCCGCCGGGTAGGCCCGGCGCAGCAGGTCGCGGTATTCGGTGACAAAGGCGGCCACGGCCTCGTCGTCGCCGTCGAGCGCGGTGAGCACCGGGCGCAGAGCGGTGCCCTTCACCCAGTCCAGCACCGGGTCCGGGCCGTGCATCAGCTGGCTGTACGTGGTCTCCCACGCCTCCGCGTCGCAGCCCAGCGCGGCCAGCCGGTCCAGGTACTCGGCCGGGCTCAGCACATGGACGAACTGCCGCCCCCGGCCGCCCAGCCGCTCCCGCCAGCGCGGGGTGTCGCACAGCTCGCCCAGCAGCGCGTGGCTGGGGGAGACGAAGTTGCCGGGGACCTGGAAGGCCAGGGTGCCGCCGGGGGCGAGGCCGGCGATCCACTCCGGGAAGGACTCCGGGTGGCCGGGCACCCACTGGAGGGCGGCGTTGGAGACGATCAGATCGTAGGGCTCGTCGGGCTTCCAGTGCGCCGCGTCGGCGGGGCGGAAGTCCAGCCAGCCGCCGCCGTGGGTGGTTCCCGCGTGGTGCTTCTCCGCCTGTTCCAGCATCTCCGGCGAGACGTCGAAGCCGGTGATCCGGGCGTCGGGCCAGCGGTCGGCGAGGAGGGCGGTGACATTGCCGGGGCCGCAGCCGATGTCCGCGATCCGGGCGGGCCGCCCCGCGGCGGTGGCCGGGAGCTCCGGTATCCGGGCGAGCAGGTCGAGGAACGGCCGGGTCCGGAGAGTGGAGTGGCGCAGATACTGCTGCGGGTCCCACGTCGGTGCGGACGTTGGTGCGGAATGCATGTTCGAAGCCCCCTTGCTGGAACGGTGTGCCGAAGCGGAATCATGTCCCCGCCCCGTCCTGCCCAACCGGCGGGGGCGGTATTCGGACAGTGGTCAAGGGAACAGTATCTTGACGTCAAGAGACTTTACATCGACAGATCGCCTACACTGATCGCCATGGAGGACGAGGTCGACCGTCTGGTCTCAGCATGGCGCCGGGAGCGCCCGGACCTCGACGTGGAGCCGCTCGAAGTGCTCAGCCGGGTCTCGCGGCTCGCCCGCCACCTGGACCGGGCCCGGCGGCTGGCCTTCGCGGAGCACCAGCTGGAGCCCTGGGAGTTCGACGTCCTCACCTCGCTGCGCCGCGCGGGAGCGCCGTATCAGCTCTCCCCCGGTCAGTTGCTCACCCAGACGCTGGTCACCTCCGGCACGATGACCAACCGGATCGACCGGCTCGCCAAGAAGGGCCTGGTCGAACGGCTCCCCGACCCCAGCGACCGGCGCGGGGTGCTGGTCCGGCTCACCGCCGAGGGCCGCGACCGGGCCGATCAGGCGCTCGCCGGGCTGCTGGCCCAGGAGCGGGCGATCCTGGCCGAGCTGTCCGGCGCCCAGCGGGCCGAACTGGCCGCCCTGCTACGCCGGCTGACCGCCCCGTTCGACAACGTCCCCGGCTAACGCGGGAACGGCGGACCGGGCGGCGGACCGGACCGGAGCGGCGGCGGCCGGAGAGCCGGCCGTGGCGTCACGGCCCGTGGTGGCCGGGACCGGGCCGGCGGACGCGGCGGGAGCCGGGACGGCGGCGCTCGTGACGGAAGCCGCGCTCGTGGCGGGAGCGGCGGCCGGTGCCGGAGCGACGGCCGGTGCGGGGCCCACGCCGGCCCGCCGGGCCAGTGCCACCGCCGCCAGGGTGGAGTGCACGCCCAGCTTGCCCAGCACGTTCTGCATATGGGTCCGCACGGTGTGCGGGGAGAGATAGAGCCGCTCGGCCACCGCCTTGCGGCCGAGCCCGGCCACCATGCAGCCCAGCACCTCCCGTTCGCGCGGGGTCAGCGACTCGACCAGCACCTCGCTCTCGGTGCGCCGGTTCCGGGCGGCCGTCAACTCCCGCAGCACCCCGGTCAGCAGGGCGGGCGGCAGATGGGTCTCGTCGCGCAGCACGCCCCGGATCACCGCCAGCAGCCGCTGGAGCGAGCTGTCCTTCGCCACCCAGCCGCACGCTCCGGCACCGAGCGCCACCGCCGCCCGCCGGCAGTCGTCCCGGGCGGCCAGCACCACCGGGCGCACCTCGGGCCGGACCTCCCGGACGGCGGCGACCAGCGCGATGCCGTCCCCGGCGCCCGGAGCCGTACCGGTGGTGGCGCCGGGGACACCGGCGGTCCCGGGTATGGCGCCGGGCGCGGCGGCGCCCAGGTCGGCGTCGACCAGCAGGACGTCCACCCGGCGGCCCTCGGCGGCGGCCCGCTCCAGACAGCGCAGCGCGGCCGGACCGCTGCCGGCCGCCGTCACCTCCACATCGGGCTCGGCGGCCAGTGCGGCGGCGAGCGACTCGGCGAAGATGCGGTGGTCGTCCACCACCAGAACCCGGATACGGACCACGGACACTCCCAAGGGTCAAGGAAGCGGAGCGGCGGCGGGTACGGCGCCGGTGCCGGGGCCACGGTCCCCCGCGGCCGCCGCCGGGCGGGAGTGCCGCCCCCGCGCCGTACGTCGTACCCGGCTGTCTCGCCCCCTGATCGGCACCGGCCCCCACCGGCGCCGTGCCCAGGGTACGGCCGGGCGCCCCGCGCGGGGACCCGAACGCCGGAACTCGGCCCGGGACCCGCCCCGTACCACCGGGCGGCAGCGGTACGCGCGCCGGGCCGGACCGGGACGCACCGGGTCGGACCGGGCAGCCGCCGGGCGCCGTCAGACCAGCCGTCAGGCCAGCCGTCAGACCAGGCGGCGGGCGCCCGGCGAGGGTACGGCGGGGAAGATCCGGGGCGCGGTGTGTCCGGCGGACGCGAACGCCTCCGTCACCGCCGCCGCCACCCGGTCCGCGTCCGCCTCCGCCACCAGGACCACCGCCGAGCCGCCGAAGCCGCCGCCGGTCATCCGGGCGCCCAGCGCCCCGGCGCCGGTCGCGGCCGTCACGGCGAGGTCCAGTTCGGGGCAGGAGACCCGGAGGTCGTCCCGGAGCGAGGCGTGCCCCTCGGTCAGCACCGGGCCCACCGCCCGGATGTCGCCGGCCGTCAGCAGCGCGGCCACCCGCCGCACCCGCTCGTTGTCCGACACCACATGGCGGACGCAGGAGCGCACGGTGGCATCGGCCAGCCGGTCCAGTGCCTCCGCGAGCCCCTCGTACGCCACCTCGCGGAGTGTGCGCACCCCCAGCTCCCGCGCGCCCCGCTCGCACGCCGCGCGCCGGTCGGCATAGGCGCCGTCACCGAGGGCGTGCCGTACCCGGGTGTCCACGATCAGCAGCCGCAGCCCGTGCGCCGCCGCGTCGAACGGGATCTGCCGGACGCCGAGGTCGCGGGTGTCCAGGTGGAGGGCGTGGCCCTCGGTGGCGCGGGCGGAGGCCATCTGGTCCATCACCCCGCAGGGGACGCCCACGAAGTCGTTCTCGGCGCGCTGGGCCAGCAGCGCCAGCCGCTTCCGCCCGAGGTCCAGGCCGTGGAGCTCGTCCAGGGCCAGCGCGGTGACCACCTCCAGCGCGGCCGAGGAGGAGAGCCCGGCGCCGGTCGGCACGGTGGACGCCAGATGGATGTCGGCGCCACCGGCCACGGGGTGGCCCGCCTCGCGCAGCGCCCAGACGACCCCGGCCGGATAGGCGGCCCAGCCGAGCCCGCCGCCGGGCGGCGCCAGCTCCGCGACGGTCGTCTCCCGCACCCCGTCGCCGTCCGTGCCGGCGGTGCCGGCGGTGTCGGCGGTGTCGTCGGTGCCGTCCGTGTCGGCGGTGTCGGCGGAGTGGAGGCGCAGCCGGCCGTCGGTGCGCCGGGAGACGGCCGCCACCACGGTGTGCGGGAGGGCCAGCGGAAGGACGAACCCCTCGTTGTAGTCGGTGTGTTCACCGATGAGGTTGACCCGGCCGGGCGCCGCCCACACTCCCTCGGGCGCGGCGCCGTACAGCTCCCGGAACCGGGCCGCCACCGCTTCCGCCCGCTCCTCGGCGGCCGGCGGCTCAGCCGGTTCGGCGGCGGAAGCGGCGGCCGGCGGCGGTGCGGCCGGGTCCGTACCCGGGATCGCGCCCCGGTGTGCCGCCGCCGCGCCCGTACCGCTCATGCGTCCGCCCCTCCGGCGGCCCGGTCGGCGGCCCCGCCGTCCGCCCCCGCGACGTCCCGGGTCGCGGCCCCGGCGGCCCGGGCGCGGGCGAACTCCCAGGCATCCGCCACGATTCCGGCCAGCTCCGGCCGGGTGGGCTTCCAGCCGAGCCGGGCGCGGGCCCGGTCGGCGGAGGCGACCAGTACCGCCGGGTCGCCGGGGCGGCGGGCGGCGACCGCCTCGGGGACCGGGTGACCGGTGACCGCGCGGACCGTCTCCACGACCTCGCGGACCGAGAAGCCGTTGCCGTTGCCCAGGTTGCAGATCAGATGCTCGCCGGCCGGCACCTCGCCGCCCTCCAGGGCCCTCAGGGCCAGCAGATGGGCGTCGGCGAGGTCCGCGACATGGATGTAGTCGCGGACGCAGGTGCCGTCCGGGGTCGGGTAGTCGTCGCCGTAGACGGAGATGGACTCCCGGGTGCCGAGGGCGACCTGGAGGACCAGCGGGATCAGATGGGACTCCGGGTCGTGCCGCTCACCGCAACTCCCGTACGCGCCCGCCACATTGAAGTACCGGAGCGAGACGGCGGCCAGTCCGTGCGCGGCCGCCTCGCCCGCGATCATGTGGTCCACGGCCAGCTTGGTGGCGCCGTAGGGGCTGGTGGGCGCGGTGGGGTCGGTCTCGGTGATCCGCTCGGAGACGGGCTCCCCGTAGGTGGCCGCGGTGGACGAGAAGACCAGCCTGCGCACCCCTGCCCCGCGCATCGCGGCGAGCAGGTCGAGGGTGCCGCCGACATTGTTGGTCCAGTACTTCTCCGGGTCCGCGACCGACTCCCCGACCTGGGAGTACGCGGCGAAGTGCAGCACCGCGTCATAGGACGGGTCCAGATGGCGGGCGGCGTCCTGCACCCGGCCCTCGATGAAGGCGGCACCCTCCGGCACCCCTTCCCGGAAGCCGGTGGAGAGGTCGTCCAGCACGGTCACCGTGTGTCCCTCGGCCAGCAGCCGGGCGGCCACCACCCCGCCGACATAGCCGGCCCCGCCGGTCACCAGGTACCTCATGCGCTTGCCACCTCTCGCAGTCGCCGGGCCGCGGCCTCCGGCGGTACGTCGTTGATGAAGACGCCCATCCCGGACTCGGAGCCCGCGAGGAACTTCAGCTTGCCCGACGTACGGCGGACGGTGAAAAGTTCCAGATGGAGTCCGAACTCCTCGCGCTCCGGGTCCCGCAGCGGGGCCTGGTGCCAGCCGGCGATGTACGGGGTGGGAGGCTGGTCCGGACCGAAGATCCGGTCGAAGCGGCGCAGCAACTCCAGGTAGACGCGCGGGAATTCGGCGCGGGCGGCGCGGTCCAGGGCCGGCAGGTCGGGCACCCGGCGGCGGGGGTGCAGATGCACCTCGTACGGCCAGTGGGCGGCGTACGGCACGAAGGCGATCCACTCGTCGGTCTCCAGAACCACCCGTTCGGCCTCCTTCCGCTCCCGGGCCACCACCTCGTCGAAGAGGTTCCCGCCGGTGCGCGCCCGGTGGGCGGCGGCGGACCGGCACATCGCCTCGGTCCGGGGGGTGACGAAGGGGTACGCGTAGATCTGGCCGTGCGGATGGCCCAGGGTGACACCGATCTCGGCGCCCCGGTTCTCGAAGCAGAAGACCTGCGCCACCTCCGGCAGCCTCGCCAGCTCGGCGCTGCGGTCGGTCCACGCCTCCAGGACCAGGGCGGCCCGCTCCTCGGTGAGGTCCGCGAAGGAGGCGTCGTGGTCGGCGGTGAAGCAGACCACCTCGCAGCGCCCGGTGTCACCGGCGAGCGAGGGGAAGCGGTTCTCGAAGACCACCACGTCGTAGTCGCCGGCCGGGATCTCACTGGGCCGACCCTCCCGCGAGGGGCAGAGCGGACAGGCGTCGGCCGGCGGGTGGTACGTACGGCCCTGGCGGTGCGAGGCGACGGCGACGTACTCCCCGAGCAGCGGGTCCCGGCGGATCTCGGAGCCGGTGGCCACCGGATCGAGCGGCCGGGTGTCGGGGACGTCCCGGCGGGAGCCCCCGGTGGCCCTGTCCGTGGCACCACCCGTGACGCCGTCCCTGACGCCGCCCGCGTCGCCGCTCGTGACGCCGTCCCTGACGGCGTCCGCGTCGTAGTAGATCAGCTCCCGGCCGTCGGCCAGCCGGACCGATGTCTTGCGCACGCCCTACCTCAGCTTCCGCTCCTCAGCACACCCCGGCAACACTCCCCAACATAAACACGAGTAAACAATCAGAATCAAACATCGACAGGGTGGGTCCGGCGGTGGTCGGCCACCCGCTCGCGGGCCGGCTCGACATCGGTACGGCCCTACCGCCTGCCCGGCCCCCCGGTACGGTCCAGCAGTCCGGTGCGGGCGGCGAGGGCGGCCGCCTCCAGCCGGGAGCCGACGCCCAGCTTCATCAGCACCCGCTGCACATGGGTGCGGGCGGTGCTGGGGGCGATCCCCATCCCGGCGGCGATGCCCCGGGTGCCCTCTCCCTCGGCCACCCGCACCAGCACCTCCGCCTCGCGCGGGGTGAGCATCCGCAGCAGCCGGCGGCCCTCGTCGTCGGGCTGGACGGGCGGGTTGAGCAGCTCGTCGAAGGCACCCTGGAGCAGCTGCGGGGCCACCGCGGCTTCACCCGCTCGGGCCTTGACCATGGCGCGTTCGACACCCTCGATGCGCTCGTCGTGGCGCACATAGCCGGAGGCGCCGGCCGCGAAGGCCGCCGCGATGCCGCGCGGACTGGGCACCGGCCCGAGCACCACCACCGCCACCTGGGGCCGCTCCCGCTTGATCCGTACGACGGGATCGAAGGCACCCGGTTCGGCGGGCGCGGCGGTGCCCAGCAGGCACACCTCGGGTGCCCGCTGCACCACCAGCTCGGCCGCCCCGGCCACCGGCGCGGCGGCGGCGAGCACCCGGTGCCCGCGCAGCTTCAGCGCCGAGGCCAGTGCCTCGGCGAGCAATCGGTGATCGTCGACCACCATCAGCCGCACGCCCATGCGCCGTTGCCTCCCCCACTCCCCTGGGCCCGGAGCGCCCCGGAGCCCCTCGGCCCCCGCGAACCGCCGCCCCCGGCCCGGTTCGCCCCGGCAAGCTACACGCTTGTTCGACGTCATGGACCGGTTACCTGACAGATACCCCCCGGATTGTCGAATTCGGTTCCCTCCCCGGTGCGATTTCCCGGCCGGAGAGAGGACGAGGGACGGGGGGGGAGGGGTCGGGGGGCGGAGAGACGGCCGGCCGCGGTCCGCCCGGAACGGCGCCGGCCCGGCACACCGGGGTCGGTGTGCCGGGCCGGACGGCGGAAAGGGACCGGACGACGGGCTCAGTGGGTGGTGTACCCGAGCGCCATGTAGACCTTACGGCTGCTGTCCGCGACGGGACTCGGCCTGGAGAGCAGGCTCTTGGAGATGAACAGCCGTCCGTCGCCGTAGCGGATCTCGGCGTCCTCCAGGGAGAAGCTCCGCTCCGCGTTCCGGGACGCCTCGTCGGACGCGTTCTCCATCAGCAGGGTCTGCTTGAAGGTGCCGCCGTCGATGCTGACGACCTGTCCGCCCTTGTCGTAGGGGGCCATCTTGTACGCGATGACATTGCCGCCGTCCATCCGCAGCGGGAACATCGAGTAGCGGTCGCCCGCCTCCGCCTTGTCGGTGGTGGGCTTGCCGGTGGTGAGGTCGAAGGAGACGATCTCGTTGGTGTCGCCGTACTCGCCGCCGCCCTCGTGCCGCTCGGTCGGCAGATAGAGCCGGCCGTTGCCGACGACCACCCGGTTGCACTCCTCCACCTCGGTGGAACCGCACTCGGCGTCATAGCGGTCCGCGTCGGCCGCGATCTTCGCCTTCAGCTTTCCGGTCTTCTCGTCGATGGAGAAGAAGTCCGAGATGCTGGAGCCGTCCCCGGCGGTGTCACCCACATCGGCGGCGACCACCAGCGGCTTGGTGGAGACCACGCCCGCGTACTCCACACCGGCGGGCATCTTGTACGAGGAGAGCGGGGCGCCCGAGACCGGGTCGAGGTTCTGGACGACCACGTACTGACTGCCGTACGGGCCGCACTTGCGGGCGGCCACCAGGGCCTCGCCGCCGCCGTAGCCCATGTCGTAGCAGGACTCGGCGTTGACCTGCGGCCGCCAGTGCTCCTTGCCGGTGGCCAGGTCCCAGGCCGCGCCGCCCTTGGTGCCGCCCGCCGCGACGGTGGACGCGCCGACGGTCACCTCGTCGAACCGGACCTTCTCGTCGCCCCCGGTGCCGCCGCTCACCGACTTGCTCCAGAGCAGCTTGCCGGTGGCGAGGTCGATGGCGCCGACCTCCGTGCAGGGCTGGTAGTTCTTCGGCGGCACCCGCTTGGTGGCCTCGAAGGCGATGGCCGTCCTGCCGTCCCTGACGTGCCGGGAGGCGGCGCAGACCTGGCCGGGGAGCGTCAGGGTCCAGAGCGGGGTGCCCTTGTCCCGGTCGTAGGCGACCACCGAGTCGACGCTCGGCTTCACATACGCCTTCTCGGTGAGCCAGGAGCCCATCACCCCGGTGAGGTCGGTGATCGGGGGCGGCGGCAGCTGCACGCCGATCTTCGCCGCGGTGTCGTCGGGCGCCTTCTCCTGGCCCGGGCCGTCCTTCGCCGAACCGCCACCGCCCGTGGAGCCGTCCGCGCCGCCGGTGGTGCCGGCCGAGCCCGTGGCTTCGGCGCGGTTGCCGGAGTCACCGGAGTCGGCGTACCAGACGCCGGCGCCGACGATCAGCACCACGGCGACGGCGGCCGCGATGACGATCTGCATCTGGGTGGAGAGCTTCTTGCCGCCGCTCCCCTGGGGTCCGGCCGCCGGGACGGGCGCGGTCGGGTGGCCGTAGCCGTACCCGCCGGGGCCGTGGCCGGGGGGCTGCCCGCCGTACGGCTGCTGCGGGGCGGGCCCGCCGTAGGGCTGCTGGCCGTAGGTGTTCTGACCCGGCTGGCCGTAGGGCGGCTGCTGGCCCGGCTGACCGTACGGGGCCTGCGGGCCGGGGGCGGCGGGGTGCGGGTAGCCGTAACCGGCACCGCCCGGGGGCGGGGGCGCCTGCGGGTAGCCGTAGCCCGGACCCGGGTCCTCCGGAGGCGCGGTGGGGGCGCCGAAGCCACCGGGCGGCGGGTCCTGCGGGGCGCCGAACCCGCCCTGCGGCGGCTGGGCGGGAGGCGCCGGCGGCTGGGCGGGGGGCGGGGGCGGCGGCTGGGCCGGGGGCTGGTGGGGCGGCTGGTTCGGGGGCGGCGGGGGCTGGGTCATCGTCTGCGTACCTCTACGGGCCTCTGCGGAATGAGCGGGGAGGGGAGCACGGAGCACGGCCGGTCGGTGAGCCGGGAACGGCTGCGGGGCCGGAAACGGCGATGGGGCGGAGAACGGCGGCAGGCCGGGAAACGGCCGTGAGCCGGGGGAAACAGCGTCGGGGCGGGGGAAACGGCGTCGGGGCGGGGGAAACGGCGTCGGGGCGGGGCGGGGGCGGCGGGGCCCCCCCCGCCCGCCCCCCCCCCCCCCGGCCGCACCTTCCCGAAGCCGTGCTACGCCCGTTCCTCCTTTCTGCCCCCGTCGTTTTCGCGCCGGTTCCGCCCGCCCCTGTGATGAAGAGCCCCGTTTTGTTTCA
>NZ_JANUGQ010000016.1 GCF_024756275.1 Streptomyces pyxinae | reverse complement strand
AATCGGCAACGGCATCAGCTCCGGCGTCTCGTCCGAGGCATACCCGAACATCAGACCCTGGTCGCCGGCGCCCTGCCGGTCCAGCTCGTCGCCGCCGTCCTCCGGGGAGGCACCCCCGACCCGGCTCTCGTACGCCGTGTCCACACCCTGGGCGATGTCCGGGGACTGCGAGCCGATGGACACCGACACCCCGCAGGAGGCGCCGTCGAAGCCCTTGGCGGAGGAGTCGTAGCCGATCTCCAGGATCTTCTGCCGGACCAGGGCGGCGATGGGCGCGTACGCCTTGGTGGTCACCTCACCGGCCACATGGACCAGGCCGGTGGTGATCAGCGTCTCCACGGCGACCCGGGACGTGGGGTCCGCCCGCAGCAGCGCGTCGAGAATGGTGTCGCTGATCTGGTCGGCGATCTTGTCGGGGTGGCCCTCGGTCACGGACTCCGAGGTGAACAGACGACGGGGCATGTCAGCTCCTGACGGGTGGGTCGGACGGCGGCGGGGTGGCGCGCAGGGCGCGGTCGACCAGGGGGCCGGCGGCGCCGGTGTAGGCGGCCGGGTCCAGCAGGGCGGCGAGCCGGCCGCCGGGGAGGTGCGCGGCGATCTCCGGTACGGCGGCGAGGACTTCGGCGAGCGGGGTCCCGGTACGGTCGGCCGCCCCGGACGCCTCCGTGAGCAGCGCCCGGGCCCGGACCCGGCCCAGCGGCGGGGTGAGCACGGCGGCCAGCCGCTCGGTCACCACCTGGCTGCCGGTCAGGTCCAGATTGGCGCGCATCCGGTCGGGGCGGACGGTCAGCCCGCCGGTCAGTTCGGCGGCGGTGTGCGCGGCGCCGCCGGTGAGCCGGAGGCACTCGCGCAGCAGCGCCCACTCGGCGTGCCAGGCACCGGCCGACCGCTCGTCCTCGCCGGTCAGGCACTGGGTGAGCGCCCCGGCCAGGGCGGGCACCTGGAGGGCGGCGCTGCGGATCAGGGTGGCCAGCACCGGGTTGCGCTTGTGCGGCATGGCGGACGAGGAACCGCGCCCGGCCGCCGCGGGCTCGGCCACCTCACCGACCTCGGTACGGGCGAGCGACTGGACGTCCACGGCCAGTTTGCCGAGCGCTCCGGCGGTGAGGGACAGGGCGGCGGCCAGTCCGGCGAGCGGGGTGCGCAGGGCGTGCCAGGGCAGCAGCGGGCGGGCCAGCCCGGTCTCGGCGGCGAAGGCGGCCACCAGCCGTTCGGCGCAGTCGCCCGGGTCCCCGGTGGCGCCGTCCAGCCGGGCGTACTCCAGATAACCGGCGAGGGTACCGGCCGCGCCACCCAGCGACACCGGTAACCGGGCCTCGACGTAGGCAAGTTGGCCGTCGGCCTCGCGGACCAGCTCGCGCCAGCCGGCCGCCTTGAGCCCGAAGGTGGTGGGCACCGCGTGCAGCCCGAGGGTGCGCCCCGGCATGGGTGTGTCCCGGTGCGTCCCGGCCAGTGCGGCGAGCGCCCGGGCGATGCGGTCCAGATCGGCGCGGATCAGAGCGAGGGCGCGCCGGGCGACCAGCATGGCGCCGGTGTCGAAGATGTCCTGGCTGGTGGAGCCCCGGTGGACGTACTCGGCGGCCCCCGGGTCGGCCGCGGCCACCGCCCGGCCCAGCTCGCGGACCAGGCCCACCACGGGGTTGGCGGTCTCCCGGGCGGCCAGCGCCAGGGCGCGGAGGTCGAACCGGCCGGCCCGGGCGGTCGCGGTGATCGTCGCGGCGGCGCCGGCGGGCAGCGTGCCGAGCCCCGCCTGCGCCCGGGCGAGCGCGGCCTCGGCGTCCAGCATGGCCTGGAGCCACGCCTCGTCGGCGACGGCCGCCTCCACCGGGACGCCCGCCCGCACCGGGGAGAGCAGCCCGCTGTCCAGGGCGGTGGCCGGCTCCGGGCTCACCGGGCCGCCTCCGTCCACCCGTCCCCCGGCCGGGCCGTACCGCCGGCCACGGTCGCGCCGGCCGTATGGTCCGCGCCGGTCGTGCCGGTCCCGCCGGCCGTGCCGCCCGTGACGGTCACACCGGTCACACCGGTCACACCGCCCGTGACAGTCGCGCCGGTCGTGCCCGCCGTGCCGGCCGTGCCGGCCGTGCCGGTCGTATCGTCTTCGTACCGTACCGGCGGGAGGTCGAGCACCGCGCGGGCGATGGCGTCGGAGTCGCCCAGGGTCACGGAGTTGACGCCGGGCCGGATGCCGGCGGCGGTGACCCAGTGGACCGCCTCGGTCGGCACCCCGTAGGCGAACCGCCGGGGATGGGCGCGGCCCTGGGCGTCCACCACCCGGTAGGGCCGCTGGGTCACGGAGACCCCGCCGGTCTCGTAGAAGGTGCCGAAGGAGCCGGCGATGCGGTACGGGGTGATCTGGCCGGTCGCCAGGAGGTGGACGAGCAGGGGGTCGTCGGTGCGGCGGACGTCGGGCTCGGGGAGCCGGGCCTCGACCAGCGCGGTGACCCGGACCGGCTCGCCGCCCACCCGGTCGGAGCCCGCCTCGAAGACCGGTTCGCCGTCCGGTCCGGTGCCGGCGCGGACCTCGATGCCGGGTCCGACCAGGACGACCGTGCCCGCCTCGATCAGCGCCATCAGCTCCTCGATCCGGGAGACCGGCGGCCCGATCGACAGGTAGGCGTTGAGCGGGGTGTACCAGGCCTGGAGGTCGTCCCGGTAGGAGTCGCCGTCCAGCCGGCCGTGGTCCACCACCAGCCGTATCTCGTTGCGCAGATCGCGCAGCACGTCCAGGGCGGCCTTCAGCGGTCCGCTGACGTTCCCGGCGCGGGCCTCGCGCACGTCCTGGGCCAGATGGCCGAGCAGCCAGCGGTTGAAGGCGTCCCGGTCCTCGAACACCCGGGAGCCGTACGGCAGCGAGACCCGCTGCCAGCTCCACCACTCGGTCTCGGGTATCCGGTACTCGTCGAGCAGCCGCCGCTCGCCCTCCGGGCCGGCCGCCAGATAGCGCCGGACCAGCGCGGGGCGCTCGGCGTCGCGGCCGGCGGCGGTGAGCAGGGCGCCGTAGTAGACGCTCTCCACCTCCTTGGCGATCAGCGGCCAGAGATCGGTGCCGAAGTTGACCGGCTCGCCCGCCGCCGCCCGGGCGGTCAGCTCCGCGATCCGCGCGGGCGTGAGCAGGTGGGGCAGGTGCCGGCCGTGCGCGCCCTTCTCGTTCTCGCCGCGCGCGTGGTACGGCACCCCCCGCCGGGACCCGGCGAAGATCCGGGGCTCCCGGCCGGACGGCAGATAGCGCAGCCGGTCGCCGGTCCGCTCGAACCGGCCGCCACGACCGGTGGTGAGCAGCGCCATGTGGTCGAAGAAGTTCAGGCCCAGGCCGCGCAGCAGCACCGGCCGGCCGGGGGTCAGCACGCTCAGGTCCACGTCCGCCGGGTTGGCCGGCGGGATGTGGACCAGCCCGGCCGCCTGGGCCTCCTCGGCGGCCCGCGCCTCGAACGGCGCGGGCCGGGACGGCACATGGCCCAGGGCCAGGACCACCGCGTCCAGCCCGGTCAGCAGGGTGCCGTCGGCCAGCCGCAGGGTCTGGGCGGTGCCGGGGCCGGTGTCGTCCAGCGCGACCGCGCGGGAGGTGTGGACGCGTACGGTGATGTGCTCGGCGGCGCCCGCCACGATCCGGTCGAAGCACTCCTCCAGATAGCGGCCGTAGAGGGCGCGGCTGGGGTAGGTGTCGGGGCCCAGCCGCCGCGCCTCCGCGAGCGGCCCGGCGTCGGCGGCGGGGTGTCCACCGGTGTGCTCGCCGCCGGGGCTCGGGGGTTCCCCGCCGTTCCCGCCGTCCTCGCCGTCAGGGCCGGCGGGCCCGGTGGAGGCGAGCGCGGCGGAGGCGAGCGCGGCGGAGGCGAGCGCGGCGGCCCACTCGTACAGGCTGGGGCCCTCCTCGACCGGTCCCTCCATCTCCACGCTGTGGTCGGTGAAGACGGTCACCTGCGAGGCCACCGTGTTCATCAGCAGATGGCGCGACTGGGCGGTGCGCCACACCTTCCCGGGGCCGGGCCGGTAGGGGTCCACGACATGGATGGTGAGGGCCGAACGGGACGCGGACTTCCGCTCGTTGGCACAGATCCGCTCCAGGACCGAGAGCCCTCGGGGCCCGGCACCGACGACACAGATGGTGAAAGGGCGAGGGCCGCTGTTCATCTGGGGACTCCGATACGGGTGTCGGGGAGGGAGGCGCGCATGGTCACTCCGGGGCGGCGATCAACAGGCTCGTCTCCAGTGCGAGTTCGCGTACGGCTTCCAGCCGCAGCCCGGCCTTGGCGAGCAGCGTCCGGTAGCCGTCCAGGTCGCGTTCGCGGCCGCCCGCCGCCATCAGCAGGTGCAGATCGTAGAGGAGCGGCAGCATCCGTTCCCCGTGATCCGGGACAACCCGTTCGACGATCAGCAGCCGGCCGTCCGGCGGCAGTGCGGCCCGGATCCGGGCGAGCAGTACGGCACAGCGCTCGTCGTCCCAGTCCTGGAGGACCCGGGAGAGGAGGTGGACATCACCGTCGCCGGGCACTTCCTCGAACACATCGGCGGCCCGCACCTCGTGGCGCCCGGGACCGAGAACGGCGTCGAGATGAGCGGCGGCCAGCGGCACCACATGCGGCCGCTCGACCAGGATGCCCCGCAGATGGGGGTGGGCGGCGAGCACGGTGCCGAGCAGGGCGCCGCTGCCGCCCGCGACATCGACCACGGTGTGGCGGTCGGTGAAGTCGAAGGCGTCCGGCACGTCCTGGAAGAAGACATTGCCCGCGCTCATCGCCCGCTGGAACCGGACGCTCTGCTCCGGGTCGCGCAGATGGTCGTGGAGGGTGGTGCCGTGGGCGTGGTGGAAGCCGGTGGTGCCGGTGTCGCGCAGCGCGGGCACGACGGCCCCCCAGGCCCGGTGGAACTCGTCGCCGTAGACCCGTACCAGGTCGGCCATGGGCGGGTCGGCGTCGGCGCGGAGCGACTCGCCCGCCGGGGCGAGCCGGTGGCCGTCCGGCGTCCGCTCCAGTACGCCCATGGCGGTCAGCAGCCGGAGGAGCCGCGCCAGCCCGTCCGGGTCGGCGCCGGTCGCGGCGGCGAGCGCCGCCGTGCCGGTGCGGCCGGCGGCGAGGTGGTCGGCGAGGCCGAACTCGACCGCCGCGTACAGCGCCTGGGCCTGCCAGGTGCCGGTGGCGATGTCGATGATCCGGCGCACCGCCGCGAGATCCGGCCGGCCGGACTGACGTGTCCGGTCGGGCCGTTCGGGCTGACCTGACCGGTCGGGCCGGTCGGGCTGACCTGGCCGGTCGGGCCGGTCGGGCTGACCTGGCCGGTCGGGCCGGTCGCTCGGGCCGGGGTGGTCGGGCATGTTCCGTCCTCTTCCGTGCTCGTTCCGTCCGTGCTGGTCCGTGCCGGTTCCGTGCCGGCCCGTACCGGTTCCGGGCCGGTTCCGGGCCGTTCGCGTCCGGGCCCCGGCCCCGGGCTCGGGGCCCCGGTCCCGGGCGGGCTCCGGACTACTCGCGCGCCTGTTCCGGCCGTGCGGCGCGGGGCGCGGCCGTGGGGCCGGGCGTACCCGAGGCGGCGGGCGCGGCGGGCGTACCGGGAGCCGTGGTCCGCCCGGTGCCCCCGGTGGCCGTCCCGGTGCCCCCGGTGGCCGTCCCGGTGCTCCCGGCGGGCGTCCCGGTGCTCCCGGCGGGCGTCCCGGTGCTCCCGGCGGGCGTCCCGGTGCTCCCGGCGGGCGTCGTGGTGTTCCCGGTCCCGGTGGCGGACGCGCGGGCGGCGGTCGTCGCGGTGGCGGCGTCCGCCGGGCGGCCGAGGAGGTCGCGGTGGCGCTCGCGCAGCACCCGCTTGAGCACCTTGCCGGTGACGCCGACCGGCAGCCCGTCCCGGCCGTCCGCGAGGACCAGCGCGCTCAGCCGGGGCAGTCCGGCCCGGTCGAGCGCGGTGTTGCAGACGGCCAGCAGATCGGCGGGGCTGCGCCGTACCTCGTCGCGGTGGAGCACCACCGCCGCCGGCAGGGACCGGTCCGGCTGCGCCGGGTCGTCCACCGCCACCACGGCCGCGTCCAGCGCCTGGGTGGTGGAGAGCACCACCTCCTCCAGGGGCAGGCTGTAGACGTCCCCGGTGGCGGTGTGGATCACGTCCGGGGTGCGGTCGAGGTGGTACCAGCGCCCCTCCCCGTCCCGGCGCACGACATCACCGGTGAGGAAGTAGCCGCTGAGGATCGAGCTCTTGGTGAGCCCCGGGTCGTCCCAGTAGCCGGGGGTCACACTCGGCCCCCTTACCCCGAGCAGACCGGCCTGCCCGTACGGCAGTTCGCGGCCGGAGGGGTCGAGCACGGCGGCCTGGCGCACCACCCCGACGGGGGTGCCGATGAAGCGGCTGCCGTGGCCGGAGTCGGCGCTGTGCGCGGCCTTGAAGAGGACCATGCCCATCTCGGAGGAACCGAGGCCGTCCAGATAGACCGAGCCCCGGCCGGGGGCGCCGACGGCGGTCAGCGGCGCGATGTGCCGCTCGTGGGAGGCGTCCCCCATGCCGTTCCAGGTGTGGATGCGCCGGGCGGCGGCGGGCTCGATGGCCGTCGGGTCGATCTCCGCGAGGGTCAGCGGGAAGCCGAGCACGAGCGTGGGCCGGAAGGCGTTGATCGCCCGGACCACCCGGTCGCCGTCGGCACCGTCCAGCAGCAGGGTGGGGATGCCGAGCAGCAGGGCGATGGAGAGGTAGCTGATGCCGGCCGAGTGGCTGTGCGGCAGGGCGGTGAGCAGCCGGTCGCTCCGGCGCGAGGGGAAGTTCCAGAGCCGTTCCCGCTTGCCCACGAAGAACGAACGGTGGTGGAAGACCGGGGCCTTGGGGCGGCCGGTGGTCCCCGAGGAGTGGGAGATCATCACCAGGTCGTCGTCGGCGTGGCGGTGCGGGAAGTCCGGCAGCGGCGCCGGCGGGCGCACCGCCTCGTCGTCCACCACCCGGATGTCGTGCGTGGCGGGCGCCGGGCCGCCGGTGGTCTCCCAGGCGGCCCGCAGGTCCTTCAGCAGGGCGGCGTCGCCCACGACCAGGGTGGTGGCGGTCCGGGTGAAGTACTCGGCGGCGGTGGCCGACGCCATCCCGGGGTTGCAGTGGACGGCCGCCGCGCCGAGGCCGGTCACCGCGATGTGGTGGAGCAGCCCGAGCAGCCCGTCCCCGGTGTGCAGACCGACGTGGGAGCCGGCCCGTACCCCCTGCTCGCGGTACCAGTGGGCGTACCGCACCACCGCGATCCGCATGTCGTCGAGCGACATGGCCGGCCACTCGCGCCGCTCCCAGCCGGGCCGGCCGGCGTCCGGGTGGAAGAGCAGCGGCCGGTCCCGGTCCCGGGCGACCCGCCAGGCGTGCCAGAAGAAGTTCCCCGAGCCGAGACCGCGATCGGCGTACAGCCGGGAGCGCTGGGCGACCGACCGGTGCGTGCCGAGAATGTACATGGATTACCTCGCACTCGGATGGAATCGGGCAGCCCCTGAAGGGCTCCGGCGGGCTCTTACCGGTGCTTCCGGCGCTTTCCGGGCTCTTCCGGAGCCTTCCGGGCTCTTCCGGGACGGTGACGGACTCTGACAGGCCCTTACGGGCTCCCGCGGGCTCGGAGCGAGAAACGCCGGGAAGCCCGGTAAGCCCGGGAACCCCGGCTGCGGCGCACCGGACCGCCGTAATGCGAAAGGACCGCGAACGAGTCTCCGTCAGCCGCCTAAAGATCCCCTGGAGAGGAACTCCGCAAGATCTACGGCGGCCGGAAATACCGCATCGGCCAGCGGGTTTTCGCATTTCTCCGCACCGGCCCCGGCCGTGCCCTTGCTCCATCCTTGAGTCGCGCTAGCGAGAATGCCGCGCGTCCGCCGGCCGGGCCGGGGCTTCAGTGGCAGAGAAGGAGGCCGGGATGCCGATGAGCGATCCGTCGAGCCACCCGAAGGGTCCGGACGAACCGGACGAACCGGTCCGGCCGGGCGAGCCGGCCGGGCCCCGGCCGACCGGACGGACCGGGCCTGGGGTGAACGGGCCGGCCGGGCCGACCGGGCCGATAGCGCCCCGGGGGGCCGAACCGGGTGAACGGACCGGGCCCCGGGTGACCGAACCGGCCGAACCGGCCGGGTCCCGGGCGGCGGCCGTTCCGGCCCGGCGGGGTGGTCCGCGGCCGCCGGAGGGTCCCGCCCGGGCGTCGGTGGCCGTGGTGGGCGGCGGCCCGGTGGGACTGCTGCTCGCGCTCTTCCTCGACCGGTACGGGGTCGACTCGGTGGTCTTCGACACCGCCGGCGGCGTCCTGGCCGAGCCGCGCGGCAGCACCCATGGCGCCCGGACGATGGAGCACTACCGGCGGCTCGGGCTCGCCTCGCGGATACGGGCCCTGGGGCTGCCCGGCGGGCACAGCGCGGGCATCTCGTTCTTCACCCGCTACAGCGGCCGGCTGCTCACCCATCTGCCCTGGCCGGGCGCGGACGAGACCCGCGCCCGGGTGGCGGCCGCGGACCGGACCGACCAGGTGCCCGAGCCGATGCACCGGGCCAACCAGATGTTCGTGGAACGGCTGTTGTGGGAGCACGCCCGCACCCGGCCGGGCATCACCCTGCGCTACGGCCACCGGGTGACGGAGCTGCGCGAGACGGACGGCGCGGTACGGCTCACCGCCGAGGGACCGGACGGGCCCGAGCACTGGACGGCCGGGTACGCGGCCGGCTGCGACGGCGGGCAGAGCACGGTCCGCCGCTCGCTGGGCGTCCGGTACGCCGGGGAGGGCGGCATCGACCAGGACGTGCTGGGCCGCCGGGCGACCGCCGCGCATCTGCGGGTGCCCGGCCTGTACGAGCGCTTCCTCGGCCGGTACGCGGCGTGGAGCAACTGGGTCTTCAACGGCGAACTGGCGCTCAACCTCATCGCGCTCGACGGGGCCGACGAGTTCTTCCTGCTCACCAGCTCGGCCGACCCCGACGACCCCTCGGACCGGGCGCTGGTGGAGCTGGTGCGGCGGGCGGCCGGGGCGGACATCGGCGTGCGGGTGGTGAGCCGCCGGGCGTGGACCCCGGGGGCGGCGCTGGTGGCCGAGCGGTTCGGGGCCGGGCGGATCTGGCTGGCCGGGGACGCGGCCCATCTCTTCACGCCCAACGGCGGGTTCGGCATGAACACCGGCGTGGACGACGCGGCCAACCTGGCCTGGAAGCTGGCCGGCGCGGTGCGCGGCTGGGCCGGCCCCGGGCTGCTGGCGTCGTACGAGGCCGAGCGCCGCCCGGTCGCGCTGCGCAACACGGCGGCGGCCCGGGAGCTCAACCTCGCGCTCGGTGCGGTGGAGCGGCCGGCCGGCCTGGAGGAGGAGTCACCGGCCGGCGAGGCGGTCCGGGCCCGGGTGGCGGCCGAACTGGCCCGGTACGGAACGCTCACCATGGACACCCTGGGCGTCCAGCTCGGGGCCCGGTACGACGGTTCGCCCGTCGTGGTGGGGGACGGCACCCCGCCGCCGCCGGACGACTTCTTCTCGTACACGCCGTCCGCGGTACCGGGCGGCCGGGCGCCGCATCTGTGGCTCACCGCCGGCCGGGGCCCGGGCGACTCGCTGCACGACCGGTTCTCCACCGGCTTCACGCTGCTGAGCCTGTGCGGGGTCCCGCAGGACACCGCCGGGTTCGAGAAGGCGGCGGCGGAACGGGGCATCCCGCTGTCCGTGCTGCGGATCGACGACCCGGCCGGACGCGCGCTGTACGGCGCCGATCTCGCCCTGATCCGGCCCGACCACCATGTGGCCTGGCGGGGCAACCGGCCGCCCCGGGACCCGGCCGGGGTGCTGGGCCGGGCCGCCGGGCACTGATCCGGCCGCTGACCGCCCCCGGGCCCGCGCCCGGCCCCGTCACCGCGACCGCCACGGCGGCCGGCCCCGGCCGCTCCGGCGCGCGCCGCCCCGCGCTCCGGAGCGCGCGCCGGTTACCGGCGGGGCCCCGCCCGTTCCGGCGGTGGCCCGCCCGTCCGCGTACCCGCGCTGTTCCTCCCCCGGTCATCCGCCGGCCACCCCCGGCCGGCCCGCGGCGTGCCAAATTCCCGGAATTTATCGCCGGAACGGGAACCATCGGGCGAGTTGCCAAAGTCGGGGCCGGGTTTTTCCGGTGGCCATAACGGTCGTTTACGGTTGCAGCATTACTACCGGACACACCTTGGTGGAGGAGTAATGCGTTTCTCGATCCTGGGCCCCATGTCCGTCACCGAGAACACCGAGAAGGGGGACGACCGCACCCCCAGCGCTCCCAAGCACCGCCAAATGCTCGCCCTGCTCCTGCTGAACGCGAACCGGGTCGTCTCCATGGCGCAGTTCGTGGAGGAGTTGTGGGAGTACAGCCCACCGCCCCGCGCGGTGGCGGCCGTCCACACCTACGTCATGCAGCTGCGCCGCATCCTCCAGGACGGCGGCCCGGCGGCCGGGGCCCCGGTCCGGCTGCTCACCCGCGACCAGGGGTATCTGCTCCGGGTGCGCGACGGCGAACTGGACCTGCACACCTACGAGCACCTGATACGCGCCGGCCGCGCCGCCATCGACGAGGGCTCCCCCGCGTCGGGCGCCCGACAGTTGCGGGCCGCCCACGCCATGTGGAGCGGGTCCAGCGGGGTGGACGCGCCCGCCGGGCCGCTGCTCTCGGCCGCCTTCGCCGCGCTGGAACGGGACCGCGCCGACTCGCTGGTGCAGCGGGTGGGCGCCGAACTCCGGCTGGGCCGGCACCACGAGCTGCTCGCCGAGCTGAGCGCGCTGGTCCATCTGGACCCGACCGACGAGCGGCTCACCGGACAGCTGATGCTGGCGCTGTACCGGTCGGGCAGGCAGGCCGACGCGCTCGACGTCTTCCACCGGCTCCGCCGGGCCCTGCGCGAGGAGCTCGGCACCTCGCCCCACCCCGAGATCCACCGCCTGATCACCGACATCCTGGCCGGCCGGCCCCATCTGGAACCGCCCGCCACCGGCGCGTACCGGCTCTCGCTGGACGCGGCCGGCCTGCCCCCGGCCCGCCCGGCCGCCGCCCCGGCCCGTCCCGGGCGCCCCCGGCACCCGGCCCCGGGCCCCGTGCTGCTGGGCGCCTGATCCGGCCGGGCCCGCGCCGACGGGCGCCCGGCCGCAGCACCCCGGCCCCGGCCCCGTACGCCCGTCCGGCGGCCCGGACCGGCCGCCCCGGGACCCGGACGGCGTACCGCCGTGCAACCCGTCCGCGGAGGCCGGTGTTCTACCCCACGAGAGCGCACACGAGAGCCCGACCGGGGCAGGCCCCACGGCACGGCCGACCGGGGCGAGTCCCCAGCGGGACAGCACCACAGCACCACCCCGAAGAGCACAACGGCACCCCACCCGCCGCGGCGCGGGTGAGGACCTCGACCAGAGAAGGACTCCCATGGATCTGAAGCTCACCGACCGCGTGGCCGTGGTCACCGGCGCCTCCAAGGGCATCGGCCTGGCCGTCACCCGCTCCCTGCTCGACGAGGGCGCCAAGGTCGTGGCGGTCTCCCGGCAGAGCACCGCGGAGCTGGAGAAGCTGGCCGGTCCCAACCTCCTCCACGTGTCGGCCGACCTCACGGACGCCGAGGCCCCGGCACAGGTCGTCGAGCGGGCCGTCGAGCACTTCGGCGGACTCGACATCCTGGTGAACAACGCGGGCGGTCCGCCGCCCGGGATCTCCATGCCGCGCACCGGCTTCTTCGACAGCAGCGACGAGCAGTGGCGCGCGATCTTCGACTTCAACCTGTTCTCGGCCGTCCGCGCCATCCGCGCCGCCATCCCCAAGATGCTGGAGCGCGGCGGCGGCTCGATCATCAACATCTCCACCGGCATGGCCCGCCAGCCCGCACCGGTGAACATCGAGTACGGCGCCGCCAAGGCGGGCCTGTCGAACCTCACCAAGGCGCTCTCCGAGGAGTTCGGCCCGCAGGGCATCCGCGTCAACACCGTCTCCCCGGGCGCCGTGCTGACCGCGTGGTGGACCGAGGAGGGCGGCGCCGCCGACATCATCGCCGGGATGGCGGGGGCCGACCGGGACAGCATCATGCAGTCGGTCGCCCCGCAGATGATGGGCCAGGTCACCGGCCGGCTCATCGACCCGCAGGAGGTGGCGGACGCGGTCCTGCTGCTCGCCTCCCCCCGGTCCGCCTCCACCACGGGCTCGGACTACCCGGTGGACGCCGGCTTCCACAAGAGCTTCTGAGCCGCCGGGGCAGCCGCCCCCGCATCTCGGAGCCACTGAAACCACTGAAACCACTGAAACCACTGAACGCCGTCCGTCCGGGACGGGCTCCCGGGTCGCGCCTTCCCGGTGGGCCCGGCTCCGGACGGCGGTGGCCGGAGTACGGTCCGGGGCGCACGGGCGGGCAGGC
The DNA here is from genome assembly GCF_024756275.1 of Streptomyces pyxinae. GTDB lineage: Bacteria > Actinomycetota > Actinomycetes > Streptomycetales > Streptomycetaceae > Streptomyces > Streptomyces pyxinae. Next base: position 163,381 of record NZ_JANUGQ010000016.1, on the reverse strand, counting down.
CCGCGCCCCGGACCGCCGGCCGGCGGCGGCCCCGGACGCCGGGCCAGGCACCTGGGCGTCCGGGGGCCCCGGACCCGCTCACGCACGGAGCGGGACCGGACCGCCGCAGCAACAGGGCGGGGCCCGCGGTGAACACACCGCGGGCCCCGCCCTCGTCGTACCGGTCCCTTGACGTCAGCGCCCCGGCGCCCCGTCGACACGCAGACCCGTCGGCGCGCCGGGCCGTCAGCGCACTGGCCTGTCAGCGCACCGGGCCGTCCACCGGGCGGAGCTTGGCCGCCACCACGTCGGGCAGCTCCTCCGGCTCGGCCCGCTCCTGCGGCGCCCGGTCCAGGTACTCCTGGTAGCACGCCCGGTAGCCGAGCAGCCGGGCGACCGGAGTGAGGGCCGCGTTGACGATCCGCTGGACCGGCCAGGGACGGTCGGTGAAGCGCAGCACATCGGAGAACTCCCGCATGGTGAGCGCGTGTTGCAGCAGATGGGGACGGCCCTCCGCGTCGGTCTTGCCGTCCTGGGCCAGACCGAACAGCTGCCGCAGGATCAACTGCTCGAAGCGCTCGGCCCGGTTGACCAGCTCCACCACCGCGAAGGAGGTCTCCTTCTCGGTGTTGCCGAACCAGCGGTGCACCGTGCCGGCCGGCACCGTCACGGTCTGGCCGGCCTCGTCCAGGACGATGTCCCGCCCGGCCACGTGCACCCGCAGGCTGCCGCGCACCAGCGTGAAGATCTCCTCGCTGTACGGGTGGATGTGGTACCCGGCGGCGAATCCGCCGGGCTCCACATAGAGGTCCATCACCGCGCGCTCGCCGCCGGTGTGCGCGGCGGGCGTCCTGATGACGATCTTCTCCCGGCACCGGGGGTTGTAGTAGACCTCGCCCGGGTGGACGGCCATGTCTCCTCCAGGGGGCAGCGCCCGGCCGGCTCTCCGGCGAGCTGTTCCGGCCAGCGTCGCCCGTGCCCCGGGGCCGTCACACCCCCGTTTGTTGCTCTTGTTGCCCCCTGGTCGCCCGGCCCCCGCGCCGGCCGGCGGCGTACGCCGTCACCGCCACCGAGAGGCCGGAAAGCACCGCTCCCACCACCAGACAGGCGAGGACACCCCGCCGGTCGGCCACCAGCCCGCCGAGCAGCGAGCCGCTCGCCAGCGACAGCTGCACGGTGGTGACGAAGACGGCCGCCCCGCTCTCGGGCGCCGTCGGCACCGCCCGCGTCAGGGTGGTCTGGAGGCTCAGCGGCACCGCGCCGAACGCGGCGCCCCAGAGGAGTGTCAGCGCCGTCACCGCCACCGGGGAGCCCGCGCAGAGCGGCAGCAGGGCGGTGGACGCCGCCAGCGCCCCGGCGGCCCCCGCGACCGTGGCCGGCACCGAGCGGCCCAGGGTGTGCCCGGCCAGGAAGGTGCCGCCGACCCCGGCGATCCCGTACGCCAGCAGGGTCCAGGCCACGGCGTCGGAGCCGTACTCCGCGTGCCGCTCCAGATACGGGGCGACATAGGTGTACGCGGCGAAGTGGCCCAGGAACACCAGGGCGGTGGCCGCCAGCCCGGTCCTGGCGGCCCGGCCGGTCAGCGCCGCCGCCAGCGCCCGGCCCGCGGGCACCGGTCCGGCGGGCAGCGGCGGCAGGAGGCGGAGCTGGGCGGCGAGCGCGACCAGCGCCATCGCCCCGGCCGCCCAGAACGCGGTACGCCAGCCGGTGCTGCCGCCGGCCAGCGCGGCCAGCGGCAGGCTCGCCACGGTGCCCACCGAGATGCCGCCCATCACCAGGGCGGTGGCGCGGTGGGCCGAGCCGGGCGCCACCAGCCGGGGCGCCACCGCGGCGCCCACCGCCCAGAAGCCGCCCAGCGCCACGCCCAGCAGCACCCGTCCGGCCAGCATCACGGGCAGATTCGGCGCCACCGCGCAGAGCAGATCGGCGAGGGCGGTCAGCCCGGCCAGCGCCCACAGCACCCAGCGCCGGTCGAGCCGGCCGGAGGCGACGGTGAGCACCGGGGCCGCCACCGCCGCCGCCAGGCCGGGGGCGACCACCAGCAGTCCGGTGGAGCCGGTCGAGACGGACAGGTCCCTGCCGATGGCGGTGAGCGCGCCGACCGGCAGCAGCTCGGAGAGGACCAGGACGAAGGAGCCGAGCGCCACCGGGACCACGGCGGCCCAGCCGCCCCGCCGGGAGGCGGGGACGGGCCGGGCGCCGTGGGCCTTGCCGGGTTCCGGACCCGCCGTCATGCGTTCGGCAGCCGGACGGACTGGCTGTGCCGGAAGACGTTCTTCGGGTCGTAGGCGGCCTTCACCCGCTGGAGCCGGGGGTAGTTGTTCTTGTAGTAGAGCGTGTACCAGGGCACGTTCGACTTGTTGTACGCCGGGTCGTGGAGGTCGATGTCCGGGTAGTTGACGTAGCAGCCGTCGGTGACGGCGTCCGGCACCGGCACCCCGCCGGTCCCGGCGTACACCCCGTGGAAGAACTGCCGCAGCCAGGAGAGACAACCGGCCTCGTCCGCCGGGTCGGTCCACCAGATCATCCAGGCCGCCTTGAAGGCCGCGCCCCGGTGCGCCGAGGCGGTGGCGTCCGGGGCCACCGCGTTGACCTTGCCGCCGAAGGAGCTGAGCATCACCGAGGCGGTGGGGTTGTTCAGGTCGGTCCGGGTGAGGTGGCGGTAGAACTCGTCGACATGGGTCTCGGGCATCGCGGTGCGGTAGTACGAGGACTTGAAGTCACCCTTGAGACTGGGGTCGTTGAGGGTCGGGTTGGTGGTGCCGAGGAAGCGCGCGGACTGGAGCCAGGGCATCCGGCGCGGCTCGGCGAACTCCGCCATCGCGGGCAGCTCGCCCATGGGCGCGGTCAGCGGCTCGTGCTTGACGCCCAGCCCGGCCGTCATCGCCGCGAGGAAGTCGGCGAGCAGCTTGTCGGCGCCGGGCACGGTGGCGTCCACCTGGGTCACCAGGCCGATCTGGCCGTTGGAGCGGTGGTTGAGCGACAGCATGCTGACCAGGTTGTCGTTGGGGGTGCCCGGCCTGAGGTTGCGGGCGTGCCACTCGCCGTAGTTGCGGACCAGCCGGCCGAAGCGCTCCCGGGTCATCTCGGCCCACGGCCAGGCGACCGCGCTGACCAGCACCTCGGCGGGCGGCTGCGGCAGCAGGGCGGCGGGGTCGGTGCCGGTCGCGCCGGGCGAGCGGAACCAGAAGCGGGTGATGACACCGAAGTTGCCGCCACCGCCACCGGTGTGGGCCCACCACAGCTCGCGGTGCGGGTCGTTGGCCTCCCGGGTGGCCACGACGGTCCGCACCGTCCCGTCGGCCGCCACGGTCACCACCTCGACGCCGTACAGATGGTCGACCACCAGCCCCAGCTGGCGGCAGAGCAACCCCCAGCCGCCACCGCTGACATGACCGCCCGCGCCGACCTGGAAGCACATCCCGCCCGGGACGACCACGCCCCAGGTGCGGTACATCCGCTCGTACACATTGAGCAGCTGGCTGCCCGCCTCGACCGCGATGGCGTTCATCCGGGGGTCGTAGTAGACCTCGTTCATCTTGGTCATGTCGAGGATGACCCGGACCTCGGGGTTGAAGACCCAGTCCTCCCAGCAGTGGCCGCCGCCGCGCACGGTGAGGCGCTTGCCGGTGCTGACCGCCTTCTGCACCACCTGGGCCACCTGGGCGGTGGTCTCGGCCAGACAGACCATCTCGGGCCTGGCGACCCAGCGCTGGTTCCAGCCGCGCACCAGGTCCGGGTAGCGCTTGTCGGCCGGGGTGACCACGGTGACGGGTTCCGCCCCGGTGGTCTCGTCGGCGGCCCCGGCGACCGCTGCCGCCGCCGGTACGGCCCCGCCCGCCACCAGCGCGGCACCGCCGGCCGCGGCGCTCCCGGCGAGGAAGTTCCGTCGCCGCATACCGTCGCCGTCCTGTCGCATCGTCCCGAACTCCTCGCCTCGGCCCTGCGGGTGACACCGGCGGGTGGCCGGCGCCGTCATCGATCACGCTAGGGACCCGGGCGGCACCGGGGCACTCGGAGAGTTGCGCTCGAAACCGGGAACCGTACGCGCGCGGGCCGGACCGCGCCTCCGCCCGGGAACGGGAACGGGAACGGCGCGCGCCCCGGACCGGGTCGGTCCGGGGCGCGGGACAACGGGATGTGCGGGATGTGCGGGGTATGTGGGACGGACGTACGGGCTCAGGAGCCGGGTTCAGGAACTGGGCTCAGGAGCCGGGCAGTTCCACGGACTGGCGGTGCCGGAAGAAGTTCTTCGGGTCGTACGCCGCCTTCACCTTCTGGAGCCGCGGGTAGCCGCCCTTGAAGTAGAGCGTGGACCAGGGCACCGACGACTTGTTGTACGCCGGGTCGTTGAGGTCGGCGTCCGGGTAGTTGATGTAGCAGCCGTCGGTGACGTTGTTGGGGACCGGGACGCCGCCGGTGTCGGCGTAGGTCTCCGCGTAGCTCTGCCGGGTCCAGGCGATGTACTTGGCGTCGTCCGCCGCGTCGTCCCAGAGGACGGACCAGAGCATCTTGAAGATCGCGCTCCGGTGCGGGGCCGCGGTGTCCGACTCGCCCACCGCCGCCGTCCTGCCACCGTAGGGCGTGAGCTGGATGTTGATCTTCGGGTTGTCGATGTCGGTGCGGGTGAGGTGCTTGTAGAGCGCGGCGGCCTGCGCCACCGGGAAGTTGGCCCGCATGTACGCCGACTTGTACTCGGCCCGCAGCGTCGGGTCGTTGAGCAGCGGGTTGGTGGTGCCCGCGTACCGGGTGGCCTGGAGCCAGGGCAGCCGGCGCGGCGCGGCGAACTGCGGCATCGGGCTGAGGTCGCCCATCCGGTTGGTCAGCGCCGCCTGCGGGGTGGTGATGCCCGAGTTCATGTGGGCCAGGTAGAGGTCCAGCATCTTCTGGGCGTTGGGCGCCCCCGCGTCCACCTGGGTGACCAGGCCGATCTGGCCGTTGGAGCGGTGGTTGAGCAGCAGGAAGCTGGCGAGGTACCGCTCGGGGTCGTCCGGCTTGCTGTTGGCGGCGTGCCAGCTCGCGTAGTTCTGCACCAGGCGGATGAACTCCTCCTTGGTGAGATCGGCCCACGCCCAGGAGACGGCGCTCATCAGCACCTCGCCGGGCGGCTTGGGCAGCAGCTTGCGCGGGTCGGTGCCGGTGGCGCCGGGCGAGCGGAAGAAGTAGCGGGTGACGACGCCGAAGCTGCCCCCGCCGCCGCCGGTGTGGGCCCACCACAGCTCGCGGTGCGGGTCGTTGGCCTCCCGGGTGGCCACAACGGTCTTCACCGACCCGTCGGCCGCCACGGTCACCACCTCCACCGCGTGCAGGTGGTCCACCACCAGCCCCTCGCGGCGGACCAGCATGCCCCAGCCGCCGCCGCAGACGTGACCGCCGATGCCCACCGAGTAGCAGATGCCGCCGGGTATGGTCACGCCCCAGGTGGCGTAGAGCTTCTCGTAGACGTCCAGCAGGTTGGCGCCCGCCTCGATGGCGATGGCGTTGAGCTTGGCGTCGTAGGAGATCGCGTTCATCTGCGAGAGGTCGAGGACGATCTGCGTGGTGGGGTTGTAGACGAAGTCCTCCAGGCAGTGTCCGCCGCTGCGGACGGTGAGCCGCTTGTTGTTCTTCACCGCCTCCGCGACGACCCCGGCCACCTGGCTGGGGTGGTCCACCACCCGGACCGACTCGGGCTTGGCGACGTACCGCGCGTTGAGGGCCCGTACGAGGTCGGGGTACTGCTGGTCGGCCGGGGTGACGATGCTCTGCGAGCCCGTGGTGCGGGTCGCTGCCTCGGTGGCGTCGTCCGCCGGCGCCGCGCCGGCGGAGCCGGGCAGCCCGAGCGCCGCGGCGCCACCGGCACCGGCGGCTCCCACGGCGCGGACGAGGAGGTGGCGGCGGCCCATGCCCGCCGGTTTCTGTGCCATGGTCGTACCTTCTTGTGCCGGCACCTGACCTGAACAGGTGCGTTGAATGGGGCAGTTGCTGATGGACCGCCGGAACCGGCGGCCCCGGGCGGCCGGAGCGGACACGGCCGGAGGCGAGAGGCGGCCGGGGCGGGAACCGGCCGGAGGCGGGAAACGCCGGGGTGAACGGCGTCGGGGCGGACGGCACCGGGGAAGAATCGCGCCGGGGCGGGGCTCCGCCGGGGTGCGTACCGGCGGAGTGCGTGCCGTGGAGCGCGTACCGCCGGGCGGCCGGACAGGACGGGTGCCGGGGTGGACGCGGTCGGTGGCGGCCACCGGAGCGGACGGGGTACACGGGACGTACGGGCGGTGGTAACACGTGTAGACACGGCGCCCGCGCCGCCCGCCGGCGCCCGGTCCCCCGGGCCGGTGCGCGCGAGGGGCGGCGGAGGCGGGACCGTCAGCGCTTGAGCGCGAAGGTCAGCCCGTCCGCGTACGGCACCACGCTGAGGTCCACCCGCTTGTCGTCGCGCACCTTGGCGTTGAAGGCGCGCAGCGCGGTGGTCTCCGAGTCCTGCTGGCTCTCGTCCAGCACCGCGCCGTGCCAGAGCACGTTGTCGACGACGATCAGGCCCCCGGGGCGGAGCAGCTTCAGGCCCGCCTCGTAGTACGCCGCGTAGTTCTCCTTGTCGGCGTCGATGAAGAAGAAGTCGTACGAGCCGGCTTCGCCGTCCTCCGCGAGCAGCGCGTCCAGGGACTGCCGGGCGTCCCCGACCCGCAGGTCGATCCGGTCGGCGACCCCCGCCCGCCCGGCGAACTCACGGGCGATGTCCGTCCACTCCTCGCTGACGTCCAGGGCCACCACCCGGCCGTCCGCGGGCAGGGCCAGCGCGGTGGACAGCAGGCTGTAACCGGTGAAGACGCCGACCTCCACCGCCTTCCGGACCCCGAGCGCCTTCACCAGCAGCGAGAGGAACTGACCCTGCTCGGGAGATATCTGCATGAGCGCCAGCGGGAGCTCCGACGTGCGGTGCCGGAGCTCCTTGAGCACATCCGGCTCACGCAGCGAAATGTCGGCCACATAATCCTGCATGGCCTCGTTCACATCGACCTGAATACGCATGTGCAACCCCCCTGGGCCAGTACGTGGGCCAGTACCCGCGATGTGGGACGGCGGGGAATACCGGACGGCCGGCGCGACGGCCCGCACCTCCGAGACTCCCCCTGTGACCAGCGCGGAACGCCGACCGAACCGCCGAACCCCACGAGAAACCCGTTGGCCGGATAGCGCCCTCGCTGCGAAAAGCTAGGACCCGGAGCCAATATTCGTCAAGCACCCACAGAACCAGTGATTTTCCCCTGTACCAGTCCTTCAGCGGCGACTGGGACAATCACCGTGCGATGCCGTCCGGACGAGCATATGTTCCTTTCCGGAGACTTCCGCGCGCCAATGCGATTTCCTGCCCGATTTTCGCCTGCCTTCTGTCGTCCGTCCGCCGCCCGCCGCCTTTCCCGCACGCGTCCCGCGCGGGTCCGACCGGGCTGCACTCCCGCCGTTCTCCGCCGTTCTCCACTGTTCTCCGCCGTTCTCCGCCGAGGAGGGACTCTCCGTTGACTTCCCCGAGCCGTGAGCAGCGCGCCCTGCGCACCTGTCTGGGCCAGTTCGCCTCCGGAGTGACCGTGGTGACCACCAGCGACGGGGTCTCGGTGCACGGCGCCACGGTCAGCTCGTTCGCCTCGGTCTCGCTGGACCCTCCGCTGGTGCTGGTCTCCCTGGACCGCCGCAGCAGGGTCTGCCAACGGCTCGGCGCCGGAGGCCCGTTCGGGGTGAATGTGCTGGCGGCCGGCCAGCGGGAACTGGCGCTGCACTTCGCGGGCGTCCCGGACGCCCGGCTCGCGGAGGTGCGCTGGGAGGGCGACCCGGAGGCGGCGCGCCTGGCGGGCGCGGTCGCGTACTTCTCCTGCCGGCCCTGGGCCGCGTACCCGGGCGGGGACCATGTGCTGCACCTGGGCGAGGTGGTGCGGTTCGACGCCCCCGGCGGCGATCCGCTGGTCTTCCACTCCGGGGTGCTCAGTCCCCACCGCCGGCCCGCCGACGGCATCGCCTGGACCGGGTCGCTGGACGGCCCGGCGCACGGCTGGGCCCATCACTTCGGCGTCCCGCCCGCCGCGGGCAGCCACGCCTGAACCCCCGTACGGCCGCGCGGCCCCGCATCCGGATCCGGGGCGGGCCCGGCGGGGCCATCGACCGTGGAAGGACGGACGAGGACATGACGACGCGAGAGCACGGCGACCCGGCGGCCGGCGACTCCGGGACGGCGGCGACCCGGCCGCTGACCGGCGACGAGTATCTGGAGAGCCTCCGCGACGACCGGGCGATCTATCTCTACGGCGAGCGGGTCAAGGACGTCACCGCCCACCCCGCTTTCCGCAACTCGGCGCTGATGACGGCGCGGCTCTACAACGCGCTGCACGACCCGGCCAAGCGGGAGGTGCTGACCACGGCCACCGACAGCGGCGGCGGCTTCACCCACTCCTTCTTCCGCACCCCGCACAGCGTCGCCGACCTGGTGGCGGACCGGGAGGCGATCGCGGAGTGGGCGAGGATGACGTACGGCTGGATGGGCCGCAGCCCCGACTACAAGGCCGCGTTCCTCGGCACCCTGGGCGCCAACAGCGACTACTACGCGCCGTTCGAGGACAACGCCCGGCGCTGGTACCGGGAGTCCCAGGAGAAGGTGCTCTTCTGGAACCACGCGATCATCCACCCGCCGGTCGACCGGCATCTGCCGACCGAGCAGGTGCAGGACGTCTTCGTGCACGTGGAGAAGGAGACCGACGCCGGGCTGGTCGTCTCCGGCGCCAAGGTGGTGGCCACCGGCTCGGCCATCACCCACTACAACTTCATCTCGCACTACGGACTCCCGCTCAAGGACAAGAAGTTCGCCCTGGTCGCCACCCTGCCGATGGGGTCGCCGGGGCTGAAGCTCATCTGCCGGCCCTCGTACGCCGCCAACGCGGCCGTGATGGGCAGCCCGTTCGACTATCCGCTCTCCAGCCGGCTGGACGAGAACGACACCATCTTCGTGCTGGACAAGGTGCTCATCCCCTGGGAGAACGTCTTCCTCTACGGGGACGCCGACCGGGTCAACAACTTCGCGCCGCAGTCCGGTTTCATGGAGCGGCTCACCTTCCACGGCGCCATCCGGCTGGCCGTGAAGATCGACTTCATCGCGGGGCTGATGCTCAAGGCGGTGGAGATGACCGGGAGCAAGGACTTCCGGGGCATCCAGTCCCGGATCGGGGAGATCCTGGCCTGGCGGAACATGTTCTGGGCGCTGACCGACGCCGCCGCCCGCAATCCGCAGGAGTGGAAGAACGGCGCCCTGCTGCCGCGGCTCGAATACGGCATGGCCTACCGCTGGTTCATGACTCTCGGCTATCCGCGCATCAAGGAGATCATCATGCAGGACGTGGCCAGCGGCCTGATCTATGTGAACTCCAGTGCCGAGGACTTCGCCAACCCCGAGATCCGCCCCTATCTGGACACCTATGTCCGGGGCTCCAACGGCTACGACTCGGTCAGCCGGGTCAAGCTGATGAAACTGCTGTGGGACGCGGTGGGTTCGGAGTTCGGCGGCCGGCACGAGCTGTACGAGCGCAACTACTCCGGCAACCACGAGCAGGTGCGCACCGACATCTTCCAGGTCCAGCAGGCCACCGGCCAGTTGGACACCTACCGGGGCTTCGCCGAGAAGTGCCTGGAGGAGTACGACCTCGACGGCTGGACCGTGCCGGACCTGGACTCCTTCCCGGCCCTCCGGGAGCGCCGCAAGACCTTCTGGAGCTGAGCCCCCACTGGGCGGGTCCGGCCGGCGCCCCGCGCCCGGGCCCGCTCAGGCGGGGCGCGCGGCCGGGGGGTGGAGGGCCTCGCGGAGCCGGCGGCCGGGGAGTTCCTGGCGGATCAGCTCCTCGTGGCAGACCAGCGGCACCGGGCCCGGCAGCAGCCGTCTGCCGGGTTCCGGGACCTCGGCCCGGGCCACCGCGCGGGCCACCAGCTCCGCGAACCGGGCGTCGCCGGGGCGGAGCGCGGCGCGCGGGAACAGCTCGGCCAGCCGGGCGTACGGGGCGTCGTCCGGCCCGGCCGGCAGCACCGCGCAGACCCCCTTGCCGGCCGCGGCCACCAGGACCGGGCCGAGCCGGCCGGTCGCGGTGGCGGTGCGGATCACCTCGCCCGCGCCACCGGCCCGGAAGGACTGCGGGGTCATCCCGAGAATGGCCGGAGTGGCCGCGTAGAACTGGCCGTTGGAGTTGAAGCCGGCCGCGTACAGCGCGTCCGAGACGGTCCGGGCGCCGGTCAGCCGGGCCCGCACCCGGCGGGCCCGTACGGCGGTCCAGTAGGTGTGCGGGGTGACCCCGGTCAGCGACTTGAAGAGCCGGTGGAAGTGGAAGCGGCTGTAACCGGCGGTGCGGGCCAGGGCGTCCAGGTTGGGCGGCTCCACCGCCGTGTCCATCAGCGCGCAGGCCCGCGCCACGATCTCGGCGTACGTCCGGTCCGGGTCCGGCTCGTCCGGGTGGCAGCGGCGGCACGGCCGGTAGTGCCGGGCGCGCAACTCCTCCAGCGAGGAGTGGAACTCGACGTTCTCCCGCCGGGCCAGCCGCGCCCCGCAGGACGGCCGGCTGTAGATGCCGGTGGTGCGCACCACGTAGTAGAAGGCCCCGTCCGCCGCCTCGTCCCGCCGCTGTACCGCCCGCCACCGCTCGGCGTCCGTGGTGTACCGGCCGGGGGTCACCGGCCCGGGGCCCGGCGCGGGCCCGGCACCCGGGACCGCCGCCACCGGCGCGGCACCCGGGACGCGTACCGCCGCCGTGTCCGGGGCCGGAGTCGTGTCCGGGGCCGCCGCCCCGAAGGTCACCGCCGCCTTCTCCGGGGCCCCCGCCCCGGGGGTCACCGGCACCGGCCCGGGCGGCCGGCCGGGGGCGGCGGCGCCCAGCCGCGCTCGCGCAGCCGGGCCCGGTCCCGGAGCACCTTGCCGCTGGCCGACCGGACGAGTTCGGGCACCACGTGGAAGCGGCGCGGCACCTCCTGGTCGGCCAGGAACCGGCGGCACCAGGCGGAGAGTTCGGCGCCGGTCAGCTCGGCGGGCCCGGTCACATGGGCCTCCACCGGGTCGGGGCCCAGCACCACCGCCTCGGTGACGTGCCGGTGCGCCCGCAGCACCTCCTCGATCTCGCGGAGGTACGCCCCCGAGGCGGTCCGCCCGTCCCGGCCGCGCAGCCAGAGCGCCCCGGTGGCCGGGTCGCGGGCGGCCAGGTCGTGGGTGGTGAGCCAGCCGCCGGGCGGGGCGTCCTGCGGGTCGTACGGATATGGGGACTCCGGCACCCACACCTGGAGCACCCCGCCCCGGATCCGGGTGCGCACCCCGGGCACCGGCGCCCCGACGCAGCCGGGGCCGTACGCCCCGGTGAGGTCGGCGGCGACGAGCCCGGTCTCCGTGGTCCCGTACGCCTGGCCGACCAGCACCCCGTGGCGGCGGGCGAAGGCCCCGGCGGTCGCCTCGGGCAGCGCGTCGCCGCCGGAGACGGCCAGCCGCAGCAGTGGCAGCCGTACCTCCGGGGCGGCCCCGGCGAGCGCGGCGAAGTGGTGCGGGCGGCCCAGCACCACCTGGGCGCGGCCCGCCGCCGCCACCAGCGCCTCCGGGGCCCCGGAGACCGGGAACTCCACCGAGGCGCCGGCCGTGAGGGCGTGCAGCACCCCGCCGATGAGCGCGAAGGAGTGGGCGACCGGCTCCAGCACGGCGACCCGCTCCCCGGCACGGGGCAGCGGCAGCGGGGCGAGCCGGGCCACCTCGGCGAGCAGCGAGGCGCGGGTGCGGCCCACCGCCTTGGGACGGCCGGTGGTACCGGAGGAGAACTGGACCAGGCAGTGCCCGGTACGGGCGGGCCGGCCGCCGGGCCTGCGGCGTACCAGCACCTCGCACTCGCCCACGAAGACCCCGGCGTCCTCGTACCGCTCGCCCAGGGTGATCACGAACTGCGGGGTGCTCAGCGCGAGCAGCGCCGACCGCTCGGCCGCGGAGAGCGACTGCTCCAGCCACACCACCTGGGCGCCGATCGACCAGAGCGCGAGGACGCACCAGAGCTGGGTGAAGCTCGGGACGCCGTGCACGGCCACCGAGGAGCCGGGGCGGATGCCGTACGACCGCAGATCACGGGCGAGCCGGCCGGTCTCCGCGCGGAGCGTGGCGAAGGACACCACGTCCTCGCCGGCCCGCGCCCAGGTGGCACGGGGATCGACGGCCCCCGGCCGCCCCCCGGCCGGCCACCAGTCCCCGCCGCCCCACCGGTTCGGGTCGTCCCGTCGGTTCGGGTCGTCCCACCGGTTCGGGTCGTCCCGTCGGTCCCGGTCGTCCTGTCGCTCCCGGTCGGACATCTCTCCTCCCGTCACGTCGCCCATCGCCCCTCCCGTCACACCTCCGGAGTCCGCGCGCCCCGGGCCGGACGTCCCGGCCCGGGGCGGGCGCCGGGCCGGGGCCGCGCGCGGAGGGACGCGGCACCGGCCCGGCGGCGGCTCACTTCTCCACGCAGAACTCGCCCACCGGCCAGCCGACGTGGCGCTTGTCCGTGGCGACATGGCCGAGGACCTGGTCGCCCTTCTTCAGCTCGGTCACGTTGAGCACGGCGGCGCCCGGCCCGAGGACCCGGACGTGCCAGTCGTCCTGGACGATCAGATTGACCTCGACGCCCTCCGGGGAGACCGCCTTGATGCTCAGCAGCGGCCGGGACTCCAGCTTGATCCGCCCCACCACGATCCGGCGGGTGCGGCCGTCGGCGCCGACGGCGAGGACGGCGGACCCGGCCTTCAGCTCGCTGAGGTAGTTGGTCCGGTTGTCCTGGCCGAAGACATAGCTGTGCAGCGCGCCCGCGTTGATCCGGAACGGGCGGGTCGGCATGTACGGCAGCGGGTGCGTCTCGCTCACGCAGAGGACGAACCCGTGGGCGTACGAGCCGATGAGCATCCCCTCGTCCTTCTCGAAGTGGGTGCAGGTGTCGATGCACACCCGGTCGCCCAGACCGATGTGCTCGGTCGACTCGACGGTGAGGGTGGTCAGTTGAAGGTCGGGGGTCTTCACCCGCAACATCTCGACCAGGGCGAAGACATCGTTGGCGTCACGCGGCGCGAACAGCACGCCCTCCGAGCCCTTCTCCAGCACGTCGACGATGACCTGCGCCTCCTCCAGGTCGTCCGCCTTGCAGATGAGCTGGCCGGGCGAGCGGTCGGCGGCCGCGATCACGATCTCCAGCGGGATCTTGGTCGGGTCCTTGAACCGCACCACCGTGTACGGCAGGGCGATCGCGGTGTCGCAGGCGAGGGTGAGGGTCGGGTCGTCCACCACGTCGACCAGCGCGGCGATCTCCTTGTCCCCAGCGAGATGGCGGGAGCGGAGGAGGTTGAGGTCGTCCTGGCCGGCGACCGTGCGCAGCACGATCAGCCCGTCCTGACCGCCCGGCCCGCCCGGGGCGTCCTGGCCGCCCCCCGGATTCTCCCGGCCCTCCTGCGCGCCCGGGCCGTCCGGGCCGCCCTGAGCCTCCTGGGAGACCGGACTTCCGGGGCCTTCGGGGCTCTCGGGTCCCTCGGGGCCGACGAGGATGCGCTTGACGGTGGCGGGGAGGGTGGCGAGCGTGGCGGGATCGCTGTCCACGATGCCGTCCACCCGGGCGTGGACGGCCGCGTCGATCACGCCCTCGCGGTGCTCGGCGGAGACGGTACGGAGGTCGATCCAGGCGAATTTCACAGGGCACCTGCCAGTTCGGGTGAGGACGACGAGGAGGACGCGTCCGGCGAGGACGCGGAGGAGGCCGACGAGGAGCCGGGGACGCGGCCGGGGCCGTGGACGATCGCGGCCAGCTTCCGCACGGCCTGCCGGGGTTCGGGGTGGGTGAAGACCCGGCGCCCGACGGCGAGTCCCGCGCAGCCGGCCGCCAGCGCCGCCCGGGCGAACGCCTCGACACCGGTGGTGTCCCCGGCGTCCCCGTCCTTCGTGGCGGCACCGACCCCGGCGCCGCCCGCGACGATCACGGGCAGCGGGGAACTCGCCACCACCTCCGCCATCCGCTCGGCGGGCGTGGCGAGCACGGTCTTGACGATGTCGACACCGAGGTCGGCGGCGATGGTGACGGCGTGCGCCACCAGTTCGGGCCGGGTGGGGTCGGCCACCCGTGGTCCGCGCGGGTAGACCATGGCGAGCAGCGGCATGCCCCAGCGCTCGCACTCCGCCGCCACCGTGCCCAGGTCCCCGAGCTGCGCGGCCTCGGTGTCGGAGCCGATGTTCACATGGACGCTCACCGCGTCGGCGCCCAGCCGCACACACTCCTCGACATCGCCGACGAGCACCTTGGCGTCGACGTCCGGCGCGGCGGCGGTACTGGCGCTCAGATGCACCACGAGCCGGGTGCCCCGCAGCAGTTCCGGCGGGATCAGCCGGGCCCGGCCCTTGTGCACCACCACCGCGTCGGCGCCGCCCGCCCCGATGTCGGCCACCAGACCCGGGAATCCGGCCGCGCTGACGATCGGGCCGTCGGAGACGGAGTGGTCGAGCGGGATGAACAGATACCGGCCGTCCCCGGCGCGGGACAGCCGCTCCAGACGCAGCGCTTTCCCGGTCAGCGGCATCGTCGTCATGACTCGCCCCTTCGTTCGCGACGGCTTTGTCTCATGGCTGCACTGTCGCAAGGGCCACTGAAGAATCGGGCCAAATCCTTCCCGCAGGTGGGACGGGGTGAGGCCGGCGGCCGGCCGGTGACCGGCAACCCTCCGGGCCGCTTCGGTGTTACCCGAGTGGCGGCCGTGCGGTGGTCCGCCGCCGGCACCGCGCCGGCCGCCGCACCGGAAGCACGCACACACGGGAACACACCGGAACACACCGAGGGGACGCGGGATGCGGGCGGAAGCCGGGGAGACACCAGGCGCGGGGCACACCGCGGAACACACCGCGAACGCCGAGGACGCCATGGATGCCAGGGATGCCAGAGGCGCCACGGGTGCCGAAGACACCGTGGACACCGAGGTCGCCGTGGTCGGCGGCGGGCCGGTCGGCTCGCTGCTCGCCCGGGAACTGGCGCTCCAGGGCGTCGGGGTGACGGTGCTGGAGAAGCTGCCGGAGCCGACCGGGATCTCCAAGGCCGGCACCCTGCACGCCCGCACGGCCCAGGCACTGGACCGCCGGGGGCTGCTGGAGGCCGTCCAGCCCGGCCGGTACGCCGCGCCCCGGGACCCCGGAGGGCCGGTACGGTTCCACTTCGCCTCCCTCTTCGAGCTGGACCTCTCCCGGGTGGTGGAGGAGGGCCCGGTCATCGTGGGCAGCCCGCAGGCGTACGCGGAGCAGGTCTTCGCGGCGGACGCCGAGCGGCTGGGCGCCCGGGTGCGCCGGGACGCCGAACTGGTCGGTCTGGCCGAGGAGCCGGACCGGGTGCGGCTGACCCTGCGCGCCGCCGACGGCACCGAGAGCGGGCTCACCGCGCGCTGGGTGGTGGGCGCGGACGGGGCGCGTTCGGCGGTGCGCAAGCTGAGCGGCATCCGGTTCGCGGGCCATGAGCCGACCGTCGCCGCGCTGATGGGCGAGGTCCGGCTGCTGGACCCGGCCGGTGCGCCGGCCGGCTGGCAGCGGACCCCGCGCGGCTGGACGCTGCTCTGGATCAACCCGTACGGGCTGAGCCGGGTGTGCACCTACGACTACCGGGGCCCGCACCGGGACCGGCGCTCGCCCGCCGGTGTCGAGGAGCTGCGGGACGAGGTGGCCCGGATCGCCGGGCGGCCGGTGCCGATGGACCGACCCGCCTGGATCTCCCGGTTCAGCGACGCCTCCTTCCTGGCCGAGCGCTTCCGCCGGGGCCGGGTGCTGCTGGCCGGGGACGCCGCCCATGTGCACTTCCCGGCCGGTGGCCAGGGCGTCAACCTGGGGCTCCAGGACGCCCTGAACCTGGGCTGGAAGCTGGCGGCGGAGCTCCGGGGCTGGGCGCCGCCCGGGCTGCTGGACACCTACCACGACGAGCGGCACCCGGTGGCGGCGGCGGTGCTGCACAACGTCCGGGCGCAGGTGGCGCTGATGGACCCGGACCCGCGCACCGACGCGCTGCGCGAGCTGTTCACCGAGCTGATGGGCTTCGACCAGGTGAACGCCTACCTCAGCACCATGATCACCGGCGCCGGGGTGGCGTATCCGGTGGGCGGCCGGGCCGCCGATCCGCTGGCCGGCCGGATGGTGCCCAGCCGTCCGGTGAAGACCGCCGAGGGCCTGACCGGGCTGGCCGAGCTGCTCCACCCGGGCCGTCCGCTGCTGCTGGACCTCACCGGGGACGGCGCCTTCGCGGACGCCGGGCGCCCCTGGGCCGGCCGGGTCCGGGTCGTCCGGGCCACCGCCGCCGACGAGGGCTGGGGCACCGGCGCCCTGCTGGTCCGCCCGGACGGCTACGCCCTCTGGTCGGCCCACGACGACGCCACCGACACCGGAGCCCTGCGCACCGCCCTCACCCGCTGGCTCGGCCGCCCGGCGGAGGGCTGACCGCACCAACAGCCGTGCTTCTCACCGCTGTTCAGCGGTGGGTGACCCAGCCGCCCCGGACTTCCCACGGTGCGCCGTCCGGGGCGGCGCCGCGCAGCCCGTGCAGCACCCCGGGCCCGGCGAGCGCGGGCAGCCGGGAGTCGCTCAGCGCTCCGAAGGCCCAGGTGCGGGCGGGGTCCCAGTCGGTGCTGTGCCGCAGCCGCCGGGCCAGCTGGACGAAGCCGTACGGGGCGGCGGCGATCACCCAGGCGTCCGGCGCCCCGGCGGTGAGCCGGCGGGCCGGGCGCAGCCAGGAGGCGGCGGTCTCGGGCCAGTCGACCACCGCCAGGACCGTGCCGCCGCGCGCCTCCCAGGCGGCGGTGAACGCACCGGCCGCCGCCACCGAGGCGGCGGCCCGGCCGTGTCCGACCGCCACCGCCTCCACCCGGGGCCGGTGGGCCACCAACTGGCGCACGATGGAGTCGAGTTCGGCCCGGGTGTGCGGGACGGGCGCGGGCAGCTCCCCGTACGCCGCCCGCTCCCCCGGATGCACCAGCGGGGACTCCCCGGCCTCCCCGGGCGGACCCCCGTCCGGCCCCCCGCCCGGGTCCTGCGCGGCCGGCCCGGCGGCGGCCTTCCAGCGGGCGTACGCCGCCGGCAGACACACCGCGCAGGGGCGGTAGCCGGCGGCCCGCGCGGTGGCCTCGTCGGCGAAGAAGACCCGCTCGCGGGCGTACCCGCCCCGGCTCAGCGCGCGCAGGGCGGACGGGCAGTCCAGCCTCCCGTACAGCCGCCCGCGCCGGTGTCCGCCGAGGGTACCCGGCACCGGGCTCCGGTACGGCCTCCCGGCGGCGTCCAGCAGGACGTACTCCCGCGCGGCCGGCCCGGGCGGGACCGGTGACCCGGGCCGTTCCGGTGGCGGTCCGGGCGGGACCGTCGCCCCGGGGCCCTCCGGCGGCCCGGGTATCGGGGCTCCCCGGTTCACGAGGCGTCGTGGAAGACCAGGCCCAGCGCGTGCCGGCGCCCGGAGCGGACGGTGCTGACGCCGTGCCGCATCGGTCCGGCCGACCAGCCGCGCTTGCTCTTCACCGGCCGGTCCCGCGTGGTGAAGACGAGGCCGCAGCCCTGCTGGAGCACGACCGAGGTGCCGCGCGACTGGGCCCGGGGCCGCTGCTCGACCAGCAGGAACTCGCCGCCGGTGTAGTCGGCGCCGTACTCGTCGAGCCCGATGACGACCTGGAGCGGGAAGACCAGGTCCCCGAAGAGGTCCCGGTGGAGCGCGTTCCAGTCGCCCGCGCCGTAGCGCAGCAGGATCTGCGCCGACCGGTCCTGGCCGCCCCGGTGGCACATGTCCAGCCACTCGTCCAGCTCGTCCGGCCAGGGCGCGGGCCGGCCGAGCCGCTCCGCCCAGTCGCGGGCGACGGCGAGCAGATGCGGGTAGAACGCCCGGCGCAGGTCCGCGATCGGTTCGGGCAGCTCATGGGTGAAGTACCGGTAGGTGCCGGAGCCGAACCGGTGGCGGTTCATGTCGATGGTGGAGCGGAACAGCTCGTCCCGCTCGAACAGCCCGGCGATCTGCCGGCACTGCGCCGGGCTGAGCAGCCGGGACGTGGTGGCGCAGCCGTACGCGTCCAACTGCTCGGCCAGCTCCGTCCAGTCGGCCGTGTCGATGGCACGGCGGGCGGCGGAGGGCTTGATCTCGGTGGTCGTCATGTGCCTCACCTGGTGGGACGTGCCGGCGGACCGCCGGTGGCGGACGCGCCGGGAGGTGTGGGTCGGACGGGGCCGGATCCGTCGGGGCCGGCCCGTCGGGAAAGCGGGGGACGCCTCCCGCGCGGCAGGAGGGCGGCGCCCGCTACAGGGGCAGGGTGGCGCCCTCCAGCGCCAGCAGCCGCTGCTTGCGCTCGGGCCCGGCCGCGTATCCGGTCAGCGAGCCGTCGGCGCCGATCACCCGGTGGCAGGGGCGGACGACGAGCAGCGGGTTGGCCCCGATCGCCGCGCCCACCCGGCGGGCGGCCCCGGGCGGCTCGCCGATCCGGCCGGTGACGGCGCCGTAGGTGGTGGTGGTGCCGTACGGGATGGTGTCCAGCACCTCCCAGACCCGCCGCTCGAAGGGCGAGCCGGACTCCGCGCAGGCGAGGTCGAAGCGGGTCAGGGTGCCAGCGAAGTAGGCGTCGAGCTGCTCGGCCACGGCGGCGAAGGCGGCGTCGTCCCGGTCCCCGGCGGGCCGGTCCGTGCCGCCCCGGCCGCCCCGCACGGCCAGGGTGGCGAGCACGAGGCCGCCGGGGGCGGAGGCGTCCCGCCGCCCGGTGAGCACCAGCTCCCCGAGCGGGCTGTCGAGAGTGGTGTGGACGGTCGTCATGGTGTGCCCCTTCCGGGGACGGTGTGCGTCATGGGGGCGGAGTGCCCCATGGCTCCACTCTGCCGTCCGGCGGCTCCGGTTTCCGGCGGGTTTCGGACGTCGCTTTCCCGCGACCCGGCGAGCCGCGCCGACCGCCCGGGACCGGCGGCCCCGACCCCGCCGGTGGCCGTCCCGGAAGCCGTTCCGGGGGCCGTTCCAAGGGTCCCGGGGGCCTGGGCCGACCCGCCGGACGCGGTGGCCCCTGCGGTTCCCGGGCCTCCGGTGGCCCCGGTGGGCGCGGGCACGGAGCCGGTCCGCACCGGGACCGGCACGGCGCGCGGCACCCGCGCCCGGACCGGCCGGCGCGCACCGGCCGGGAGGCCCGTACCGTCCGTACCGCCGGCGCCGTCCGGGCCCGCCGTGCCGTCGGCCGCCGGGGCGGCGGTCGTGCTCGTGGTCGCCGTCGCGCGCCAGAAGTACTCCATGGCGTACGACCGCCAGGGCCGCCAGGACTCGTGGCCGGCGGGTGCCACCCCGCAGGCCCGCATCCCGGCCAGCGCGGCCACGTCGGACGGCAGGAACACGTCCGGGTCGGAGAGGCCGCGCATCCGGATGTAGCCGGCCGTCCAGGGCCCGACACCCCGCAGCCGCAGCAGCGCCTCCTCGGCGGCGTCCCGGTCGGCGCCCGCCTCCAGCACCACCGCTCCGTCCACGAGGGCCTCGCAGAGGGTCCGTACGGTGGCCCGGCGGGCGGCCGGCATGCCGATCTCCTCCAGCGCCGCGCCCGCCAGCTCGGCCGCCCGGGGGAAGAGATGGGTCAGCCCGCCGCTCGGCCACTCCAGCGGCTCCCCGTACGCCGCCACCAGCGCCCCGCCGAGCCGCCGGCCGGCCGCCACCGAGACCTGCTGGCCCAGCACGGCCCGGACGGCCAGCTCATGGGCGTCCACCGTGCCCGGTGAGCGCATCCCGGGGCGGCGCAGCACCAGCCGGGCGAGCGGCGAGTCCGGGTCGCCCCGGCCCAGCCGTTCCAGCACCGCCTCCGGGTCGGCGTCCAGGTCGAAGAGGCGGCGCACCCGCTGGCTGGCGGTGGTCAGGTCGCGCAGGTCGCTGAGGTGCAGCCGGCACTCCAGCCAGCCGTCGCCCTTGGCCTCCTGCACCTCGGCGATGCCGCTCCCGTACGGCAGCCGCAGGGTGCGCCGGTAGAGCCGGGTGCCGCGCTCCCCGGTGACCTCCTCGACCCCGGCCAGCGCCCGCCGCTCCAGATGGTCGAAGACCTCGGCCGCCGCGTACGGCCCCCGGTAGGCGAGCCGCCGGGCCACCCCGGCGGAGCCGTCCGGCGGGGCCACCGGTCCGAACCTGGTCGACCCGGCCGGCCGGGCCCGGCGCAGCTCGCCGGGGGTGACGGCGTAGGTGGCGCGGATGGTGTCGTTGAACTGGCGGACGCTGGCGAACCCGGCCGCGAAGGCGATCTCGGCCGCCTGCATGTCGGTGGTCTGGAGCAGGATGCGGGCGGTGTGCGAGCGCTGCGCCCGGGCCAGCGCGATCGGGCCCGCGCCCAGCTCGGCGTTGAGCTGGCGCTGCACCTGCCGGGCGCTGTAGCCGAGCCGGGCGGCGAGACCGCCGACGCCCTCCCGGTCCACGATCCCGTCCCCGATGAGCTGCATGGCCCGGCCCACCATGTCGGCCCGGGCGTTCCACCCGGCCGACCCCGGCACCGCGTCCGGCCGGCAGCGGCGGCAGGCCCGGAACCCGGCCCCCTGGGCCGCCGCCGCGGTCGGGAAGAACCGCACGTTCGCCCGCTTCGGGGTGGTGGCCGGGCAACTGGGGCGGCAGTAGATGCCGGTCGTGGTGACGGCGAAGAAGAACTCGCCGTCGAACCGGGCGTCCCGGCTGCGCACGGCGGCGTAGCGGCTGTCGTCGTTCATCGTCTCAACGGACATGATTCACCCCGGCTCACCCCGGTCACTCCGGCTCTCCCCGCTTCCCGTCGTCCCGGCCGTCCCGGTCCGGCCGGGACGCCCGGGACCCTCCCGGACACTCCGGGGCGTCCCGGACACTCCGGGGCGTCCCGCTCAGCGCGCATTGTGGAAGATCACCCCCAGCACGGCCCGCCGGCCGCTCAGCACCTCACCGGTGCCGTGCCGCACGGTGTGCCGGCGGATTCCGTGCGGGCCGCGCACCGGCCGGTGGCGCACCGGGAAGATCACGCCCTGGCCGAGCCCGGGGCGCACCACCACGGCGCGCGACTGGGCCTGCGGGCGCTGCTCCACGAAGACGCTCTCGCCGCCGGTGAAGTCGGTGTCCGGCGCGGAGAGCAGCACCGCCACCTGGAGCGGGAAGACCAGCTCGCCGTAGACGTCCTGGTGCAGCCCGGCCCAGTCGCCCGGCCCGTACCGCAGCAGCAGCGGGGTCGGCCGGTGCTGGCCGCGCTCGGCGCACTCGGCGAGCAGCGCGTCCAGGGTGGCGGGGTACCGGCGCTCGCCCAGCAGGGCGGCCCACCGGTTGGCCATCCAGGCCATGCCCGGGTAGAGGCCCATTCGCAGGGCCCGGACCGGCTCCGGCGTCGTCGCGTCGGCGTAGTAGGCGTAGCCGCCGCTGCCGAAGCCGTGCCGGGCCATCGTCACCCGGGAGCGGAACAGCTCCGGCCGGTCGCCCGTGGCGGCGAGCGCGGCGCACTCGCCGGGGGTGAGCAGCGGCGGGGTCAGGGCGACGCCCCGGGTGTTCAGCTCCCGGTACAGGGCCTCCCAGTCGAGACCGGCGAGCAGCCCGCCGTGGGCGCGCGGGGCGGGCCCGCCGTCGTCCGGGAGGTCGAAGAGGGCTGGCTCGTCGGGCAGCAGTGCTCGGTCCACCCTTCCATCCTGACCCCGGAACGGGCCGGACGCTGGCGGATTTCGGTCATGGCGCTGACGGCGACCGGCCGCCGCACCGCCGGAGGCGGCCCGAGCCGCCTGCCCGGGAGGTCAGCAGAGGATCCAGCCGGTGGACACGCCCCGGCCGCCGCCGGAGGCCCCGGCGGCGCGGACGCAGCGGTTGAGGGCGTGCACGGTGACCGGGCCGGCCTGGCGGGTGAAGCGGCCGGCGTCCACCGCCGCCCGGCCGCCGCGCGCCTGGATCGAGACGAGCATCGCCCGCGGCTTGCCGGGGGCCTTGGCGACGGTGATCGCGCAGGCGTACTGGCGGTTCCGGTAGAGCCGCAGCTCACCGGTGGCGAAGGGGATCTTCTTGACCAGCCGGCCGGGGCAGGAGGTGGCGGCCTCGGCCCGCTGGACACCGGGTGCGGCGAGCGCCAGCGCGGCCACGGCCAGCAGCACCGCCAGCAGTCTGGCGGTCGTCGGCCGGGGCGGCAGCAGGCGGGCCCGCGAACGGGCGGTATCCCGGGCGGTGGCCCCGGTGGCCCCGTCGAACACGGCGTCCCCCTCTTTCGGCGGCTTGGCGCTGCTTATCGGTTTCTTGCCGGCCTTGTCGGCTGTGTCGGTCTTGACGGCCGTTTCGGTCTTGCCGACGTTTGTGGCGACCGCGGGGCCCGTCCCGGCGTGCGGGCGGCTCCGGTCACCTGTCGGCTTTCCGCCACGGGCGCGCGGATGCGCCCCCTGACGTACAGGCGTACATGCGTACGACGCAGAGCGGCGCCGAACGGTTGCCCCCGTTCCGCACGGGCCCCGCCACCCCGCCCGCTCCGCCGCCCGCTCACGCCCGGGCCGGGGCCTCCTCGCCCAGGAAGGTCCGCCACAGCTCGGCGTACCGGCCGCCCCGGGCCAGCAGCTCGTCGTGGCTGCCGTCCTCGGCGATCCGGCCGTGCTCCATCACCACCACCCGGTCGGCCCGGGCGGCCGTGGTCAGCCGGTGCGCCACCACCAGGGTGGTACGCCGTCCGGCCAGCCGCCGGGCGGCCTCGGTGACCTGCGCCTCGGTGGCCAGGTCCAGGGCGGCCGTCGCCTCGTCCAGCAGCAGCACGTCCGGGTCGACCAGCTCGGCCCGGGCCAGGGCGATCAGCTGGCGCTGGCCCGCCGAGAGGTTGCGGCCCCGCTCGGCCACCGCGTGCAGATAGCCGCCGTCCAGGGTGGCGATCATCTCGTGCGCGCCCACCGCCCGGGCCGCCGCCTCCACCTCGGCGTCGGTGGCGCCGGGGCGGCCGTAGGCGATGGCGTCCCGGACGGTGCCCTCGAAGAGGTACGCCTCCTGGGGCACCACCCCGAGCCGGTGCCGGTACGCCGTGAGGTCCAGCGTCCGCAGATCGGCGCCGTCCACGGTGACCCGGCCCGAGGTCGGGTCGTAGAACCGGGCCACCAGCTTGACCAGCGTCGACTTGCCCGCGCCCGTCTCCCCGACGAAGGCCACCGTCTGTCCGGCCGGGATGCGCAGCTCGATCCCGCTCAGCGCGGTCGGCCCGGCCCCGGTGCCGCCCGGGGCGGGGGCCTCCGGGGCGGCCGGGTCGGCCGGGCCCGGGCCCTGGTCATGCGCGGTGACCGGCGCGGAGTCGTACAGCTTACCCTCGGAGGACGCGACGGCGCGGTAGCCGAAGGAGACGTTCTCGAAGGCGATCTCGCCGCGCAGTGAGAGCACGTCCAGCGGTTCGCGCGGGGCGGCGGTGGAGGTGGGTTCGCGCAGCAGCTCCTGGATGCGGCCGAGCGAGACGGTGGCCTGCTGGTAGCCGTCGAAGACCTGGGAGAGCTGCTGCACCGGTGCGAAGAACAGATCGATGTACAGCAGGTACGCCACCAGCGCGCCGGTCGTCAGGGTGCCCGCCTCCACCCGTCCCGCGCCCACGATCAGCACGGCCGCCGCCGCCACCGAGGACAGCAGCTGGACGAACGGGAAGTACAGCGAGATCAGCCACTGGCCGCGCACCCGGGCCGCCCGGTAGGCGAGGCTGCGCGCGGTGAACCGCTCGGCGCCCGCCGCCTCCCGCCGGAACGCCTGCACGATCCGCAGTCCGGCCACCGACTCCTGGAGGTCGGCGTTGACGGCGCTGATCCGCTCCCGCGCCAGCTCGTACGCCCGGACGCTCGACCGGCGGAAGAAGACCGTGCCGACCACCAGCACCGGCAGGGTCGCGAAGACCACCAGGGCGAGCTGGAGGTCGAGGACCAGCAGCGCCACCATGATCCCGAGGAAGGTGACCAGCGAGACGAAGGCGGTGACCAGACCGGTCTGGAGAAACGTCGACAGGGCGTCCACGTCGGTGGTCATCCGGGTCATGATCCGGCCGGTCAGCTCGCGCTCGTAGTAGTCGAGCCCGAGCCGCTGGAGCTGGGCGAAGATCTTCAGCCGCAGCGCGTAGAGCACCCGTTCACCGGTCCGGCCGGTCTTGCGGATCTCCCCGGTCTGCGCGGCCCACTGGACCAGCACGGTGAGCAGGGCCAGCGCCGAGGCGGCCCAGACCGCGCCGATCGCGGTCCGCTCCACGCCCTGGTCGATGCCGTGCCGGATCAGGATCGGCAGCAGCAGTCCGGCGCCCGCGTCCACCGCGACCAGGCCCAGGCTGATCAGCAGCGCCGCGCCGAAGCCGCGCAGCAGCCTGCGCAGCCCGTACGACGCCTCCGGCGTCACGGCCAGGGCCTCGTCCACCCCGGGCACGTCGTCGGCCGGGGGCAGCGCCGCCACCCGGGCCAGCAGCTCGGGGGTGGCGCCGGGCGCGGTGTCCGGGTCGGTGTCCGGGGCGCCGTCCGGAACCGGGCGTTCGGGGGCGCGCTGCCAGAGCGCCGGGGTGATCCCGCGCTCGGCGTCGAACTCCGCGTCCAGCTCGGCCCGGAGGCCCTGGTCCCCGGCGCGGAGGCCCTGGTCCTCGGTGCGGGTGCCGGCTCCGGTGCCGGTGGCGCCGCCGAGTGTGCCGGGGTCGTGGCCGGGCGAGGCGGCGCCCAGCTCGTCGGGGTCGGTGAGCAGCCGCCGGTAGAGCGCCGAGCGCCGCTGGAGCTCCTCGTGGGTGCCGGTGTCCGCGACCCGGCCCCGGTCCAGCACGGCGATCCGGTCGGCCAGGTTGAGGGTGGAGCGGCGGTGCGCGATCAGCAGCGTGGTGCGGCCCGCCATCACCGAGCGCAGCGCCTCGTGGATCTCGTGCTCCACCCGGGCGTCCACGGCCGAGGTGGCGTCGTCCAGCACCAGCAGCCGGGGATCGGCCAGGATCGCCCGGGCCAGCGCCACCCGCTGGCGCTGGCCGCCGGAGAGGGTGAGCCCCTGCTCGCCGACGGTGGTGTCGTAGCCGTCCGGCAGCTCGCCGATGAAGCCGTCGGCCCGGGCGGCGTGGGCGGCGGCGGTGATCTCCTCGTCGGTGGCGCCGGGGCGGCCGTAGGCGAGGTTGGCGCGGATGGTGTCGGAGAAGAGAAAGCTGTCCTCCGGTACGAGACCGGTGGCGGCCCGCAGCGAGGCGAGCGTCAGCTCCCGGACGTCGTGCCCGCCGACCAGGACGGCGCCCCGGCTCACGTCGTAGAACCGGGGCAGCAGCAGCGAGACCGTGGACTTGCCGCTGCCCGAGGCGCCGACCAGGGCGACGGTCTCGCCCGCCGCGATCTCCAGGGAGAAGCCGTCCAGCACCGGCCGGCCCTCCTCGTAGCCGAAGGTCACGTCGTCGAACTCGACGCTCGCCGGGGCGTCGGCGGGCAGCTCCCGGGTGCCGTCGGTGAGCACCGGCTCGGTGTCGATCAGCTCCACCACCCGCTCCACGCCCGCCCGGGCCTGCTGGCCGACGGTGAGCACCATGGCGAGCATCCGGACCGGCCCGACGAGCTGGGCCAGATAGGTGGAGAAGGCGACGAAGGTGCCGAGGGTGATCCGGTCGTGGGTGGCCAGCCAGCCGCCGAGCGCCAGCATGGCGACCTGTCCCAGCGCGGGCACGGCCTGGAGCGCGGGGGTGTAGCGGGCGTTCAGCCGGATGGTGCGCAACCGCCCGGCGAACAGCTTGCGGCTCGCCGCGCGCAGCTTGCCGGCCTCCTGCTCCTCCTGCCCGAAGCCCTTCACCACCCGTACGCCGCTGACCGCACCGTCCACCACACCCGCGACCTGTCCGGCCTGGGCCTGGGCGTACCAGGTGGCGGGGTGCAGCCGCGCCCGGCTGCGGCGGGCGATCCACCACAGGGCGGGCGCGACGGCGAGCGCGACCAGGGTGAGCGGGAGGCTCAGCCAGGCCATGATCACCAGCGAGATGGCGAAGAGCAGCACGTTCCCGACCGTCATCGGGAGCATGAACAGCAGGCTCTGGATGAGCTGGAGGTCACTGGTGGCCCGCCCGACCACCTGCCCGGTGGACAGCTCGTCCTGCCGCCGCCCGTCGAGCCGGGTGATGGTCGCGTACATCTCGGTGCGCAGATCGTGCTGCACGTCGAGCGCGAGCCGACCGCCGTAGTAGCGGCGCAGATAGGTGAGCCCGTAGACCACGAGCGCGGCGGCGACCAGCAGCCCGGTCCAGGTGGACAGCGACCGGGTGCCGGCGCCGATCACGTCGTCGATGACGACCTTGGTGATGAGCGGGACCACCGCCATGACGGCCATCCCCGCCAGGGACGAGCCGAGCGCGAGCAGCACGTCCGCCCGGTGGCGCCAGGCATACCCCCAGAGCCTTCGTGCCCATCCTTGCTCCGCCGCCGCCACCGCTGCCTCCCGTCGTCCGCCCCGCCCACCGCTCCGGTCGCCGGGTCCGCCGGAAGGCACCAACACGGGCACCTGCGCTTTTCATCCCGCCGACCCCCCGGCCCGCCGAACCCCGTCCCATGGTCGGCCCCACCCCGGGACCTCCGACGGGGCGGGCCGGGACCGGGGTCCCAGGACCCCGGGACCGGGGGTGGGGTCCTTGGACCGGGGGCCGGGGGCCTTGGGCCGAGGGGGGGCGGGGGCCTTGGGCCGGGGAGCCGGGACGGGGGTGAGGGCGGGGCCCCGGGCCGGGTCAGCGGTCAGCGGTCAGCGGTCAGCGGTCAGCGGTCAGCGCAGAACGAGCAGCAGCACATCGTGCGGGTCCGCCCCGGCCCACGGCCGCGCCTCGCCCACCTTCCGATACCCCCATGACCGGTACGCGGCCGACGCCGCCGTGCTGTCCGGATGGACGTTCAGCAGCACCCGCTCGGCCTCGATCCCGTCGAGCAGCGTCTCGTGGAGCCGACGGGCGACGCCCTGCCCCCGCCACCGCTCACGCACGGCGAGTTCCAGGAGGCCGAGGGTGCGCCGGCCGTCCTCGCGCCGTATGTCGTCCGGCACCGGCTCCGTGAGCCGGCCCCACCACCTGGTGTCCGCACTGAGCGGGTGGCCGTAGGCGATGCCGACCGGTTCGTCCCCGGTGTCACGCGCCAGTGCGGCACGGAAGCCGGCTTTGCGGGTCCCTGAGCGGAAGCGCCGGAAGGCAGCCGCGACGTCCTCCTCGTCCTCGTTGTACGGGGACTCGGCGAACACCTCGGCATAGACGAGCCGGAACGCCTCTTCGGCCTGCTCGGCGGCCCGCCCGTCCAGTCCCCCGACCGTGACGGTGTCCCCCCGCGTCATGTGACAGCTCCTCGCAGGGTCTCGCGGATGTGCTCGCCACACGCCCGGGCTGCCGGGCTGTCCACTCTGGCAGCGGCACGCCGAAAGGCTCGGACCTTGTTCAGCAGCCGTGGCGAGGAGATCCTCCCGCAGATGTCCAGCACGGCGCTGATCTCCGCGCACGCCTCGTCGACCTCGCCGGCGTCGAGCAGTACACCCGCGAGCCTCGCCCGGTACGAGGCGCTGTTACGAGCCAGGTTGCCACCGATGCCCCGCACGGCCGCGCGCAGGAACGGCACGGCGCGCTTGGGCTGCTGGGCCCGTACATACATGTCGGCAGTCGCGTAGTCGACCTCGAACGGTCCGACGAATCGCGCCCAGCCGGGGACTTCGGTGTCGGTGTCCGCGCGTCCCTGGTGGCTGACGGCCCGGCTCAGCGCACGGCGTGCCCCTGCCAGGTCCCCCGTGCAGGTCGCCACGTTGGCTGCGCGCAGTGCGATGACGAGGTGCACGGTGTGCCCGGCCGCTGATCGGCCGGCGAGCCGGTAGGCGCTCTCCACCGCGCTCGCTGCCTCCCAGGACCGCTCCGCCTTGATCGCGAGCAGCACAAGGGTCTCCAGCACGGAGACTTGCAGCAGGGGGTTGCCGACGAGCTGCGCCGCGGCAAGCGCCTCCATGCACGCGGCACGGCCCCGACCGATGTGCCCGCTGTCGTAGCCGTACCAGGCACGGTGGCCCTGCAGCTCCGCGAGCATCGTCTGCAACTCCCGCCCGATGCGGCCGGTGTACGACGCGGCGCCGAGACCGACATCCGGTGCCGGGGCAGGTCGAAACCCATCTCGCCGAGCAGCACCCCGAACATCGCTTCCAGCACGATCTGCTGGCTCGGGTGCGGCAGCGGCGGGGGTGCCCCGCGCTCCCATCGACGTAACTGCCGCACCCCCATGGACGCGTCGACGCCTAGGCGTGCGGCTTCCCGGGCAAAGGCTCCGACGAAGGATTCCTGTGTGTACCCGGCTGCTCGCCTCAGCTGCGCCAGTCTGCTCACGGCCCTGCCCGCCATCCTCGCGACTGCGGTTTCCCCCACCGTAGTGCCCGGCCGCCCCGGCCATGCGAAAAGTCCGCCCAGACGTCCGGTTTCCCCGGGCCCGTCGCGCCGAGGAAGACGGTGCACTGGTACAGCACTGCCGCGACACCTGTGCCCGACCGCGGCAGGGGTACGAGTGACGGGCGCCGTATTCCGAGTACTCCGCGTCTCCACGGCACCCGGCTCCCGGCTCCCGGCTCCCGGCACCCGGCGTCCGGGAACCACAGCCGTGTCGCGACCCGGTCGACGGCGTTGGACAGTCCCCGAGCCGCCCGCCGGCACGCCCCGGCCGCTCCTGGGGCTCGGCACCCGAGAAGAGAGACGACATGAAGCGACTGATCGCCTGGATGTGGCGCATCATCCGTGGACCCGCGCAGTGGCGGGTGCTGTGGCTCGCGCACGCGAAGTTCATGGTCGGCGTGACGGGCGTCGTGCGCGACGACGGGGGGCGCGTCCTGCTGTTGCGCCACCGTATGTGGCCCGAGGGGCGGCAATGGGGGCTGCCCACCGGATATGCGCGCAAGGGCGAGGAGTTCGGCGCCACAGTGGTGCGAGAGGTCCGCGAGGAAACGGGGCTGGAGGCCAAGGTCGGTCGGCTGGTCCACCTCAAGAGCGGCTACAAACTGCGGATCGAAGTGGCATACGAGGCGGCCCTGGCCGGCGGTGAACTCAAGATCGACTCATTTGAGATCCTGGAGGCACAGTGGTTCTCCCCGACCGAGCTGCCGGAGGGCGTTCAGGAATCCCACCGGTCCCTGATCCTGGGGCAGACACCCCCCGCCTGACTCTCGCCCCCCGGCTGATCGGCATTCCCCGGTTGCTGGCTCCCCATGAACATTTGTCCGGCGGGGCGGACGCGGTCCCCCTCGCCGCCAGACTGGCCGAGTTGCGCGACAGCACGGCCGGTCTCACCGGCCAGCACCCACAGGTGACGTTCCGTTCTCTCCCCCAGGTGCTGACGGTCTGGCGCACGGCCGGGCTGGAAACCGGCCCGTTCCACGACGGACTCGTGTCGCTCAGGGCCCGGTACGCCTTTCTCGGGCTGGCCCGATTACTGCCGCTCGACCGCGTGATGGTCGGCATCCGCTCCGAGCGGGAAGGCGCGTACGGCGGATTCCACCATCCGAACCAGGGCTACCGGCACCTCCAGATGCGTGCCCTGATCACCGTCTCCGGGCCGCTCACTTCCGGTCTGCCGGAGGACCCGGAGCTGGCCGCGCTCGACCTGCTGCGGGCGTACGCGCACGACTGCCTCCACTACGGCTCGTTCCGCAGCTACCGGCTCAGAGGCGAGGAGATCGTACGGACGCAGTACGGCGTGAACTTCCGGCGCCACGACGGGCGCACCTATTCGGCACCCGACCTCGCCGGCTCACCGACGACCCGCAACCTCGGTGTGATCATGGAGGGTGTGTGTGATCGCGAGGCACGCGCCGTCACCCGGCGGATCGCCCGCCAGTGGGGCATCACGCGCCCGGAGGGCATGGCGGGCTATGTCCACCGGGACGCGACCGGCACTCTCACCGCCGCTGACACCGCTGCTCTCTCCCAACCCGCGCACCGCGCCGCACACGGGCCCACGGAGGCCGCGCGGAGGTTCCTGGAGTCCATGCGGACGTATCAGCGATCCGTGGACGTCCGCTACAGCCGGTTCCTGGCCGACGTGGGCCGGGACGAGGCGGCCGACCTGCACGCCGTCCTGTTGCGGGCGATGCTGTCCGGCTCGCTCGCCGGGCTCTCGGCCTGGCTCGACCGCCGCCACGGTCCCCGCTCGTTCGCCACGCTTTTTCTCGATCCGGGCTATCCGGCCGACCGCCCCGCCCCGCCGGCCGGATCGGCACCCCTGGCGTGAGGGGAACGTGGGGAGAAGGGGGGCGACAGCGACCGGCCGGAACCCGCCCCGGGCCGGGGTCCCAGGGCCCCGGGACCGGGGTGGGGCCGGGGGCCTTGGGCCGGGGGCCGTGGCCGGGCCGGAGCTCGGCCACGGCCGGGGGCCGGGGCTGCCGCAGGGGCCACCGCTACGGCTGGACCTGCGGGGTGGCGGTGATCAGGGTGCGGGCGGGGGCCTCGGGGACGGCCGGGAGGGCCTCCTGCGGGGCGACCGGCGGCTTGACCGTCCGGGAGAGCTTCGCCTTGGGGTTCAGGTCCTTGTGGACGGCGCGGGCGACGGCCTGGATGGTGTTGATGCCGTCGTCCATCGTCTTGTTGCCGTGGGTGAGAACCGTGAGCTGGTAGTCGTGGCCCTTGCCGGTGAACGCGCCGATGGAGTGCACCCGCCAGCCGTAGCTGGCCCGGGAGAGCCAGCCGTTCTTCAGGTGGACGGTGGCGGTGGCGGGGGCGCCCGCCGGGGTGCCCCAGCGCTGGGACGGGACGACCTGGTTCATCAGCTGGAGCGCGTAGGACCGGGAGGCGTCGGTGAGGACGTTGTTCCTGACGGTGAGCAGCGCCAGCAGCTTCTGCTGGTCGCGGGCGGTGATCTGGGTCAGGCCCCAGTAGCCGTCGGCGCCGGGCACGGTCCTGGTCATCCCGGCCGCGGTCAGGAAGCCCTTCACCTTGGCGACGCCGAGCTGCTTCCACAGCGCGCTGGTGGCGTTGTTGTCGGACTGGGTGATCATGGCCGTGGCGCGCGACCTCTCGGTCGCGGTCAGCTGGCGCCCGGTCTTCGCGGCGTCCCAGAGGAGGGTGCCGAGCACGGTGGCCTTGACCACGCTGGCCGAGTCGAACTGCTGGTCCGCACGGAGCGAACAACTGGTCTTGCTGATCCGGTCGTTGACGACCACGGCAACGGTGCCGGAGCGGCCCTTGAGCGCCGCGGTGATGTCCTTGGTCAGCTGGGCGGCGAGGCCGGCCCGCTGGGAGCTGCACGAGACCGCGGGCGCGACGGGGGCGGCGGTCGCCGTGGCAGCGGTCGGCGCCAGGACGCCGATCGTGGCCGCCGAGCAGAGCGCGACGCGCCCGCGGCGGGATATGGAAAGTCGCTTCACGTGGTCAATGACACGACACGGCCCGAAAGGTTGTGCGGGCGGGGCGGGCTGGTGTCGCGTCGCTCCCGGTTGGGGCGAGTTGAGACCGGTTACGTCCGCTTCCCCGCCGGTTGCGGGGGAAGCGTACGTCCGGCGGCCAGGGAGGTCACGGCGGCCTCAGAGGTGGGTCGGGGCGAACATCCGGAGCAGGGCGGGCAGGACGACCACCGAGGGGCCGGGGGCGGAGAGCGCCGCCGCCAGGTCGGCGCGCAGGTTCTCCGGGTCGGTCCGCACCGCCGGGACCCCGAACGACTCCGCCAGCGCCACGAAGTCGGGCCGGGTCAGCTCGGTGCCGGTCGCGGTGCCGAAGGCGTCCGTCATGTACTCGCGCAGGATGCCGTAGCCGCCGTCGTCCACGATGAGCCAGGTGACCGACAGGTCGTACTGGCGGGCCGTGGCCAGTTCGGCGATCGAGTACATGGCGCCGCCGTCGCCGGAGACCGCCAGCACCGGAGTGGTCGGGTCGGCCACCGCCGCGCCGAGCGCCGCCGGGAAGCCGTAGCCGAGGCCGCCCGCGCCCTGGGCCGAGTGCATGGCGTTGGGGCGGCGGGCGTCGAAGGCGGACCAGGCCCAGTAGGCCAGGATCGTCATGTCCCAGAAGCTCGGCGCCCGGTCCGGCAGCGCGGCCCGGACATCCGCCAGCACCCGCCGCTCCAGGCTCAGTTCCTGGGCGTCGAGCCGCTCCCGTACGGCTCCGAGCACCGCCCGTACCCGCTCGGGCGCGCCCGGGTCGGGCCGCTCCCCCACCGTCTCCAGGAGCGCCATCAGGGCGAGCCGGGCGTCCGCGTGGATGCCGATGCCCGGGTGGTTGGACTCCAGCTTCCCGGCGTCCGCCTCGATCTGGATCACCCGCCCGCGCGGGGCGAAGGTGTGGTAGTTCGAGGAGAGTTCACCGAGTCCGGAGCCGACCACCAGGAGCACATCGGCGTCCGCCAGGAAGTCGGTGGTGTGCCGGTCCTCCAGCCAGGACTGGAGCGAGAGCGGATGCCCCCAGGGGAACGCGCCCTTGCCGCCGAAGGTGGTGACCACCGGGGCGTTGAGCCGCTCGGCCAGCGCCCGCAGCTTGGCCGGGGCGTCGGCGCGCACGACTCCGCCGCCCGCGATGATCGCCGGGCGTTCGGCCGTTTCCAGCAAGTGGGCGGCGAGCGCGGTGAGTTCGGGCCGGGGCGGCAGCTCCTCCGGGGTGGCGTCCGGCGCGGTGACGACCGGCAGCACGGTCTCGGCGAGCAGCACGTCCTGCGGGATCTCCACCCAGACCGGGCCGTGCGGGGCGGTCAGCGCGGACCGCCAGGCCGCCGCGACGGCCGACGGGATCTGCGAGGCCGTACGGACCGGGTGCACGGACTTCACGACGTCGCGGAACGACGCCTGCTGGTCGCGGAGTTCATGGAGGTGGCCGTGGCGCCCGCCACCCAGCCCGGCGGCCGGCACCTGGCTGCCGATGGCCAGCACCGGGGCGGACGCGGCGGCGGCCTCCTGGAGCGCGGCGAGCGACAGCAGCGCGCCGGGCCCGGTGGAGAGCAGCAGGGGCGCCGCCTCCCCGGTGATCCGGCCGTAGGCGTCGGCGGCGAACCCGGCGTTGTTCTCCATCCGCAGCCCGACGTACCGCAGCCGGGAGCGGCGCAGCGCGTCGAACATGCCGAGCGCGTGCTGTCCGGGCAGCCCGAAGACGGTGGTGGCCCCCAGCCCGGCCAGCGTCTCCACCACGAGGTCCCCGCCGGTGCGGCCGGGCGGGGGATTCAGCGCCGCCTCGATCTGTGCGGGCGTGGGGCGCAGGACGAGGTCGTGGTCGTGGGACACGTGCCGTCAGCCTCCTGGGTGGGGTGCGGGTGGCCGGTTGTGGTGGTGGGTGGCCGCCGTGGCGGGTGTACCCGGGGGCGCCGTGCTGCCGGGGCGCGGCCGGGGGCCTCCGAGCTGCCGGGGGCCTCCGTGGCGCCGGGTGCGGCCGGGGGCCTCCGTGCTGCCGGGCGGGCCTCCGTGGCACCGGGTGCGGCCGGGGTGCCGGGGCGCGGCCGGACGGGTCCGGGGCCGCCCGGCCGTGGGCGCCCCCGAGTCACCCGGTCGTCAGCGGTGCCGGACCACCCGGTCGCGGCGTCCCGGTCCGGGGCCGGCCACCGGCAGGCCCCGGACCGGCTCAGGCGCCGGACGCCGCCGAGGCGTCGCGGGCGGCGGCGATCTGCCGGGACATGATGGTGGTCAGCTCGTACGCGGTGTGCGAGGCGGCCACCGAGGTGATCTCGGCGTGGTCGTAGGCCGGGGCGACCTCCACCACGTCGGCCGAGACCAGGTTGCAGGAGGACAGCCCGCGCAGGATCTCCAGCAGCTCGCGGGAGGTCATGCCGCCCGCCTCGGGGGTGCCGGTGCCGGGGGCGTGGGCCGGGTCCAGGCAGTCGATGTCGATGGAGATGTAGAGCGGGCGGTCACCGATCCGCTGGCGCAGCTGGTCGGCCACCTCGTCGGCGCCGCGCCGGTAGACGTCGGCGGAGGTGACGATGCCGAAGCCCATCTTCTCGTCGTCGGTGAGGTCCTGCTTGCCGTAGAGCGGGCCGCGGGTACCGACGTGGGAGAGGGCCGAGGTGTCGAGGATGCCCTCCTCGACGGCCCGGCGGAACGGGGTGCCGTGGGTGTACTCGGCGCCGAAGTAGGTGTCCCAGGTGTCCAGGTGCGCGTCGAAGTGCAGCAGGGCGACCGGGCCGTGCTTCTTGGCGACCGAGCGGAGCAGCGGCAGGGCGATGGTGTGGTCGCCGCCGAGGGTCATCAGCCGGGCGCCGGTGGACAGCAGGTCGTCGGCGGCGGCCTCGACGGTCTCCACCGCCTCGTTGATGTTGAACGGGTTGACGGCGATGTCACCGCCGTCCGCGACCTGCGCGAGCGCGAACGGCGAGGCGTCCTGGGCCGGGTTGTACGGGCGCAGCAGCCGGGAGGCCTCACGGATGGCGTTGCCGCCGAAGCGGGCGCCGGGGCGGTAGGAGACCCCGGAGTCGAAGGGCACCCCGACCACGGCGACGTCGGCCCGGCCGACCTCGTCGAGGCGCGGCAGCCGCGCGAACGTCGCCGGGCCCGCGTACCGCGGGACGCGGGACGAGTCGACGGGGCCGCGCGGCGTCTCGTTGCTGCTGCTGGTGGTCATGGTCAACTGCCTTCTTTCCTGCGCTCTTTCCTGAGCTTCTTCGCGTATTCGTACGCTTGGCTACGCTCCGTACGCGTATACGGCATTCGCCCGTACGACTCTATCGCCCGGGGGCCCCGGGCCCGGCGGCCCCGGGCGATCTCCGGGGCGCCCCCGTCGGGGCGTCCGCCCGGACCCCGCGGCCATCGGACGGCACGACATTAAGTGGCCGGGAGCCGGCGCAGAAGTGTACGTTTCCTCCATTCGCCGCCCCCTCAGTGGCGGAACCGCACACTCCCGGGCCCGGAGATCCGGCGCCCCACGGGACCGGAGGGGCCACAGGACCGGAAGGTCCGCACATCCGGGAGGTCGTCCGCCCATGTCCGCACCCGCAGAACCGCCGGTCGCGCCGCCCGCGCCGCCCGTCGCGCTCACCGCCCTGCTGGCCCGCCCCGAGCTGGGACTGCGGCTGCTGGCCGGGCCGGGTGAGGCCGAGGTCCAGTGGGTGCACGCCTCCGAGATGGCCGACCCCTTCCCCTACCTGCTCGGCGGCGAGCTGCTGCTCACGGCGGGCGTCCAGCTCCCGGACCCCGGCCGGTACGTCCGCCGGGTGGCCGAGGCGGGCGCCGCGGCGCTGGGCTTCGGGGTGACGCCGGTGTACGACACGGTGCCGGAGGCGCTGGTGGCCGCCTGCGAGCGGTACGGGCTGCCGCTGGTGGAGGTTCCGCCCGGGACCCCGTTCACGGCGGTGGCCCGCGCGGTCTGGCGGCTGATGGCCCGGGCCCGGACGCGGGAGCTGCGCCGGGTGACCGAGGCCCAGCAGGCCCTGGCCGCGGCCGCCGCCCGCCCGGACCCGGTGCCCGCCGTGCTGGCCGCGCTCGCCTCCCGGCTGGGCGGCCGGGCCGCGCTGCTGGACCCGGACGGCACCGAGCGCGCCGCCGCCGGCCGCCCCGTCCCCCCGGAGGCCGCCGCCGCGCTCGCCCGGCTGGTCCGGGTACTGCGCGGGGAGCGGGGCGGGGGCCCGGCCGCCGCGCCCCCGGGCGGGGCCTCCGGGCCGGTCTCCCCCGCTCCCGCCTCGGCCACCGACACCGTGGCCGGCGTCCACCTCGCCGCGTACCCCCTCGGCGGCCCCGGCCGGACCGGGCAGACCGGCGGCGGCGCCGGGCCGCTCGGCCGGGGCGCACCGCCCGACCCGGCCGGTCCGCCCCGGGAGGCCCCGTACTCCCTCCCCGGCGTCCTCGGCCTGGCCACGCCCGGCCGGGAGCCCGGCGACCACACCGTGGCCGGGGTCGCCGCGGTGCTGCTCTCCCTGCTCACCGCCCCGCACCAGGGCGCCGACGAGGCCACCCGGTCGGCCGCGCTGGTCCGGCTGCTGCTGGGCACCGCCCCGGCCGACGCGGCGCCGCTGCTGGGCGAGGGTCCCTGGACCGTGGTGCACGCGTCGGGCCAGGGCGCATCGGGCCAGGGCGCGCCACCCCCGCCCGGCACCCCGCCACCCGGCGCGCCCCCGCTCGGTACGCCCCTGCTGGACGCCGGTCCCGAGGGTGTACGGGCGCTGCTCCCGGCCGGCACCCCGGTGGCCCCGCACCCCGGCTGGACGCTCGGGGTCAGCGCCCCGGCCGGCCCCGGGGAGCTGCTCGCCGCCGACCGCCAGGCCGCCCGGGCCCTGCGGCGCGCCCTCGCCACCCGCGTCCCGCTGGTCCGCCACACCACCGGCGGCCTGGCCGCGCTGCTGGACCAGGAGGAGGCGGGGGCCTACGCCCGGGCCCTGCTCGCCCCGCTCCCGGAGCCGCTCCGCCACACGCTCCGGACCTGGCTCTCCCTGCACGGCAACTGGGACCGCACGGCCGCCGCCCTGGAGCTCCACCGCAACACCGTCCGCCAGCGCATCACCCGCTGCGCCACCCTCCTCGACCGCGACCTGGACGACCCCGAGACCCGCATGGAACTCTGGTTCGCCCTCCGCCAGGAGCCGTGACCCGCCCGGCCCCCGCGAGCGACCTCCCGCTCCGCGGAGAGCGCTCTCAGCGGCATTGACAGGGCATGCCGCCCCGGCTTCACTTCCCGGAGGAAGAGGTACGGACCAGCCCTCCCCCCACCCCACGGGGCCCCACCCCACCAGGGCCGTCCGGCATCCTCCTCCGCCCCCCCCTTCCCACCTTTCCCCCCCACCGCACCGGAATGAGGCGTCCATGCCGTCACGCATCCGCCAACTGGCCGTCCGGGCAGCCCTGGTGACCACCACTCTGGTGGCCACCGCTCTCGGCACCGCCCCGTCCGCACCGGCCGGTCCGCCGGGGCCGGATGCCGCGGACCGGGCCGCCGCACCCGCCATCTCCCCACGGGCCGTCACCTTCGAGGACACCTTCGACGGGCCCGCCGGCTCCCCGGTCAACGGTGCCAAGTGGCAGATCGAGACGGGCGACAACGTCTCCAACCACGAGCGTCAGTACTACACCGCCGGCAACGCCAACGCCGCTCTCAACGGCCAGGGCCAGCTGGTCATCACCGCCCGCCGGGAGAACCCGGGCAACTACCAGTGCTGGTACGGCCGGTGCGAGTACACCTCCGCCCGGCTCAACACGGCCGGCCGCTTCACCACCACCTACGGCCATGTCGAGGCCCGGATGAAGGTGCCGCGCGGCCAGGGCATGTGGCCGGCGTTCTGGATGCTGGGCAACGACATCGGCCAGGTGGGCTGGCCGGCCAGCGGCGAGATCGACATCATGGAGAACGTCGGCTTCGAGCCGCGTAGCGTCCACGGCACCCTGCACGGCCCCGGCTACTCCGGCGGCGAGGGCATCGGCGCCGGCTACACCCTCCCGAACGGCCAGAACGTCGCGGACGCCTTCCACACCTTCGCCGTCGACTGGTCCCCCGAGGCGATCACCTGGTCCGTCGACGGCGCCGTCTACCAGCGCCGCACCCCCGCTGATCTGGGCGGCCGGCAGTGGGTGTTCAACAAGCCGTTCTTCGTCATCCTGAACCTCGCCGTGGGCGGCTACTGGCCGGGCGACCCCGACGGCTCCACCGTCCTCCCGCAGCAGCTCCTGGTGGACCATGTGCGGGTCACCACCTCCGACGGCCCGGCCCCCGCCGCCGGCACCCTCCGGGGCCTGGCCGGCAAGTGCCTGGACGTGGCGGGCTCCGCGACCGCCAACGGCACCCCGGTCCAGCTCTACGGCTGTAACGGCACGGCCGCGCAACGCTGGACGGTCGGCGCCGACGGCACCGTACGGGCCCTCGGCAAGTGCCTGGACGCCGCCTCCGCCGGCACCGCCGACGGCACCCGGGTCCAGCTCTGGGACTGCAACGGCACCGGCGCCCAGCGCTGGTCCCTCAACACCGCCACCCGCGACCTGGTCAACCTCCCGGCCGACAAGTGCCTGGACGTCCGCGACAACAACCCCGCCGACGCCACCCCCACCCAACTCTGGACCTGCGCCGGCACCCCCAACCAGAAATGGACCCTCACGCCCTGAACCCCATCGCCCCGCCAGGTCCGACCCGGCGCACCGGAGGCCCCCTCCTCCGGCGCACCGGATGCCAGTGACTCAGCGAGGCGCCCCGGCCTTCCGGCAAGGCTTCCCCGGGCCTACAAGGCCGGCTGACCCGACCCGGGGCAGGTCTCCGTGCCCGTACCGTTCCGCTGATGCATGGTCGTGGGCTGCCCCTTCTCCGAGCCGACCCCCGCACCGCAGACGGGACAGCTGCCCTCGCATAACCCCGGTTCGAAACGGCCCCCGGGACGCCTGCTCACGTCGTCCATCAGAGATCTCCTCACGTGTGATACGGACAGGTGGTGCGCCCTCCGGCTCGTTGCCGCCGGAAGGAGTCAGAAGGTGTCGGGCAGCTGGTACGCAGGGCCGCTGATGCCTTGCCCGGCCCGAGCCACGTGGTAGATGACGTTGAATGCTCTGGCTCCATTGTGGAACCGCACCCCGAAGCCCGGGTTGTAGTTTTCCGGCCCGTATGCCGCCACGGAGAGGATCTCCGTGTTGCGACTGTTCGTGAAGGCAGCAGCCAGGTACTCGGCAGCGCGCGCCGGCGACACCTTCCCGTTGTCGAACAAGTCGGGGAGCGGCACTTCGGCGGGGGCTTCGCCGTGAACGACCACGTCATCATCCGGCTTCATGCCGTCAGGATGCGCCCAGGCAGTCCCGAACCAGACTTGCGAGCCGGTCGTGAACGTCACATGCAAGCCACGCGTGTGGTCACCTCGATCCCAGGGCTCTGCCGACTGAACGTCGGGAGCTGCACCAAGCGCGGCAATGGCGACCTCTTGGTATCTATTTGCGTGCATTTCCGACCAATTCCTCTCGAAGGGCCCGGTCAGTCTAGAGGCGCCCCAGGGCAAGCGTGGAGCCTGCGAGCCGACATGGGCATACGCGCCGAAGCCGGCGGCGACTTCGGGGGTGGCCCGGTGGGTGTGCCGCCGGGCCGCCCTCACCGTCCGGGTTTAAGTCCGCCGCCGGGAGCCGGTCGCCCGACGCGCCACCACACTTCTCGCCGACGCCGGGCTGCACGGCCACAAGGACGCCATCGACGCCATGCTCTGCGCCACCGCGCTCGACGCACCGGGGCCCGTCACGGTGCTGACCTCCGACCCGGACGACCTGATCGCGCTGTGCGGCGGGCAGGTCACCGTCGTCGAGCTCTGACCCCGCTCACCGCCGCGAGGACTTCCCGGACCCGGGTCACCGGCGCACGGATTTTCTGACACTCGGACCAATCCGGTCACCGGCACACCCCGAATCACCCGCGTACGCGCAGTTGCGGAACGCGAGAGGCGGGGTGCATGGGACGGCGAGCCGTGGCGGTGGTGGGCGGCGGGGTCGCGGGGCTGACGGCCGCGTATGTGCTGGGCCGGGCCTGCGACGTCACGCTGTACGAGGCCGACGCGCGGCTCGGGGGCCATGCGCACACCCATGAGGTGACCGGGGCGGACGGCCGGACGCTGGCGGTGGACAGCGGGTTCATCGTGCACAACGAGCGGACGTACCCGCACCTGTTGCGGCTCTTCGGGGAACTCGGGATCGCCACCCAGGACTCCGAGATGAGCATGTCGGTGCGGTGCGAGGGCTGCGGGCTGGAGTACGCGGGGGCCCGGGGCACGGCGGGGCTGTTCGGCGGGCCGGGGACGCGGCGGGGTGCGTATCTGCGGATGCTGCTGGAGGTGCCCCGGTTCCACCGGGCGGCCCGGCGGTTGCTGGCGCGTGGCGGGGAAACCCCGTACACGCTCGGGCAGTTCCTCAGCGACGGCGGCTACTCGGCGTACTTCGTCTCGCACTTCATGACGCCGCTGGTGTCGGCGGTCTGGTCCTGTTCGCCGGGTACGGCGCTGCGGTATCCGGCGCGCTATCTGTTCCGGTTCCTCGCCCACCACGGGCTGCT
This sequence comes from Streptomyces pyxinae, assembly GCF_024756275.1. Classification (GTDB taxonomy): domain Bacteria; phylum Actinomycetota; class Actinomycetes; order Streptomycetales; family Streptomycetaceae; genus Streptomyces; species Streptomyces pyxinae. Next base: position 123,577 of record NZ_JANUGQ010000016.1, on the reverse strand, counting down.
GTCCCTCACCGGGTCGCCCCGGTGGAAGACGGTGACCGGCGGCTCTCGGGAGTACGTGGACCGGGTCGCCAAGCAGATCGCCACGGTGCGTACGGCGTGCCCGGTGCGGACCGTGGCACGGGGGGCCGACCGGGCCCGGGTGGTGACCGGGGACGGCGAGGAGCGGGAGTACGCCGCCGTGGTGCTGGCCGTCCACCCGGACCAGGCGCTGCGGCTCCTGGGGGACGCCACGGAGGAGGAGCGCCGGGTGCTGGGGGCGTTCCGCTACTCCCGCAATCCGACCGTGCTGCACTCCGACGCCTCGGTGCTGCCCCGCACCCCGGGGGCCCGGGCCTCTTGGAACTATCTGCTGCCCTCGTGCGCGGCCGGCGCCGACACGGTGTGCGTCAGCTACGACATGAACCGGCTCCAGCGGCTGGACGCGCCCGCCGACCATGTGGTCACCCTCAACGCCGGGGAGCGGGTGGCCCCGGACCGGGTACTGGCCCGGATGGTGTACGAGCACCCGGTGTACACGCCCGCCTCGGTCGCCGCCCAGCGCCGGCTGCCGGAGCTCAACACGCCGGTGACCGCCTTCGCGGGGGCGTACCACGGCTGGGGGTTCCACGAGGACGGCTGCCGCTCGGGGGTCGAGGCGGCGGTGGCGCTGGGGGTGGTGTGGTGAGCGCGGCTCCCCCACCCGCGCCGGACGGCACCGGGGAGGAACCGGACGGCACCCGGGGGGAGGTCGCGGTGCCCGCGCTGTACGAGTGCGTGGTGGGGCACGCGCGGACCGCGCCGCTGCGCCACGGCTTCCGGACCCGTACCCATCTCTGGCTGGTCGACCTGGACCGGCTGCCCGTGCCGCCCCGGGCGCTGCGTCCGCTGGCGCGGTTCGACCCGCGCGACCACTTCGGTGGCACGGCGCCCTCGATACGCGCCGGTCTGGACGGCTGGCTGGCCGCGCGCGGGATCGACCTGGGCGGCGGCCGGGTGCTGATGCTGGCGCACGCCCGGGTGTTCGGGCACGTCTTCAACCCGCTCTCGCTGTACTGGTGCCATGACACCGCCGGGGCCCTGGTCTGCGTGGTGGCCGAGGTCCACAACACCTACGGCGAGCGCCACTGCTATCTGCTCCGGACCGACGGCGACGGCCGGGCCGAGGTGGCCAAGGACTTCTATGTGTCGCCGTTCTTCCCGGTGGACGGCGCCTACCGGATGCGGCTGCCCGAGCCGGGCCGACGACTGGACCTCACCGTCCAGTTGCGGCGCGGCGAGGAACGGCCGTTCACCGCCACCGTCCGGGGCGTCCACCGGCCGGCCACCCCCGGGCGGCTGCTGGCCATGGCGCTGCGCCGGCCCTGGCCCACGGCGAAGGTCTCGGCCGGCATCCGCCACCACGGCATCCGGCTGTTACTGCGCGGGCTGCCCGTGTGTCCCCGTCCCCCGCACCCGACGCAAGAAGGCATGACGTGACCCTTTCGACGACGACCTCCCCAGTCACCGGCCGCCCGGCGGACCCGGCAGCCGCGTCCGTGGATCCGGCCGTCTGGCCAGGAGTGGCCCGGGTGCCGCGTGTCTCGGGCCTCCGGACGGCCGTGGCCCGGACCCTGCTGCGGCGGGCCCTGGGGCGGCTGCCGCTCCGGGTCCGGTGGGGCGGTGAACCAGCGGTCGGGAAAGGTCCGTTGCTGTGGGTGCGGAAGCCCGACGCGTTCCACCGGCGGATCGGCGCCGGCGGGCTGATCGGGTTCGGTGAGTCGTACATGGCCGGCGAGTGGGAGGCGGACGACCTGGTGGGCGTGCTGACCGTGCTCGCCGCCGGGGTGGACGAACTGGTGCCCGCCCCGCTGCGGCGGCTTCGCGGGCTCTGGGTACGCCGCCGCCCGGAGGACCAGCGGAACACGGTGGCCGGCTCCCGGGAGAACATCCGCCGCCACTACGACCTCTCCAACGAGCTGTTCGCGCTCTTCCTGGACCCGAGCCTGTCCTACTCCTCGGCGGTCTTCGGCCGACTGCCGGGCACCGCCGAGGACTTCGAGGCGGCCCAGCACCGGAAGATCGACCGGCTGCTGGACCTGGCCGGGGTCGGTCCGGGCACCCGGCTGCTGGAGATCGGCACCGGCTGGGGCGAGCTGGCGATACGGGCCGCCCGGCGCGGTGCCGTGGTCCGCTCGGTCACCCTCTCCGCCGAGCAGCGCGAACTGGCCCTGCGCCGGGTGCGGGAGGCCGGGCAGGCGGACCGGGTCACGGTCGAGCTGTGCGACTACCGCCAGGTGACGGGCGCGTACGACGCCGTGGTCAGCGTGGAGATGATCGAGGCGGTCGGCGCCGACTACTGGCCGGTCTACTTCCGTACCCTCCGGGAGCGGCTGGCGCCCGGCGGGCGGGTGGCGCTCCAGGCGATCACCATGCCGCACGACCGGATGCTGGCCACCGCCCGTACCCACACCTGGATCAGCGAGTACATCTTCCCCGGCGGGCTCATCCCCTCCCCCGAGGCCGTCCGCCGGGAGGCCGGGCGGGCCGGGCTGCGGATCACGGCCGACGACGGCTACGGCGCCCACTACGCCGAGACCCTGCGGCTCTGGCGGGAGCGGTTCACCGGCCGGGCGGCCGAGGTGGCAGCGCTCGGCTTCGACGCCGTCTTCCGGCGGATGTGGGAGCTGTATCTCGCCTACTCGGAGGCCGGGTTCCGCGCCCGTTATCTGGACGTACGCCAACTGGCGCTGTCGGCCGCCGACCTCGGTGCCGCGACTGTCCCCCGTGCCCGTGCCGCCGGGGCTGTCCCCGCTGTCCGTGCCGCCGGGGGCAGCGGAAAGGAGAACGCGCGATGACCCACTCACCGATCGCACCGACCACACCGACCGGTGCGCCGGGCTTCTCGCGACCCGTGTCCGTGGCCGAACGGCTGGCCGGGTCGCTGGCCCGGTATCTGCGGGCGCCGCTGCCGGTACGGCTCCGGGCCTGGGACGGCAGTGAGGCGGGACCCGAGGGGGCGCCCGTGGTGGTGCTGCGCTCCCGGCGGGCGCTGCGCCGACTGCTCTGGCAGCCCGGTGAACTCGGGCTGGCGGAGGCGTACATCGCCGGAGAGCTGGACATCGACGGCGACTTGGCCGACGGGCTCCGGGCCGTCTGGGGATGGGCCCGGGAACGGGGACCCGGCGGGCTGCCCCGGCCGCGTCCGGGGGACCTGGCGGAGGCGGCGGCCACCGCGCTGCGGCTCGGGGTGCTCGGGCCCAGGCCGCCCGCCCCGCGCGCCGCCCGCGCCGAGCTGTCGGGGGTCCGGCACAGTTCGGCGCGCGACCGGGCGGCGATCAGCCACCACTACGACCTCTCCAACGACTTCTACGCCCTGCTGCTCGACGACTCGATGGCCTACTCCTGCGGCTACTGGACCCGACCGGACGATCCGGCGTACGGCCTGGCCGGCGCCCAGCGGGACAAGCTGGACCTGATCTGCCGGAAGCTCGGGCTCACCGAGGGCGCCCGGCTGCTGGACGTCGGCTGCGGCTGGGGTTCGCTGAGCCTTTACGCGGCCCGGGAGTTCAGGGCCCGGGTCACCGCCGTCACCCTCTCCGCCCGGCAACGGGACTTCGTGGCCGACCGGATCGCCCGGGAGGGACTGGCCGACCGGGTGGAGGTGGAGCTACGCCACTACCGGGACATCGAGGGCGGCGGCTATGACGCGGTGAGCACCATCGAGATGGGTGAGCACGTGGGCGACGCCGAATACCCGGCGTTCGCGGCCCAGTTGTACGGGCTGCTGCGGCCGAAGGGGAGGCTGCTGGTGCAGCAGATGTCCCGGGGCGCCGACGCGCCCGGCGGTGGCGCGTTCATCGAGACCTACATCGCCCCGGACATGCACATGCGCCCGGTGGGGAACACGGTGGACCTGCTGGAGGGCGCGGGCCTGGAGGTGCGGTCGGTGGAGGCGCTGCGCGAGCACTACCCCCGGACCATCGCCGCCTGGCACCGGCGGCTGGAGGAACGCTGGGACGCCGTCACGGAGTTGGTCGGTGAGCCGACCGCCCGGGTCTGGCGGCTCTACCTGGTGGGCAGCGGGCTGGCGTTCGAGGAGCGGCGGATGGGCGTGGACCAGATCCTGGCCGTGCGGCCCACCCGGTCCGGCGGGACGGGGCTGCCCCCGGTGCCGGTCGACCCGGTACCGGACCGGCCGGTACCGGTACCGGTGCCGTTCCCGGCGCCGGCCCGCCCGGGAGCGGAGGAGCGGCCATGACCGGCGGCTTCCCCTGGGGCGCCTTCGCGGTCGATCTGGCGCCCGCCGCCGGGGCCGCGCTGCTGGTGATGCTGGCCGTCTTCGCGGTGGCGGCCCGGAAGGGCGTCCACCGGCTGGCGGACGTGGCATGGGGGCTCGCCTTCACCGCCGTCGCCGTGGTCGCGTACGCGCTCTCCGCAGGGTACGGGCAGGGCGACGGGCTCCGGCGGCTGCTGGTGGCGGGCGCCACGGCGGTCTGGGGCGTCCGGCTGGCGGTGCACATCGCCCGGCGCGGCCGGGGGCACGGCGAGGACCCGCGCTACGAACGGATGCTCGCCAAGGCGCCCGGGAGCCGGAATCTCTACGCGCTGCGCAAGGTCTATCTGCTCCAGGGGGCGCTGGTCTGGCTGGTCTCGCTGCCCGTCCAGGCGGCCATGTACGTCCCCGCCGGGCCGGACCCACTGCTCGTCGCGGGCCTGCTGCTCTGGGCGCTGGGCCTGGCCTTCGAGGCCGTCGGGGACGCCCAACTGGCGCGGTTCAAGGCCGATCCCGCGCACCGGGGGCAGCTCATGGACCGGGGGCTGTGGAGCTGGACCAGGCACCCGAACTACTTCGGTGACTTCTGCGTCTGGTGGGGGTTGTGGCTGATGGCCTGCGGCGCCTGGGAACCGGCCGTGGTGTCGCTGGTGTCCCCGGTGGTGATGAGCCTGCTGCTGGTCTTCGGCAGCGGGAAGCGGATGCTGGAGGAGCACATGGCCGGGCGGCCGGGCTGGGCCGCGTACACCGCCCGGACCAGCGGCTTCTTCCCACTCCCGCCCCGCCGGAGGGCGAAGCACCGGCCGGAGCGGTAGGAGAGGACGAACGGGAGGAGACCGGGTGACGGAGGTGCTGGACGGCCATCGGGCGCTGCGGCTGCGGGTGATGCCCGAGGCGCCGCGCGGGGCCGTACTGCTGCTGCACGGCGGCCGGGCGGACGGGCTCGGACCGCCGCCGCTGGTCAATCTGCCGGGGTTCCGGATGCGGCCGTTCGGCTCCGCGATCCGGCGCGCCCCGGGCGGGGACGGGGTGCTGCTCGGCTCGGTGCGCTATCGGCTGCGCGGCTGGAACGGCGACCGGGCCGATCCGGTGCGGGACGCGCGGGAGGCGCTGGCGGAGCTGGAGTTCGACGGTCCGGTGGTACTGGTGGGCCACTCCATGGGCGGCCGGACGGCGCTGCGGGCGGCCGCCGACCCTCGTGTCCGGGGTGTGGTGGGACTGGCGCCCTGGTGTCCGCCGCGCGAGCCGGTGGCCCACCTGGCGGGCAAGCGGGTGCTGCTCCTGCACGACGAGGCGGACCGGGTGACCGCCGCCCGGGGCTCCTGGGCCTTTCTGGACCGGGCCGGGCGGGCGGGTGCCCTGGCCCGGGGCGTCGTCATGCCGGCCGGCGGTCACACCATGCTGCGGGGTGCCGCCGACTGGCACCGGCTGGCCGCCGCCCTGACCCTCGCCGCCCTCGGCACGGCCCCGCTCCCGGCCGCCCTGGCCGACGGGGCCGAGCCGGGCGTCCCGGTCCCGGCCGCCCGGGTGCTCACCGGGCCGGGCGGCGGCGGGGGCTGACACCCGGCCCGGCCGGCCGTGTCCGCCTCGGACCGGAGGCGGTTGGGCGGCCGGTGAGGGCTGGCTCGTCCCTTCCGACCTGGCGGAACATCTCGGGCTCCGGGCGCGCCACGAGGTGCCGGAACTGATCGCGGCGGCCGGCCGGCGGGTGGTGGACCGGCTCGACACCCGTCCCCGGCACCGGCGGGCGGCCGATCCCGGGCCCCGCTGCACGCCGCCCGGAGCGCGGAGGTCGCCTCACTGTGGCGGCCGGTCCCGGGCCGTCCGCCCCTGGACACCTCCAGAACCACCGGGTAACTTCGATCCCGTAACCTGAGCAAGCGCTTAGACAGTCCACCGGGACCAGCCCCGGAACACGGACCCGAAGGAGGCGGCTCGTGCGCCGTACGGTATTCAACGAGGACCACGAGGCGTTCCGGGAGACCATCCGCGCCTTCATCGAGGCCGAGGTCGTACCGGTCTACGACGAGTGGTACGCCGCCGGCCAGGTGCCCCGGGACTTCTACTACAAGCTCGGTGAGCTGGGAATCTTCGGCATCGAGGTGCCGGAGGAGTACGGCGGCGCGGGCGAGGAGTCGTTCAAGTACCAGGCCGTCCTCTACGAGGAGACCGCCCGGGCGGGCGTGTCCTTCGGCGGCTCCGGGGTGCATGTGGCGCTCTGCCTGCCGTACCTCCTCGCCTACGGCACCGAGGAGCAGAAGAAGCGCTGGCTGCCGGACTTCGTCTCCGGCGCGGCCATGTACGCCATCGCCATGACCGAGCCGGGCACCGGCTCCGACCTGGCCGGGATGAAGACCACCGCCAAGCGGTCCGAGGACGGCACCCACTACGTCCTCAACGGCGCCAAGACCTTCATCACCGGCGGCGTCCACGCGGACCGGGTCATCGTCTGCGCCCGCACCGCCGCGCCCACCCCCGAGGACCGCCGGCACGGCATCTCCCTCTTCGTGGTGGACACCGCCTCGCCCGGCTACTCGGTCGGCCGCAAGCTCGACAAGCTCGGCCTGAAGACCTCCGACACCGCCGAACTCGCCTTCGTGGACGTCAAGGTGCCGGCCGAGGACCTGCTCGGCGAGGAGCACAAGGGCTTCTCCTACCTGGGCCAGAACCTCCCGCAGGAGCGGCTCGGCATCGCCTTCGGCGCGTACGCCCAGGCCGCGTCGGCCGTCCGGTTCGCCAAGGCCTACGTCCAGGAGCGCACCGTCTTCGGCAAGACGGTCGCCTCGTTCCAGAACACCAAGTTCGAACTGGCCGCCTGCCAGGCCGAGGTGGATGCCGCGCAGGCGGTGGCCGACCGGGCGCTGGAGGCGCACGACCTGGGCGAGCTGACCGCCGCCGAGGCCGCGTCCGCCAAGCTGTTCTGCACCGAGGTGGCCCACCGGGTCATCGACCGCTGCCTCCAACTCCACGGCGGCTACGGGTACATGAACGAGTACCCGATCGCCCGCCTCTACGCCGACAACCGGGTCAACCGGATCTACGGCGGCACCAGCGAGGTCATGAAGTCCATCATCGCCAAGTCGATGGGGCTGTAGGGCCGGTGTCGGACGCGCTCGACGACCTGCTCGATCTGCTCGACCTGGAGCGGATCGAGCGGGACTGCTTCCGGGGCCGCTCCCGGTCGGCCGTCATCCCCCGGGTCTTCGGCGGCCAGGTCGCGGCCCAGGCCCTGGTGGCGGCGGGCCGCACGGTCCCCGACGACCGGTTCGCCCACTCCCTGCACGCCTACTTCCTGCGCCCCGGCGACCCGGCCGCGCCCATCGTCTACACGGTGGACCGCATCCGGGACGGGCGGTCGTTCGCCGCCCGGCGGGTGGTGGCGATCCAGCACGGGCAGCCGATCTTCCATCTGTCGGCGTCCTTCCAGACGTACGAGGAAGGCTTCGAGCACCAGTCGGAGATGCCGCCCGCGCCCGACCCGGAGACCCTGCCGACCACCGCCGAACTGCTCCCCCGGTACGCCGACCGGTTCCTCGGCCCGGGCACCGCCGACCGGCTGATCGAGGCCCGGTCGGCGGTCGACCTCCGGTACGCCGCCGAACCCCCGTACGGCACCGCGGGCACCCCCCGGGAGCCGCGCTCCCAGGTCTGGTTCCGCGCCGACGGCAAGCTGGCCGACGACCCGCTGCTCCATGTCTGCCTGGCCACCTATGTCTCCGACATGACCCTGCTCGACTCGGTGCTGCTCGCGCACGGCCGGGGCGGCTGGGCGGTCGGTGACGTGGTGGGCGCCTCGCTGGACCACGCCATGTGGTTCCACCGCCCGTTCCGGGCCGACGAATGGCTGCTGTACGACCAGGAGTCCCCGTCCTCCTCCAACGGCCGGGGCCTCGGCCAGGCCCGCATCTGGACCCGGGACGGCCGGCTGGCGATCTCGGTCGTCCAGGAGGGCGTCATCCGCGCCCCGCGCGGCCGCGCCTGACGGCGACCGCCCGCTCCCGGGCCGGTCGTACCGGCGAGAACGGTCGTGGCGGCGGTGCGCCCGGTGCGCCGCCGGTACGGCCGGGCGGGCTATGGCGCGGGTACGTGATCCTCCGCCTGCCACCAGGGGTCCCCGGGGTCCCGGCACCATACGTACTGCCGGCCGGGCTCCACGGTCATGCCGAAGTCGTAGAGGTCGGGCTCGCCCGCCGCCGACCACCGGTCCCAGGCCCGTTCGAGCTCATCGGCCAGCCGGCGCGGGCCGCCCTGGTCCGCGACGGTCCGGCCGCCGCCCACGGCCGAGAGGGTCGCCCACGAGGAGTCGCCGTCGTGGAGCCAGGCGTTCATGCCGTCCTCGTCGGCGGCCGTGGTGATCCGCACCTCGGGCAGCGCGACCCGCAGCGCGAACCCGAGGTGGACGGCGGCGTCGCTGTCGGCGCCATCGGCGCTGGTGCCACTGTTGCCGCTGTCGGCGGCCAGCCGCCGCACGTCCCGGGTGAAGGGGCGCTCGTCCTCCGAGGGACCGTCGCCGCGAACCCGCCGCCAGCTCCGGTCGCCGCCGGTGCCCCGGGCCGGCATGAACGCGGCGAGGCCCTGCACCCAGCCCGAGGCGGACCGGCCGTCCCCGGCGACCGTGAGCGCCACATGCCCCAGCCGGCCCCACGGGGTGACGATCCGGCCCCCGGGACGCGTCTGGGCGACCCAGGCCCACGGCACCCGGTCGACCGCGTAGGTCGAGATCACCCGGTCGTACGGCGCGCCGCCCGGCCGGCCGGCCGCGCCGTCACCGACGACGACCGCCACCTCGGCGCCCACCGCCTTCAGGTTCTGCGCCGCCGTCGCCGCCAGGCCCTCGTCCACCTCGACCGTGGTCACCCGGCCGGGCCCCGCGCGGCGGGCCGCGAGTGCGGCGTTGCGCCCGCTGCCCGAGCCCAGCTCCAGCACGGTGTGCCCCGGCTCCAGCAGCAGGGAGTCGAGCATGTCCGCCACGATCGCCTCGCAGCTCAGGCTGGAGCCCGGCACACCGCGCGTGACATACGTGATCGTGGCGTCGTCCGGTCCGGGATACACCAGCTCGGCCCACCGGTCGGGGTCCTCGCCGCGATCGACCGGGGTGTAGGCGCGGCCGTCCCAGCACCAGAGCCGGTCCGGGGCGAACGCCTGCCGGGGCAGTTCAGCGGCGGCCCGCCGGATCCACGGGGCCCGGTCCGGCCAGGCGCCACGCCGCTCCATCTCGGCCGCGAGTCGAGCGCGCCGGTCAGCGAGGTGGGACACGGGCCGGCCCTTCAGTCCTTCTTGTGCTTGCCGTCGGACGGAGGCGGCGGCGGGACCTGGCCGTCGGCATTGCCGGGCGGCGGCTTGCCCTGGCCCGGGTTCGGCTGCGGTTTCTCGTGCTTGCCCATGATGTCCCCTTCGGCCGGTCGGTCCGGGAGGACCATCCTGGCCAACGGCGACAAGGGGCCGGTAGGGGACGACGTTTCCCGCCGGGGGCGCGTGGAAGCATGATGCGGTGGCAGGCGCGCGGGGTGGTGGCGGGAGCCGCACCCGGCGCCGTCGGATACGAGACCGTCGGATACGAGACCGTCAGGTGCGAAGGGTCGGGTACGAGGCCGTCAGGTGCGCGGCCGTCAGGTGCCGGGCCGTCACCTGCGAGGAGGAGCGATGAGCGGCGGATTCCGGACGAACTGGGCACGTGCGGCGCTGGTGGGCGCGGCGAGCGGGCTGCGGAGCCAGGCGGGGCTCGCGGCGGTGGCGCTGACCGCCCGGCCCGGGGACCCGGGGAGCGGGCTGCTGGCCCGGCGATGGGGCCGGGGCGGGGCGCTGCTGGGGGCGGTCGGTGAGGCGGTGGCGGACAAGCTGCCGGCCACGCCCAGCCGGCTGGCCCCGGCGGGCCTGCTGCCCCGGCTGGTGCTGGGTGGACTCACCGGCGGGCTGCTGGCGGCGCGGGACACCGGTCGCGGGGTCGCGGGCGGCCCCCCGGTGCGGGGTGCGCTGGTGGGCGTGGCGACGGCCGCCGGGGCGGCGGTGGCCGGGGCGCGGTGGCGGCGGGCCGCGTGGGAGTGGGGATGGCCGGACTGGCCGGCCGCGCTGGTCGAGGACGCCGTGACGGCCGCCCTGGCGTACGCGGCCGTGCGCGGGCGGAACGACCCGGAGGCGGAGGCCCGGGAGGCGTACGGCCCGGGGGCGTACGACGAGAGCGTCGAGGCGGCCGGCACCTATCGGGCGACGGGGTACGCCGAGGGGCGGCCGGGCGCCGCGCCGGACGGCTCGTAGCGGCCGTGAGTGGTTCGGGGGAGCCGCCGCCGGGGCACCTGGGGTGGCATGGCGGAGGCTGAGGACACCAGGACCAGTAGGGACAGCGGGACCAGCGGGGCCCCCGGGGGCAACAGCGGGAGCAGCGAAGACCCCGGGGGCGGCGGGAACACCGGGCACAGCGGGGGCCCCGGGGACAGCAAGGGCAGCGAGGGCAGCGAGAGCGGCAAGAGCGGCAAGAGCGGCAAGAGCGGCAAGGACACGAACGGCGAGAGCACCTTCACGGTGATCGTCGCGGCCCTGGCCAATCTGGGGATCGCGATCGCCAAGGCGGTGGCCGGGGTGATCAGCGGGTCGAGCGCCATGCTGTCGGAGGCGGCGCACTCGCTGGCCGACACCGTGACCGAGGTCCTGCTGCTCACCGCGCTGAAGCGCAGCGGGAAACCGGCCGACGAGGACCATCCGCTCGGGTACGGCCCCGAGCGGTACGTCTGGGCGCTGCTCGCCTCGGTGGCGACCTTCGTCGGCGGCGCGGTGTTCTCGGTGTACGACGGGGTGCACGCGCTGCTCACCGGCGAGAAGGCGGGCAGCCCGCTCGCCTCGTACCTCGTGCTCGGGATCGCCGTACTGCTGGAGGGCTGGTCGCTGCGGACCGCGATCCGGCAGGCGCGCGGCGAGGCGCGGCGGTGGCGGGCGCCGGTCGGGCGGTATCTGCGCCGGACGCCCGACACCACGGTGAAGGCCGTGGTGATGGAGGACTCGGCCGCGCTGGCCGGTCTGGCGCTGGCGGCGGCCGGGCTGCTGGGCGAGCAGCTGACCGGTTCGGCCGTCTGGGACGGGGTGGCGTCGATCCTGATCGGCGCGGTGCTGGTGTACGTCGCCTGGGTGCTGGGGCGGGCCAACATCGAGCACCTGGTGGGCCGGCCGCTGCCCCGGCAGACCCGGGAGGCGCTGCGGGCGGAGCTGCTCGCGGTGCCGGACCTGATCGCCGTGATGGAGCTGACCACGCTGATCCAGGGGCCGCACGAGGTGCTGGTGGCCGCCAAGGTCGACTTCCGGGACCGGGTGAGCGCCGGCCGGGTGGAGCGGGCCTGCGAGGAGGCCGAGGCGAGGCTGCGGGAGCGGTTCCCGGCGGTACGGCGGGTCTACCTGGACCCGACGCCGCCCCGGAGCCCGGCCGCGTCCAGCAGGTAGTCGGTCATCGGTTCGTAGAAGCGCGGGTCCAGCACATGGTCGTCCAGCGGGACGGCGACCTGGACGGTGCCCTCCGCCTCCCCGATGAACAGGGCCGGGTCGTTGCAGTCGGCGAACCCGATGGCGTCGATGCCCCGCTGCCCGGCGCGCCCGGCCATCCCGTGGTCGGCCATCACCAGGCCGGGCGGGACCTCCAGCCGGTCCAGGATCGCGTTCATCGGCTCGGGCGAGTGGGTGTGCCAGAGGCTGGCGCCCCGTTCGAAGACCGCCACGTCCGCGAACTGGACCACATAGCCCTCGTCCGCGACCAGGCCGCCCGGGATGCGCACGATGTCGCAGCCGGCCGCCCGCAGCGCGGCGGCGGTGCGGCTGTGCACGTCGAGCAGGGCACCGGGGTGGCCGGTGGCGAAGAGCACCCGTTCCCGCCCGGCGGCGGCCTTGCGCAGCCGGGCCGCCATCCGTTCGAGGCCGTCGGCGGTGAGCTGCGGGTCGATGGTGTCCTGGCCGGCCCGGTGCGCCGGGTCGTCGATCACCCCGCACCGCTCGGCCATCACGGCGAGCACGTCCTGCTCGTCCGTCCAGCGGTCGCCCAGCTCCAGGCCGAACCAGTAGTGGCGGTCGCCGTTGGCGAGCCGGCGGTAGTGGAGCAGGTTGTTGTCGCGGGGGGTGGCGACATCACCGGCGATCCGGGTCCGGAGGAGATGCTCGACGAGGGCGGCACGGCTGGGTATCGGCATGGCCCCATTGTGCCGCCGCCCGCCGCCCCCCGTGCGGCCCTCGCCGCCACCCCGCGCATCCCCGTACGGGCGGCGCACCCCGCGCACCCCGTACGGACGGGCGCACCCCGCGCACTCCGTACGGACGGGCGCACCCCGGGCGGCCGCCCCCGCCGTCGGGAGCCCGCTCAGCCCCCCGCGACCTCCCGGGCCGGCCGGGGCTCCCCGTCTTCCGACCGGGGCTCCCCCTCCCCTGACCCGGCCGCCCCGTCCGCCGGGAGCGCGGCGAAGGCGCCGTGGGCGAGGGCGCGGAGGAGGGCTTCGGTGGCGGCGCGGGTGGGAAGGCCGGGGCCGAGGTGCGGGGTGGAGTTGAGCAGGCCGAAGACGGCGTGCACGGCCGCGCGGGCCTCGGCCTCGGCGGGGGCCGGGTGGAGGCGGCGGACGGCGGAGACCCACAGCTCGACGTACTCCCGCTGGAGCCGGCGGACCCGCTTGCGGTCGTCGTCCCGGAGGCGGTCCAGCTCCCGGTCGTGCAGGATGATCAGCGAGCGGTCGTCGAGCGCGAAGTCGATGTGCCCGTCGATGAGCGCCGCGAGCAGCGCCCGGTCGTCCCCGGCCGCCGCTTCCACGCGCAGCCGCCCGCCGTCGAGGAGCCGTTCGCTGATGCCGACCAGCAGTTCGGCCAGCATGGCGTCCTTGCCGGGGAAGTGCCGGTAGAGCCCGGGGCCGCTGATGCCGACGGCCGCTCCTATCTCGTCCACGCCGACGCCGTGGAAGCCGCGCTCGGCGAAGAGGCGGGCGGCCTCCCGGAGGATCTGCTCGCGGCGGGTGGGGGCGTCGGTCCTGGTGCTCATGGGGGAATTCTAGACAAGGCCGTTAGCGGTCGTTAACCTGGACAGCGCGAGTTAACGTTCACTAACAGCCGGCGGCGGTCACCGGACGCCGCCGGAGCGGGTCGTACGGGCAAGGGGGCTCGACACGATGCAGCAGGCACCCGTGCTGGCGAGCGCGGCGGATCCCGCCTCGCCGGCCTGGCGCGCCAATGAGGCGGCACACCAGGAGCTGGCCGACGAGCTGCGGGCGCGGCTCGCCGCCGTCCGGCTCGGCGGCGGCGAGAAGGCCCGGGCGCGGCACACCGCGCGGGGCAAGCTGCTGCCGCGCGACCGGGTGGACACGCTCCTCGACCCGGGCTCGCCGTTCCTGGAGCTGGCCCCGCTGGCGGCGGGCGGGATGTACGGCGACCAGGCCCCGGCGGCCGGAGTGATCGCCGGCATCGGGCGGGTGAGCGGCCGGGAGGTGGTGGTCGTCGCCAACGACGCCACCGTCAAGGGCGGTACGTACTACCCGATGACCGTCAAGAAGCACCTCCGCGCCCAGGAGGTGGCGCTGGAGAACCGGCTGCCGTGCGTCTACCTGGTGGACTCGGGCGGCGCCTTCCTGCCGATGCAGGACGAGGTCTTCCCGGACCGGGAGCACTTCGGGCGGATCTTCTACAACCAGGCCCGGATGTCCGGCGCCGGCATCCCGCAGATCGCGGCGGTGCTCGGCTCCTGCACCGCCGGCGGGGCGTACGTCCCCGCGATGAGCGACGAGGCCGTGATCGTCCGGAACCAGGGCACCATCTTCCTGGGCGGCCCGCCGCTGGTGAAGGCGGCCACCGGGGAGGTGGTCACCGCCGAGGAGCTGGGCGGCGGCGAGGTGCACTCCCGGGTCTCCGGGGTGACCGACCATCTCGCCGAGGACGACGCCCACGCGCTGCGGATCGTGCGGAACATCGTCGCCACCCTGCCCGGACGCGGCCCGCTGCCCTGGTCGGTGGAGCCCGCCGAGGAGCCCAAGGTGGACCCAGCCGGGCTGTACGGGGCGGTGCCGGCCGACCCGCGCACGCCGTACGACGTCCGGGAGGTCGTCGCCCGGATCACCGACGCCTCGCGATTCCAGGAGTTCAAGGCGGAGTTCGGGCAGACCCTGGTCACCGGCTTCGCGCGGATCCACGGCCACCCGGTCGGGATCGTCGCCAACAACGGCATCCTGTTCGCGGAATCCGCCCAGAAGGGCGCCCACTTCATCGAGCTGTGCGACCAGCGCGGCATTCCGCTGGTCTTCCTCCAGAACATCTCCGGCTTCATGGTCGGCAAGGACTACGAGGCCGGCGGCATCGCCAAGCACGGGGCCAAGATGGTCACCGCCGTGGCGTGCGCCCGGGTGCCCAAACTGACCGTGGTGGTGGGCGGTTCGTACGGCGCGGGCAACTACTCCATGTGCGGCCGGGCCTACTCCCCCCGCTTCCTGTGGATGTGGCCCAACGCCAAGATCTCCGTGATGGGCGGCGAACAGGCCGCCTCGGTGCTGGCCACGGTCAAGCGCGACCAGCTCGGGGACGCCTGGAGCGCCGAGGAGGAGGCCGCGTTCAAGGAGCCGATCCGCGCCCAGTACGAGCAGCAGGGCAACGCGTACTACGCCTCCGCCCGGCTCTGGGACGACGGGGTGATCGACCCGCTGGAGACCCGCCAGGTGCTGGGTCTGGCCCTGACCGCCTGCGCCAACGCGCCGCTGGGCGAACCCGGCTACGGCGTCTTCCGGATGTGAGGGGCCGTGACCTGCGACGCGACCTGTGACGGAGCCACGGCCCGTGACCTGCGACCCGTGACCTGCGAGGGGACACCCTGACGATGCTTGCGACGAGTACGGCGTCCGCGACGCCCGCCATGTTCGACACGGTGCTGGTCGCCAACCGGGGCGAGATCGCGGTGCGGGTGATCCGTACGCTCCGCGCCCTCGGGGTGCGTTCGGTCGCCGTCTTCAGCGACGCGGACGCCGACGCCCGGCATGTGCGGGAGGCGGACACCGCCGTCCGGATCGGGCCGCCCGCCGCCACCGAGAGCTATCTGCGCACCGACCGGCTGCTGGCGGCGGCCGGGCGGACCGGCGCCCGAGCGGTGCACCCCGGCTACGGCTTCCTCGCGGAGAACGCCGCCTTCGCGGAGGCGTGCGAGGCCGCCGGGCTGGTCTTCGTCGGGCCGCCCGCCTCCGCCATCGCCCTGATGGGCGACAAGATCCGGGCCAAGGAGACGGTCCGGGCGGCCGGCGTCCCGGTGGTGCCCGGCTCCTCGGGCAGCGGGCTGAGCGACGCCGAACTGGCCGCCGCCGCCCGGGAGATCGGCATGCCGGTGCTGCTGAAGCCCTCGGCGGGCGGCGGCGGCAAGGGCATGCGGCTGGTCCGGTCGGAAGCGGCGCTGGCGGACGAGATCGCCGCCGCCCGGCGGGAGGCCCGTGCCTCCTTCGGGGACGACACACTGCTGGTGGAGCGGTGGATCGACCGCCCCCGGCACATCGAGATCCAGGTGCTGGCCGACGGCCACGGCAATGTCGTGCACCTGGGCGAGCGGGAGTGCTCGCTCCAGCGCCGCCACCAGAAGATCATCGAGGAGGCCCCGTCCGTCCTGCTGGACGAGGCGACCCGGGCGGCGATGGGCGAGGCGGCCGTCCAGGCGGCCCGCTCCTGCGGCTACCGGGGCGCGGGCACGGTCGAGTTCATCGTGCCGGGCGGCGATCCTGCCGCGTACTACTTCATGGAGATGAACACCCGTCTCCAGGTGGAGCACCCGGTCACCGAGCTGATCACCGGGCTCGACCTGGTGGAGTGGCAGCTGCGGGTGGCCGCCGGGGAGCCGCTGCCGTTCGGCCAGGACGACATCACCCTCACCGGACACGCGGTGGAGGCCCGGATCTGCGCCGAGGAACCCGCGCGCGGCTTCCTGCCCTCCGGTGGCGCGGTGCTGGCGCTCCGCGAGCCGGCCGGCGACGGGGTGCGCACCGACTCCGGACTGAGCACCGGCACCGAGGTCTCCAGCCTGTACGACCCGATGCTCGCCAAGGTGATCGCGTACGGCCCCGACCGCCCGGCCGCGCTGCGCCGGCTGCGGGCCGCGCTCGCCGGGACGGTCACCCTCGGCGTACCGACCAACGCGGGTTTCCTGCGGCGGCTGCTGGCCCACCCGGAGGTGGTGTCGGGCGACCTCGACACCGGTCTGGTGGAGCGGGAGGCCGACGCGCTGGTGCCGGACGGGGTGCCGGAGGAGGTGTACGCCGCCGCCGCGGCCGTCCGGGAGGCCGCGCTGGCCCCGGTGCCGGACGCCGGCGGCTGGACCGACCCGTTCTCGGTGCCCGGCGGCTGGCGGCTGGGCGGCCCCGCCGTGCCCCCGGTCCACTGGCTGCGGGTGCCCGGCCGGGAGCCGGTCGCCCGCACGGCCCCGGCCGGCGCCCGGGTGGCCGGGGGCTCGGTGACCGTCACCGTCGATGGGGTGACCCACACCTTCCACCGGGCGGGCGACTGGCTGGGCCGGGACGGCGACAGCTGGCACGTCCGGGACCACGACCCGGTGGCCGCCTCGCTCTCCGGCGCCGCCCGGTCCGGCGCCGACACCCTGGCCGCGCCCATGCCGGGCACGGTGACGGTGGTGAAGGTCGCGGTGGGCGACGAGGTGGCGGCCGGGCAGAGCCTGCTGGTGGTGGAGGCGATGAAGATGGAGCACGTCATCTCCGCCCCGCACGCCGGCACGGTCACCGAGCTGGAGGTCACCCCCGGCACCACCGTCGCCATGGACCAGGTGCTGGCCGTGGTCGTCCCGGCGGAGGAAGCCGCCCAGGGGGCCGGTGAGTCCACCGGCCCCGCGAAGGACCAGGACTCCGGCGGTCCCACGGAAGCCAGTTCCACGGAAGCCGGTTCCGCGGACGCGGGCCCCGTACGGCTGGAGGACGCGCGATGACCATCGACACCGGCGCCGGACTGCCGATGACCGTGCGCGACCCGGCCCTGCCCGCCCGGGTGCGCATCCATGAGGTGGGGCCGCGTGACGGCCTCCAGAACGAGCAGGGCACCGTACCGACCGAGGTGAAGGCCGAGTTCATCGAGCGCCTCGCCGCCGCCGGTCTCTCCACCATCGAGGCGACCAGCTTCGTCCACCCCAAGTGGGTCCCCCAACTGGCCGACGCGGAAGCACTGTTCCCGCTGGTCCGGGGGCTGGCGGGGGTACGGCTGCCGGTGCTGGTGCCCAATGAGCGCGGGCTCGACCGGGCGCTGGCGCTGGGGGCCCGGGAGACGGCCGTCTTCGCCAGCGCCACCGAGTCCTTCGCCAAGGCCAACCTCAACCGCACGGTGGACGAGGCGCTCGCCATGTTCGCCCCGGTCGTCACCCGGGCCGTGGAGCACGGGCTGCGGGTGCGCGGCTACCTCTCCATGTGCTTCGGCGACCCCTGGGAGGGCCCCGTACCGGTCGAACAGGTGGTCCGGGTGGGCCGCCGGCTGATGGACCTCGGCTGCGACGAACTCAGCCTGGGCGACACCATCGGCGTGGCCACCCCCGGCCATGTCCGGCGGCTGCTGACCGCCTGCAACGAGGCGGGCATACCCACCGGCGCCCTCGCCGTCCACTTCCACGACACCTACGGCCAGGCGCTCTCCAACACGCTCGCCGCGCTCCAGCACGGAGTGACCGTGGTGGACGCCTCGGCGGGCGGTCTGGGCGGCTGCCCGTACGCCAAGTCCGCCACCGGCAATCTCGCCACCGAGGACCTGGTGTGGATGCTGCACGGACTCGGCATCGAGACCGGGGTGGACCTCGGCCGGCTCACCGCCACCAGCCTCTGGCTCGCCGGCCGGCTCGGCCGGCCCAGCCCCTCCCGCACCGTCCGCGCCCTGGCCCCGGCCGCCCCCGGCGCGGAACAGGCCCCGGGCCTGCCCGGCGCCTCCGGCTCCCCCGATCCTCTTGATTCCCCTGATTCCGCCGGCTCCGCCGCGACCTCCGAGGAGTGACCGACCATGTCCCTGGACCACCGGCTTTCGCCGGAGCACGAGGAACTCCGCCGCACGGTCGAGGAGTTCGCCCACGATGTCGTCGCGCCCAAGATCGGCGACTTCTACGAGAGCCATGAGTTCCCGTACGAGATCGTCCGCGAGATGGGCCGGATGGGCCTGTTCGGGCTGCCGTTCCCGGAGGAGTACGGCGGCATGGGCGGCGACTACCTGGCCCTGGGCATCGCCCTGGAGGAACTGGCCCGGGTGGACTCCTCGGTGGCCATCACCCTGGAGGCGGGTGTCTCGCTCGGCGCCATGCCGGTGTACCGGTTCGGCACCGAGGAGCAGAAGCGCGAGTGGCTGCCCCGGCTCTGCGCGGGCGAACTGCTGGGCGCCTTCGGACTGACCGAGCCCGAGTGCGGCTCGGACGCGGGCGGCACCCGCACCACCGCCGTCCGGGACGGCGACTCCTGGGTGATCAACGGCTCCAAGTGCTTCATCACCAACTCCGGTACGGACATCACCGGTCTGGTCACGGTCACCGCCGTCACCGGCCGCAAGGAGGACGGCCGGCCGCTGATCTCCTCGATCATCGTGCCCTCCGGGACCCCCGGCTTCACGGTCGCGGCGCCCTACTCCAAGGTCGGCTGGAACGCCTCGGACACCCGGGAGCTGTCCTTCGACGGCGTCCGGGTGCCGCTCGCCAATCTGCTGGGCGAGGAGGGCCGGGGGTACGCCCAGTTCCTCCGGATCCTGGACGAGGGCCGGGTGGCCATCTCGGCGCTCGCCACCGGGCTGGCCCAGGGGTGCGTGGACGAGTCGGTCAGGTATGCCAAGGAGCGGCGGGCCTTCGGGCGGCCGATCGGGGACAACCAGGCCATCCAGTTCAAGATCGCGGACATGGAGATGCGCGCCCACATGGCCCGGATCGGCTGGCGGGACGCGGCCTCCCGGCTGGTGCGGGGCGAGCCGTTCAAGAAGGAGGCGGCGCTCGCCAAGCTGTACTCCTCCACGGTCGCCGTGGACAACGCCCGCGAGGCCACCCAGATCCACGGCGGCTACGGCTTCATGAACGAGTACCCGGTGGCCCGGATGTGGCGGGACTCCAAGATCCTGGAGATCGGCGAGGGCACCAGCGAGGTCCAGCGCATGCTGATCGCCCGCGAACTGGGCCTCTCCGCCTGAGGTCTCGGCCGGGGGTCTCGGCCGGGGGAGCCGAGGCCGGGGGGGGCCGGGGCCGGCCGCGTGGGCTCCCCCGTGGCGGCGGCCCGGCCCCCCGCGCAGTCGTCAGCCGCCCGGGCCCCGGGTAGGTTGCCGGAGATCGACGACGGTGCGGCTCTGGCAGGGGAAGCTCGTGCACGGATCACAGGAGAGGCCGCCCCCACGGGTGGGCCGGCCGCAGCGGCCGATCGACCCCGCCTCCGGGCCGGTCGCGGAACTCGCCTCGGAGCTGCGGGAATTACGGACCCGCGCGGGCTCGCCCGGCTACCGGGCGCTGGCGAAGAAGGCGCACTACTCGGCGAGCACCCTGGCCGACGCGGCCAAGGGCGACCGGCTGCCGACGCTGGAGGTGACGCTCGCCTACGTACAGGCGTGCGGCGGTGACACCGACGCCTGGGAGGCGCGGTGGCGGGCGGCCGCGGAGGTGCTCCGCCAGGACCTGCCCGGCGTGCCCCGGGAGGGGAGCCCCGCCGCTCGACCGCCCTGCCCCTACCCGGGCCTTGCCGCCTACACCGAACGGGACGCGGCGTTCTTCTTCGGGCGCGGGGACCTGGTCAAGCAGATCGTCCGGGCGATCGAGGAGCCCGGCGCCACCTCGCTGACCGCCGTCTTCGGGGCCTCCGGCAGCGGCAAGTCCTCCCTGGTCCACGCCGGGGTACTGCCGGCCCTGCGCCCGCGCCGCCGGCTCTGCCGGCTCACCCCGGGGGCCCGGCCGCTGAGCGAACTGGCCCGGACCGTGATCCGGTTGGCCCGCGAGACCTCCACCGGACCGGCGGGGAGCGTGCCGGGCGGCCACGACGAGCGCGCGTTCCCGGGGAACAGGCCCGGCGACCACGACGAGCGCGGGTCTGCGGCGAACGGGCCGTCCGGCCACGGCGGGCACGCGTCCACGGAACACGGGCCGGGCGTCCACGGCGACCGGGGAACAGTCGGGGGCGGGCCGGGCGACCACGGCGATCGGGGAACGGCCGGGGGCGCTCCGGGCGACCACGGCGAGCACGCGTCCACGGAACACGGGCCCTCCGGCCACAGTGAGCACGCGTCCACGGAACACGGGCCCTCCGGCCACGGCGAACGGGGGCTACCGGCACCACCCGTGCCGTTCTCGCCATCCGCGCCGACCTCACCACCCGTGCCGTTCACACCACCCGGGCCGGCCTCGCCGGACATCGCCGGCGACGAGGCGGCGGCCCGGGCGCTGGCCTCCCGGCTGCGCGCCGATCCGGACGCCCTCCGGGCCGCGCTGGCCGGGGGGCGGGCCGGCCGGCGGACCGGCGACGGCGCACCCGACAGCGGCCTGCTGCTGGCCGTCGACCAGTTCGAGGAGGTGTTCACGCTCTGCCCGGACGAGGCCGAGCGGAACGCCTTCATCGCCGCGGTGGCCGCACTGGGCGAGGCCCGGGACGAGGGGACGCACGTCCTGCTGGCCGTGCGCGCCGACTTCTACGCCCACTGCTGCGCGCACCCCCGGCTCGCGGCCGTCCTGCGGGCCAGCCGGCAGCTGCCGATCGGCCCGCCGTCCGACGCCGAGCTGCGCGAGATCGTCGCCGGTCCCGCCGTACGGCTGGGCACGGCGGTCGATCCGGAGCTGACCGCGACTCTGCTCGCGGCGGCCGACGGCCGGCCCGGCGCGCTGCCGCTGCTCTCCCACGTCCTGCGCGGGACCTGGCTGCGCGGTGGCGGGACGGCGCTGCGGATGGCCGACTACCGGGCCAGCGGGGGGCTGTTCGGCGCGGTGGCACAGACGGCCGAGGCGGTGTACGCCTCGGTGGGCGAGCCCGAACGGGAGATGACACGCGCCCTCTTCCTGCGGCTGACCGCGCTCGGCGAGGGCACCGCCGACACCCGGCGCCGGGTCTCCCGGGCCGAGCTGACCGGCCTCGCGGACGCCGGAACCGTGGACCGGCTGCTCGACACGCTGTCCGCCGCCCGGCTGGTCACCCTGGGCGAGCAGGGCGCGGACAGTGTGGAGGTGTCCCACGAGGCGGTGATCGAGGCGTGGCCCCGGCTGCGCGGCTGGCTCACCGACGACCGCGAGGCCCTGCTCACGCACCGCCGGCTGACCGAAGCGGCCGTCACCTGGGACGAGTTCGGCCGCGACCGGGAGCTGGTCTACCGGGGTGCCCGGCTCGCCGCCGCGGAGAGCTGGGCGGTCCGCCACGGCCACACCATGAACGACCTGGAGCGGGCCTTTCTCGCCGCCGGCACCGCCGCCGGCCGCCGGCGGGTGCGCCGCTCGCGCCAGGTCACCGGCGGCATGGCGGTCCTGCTGGTGCTCGCGCTCGTCGCGGCCGTGGCCGCCGTACAGGTCCAGCGGTCCGCCGGCCGGCAGCGGGACACGGCCCTGTCGGAGAAGGTCGCCGAGGAAGCCACCGATCTGCGCCGGGCCGATCCGGCGCTCGCGGCCCAGCTCGGCCTGGCCGCGTACCGTCTCTCCCCGACGCTCGCCGCCCGGGGCGCGCTGCTGAGCAGTTTCGCCGTGCCGATGTCCACCCGGCTGCGGTACGAGGTGAACACCGTGGCCTTCACCCGTGACGGCACCCGGATGGCCACCGGAGGCGACGACCGCAGGATCCGCGTCTGGGACGTCCGCCGGCCCCATCACCCCAGGGTGATCGCGGTCGTCCCCGGGGACCAGCCGGAGGACGTCGAGTGGCTGGACTACAGCGACGACGGAACCCTCCTGGTGAGCGGGGCGTACGACGGCTCGGTGCGGATCTGGGACACCGGGAGCGGGGTCGTGCCCCGGCTGCTGATCGGGTTCCCGGCGCACCGCGAGGCGGTGTTCCGGGCGGTGCTGAGCCCGGACGCCCGCGTCCTCGCCACGGCGAGCGCCGACGGCACCGTGGGTCTGTGGGACATCTCCCGGCCGCGCTCGCCCCGCCGGCTGGCGCGGCTGACGGGGCACACGGCGACCGTCGAGGCGCTGGCCTTCGCCCCGGACGGCCGGACGCTCGCCACCGGTTCGGACGACGGCGGCGGGGCGCTCTGGGACGTGTCGGTCCCCGGTCGTCCACGCCGGGCGGCCGTGCTGCCGGCCCGGGCGGGCGAGGTGTCCGGGGTCGCCTTCAGCCCCGACGGCCGTACGCTCGCGGCGGCCGGCGCGGACCATCTCGTACGGCTGTGGGACGTCTCCCGGCCGGCCGCCCCGGTCGCGCTGGCCGCGCTGGACGGGCACGCCGCGCCGCTCACCGCCGTGGCCTTCAGCCCCGACGGCCGGACCATGGCGACGGGCGGCTACGACTTCGCCGTACGGCTGTGGGATCTGTCCGAGCGCCGCCGCCCGCGGCCCCTCGGGCAGCTCGCCGTGCACACCAACCTCATCTGGTCCCTCACCTTCTCGCCGGACGGCCGCACCCTGGCCTCGGCGAGCGCGGACCACACCGCCGCCCTGACCGAGGTGCCGGGCGCGGTGCTGGGCGGCCACGGGACGGCGCTGACGGCGGCGGCCGTCAGCCCCGACGGCCGGCTCGCCGTCGTCGGCAGCGAGGACCGCGCCGCAGGGCTGTGGGACATCCGGGGCCCGGCCCGGCGGCCCGTGCCGCTGGCGGCGCCGGCCGGGCACACCGGCCAGGTGAAGGCCGTCGCGTTCAGCCGGGACGGCCGGACCCTGGTGACCGGCGGCATCGACACCACCCTCGGGCTGTGGGACGTCACCGCGCCGGGCCGGCCCGCCCGGGTGGCGACCGTACGGACCGGCGCGGATGTGCGCACGGTCGCGATGCACCCGGACGGAAGCCTGCTCGCGGCGGCCGGGGGCGGTGCTTCCCGGGTGCGGCTGTGGGACGTCCACGATCCCGCCCGGCCACGGGCGGCGGGGGTGCTGGAGGAGGACGCCGGCTCCCTCGCGATGGCGTTCAGCCCGCGCGGCGGCGTACTGGCCGTCGCCATCGTCGACGGGGTCCACCTCTGGGAGGTCCGCGCGCACGCGGAGCCCCGGCGGCTGGGGATGGTGGGCGGCCACAGCGACAGCGTGCAGGCGGTGGCGTTCGGTCCGGACGGCCGCACCCTGGCCACGACCGGGCTCGACGGCACCGTACGGCTCTGGGACGTACGCGATCCGGACCGGCCGCGCGTGCTGGCCACGCTGACCGGGCACATCGGGGGCGTCCAGGGCGTGGCGTTCGCCCCCGACGGCCGGTTGCTCGCCACCGCCGGCCAGGACGGCACCGTACGGCTGTGGAACACCACCGACCCGCGTCACCCGAGCGCCGAGGCCGTGCTCACCGGCCACACCGGCCAGGTGTACGCCGTCGCGTTCACCCCGGACGGCGGGACCCTGCTGAGCTCGGGCGAGGACCGGACGGCGCGGCTCTGGCCCACCCGCCCCGGGGCGGCGGCGGCCCGGATCTGCGCCGGGGCCCGCCCCCGGATCACCCCCACCGAGTGGCACCGCCACTTCCCCGCCGTCGACTACCACCCGCCCTGCCCGGCGGACGGCTGACGCCGTCCTGGTGACGGCCGCGCCGGGTGGGCGGCCGACCGGGTAACGGCTGATCCGGCGGCGGCCGACCGGGTGACCGGGTGACGGCCGGGCGGTGTCGGCCGGCGGCGGCCGGTGTCCGGCAGGCCGTTCGGTGCTGGTGAAACCGCTGGTCGGAAGGGTCGTACGGGCCCGGCCGCCGGCCCGCCCGGACAACCGCCGTTGTCCGATTGTCCGGGTCCGGCCGCTCCCCCTTCCGGACAACTCGGACGGCGTCAAGTCTGGTGTCCGCCGGGCGAACCCGGCTGGGCCGCGCACCCCGCCCGGCCCATGCGCAGGCAGAGGCCCGTGCACACACAGGCAGACAGACAGACCGAGACGACCGAGGAGTCACCATGTCGGCACCCGACCGAGAGACCTACGAGAAGAGCACCGAGGACGCCCGGAACCGGGCCGGACGCCTCAAGCACAAGGGAGCGCGACGGTTCGCCGTCCTGGGCGCCACCGCGGCGGCCCTGGCCGGGACGCTCTCCCTGGCCACCCCGGCGGCGAGCGCCCCGGCCGCGCGCCCCGCGCCGGGGCCGTCGCTGGAGCGGGTGTCCGCCGCCGCCTGCCACGAGGGCTACCTCTGTCTGTACGACGGCTTCAACTACAGCGGCTCGATTTACTCGGCCTACCGCTGCGGCGTGATCCACAACGTCGGCAAGGAGTGGGGCAGCGACAAGACCCGCTCCTACAACAACAACCAGACCGGCCGGGTGACCGCCGTCTTCTACAACTGGGACGGCGCCAACTGGCAGCCCATCGGGCAGTCCCGCGCCAAGGAGGCCAAGGCGGAGGCGCCGGCGATCTTCTACAACTCGCCGGGCGGGGTGGACGGCGTCAAGCCGTGCTGAGTCCGGTCTGAGCCGGCCCCTTCCCACCGGCGCCACGCGTCCACCGCGTGACACCGGACGCCGCCCGCCCACCGCATGACACCACGGACGCCACGCGTCCACCGCGCGACATCGTCTGCCCGGTCCCCACGCGGGGCCGGGCAGCCGGTCGTTCGGGGGCCCTGACGACGAGCACCGCGCGGAGACGCGGCGGGGACCGGGCGCGGCCCGGCGCCGGACCGGGCCCTGCCGGACGCGATCCGGGCCAGGTTTCGCCGGGTGCCGGACCAGGTCCCCGCCGGACGCCGGGCCAGGCTTGGCCGGGCGCCGGGCCAGGTAGGCGCATCCGCGTCGCGGTCGGCGGCCGCGCGGCCCGGGCTCACCCGCCCCTCGGGCCCCATGCCACCGCCACGTAAGGTTAGGCTAACCTGCCCCCCGAAACGTGTTCCCTGGCCGAAAACCGGCTCGTACGAAAGCGACCCGCTTATGCCCAGCACCGCCCGAGCCACCTCCTTCTCCCGCCGCGGCCTGCTCGCCGCGGGCGGCGCCCTCGGGCTCGGCGCCGCGCTCGTCGCCTGCGGCGGCGACAAGGACAAGAAGTCCGGCGGCTCCGCCGAGAGCGGCACGTCCGGCCCGTGGTCCTTCAAGGACGACCGGGGCACCGAGTCGAAGGCGAGCGGCACGCCGAAGAACATCGTGGCCTTCACCGGCACCGCCGCCGCGCTGTACGACTACGGCGTCGAGGTCAAGGGCGTTTTCGGGCCGACCAAAACCAAAGACGGCAAGCCGGACGTCCAGGCCGGCGACCTGGACATCAGCAAGGTCGAGATCATCGGCAATGTCTGGGGCGAGTTCAACCTGGAGAAGTACGCCAAGCTGAGCCCGGACCTGCTGGTCACCGACATGTGGCAGAAGGACGCCCTCTGGTACGTGCCGGACCAGTCCAAGGACAAGATCACCAAGCTGGCCAAGAACACCGTCGCCCTCTGGGCCGCCACGGTCTCCATGCCCAAGGTCCTCCAGCGCCGCGCCGAACTGGCCGAGTCGCTCGGCGCCGACCTCAAGGACAAGAAGACGGTCGACGCCAAGGCACGGTTCGAGAAGGCCGCCGCCCGGCTGCGCGCCGCCGCCAAGTCGAAGCCGGGGATCACGGTCCTGATCGGCTCCGCCAGCGCCGACCTGTTCTATGTCTCGGTGCCCAAGATGTCCGCCGACACGGCCTACTTCGAGGAGCTGGGCGTGAAGTTCGTCCAGCCCAAGGCGGACGCCCAGGGCTTCTTCGAGAACCTCAGCTGGGAGAACGCCGGCAAGTACAAGGCGGACATCATCATGATGGACAACCGCTCCTCGGCGCTCCAGCCCTCCGCGCTGACCTCCAAGCCGACCTGGGCCCAGCTCCCCGCCGTCAAGGCCGGGCAGGTCATTCCGCGCGTCACCGAGCCGATCTACTCGTACGCCAAGTGCGCGCCGATCCTGGAGGACCTCGCCAAGGCGATCGAGAACGCGAAGAAGGTGGCCTGAGCCGTATGACGACCGCCGAGACCGCCCCGTTCGACTTCTTCCGCCTGGAGGTGACCCGGACGCGGCGGCTCGGTCCGTCGCTGGTCCGGGTCACCTTCACCGGCCCGGACCTGGCCCGTTGTCACGCCGGCGGCCGGGACCAGAGCCTGTCGCTGTTCCTGCCGCGCCCCGGCCAGTCCGAGCCGGTGCTGCCGCCGCTGGGCGAGACGGACATGTACGGCACCCTGGGCGCCTGGCGGGCCCTGCCCGAGGACGAACGGGCCGTGATGCGCTCGTACACCGTGCGGGAACAGCGCCGGCGGCCGGACGCCCCGGACGACCCCGGTGAGCTGGACATCGACTTCGCGCTGCACGCCGACGGCGGGCCCGCCTGCCGCTGGGCGGAGCGGGCCTCGGCGGGTGACCGGGTGGTCGTCCTCGGCCCGGCCGTCGCGGAGAACACCTCGGTGCGCTTCCGGCCGCCGGCCGACGCGGACGAGATCCTGATCTGGGGCGACGAGACCGCGCTGCCGGCCGCCGCCGCGATCCTGGAGTGGCTGCCGCCCGGTACCCGCGCCCGGGTGTGGCTGGAGGTGCCGTACGCCGCCGACCGGCTGGAGCCGGCCACCGGGGCCGACGCCACGATCACCTGGCTGGTACGCGAGGAGGGCGCCCCGGCCGCCGTGGACGCGGTCCGGGCGGCCGAACTGACGGGCTCGGCCCCGTACGCCTGGATCGCGGGCGAGTCGGGCTCGGTCAAGGCGCTCCGCCGGCACCTGGTCGACGAGCGCGGCTTCGACCGCCGCCGGGTGACCTTCGTGGGCTACTGGTGCCGGGGCGTGAGCGAGGACGCCCTGCGCGAGGTGCCGGAGGGCGACGCCGCGTAGGACCGGTCCGGCACCCGGCACCCGGCGCCTCGCGCCGACCCTTCGTGCGCCCTCTTCCGCGCGGCCCCTTCCGCACAACCTTTTCCGTACGACCCCTTCCGCACGACGACTTCGTACGGGCTTCGTACGGGATTTCGCACGGGACCTTCCCCCGCCCCACGGGCGTTCGTACGGGCCTCCCGCGGGGCCTTCGTACGGAGCCGGGCTCCGGGGCCCCGCCGGATGCGACGGCCAGGGCTCCGGAGCCCCGCCGCGCGGGCCCCGTTCCGGGCGGCCCCGGAACGGCCGGGGGCCGCCCCCACCCCATGGCCCGAGCGCCCGGGCGCGCCCTTCCGCGCACCCCCGCCTAACTGGTCGGAACACAAGGGTCGTACGGGACACAAGCGACACACGGCCAGGGGAGGGATCTTTGCGAAAGCAGTTAGGTTAGGCTAACCTCACTTCCACTTCGGCCCCCGCGCCCCCACGCCTTCAGATCCTGAGGGCCGATCTCGTCCCCGTCCCCGGGAGGACCCCCGCATGCGCTCGCACCTGCTCAATGACGCGACAGCGGAGCAGTACCGACGGTCCGTCAACGATGGCGTCGAGCGAGTGGCCAGGAGACTGTCCACCACCACCCGGCCGTTCACCGGCGTCACCCCCGACGACCTGGCCCCCGCCGTCGCCGCCGTCGACCTCGACCAGCCGCTCGGCGACGCCTCCGCCGCGCTGGACGAGCTGGAGGGCCTCTACCTCGACGACGCCGTGTACTTCCACCACCCGCGCTATCTGGCCCACCTCAACTGCCCGGTCGTCATCCCGGCCGTGGTCGGCGAGGCGGTGCTCTCCGCCGTCAACTCGTCCCTGGACACCTGGGACCAGAGCGCCGGCGGCACGCTGATCGAGCGGCGCCTGATCGACTGGACCAACGGCCGGATCGGCTTCGGCGAGAGCGCCGACGGCGTCTTCACCAGCGGCGGCAGCCAGTCCAACCTCCAGGCCCTGCTGCTCGCCCGCGAGGAGGCCAAGACGGCCGACCTGGCGAAACTGCGGATCTTCTCCTCGGAGTGCAGCCACTTCAGCGTCCAGAAGTCCGCCAAACTCCTCGGGCTGGGAGCCGACGCGGTCGTCGCCATCCCCAGCGACCGCGACAAGCGGATGCAGACCGTGATCCTCGCCGCCGAGCTGGAGCGCTGCGCCGCCCAGGGTCTGGTCCCGATGGCGGTCGTCGCCACCGCCGGCACCACCGACTTCGGCTCCATCGACCCGCTGCCGCAGATCGCGGAGCTGGCCGCCCGGCACGGTGCCTGGTTCCATGTGGACGCCGCCTACGGCTGCGGACTGCTCGCCTCCCCCACCCGCCGGCACCTGCTCGACGGCATCGAGCGCGCCGACTCGGTGACGGTCGACTACCACAAGTCCTTCTTCCAGCCGGTCAGTTCCTCCGCACTGCTGGTCCGTGACGGGGCCACGCTGCGCCATGCCACCTACCACGCGGACTACCTCAACCCGCGCCGCACGGTGGAGGAGCGGATACCCAACCAGGTCGACAAGTCGCTCCAGACCACCCGCAGGTTCGACGCCCTCAAGCTGTGGATGACCCTGCGGGTGATGGGCGCCCAGGGTGTCGGGGAGCTGTTCGACGAGGTGTGCGACCTGGCCGCCGAGGGCTGGAAGCTGATCGCCGCCGACCCCCGGTACGACGTGGTGGTGGAACCCACCCTCTCCACCCTGGTCTTCCGCTACATACCGGCCTCGGTCACCTCGCCCGCCGCCATCGACCGGGCCAACCTCTATGCCCGCAAGGCGCTGTTCGCCTCCGGTGAGGCGGTCGTCGCCGGCACCAAGGTCGGCAGCCGCCAGTACCTCAAGTTCACCCTGCTCAACCCCGAGACCACCGTGGCCGACATGGCCGCCGTCCTCGATCTGATCGCCGGCCACGCCGAGCAGTACCTGGGAGAGACCCTTGTCCACGCCTCTTGATTTCCTCGGCATCGGCCTGGGCCCGTTCAACCTCGGTCTCGCCTGCCTCACCGAGCCCATCGACGAACTGAACGGACTGTTCCTGGAGTCCAAGCCGGACTTCGAATGGCACTCCGGGATGTTCCTGGAGGGCGCGCACCTCCAGACGCCGTTCCTCTCGGACCTGGTCACCCTGGCCGACCCGACCTCGCCGTACTCCTTCCTCAACTACCTGAAGGAGAGCGGCCGGCTCTACTCGTTCTACATCCGCGAGAACTTCTATCCGCTGCGCACCGAGTACAACGACTACTGCCGCTGGGCCGCCGCCAAGCTGAGCAGTGTGCGCTTCTCCACCACGGTGACCTCGGTGGAGTACGAGGAGGCGCGGGACGGCGCGAGCGAGGGCGTGTACGTCGTCCGCACCGCCGCCGGCGAGAGCTTCCGCGCCCGCCGGCTGGTGCTGGGCACCGGCACCCCGCCGTACATTCCGGAGGCCTGCCAGGGGCTCGGCGGGGACGCCATCCACAACTCCCGCTACCTCCCGGCCAAGGAGGAGCTCCAGAAGAAGAAGTCGATCACCCTGGTGGGCAGCGGCCAGAGCGCCGCCGAGATCTACTACGACCTGCTCTCCGAGATCGACGTCCACGGCTACCGGCTCAACTGGGTCACCCGCTCCCCGCGCTTCTTCCCGCTGGAGTACACCAAGCTCACGCTGGAGATGACCTCGCCGGAGTACATCGACTACTTCCACGCGCTGCCCGAGGCCACCCGCTACCGGCTGGAGACGGAGCAGAAGGGTCTGTTCAAGGGCATCGACAGCGAGCTGATCGACGCCATCTTCGACCTGCTCTACCAGAAGAGCCTCAAGGGCCCGGTGCCCACCCGGCTGCTCACCAACTCCTCGCTGAACAGCGCCTCGTACGAGGACGGCGGCTACACCCTGGGGCTCCGCCAGGAGGAACAGGGCAAGGACTACGAGCTGGTCACCGAGGGCCTGGTGCTGGCCACCGGCTACAAGTACGCCGTCCCGGCCTTCCTGGAGCCGATCCGGGACCGGCTGCGCTGGGACCGCCAGGGGCGCTTCGACATCGCCCGCAACTACGCGGTCGACACCACCGGGCGCGGGGTGTTCCTCCAGAACGCGGGCGTGCACACCCACTCGGTCACCTCGCCCGACCTGGGCATGGGCCCGTACCGCAACGCGTACATCATCGGTGAGCTGCTGGGCCGGGAGTACTACCCGGTCGAGAAGTCCATCGCGTTCCAGGAGTTCACCGTATGACCGGCCCGAACGGCACCCCCGCCACGGACGGCACGGCCCCCGCGAACGGCACCGGCACCGGCACCCCGGACAGCACGGCCGCCGCGCACGGCACCGGCACCGGCACCACGGCCGGCCCGGGTGCCGCCGCTCTCACCACCCCGCTCGGCACCTTCGGCTTCCGCCCCCTGGACCCGGTGGCCGACGGCGAGCTGGTGCACTCCTGGGTGACCCACCCCAAGGCGGCGTTCTGGCTGATGCAGGGCCTCGACCGGGCCGAGGTGGAGCGGGAGTACGCGACCGTCGCGGCCCACCCGCACCACGATGCCTTCGTCGGGCTGCGCGACGGCGCGCCCGCCTTCCTGATGGAGCGCTACGACCCCCGGTACGTGGAGCTGGTCGGGCTGTACGACCCGGAGCCGGGCGACATCGGGATGCACTTCCTGACGCCCCCGACCGACACCCCGGTGCACGGCTTCACCCGGGCGGTGATCACCGCCGTGATGGCGGAGCTGTTCACAGACCCGGCCGTCCGCCGGGTGGTGGTGGAGCCGGACGCGAGCAACACCGCCGTGCACGCGCTCAACGAGGTGGTCGGCTTCGAGCCGGTGGCGAAGATCGTCAAGCCGGAGAAGGAGGCGCTGCTGAGCTTCTGCACCCGCGAGCAGTTCCGCGCCGCCACCGGGATCGCCGTATGACCACCACCGCCGCCACCGCCACGGCCGCGACCGACGGCACCACCGGCACCGCCGGCACGACCACCGACAGCCCCGGGACCACCGGTATCACCGGCACGCCCCCCGAAAAGACCCCCGACACGACGACCGACGCCCCCACGACGAGCGACGTGAGCACCCCTGTGACTTCCACCCACGCCCCCACGACCACGGCCGGCCCGGCGGTGGCCCTCCACTCCCCCGCCGGACCGGCCGACGCGGTCGCCCACCTCACCCCGGAGCGCTGGGCCGAGGCCAACCGGGCGCTGATCCGCAAGGCCCTGGCCGAGTTCACCCATGAGCGGCTGCTGACCCCGGAGCACCTCGTGGGGGACGAGGGCGCGTACCGGGTGCGCGGTGACGACGGCCGGACCGAGTACCGGTTCCGGGCCGAGCGGTACGCCCTGGACCACTGGGACGTCTCGGCGGAGTCGGTCACCCGCCTCCGGGACGGCGAGGAACTGCCGCTGGACGCACTGGAGTTCGTGATCGAACTGCGCGGCTCGCTCGGGCTGAGCGACGCCGTCCTGCCGGTCTACCTGGAGGAGATCTCCTCCACCCTCTCCGGTACGGCGTACAAGGCGGCCAAGCCGCACCTCCCGGCCGCCGCGCTGGCGAAGGCGGACTTCCAGACGGTCGAGACCGGGATGACCGAGGGCCACCCCTGCTTCGTCGCCAACAACGGCCGGCTCGGCTTCGGGATCGGGGAGTTCCACGCGTACGCCCCCGAGGCGGCGCACGGGGTGCGGCTGGTCTGGCTGGCCGCCCGCCGCGACCGGGCCGCCTTCACCGCCGGTGAGGGCATCGACTACGAGAGCTTCGTCCGCGCCGAGCTGGGCGACGCCGCCGTGGACGGCTTCGCCGGGACCCTGGCGGACCAGGGGCTGGACTTCGCGGACTATCTGCTGATCCCGGCGCACCCCTGGCAGTGGTGGAACAAGCTGTCCGTCTCCTTCGCCGCCGAGGTGGCCCAGCGGCGGCTGGTGTACTTGGGAGAGGGCGACGACCGCTATCTGGCGCAGCAGTCGATCCGTACCTTCTTCAACACCTCCGACCCGGCCAAGCACTACGTCAAGACGGCGCTCTCGGTCCTCAACATGGGCTTCATGCGCGGGCTTTCGGCGGCGTACATGGAGGCCACCCCGGCCATCAACGACTGGCTGGCCGGAGTGATCGGGAACGACGGGGTGTTCAAGGCGGCCCGCTTCTCGATCATCCGGGAGCGCGCGGCCGTCGGCTACCGGCACCTGGAGTACGAGGCCGCCACCGACCGCTACTCGCCCTACCGGAAGATGCTCGCCGCGCTCTGGCGGGAGAGCCCCGCGGCCGGTCTGGAGGAGGGCCGCCGGCTCGCCACCATGGCCTCGCTGCTCCATGTCGACCGGGACGGCGGCTCGTTCGCGGGTGCGCTGATCGCGGAGTCCGGGCTGGCCCCCGCCGCGTGGCTGCGCGGCTATCTGGACGCCTACCTGGTGCCGGTGCTGCACGCCTTCTACGCGTACGACCTGGTCTTCATGCCGCACGGCGAGAACGTGATCCTGGTGGTGGCGGACGGCGCCGTCGAGCGCGCGGTCTTCAAGGACATCGCCGAGGAGATCGCGGTGATGGACCCGGACGCGGTGCTGCCGCCGGAGGTGCGGCGGATCCGGGTGGAGGTGCCGGAGGACACCAAGCTGCTGTCCGTCTTCACCGATGTCTTCGACTGCTTCTTCCGCTTCCTCGCGGCCATCCTGGACGGCGAGGGCGTGCTCCCGGAGGACGACTTCTGGCGCACGGTCGCGGAGTGCGTCCACGGCTACCAGGAGTCCGTGCCGGAGCTGGCGGAGAAGTTCGCCCGCTACGACATGTTCACGGACGTCTTCGCGCTGTCCTGCCTCAACCGGCTCCAGCTGCGGAACAACCAGCAGATGGTCGACCTGGCCGACCCGTCCGGCGCGCTCCAGTTCGCGGGCACGCTGGCCAACCCGATCGCGCGGTACGCGAAGCGCTGAGAAGCGCCCCAGAACCGGCCGTGGTTCTGCGGGGAGTACGGTCCCCCGCAGAGCCCCGGCCCCCGGCACCGGCCGGGGTTCTGTGGGGAGTACGGTCCCCCACAGACCCCCGGCCGGTGCCTTCTCCGCCCCCGGGACGGCGCCGTCCCCCGGGCCTGCGCCTTCTCCGTCCCCGCGCCGGTGCCTTCTCCGTCCCGGGGTCGCACCGCGGCCCGCCCCGATCGTCCGGCGATGACAGAATCACGGCATGGCGGAGATCATCCAGCAGGACGGGACCTGGACCTTCGACGGCGACGTCATACGGGTCGTGCCGGGCGGCGACAAGAGCGTGTCGCCGCTGCGCAGGACGCTCGGGGAGGTGGCCGTGCCGCTGCGGGCGGTGGCCGGGATCTCCCTGGAGAGCGGCCGGAAGGCGGCCCGGCTGCGGCTGCGGCTCCGGGAGGGCGCCGATCCGCTGATCCAGGCCACCGGCGGCCGGCTGGAGGAGGCGTCCGACCCGTACCGGCTGACGGTCGCCCGGGACCGGACCGGGGTGGCGGAGTACTTCGTGGACGAGGTGCGGAACGCCCTGCTGCTCGACGAGGTGGAACAGGGGCCGACCGACAGCTATCTGCTGCCGGGCCCCGCGCTGCCGGTCACGGTGGGCGCCGGGGACGGCACGGTCGCCTTCGACGGCGAGCGGATCCGGCTCTCCTGGAACTGGAAGACCGAGGAGTCGAAGGCGTCCGGCGGCGAGCGGACGCTGAGCCTGGCCGAGGTGGACGCCGTGGAGTGGCTCCCGGCGACCGGGCTGGAGAACGGGTTCCTCCGCTTCCGCACCGGAGGGTCCTCGGCCGGCGGGGGCCCGGCCGGCGGGGCCTCGGCCGTGGTGCCCGCGAAGTACGACCCGTACGCCGTGGAGCTGTGGGGGTTCCGCAAGGACCCGCTGATGGCGCTGGTGGCCGCCGCCGTGGTGGCCCGGCTGCCGCATCCGAACGCCCCCCGCCCGGCCGCCCTCCCGTCCGGACCGGCCGCGGGGGCGCCGGGACCCGCCACCGGCCGGGGCGGCGACGATCCGGACGCCCTGCTGCGACGGCTGCGGGAGCTGGGCGAGCTGCACCGCTCGGGGGTGCTCACCGACGAGGAGTTCACCCTGGCCAAGCAGGCCGTCCTGAAACGCCTCTGAGCCGGGCCGGGGGCCTCGTACGCCGCCCCCGCACGCTCTCGTACGCCCCCCGTGTCCCTTCGCCCCCGCTTTACACACCCTCCCGTGCCTCCGATCATGAAGTCCCTGCCCGAATTCGGGCAGGAATCTTGCGCGGAAACGCTTCCGCACCCCAGTATCTACGGGTGCTCGAACGCCGCCCGTCGCATGACGACCTCATCGACCATCTGGTCCGCAGCACCGCGCTCCCGCGCGGTGAGGCCGTCCGGGTGGTGCTGGACGTGCTGGCGTACTTCGACGAGACGACCGAGGAGTTCGTCCGCCGCCGCCACCGGGAGCTCCAGGCGGGCGGCGCGGTGAACGCCACGATCTTCGAGCGCATCGCGGCCGAGCTGCCGTACCGCGCCGTGGCGCCACCGGAGCTCTCGCTCCGGCAACTGCGCCGCATCGTCTACGGCTGACCGGCTCCCGGCCGGATCACGGGTCACCGGGTCACCGGGTCACCGGGTCACCGGGTCACCGGATCACCGGACGGCCGAATCGCCGGATCGCCCGCCCGCCGCTCGTCGCGGAGGCAGAGGCACCGGGCACACCCGCAAACACTCGGAGGGGCAACACCACATGTGCGGAATCGTCGGTTACATCGGGAAGCGCGACGTCGCTCCGCTGCTGCTGGAGGGTCTGCAGCGGCTGGAGTACCGGGGGTACGACTCCGCCGGCGTCGTCATCACCAGCCCGAAGGCCACCGGTCTGAAGATGGTCAAGGCCAAGGGCCGGGTGCGTGACCTGGAGGCCCGCGTCCCCAAGCGCTTCACCGGCACCACCGGCATCGCCCACACCCGCTGGGCCACCCACGGCGCCCCGAGCGACGAGAACGCCCACCCGCACATGTCGGCCGACAACAAGGTCGCCGTGGTGCACAACGGCATCATCGACAACGCCACCGAGCTGCGCGCCAAGCTGGAGGCGGACGGTGTCGTCTTCCTCTCCGAGACCGACACCGAGGTCCTCACCCACCTGGTCGCCCGCTCCGAGGCCCCGACCCTGGAGGAGCGGGTCCGCCAGGCGCTGAAGCTGGTCGAGGGCACCTACGGCATCGCCGTGATGCACGCCGACTTCAACGACCGGATCGTCGTGGCCCGCAACGGCTCCCCGGTGGTCCTGGGCATCGGCGAGAAGGAGATGTTCGTCGCCTCCGACGTGGCCGCGCTGGTCGCCCACACCCGCCAGGTGGTGACCCTGGACGACGGCGAGATGGCCACCCTCAAGGCGGACGACTTCCGTACGTACACCACCGAGGGCTCCCGTACGACCGCCACGCCGACCACCGTCGAGTGGGAGGCCGAGTCGTACGACATGGGCGGCCACGACACGTACATGCACAAGGAGATCTACGAGCAGGTCGACGCCGTCGACCGAGTGCTGCGCGGCCGGATCGACGACCGGTTCTCCACCGTGCACCTGGGCGGTCTGAACCTGGACGCCCGCGCGGCGCGCGGCATCCGCCGGGTCAAGATCCTGGGCTGCGGCACCTCGTACCACGCCGGGCAGATCGGTGCCCAGATGATCGAGGAGCTGGCCCGGATTCCCGCCGACGCCGAGCCGGCCTCGGAGTTCCGCTACCGCGACCCGGTGGTGGACCCGGACACCCTCTACATCGCCGTCTCCCAGTCCGGCGAGACCTACGACGTGCTCGCCGCCGTGCAGGAGCTGAAGCGCAAGGGCGCCCGCGTCCTCGGCGTGGTCAATGTGGTCGGCTCGGCCATCGCCCGTGAGACGGACGGCGGTGTGTACGTGCACGCCGGCCCCGAGGTCTGCGTCGTCTCCACCAAGTGCTTCACCAACACCGTGGTCGCCTTCGGTCTGCTCGCCCTGCACCTCGGCCGCATCCGGGACCTGTCGGTGGCCGACGGCAAGCGGATCATCGAGGGCCTGCGCAAGCTGCCCGGCCAGATCAGCGAGATCCTGGCCGGCGAGGACGAGATCAAGAAGCTGGCCGAGCAGTTCACCGATGCCAAGTCGATGCTCTTCATCGGCCGCGTCCGGGGCTACCCGGTGGCCCGCGAGGCGTCCCTGAAGCTCAAGGAGGTCTCGTACATCCACGCCGAGGCCTACCCGGCCTCCGAGCTCAAGCACGGCCCGCTGGCACTGATCGAGCCCGCCATGCCGACGGTCGCGATCGTCCCGGACGACGACCTGCTGGAGAAGAACCGCGCGGCCCTGGAGGAGATCAAGGCCCGCAGCGGCAAGATCGTCGCCGTGGCCCACCAGGTCCAGGAGAAGGCGGACCACACCATCGTCGTCCCGAAGAACGAGGACGAGCTGGACCCGATCCTGATGGGCATCCCGCTCCAGCTGCTCGCCTACCACACCGCCCTGGCCCTTGGCCGGGACATCGACAAGCCGCGCAACCTGGCGAAGTCCGTCACGGTCGAGTAGGCACTCCCCGTACCTCCCGTACGCATCA
Source organism: Streptomyces pyxinae (assembly GCF_024756275.1). GTDB lineage: Bacteria > Actinomycetota > Actinomycetes > Streptomycetales > Streptomycetaceae > Streptomyces > Streptomyces pyxinae. Next base: position 86,979 of record NZ_JANUGQ010000016.1, on the reverse strand, counting down.
CCCCGGGTCTCCCGGATTCCCGGACCCCGGCCCCCCGGCCCCCGGCGCGCGCATCCCGCCCGCGCCGGGGGCCGGCGCCGTGGGGAGGGTGGGGCCGTACGGGGGAACGCCGGGGCCCCGCGGAGGGCGGGGGCCCTACGGGACGGCCGGGGCATCGCGGGAACGCGGAGGCTGTACGGGACGGCCGGGGCCTCGCGGAGGGCGGAGGCCGTCGGGAGGGCCGGGGCTTCACGGAACGCGGAGGTCGTACGGGAGGGCCGGGGCGTCGCGGGAACGCAGGAGCCTGCGGAACACCGGCGCCGTACGGACGCGGGGGGACTTACGGAACGCGGGGACTTACCGGAACGCGCGGGGACTCACGGAACGCGGGGCCCTACGGGATGACGACGACCGGCCGCTGGGCGCGGCGGGCCAGACGGCCGGCGACCGAGCCGAAGACCCGGCCGACCAGTCCGTGCGAGGAACCGACCACGATGGCGTCCGCCGAGTACTCCCGGCCGACCTCCTCCAGCTCGTGGCAGATGTCGCCGCCGCGCTCGACCAGGATCCAGGGGACCTCGGCCAGATAGTCGGCGCAGGCCAGTTCCAGGCCGAGCACCTCGGTGCGGTGATCGGGCACGTCCACGAAGACGGGCGGCTCGCAGCCGGCCCAGACGGTGGTGGGCAGCCGGTTGGCCACATGCACGATGATCAGACCGGAGCCGGAGCGGCGGGCCATGCCGATGGCGTAGGCGAGGGCACGCTCGCTGGAGGTCGATCCGTCGAAGCCGACGACGACGCCGTGCTGGAAGGCGGGGTCGCAGGCGTGGCGCGTCTCGTTCGCCGCCAAGGGGTCGACCGCCGAATCGGCGACCTTCCGGCGGTTCGCGGGCTCAGAGTATTCGTGACCGGCCATCGATGTCTCGGCGAAGAAGGTCCTGATGAAACCTGATGAAACCTGATGAGAAAGGACAGGGCGACAACGGTTGACGGCGGAGCTGTGTCCGGGAATCACCTTCCCAACCCCATACCCGCAAGGGTACGGCGCCACTCCCCCGCTGCCCAGTGTCCACCGCCCTGTCACGGTGCTCACCCGGCGTCCCAGGGAGCATGCACGAGCCCGACCCGGAAGGCAATGCCGGGTGGCCCTTACAGGCGTCGACTCGCCAATTCGCGTACTCCCGTGGCGCCTGAGTCCGTCCACCCGTCGCACGGAGTCACCGGCGCCGCCGCAGGAGGGGACCGCGCCCGGCGGCCCCCGCCCGCGGGGAGCCGCCCGGAGCAACCGTCCGGGGGAGCCGGGGGAGGTCCGGGGGCCCGGGGGCGGGACATCCGGAGGGACGGCTTCAGGGCCTGAGGGCAGCTGCCGGAAGGTGCGCCGGAGGCGGATGCCGGGGCGGACGCCAGGGGCGCTCGGAGGCATCCCGGGGCCCCCGGAGGGCGCCGGGGCGCCTTCGAGGGGCGACGGGCCCCGGAACGCGCCCCCGGGCGGCACCGGCCCGTGCCCCGGCACCCCCGGGCCGGCCCCGGTGTGCTCCCGGACCCTCCGGACCGTCCGGGTCGGCCCGGAGGCGGGCGGGACAGCCGCAGGGGCCACCCGGCCCGGCCGGAGCCGGGCAGGTCCTCCGGCCGGGGCGGCCCGGGCCGCCCCGGGGGCGCCGCCCGGGGACCGCCCCGGCCCGCCCGGGCGCCACCGGGGCACCGCCCTGGTCCGCCCGGGTCGTCACCCCGGGCCACTACGGTGCTGCTCGGGGCGTGTCCGGCGGCCCCGCCGGAGGTGGGCCGGGGGCTGCTCGGGAGCGGCCCATACCTCCTCCGGGGGATGAGTTCGCACATCCGCACCCACTGGTTTTCAGCCAACTTCACCTGAGGGGTGCTTCCGCACCGAAATGGCCTGTCAACCCCCTTGCCACCAGGGAAGAAAGGACCAAAGGCGGCACGCGCACCCTACGCGGATGGGCCATGCGCGAGATGCGCCCTTCCCTGAGCGGCTCCGGGGTGAAACCCTTCGTGATCGAATGCTTCGCGCCAAGTTGCCTTGTCGACTTAGTGCCGGTCGCGAGACATGTCACGCCGGCACCACGGGACGCAGTAGATTCGATCATGACTGTCGAAGACTGGGGACTCGTGCAAAACCGAGGGGAAACGTGCAGGAGCGACAGGACCTAGGAGACGCGAAAACCGAGGGGGGCTTAGCGTCATGAGCCAGGACTCCGCCGCACCGGAGGCCGGACGGAAACTGTCCGGACGCCGACGTCGCGAGGTCGTCGCAGTGCTGCTGTTCAGCGGCGGCCCCATCTTCGAGAGCTCCATCCCACTCTCCGTGTTCGGGATTGACCGCCAGGACGCCGGAGTGCCCCGCTACAGGCTGCTGGTCTGTGCGGGGGAGGACGGACCTCTCCGTACCACCGGGGGGCTGGAACTCACCGCCCCCTACGGTCTGGAGGCGATCAGCAGAGCCGGGACGGTCGTGGTGCCGGCCTGGCGGTCGATCACCTCACCACCACCCGCCGAAGCGCTCGACGCGCTGCGCCGGGCGCACGAGGAGGGCGCCCGGATCGTCGGACTGTGCACCGGGGCGTTCGTACTCGCCGCCGCCGGTTTACTGGACGGGCGCCCGGCCACCACGCACTGGATGTACGCCCCGACGCTCGCCAAGCGCTATCCGTCGGTCCATGTGGACCCGAGGGAGCTCTTCGTGGACGACGGCGACGTGCTGACCTCCGCGGGGACGGCGGCCGGGATCGACCTCTGTCTGCACATCGTGCGGACGGACCACGGTGCCGAGGCCGCCGGGGCACTCGCCCGACGGCTGGTCGTACCGCCCCGGCGCAGCGGCGGCCAGGAACGCTACCTGGACCGGTCGCTGCCCGAGGAGATCGGCGCCGACCCGCTCGCCGAGGTGGTCGCCTGGGCACTGGAGCACCTCCACGAGCAGTTCGACGTGGAGACGCTCGCCGCGCGGGCCTACATGAGTCGCCGGACCTTCGACCGGCGGTTCAGGTCGCTCACCGGCAGCGCTCCGCTCCAGTGGCTGATCACCCAGCGGGTGCTCCAGGCCCAGCGGCTGCTGGAGACCTCCGACTACTCGGTGGACGAGGTGGCCGGGCGGTGCGGTTTCCGCTCGCCGGTCGCGCTGCGCGGGCACTTCCGCCGCCAGCTCGGTTCCTCGCCCGCCGCGTACCGGGCGGCGTACCGGGCCCGGCGCCCGGGCAGTGACGCTCCGCCGCCGGAGGCGATGGTGCCGTCCCAGCTGTCGCCCGCCGTCCGCCGCCCGGCCCCGGCCGGCATCGCGGCGGGACCCGGCGACCCGGGCCGGCCGCACGCGGACGCCTTCGGTCCGGGCCGCCCCGCGCTGCCCGGCCAGCGGACCGTGCACTAGGCGGGAGCCGTCGGAAGCAAGGAATCAGTACGAGGAGGGGGCCGCCGTGTGGCGGCCCCCTCCTCGTACGTGCCCTCTAAGGTAGGACGCATGAACGACCGTATGGTGTGGATCGACTGCGAGATGACCGGGCTCTCGCTGACGGAAGACGCACTGATCGAGGTGGCCGCGCTGGTCACCGACTCGGAACTGAACGTGCTGGGCGAGGGCGTGGACATCGTGATCCGTCCGCCGGACGCCGCGCTGGAGACCATGCCGGACGTGGTGCGGCAGATGCACACCGCCTCCGGCCTGCTGGACGAGCTGGCCGCCGGCACCACGCTGGCCGACGCCGAGGAGCGGGTCCTGGCCTATGTGCGTGAGCATGTGAAGGAGCCGGGCAAGGCGCCGCTCTGCGGAAACTCGGTCGGCACCGACCGGGGCTTCCTGCTGCGGGACATGCCGCGCGTCGAGGAGTTCCTGCACTACCGGATCGTGGACGTCTCCTCGGTGAAGGAACTGGCCCGCCGCTGGTACCCGAAGGCGTACTTCAACAGCCCGGAGAAGAGCGGCAACCACCGGGCGCTGGCCGACATCCGCGAGTCCATCGCGGAGCTGCGCTACTACCGGGAGGCGGTCTTCGTGCCGCAGCCGGGCCCGGACTCGGACGCGGCCAGGGCCATCGCCGCCCGCCATGTCCTCCCCGCTCCCCCGCAGCCCCCCACCGCCTGACCCGGCGCCCCGCCCGTACCCCCGCCGCCCCGCCCCGCCCGCCGTCCCCCCGGCGGCCCGGGCGGCGGCCGGGCCCGTCCTCCGGCACCGGCCGGACAGCGCCCCGGAGCGGCGGCGCGAAAGGTGGGCGCGAGCACCCTCCCGGACCCTGTACACTTTTTCTCGGCCGGTCGGAAAGAGACCGGTCGTGGTGGGTATAGCTCAGCTGGTAGAGCACCTGGTTGTGGTCCAGGATGTCGCGGGTTCGAGTCCCGTTACTCACCCTCTCAGGGAGAAGCCCCTGATCCGCGGAGACGCGGATCAGGGGCTTCTTCGTTCCCCGGGCCGGCCGGGACACAACAACCCGCGGCCAGATTCCCCTCGCCGGGCGGGCCACCGGCCAGGACCTGCACCCAGCACATGACGGACTCGCTACCCGGACCGCCCCGGGTCACTCGGACCGGACCGCCCGGGTGCTCCGGTCCAGTGAGCGCCCGCAGATCCTCCTCAAGGATGTGGGTGGTCTCGATCACGCCGGGCCCCACAGGCCCCCGACCGGAGAGCGGCGGCCAGGTCCCGGGCCGTATCGAGGTCGAGAGTCCCCAGGGCGATCTCGGTTTCGGCCCGCACCGGCCGCCGTACGGGTACAGCCCCGTGTCCGTGCAGCCGCCCATCGTCCTCTTCTGGACCGACCCGTGAAGACGCAGAGCTCACCTCCTTCGGTGGCACCAACGTCGCCTTGCACGAAGACGAAGTGGACGTGCTCCTGAGGTTGGACGACGCCTGGTCGGCCCTTGAGAGTGCCGAAAGCATCACCCCAGGCGCCATCGCCGCACTCAGCCGGGAACGTCAGGCCCGGTACCTGGTCACCACGGCACGCGCGAAGGCACTGACACGACGACGGGACGATGCTGTCCGAGACATTCTCACCGCTGAAGAGCTCGCTCCCGAGGAAGTGCGGGGGCCATCAGTTGTCGGATTGGTAGCTGACCTGATGGAACTTGTGCCCTCTCCTGGGCAGCAGTTGACTGGTCTCGCTCGGCGCTGTGGACTTCCCGTATGACCGCCCCCGTGCTCTACCTGATCGCGACCGCCGCCGGGCCCACCCAGTACATCGACACCGGCGTGCGCGCCGCCCAGGCAGACGGTTGGGACACCTGCCTCATTCTCACTCTCACGGCAGCGACCTGGTGGAGGGACCGTCTCACTATGCTGGAAGAGCTGACCGGACACCCGGTGCGGCACCAGTACACCCTCCCTGGGGAATCCGGCGGCCTGCCGAAGGCGGACGCGATGCTCGTTGCCCCGTTGACCACGACCAGTGCGTGCAGGTGGGCCGCAGGGATCAGCGGCACGGTGGCGCTCGGAATCCCGGCGGAGGCCGTGCACCTGGGCGTGCCCGTCGCTGCGATGCCGTTCTGGTCGACCGCACTCGGCGCCCAACCCGCCGTGCCCCGGGCGGTGGACACCCTGAACCGTCAGGGCGTCCGTGTGGTCTTCGGACGAGACGAACCACATGCCCCTAAGCAGGGAGACTCCGAGAACTTCCCCTGGGAGCACGGACTGGCCGCGGTACGAACAGCTACGGCCCGGCGGTGATCTCCTCGGCACGGGCCCGCAGTTTCACGTCCTGCCCGCCCTCGGGGAACACCGGGGTGAAGTGCACCCGGCCCACCGCCATGGAAGCGATTGACGCCCAGGTTCCCGTAGCCGTATTGGGGGCCGAGCCCCCTCAGCCTTCAGTGGCGGACGTCGGACCGTGGCCCGAGGCACCGGCGCCGGCGAGGGTGGCTGACCGGCTGTTCAACCAGGCTCCGGTTCCGCCGGATAGGAAGCGATTGACGCCCAACAGCAGGTGAAGGAAAACAAGGCTGCTTGCTACCATCGCCGCAGCTCAACAAGTGTGGTCCCCGTACGCACGGGGGTGGTCCGGTAGTACTGTCCGATCTCCCCGGATCACTCCGGGTGGTCCCCGTACGCACGGGGGTGGTCCTTCGACATTCGTCGTGAACCCTGGCATGTGTTGGTGGTCCCCGTACGCACGGGGGTGGTCCGTCCTGGGGGCAGGCGCGCGGCATGGCCCGCCGGTGGTCCCCGTACGCACGGGGGTGGTCCGGGCTACTACGCCACCGATCTCTTCGACGCCTGGTGGTCCCCGTACGCACGGGGTGGTCCCTGCTCCGGCAGGGGGCCGCGAGGACAGCGGCGGGGCCCTCGCTGACTGGCGGGGACGACACCTGTCGGCCGGTGGCTCGGGTGGCCGGTCAGTGTGCCAGGAGGTCGATCACGCCCGTCAGGTCCTCCTCGCCGCTGCCCTGGGCCAGGCGGCGGCGCATCAGCTCGAAGTAGGGGGTGAGCAGTTCGGGGCTGACGCCCTGGTGTTCGGCGGTGCTCAGGAGGGTCGGGGTACCGGCCACCTGCATGGCGAGGTTGGAGACGACGCCCTTGGTGTAGTCGCCGCTCCGCAACTGGTCGGCGGTCCGGTGAACCGCCGGGGCCATCGCGACGAGCCAGTCGGCGAGCAACGGGGCGAGTGCCGTGGGGTCGATGTCCTCCTCGCGGATCAGGGCGAAGGCGTGCGCGGCGCCGGCGAACATCCCGTACATGGCGCTGAGCAGGGCCACGTCGTGCAGGGCCGCGAAGCCCGGGTCCTCGCCGACATAGGTGGTGCCGGCCGGGACGCCCAGGGTCTCCCGGTGGCGCTCGAACAGCTCCCGCGAGCCGCTGTGGAAGACGTAGCCGCCGGCCTCCGGGACGCCGATCATCGGCGGGACGGCCATGATCCCGCCGTCCAGGTAGCGGGCGCCGCGCTCGCGGGCCCACTCGGCGCGGGCGCGGGCCTGGGCGGGGGTGCTGGTGGTCAGGTTGACCAGGTCCCGGCCGGCCAGGTCGGTGCCGGCCAGCACCTCGTCGACCGAGGAGTCGTCCAGCAGGCAGAGGACGACGAGGGTGTTCGCCGCGACCGCCTCGGCGGCGGTGTCCGCGACCCTCGCCCCCTTGGCGGCGAGTGGCGTGGTGCGGGCCGGGGTGCGGTTCCAGACGGTGAGCGGATGGCCGGCGGCCAGCCAGGCGCGGGCCAGCGCGGTGCCCATCGCGCCGAGGCCCAGCAGCGTGACGGGCGTCTTCTCAACGGTGTTTGGTGTCATGCCGATTAGGCTGGTCACAGGCCCGGAGTTGATCAAGTACGCACTTGAGGGTGGGTGGTTACCCCGGGGTGAGCGAGCAGGTCGGAGGGGTGGGGCATGACGACGCTGAATCGGCCGGGCACACCGGGCGGACATGTCTGCGGGATCGACTCCGCGATGGAGGTGATCGGCGGCAAGTGGAAGGTGCTGATCCTCTGGGCGCTCCACGAGCGCCCCCGCCGTCGCTTCGGTGAGCTGCGCCGGCTGCTTCCGGGAGTCACCGAGAAGGTACTGGCCTCTCATCTGCGGGAGTTGGAAGCGGACGGTGTCGTGCGCCGTGTCTCCTACGACGAGGTGCCGCCCCGCGTCGAGTACTCGCTGACCGAGGACGGCCTGCGCCTCAACGAGGCACTCCAGCCGCTGGCCGCCTGGGGGCGCGAGCGACCGGTGCGACCCGGTGGGCACCCGCTGCCGGGGTGAGCTCGGGTCGGCCGGAGCCGAAGTCCGGCCAGGTCTTCCGGCCGCTCCTCAGCTTCGGTCCGGTACGTCACGGGCGGCCGGCTCGGCACCGGCGTCGAGGGCGTCGAGGGCGTCGAGCACCGCGGCGCCGTTCGCTCTCGCCCACTCCGTCAGCATGTGGATGGGATCGATCAGCGTCGCCCCGAGCGGGGTGAGTTCGTATTCGACGCGGGGCGGCGCCTCGGCGTAGGCGTGGCGGCGGACGAGTCCGTGCGCCTGGAGCCGCCGGAGCGTCTGCGTGAGCATCTTGCGGGAGATGCCGCCGATCAGCTTGAGCAACTCGCCATGGCGAACCGGGCCCTGGCTGAGGCCGTAGAGCACGACCACCGTCCACTTGTCGGCGATCAACTCGATCGCCAGACGCCCCGGGCAGTCTGCGAGAAAGGGATCACCGGGACCGAAACCGCTCATGGCGCCAGAGGTACCCGCCGGCTTCTCAAGGCACCTGCCGGTGCCCGCCGGTTCCTCGGGCACCTGCCGGTTCCTGCCGGTTCCTGCCGGCTTCTCAGGCACCTGCCGGTTCCTGTCGGAAACCTAGCCTGGAATCTCTCCCTCTTCCCGAGCAAGGAGAGTCATGCGAGTCATCACCCAGCAGACGTACGGCGGTCCCGAGGTACTCACCATCGTGGACGCGCCCGAGCCCCAGCCCCTCCCGACCGAGGTAGTCGTCCGCGTCAGGGCGATCGGGCTGAACCCGCTGGAGGCGCGGCTGCGCGCCGGCGAGTTCCCGCTGATCGGCCCGCCGCCGTTCATCCTCGGCTGGGACATCAGCGGCGTGGTGGAGGAGTCTCCGCTGACGTGGCGGTTCAGGCCCGGCGACAAGGTGTTCGGGATGCCGCTGTTCCCGCGGCCGGCGAGCGCGTACGCGGAATTCGTCTCGGCGCCGGCGCTGCACCTGGCACGGAAGCCGGCCTCGCTCTCCCATGTCGAAGCCGCCGCGCTCCCGGTCGTCGGGCTGACGGCATGGCAGGGGCTCGTCGACCTCGCCGGCGTCGGTGCGGGCGATCGCGTCCTGGTCCACGGCGGTGGCGGCGGGGTCGGCCACGTCGCGATCCAGCTCGCGAAAGCCCTCGGCGCGCACGTGATCACGACCGCCACCGGGAGCAAGCGGGAGTTCGTCGAGGGTTTCGGCCCCGATGAGGTGATCGACTACACGGCGGTCGACTTCACCGACGCGGTCCGCGACATCGACGTCGTGCTCGACACGGTCGGCGGCGACACCGCCGAGCGGTCCCTCGGAGTGCTCCGGCCCGGCGGTCACCTGGTGACGGCGACCGCCGAGGACGACCCGGCGCTCATCGCCAGGTACGAGGCGGCGGGCATGCGCTTCAGCGGTATCGCGGTCGACCCCGACCCGGTCGCCCTGCGCGGTCTCGTCGGCCTCGTCGCACAGGGAAAGCTCCGGGTCCATGTGCAGGAGACGTTCCCCTTCGAGCATGTCACCGACGCGCACCGGCTGCTCGACAGCGGTCACCTCCGGGGCAAGCTCGTCCTCACCCTCTGATCCTCGTGCGACTGGTGTGAGCGCGGAGGCCGGGCCCGGGCGCCTGCCGAAGGCTGCGGCAGGTGCCCGGGCCCGGGTGGTCACCTCATCGGTCCGAAGCCGGCCGGCGGCGGCATCCGGCCCGCCCGGGCGCCGCTCAGTGGAAAGCGACAGACCATGCGTGCGACACCGTACGGACCTGTGTCGGCAGCAGAATGGTGATGAAGTTCTTGCAGGCCACGTCCGAGTACACGTAGGCGATGCTGTCGGTGGCGTTGACGATCACGGCGGGATCGCCGGGCCAATTGCTCGCATGGCAGCCGGTGGGGTTCTCCCAGCGACCGCCGTTGAAAAGCAGGGTTCCGTTCGCGGCCGAGGCCGATGGAGCCAGACCGAGCGTGAGCGCGAGGCTCGAGCCGAGTACTCCGAGTGTGGTGGCAAGACGCCGCATGCGAAGAATCTCCCTTGATCCGAACCGTCGGCCCCGCCCCGCACCAGTCCGGTGGAGGGCGGCACCTGAACGATCCGAGCGTGCCGGGCACCCGGTCCGCTCCGCCACAGGATCCGGGCACTTCGGGACGCTGGAACGCGGAAACACCGTCTGACCAGGACGGACGCGGGCTGCCTGGAACGGGGAGCTGGAACGCCCGGCGCCGTTCCCCCCGTCAGCCGCTGTACCGGTGCTCCCCCGGGCCGAAGTCGTGGGCGCGGGTCCAGTCGGCGGCCCGGTGGCTGAAGGCGCGGGCGGCGGCGCTCTGATAGGTGCTGTCGCGACGGAGAAGGGTGACGGTACGGGAGGGGAGGGCGGGGGTCAGGGGGATCGGCGTCAGGTGCGGGTTGTCGTGGGTGACGGCGTCGGGGAGGACGGTGGCGAGCGGGGCGCGGGCCACGATCTCGGTGAGGGCGCTGACGGAGTCGGCCTCCACCGCGATCCGCGGCTGCGTGTGGTGCTCGGCGAAGTGCCGGTCGATGTGCCGTCGGGTGGCGAAGTCGCCGCTGAGCAGGGCGAGACGGCGGTCGCGGAGGTCGGTCACCGGCAGCGGGCCGGGGTTCTGGCTGTCCGGGTGGCGGGGGCCCACGACGAGGCTGAGGGTCTCGGTGAACAGCGCGGTGGCCTCGATGCCCGGGAGGTGGTCGCCGGCGAAGGCGATGCCGAGGTCGAGCCGGTCGTCCAGGAGGTCGGCCTCGATGCGGTCCTGCGCCAACTCGCGTACGTCCAGGGTGATGCCGGGGTGGCGGGCGCAGAAGTCGGCCACGAGCGGGCCGGTGAGGTAGGCGGTGAAGGTGGGGGTGACGGCGAGGCGGAGGTGCCCGCGGGAGAGGTCCCGCACGTCCAGCACCGCCCGCTCGCCCGCCGCGAGGTCCCGCAGCGCGCGCCGGGCGTAGTGGACGTAGGCACTCCCGGCGTCGGTCAGGCGCACGGTGCGGGCGGTGCGGTCCAGCAGCTGCACCCCGAGGGCCTTCTCCAGCTGCCTGATCTGCTGGGACAGGGTGGGCTGGGAGACGCGCAACTCCTCGGCGGCACGGGTGAAGTTGGCGTGCTCGGCGACCGCGAGCAGATACCGCAGATGACGCAGTTCCGGCTTCATGGGCACAACTATAGATATGGTCGATAGTGATCGGTGGTACTGCGTCTTGGACGCTATAGATGCTGGTCATGCAGAGTGAATGACATCAGCCCCACCGACCACCGATCGAAGGGAGTGAGGGCATGCGCCATCTCGCCCGGGGAATCGACCGCTTTCAGCGCGAGGTCTTCCCCACCAAGGCCGGGGTCTTCGCCCACCTGGCCACCCACCACGCGCCGCACACACTGTTCATCGGCTGTTCCGACGCCCGCGTGGTACCGGAACTGATCACCCAGAGCGATCCGGGCGAGCTGTTCGTCATCCGCACGGCCGGCAACCTCGTGCCCGCCTACGCGCCCCGCACGGACGGCATCGCGGCCAGCGTCGAATACGCGGTCGCCGCGCTGGGTGTGCGGGACATCGTCGTCTGCGGGCACTCCGCCTGCGGCGCGATGACCGCCCTGGCCGAAGGCCATGACCTGGGCACGATGCCGACGACCGCGGACTGGCTGCGCCACGCGGACGCCGCACGGGCCCGCACCACCGCCCCCGGCGTGGACGCCCTCGTACGGAGCAACGTCCGCGCCCAGCTGGCGAACCTGGTCACCCATCCGTCGGTGGCCCGCGCCCTGGAGCAGGGCACGGTCAGGCTGCACGGCTGGTGTTACGACATCGGCAGCGGCGCCGTCGAGGAACTCGACCCCAACGGCCGGACGGCCGGCCTCCCGGTCTGATCCCGGCCTCTTCACACCTGGTCCCCGCCCGCCCTCGCCCGGCGACCGGGGCCACCCCGGAACCCACCGCTCCCCACCACTCACCGGGAGCGGCACACCGAAAGGAAACGCCTCTCATGGTGCACGCCCAGTTCGACACCACCGCCCGCCAGGTCCTGGCCGTCAAGGCCAACGAGGCGAAGATCCGCAAGGACCTGTCCTGGCAGCAGATCGCCGACGCCGCCGGTCTGTCGGTCGCCTTCGTCACCGCCGCCGTCCTCGGCCAGCACCCGCTGCCCCAGGCTTCGGCCGAGGCCGTCGCCGAGCTCCTCGACCTGGACGCCGACGACGCGCTGACGCTGCGGACCATCCCGACCCGCGGTTCGATCCCCGGCGGCATCCCGACCGACCCGACCATCTACCGCTTCTACGAGATGCTCCAGGTCTACGGCACCACGCTGAAGGCCCTGGTACACGAGCAGTTGGGCGACGGCATCATCTCCGCGATCAACTTCAAGCTCGACGTGAAGAAGGTGGACGACCCCGAGGGCGGCGAGCGCGCCGTCATCACCCTGGACGGCAAGTACCTGCCCACCAAGCCCTTCTGAGGCCCGGAGGCGACACCCCCTGGGCGGACCCCGGTCGGCTACGCGTGCCGGCCGGGGTCCGGCCGGGCCGTCGTCAGGGCCTGGTCGCGGAGGAGGATCTTGTCGGGCTTGCCGGTGGGGGTGAGGGGGAGGGTGTCCAGCCAGGTGACGCGGGCGGGTTCGTACATCGGGCCGCGCCGCCGCCGGACCCACGCGCGGATCTCCCGCTCGGTGAGCCCGCCGCCGGGCGCCCGGACGACGGCGGCGTGCACCCGCTCCACCCGGTCCTCGTCCAGGACGCCGAAGACGGCGCTCCGCGACACCCCGGGATGGGAGTTGAGCAGGTCCTCCAGCTCGGTGGTGTACACATGGCCACCCACCACGACGATCATGTCCTTGAGCCGGTCCACGATGGTCAGATAGCCGTCGTCGTCCAGGAAGCCGATGTCGCCGGTGTGCACCCAGCCGTCCCGCAGCACCTCGGCGGTCAGCTCGGGGCGCTTCCAGTAGCCGGTCATCATCTGGGGCGAGCGGACGCAGATCTCGCCGTGCTCGCCGGGCGGCAGATCGTGACCGGCCGGGTCCCGGACGGCGACCTCCACGCCGGGCAGCACCCGGCCCGCCGAGCGCAGCCGGTCCGGGCGCTCCGGGTCGTGGTCCTCGGGCGTGAGCACACTGATGCCGCCCGCCTCGTTCTGCCCGTAGAACTGGACCAGCACCGGCCCGAACCGCCGTACCGCGTCCGCCAGTCGGGCCGGGGACGCCTGGCAGCCGCCGTAGAGGACGGCGCGCAGACCGGAGGTGTCGGTGCGGTCGGCCGCCGGGTGGTCCAGCAACTCGTACAGCATCGGCGGCAGCAGGAAGAGATGGGTGATCCGCTCCCGCTCGACGGCCGCCAGTACCGCCCCGGCGTCGAAGCCCTCCTGGAGCACCACGGTTCCGCCGGAGCCGAGCACGGCGTCGGTGAGCAGCCCCACGGCGTGCGCCAGGGTCGTGCACACCAGGAGCCGGTCGCCGGGGCTCCGGGGGCCGGGCAGGCTCGCGTACCAGAGGCTCAGCTGCGCGAAGGTGGTGCGGATCGCCTTGGGGTGCCCGGTGGTGCCCCCGGTGTGCCGGACGACGCAGATGTCCTCCGGTCCGGCCCGGCCGGTGAACGGCTCGGCGGACTCCCGCGCGGCCGGCTCCAGCAGATCCGGGCCGGCCGCCGAGGAACCGAGGGCGAGAACCTCCAGCCCCGGGACCAGGGCCGTCAGCTCGGCGGCACGGGCCTCCTGGCCCCGGCCGGCGACCAGGAACCGGGTCTCCACGTCCCGGACCAGGGCGGCCTGGGCCTCCGCCGCCAGGCCGCCGTAGAGATGGGTGATCCGGCAGCCGAGCAGATGGGCGGCGTAGCGCACGGCGATGGTCTCCGGCGCGTTGCCGCAGAGCAGGGTGACGCCGTCGCCCCGGCCGGCCCCCCGGCCCTCCAGCGCCCGGGCCAGCCGGTGCACCAGGTCGCGGAACTCACCCGCCGTGAAGCGTCGTTCGCCGTGGACCAGCGCCTCCCGGCCGGGGTCCTCGCCGAGCGCGGCGAGCACCGCCCCGGCATGGCTGACGTGACTGACCCGACCGACCCCGTCGGCACTGGTGGACACCTGGGCACTCCTCGCGTCGGCACACCGGTACGCCGGTTCCGGCTCTGGCTCCCCGGTGATCGCCCCCGGGGTCACCCGGTGATCGTCCCCGGCCGCCGTCCCGGGCGGCAAGGCGATCGGGCGTCGACCCCCCGACCGGATGACCGGTTTCCGGCCACCCGGTCGGTGCGCCGGCGCCCGGCCGTCACACGGTGATCCCGGTGCCGTCCGGGAAGGTGACCCGTACCTCCCCGTCCGCCACCGCGCAGCTCAGCGACGCCCGCAGCGCCGCACAGTCGGCCGGGCCGGCCAGGGCGGCCGGAGCGGTTGGGCCGCCGGCCAGCGCGACCAGGGTGACGTAGAGACCCGTCCCGCCGGGATGGCCGGAGCGGCGCAGGTACGGGGTGGCCGAGTGCGTCCCGTACGCGTTGGCCCCGGTCTCCCCGGAAACCCCGCTCCCGTTCTCGTCCTCGCCCTCGTCCCAGCCGTGCAGGGCGATCACCGTGCTGGTCAGGCCGGACGCCGACCGGGCCAGCGCCCAGCCGGGCCCCTCCCCGGCGTCCGGCGGCACCTCACCGGCGACGGCGTACCCGCCCTCCCGGACCGTGACGCCCTCCGGCGCGGTGACCCGGTGCACCCGCAGCTCCCAGGGGCCGTGCAGCACGCTGGTCGTCTCGATCGGGTACGTCTCGTCGCCGCCGGGCAGCCGGGCGTCGTGGCGGGAGGCGGCGCGGCGCCCTTCGCAGCGCAGCGGCTGGATGCTCACCCGCCGGGAGGGGGTGCCGTCGGGGCCGATCAGCGCCAGGTGGTTGCCGACGTTGCGTGCCCGGGCCTCCGGCGAGGTGTCGGGGGCGGTGGCGGTGGAGTAGCCGAACTTCGCGTAGTGCGGGTCGTCGGTGGCCTCGGTGCCGGGCCAGTTGAGGTCGCTGCCGTGGTTGACCAGCCGGACGATGCCGTCGCGCGCGGTGCCGTGCAGCAGCCAGCCCGGCGCGGGCAGGGCGGTGTACTGGTCCGACTTCTCGACGGGCAGGGGGAGTTCGGGCTCCGTCCAGACCGGGTGGTCCGGCGGCAGCAGCAGGCCCAGGAAGCCCTTGCTGACCCAGTACGGCGACGCCGGACCGGAGTACGGCTGGGTGGCTGGCAGAAACGTCCCGTACCAGCCGAGCGGCATCAGCCCCCGTTCGTCCGGGGCGCCCCGCTCGGCGAAGTGCCGGGCGGCGCCCGAGCCGAGGCGGCGGGTGAGCCCGGGGGCCAGGGGCGTACAGCCGGTGAGCGCGCCCATCCACACCGGCGCGGTCGCGGCGAACCGGTACGTCAGGGACCGGCCCTGGTGGACGGGGGCGCCGTCACCGCCGAAGAAGTGCGGATAAGTGGCCAGAAACAGCCCCAGACGCTCCCGGTAGACCTTGGCCCGGCCGCCGTCCGCGCCGGTACCGGCCGCACGCGTTCCGTCCCCGCCGGTCCCGGCCGCACCGGTTCCTTCCGGGTCGGCCATCCGCGCCCAGAGCAGCGGATAGAAGTGCATCGCCCAGGCGTTGTAGTAGTCGAAGTTGCGCCCGGTGCCGTCGCTGTACCAGCCGTCCCCGACGTACCACTCCTCCAGCCGGTCGAGCCCGTCCTCGATCTCGCCCCGGTTGTGCGGGGCCCCGACGGAGGCCAGGAACTGCTCCGATATCACCTGGAACAGCCGCCAGTTGGTGTCCCAGGTGTGCCGGCCGACGAAGCCGGAGAGCCAGTCCACCACCCGCTCCCGGGCTCGGGTGTCGAGCCGGTCCCAGATCCAGGGCCGGGTCTCGTGCAGGGCGACCGCGACCGAGGCGGCCTCCACCATCTGCTGGGAGCGATCGGTGAGCGCCGGCCAGGCTTCGGGGCCGTCCGGATCGGTGCCGCTGATCAGGCCCTCGGTGTACCGCTCGACCAGCCGGGGATCGACCGGTCCGCCCGCCCGCCCGGCCCCCGCGATCCGGAACGCGGCCAGCAGAAAGCTCCGGGCGTACCCTTCGAGCCCGTCCGACACCTCCCCGGCCCAGCTGGTCCGCCCGGGCAGCCGGTACTGCGCGAACCCCGGTGTGGCGTACGGGACCACGGCGTCCAGCAGCCGGTCGGCCAGCGCCTCCCAGTGGTCCCGGGTCCAGCCGGTCAGCGGGGAGCGCGTCCGGTCTTCGGGCGGCAGGGGCAGGGGCGAAGGGGTCTGCGGTGAGGTCATCCGGGGGCACGCTCCTCGGTCGCGGACGGACCCGGGCCGGAACCGGAGCGCCGCGCGAGCCGGGCGGGACGCACCGGGCGGACGGGACCGGCGGGACCGGCGGGACCCGGGCGGAACGCGGCCAGCATGGAAGCGCTCGCCGTCCGTCCGCAAGGGCCGCCGACCGGATCACGCCGACCCCGGGGCCCCGGGTGGCTCCGGGGCCGGACCGGGGCCGTCGCGAAGGACCCGAGGCCGGTTCGAAGAGCCCGGGGCCGGTCCGAAGAGCCCGGGGCCGTTGCGAAGGGCCGGAGCCGGTCCGAAGGGCCCGGGACTGCTCAGAGGGACCCGGGGCCGCCCCTGAGCCCGGACGGGCCGGTCCTCAGCCCAGCCCGTCCGCCACGTCGAGCGCCATGCCCCAGGGGTACGACCGCTGCTCCCCGGGCTCATGGGGCTCGAAGCCCTCGGGGCCGTACAACACCCGTACGCCGGCGGCCCGCAGGGTCTCCAGGGACGGCCCGAACCGCGGGTGGCGGGCGCAGGCGGTGTTCAGGCAGGGCATCACCGCCGTCGGAGTGCCCCTGCCGACGGCCTCGGCCGCGTACCCGGTGACAAGGGTGTCGGTGAGCCCGAGGGCCCAGCGGTTGACGGTGTTGAGGGTCGCCGGCGCGACGAGCAGCGCGTCCGCCGGCGGCCACACCTCCGGCTCACCGGGCCGTTCGTACGCCCACCGGACCGGGCGGCCGGTCAGCGCGGACAACCCGCCGATGCCGTCCCGCAGCCAGTCGGCGGCCGTGGGCGTGAGCCCCAGGCACACGTCCCACCCCCGCGTCTGGGCCTCCTCGACGACACCGGCCACCTCGAACACGGGCGGGGCGGCGGAACAGAACAGATAGAGCGTCTTTCTCACGGCCCATCACCTTAGGCGCCCGCCCTCCGGCTCCCCCTCCCACCTGGGCGTTTCACGTCGTGGTGGGAACGGGGCGCCCGGATGCCCCCGGGTCGGGCGCACCGACCGGTCACCCATTCGAGGGATAGGGGGTGGAATGTCACCCGGTCGGGGCACCGGGCGGAGACGCTGGCTCCGGCACGGGAGACACGATGAGAAGTGAGGAGTCGCGGCGTGGTGCTGGAGCCGCCGTCCTGCCCCCAGTGCTCCGAGCGGCCGCTGTGGAAGGACACCAGTCGTACGACTCCGGCCCGGCCGGAGCTGTGGCACTGGTACTGCACCGGCTGCCGGAAGCGCTGGCAGCCCAACCACCAGGACAAGTTGAGGTTCACCCACGGAGCGCGGACAGGAGCGGATCGTCCGGGCGGCCCGCCACCGGGGGCAGCCCGCCCGGGTCCCGTTCAGTCGTGGGGGACGGCGACCTCGTAGGCGATCTCCCAGCGGCGGTCGGGGACGGTGAAGTCGGCGGTCTCGACGGGGCGGCCCTCGGTGTCGTAGTAGGTGCGCTCGATGATGGTGACCAGCTCCCCGACGGAGATGCCCAGCAGGTTGGCCTGGGCCTGGGTGGCGCGGGCCGGGCGGGGGACCTCCACGGCTCGGGCGACGGTCACCCCGACGGTCCTCATCCGCTTCACGATGCCGGCGCCGGCGAACGGGCCCATCTCCGGGAGCACCACGGGGGTCTTGTCGGTCAGGGCGAGCGGTTCCCAGGACTCCCCGAGCTGCACGGGACGGCCCTCGAGCAGGTACTCGTAGTGGGTGCAGACCGTCATGTCGCCGGTCTTGATGGCGAGCCGGGCGGCGATGTGCTCGGGCGCGGGCAGCCGGGCGGAGCTGCGGGACTCGTAACTGCCCTTTCTGCCCTTCTCGGCCATGGTGGCGACGAAGGAGCCGCCGACCCGGCTGTGGGCCGAACGGGAGCGGAACATCCGCTGCCGCAACCGGGGTTGGCGCACATAGGTACCGGAGCCCGCGCGGCCCTCCAGCAGCCCTTCGATGATCAGTAACTCCATGGCGCGCTGGGCGACGGACTGGCCGATGTCGTACTCGGCGGCGAGCTGGGCGCGGCTGGGCAGCTTGTCGCCGATGCCCCACTCCCCCTCCTCGATCCGGGCGCGGAGCGCCTCCGCCACCTGGAGATAGGGCGTTTCGCGTGCCATCAGCGCAGCTCCGAGGGGTTGTACACCGGGTTGTTCAGTGCGGTCCGGGACGGTCCGGCGTGGTCCGGCGTCGCTCAAGGGGTCGGTCGGGGGCAGGGCAAGGGGTGATCGGGGCCGGCCGGCGGAGTCCGGCGGTGGACCCGGCGGGTCCGGGGCCGGCGGGGCGGGCCCGGCCGGGCGGTCGGCCATCGACAAGCTAACCCATCAGCTACCGCCCGCACAGCGAGATGCCGGAAAGCCCTCCGAAGGTGGGGGCGGGCTCGCCCCGGGAGCCGCTCGGGACCCAGGAGCGCCTGGGGAAAGGCTCGTTGGCGACTCGGGCGGATATCTGTAGTGAACGATATAGATCTGATAGGTTGATTTTTATAGCGTTCACTTCAGAAAAGAGGCCCCATGCCCGCATACGCACGGACGGTGCGCCGCACGGACGACGGCTCCGCCCCCGGACTGCTGCTCGCCCATGGCGCCGGGGGCGGGGTGTCGGCCAACTACGGCCCGGTGCTCGACCGCCTCGCCGCCGGGCGCCGGTTGGTCGGGGCGGACTACCCCGGTACGGGGGTCACGCCCCGCGCCACCGTGCCGCTCGAACTCGACGAGCTGGCCGAGGGGTTGGTGGCCGCAGCCGACGCGGAGGGGCTGGAACGGTTCGCCGTCGCCGGGTACTCGCTGGGCGGCGCGGTCGCGGTACGGATCGCCGCCCGGCACCCGGAACGGGTCACCGCGCTGGTGCTCACCGCCCCGTTCGCCCGGCCGGACCACCGGCTGCGGCTGACCGCCCAGGTGTGGCGGGACCTCGCGGCGGACGGCCGGCCCGAGGTGCTGGGCCGGTTCATGGTGCCGCTGGCCGCGGCCCCGGAGGCGCTGGCGGGCCTCTCGGCCGAGGAGGTGGAGGAAATCGCCCGGGTCGCCGGGGAGACGGCGCCGCCCGGTTCGCCCGAACACGCCGACCTGGTGGCCCGGCTCGACGCCCGGGGCGACCTGGCGCGTATCACCGCCCCGACCCTGGTGATCAGCACCACGGCGGACCGGCTGGTGGAGCCCGCCCTGCACCGGGCCGTCGCGGCCGGCATCCCGGGCGCCCGGCTCGCCGAACTGCCCACCGGTCACTTGCCGTTCGCGGAAGCCCCGGAGCGGTGGGCGGAGTTGACGGACGGCTTCCTGCGGGAGACCGAGGGGCGCTGACCCGATGAGGGGGGGAGCAGAAGTGCGCCCCGGCCGGGTGGGGGACCGGCCGGGGCGCGTGTGGGGGGAGGGAAATGGTCTGGTCGGCCTCCCGGCCGCCCCGTTCCGGACGGGGGGAGGGGGAGGGCATCGAGGGAGCGGAGGGGGTGAAGGGGGTGGACTGCCGGCGGCCCCGGGGGGGTGAGGGCCGCCGGCAGCCCACGAGAGGGTGGCTAGTGGAAGGCGGCGAACGCCTTGGTGAAGGCCAGCGGCTGCTGGACGATCGAACTGCAGGTGGCATCCGCCCGGTTGGCGGCGCCGCCCGGGCACTGCTTGTCGCGGGTGGCGGACCACATCGACAGCCGGGCGAGGCCCTTGGACTTGGCGAAGGCGGTCAGCTGAGTGGCGTCCTCGACCGTGAAGGTCTCCGTCGTCACATCGTTGACCCCGATCATCGGCGTCACCGCCACCGCCTTCCAGGCGGCCGCCTCCGAGAGCCCGAGCACGCCCTTGATCTGCGCCTGGGTCGCGGTGGCCGCCTGGATGGCGTACTGGCCCATGTCACCGCTGTAGGCGGCTCCGTAGTCCATCGCCATGACATTCACCGCGCCGATCCGGACCCCGTTCCGCTTGGCGTCCGCCAGCAGGTCTACACCCGGCTGGGTCAGCCCCTCCGGCATCACCGGCAGGGTGAAGGACACGTCGAGGCCCGGGTGAGCCTTCTGGAGGCGGGCGATGGCCTGTGCCCGGCGGGAGTTGGCGGCGGTGTCCGGCAGGGCGGCGCCCTCGATGTCGAAGTCGACCTTGGTCAGCTTGTACGCGTCCACGACCGTGCCGTACGCGGCGGCCAGCGCGTCCGCCGTGGTGCAGCTCAGTCCCAGTTCACGGCCGGCGGCCCCGCCGAACGACACCCGGATGTCCCCGCCGCCGGCCCGCAGGGCGCCGATCTGGGCCGCCACCTTGTCGTCCGCCAGCCCGGTGACCCCGCCCCAGAGCGGGGCGCAGGAGCCCCCCGAGGTGACAAAGGCGAGGGTGAACTCCTTCACCCCGGTTCTGGCGGCGGTGTCGGTGAGGTCGTACGCCGGGTGGAGCGAGGTGTCGACGTACGGGGCGAACCGCGCGACCGTCGCCGTGCCGTCGCCCGGCGGCCGGGTGGGGGCCGGATCCGTGGGCTTCGGCGAAGTGGGGGGCTTCGGCGCCGGGGTGGACGGCTTGGACGAGGCGGGCGGCTGGGAGGCCGTGGGCTTCGGCCGGCTCGGCACCGGCTGGTCGGTGGGGTGGCCGGTGGGCTGCGGGGTGGGGCCGCCGCCCGCCGAGCACGCCGCCTTGTCGATCAGGCAGCCGGTGGGGTCGGCCGCCTTTCCCGTGGCGCCGGTGCCACCGGATGCCGCGGTGGTCTTGGTGACGAAGCCGACCGTGACCGAGGCACCGGGCGCCAGGCGCTTGTTCCAGCTCGCGGGCCGCACCGTGACATGGCGGCCGTTCACGGTGTGCTCGCCGTTCCAGAGGGAGTTCACCGTGGTCCCGGCCGGAAGGTCGAACTCCAGCGTCCAGTCCTCCCGCACCGCCTTGGTGTCGTTGGTGACGACGTACTGGCCGGTGTAACCGCCGTCCCAGGAACTGGCCCTGGTGTAGACGGCACCGACACCGGCCGCCTGGGCGGTGCCGGTGAGCACGAAGGCCGCGCCGCCGGCCAGCCCGGTCGCCAGCACGGCGCCGATCGCCTTGGCCGTACGACTCGTCCTGCGCCGGTGGGTGGTTCTGGGGCCCATGATTCGGGTGCCTGCCTCTGTGCCGCGTGGTGCCTTCGGTGGGGTGGTACGAGCAGCACGCTAGCGGCCCCGAAACGGACAAACACCCAGTTCGGGGCGGTCGTTGAGGATCTTAGGGTCCGCTTAAGGAAGCCATCGGCGGGCGTTAATGAAGGGAGGGTGCGAAACCCCTGCGGGCGGCGGGAGAAGTGCCGGCGAGCGGCTCCAGGGGGCGCCACCGGCGCCGGCCGGCTCCACGGTCACGGTCACCACCGGCCGGCTCCACGGTCACGGTCGTCCACGGCCCGGCGCCCGGGCCGATCGAGGCCGCGTGGCCGCCCCGGCCTGGCGCCGAGCGCCTGGACCCGGCCGGTGCTCCGGCCGGCCGGGAACGTACGGGCCCGGCGCCCGGACCTGGCCTCGCCCGCCGGGTCGCCCCCCATCGGGCCCGGCCCCCGGCCGGAGCAGGCGGGCCCGGCGACCGGCGCCCCGGCCCGATCGGGGCTACGTGGCCGCCCCGCCCTGGCCCCACCCGCCGGGTCGCCCCCCATCGGGCCCGGCCCCCGGCGGACCCGGCACGGCGGCTCCCGGTCGGGCCGGCCGGGGCGCGCGGGTCCGGCAGGTTCACCCCCGGGCGCGGCCCCGGCGGACCATCCGGCGGACCCGGCGGACCCGGTGGCCGCGCCGTCCCGGGGCGCCGCGCGGGGAGCGGCCGGGGCCCCGGCCGTCCAGGCTCAGCCAGATCCGCACCTCGGTGCCGCCCAGCACCGAGCGGCCGATCCGGACGTCCCCGCCGGTCGACTCCGCGACCCGGCGGACGATGTCCAGGCCCAGGCCCGTGGAGCCGTCCCGGTCACCGCTGTTGCCCCGCTCCAGCGCGGCTTCCGGGTCCGCGATGCCCGGGCCCGCGTCGGAGACCAGCACGATCACCGCGTCGTCCCCGTTGTGCACGTCCAC
This sequence comes from Streptomyces pyxinae, assembly GCF_024756275.1. GTDB lineage: Bacteria > Actinomycetota > Actinomycetes > Streptomycetales > Streptomycetaceae > Streptomyces > Streptomyces pyxinae. The sequence continues at coordinate 65,157 of NZ_JANUGQ010000016.1, read as the reverse complement.
CGCGAACGGGGTGCCCTCCGGGGTGTGCCGGAAGACATTGCCCAGCAGGGCGTCGAGCGCCGCCACCAGCTCCGGCCGGGCGACCGGGATGCGGACCGGTCGGTCGATGCCCGCCACCCGGACCGTGCGGTCCTCGTCCTCGGCCAGCGCCGACCAGAACGCCATCCGCTCCCGCACCACCGCCGACACGTCGCACCCCGCCCCCGGACCGGCCGCCTGGGTCTGCGGCTTGGCCTCCCGGGCGGTGCGGATGATGGTGTCGACCTCCCGCTCCAGCTGCTCGACCGCCGCCCGGGTCTGCTCGGCGGCCGGACCCTCGCCCAGCGAGGCGGCGTTGAGCCGGAGCACGGTGAGCGGGGTACGGAGCCGGTGCGAGAGGTCGGCGGCCAGCTCCCGCTCGTTGGCCAGGAGTTGGACCACCTGGTCGGCCATGGAGTTGAACGCCGTCGCGGCGGAGGCCAGTTCGGGCGGTCCGTCCTCCGGGACCCGTACCCCGAGCCGTCCCTCGCCCAGGTCGTGGGCGGCCCGGGCGAGCCGCTGGGCGGGCTGGACCATCCGTACACCCAGCCGGTCGGCGACCGCGACCGAGCCGACGATCAGCGCCACGCCAACCCCGGCCAGCACCACCCAGGCGGTGGCCACCCCGTTGGTGACCGCGTCCTGGGGGACGTACACCTCCACGATGGCGATCTGCCCGGTGCCCAGCGCGGTGGGCTGGAGCAGTACGGCTCCGCCCGGCACCTCGGCCACCCCGGCCCGGCCCAGCCGGCGGACCATCGCCAGGTCCTCCTCGCCGGCCCGCCGGGTGCCGATCTCCAGCGGCCGGCCGCCGGTCTCCCGGGAGGCCGGGATGTGCACCGCGAGCCGGCCCGCCGAGCCGTCCTCGGTAGAGGCCACCGCCCGGTCCAGCTCCGCCCGGGCGCTGGTGATGGCGAGCGCCGGGCCGAGCGCGGCGGCCCGGCGCTCGGCGTCCCCGAACGCCCGGTCGCGGGCCATCTCCCGGATCACCAGGCCCAGCGGTACGGCGAAGGCGACGACGACCATCACCGTGACGGCCAGCGCCACCTTGACCAGCGCCCACCTCATCGCCGGGCACCCGCCCGCGCCGCCGGCCCGCCCCCGGTCCCGGTCCCGGCTCCGCAGGACCCCGTACGGGCCGGGCCGGTGACGGTCCCGGCCGTCCCGCCCCCGGTCACCGCGGCGGCTCCAGCTTCACGCCGACCCCGCGCAGGGTGTGCAGGTAGCGCGGGCGGGCGGCCGTCTCTCCCAGCTTCCGGCGCAACCAGGAGAGATGGACGTCGATCGTCTGGTCGTCCCCGTACGACTGCTGCCACACCTCGGCCAGCAGTTCCTTGCGCGCCACCACGACCCCGGGCCGCCCCGCCAGGAAGGCCAGCAGGTCGAACTCACGCCGGGTGAGGTCCAGCCGGGCACCGTCCAGTTCGGCCTGGCGGCGCAGCGGATCGACCGTCAGCCCGCCGACCCTGAGCACCCGGTCGGGCGGCGACTCTCCCGCCCCGGCCCGGGAACGGCGGAGTACGGCCGAGATCCGGGCGGACAGGTGCTCCACCGAGAACGGCTTGATCAGGTAGTCGTCGGCCCCGTCGTTGAGCAACCGGACGATCTCCGCCTCGTCGTCCCGGGCGGTCGCGATGATCACCGGTACATCGGTGATGCCGCGCAGCATCTTCAGGGCCTCCGCGCCGTCCAGATCGGGCAACCCCAGGTCCAGGATGACCACATCGAAGCGGAAATGGGCCACCTCGCGCAGCGCCTCCAGGGCGGTACCGACGCTCCGCACGGTGTGGGGGTCCGTGGGGAGTTCGGTCAGATGCCTGATCAGGGCGGAGCGCACGAACTGGTCGTCCTCGACCACGAGCACACTTGCCATGGGCCGCACCGTACGCCATGTGGGGGAACCGACCGTACGCCGTGTGAGGGAACTGGGGCCGCCGGTGGTGGCGGACGCGGTGATGGGGCACCATGTGCCGGATGCGCAGAGGACTCGTACACGCCGCCGCGTGGTCGCTCGCCACCGGCGCGGCGGTCACCCTCTCCTGGTGGGGCGTGCACACGGTGATGGCCGGGACGGCGTACGACCCGCCGCGTGCCCTGCCGATCGCCGCCGACTCGCCGCCCCCGCAGTCGTCGTCGACCCACCGCCCCCGGCCGCCGGAGTCCCCCGCGCCCACGCGCTCCGCCGCGCCGCCCGCCGCGCGCACGCCGTCCGGGAAGCCCCAGGACCGCTCCCCCGCCGCCCCGCCGAGACCCCGGCCCCGACCGCCGGCCGCGCACGCGGATCCGGCCCCGGACCCGGATCCGCACGACGACGCCGCCCCGGCACCTGGCGGTCCGCCGGCCACGGACACCGGCGAGGTGCGGAGTTACGCGGTGGACGGCGGCCGGGTCGCCTTCGCCCTCGGCACCTCCGCCGCCGAACTGGTCTCCGCCACCCCGGCCTCGGGCTGGCGGATGCAGGTGTGGAAGCAACCCACCTACATCCGGGTCACCTTCAGCCGCGACGGGCGGGAGACCGATGTCTTCAGCACCTGGCACGACCAGTCCCCCACGGTCCTGATCGAACGCCGCTGAGGCCACCCGCGCCCCGCTGCCTCCGGCCGCTCCCGCCCCCGGCCACTCCCGCCCGGGCCGGCCACTCCCGTGCCCGGCTACTGCTCGAAGACCTCAGGGGGCGGGACCGGCGAGGGCTTCGCGGTGGCGTCGGTGACGGGGGCCGCGCCGCCGGTGAAGTCCCGGAGCTCGCGGCCGTGTTCGATGCGGCCGGGGTACGGATCGGTCGCCACCCGCCGGGTCAGCTCCGCGACCGGGAGCGGGGCGTCGGAGCCGAGCAGCACCACATTGCCGAAGCGCCGGCCGCGCAGGACCGCCGGGTCGGCGGCGAGGGCCAGTTCGGGGAAGACGGCCGCGGCCGTGGCGATCTGGCCCCGCACATGGGCCAGCGGGGGCCCGTCGGTGAGGTTGGCCGCGTAGATGCCGCCGGGCCGCAGCACCCGCCGTACCTCGCCGAGGAATTCGGTGCTGGTGAGATGGGCCGGGGTACGGGCGCCGCTGAAGACATCGGCCACCACCAGGTCCGCCCAGCCGTCCGGCAGCTTGCCGAGCCCGGCGCGGGCGTCGGCGGTACGCACCCGGACCCGGGCGGCCGGATCGAGCGGCAGCTCCCGGCGGACGAGGGCGACCAGGGCCGCGTCCACCTCCACGATCTGCTGGGTGGAGCGGGGCCGGGTGGCGGCGAGGTAGCGGGCCAGGGTGAAGGCGCCGCCGCCGAGGTGCACGGCGTGCAGCGGGCGGCCGGGCGGGGCGGCGAGGTCGAGGACATGCCCGAGCCGCCGCTGGTAGCCGAAGGCGAGCCGGGTGGGGTCGTCCAGGTCCACATGGGACTGCGGGGCGCCGTCGACGCGCAGCGTCCAGGCCCGGGGCCGGTCGCGGTCGGGCGCCAGTTCGGCGAGGCCGCCGTCCACCGGAGCCGTCACCGTCTCGGGGACGGCGTCCCGGCCGCCCGTACCCCGCTGTCTCTTTCTCGCCATCCGTCCATTATCCGATTACCGGGCGGCCCCATGCGGCCGATGTGCCGATGTGGCCCTGTAAGGCCCTGTACAGCCCGGTGCGGCCGGACGAGCGGGACGCGGTACGGGTCGCCGGGTCGCCGCCCCGCGCGAAGGCACCCCGGCAGGGACAACGGCCCCGCCGGCGCCCGAAGCCCCGCGCCCGGCAGCTCACCGGGAAGCCGTCGCCCCAGGCCCGGAAGGCCGCCACCCCGGCACCGTCAGCAGCAGTTGTCGGCCACCTCGATCAGCCGTACCGCCTCGCCCAGCGCGTCCCGCAGCACCGCCGGGTCGGTGACCGGGCCGGTGGTGTCCGGGTCCGGGGGCAGCAGCCAGCAGGAGCCGGAGACGGGCGGCTCGGGGGCGGCGGCCGGGTCGGCGTACCGGACGCCCCGGCCCGAGGTGCGGGTGCAGGCACTGCCCGGCACGTCCCAGCCCTCGGCGGTGCCGGGCGGGACCAGAAAGCCGAGGGTGTCGCGGGAGCCGTCGTGCAGCACCGGCCCGATGTCCGGCGCTCCGCCCCTGCGCAGGATGTCGAACGCCTCAAGACCCTGCCGGGCCGGCACGGTGACCACGTCCCAGGCCGCCTCCCCCGCGCCCTCCGGGCGGGCCCGGCCGTCCGGTACGGGCCGGTGGCGTGCGGGGGTGGTCCGGGGTGCGCCACCGGGGCGCGCTGTCGCGTCCATGCCGACCTCCAACAAGGGATTGCCTCCTCGTAGCGTCCCGGGCCCCCGGCCCGGGTCGTGGGTCCCGACTCCGGATGGGCGAGCCCCGGACCGCACCGCCCTCGCGGACGAAACGCTCCTCGGAGACCGCGTCCTTCCGGGTCCTTCCGGGCCACCGGACAACACGTCCCCTCAGACAACACGGCGGGCCTCGCCGCATGGTTCAACGGATCCGCCGCGTCAACAGCAACGGCGGCGCACCGCTACAAAGGATGGCAGTTCATGGCGGATCACGGGTGAGATATCCCGTTTGTAGCCAAACAGTGCGTATCCGCTCCCTCACTGCCGGTAGGTTCGGCTCCGCCGGAGCACCCCCGCCGGGCTCCGGCACCCGGCACCCGGCACCCGGCACCCGGCACCCGGCACCCGGCACCCGGCACCCGGCACCCAGGAGAAGGGCTCGGCCATGGCAACGTCACGGGCAGTTCCCAACCTCGCCTTCCGGGAGCTGCGCGGACGGCTCTCACCGGCGGAGTTCGCGGCGGCGGTCCGACGGGCCGCCCGGGAGATCGGGGAGCAGGTCGCCTGCGACGCCCGCTATGTGGGGCGGGTGGAGGCCGGCGAGATCCGATGCCCCAACTACGCCTATGAACGCGTCTTTCTTCATATGTTCCCCGGCCGGACGCTGACCGATCTGGGATTCGTCGCCCGGGAACGGGTACGTGGACGAAGAGCGCGCCCGCCGGCCGGCCCCGGCGACGCCGCGCCCACCGCCACCCGCGCCTTCCCGCCCGGCGACGGCCCCGGAGCCGTACTCACCACCGGCCTCACGACCGCTCTCGCCCTCGCATTCCCCACCGACTTCCCCGGCGGCACCCCCACCGGCCTCCCCGCTGGCTCCCCCACCGCCTTCCCCACCAACTCCCCCACCGGCTTCAGGAACGATGAGGAGAGCGACGTGCTGCGTCGCGCATTCATGACGGGCGGCACCGCCACGCTGGCGGCCGCCTCGCTCGGCTTCGGCGGCCCCGGCTCGATCCCCGCCCCCCGGGCCGGCGGCCGCGTGGGCGACCCGGAGGTACGGGCGGTCGAGGAGGCGGTACGCCGCATCCGCCTGCTGGACGACCGGTACGGCGCCGACGGCCTCTACCGCCGGGCCGCCGAACCGCTCCGGGCGGCGTACGCGCTGCTCGACTCGGGTGTCACCAGCCGCCGTTCCACCGCCGACCGGCTGCACTCCGGCGCCGGTGAGCTCTCCCTCTCGGTCGGCTGGCTGGCCCATGACTCGGGCCGCCTCGCCGACGCCCGCTCGCACTACGCGGAGGCGCTGGCCACCGCGCGGATGGCGGGCGACGAGGCGCTGGAGGCCCATGCCTTCTCCAACACCTCGTTCCTGGCCCGGGACGCCGGCCGGCACCGGGAGGCGCTCCGGGCGGCGCAGGCCGGCCTGCGGGCGGCCCGGCACCTGGGGTCGCCCCGGCTGCTGTCGCTGCTGACGCTCCGGGAGGCGGGCGGCCGGGCCGGGCTCGGGGACCGGGCGGCCTGCGAGGAGGCACTCGGCCGGGCGCGCACCCTCTTCGGGCTCGGCGCCGCGGAGGCGGACCCGGAGTGGATGTCCTTCTTCGGTGAGCCGGAGCTGGAGGCGCTGGAGGCGCAGTGCTGGTCGGCGCTGGGCGACTGGCCGCGCGCCGTCCGCCACGCCCACCGGGCGACGGCCCTCCAGAGTCCGCACTTCGCCCGGAACCTCGCGCTCTACCGGGCGCAGCTCGCGGGCGACCTGGCGCGCGGCGGCCGGGTGGCGGAGGCGGGGGCGGCCGGACACCAGGTGCTGGACCTGCTGGACGAGGTCCGGTCGACCCGGATCGAGGCCATACTCACGGACACCGCCCGCACGCTGCGTCCCCGGCGCTCCGTCCCCGAGGTGGCCGGTTTCCTGGAGCGGCGCACCGCCCTGGCCGAGGTCTGAGGCCCGGTACGGCTCCGGGGGCGGTACGGCTCCACCCCGGAGCCGTACCGGACACCCCGGCCCGCGACCTCGGGGCCGTACCGCGCACTCGGCCACCGCCCCGGAGCCGTACCGCCGACTCTCCTGCGGGACCGGGCCGGCAGCCGTACGCCGGCCGGCCGGTCACCCGGCGGCGCGGAGCCGCTCCCGGACCTCGGCGCGGACCTCCTCGGTGTGCTCGCCCAGCGCCGGGCAGTGGCGGCGCAGCACGGTCGGGGTGCCGGAGAAGTGGAACGGGCTGCCGATCACCCGGTACGCGCCCTCGTCCGGATGGTCGGCCAGGGCCAGCATGCCGCCCTCGGCCCAGTACGCGTGCTCGCCCGCGTGGTCGAGGTCGAGCACCGGGGCGAACGGAATGCTGGCCCGGGCGCAGAACTCGGCCCACTCGGCGCCGGTCCGCTCCGGGGTGTACTGGGCGATCAGGTCGTACAGCTCCCCGATGTGCTCCCGCATGGCGTCCCGGTCCGCGAACCGCGCGTCCTCGGTGAGGTCCGCCCGGCCGACCTCCTGGAAGAAGTCGTGCACATTGGCGACCGAGTACGGCAGGATGCAGGCGAATCCGTCCTTGGTGGGTACGGCCTCGTGCCGGGGCGCCAGCGAGCGCGGGAACCCGACGTCGCCGTGCGGCGGTTCGAAGGCCCGGCCGCCGATGTGCTCCAGCAGCGTGAAGGCGAACATGGTGTCGGCCATCGGCACCTCCACCCGCTGGCCGCGCCCGGTCCGCACCCGGGCCAGCAGCGCGGCCTGCACCGCCTGCACGATGGCGAGACCGCACACCTTGTCGGCCAGCACGGTCGGGACATAGGCGGGCTTGCCGGTGGCCCGGCGCATCAGATCCACCATGCCGGAGGTGGACTGGATCACCTCGTCGTAGGCGGCCCGGTCGGCGTAGGGGCTGTCCGAACGGAAGCCGGCCGCCTGGCAGTAGACCAGTTCCGGGTTGGCCCCGGCGAGATCCTCGTAGGTGAGTCCCAGCTTCTTCAGCGCGCGCGGCCGCATGTTGGTGATGAGCACATCGGCGGTGGCGATGATGTCCAGGGCGTCCTGGTGACCCTCCGGGGTCTTCAGGTCCAGGACCACCGATCGCTTGTTGCGGTTGAGGTTGAGCATCAGCGCGCCGATGCCGTCCTCCCGGCGCTTGTGCAGCTGGCGCATCACATCGCCGCCGGGCGCCTCGATCTTGATGACATCGGCGCCGAGGTCGCCCAGGATGCGGGCGGCGTACGGCCCCATCACCACGGTGGCCAGATCGACCACCCGAAGCCCCTCCAACGGGGCGGCGGTATCGGTGCCGTTGCCGTTGCCCGTCTCGGCGCCCATACCGGTGTCGCTGCCTGTCATGTCTGCCATGCCTGTCATGTCTGTCATGTAGGTGAAGCCTTTCCTGAGGGCGGGGCGGTGTCCGGGCGAGCCCCGGCCGGCATCCGGCGGCCGGCATCCGGAATCCGGCGGTCGGTCGGGCGGCGACCGCCGGTCGGCGGCCGGACGGACGGACGTGCTCAGACGAAGGCGCTGATGCCGGTGGCGGCGCGGCCGACGATCAGGGCGTTCATGTCCCGGGTGCCCTCGTACGAGTAGAGGGCCTCGGCGTCGGCCCAGAACCGGGCCACCTCGTGGTCGAGCAGAATGCCGTTGCCGCCGAGGATCTCGCGGGCGTGCGCCACCACCTCACGGGTGCGGCTGGTGCTGTACATCTTGGCCAGCGACGCCTGCTGGTCGGTCAGTTGCCCGGCGTCCTGGAGCTGGGCCGCCCGGACGTTCATGGTCTGGCAGGCGGTGATGTCGGCCAGCATCCGGGCCAGTTGGTCCTGGACCAGCTGGAAGGCGGCGATCGGCTTGCCGAACTGCTCGCGCTCCAGGGTGTAGGCGCGGGCCGCCTCGTACGCGCCCATGGCACAGCCGACCGCGTTCCAGGAGACGCCGAGCCGGGTGGAGCGCAGCACCTTGGCGGTGTCCTTGAAGGAGTGCGCCTCGGCCAGCCGGTTCTCCTCCGGCACCCGGACGCCGCGCAGTTCGATCTCGGCGTTCTGCACGCTGCGGAGCGAGACCTTGCCCTCGATCCGGTGCGGCTCGAAGCCGGGCGTGCCGCGCTCCACCACGAACCCCTTCACCTGGTCGTCGGCCTCGTCCTTGGCCCAGACGATCACCAGGTCGGCGAAGGTGGCGTTGCCGATCCACTTCTTGCGGCCGTCCAGGATCCAGGTGTCGCCCTCCCGGCGGGCGGTGGTGGTCAGCCCGCGCGAGGCGCCGGAGCCGACGTCCGGCTCGGTGAGGGCGAAGGCGGCCAGCTTCTCCCAGCGGAGCATCGCCGGTATCCAGCGCTCCTTCTGCTCCTCGGAGCCGCACTGCATGACCGTGGCGATGCCGAGCCCGCTGTGCACCCCGTAGAAGGTGGCGAAGGACGGGTCGACGCGGGACAGCTCCATGCTGGTGAGCCCGGCCACCAGGGCGCCCCGGCCGGGTGCCCCGTAACCGCTGAACTGGAGCCCGGCGATGCCCAGTTCCGGCAGCTGGGCGATCAGCTCGTACGGAAACTCGCCGCGCTCCCAGTAGTCGGCGGCCACCGGGGCGACGTTCTTGCGGGCCCAGTCGCGGACGGCTTCGAGCCGCTCCCGGTCCTCGGGCGCCACCAGGTCCCGGACGTGATAGAAGTCCGCCTCCACGGCGCCGGGATCGGCCTGGTGGACCCGGACCCCGCCGGAGGAGTGGGGCCGGTGTCCGGCGTCGGAGTGCTGGTGCTCGGCATCGGGGCGCTGCTGCTGAGTGGTCATGGCTTCCCCTTCTTCCCTGCCGCTTCCTCGCGGAGCAGGGGTTTTCGGACAAGATCGGGACGGCGGCGGGGGTACGGACACAGCGGGGCGGGCACGGGGCCGGCGGCCCGGGCGGGCATCAGCCGGCGGCCGGCCGGGGGCAGGTGTCCGGCAGCCACTCCGGGCGGCCGGAGCCGCGCGGCACCAGCAGGGACGACGGGCGGTAGGCACCGGGGGTGCCGGACATCTCGATCTGGTCCGTGACGCCCTGGTAGCGGCCGAGCGGGGTGTCCGCGGTGAAGGTCTCCGGGTCGAGGTAGGCGTGCTGTTCCCCGGTGCCCGCGACCTCGTGGGCGTACGCCTTGTCGAAGGTGCCGAGTGACAGGATCCACAGGGCGACCCGGGTCAGCGAGACATGGACCCGGTAGCTGCCGCCCTCGCGGGCCCGGCGGCGGAGCGCGGCGACGATCCCGGCGGTGGCGAGCCAGGGCACCAGATAGTCGTTGACCACCTTGATGTACGGCAGTTTCGGGGCGTCCGGGGTGCCCTCCAGGGTCATCATCCCGGTGACGCAGCCGGCGGTCTGGTCGAAGCCGACCCGCTGGGACCAGGGGCCGTCCTCCCCGTGCAGGGTGACGGTGGTGTGGATGACGCCGGGCCGGATCTCGGCCGCCTCCCGGGCGGTGAGGCCGAACCGGGCGAGGTAGCCGGGGCGGCGGTTGGCGTAGAACACGTCGGAGTCCCGGAGCAGCGCCCGTACCGTCGCCGCGCCCTCGGCGGTGGCCGGCTCCACGGTGGCGGACCGGACACCGGTGTTGGCGGTGACATAGACGACGTCGTGCTCCCACTCGCCGGGCCGCCAGAGGTTGAGGGCGTCCGCGCCGTGCAGGGCGAGCGCCCGGCCGATGCCCGCGCCGGCGATCACATGGCCCATGCCCAGGGCCCGTACGCCCGCCAGCGGGGCCTCGGCACCCTCGGGCAGCGGCTCGGGCTCGCTGTCGCCGATCTTCTCGACCTCGACCAGCGGGAGGCCGGCCAGCACCTCGCGGTACTGCCGCTCCGCGAGGAACTCCTCGGTGGAGCGCAGCATCGGCATGACGACCCCGGCCTCGGCGCCGGCCGCCTCCAGCTCGGCGCCGTTCCAGCGGGCCACCGCCTCCGCCACCGCCGTACGGTCCTCCCAGGTGCGCAGCAGCCGCAGCGTCCGGGCCTTGAGCCCCGGGTACATCTCCAGCGGCATCACCCAGCGGCCGTCCCCGGCGCGGTAGAAGTCCAGCGTCATCGGGTTGTGCGGGTCGGAGGGGCGGCCCGGCGGAAAGCCGTTGAGCAGCTCCCAGCGGCGGTCGTAGAACGGGCAGAGCCGGTGCGGGGCGCGCCGCAGGTCCATGGAGATCGACTGGCCCTCGCCGCCCCGGTCGCGCCAGAGCGCGGCGACCGCCACCGACTTGGCGGTGAGCGCGACGGCGGTGGCGGAGGCGAGCCGCAGGGTGCTCGGCACGATCGGGTCGGCGCCGGTGAACCGAATGGGCCCGCCCGCGTCGGCCGCGCTCAGCCCGACCCCGGCCAGTACCTCGTCGAGCTGCCCGTGGAGGTCGTACGTGTCGTCGGTGGCGGGCGCGCGGACGGCGGCGGTGAGCCGCTCGGTGAGGTCGGTGGAGCGGGTGGGGTGCGTCGAGGCGGAGGGGCGGGTGGCGGTGGTGGGTTGGGCGGCGGTGGTGTCCGTCGTGGCGGTCATGGAGGTGGTTCCTTCCGACGGGGGTTGGTCGGTCGTGCCGGGGCGCGGGAGTGGCCGGAGGCGGTGGCCGGGGCCGGGGTCGGGCCCGAGGTGCGGGGCGCCGGGGTCACTCGGGCTGCCCCGCGGCCACTCGGGCCGTCCCGGGGTCACCCGGGCTGGTCGGCCGCCCCCGGTGACGGCTCTCCGGCCGCCTCGGCGCGGGCCCGGAGCAGGGCGAGCTGGGTGCGGTCGCGCTCGGCGGTCAGCTCGGCGTACGGGTGGGCGCCGAAGCTCTCCTCCGCCTGTTCGAGCAGGAGTCGGCGGGTGGGGGCGTCGAAGCTGGGCGTGCCGAGGTCGGGCCAGCGGCGTTCCATCCCGGGCGCCAGATGGTCCAGGAAGTGGGCGAGTCCGCCGGGGCCGCCACCGAGGTGGAAGCTGCGGAACGGTCCGGCCGCCGCCCAGCGCAGCCCGATGGAGTCCCGTACCACGGCGTCGAGTTCCTCCTCGGTGACGACGCCCTCGGTCACCAGGTGCACGGCCTCCCGGAAGAGCGCCGACTGGAGCCGGTTGCCGACGAAGCCGCTGATCTCCTTGCGCAGTACCTGCGGCCGCCGGCCGAGCGCCCGGTAGAGGGCGACCGCCCGGTCGACGGTGGCCGGCGAGGTCCGCTCGCCGGGCACGATCTCGACCAGCGGCTGGAGGTGCGGCGGGTTGAACGGGTGGGCGACCACCAGGCGTTCGGGCTCGCGCAGATCGCGGGCGATGTCGCTGGGCAACAGCCCGGAGGTGGAGGTGGCCAGCAGGGCCCGGGCGGGTGCGGCGGCCTCGATCCGGGCGAACAACTCCCGCTTGAGCTCCAGCCGTTCGGGGCCGTTCTCCTGGACCAGATCGGCGTCGGCGACGGCCTTCTCCAGGTCCGGTTCAAAGCGCAGCGGCAGCGGCTCGTCCGGGAGCGGGGTGCCGACGGCGGCGAAGCCGGCGGCCAGTTCGCGCAGTTGGGTACGTACGGCCTTCTCGGCGCCCTCGGCCGGGTCGCTCACGGTGACCCGCAGGCCATGGGCGAGGAAGAGGGCGGTCCAGGAGGTGCCGATGACCCCGGCGCCCACGACGGTGACCCGGCGGTGGGCCGCGAGGATGTCACCGTCGCCGCTGCCGCTGCCGCTGCCGCTGCCGCGATGGTCGTCGCGCTCGCCGTTGCTCGTGGTGGTCATGCGAGGGGTGTCCTTCCGTACGACTGTGGAGGGGGAAGGGTGAGGAGGGAGGGGCCCGGTCACTGCCCGGACCGCCCACCGGCCGGGGCGAGGTAGTCGTGCACCACCTGGGGCCGCCCCAGGGTGAGGTCGGTCAGCAGATGCGAGACGGCGACCACTTCCAGCACCGGCAGATCGGCCAGCGGGGCCAGGGCGTGCGCGAAGAGCTGGAGCCGGGCGGGCCCGGTCCAGGCACCCTTCACCGTCACCTCGGTGATCTGGCTGCGGACCAGCTCGCAGATCCGGGGCGAGCCGTCGTAGTGCGGCAGCTTCTTCAACTGGAAGGCGGGTGCGGTCAGCTCCGCGCGCGCCTCGCTCTCGTCCAGCGTCCGGTGCTTGTAGCCCATGGTGGCGGTGGCGACCCGGAGCGAGCCGTAGTCCAGTGTGCCCACGAGCGTGTCGGAGTCGGTGTACAGCCTGGGCCTGCCCGCCTTCTTGGGGAAGGCGCCGGTCTCCCGGCCGGAGGCGATGGCGGGGTGGTTGTCCACATACATCGCCAGTGGGTAGTCGCCGCGCTCACCCTCGTACTCCACCGCGAGCACCTGGCCCGACTCGGTGTAGTCGCCCAGTCCGGTGACATCGGGCATCCGCATCACCTCGAAGCGCACCAGCGGCTCCGCCACCCGCAGCGGCTCCGGCACCACCCGGCGCAGGGCCTCGGGGTCGGTGCGATAGGTGATGTTCAGATACTCCCGGTCGGTGAAGCGATAGGGGCCGGGCGGGAAAGCGGGCGCGTCCAGCGGGGTGGTGGGACCGGCTATGACATCTTCCTGGCGCATGAGCCCTCCTCGGTACCGCGTCGGGTTTCCCGGAGGCCCCTGGTCCGGTGGGTCGCCAGTGGCCCCTTCGGGCTCCCCGGCCGGCGCGGTGCCGCACCGAGGAAACCGATGTATATAGCAACTAATCTGGCCGGGATATTCCCCGGGAAACGTGACCCGCGCACTCTTTTCCGTCCCTTGACCGACCGGACGCCCCGGCCCGCTCCCGGGCCGGAGGACTTCCCGGCCCCGGGAACGGCTCCGGGTACGGCTCCGGCCCGCTCCCGGCGCCCTGAGCGGGGCGGGGGGACGGGCCGGAGCCGTACGGAAAGGGGGCCGGGCGGCGATCAGGCCTCCAGGTGGCCGGTGTCGTTCCAGCGCTCGACGGCCGGGGCGCCGTACGCCCAGCCCAGCCCGGAGAGGCTGGTCGGATCCAGCCGGATGCGGGCCGCGAAGGAGATGTCCTCGCCCAGCCAGCGCGCGGCGATGGAGCGCAGGATGTGGCCGTGCGCGAAGACGAGTACGTCCCGGTCGGCCGAGCGGGCCCACTCCACGACCTGGTCCGCCCGGTCGGAGAGCTGCGCCAGGGTCTCGCCCTCCGGGACGCCGTCGCGCCAGATGAACCAGTCCGGGCGGTCCGCCTTGATCTCGTCCGGGGCCATTCCCTCGTACGCCCCGTAGTCCCACTCCATCAGGGCGTCCCACGGCTCGGCCCGGTCACCGAAGCCCGCCAGCTCGCAGGTCTCCCGGGCCCGTACCAGCGGGCTGGTGCGGATCTCGAACTCCGCCAGGCCGTCCCAGGGCGCGCGGTGCAGCCGCTCCCCCAGGAGTTTGGCACCGGTGCGGCCCTCTTCGAGCAGGGGTATGTCGGTCCTGCCGGTGTGCTTGCCGAGCAGCGACCATTCGGTCTGGCCGTGCCGGGCGAGCAGGATCCGCGGTGCCATGGAGCTCTCCTGAATCTGCCGAATCTGCTGGATCTGCCTGGTTCCTCCGAGGCGGTCGTCGATCGGTGAACGGCGACTGACGACCGACGACCGGTGATCGATGACCGCCGCCGCACACAGGGTGTGCAAAGCGGACACCTCCACCATGTCCATCATGGCTCACCGGCACCCGGCGTCACCAAGGGGGCGTCGAGGGGCGTCGCGTCGGGGAGCGTCGAGACACACCGCCGGGGCGCGGCCCCGGCAGAAGGCCGCCGTCCGGCTGCTCCCGTGCCCGGCGAAGGGGTCACCCCTCTTGCGGAGGGTCACCGTCCGGGTGCTCCCACGCCCGGCGGAGGCCCACGGCCCTGTGGAGGGTCATCGCCCCGGCGGAGGCTCACCATCCCGGCGGAGGCACCGCCCGGTGGAGGGTCGTCGTCCCGGGTGGAGTCCGCGCTGTCAGTGGTGGATGCGAGACTTCGGCGGGTGAGCGCTTCCCCGCACGGCGGACCGCCCCAGCGTCCGCAGACGACCCTCCGGCAGCGGCTCGCCGCGCTGCGCGGACCGGCCGCCCCACCGCACCCGCTGGACGCCCGCGCGCTGGCCGCGCTGGCGGCGAACCCGGGCTGCCGCAGACGCGCCCTGCTGGACGGCGCCGGGATCGACAAGGCGGCGCTGGCCACCGCGCTGGGCGCCCCCTCGGGGTACGGCCAGTCGCAGTTCGCCTTCATGCGGGGCCACGCCTTCGAGGCGAAGGTCAAGAAGGACGGCGGCCTGGAGCTGCTGCGGCTGCTCGGGGTGGCCGACCCGTCCGGGGCCCGGGTGCCGGACCTGGCGGCGCCCGGGCCCGAGGGCCGTACCGCGCGGACGGCGCTGGCGCTGCGCGAGGCGACGGCGGCCGGGGAGTGGACGCTGCTGGACCATCCGCTGCTGGCTCTGGAGGTGGCGGGTTCACCGGTCTTCCTGGAGCCGGACGCGGTGGTGGTCGGGCCGGACGGGCGGTGGACCGTCGTGGAGATCAAGTCGTTCCCGATGATCGACGGCTCGGCGGACGCGGCCAAGGTGGGCGCGGCGGCCCGCCAGGCGGCGGTCTATGTGCTGGCGCTGGAGCGGACGGCGGCGCTGACCGAGGGGGCGGAGGTGGCCCACTCGGTGCTGCTGGTCTGCCCCAGGGACTTCTCCAACCAGCCGACCGCCTCGGTGGTGGACGTGCGCAAGCAGCTCTCGGTCACCCGCCGGCAGCTGGCCCGGACGACCCGGGTGGAGGAGATCGCCGCCGCGCTGCCCGAGGGGGTCACCTTCGATCTGGCGGCGTGCTCCCCGGACCGGCTGGCCGAGGCCGTGGAGGCGGTGCCGCACGCGTACGCCCCCGAGTGCCTGAGCAGCTGCGAGCTGGCCTTCCACTGCCGCTCCCGGGCCCGGGAGGCGGACGCGGTGGAGGCGCTCGGCCGCTCGGTCCGGGGCGAGCTGGGCGGGCTGACCACGGTCGGCGCGGTGCTGGCGGCGGCCCGGGGCGAGGCGGGCGATCCGGCCGACCCGGCGGTGGCCGCCCTGCGCCGGGCCGCCGCGCTGCGGGCCGAGTCCCTGGCGGCGGCGAGCGGCCGGACCGCCGGCGGGGGCGGAATGCCGTTGGCGGAGCCGACCGACGGGACCGGGGCCCAGGAAGCCGACCCGACCGACGGCACCGGAGCCCCGGACACGGACCCGACCGACGGGACCGGGGTGCCGGGCGCCCGGCAATCCGGTGACGGGCCGCCGGGCGCGTCGGCCCCGGGGCGGGCCGCCGGACCGGCGGCCGGACCCGGCGAGCAGCCGTCCGTGGGCGCGCCCCGCCCCGAGGGCAAGGCGGGTGCGGAATGTCTCTGATCGGGACCCTGGCCCGACTGGAGGCGGTCGAGTCCGGCCATGCCCAGCCGCTGGCGACCGTCCGCCACCGCCATCTCTCCGACCGCCCGCTGGTCCTCGTACCGCTCACCACGGCGGGCGAGGCGGGTGCGCCGCTGGGGGCGCTGGTCGGCACCGACCCGGAGCGCCCCCGGCTGCTGGCCGTACCGCAGCCGCGCGACCGCGAGCTGCGGTTCGGTTTCCTGGCGGAGCTGGCCGACGCGGTGCTGCCGTATCTGGAGGGGTACGTCTCCGAGGTCGAGCCGGCCGAGCAGAGCGCGACCGACCCGGAGACCGGCAAGAAGGTGAAGGTGGAGGTCGAGCTGTGCGCCGACGCGCCGCAGCTGATCGTGCCGAGCCGGGCCGGGGCGGAGTACGTACGGCTGCTCGGGCGGTCCATGCGGTTCCGGCGCACCGCCGAGCAGGACCCGGAGACCCCGTTCCCGGCGCCGCCCCGGGTGCCGCTGCTGGGCCGGTGGCTGACCCACTACGGGGAGCGCGGCCGGGTGCCCGGCTCGGCGCTGCTGCTGACCGCCACCGAGCTGCTGGGCCGGCACTGGGCGACCGGCCAGTCCTCGCTGGAGGACCAGCACTTGGGCGCCCTGCTCGCCTGGGTGGACGCGCCGGCCGGCGAGACCGGCGCGGCGGCGGCGCTCCGGGCCGAGCTGGACCGGGACGACGAGGGCCAGTTGCGGTGCCCGCCCGCCGGACCGGCCACCGACCCGGCCTTCGACAACAAGCTGCTGGCCCCGGCGGTGGAGCGGTACGACCGGGCCCGGCAGCTGCTGGCCGAGGCGGCGGACGGCGAGGCGGCCGACCGGCTCCTCGGCGAGCTGCACGGGGCCGAGGAGGCCGTCCGGCGGTTGCTCCTCTCCCAGCTGCGCCCCACCTGGGACGCGGTGTGGCGGACCGTCGGGCTGCTCCGGGAGCTGGCGCCGGGGGCCAGGGTGGCCGAGCGGTGGACCCGGGACCGCTGGTCGTTCACCGGCCACCGGGACCGGGTGGCGGCCGGCGAGCCGCCGCAGCCCCGCCGGGACGACGCGGTGACGGCCGCCCGGAAGCTGGCCGCCCGGGAGTCCGCCCAGGCCCAGCTGGAGGCCCAGGAGGCGCTGGACGATCCGCTGGTGATGGCCGGGCGGCGGCTGGCGGGCGAGGCGTTCGCGGCCCAGGTGGTGGAGGTGACCATGGCCTGGACCGAGTCCAAGCGCCCGTCGCCCCGGCCGCTGCTCACCGTCCGGACCGACGACACCCCGCACCTGGCCGAGCGGGTGAAGGTCTTCCGCTCGCTGGACGGCAAGCCGCAGAGCGCCGAGTTCGTCCGGTACGAGGAGGACGGCTCGGCGGTGCTGCGGCTGCTGGACCGGATGGGCCGGGCCAGGGAGCCGGCCGAGGGCTCGGTGCCGGAGAAGGGCGACCTGATCACCTGGACGCTCTTCGAGCACGAGCAGCGGACCGGTGCCGGGCTGCCGGAGCCCGAGGACACCCCCTGGACCCATGGCGGCCCGCCGCGCACCGACCCCGAGAGCCCCGACCCCGTGACCCCCGAGGATCTGCTGTGACCGTCACCCCGGAGGACCTGCCGTGACCCTGATGTCCGACCCCGGCCGCCGTACCGGGGGTGAGCCGTTCGACCCCGGCGCGGCGGCGGCCCGGGCGACCGGGGCGATCCTCGCCGACACCCTGCGCGGCGAGGCCCGGGGCGTGGTGGTGGACTCCCCGCCGGGGGCCGGCAAGTCCACCCTGGTGGTGCGGGCCGCCTTGGAGCTGGCGGCGGCCGGCCGGTCGCTGATGGTGGTCGCCCAGACCAACGCCCAGGTGGACGACCTGGTGCTGCGGCTCGCGGAGAAGCAGCCGGAGCTTCCGGTGGGCCGGCTGCACAGCAGCGACGCCGACCCCTACGACCCGGCGCTCAACGAGCTGGAGCAGGTGCGGAAGTCGGCCAAGGCCGGTGACCTGGCCGGACTGCCGGTGGTGATCTCCACGGCCGCCAAGTGGGCGCACGTCAGGAACGTGGATCCGTGGGAGCACGCCATCGTGGACGAGGCGTACCAGATGCGCTCGGACGCGCTGCTGGCGGTGGCCGGCCTCTTCGAGCGGGCGCTCTTCGTCGGTGACCCGGGCCAGCTGGACCCGTTCTCGGTGGTCGGCGCCGACCAGTGGGCCGGGCTGTCGTACGACCCCTCGGCGAGCGCCGTCTCCACCCTGCTGGCGCACAATCCGGAGCTGCCGCAGCACCGGCTGCCGGTCTCCTGGCGGCTGCCCGCCTCGGCCGCGCCGCTGGTGTCGGGCGCCTTCTACCCGTACACCCCGTTCCGCAGCGGGACCGGGGCCGGCGACCGGCGGCTCTCCTTCGGGGTGCCCTCCGACGGCTCCGGGCCCGACCGGGTGCTGGACGAGGCGGCCGAGTCGGGCTGGGGCCTGCTGGAGCTGCCCGCCCGCCGCACCCCGCGCACCGACCCCGAGGCGGTACGGGCGGTGGCCCTGGTGGTGCGCCGGCTGCTGGACCGGGGCGGCGCGGCGGTCTCGGAGCGCGAGCCCGGTCCCGTACCGCTGACACCCGGCCGGATCGCCGTCGGCACCGCCCACCGCGACCAGGCCGCCGCCGTGCGCGCCGCACTGGCCGAGCTGGGTGTCTCCGGGGTGACCGTGGACACCGCCAACCGGCTCCAGGGGCGGGAGTACGACGTCACCGTGGTGCTCCACCCCCTCTCCGGCCGCCCGGACGCCACCGCCTTCCACCTGGAGACCGGCCGCCTCTGCGTGCTGGCCTCCCGCCACCGGCACGCCTGCGTCGTGGTCTGCCGGGCGGGTGTCGCCGAGCTGCTGGACGAACACCCCTCCACCGAGCCGGTCCAGCTCGGCGTCACGGTCAAGTTCCCGGACGGCTGGGAGGCCAATCACACCGTCCTCGCCCACCTGGCCGAACACCGCGTGCCCTGGCGGCCCTGACCTACGGAGCCGGATGCCTCCGAAAACGCGATCGCACAGCAGCGCGGTCCACGCCGCCGGTCATGCGGCGGCCAGGCGCCCACGCTCTGTCGGCGCTGGTCGACCGCCATCCCCTCCTGCCTGACGGGCCCGGGCTTATGCGAGTACGTGACTAGCGGCTCGCCTCCCTTGTGGTGGAGGTGTCACCGTCCGTAGCGTGCTGACCACACCAGGACCGGAAGGGGCCCTCAGTGGAAGAGTTACACGCGATCGCCGGCGGACCGTGCGGCAGCGGGGACGACGACAAGTGCCAGAACGGCGACTGTCCGACCGTGTACGAGATGCCGGACCCGGCCATGCTGGCGGTGCAGGGCTACGACGTGGCCCACCGGACACCGGAGGGTGAGTCCGTCGTGATGATCCCCGAAGAGGTCCTGAAGGAGGCGGCCCGTGCCCGTGGATGGCTCTAGCCCCGTACTGCTCGACGGCGACGAGTGGCAGGCGTACTTCCGCGACTT
Organism: Streptomyces pyxinae; assembly: GCF_024756275.1. GTDB lineage: Bacteria > Actinomycetota > Actinomycetes > Streptomycetales > Streptomycetaceae > Streptomyces > Streptomyces pyxinae. Next base: position 46,196 of record NZ_JANUGQ010000016.1, on the reverse strand, counting down.
CGAGCGGTCCGCGTTCCGGCTTGAGGTGCACCAGACGTACACCATGCCCGCGGAGGCCGAAACGGTCCGCGACTTCCTCTCGGGAGCCGAGAGGCCGAAGGAGTTCAACGCCTCCTGGCACCAGCTGATCAAGGACCACGCGGCGGCGGGGCGGACGATGACGCGAGCCAAGATCGTGCGCCGACCGCTCACCCCGTACAGCCGTTACCTGTTCGAGTGGTGCATCCCTGGGAACGTCGCAGCCGGGGAGGACTATCACCTAGTTGATGTGACCGACCGGACGAGCCCGGGACTTCCGGAACAGGACTTCTGGATGTTCGACGAGTCGACGGTCGTACACCTCAACTACCGTCCCGACGGGACACAGATCAATCGGGAACTGGTCGAAGACCCGGATATCGGCAAGTATCTCGCATGGCGGGATCTCGCCCTGGAAAGCGCCGTACCATTCAGTGCCTATCGAACCTGAAACGCAAGCGCGGGAACGGAGAGACCTGGCGGAGGCCCTTCGGGGTCTCCGCTGGGTACGCCGTACTGACCGAGTCGGGTGTCTCCGGGGTGACCGTGGACACCGCCAACCGGCTCCAGGGGCAGGAGTACGACGCTCCGCCTTCCACCTGGAGACCGGCCGCCTCTGCGTGCTGGCCTCCCGCCACCGGCACGCCTGCGTCGTGGTCTGCCGGGCGGGTGTCGCCGAGCTGCTGGACGAACACCCCTCCACCGAGCCGGTCCAGCTCGGCGTCACGGTCAAGTTCCCGGACGGCTGGGAGGCCAACCACACCGTCCTCGCCCACCTGGCCGAACACCGCGTGCCCTGGCGGCCCTGACCTGGGTGTGAACGGCCCGCCCATGCCCGGCCGTTGGCAGGCGTCAAGTCCGTTTATGCCGGGTCGGGAATATTCCGGAGTCGGCGTGGACGAGGGGCGACGCGCTCCGTAGCGTCGTCGGTCAGGGGCTCCGACCGGGGCCGGGTGAGAGGGGTGCCATGGCGCGCAGCGAACTGACGCGACTGACGGGCAGCTTCAACGGACCCGAATGCGACGACGACGACTGTCCGAACGTCTACCGCACGGCCAGGGGGTCGATCGCGGTCCAGGGGACCATCTCCCGCGCCTTCCAGCCGCCGGAAGGCGAAGCTCTGGTGGAGATCCCGGAAGCGGTACTCAGGGAGGCCGTACATGCTCTTGGATGGTGACGAATGGCAAAGGACGTTCGACGCGTATGAGCGTACGGCGTGGCGCTTCGAGGCCCAACCCACCTACACCATGCCCAAGGAGGCCGCGAACGTCGCTCGTTTCCTTCGAGGCGAGCCGAAGCCCGTTGACCACAACACCGGGTGGCACGAGCGCGTACACGGTTTCGTGACTTCGGGGCGGACCATCGGCCGCGTACGGGTCGTCCGCCGGCCACTGACGGACTACCAGCGGTACCAGTTCACCTGGGGAATTCCGGGAAATATCGACGCCGGGGAGGAAATCCGCATCCTGGATGTGACGCAGAAAGATTACGGACTCCCACTGTCGAGCACCGACTGGTGGATGTTCGATGAGTCACGAATCGTTCACTTGAATTTTCGACCGGACGGCACACAGATCAATCGGGAGCTGTTCACGGGCGATATCACACCGTACCTGGAGTGGCAGAACATTGCCCTGACCCACTCCGTACCGTTTACCGAGTACGTGAAAGAACCCGGGTGACATTCGAGCCCGAACAGCTGGATCAGTCCAGGCTCAACCTGGCAGAAAAGCTCCGTGAGCTACGCAGGCGAGCCGGCCTCACAGGAGATCGGCTCGCTCAGCGTTGCAGCATGTCTCAAAGCCAGATCAGTAAGTTCGAGACAGGCAAGAAGACGCCGAATCTCGTAGATGTTGAGCGCATCCTTAAAGCGCTGAATGCACCACCTGAAGTAGTCGCGGAGATGACGACCCTCGCAGGTATGGCAAATACCGAGTGGCAGGGCAAGCGCTCATCGTGGCGGCGCGGCGCGGAAAAGCGGCAGACAGAATTGGCGTCGTTGGAATCCGAGGCAAGCGAGCTTCGGTACTTCCTCCCCGCGATGATCACAGGCCTGCTTGCGACCCCAGACTTCATCCGCGCCAGCCTGACTCACACACCGGGCGATCCCTCCAAGACGATCGCCCGAAAACTGGAACGCCAGGCGATTCTCTACGACACGTCCAAGAATTTTACTTTCCTCCTCACCGAACAGGCCGCAAGGTGGGCCGTCATTCCTCCCGCAGCCATGGCCGTACAGATCGACCGCGTCATATCGCTGTCCCGTCTGCCGAACCTCCGCGTCGGCGTCATTCCGGCCGGCACAGTCACGCCCCGTGGCCCCATGAACACATTCACGATCTACGACGAACGCCTTGTCACGGTCGAAAGCTTCACGGGCCGCCTGGCCTTCCGTGATTCCCGCGATATTTCCGAACACTTGTCGATTTTCTCGCTGTTCGAAAGTCAAGCCCGGCTCGACGAAGAGGCAAGGATTCTGCTTCGGAAATGGGCCGAGGGGTATCGATGATCTTCAGTCCGGAACGGGAATAACGCTGGGCGAAACCCTTCGGCTGGTGAATCATGGACGAGTCATGAGCTGGGCAGGGCCTTCCGTCTTCGGCCACGTTCGAGTGGCCATCGTGCACGCACTTCCGGCGCTCGGATCACGGCAAGCGCTCCGGCTGGTCGAGGCGCGGCTCGGCCCTTTGAATTCCCGCCCCTCCATGGGCAGCCGCGGTCGGTCATGGCCGCGACCAAATGAGCAGGAAGGTGCAGTGATGCTGGACGGAAGTGAGCTGTACACACTCGAAATCGACGGGGCGTCGTTCGTGAAGGCGTGCGGCGGCCCCTGCACCGAGGGATGCGTGACCCTGGCCCGGATCGGAGACGATGCCTGGGCCCTCGGTGACAGCAAGCGGCCCGACAAGGAGCCGCTGCGCTTCACCACGGCCGAGCTGGACGCGGCCGGTATCGACCCGGCGCGGTTCGGGCTGTCCGCCTGACCCTCCGCCTCCGGCCGCTCCTCGCCCCCTCCCCAGGCAGGGACCGGCCGGATCCCATTCACCCCGCCCTCCCCCGAAGGGGAACGACAGTTGCACCACCATGGGTATCTGTGGACCGGCCCCAAGCAGCGGTTCGATGACGAGGCCCTGCGGCGGCCTCCCCATCCGGACCCTCCACCGGCCGACGGCAGACCGGAGCTGATCCAGCGGTACAAGGAAGTGAAGGCGGAGTTCCCACTCGTGGACCTTCCTCCGCTGGAAACGGCGTACTGGCTGATCAAGCCCGGGAAGCTGGTACGCGGCACCTGGGAGGAGGCGAAGGAAGCGGCGGAGTGGCTCGGCGAACAGCTCACCGGGCACGCGACACGATTCGCCTCCGAGTCGGACCGTGACAGCACATGGCTGGCCATACTGGTCGAATCCGCCACCGAACGGCTCGGTCGGGGCGGGGACGTGTCACACGGCTTCTACCTGGAACGTCCCTCATTCCTGTCCCTGGCTCTCGTGTGCTGCTCCCCGAACCGGACCACACCGGAACTGGAGTGCCCGTCGCGATAGGCCCCGCCCGCCGATCCCCGCCTCCTTCCGGATCTCACGCAGACGGCCGGCCAGTTCTTCGCGGGCCTTCTGGATGAGTGAGGAGGGGTGCGGGGGCCATGGAGCCCGCTTGCGTCAGATCCCGTACAGGTGGTGCGGGGTCGCTCGTTCCCAGACCGCCTCGAAGGCGGCACCGCACAGCTTCACGGCTTCCGGGTCCGTCGTGATCTCGTCCTCCACCACCGCTCCATCACCGGAGAAGTGGTGCACCCGGAGCAGGGTGCCGTCGAAGAGCCAGAAGTCATTGCCCGGCAGGGCGATACTCGTGGCCCGTCGCCGTGGCAACCACCGCACTTCCTCACCCGCCGTGACATTGGCGCGGGTGACGTAGTGCTCCCATCGGATGTAGTCCGACACGGGCTCGGAGACCACCCGGGCCCGGCGGATCGACACCCCCCGGGTCACGGTGTCCGTGATCAGCTGATCGTAGGGATGCCACCAGGACGCGCGGTCCTCCCAATCGATCCGCTCGCCCCGCTTCCACGCCTCGAACCGGTCCGTCGGGGCATAGGAGTCGCGCAGTTCCAGGTGAACGGCTGACCGCTCGCACCGGCCGAGCAGCTCAGCGAAGCTGGGCACGTTCGACGGCATCACATGCCTCCCTGATCATCGGGACCGGATCCTCACGATGGCTTCACTGTGGGGCGCCGGGCCGTTAGCGGGACCGCTCGCCTCGCGCTCCGCCCGGGTCCGGGCGCTCGGTCTCCATCCCTGCCACAAGAGTTCCTCCCCTGAACCCCGCAGCCATGGCCGCCTCCCTGGTTCAGGTGCTCGCCCGGAACCGGCTTCTCCCCGGAACGCCCCTCCTACCCGTCCGCGGCAGCGGTCGTCTGCTCCCCGAATCGCGCGCACGCTGAACTGAGCCGCCCAGCCGTCCAGCCGAAGCGACGGAGAAGCCCGGCCTTCGCGGCCGAAGCTCGTCTGGTGGGTTGGAGCTGTGTACGGGCGGAGATGAGGTCCGTGCCTCTCGTGCGGGGCGCACCGCCCAGCGCGACGGCGCGGCGTCGGACAGGGACCCCCCGATCCCGTCCGGCGCCGCGCCGTCTTCGTGCTGTTCCCCCGTCGGTCCCCCGTGCCCCCGTCGCCCCCCTTCGGTCCCCCGTTGGCGTCCCCCGTGCTCCCCCGTGTTCTTCCGGGCCCCATCCCCCGCGTCCCCCGCAGGACCCGTTTCCCCGTACCGGCCGTCGCCTCCCCCCGGAACGACGGCCGGCCCCCCGTCCGTCCGCCCGGCCACCGGGTGGCCGGGGGACGCTCGCTTCCCGCCGGCCACCGGGTGGCGGCGGGACACTCCGGGTCCGTCAGGCCACCAGCTGGCCGAAGGACTCCTCCTGGTCGCGGCCGAAGCTCAGCACCTCGTCCTCGCGCAGTCGGCGCAGCGAGCGCCAGATGCTCGACTTCACCGTGCCGACGCTGATGTCCAGGATGTCGGCGATCTCCGGGTCCGTGCGGCCCTCGTAGTAGCGCAGCACCAGCATGGTGCGCTGGAGTTCGGGCAGCCGGGCCAGTGCCTGCCAGAGCACCGCGCGCAGTTCGGTGCCGCGCATCGCGTCGGTGTCGCCCGCCGTCTCCGGCAGCTCCTCCGTCGGGTACTCGTTGAGCTTGCGCCGTCGCCAGGCGCTGATGTGCAGATTGGTCATGGTCCGGCGCAGATAGCCGCCGACCGCCGCCTTGTCGCTGATCCGCTCCCAGGCGCGGTACGTCGAGAACAGTGCGCTCTGGAGCAGGTCCTCGGCCTCGTGCCGGTCACCGGTGAGGTGATAGGCGGTGGCGTACAGGGAGGCGCGGCGCTCCTGGACATAGGCGGTGAAGGCCGCTTCGGCGCTCCCCCGGCCCGTCCCGTCCGGCCGCTCCCCCGAGACCTCCCCGTACGCCTCTCCCCCGTCAGCCACGGCGACCATGTACGGCGCCTTGTGCTGACGTCCGGCGCCGCGAACGCACCCCCGCCCGTTCACGACACCGGACTTCTCGGTGCTCCTGGTGACGTCGCTCCGCGTGACGTCGTGGAGACGCGTGACAACTGCGCTTGAGGTGGTGCTGTGCAGTGCGTTCATCGCGCCCCCCGTTCGGTTGGAGTCCCTGTGCGGTCCGTGTGACAAACAGCCTGCCGGGCCGACTTCATGGCGGTGTCCGCCGTATGTCACAGGGCTGTCACAGGGGTGCGGCGCTCGCAGCCCCGGGAGCGCCGGTCGAACTCCCACCGGGCATGGGACAGAATGACGCCGTGCCTTTCCTGTTGCTGATCGAGGACGACGACGCCATCCGCACGGCCCTCGAACTCTCCCTGTCACGCCAGGGCCACCGTGTGGTGACCGCGGCGACGGGTGAGGACGGCCTGAAACTGCTGCGTGAGCAGCGGCCCGACCTGATCGTGCTCGATGTGATGCTGCCCGGCATCGACGGCTTCGAGGTGTGCCGCCGCATCCGGCGCACCGATCAGCTGCCGATCATCCTGCTGACCGCCCGCAGCGACGACATCGACGTCGTGGTGGGGCTGGAGTCCGGCGCCGACGACTATGTCGTCAAGCCGGTGCAGGGACGGGTGCTGGACGCGCGGATCCGGGCGGTACTGCGGCGGGGCGAGCGGGAGTCGACGGACTCCGCGACGTTCGGCGCGCTGGTGATCGACCGGTCCGCGATGACCGTGACCAAGAACGGCGAGGACCTCCAGCTCACCCCGACCGAGCTGCGGCTGCTGCTGGAGCTGAGCCGCCGGCCCGGTCAGGCGCTGTCCCGGCAGCAGTTGCTGCGGCTGGTCTGGGAGCACGACTACCTGGGCGACTCCCGGCTGGTGGACGCGTGTGTGCAGCGGCTGCGGGCCAAGGTGGAGGACGTGCCGTCGTCCCCGACCCTGATCCGCACGGTCCGGGGCGTCGGTTACCGGCTGGACGTCCCTTCGTGACGGCACGGAACGACGCCCGCGCCACCTCCCGGGGTGCCGCCGGGGCGGGTGCCGGCCGCGGTACGGGCCGGGCGGCGGGAGCCCCGGGCGGCTCCGGCGACCCGGCGGACGACCTGGCCCCGGCGGGCCCGGTGGGGCGTCCGGGCGGCCGGGCCGGGCGGGGCGGACGGGGCGGTCTGCTGGCGGGCATACGGCTCTCCAGCCTGCGGCTGCGGCTGGTCGTGGTCTTCGCCCTGGTGGCACTCACCGCGGCGGTGTCCGCCTCCGGGATCGCGTACTGGCTCAACCGCGAGGCCGTGCTCCAGCGCACCCAGGACGCCTCGCTCAACGACTTCCGGCAGGAGATGCAGACCCGGGCCGCCGCCCTGCCGGTGCGGCCCGACGCGGACGAACTGCGGCGCACCGCCGAGGACATGGCCAACGGCGGCTCCGGCTACCGGGTGCTGCTGGTCGGTGAGGGGGAGCCGGGCAAGCAGACCATCGGCGCCTCGGACGCCGACCGGTTCTCCCTGCGGGACGTGCCGGCCGGGCTGCGTACCCAGGTGGACCAGGAGCGCCAGGTCGACTCCGGCAACGAATTCCCGTACCACCTCTTCTGGGTGCGCATAGAGAAGGGCGGCACGCCGTATCTGGTGGGCGGCACCCGGATCATCGGGGGCGGGCCGACCGGTTACATGCTCAAGTCGCTGGAGCAGGAGCGCCAGGACCTCAGCTCGCTCGGCTGGTCGCTGGGCGTGGCCACGCTGCTCGCGCTGCTGGGCTCCGCCCTGCTGGCGCAGGCGGCGGCGACCACCGTGCTGAAGCCGGTCCACCGGCTCGGTGAGGCGGCCCGCCGGCTGGGCGAGGGCCGGCTGGACACGCGGCTGCGGGTCTCCGGCACGGACGAACTGGCCGAGCTGTCCCGGACGTTCAACAACGCGGCGGAGAACCTCCAGAAGAAGGTCGCGGACATGAGCGCGCGGGAGGAGTCGAGCCGCCGGTTCGTCGCCGACATGTCACACGAACTGCGCACCCCGCTCACCGCGTTGACGGCTGTGACGGAGGTGCTGGAGGAGGAGGGCGAGTCGCTCGACCCGATGATCGCGCCGGCCGTGGCGCTGGTGGTCAGCGAGACCCGGCGGCTCAACACCCTGGTCGAGAACCTGATGGAGGTCACCCGGTTCGACGCCGGTACGGCCCGGCTGGTGCTGGACGACGTGGACGTGGCCGACCAGGTCACCGCCTGCATCGACGCCCGGGCCTGGCTGGACGCGGTCGAACTGGACGCCGAGCGCGGGATCATGGCCCGGCTCGATCCGCGCCGGCTCGACGTCATCCTGGCCAATCTGATCGGCAATGCCCTGAAGCACGGCGGCTCACCGGTGCGGGTGTCCATACGGACGGCCGGCGATGAGCTGCTGATCGAGGTCCGCGACCACGGGCCGGGCATCCCGGAGGACGTGCTGCCGCATGTCTTCGACCGCTTCTACAAGGCGAGCGCCTCCCGTCCGCGCAGCGAGGGTTCGGGGCTCGGTCTGTCGATCGCGATGGAGAACGCGCTGATCCACGGCGGCGACATCACGGCCGCGAACTCGCCGGACGGCGGCGGCGCGGTGTTCCGGCTGCGGCTGCCCCGGGACGCCTCCGCCATAGCGGGCGGCGACGGGGACGGGCCCGGCGCCAGCCAGCCCGACAAGCGGGACAAGCAGCGCGACAAGCACGACCGGCGCGGGAAGAAGGGCGGTACGGATGGCGGCGCGTAAGTCCCGGCCCGGACCGACCCTCGTGGCTGACGGGGCCCGGGCCGCCGGGGAGCCCCTGACCGGCCGGGCGCGGCCCCTCGCCGGCGCCCCGGCCCCGGTGGCCGACCGGCTACCCCTGGCCGCGCAGGCGTGCGCGCCCGGTCCGGCGGACACGCCGGGCACGGTTGCCGGCCGGGCCCCGGCGGCCTACCCGGCCCTCGTGGCTGACCGATCCCGGGCCGCCAGGAAGCCCCTGCCCGACCGGGCGCGGCCCCTCGCCGGCGCCCCGGCCCCGGTGGCCGACCGGGCCCTCGTGGCCGACCGGGCCCTCGTGGCCGACGGGGCCCCGGCGGCCCACCCGACCCCCGCCGACGGGGCGCGTCCGGCGGGCCGGGCGCCGGTGCCGGTCCGGGTCGTGCGGCGGCGGGTCGGGGCGGCGGCCGGGGCCGTGCTGCTGGCCGCCCTCGCCACCGGCTGCGGCATCCGTACCACCTCGGTGCCGGTCGACGCGGGCGCCGCGCCCTCCCGGGCGGCCTGCGCCCTGCCCACCGACCGGTCGGCCCGGCCGACCCCGGGCACCATCACCCTGCGGGTCCAACTGGTCTGCGCCTCCGGGCTGCGGCCGGTCGAGCGCACGGCACCCGAGCCCGCCGCGACCGGTGCCAGCCGGGTGGCCCGGGCCCAGGCGCTGCTGGCCCGGCTGCTGGCCGAGCCCACCGAGGCGGAACGGGTGGCCGGCTTCAGCACGCACCTTGAGCGGCCTCTCACCGTCACGACCGGCCGGCCCGGCGACCCGGGCGGCACCCTGCGGCTGAGCCGCCGGCCCGAGGACCTGGACCCGGCCGGGCTGGCCCAGCTGGTCTGCACCTACGCCGACCACGCGGACACCTCCGTCCGGGGCGCCGTCGTCCTCGGCGGCCCCGACACCGAGCCGCCCCGCCGCTACGCCTGCACCCCCGACCTCCGCGACCGCCCCGAGACCACCTTCCCCAGCCCCGCCGAGTGAGCCCGCCCCGCCCCGGGCGCCTCCGCACCACCCTCCGCCCGTCGCCGGCCGGCCCCACCGGGCGGTAGCCGGTCGCCCAGGGCGCTTGAGGTCGTCGGACCACACGGATCAAAAGGGATCAGAAGAGGGCAGAAGGGAGCGGACATGGCCGTCGCAGCCGACGAGGCCCGCGAGAAGCTCATGTCGCTGATCAGAAAGGTCAACGAGGACTGCGAGGCCGTAGAGATCGTCTCCGCGCACGGCAACGCGGTGTTGCTCCCGGCGGAGGAGTGCGCGGCGCTGCGCGAGGGGGCCTATCTCCTGCGTTCACCCGCGAACGCCCGCCGTCTGTTCGAGGCTTACGGGAACGCCATGCGCGGAGAGGACGTCTCTCGGCACGGGCTGGTGGATCCGGGGTGAAGGGGCCCCGGCTGAGGCATGCCCGGGGACACCGCCGGCGGCCTCTCATAGGGCACCTCCGAGAGCGATGCCCCCGGGCCGTCCTCGCGGAGCGCCGCCGCGCCCGACCGGGCCGGGGGTGGCGGGGACCCGGAGCCGGGGTGGCGTGGGTCTCGGGGCGGGGGCGGAACCGATGGTCGCGATGGCCGCGTCTAGGGGGGCGTGCAGCGTCAAGGTTCGGGCGGCAGTGCCGCCATGCGCGTCCGCGCGGCGGGGGCGGTTCTGCTCCTCGCGCATCTGGTGCTCGTGGGCTGGCTGACCCTTCGGCCGCGGTACGTGCCCTGGGTGACGGCGCCGAATCTGGAACTGCTCGCCGGGATCAAGGCGGATCTGGCGCTCGGACCGGTGGAGGCCGCCCGGCGGATCTGCGCCGGGATGGTGCTGCTGGCGCCGCTGGGGGTGCTGTTGCCGGTGGCGGGCGGGCGGCTGGACGTGTCGCCCTGGGGCTCCCTGACCCGTACCGTCGCGGCGGGCGCCTTCGTCTCGGTCGGCATCGAACTCTTCCAGACCGCCGTGCCCGGCCGGGTGGTCGACGTGGACGCGCTGCTGCTGAACACGGCCGGGGTGGCCCTGGCCCATCTGCTGGTGGTGCCGGCGCTCCGGGCGCGGCTGCGGCGGTGGAGCGCCCTCCGGGCGGGTGCCGGGGACGGCACGGCGCGCGGCGGGGGCCGGCCCTCCTACGGCTCCGCGGACCGGCCCTCCTACGGCTCCGCCCAGGGTCCCACCCGTGGCTCCGCCTATGGGATGACCTCCGGCCGGGGCGGGGCCCTGCGACGGGACGACCCGGCTCAGGGGCCGACCCCGACGATTCCCAGGGTCGGTATCGCCCCGTAGTCCGACGCTTTGTCCGGCCGTCCGGGGGCACGATGGAAGCACATCGGGAGCCCGCCCAGGAGTGGTTCCCACGTCGCTCGCGAAGGAGCCCACCATGGCCGCACTGGTCCGCCCCCGAGATGGACGCATGATCGGCGGAGTGTGCGCGGGGCTGGCCCGGCGCTTCGGGACTTCCGCGATGACGATGCGAGTGATCTTCCTGGTCTCCTGCCTGCTGCCGGGACCGCAGTTCCTGCTCTACCTGGCGCTCTGGATCTTCCTGCCGGCCGAGCGGAAGTCCAGCACCGCCTGGTAGGCGGTCCACGCAAGGAGCGGCGGGGCGGTGTCCGAACGGACGCCGCCCCGCCGTTTGTCTGCCGGAGCCGGGAGACCTGGTCGGTCACGGCCCCGGCGTACGGGTCAGCCGAGGCCGGCCGCCGGGAGGCTGCCGCCGACGGGGAGCCCGCCGAGCAGACCGGTGACGGCCGACGGGGCGACGGGCAGTCCGCCGTCCTCGGTGACGGTGCCGAGGAGCTTGGTGACGTTCTCCAGCGGCAGCGACTTGGCCGCACCGGTCAGGTTGGAGACCGTGTCCAGCGGGGTGCCGATGGGGAGGGGCCCGGCCGCTGCGGCACTGCCGGCGGCGGAGGCGGCGAACGCGGCACCGAGCACGGCGACACCGAGGGCCCTGGCGGACTGCTTCATCGAAAATGTCCTTGGTGAATTCCGGGGAACATGAGGATTCCGCAACCTAGTCAGCCGCCCCCGGGCGCCGCAAACACCCCGGGAGTCCGGGTCTTTGCGGCGCCCGGCCCCGCACCACCGGCGAACGATCAGCCCCGCGAGGATACGGACCCGCTGGTGGGAGCCGTTTCGGTGAACAGCCATTCGGACTTCAGCGCGGCGTAACCGGGCTTGATCACATCATTGATCAGGGCGAGGCGTTCATTGAAAGGGATGAACGCCGACTTCATCGCATTGACGGTGAACCATGCGATGTCGTCGAGCGTGTAACCGAATGCCTCGGTCAGCCGCTCGAATTCCCGGCTCACGCTGGTGCCCGACATCAAGCGGTTGTCGGTGTTGACGGTGACCCGGAACCGCAGCCGGCGCAGCAGGTCGACGGGGTGCTCGGCGTACGAGGCGGCGGCGCCGGTCTGGAGGTTGGAGGTCGGGCAGAGCTCCAGTGGGACGCGCTTGTCGCGGACGTACGAGGCCAGCCGGCCCAGGGTGGCCGTACCGTCCTCGGCGACCGTGATGTCGTCCACGATCCGGACGCCGTGGCCGAGCCGGTCGGCGCCGCACCGCTGGAGCGCCTCCCAGATCGAGGGCAGCCCGAACGCCTCACCCGCGTGGATGGTGAAGTGGTTGTTCTCGTGCCGGAGGTAGTCGAAGGCGTCCAGGTGCCGGGTGGGCGGGTGCCCCGCCTCGGCGCCCGCGATGTCGAACCCGACCACGCCCGAGTCCCGGTGGCGGTTGGCGAGCTGGGCGACCTCCAGCGACCGGGCGGCGTGCCGCATGGCCGTCAGCAGGGTGCCCACCCGAATCCGGTGACCGTTCTCCCGGGCCCGCCGCTCCCCCAGCCGGAAGCCCTCGTTGACGGCCTCGACGACCTCTTCGAGCCCGAGCCCGGCCGCCAGGTGCAGCTCGGGCGCGTATCGCACCTCGGCGTAGACGACCCCGTCCTCCGCGAGGTCCTCCGCGCACTCGGCGGCGACCCGTACCAGCGCCTCGCGGGTCTGCATCACGGCGTTGGTGTGGGTGAAGGTGTCCAGATAGCGCTCCAGCGAACCGGAGTCGGAGGCCTCGCGGAACCAGTGACCGAGCTTGTCCGCCTCGGTCTCGGGCAGGCCCTGATACCCGGTCTCCCCGGCGAGTTCGATGAGCGTGCCGGGGCGCGGCCCGCCGTCGAGATGGTCGTGGAGCAGCACCTTGGGGGCGCGCCGGATCTGGTCCGCGGTCGGGGGCTTCGGGGCGGTGGGAAGCTGGCTCGTCATTTCCGCACTCTAAGCCCTACGCGCGTAGAAGGCGCGGGAGTTGGCGGTTTCCGGACGCCACGACGGCGCGTCGCCGGGGGCCGTCGCCGGACCCGTCCGGGGGCGCCGCCTCCATCGCCGCGACCGCCGCCGGGGGCCGTCCCGGGGGCCGGTCGCGCGGGGCGGGCGGGCAGGGACCTTCGATACGCAACGGTGACCGCACGTACCGGTGGCGTACACGTCTCCTTCTGAGACTGTTCTGCCATGGCACACGCACTCGTAGGGACGGGCGGCGCGCGGGAACCCCGGCTGGGCCGGGCGGTGGGGACGGCGGTCCCGGCGGTGGGCGGGGTGGTGCTGCTGCTGCCGGACGGGGCGCCGGTGTCGGAGCGGCGGCCCTCGCCGCTGGCCCGGGCGGCGGTCCTCCCGCTGGCCCGCAGGCTGGCCCGGGCGGGGCGCGGGGACGGACTGGTGGCCCATGTGGTGCGCTACCGGACGCACGGCTGGAACGGCACCGACGCCCGGCTCGCGGCGGACGCCCGCTGGACGGTGTCCGAGGTGGTACGGCGGTACGGCGACGTACCGGTCTGCCTGGCCGGGCACGGCATGGGCGGCCGGGCGGCGCTGCGGGCGGCCGGGCACACGGCGGTGAGCTGCGTCCTCGCCCTGGCGCCCTGGCTGCCGGAGGACGACATGGCGGCCCAGCCGGAGCCGGTGCGGCAACTGGTCGGGCGCCAGGTGCTGATCGCGCACGGCACCAACGACGCCAGGACCGACCCGGAGCTCTCCTACCGGCTGGCCGAGCGGGTCAAGAAGGCCAACCGGGACACCTGCCGCTTCGAGGTGCACTCGGACGGCCACGCGCTGCGCCAGCACCATGACGAGGTGCTGGCGCTCGCCGCCGACTTCGTGCGGGGCGCGCTCTTCGGCCACCCCTATGCCCGGCCGGTCGCGGACGCGCTGGCCGCCCCGCCCCCGCTGGGCCTGCGGATGCCGCTGGCGGCGGGCTTCGGACGCCCGGCGCGCCGGGCCCGCCGGTAGCCGGAACCGGTAGCCCGGCGCCCGTACCGGCAGCCCGGCCTCCGCACCGACGGCACGACCGGCCGCCACGGGTGCGGGGGCTTCCGGGGCGACCGAGAATGGAGCGATGAGGGAGCCGGCGGAGCGGGCGGCGATCGTGCGCCGAGCCGTCCGGGTGACGGTGGCCGCGAGCGCCGGGTTCTATCCGCTGCGGTACGGCGCCGGGCTGCCGGTGCCCGCCCTGTACGCGTTCTTCGCGCCGATCGCCCTCGGACTGCTGGCCTCCGTCCCCGGTACCGGGCGGCAGCGGGCCCCGGTGATGCTGCGGGCGCTGCCCGCCGGGCTGGCCCTGGCGGCCCTGGGCACGGTGCTGGCGGGGCACACCTGGGCGGCGGTGGCCGGGATGCTGGCGGTCGGCTTCCCACTGGCCTTCGCGGCGGTGGGCGGGCCGCGCCCGGCGGGGGCCGCGCCCGGGCTCCAGCTCTTCTACATCCTGGCGTGTTTCCCCCCGTACGCCCCCGGGGAGCTGGTCCCCCGGCTGGCCGGGCTGGCCGTGGGCGTCCTGCTGCTGGCGGCCTGCGAGGCGCTGCTGCTGCCCGACCCGCCGGTGCCGGGGTACCGGGAGCGGCTGGCGGCGGCGCTCGGTACGGCGGCCGCGCCCGGTGCGGAGGCCGCCGGGCTGCGGGCGGCCGGGCGGGCGCTGCGGCTCTCGGAGCTGCCCCCGGCCGAGCGCCCGGCCGGGGCGGGCCGGACCGACCGGGCGCTGGCCCAGGCGGGTGGCGCGGTACGCCGGCTGCTCGACCAGCTGGCGACGCGGGCCGAGTGGGAGGCGTCAGGGCCAGGGCGCGGGGCGGCGGACGATCCCCTGTCGGCGGGGCTGCTCGGGCGGGTGGCGGAGAGCTGCGCGGCGGGCGCGGCGGCGCTGCGGACGGGGGTACGGCCGGAGCCGGACCGGGGGGCCGGGGCGCTGGAGACGGCGATGCGGGAGTTCCAGGAGCGGCGGACGCGGGGGACGCGACGGACGCGGCCTCCGCGGGCGCCCGGCGAGACGGCGCCCGGTGAGGCGACGCCTGCCGGGGCGGACTCCGCCGGGGCGGACTCCGCCGGGGCGGCGCGGCGGCGGGCGGGGGTGCTGGCGCTCGCCGAGTCGGCGCGGATCGCGGAGACGGCCGTCGGGCTCGCGGTGGACGGCCGGCGCACCACCGCGCCCGAGCCGCGCGAGCTGTTCTGGTACGCCGGTCTGTCCGCGCCCCGGCTCCGGGCGCGCCGGATCATGGGCAATCTGACGCCGCGCTCGGTGTGGTTCCAGAACGCCGTCCGGATCGCGCTGGGGCTGGCGGCGGCGCGGCTGGTGGCCGGTTCGCTGGAGCTGACGCACGGCTTCTGGGTGCTGCTCGCCGTGCTGACGCTGGGCCGTACGACGGCGGGGGCGACCTGGCGGGCGGTGCGCCAGGCCCTGGCGGGCAACCTCGTCGGGGCGGTGGCGGCGGGCGCGCTGCTGGTGGGCCTGGGGCAGCACACCGACGCGTACGCGGCGCTGCTGGCGCCGGGGATGCTGGTGGCGTTCGCGCTGGGGCCGCTGCTGGGCGTGGCGTACGCGCAGGGGCTGTTCACCCTGGTGGTGGCGACCGCCTTCGCCCAGCTGGCGCCGGCCGGCCGGCAGCTGGCCGAGGCGCGGATCCTGGACGTGGTCACAGGCAGCGCGATCGGCCTGCTCTGCGGGCTGCTGGCCTGGCCGGCCGGGGCCCGCCGGGAGGTGCGGCGCACCATGGCCGGGCTGCTCCGGTCCTGTGCCGCGCTGGTACCGGGCACGGTCGACGCCCTGCTCGCCGCACCGGCCGGCTCCCGCCCTGCCCCGCACACCCTGCCGAGCGTCCACCGGCTGCGGCTGGCGGAGGCGGCGTACGCGCAGTTCCGCAGCGAGCCGCCGACCGCGACGGAGCGGCCGGGGGACCCGGGCACCGACTGGCACGCGGTGCTGATCCTCGCCCACCAGATGCTGCTGGGGGCCGAGCGGCTGCCCCGCTTCGACACGCCCCCGGCCACCGTCCCGCCCGCCTCCGCCGCCCGGGCCCGCGCGGCCGCGACCGCCCTGGTGGCCGAGGCGGACCGGGTGGCCGAGCTGTTCACGGCGCGGGACGCTCCTGGCCGCCGTACGCCGCCGGGAGCCCCGGAGCCGGGCGCCGGCCGGGTGCCGGCGGCTCCGCGCCCGCCCGGCACCAGCGCGCCACCGGGCGCCGCGCGGGCCTCGTACGGCGGCGATACGGGCCCCGGCCCGGACCCGCCGCCGGTCCTGGTCGACCTGGAGGTCTGGCTGGCCGGTCTCGGCCGCCAGCTGGACCGCATCGCGGCCTCGGCGGACGTGGACGGCCCCGGGGGCCGGGGACGGGAGGGGCGGCCACCGGGCGTCCGGCCGGAACCGTGACGCGACCGCGCCACGCGCGGGTGGGAGAAGGAGCCGGGCGGACCCGGTGGGACGGCGACCCCGGTGCGGGCCGCCTCGCCGGCGCGCACCCCCGTACGTACGCCAGGAGGGCATCCATGACCAAGCCGCAGGCCGGACCGCCCGGGCCCGCGGGGGAACGAGGTACGGCACCTGGCCCACGCCGGCCAGGAGTGGTTCCGGGCCCGGGGGTGGCCGGCGGGTGAGCGGGAGGCCGACGAGGACATCGCGCTCGGCCGGGGCACCGGCCACGCCGGCGAGAGCGCCTTCCTGTCACATCTCTCGCGCCTCGGCGGCCACCGCCGACCCGTCCCGCGGCTCGGCAGCGGTCAGGGCGGCGACATTGGCGATCATCCGGCGGAGCACCCGGAGGGTGGTCACGTAGTCCTCGTCGCTGACGCCCTCGTGGACGCCGTCCCGCAGGCCGGTGACGAGGCTCTTGATCCGGGCCCGCGCAGCCCGGCCGGCGGCGGTGAGGCCGAGGCGGCCGTCCGGGTCCTCGGTGAGCCAGCCCCGGCGCAGCAACTGATCGAGGGCGCGCGGCACCTCGTGCGGTCCGTCGGCGACAGCGGCGAGGCCGGCCGCCACCACCTGGCGGGTCGGCGGCGGGCCGGGGGCGTCGACGCGGTTGAGGATCCACCACTGGGGCTGGGTGACGTCCTGGCGGGCCATGGCGTCGCGGAGGTGGTTGACGACGGCCCGGTGGGCGACGCCGGTCCAGTAGCCGACCGGCTGGGTGGCCAGCGCGGTGTCGGGCGCGGCCGGGTCGGCGGGAGTGAGGGTGGTCGGGGTGCGGGTCATGGTGGCTCGTCCCTTGGTCGTGGGGAGTCCTGAGGCGCCGCGCGGCGGCGCGCGGCGTCACGGACGTCGTGAGGCGTCACGGACGTCGTGAGGCGTCACGGACGTCGTGAGGCGTCACGAGGAGTCGCGAGGTGTCGCGGGGAGTCGTGAGGTGTCGCGGGGAGTCGCGGGGAGTCGTGAGGAGTCGCGAGGTGTCGCGGGGCGCCCGGACGGCGTCCCGGGGGTGGTGCGTTCACCACGCTGTCACCTCAACCGTGGTCGAGGTCAACGGAGTCGGGGCCGTACGGTTCCTCCTCCCGGGGCGGCGGGGCCGACTTGGGGAGGAGCTGGCCGCGCCGGGAGAGCAGGAACCGCTTGAAGGCGGCGACCGGCGGGGTGTCCGGGTGCCCGTCCAGCCAGGCGACCCCGATCTCGCGGGCCGCCCGGGGCGCCGTGACGGTCAGCTCCACCACGCCCGGGCGGGGCACGGCCGGCGGGGGCAGCAGGGCGACGCCCAGGCCCGCCGCCACCAGGCCCCGCAGGGTCTCGGCCTCCTCGCCCTCGAAGGCCACCCGGGGTGTGAAGCCCGCCCGGGCGCACAGGTCGTCGGTGATGCGGCGCAGCCCGTACCCCGGCTCCAGGGTCACGAACGCCTCGTCCGCCGCCTCGGCCAGCCGCACCCGCTTGCGCCGGGCCAGCCGGTGGTCGTCCGGCACCACCAGGCGCAGCCGCTGCTCGTCCAGCCGCCGGGCGACCAGGTCGGGGGCGTCCGGCACCGGGGAGGTGAGGCAGAGGTCCAGCTCACCGGCGCGGAGCCGCTCGATCATGGCCTCGCCGTAGTTCTGCACCAGGGTGAAGCGCACCCGGGGGTGGTCGGCGCGGAACGCCCGGATCAGCCCGGGTACCGTCTCCGAGCCCATGGTGTGCAGAAAGCCGAAGGCGACCCGGCCGGCCGAGGGGTCGGCGTCGGCGCGTACCGTGTCGGCGGCCTTCTCCACCTCGGCCAGCGCCCGTTCCGCCGCCGCCAGGAAGGCGCGCCCGGCGGTGGTGAGGGCGACCGTGCGGCCCCGGCGGGCGAACAGGGTGACCCCGAGGTCCCGCTCCAGCCGGACCATCGCCCGGGAGAGCGTGGACTGCGGCACCCCGAGCTCCTGGGCGGCGCGGGTCACATGCTCATGGCGGGCGACGGCGGCGAAGTGGGCGAGGCGCGGGGTGAGCAGCAGGCCCATGTCGCCCATGTCTTCTTCGTAACTGTTCAGTGACAGCCGACGCCCTGAGCTGTACTCATGCACCATGGGAACAATTTACGCCGGTCCATGCATTGGACGCATGAAATCCCACCGGCCTACGGTCGTCCCATGCCTCCCGCCGATATCAAGGCGTCCACCGCACCCGTGGACGCCGATACGCGCCTCGCCCCCGGACGACCCGGCCACCGCCGGATGAGCTTCGCCCTCTTCGCCGCCGGAGTGGCCGCCTTCGCCCTCCTCTACTCGACCCAGGCCCTGCTGCCGGCCATCTCCGCCGGTCTCGGCGTGACCGCCTCCGCCGCCAGCTGGACCGTCTCCGGCGCCACCGGCGCGCTCGCCGTCTGCGTACTGCCGCTGAGCGCCCTCTCCGAACGCTTCGGCCGCCGCACCATGATGACCGCCTCGCTCGCGGTCGCCGTCGCGGTCGGACTGCTCGTCCCGTTCGCGCCGAACCTGGAGTGGCTGATCGCGCTGCGCGCCGTGCAGGGCGCCGCGCTCGCCGGGCTGCCCGCCTCCGCGATGGCGTACCTGGCGGAGGAGGTACGGCCGCAGGCGCTGATCGCCACGATCGGACTCTTCGTGGCGGGCAACAGCATCGGCGGGATGAGCGGCCGGATCGTCACCGGCTGGGCGGCCCAGCTCTGGGGCTGGCGCGCGGCGCTGGCCGCCGTGGGGCTGCTCTCGCTGGTCTGCGCGGTGGTCTTCCGGCTGCTGCTGCCGAGGGCCCGGCACTTCACCCCCGGCACGCTCAACCCGCGCGCGCTGGCCCGGACCGTGCGGACGCACCTCGCCGACCCGCTGCTGGGACGGCTGTACGGAATCGGCGCGCTGTTCATGACGGTGTTCGGCGCGGTGTACACGGTGATCGGCTATCGGCTGGTGGAGGAACCTTTCTCCCTGCCGCAGGGACTGATCGGCTCGATCTTCCTGGTCTACCTGGTGGGCACGGTCTCCTCGGCGGCGGCCGGCCGGCTGGTGGGCCGGGTCGGCCGGCGCGGAGCGCTCTATCTGGCGGGCGCCACCACCACCGCCGGGCTGCTGCTCTCGCTGGCGGACACGCTCGGCGCCGTACTGCTGGGCCTGGTGCTGATCACCGCCGGCTTCTTCGCCGGGCACGCGGTCGCCTCGTCCTCGGTGAGCCGCACCGCGAAGACCGGCCGGGCCCAGGCGTCGGCGCTCTACCAGTCGGCGTACTACCTGGGCAGCAGCGCGGGCGGCACGCTCGGCGCGATGGCCTTCCACGCCGCCGGGTGGACCGGGACCGTGCTGCTCGGACTGCTCGCCGTCGCCGGGGTCGCGGGGATCACCCTGTACGGCACCCACAGCGCCCGCACCGCCGAGCGCCGGCTGCTGCTCGCCTCCGCCGCCCGCCACTGACCGGCGGCGAGCGAATACTGGCGGCGAATGCCCGATAAATGATCAACAAGTGATCATTTACGGCCCTGTGTCCCAATCGACAGGTAAAACGACATCCCGAAGTACAACCCCGCCCCCACTCTGTACGTCCTACGGGCTGAGCGGTCGCCTTTCCGTCCGCTCGGCGCTCGCACCGCCCGCGACGGCGGTGATTACGCCGCCATGGCATCGATCTCACAGGGGAGTGGGGAACACATGGGAGGGATCCGCAGGCGTGCCGGGGTCGGCCTCGGCATCGTCGGCATGGTCGTACCGCTGAGTGTCGCCCTGGGCGCGGCACCGGCGCAGGCGGCGTCGTCCTGTACGGCGTCGGCGGGGCCGTACCAGAAGCAGGTGGAGAAGTTCCTCGGCCGGCCGGTGGACGGCAAGCAGTCGACCGCCGACTGCAAGGCGATCCAGGGCTTCCAGAAGACCCATGGCATCACCCCGTCCGCCGGGTACGCCGGGACGCTGACCTGGCAGACGATGAATACGATGATCGCCCAGAAGGCGGCCGGGAAGACCCCCAACAAGGCGGGGAAGTGCCCGGTGAACAAGGGCCGGATCGCCTGTGTCGACCTGACCCGCCAGCTGAGCTGGATCCAGGACGGGTCGAAGCTGGTCTACGGCCCGGTGCCGGTGCGCACCGGGCGGGACGGCTCGGAGACCCGCACCGGTCTGAACAAGGTCTACCACCGGAACATCAAGCACTGGTCCACGCTCTACAAGGTGTGGATGCCGTACGCGCAGTTCTTCGACGGCGGCCAGGCCTTCCACTCGGTCGAGAAGTCCATGTGGAACCCGCCGGGCTCGCGCGGCTGCGTCAATATGCGGCCCGCCGACGCCAAGGCGTACTGGAACAAGCTGAAGAACGGCGACGACGTGTTCGTGTACGGCCGGAAGCCCGGCACCTGAGCCGCCTCCCGGGCCGGGCATCCGGCGGAGCGGCCGGGCCGGTGACGGCCGGGGGCCGGAGTCGAAGGCCGGGGGCCGGGGGCCGGGGCGCCAGTGCGGCGCCCCGGCCCCCGGCCCTTTTCGTCGTACGGGTTCGCCGTACGGGTTCGTCGTACGGGCATGTCCGCCGGGTACGGACATGCCTGCCGCCGGGTCCCGGGTCCCGGGGCTCGCCGCACCCCGGGCCCGGTCCCGGCCCGGTCCGGCCGCCGTCCGGAAACGGTGAACGACGGGCGGGGTGTCAGTGGCCTCGGGTAGCGTCCGAAGGAGAACGTGCGCGACGCGCGCGTCCCACGCGACTGGGGTGGACGTGATGGCCGATGTGGCGGTGCCGGACCTCGATTCCCGGCTGGAGGAGTACCGGACCGAGCTGACCGGCTACTGCTACCGCATGCTGGGCTCGGCGTTCGAGGCGGAGGACGCCGTCCAGGACACCATGGTGCGGGCCTGGCGGAGCCTGGACCGGTTCGAGGGCCGCTCCTCGCTGCGGTCCTGGCTCTACCGGATCGCCACCAATGTCTGTCTGGACGCGCTCAGCGCGGGCAACCGCCGGGCCCGGCCGATGGACCTGTCCGCCCCGACCCCGGTCGCCCAGGCCCAGCTGACCACCCGGCCCGAGGTGACCTGGCTGGAGCCGGTGCCGGACGGGCGGGTGCTGCCCTCGGTGGCCGACCCGGCGGAGACGGCGGTCGCCCGGGAGTCGGTGCGGCTGGCGTTCGTCGCCGCGCTCCAGCATCTGCCGCCCAAGCAGCGGGCGGTGCTCATTCTGCGCGAGGTCCTGGCCTGGCGGGCGAGCGAGGTGGCCGAGCTGCTGGACACCACGGTCGCCTCGGTGAACAGCGCCCTTCAGCGGGCCCGGGCCACCCTGGCCGAGCAGGACCCGGCGAAGACCGACGCGGCCGACCCGCTGGACGAGGAGCAGCGCAAGCTGCTTGAGCGGTATGTGGCCGCGTTCGAGGGGTACGACATGGCGGCGCTCACCGCCCTGCTCCACGAGGACGCCACCCTCTCCATGCCGCCCTACGACCTCTGGCTGCGCGGCCACGAGGACATCGTGGGCTGGCTGCTGGGCGTCGGCTCGGTCTGCCGGGGCTCGCGGCTGGTGGCGACGGTGGCCAACGGCACCCCGGCCTTCGCGCACTACCACCCGGACCCGGCGGGCGGGTTCGCCCCCTGGGCGCTGATGACCATCGAAATCACGGCCGGCAAGGTCTGCGGGATCACGTCGTTCCTGGACGTCAAGCGCTGGTTCCCGCTGTTCGGCCTCCCGGAGCGGCTGGAGGGCTGAGCGGGTCCGGGGGCCGGACGCCCCGCCGCCCCGGCCGCTCCGGCCCCGGCTGTTCCGGCTCAGGCTGCCCCGGCTCCGCGAACCGGTCGGCCAGCCCGGCCAGTGCCAGCAGCGCCCGCAGCTCGGGCCCGGCTCCCCGGACCACCAGCCGGTGCCCGCGCCGCCCGGCGGTGAGCGCGAGCCGGGCCACGGCGTCCACGGCGGCGAGCCCCGGCGCGACCAGGCCGCTCAGGTCGCAGACCACCTCGCCGCCGGCCGCCACCCCGTCGAGCCACCGGCCCAGCCGGGCGCACAGCACGGGCACGTCGGCCGGTCCGAGCCGGCCAACGACGAACGCTTCGGATCCCGGGGCAGCCACCACACGACGACAGACCGACGGGGCGCCCGGAATTCATCGGGTCAAGAGCGCATCGCGATGCATCAGGTGGGAAATTGCCCTGTGTCGATGGTCAGCGAAAAGGGCTCAGGCAGGGTGATCGGGTCGCCGAACTTGCCCGTCTCCAGGACTTGGTAGAGCCCGCCCTTGGGTTGCCCATACAGGGTCACAGTGGGACCGCTCCGGGCGTGAGCGTCGATCAGCAGATACAGCGGCACCCCGGATCGCGCGTAGCCGGACGCTTTCTCAACCCGGTCCTGCTTGGCGTTGGACGGCGATGTGACCTCGACAACCAGTTCAGCGACTGACGCGGGGGCGTAGTCCTCTCCGTCCTCTCCGGCTCCCTCCAGTGCGGCATCCGGGATGACGATCAGATCTGGAATGTAGTAGCCGCCCCGCGCTACCACTGCGATGCCGACCGTCTGGTGAAGATCCCACCCCTCTTTAAGGAGGGGAACAAGGTACCGGTTCATGCAGGCAACGATTCGGGCGTGGTTGTAGGCGGGCGGTGGTGCCACGGTGATGATCCCCTCGATGATCTCCACCTTGCAGCCCTCGGGCCAGTCCGTCTCCTCCCAGAGCCGGACGAGGTCGTCCCACTCCTGGCCGCTGGCCGAGTGATCGACGGTGAGTGCGCTCATGGCGGTCTCCTCTATCGGTACGGCACCGATCCCAGCATGCCGAACGGGACCGGTGGCGGTCCACCGGTCCCGTTCACCCGAAAGAGGGGAGAGGAGCCGCTACAGCGGAAATCCGCAGGTCAGGCGATACGTTCCAGCACCACGGGGCGGGTCTCGGCGGCGGTGCCGGCCGGGGCCACGTCGTAGGCGCCCTCCAGGGACTTCAGGGCGTAGTCGAACTTCTCCGGGGTGTCCGTGTGCAGCGTCAGCAGCGGCTGGCCGGCCGTCACGGTGTCGCCCGGCTTGGCGTGCAGTTCCACACCGGCGCCGGCCTGCACCGGGTCCTCCTTGCGGGCGCGGCCGGCGCCGAGGCGCCAGGCGGCGACGCCGACGCCGTACGCGTCCAGCCGGGTGAGCACGCCCGAGGCGGGCGCGGTGACGACGTGCTGCTCCCGGGCGACCGGCAGCGTGGCGTCCGGGTCACCGCCCTGGGCGGCGATCATCCGGCGCCAGACGTCCATGGCGGAGCCGTCGGCCAGGGCCTTGGCCGGGTCGGCGTCCTTGAGCCCGGCCGCGTCCAGCATCTCGCGGGCCAGCGCCAGGGTCAGCTCGACCACGTCCGCCGGGCCGCCGCCCGCCAGCACCTCGACGGACTCCCGGACCTCCAGGGCGTTGCCCGCGGTGAGGCCCAGCGGGGTGGCCATGTCGGTGAGCAGGGCGACCGTCTTCACGCCGCTGTCGGTGCCGAGTGCCACCATGGTGGAGGCCAGCTCGCGGGCGTCCTCGATGGTCTTCATGAAGGCGCCGGAGCCGACCTTGACGTCCAGCACCAGGGAGCCGGTGCCCTCCGCGATCTTCTTGGACATGATCGAGCTGGCGATCAGCGGGATGGCCTCGACCGTGCCGGTGACGTCCCGGAGGGCGTACAGCTTCTTGTCGGCGGGGGCCAGTCCGTCGCCGGCCGCGCAGATGACGGCGCCGGTGGTGTCGAGGACGTTCAGCATCTCCTCGTTGGAGAGCAGGGCCCGCCAGCCGGGGATGGACTCCAGCTTGTCCAGGGTGCCGCCGGTGTGGCCGAGGCCCCGGCCGGAGAGCTGCGGGACGGCGGCACCGCAGGCGGCGACGAGCGGGGCGAGCGGCAGGGTGATCTTGTCGCCGACGCCACCGGTGGAGTGCTTGTCGGCGGTCGGCCGGGAGAGCGAGGAGAAGTCCATCCGCTCGCCCGAGGCGATCATGGCGGCGGTCCAGCGGGCGATCTCGGTGCGGTTCATGCCGTTGAGCAGGATCGCCATGGCCAGCGCGGACATCTGCTCGTCGGCCACCTCACCGCGGGTGTAGGCGTCGATGATCCAGTCGATCTGCTCGGGGCTCAGCTCGCCCCGGTCCCGCTTGGTGCGGATGACGGAAATCGCGTCCATGGCTCGGTGGTTCCTTCCAGCGGGTGGGACTCGGGTGGGGCTCGGTGGAGCCCCCGGGGGGCTCCGGGGTGGAGCTCGGAGGTCGCGCGTCGCGGGTGCCTCGGTGTGCGCGGACGACACCTGCTGGTACGTCCGGACGACACCCGGTGAGGCACTCACGGCGTCCACGAGGGGACTCTACGCGCATAGAGAGTCGGGGGGAACGGGAGCGTGACGACCCTTCCGCGAGGGGAGCGGAAGGGTCGTCACGCCGCCCGGCCGGGGTCAGCCGCCCGGCCGGGGTCAGCCGCCCGGCCGGGGTCAGGCATCCGGCCGGGGTCGGGCATCCGGCCGGGGTCAGGCGAGGTGCTCGGGACCGAACGCCTGGGGGAACATCTCGGCGAGGGTGATCACACCGGCCGGGGTCTCCAGGAGGAGCCCGTCGCCGCCGAACTCGTACAGCAGTTGCCGGCACCGGCCGCAGGGGACCAGGACCTGGCCCTTGCCGTCCACGCACACGAAGTGGGTGAGCCGGCCGCCGCCGGTGGCCTGGAGCTGGGAGACCAGCCCGCACTCGGCGCAGAGCCCGAGGCCGTACGAGGCGTTCTCGACGTTGCAGCCGGTGACCGTGCGGCCGTCGTCGGCCACGGCTGCCGCGCCGACCGGGTAGCCCGAGTACGGGGCGTACGCGTGGGACATGGCGTCCCGCGCGGCCGACCGGAGGGCCGCCCAGTCGAAGGCGGCGGCGACGGCGGGCGGGGTCACTTGCCCTGGCCCTTCTTGTACGGCAGGCCGTCGGCCTTGGGCATCCGCAGCCGCTGCGCGGAGAGCGCCAGCACCAGCAGGGTGGTGACATACGGCGCGGCGTCCACGAACTGGCTGGGCAGCGCGTCGGTCATGGCGTACCAGACGAAGAGCAGCGCGGCGACGGCGGCGGAGACCACCGCGGCGACGTACCGCTTCTTGTACAGGTGCCAGGCGACCAGCAGCACCAGCAGCAGGGCGACCAGCAGCAGCATGGCGTGGACGTTCTCCGCGCCACCGCGCAGCTTCAGGCCGTCGGTGAAGCCGAAGAGACCGGCGCCGAGCGCCATCCCGCCGGGCATCCAGTTGCCGAAGATCATCGCGGCGAGGCCGATGTAGCCCCGGCCGCCGGTCTGGCCCTCCTGGTAGATGCCGGTGGAGACGATGGCGAGGAAGGCACCGGCGAGACCGGCGAGACCACCGGAGATCACCACGGCGATGTACTTGTACTTGTAGACGTTGACACCCAGCGACTCGGCCGCGACCGGGTTCTCGCCGCAGGAGCGCAGTCGCAGGCCGAAGGCGGTCCGCCAGAGGACCCACCAGGTGCCGGGGACCAGCAGGATCGCCACCACGGTGAGCAGCGACAGGTGGGTGACCAGGCCGCCGAGGACGCCCGCCAGGTCGGAGACGAAGAACCAGTGTCTGGCCTGGAGGTCCGCCAGTCCGCCGGAGAGTCCGGGCACGGTGATGTCGGTGATCTGGTCGATCCGCGGGGACTGCCGGGAGGAGCCGCCCTCCGCCTTGTCGAAGGTGAAGTTCGACAGGTAGCGGGTGACGCCGACGGCCAGGATGTTGATCGCCACACCGGAGACGATGTGGTTCACGTTGAAGGTGACCGTGATGACCGCGTGCAGCAGGCCGCCGAGGGCGCCGCCGATGATGCCCAGCAGCACACCGGCCCACGGGCCCCACTGATAGCCGGCCCAGGCACCGAACCAGGTGCCGAGGATCATCATGCCCTCAAGGCCGATGTTGACCACGCCGGCCCGCTCGGCCCAGAGGCCGCCGAGCCCGGCGAGGCCGATCGGCACGGCGAGCTGGAGGGCGCCGGAGACCTGGCCGACCGAGGTCAGGTCGTTGGCGCCGCTGATCACCCGGACCAGCGAGAACAGCGCCAGGCCGCCCGCGACGATCAGCAGGATGACGGGCAGCGACAGCTTCTGGCGCCCGCCGCCCTTGACGGGGGCGGTACTCGTCATCGAGACGGTGCTCGTGGACTCGCTCATGCCGCCACTTCCTCCTTGTTCTTACGGGCCTGGGCGGCAAGCTCCTCGCCGACCTTCTGCTGCTGCCGGCGGAGCCCGTACTGGCGGACGAGTTCGTACGAGACGACGACGGAGATCACGATCAGGCCCTGCATGATCGTGGCGATCTCCTTCTCGTAGCCGTACTGGTCCAGCGAGGCGGACGTCTTCTCCAGGAAGGAGATCAGCAGGGCGGCGAAGAAGATGCCGACCGGGTTGTTGCGGCCCAGCAGGGCGATGGTGATGCCCGTGAAGCCGACGCCGACCGGGAAGCTGAGGCTGTACGTGTGGGTCTGGCCGAGCAGCAGCGGCATGCCGGAGAGGCCGGCCACCGCGCCGGAGATCAGCATGGCGGTGAGCACCATCCTCTTGGCGTCCACGCCGCTCGCCTGGGCGGCCGACTCGCTCTCGCCGGTGGCGCGCAGGTCGAAGCCGAAGCGGGTGCGGTTGAGCACGAACCAGTAGACGACGCCCAGCGCGAAGGCGATCAGGGTGAAGCCGTAGATGGAGCCGCCCTCGACGTCCAGGCCGGGCATCCAGCCGGACTCGGCGATCTCACCGGTGGTGAGGTCGTTGGAGCCGGCAGGCTGCACACCGAGGTTGGCGGGCAGGATCAGCCAGGCGATCAGGCTGGTCGCGATGGAGTTGAGCATGATCGTGGAGACGACCTCGCTGACGCCGCGGGTCGTCTTCAGGAAGCCGGCGATGCCGGACCAGAGGGCGCCGACCAGCATGGCGACGAGCACGATCAGCAGGATGTGCAGCGGCCCCGGCAGCTCGATCGAGGCGCCGACGACGGCGGCGAGCATCGCCGCGAGGCGGTACTGGCCGTCCACACCGATGTTGAACAGGTTCATCCGGAACCCGATGGCGACGGCGAGCGCGGCGAGGTAGTACGTACCGGTCTGGTTGAGGATCAGTACCTGTACGTCGGTGAACTCGGCGTTCTCGAACATCAGGGTGTACGGCTCCACCGGGTCGCGCCCGGAGAGCAGCAGCACCACCGAGGTGAGCAGGAACGCCACCACCAGCGCGAGCGCCGGGCCGGCCAGGCCCAGCAGGAGCCGGTCCTTGTCGAATTTCTTCATCGGCTCTCACCGTTCTCGGGCCGCGCGGACTGCTCGGGCCGCGCGGAGTGCTCTGTCGGGGCGGACTCGCCGGTACCGGCGGACGCGTCGGACTCTCCGGTCCCGCCGGGCGCGTCGGTCCCGGCGGGCGCCGTGGCCTGCTGGTCCGCGGCGGTCTTGGCGGCGGCCAGCTCCTCGGGGGTGGCCTCCAGGTGGCCGGTGGCGGCGCCGGTCATGGCGGAGCCCAGCTCCTCGGGGGTGATGGTCGCGGGGTCGGCGTCCGCGACCAGCCTGCCCCGGTACATCACCCGCAGGGTGTCGGAGAGGCCGATGAGCTCGTCCAGGTCGGCCGAGATCAGCAGCACGGCCAGGCCCTCGCGGCGGGCCTCCCGGATCTGGTCCCAGATCTGGGCCTGCGCGCCGACGTCCACACCACGGGTCGGGTGGGCGGCGATCAGCAGCTTGGGCGCGTGGCTCATCTCCCGGCCGACGATCAGTTTCTGCTGGTTGCCGCCGGAGAGGGAGGCGGCGGTGACGTCGATGCCCGGGGTGCGCACGTCGTACTCGCGCACGATCCGCTCGGTGTCGCGGCGGGCCGCCTTCGGGTCGAGCAGGCCCTTCTTGCTGTTCGGGGCCTGGGTGACATGGCCGAGGATACGGTTCTCCCAGAGCGGCGCCTCCAGCAGCAGGCCGTGCCGGTGCCGGTCCTCGGGGATGTAGCCGAGGCCGCCCTCGCGGCGCTTGCGGGTGGGCAGGTGCGAGATGTCGGCGCCGTCCAGGCTGATGACACCGCCGTCCGGGTCCCGCATGCCCATCAGGGCCTCGATCAGCTCGGTCTGGCCGTTGCCCTCCACACCGGCGATGCCCATGACCTCACCCTTGTGGATGGTGAAGTCGATGCCCGCCAGCACCTCGCGGACCACGCCGTCCGGATCGACCGCGTTCAGCTGGAGCCCGGCGACCTGGAGCATCGGCACCCCGGTGACGGTCGACTCGCGGGTCTCCGGCGACGGCAGCTCGCTGCCGACCATCAGCTCGGCCAGCTGCTTGGGCGTGGTGGTGCGCGGGTCGGCGGTGCCGACGGTGGTGCCCCGGCGGATGACGGTGATGTCGTCCGCGACCGAGAGCACCTCGCCCAGCTTGTGCGAGATGAAGATGACGGTGAGGCCCTCGGCCTTGAGCTCCCGCAGGTTGTCGAAGAGCGCGTCGACCTCCTGCGGCACCAGCACCGCGGTCGGCTCGTCGAGGATCAGGGTGCGGGCGCCGCGGTAGAGGACCTTGAGGATCTCCACCCGCTGGCGGTCCGCCACACCGAGCTGCTCGACCAGCGCGTCCGGCCGGACTCCGAGGCCGTACGCCTCCGAGATCTCCAGGATGCGCTTGCGGGCGCGGGAGCCGATGCCGTGCAGCTTCTCGCCGCCGAGGACGACGTTCTCCAGCACGGTGAGGTTGTCGGCCAGCATGAAGTGCTGGTGGACCATGCCGATGCCGGTGGCGATGGCGTCGGCCGGGCTGGCGAAGGTGACCTGGGTGCCGTCGACGGTGATGGTGCCCTCGTCCGGCTTCTGCATGCCGTAGAGGATCTTCATCAGGGTCGACTTGCCGGCCCCGTTCTCGCCGACCAGGGCGTGGACGGTGCCCTTGCGGACGGTGATGTCGATGTCGTGGTTGGCGACGACACCGGGGAAGCGCTTGGTGATGCCGCGCAGTTCTACGGCTGCAGCCGGCGGCGTTGACGGACTGGACGCGTTGATGACGCACTCTCCTTGGCGGGAAGGGAGCGGAAGAACCGGGAAGGGCGGGGGACGGGGTGGGGCGGGCCGGGCGGAGGTGACGGAAGGGACGGGAGGGTGAACGGAGCGGGGCAGACGGGTGGTGCGGGCTGTTCGGGCAGGCGGTGGAGCGAAGTTATCGCGTCACGGGAAGCGCTACGCGCGTAGCGCCGGAGAATGCCGAAAACCCTTGGCCAGAGCCCTGCGCCGAGAATACGGGCCAGGGCCCGCACCGGGCCCCGGGCGGTCCGGCCGGCGGCCGGCACGGCCCGTCGGGTCCGTGCCGGGCGGGGCCGGGTCGTCACCCGCGCGGCCGGTCGTTCGCGGTGTTGGTGCGGTACGCGACGCACGCACGCATGCATGCACATGCGCGTACGCGATCGATGCGAGGTACGCGGCGGAGCCGGAGCGGCCGGCCCTGCCGGGGCCACCGGGCGAGCGGCCGGTCCGGGGCCGGACCTGGCGACGGGCTCCCGTGCGGGCCCTCTCGGGGCCCGGGCACGGAAGCCGACGCCGCTGCTCTCGCCCCTCGACACGGCTCACGCTCGGCCGCCCACCGCTCGACCGCTCGACCACTCAGCGATCAGCGATCAGCGATCAGCGATCAGCGATCAGCGATTGAACCGATCGCTCGGGCCGGTCACCGGAGAAACCGGAGGACCGGCCCACCGCCTCACGGGGTGGCCTTGACCTTGATCTTGCCGGCGATGATGTCGGCCTTGGCCTTGTCCACCGCGGTCGTCACGGCGGTCAGCTTGCCGTAGGCCGGGTTCGAGGTGGAGAGGCCCACCCCGTCCTTGTCGAGGCCGTAACGGACCTCACCGGACTGCGGCTTGCCGTCCTTGACCGACTTGATCAGGTTGAAGACGGAGTCGGAGACGTCCTTGGTCACCGAGGTGAGGATGTACTCCTTGTACGGCGCCAGGCCCTTCTGGGCGTACTGGTCGGAGTCGACGCCGATCGCCCACTTCTTCGCCTTGGCGGTGGCCTCGATCGCACCGGTGCCGGCCAGACCGGCGGCGGAGTAGATCACGTCGGCGCCGGCGTCCAGCTGGCCCTGCGCGGCGGCCTTGCCGAGGTCGGGCTTGGAGAAGCCACCGAAGTCCGGCGGCTGGGTCAGGTACTGGACCTTGATGTTGACGTTCTTGTTGGTGTCCTTGACGCCCTGGACGAAGCCCGCCTCGAACTTCTTGATCAGCGGGGTCTCCACACCGCCGATGAAGCCCACGGTGTTGGACTTGGTGACCTTGGCGGCGGCGACACCGGCCAGGTAGGAGCCTTGCTCCTCGTTGAAGACCAGGTTGGCGATGTTCTTGCCGGTCTTCGAGGTGTCGTCGATCAGACCGAAGGTGGTCTTCGGGTACTTGGGCGCGACCTCCGCGATGGCGGAGGCGTAGACGAAACCGACGCCGATCACCGGGTTGTTGCCGGCGCGGGCCAGCTCGGTGAGGCGCTGGACCTTGTCCGGGTCGCCCTCGCCCTCGCTGGGCTCCGCCTCGGCGGGCTTGACGCCCAGGTCCTTCTCGGCCTTCTGGAGACCGGCGAAGGCGGCGTCGTTGAACGACTGGTCACCGCGGCCGCCGACGTCGTAGGCCAGCGCGGCCTTCGGGTTCTTGCTGTCGGACGCGGCGTCCGACGAAGACTTTCCGCCACACGCGGTGACGCTCAGCGCAAGCGCCGCGGACGCGACACCCACGGTGGTGATCCTGGTGATCCGGCGCAAGGGAGGCTCCTTCGACCTGACCGAAGCGCCTCTGTCCGGCGCTGGTTTCGCGGCGATCGTAACGCGCGTAGATGTGAGTTAAAGCCCTGTTCATGAAGCGTTACCGGATCGTCGTCAGAGCCGGTCCGACCGCTCCACGTACGGGGACACTCTACTCAAAGAGGTCATATTGTGGGAGAGGCCTTTACCCAGCCGAGCACCTCGCCACACCACGGTTTTGCGCCATTACGGGCGGTGACGCGAGCGCGCGTCACCGCCCGTAAGGGAAGAGGCGGACACCAGGGATTTCAGAGCCCTCTGCCCCCTGCCCGGCACCTGGCACCCGGGCACTCGATGCCCAGCGCCCGATGCCCGGCTGCCGGCAGCCGGCAGCCGGCAGCCCATGGCTCCGGTGTCAGAGGCGGTCGGAGACCTCCTGGCGGTCCTGGCGAGGGGGCAGGGCGTCGATCAGCGCGGCGGCGGTGAACAGCTCCACACCCACCTGGATCGCGGACTCGTCCACGTCGAAGTCGCCCCGGTGCAGATCGTGCTGGGCCGGGTCGCCGGGGCGGCGGACGCCGAGCCGGGCCATCGCGCCCGGGACGTGCTCCAGGTACCAGGAGAAGTCCTCACCGCCCAGGCTCTGTTCGGTGTCCTCGACGGAGTACACGCCCCGGCGGGCGGCCATCGCGTCCCGGAGCAGGCCGGCGACCGTCCCGTCGTTGACGACCGGCGGCACACCCCGGACGTACTCGATCTGCGTCTTGGCGCCGTGCAGCGCGGCCACCTCGTCGATCGCCGCGTACACCTGGTCGGGGGCGTCCCGCCAGGCGTTGATGTCCAGGCAGCGGACGGTACCGCCCAGCTCGGCGTGCTGGGGGATGACGTTGGGCGCGTGGCCCGCCTCGATCCGGCCCCAGGTGAGCACCAGACCGGAGCGGGCGTCGATCCGCCGGGCCAGCAGCGCGGGGGCGTCGGCCGCCACCCGGGCGACGGCGGTGACCAGGTCGGTGGTGAGATGCGGGCGGGCGGTGTGGCCGCCGGGCCCGTCCAGGCTGACCTCCAGCCGGTCGCAGGCGGAGGTGATCGGCCCGGTGCGCAGCCCGATCCGGCCCGCGTCCACCCGGGGGTCGCAGTGCAAGGCGATGATCTTGCCGACGCCCTCCAGCACTCCGGCCTCTACCGCGTCCACCGCGCCGCCCGGCAGCACCTCCTCGGCGGGCTGGAAGATCAGCCGGACCGCGTGGGGCAGCAGCCCCTCGCGGTCCAGCTCGGCCAGGACCAGACCGGCGCCGAGCGCCACGGTGGTGTGGACGTCGTGGCCGCAGGCGTGCGCCCGGTCGGGCACGGTGGAGCGGTACGGGACCGTCTTGGTGTCCGGGATGGGCAGCGCGTCGATGTCCGCGCGGATCGCCAGCATGGGGCGTACGCCGTCCCAGGTGCCGACGTCGCACATCAGCCCCGTGCCGCCGGGGAGGACACGCGGACAGAGTCCGGCCGCCTCCAGACGGGCCTTGAGCGCGGCGGTGGTGCGGAACTCCTGGTTGCCGAGCTCGGGGTGCATGTGAAGGTCCCGGCGGAACGCGATCAGCTCGGCACGCAAGGGTTCCGAGAGCGTACCGAGGAGGGAACTGTCGCCGGGAACGTCGGTATCTGGGTCGCGGGACATCAACTTGTTCACCCATGACAGGGTAGGCGTGTTCGGGCCCCAACTAACGTGTGATCTACAAAACTTCAGCCCCATAGGGGAAAGAAAACCCTGGACGGCGGGCTTGACGGCCGAACCAGGTGGGTAAGCTCACCCCTTTTCGGCCAGAACTCGACCCTGCTCTTGCCATTTCTGACCATGAGTGTCATCACCCATTGAGCCCCCTCGCCGGAGTCTCCTCGCCGCCCGGTGGGGTGCCGCCGCCGAGCGGGCACCGGGGGTGCCGGGCCCCGTCCCCGGTGCGGGGCCCGGCACCCCCGGGCCGGTCAGACGCCGGTCGTACCGGCTCCGTCGTCGGCGGCATCGGCGGCGCCGGCGGCGGTCCTGGTCACCGGCTCCTGGAACTCGGTGACCCAGCGCGTACGGTCCTCCGGGGTCTCCAGGTACAGCTCACGGGCGAGGCCCACCGAGTGGTAGCCCTCGGCCTCGATCCAGCTCGCCAGCGTCTGCACGGTCGGCAGCATCTCCTCCATCGGGCCCCGGTGCACGATCGTCGCCGCCTGCTCCAGGCCGGGCAGCTCGACGATCTCCAGGCCCGGCACCGTGACCCCCGCCGGGACGGTCATCCCGGCGTGCACCAGGACGGCCCCCTCGCCCTCCGCGGCCGGCGCGGGTTCGTAGTGGGCGAGACCCGGGCCGAACGGGACACCGGCGGCCTCCAGCCGGGCGCACAGCTCCTCGTACAGCGGAGTGATCACCGGGGAGATGTCGGTCGGGGAGAAGCCGGCGGCCACCCCGCTCAGCTGGGCCAGCCGGGCGCCCGGCACGCTCTTGAGCACGACGTCCTGAGTGGACATGTGTCCCTCGCTCTCGATGACACGGAGCCTCGCCGCCACGTGGGCCAGCCGGGCGGACGCCGCCGCGAGCTCGGTCTCCAGCTCGGCCCGGCGCAGCCGCAGCATGCCGCGCAGTTCCTCCGGCCCGAGCCGCTCGTCCAGGATGGTCCGCACCTGGTCGAGCGTGAAGCCGAGTTCCTTGAGCGCGATCACGCGGTTGAGCCGGGCGAGCTGGGCCGCCTCGTAGAAGCGGTAGCCGCTGTACGGGTCGACCCGGGCCGGGCGCAGCAGTCCGATGGCGTCGTAGTGGCGCAGCATCCGGACCGACACACGGCCGTGCCGGGCGAAGTCTCCGATGGTGAACATGACGCCTCCTACGACACGGCCTCACACGGTGTGAGGGTCAAGCGCCCGGGTGGACGGGCAGCGCGGCCGGGCCCCGGGCCCGGCCCCTGACGGGCGGGCCGTCAGACGCCGCTCGCCAGGGAGAGCTTGACGGCGAAGCCCAGGAAGAGCGCGCCGGCCGCCGAGGTCGCCCCGGCCGAGAGCCGCCTGCGGCGCCGGAAGGCGGCGGCCAGCCGGGTGCCCGAGAAGATCAGCAGCGAGAGATAGAGGACGCTGGCCGCCTGGGCGAGGGTGCCGAGCAGCACGAAGGAGAGCGCCGGGTACTGGTAGGCGGGGTCCACGAACTGGACGAAGAAGGCGACGAAGAACAGGATCGCCTTCGGGTTCAGCAGGCTGACCACGAAGGCCCGGCGGAACGGCCGCTCCGTCTCCGGCCCGGACGGCCGCGCGGACCCCGCCGCGGCCCCGGTCCCTGCGGTGGCCCCGGTCCCGGCCATGGAGGCGCCCGTGACGGTGCCCGTGGCTGCGATCCCGGCCGTGGTGGTGTCCGTGGCTGCGGCTGCGGTCCCCTCCGCCGCGTCCGCGCGGTCGCGACGGCTCCGCCACATCACCCACGCCGCCCGCAGCATGCCGAAGGCCAGCCAGGTCAGATAGCCGGCCCCGGCGTACTTCACGATCCCGAAGAGCAGCGCGTTGGCCTGGAGCAGCGAGGCCACCCCGGCGGCCGAGAGGGTCATCAGCACGGTGTCGCCGCACCACACCCCGGAGGCGGCGACATAGCCGGGGCGGACACCGCGCCGCGCGGCGACGGAGAGCACATAGAGGGAGTTGGGCCCCGGCAACAGCACGACCAGGGCCAGTCCGGCGAGATAGGTCGGCAGATCGGTGACACCCAGCATGGGCCGGAGTGTCGCACAGGGGTACGACACCCTGCCGGGCCTTCCACGACCCGGGACGGGGCCGGGACGAGGCCGGGACGGAGCCGGGGACATCGGGGGGTCAGCCGGTGGGGGCCGGGGCGGAGCCGGGGGCATCGGGGCGTCAGCCGGTGGGGCCCGTGCGTGGCCGGAAGGGTTCGGTGAACGGACGGGAACGGTGCGCAACCAAGTGGCGCCGGGAATCATCCAACAGGTACGTACCCGATCCCGAGGGGGGCCTCGATGCGCCGCACGTCCGTACTGAAGGCAGCGGTACCGGTGGCCGCGGCGGTGGCGCTGGCCGCAGGCTGCGCGCCCGGCACGGTACGAGCGGGCGCGCCCTCCGCCCGGGCGCTCCCGGCCCCGGCCTCCGCTCCCCCGGCCCCTTCCGCCCCGGCCGCGCCCTCGCCGTCCGCGACGGCCGCCCCGGCCTTCGTGCCCGTACCGGCGCCGGCCACCAGCTGGTCGCCGCCGCCGGCCCCGAGCGCCCCGGCGAAGGCGTCCGCCACGCCGTCCGACCGGTCCCGGCCGAGCCCGGAGCCCCGGCCGGCCGCGCTGATGGCCGAGGGCTCGGAGAGCGAGCGGGTGCGCGAGCTCCAGGCCCGGCTGCGGCAGCTGGGCCACTTCCACCGCAACCCGACGGCGTTCTACGGCTCGCTGACCGCCGAGGCGGTCTCCGGTTTCCAGCGCGCCCGGGGGCTGGACGCCACCGGCGAGGTGGACCGGGAGACCTGGCGGCGGCTGGTCACGGCCAGCCGGGTGCCGACCGCCGATGAACTGCGGCCGCCCACCACCAACGAGCTGGACCGGCCGGACGCCCGCTGTCTGACCGGCCGGGTGCTCTGCGTCAGCAAGGAGAGCCGCACCCTGGCCTGGATGATCGGCGGCCGGGTGGTCTCGGCGATGGATGTGCGCTTCGGCACCGAGAACACCCCCACCCGGGAGGGCGTCTTCACGGTGGACCGCAAGGAGCGGGAGTGGACCTCGACGCTCTACCACACGCCGATGCCGTACGCGATGTTCTTCAGCGGCGGCCAGGCGGTGCACTACTCGGCGGACTTCGCGGCCCGGGGCTACAGCGGCGGCTCGCACGGCTGTGTCAACGTCCGGGACAAGGAGCGGCTGGCGGCCGTCTTCGCCCAGGTGCGCCCCGGGGACAAGGTGGTCGTCCACTGGTGACCGCGCGTGTCAGGCGGGACGGGATGGGCCGGGGCGGGGCGGGAAGTGAAGGGATGGCGCGGGCGGGACCGGGGGAACGTGTCCCGCCCGCGCCGTTGCGCTGAGCCGTAGGTACGGGGGGAACCCCGGCTCTTTCGCGCTGCCGATGACCAGTCGGCTATTCAGTACTGCGTCGGGCGGTGCGAAAGTGTCACACCCCGCTGAGCGCCGGGCGCACAACCAGCGGCCGGACGGTCGCGGGCGCGGGCACGGTGGCGGAGCCGGGCAGTCCGCCGGTCCAACCACCCGGCAGGCCCCCGGGCAGTCCACCGGGCAGTCCACCGGTCCAGCCGATCCCGCCGGACGTCCCTCCGGGACCGGTCCCGCCGGCCCCGGGCAGGTGGCCGCCGCCCTGGCCGGATCCCGAGCCGCTGCCCGGCAGCGGGCCGGCGCCTCCGCCGCCCTTGCCGGGGGCGTCCGCGCCGGATCCGCCCTTGCCCCCGCCGCCGCCCTTGCCGGGACCGGTCCGGGGGGCGTACTCGCCGCTCAGCAGCTTCTCGCAGAACCGGCCGATGCCGTGCCGGCCGCCCCGCACGCCCTCGGCGTCCTCGGCCGCGGTCTCCAGATGTTTGATGCGGTCCCGGTCCCGCCGGCCGTCCTGGTACTCCCGGCACGCCTTGGTGGTCCGGGCGTACCAGGTGACCGTGCCGGGCCGGCCGGTCGGCCGGCCGCCGGGCCCGCCGTCGGCCAGGGGCGTCTCGGCCGGCACGGGACCGGTACCGGTACCCGCCCCGGCGTCGGTACGGCCGGCGCCCCCCGGTCCGTCGCCGGGGCCGGGCAGTGTCCCGGTGGCGCCGGCGGTGCTCCCGGTTCCGGGCACGGTGCCGCCCGGCTCCCCCGGCCCGGCCGTGGCGGTACCGCCGGACGGGTGAGCCGGGTCGGCCGGGTCCGCGCTCCGCGCCGGTCCCCCGGACGGGCCGGGCACCATCGGCGGGACCGGCGGTTCCGTGTCACCGCTCGGCCCGGCGGCCGACGCCCCGGGGGTGCCGTCCACCGACACCGAGACGGCCGGCAGCGGCTCCCGCCCGGCATCGCCCAGCACCTGGAGCACCCCGCCGCCCGCCGCCGCCATCGCCACGCCGCCCACCGCGAGCCCGGCCACCGAGAAGGCCAGCCCCCAGCGCACCGGCCGGGCCCAGCGACCGGGCCCCCGGGGTCGGGTGAGCCGTACCGCGCTCAGCTCGGCGGCGCCCGGAACCCACCCGGCCACCGCCCGCCCGCCCCGGCTCTCCCGGGCCGCGCGCGCAGCCCGGAAGGCGGCCACCGCCGCTGCCTCCCCGGGCAGCTCCGCGGCCGGTCCTCCGGACACCCCCCTGAACGTCCCCCCGGCAATCTCCCCGGACGGCTGCCCGGACATCTCGTCGGACATCCCCCGGGGGGACGGCCCGGCAAGCGGCTCACCGGACGGGGACATGGGCCGGGCCCGGTCGAGCACCTCTGCCAGCCGCCGGGCCCGGATGACGTCCTGCGCGTCGGCGGGGACGACCGGTTCACCCCGCAGCAGTCGCTCCGCCGCTTCCTGGTCGAGCCACGTATCTCGCTCGTCGGCCATCACATGTCCTTCTGCGTCCGGGCGCGCCAATGCGTCACACCCGTGGGGACGCCATGGCCACCGGGGGCGTGGTGCCGCCGCCGGGAACGGGGCTGCGGCGGTACGGCTCCGAGCCCGCCGGAGACCGGGGCGCCCTCCTGGCCCATCAGCTCGGCCAGCCGCTTGAGGCCCCGGTGGGCGGCGGTCCGGACGGCGCCGGGGCGCTTGCCGAGGGTCCGCGCGGCGGTCTTGGCGTCCAGCCCGACGACCACCCGCAGAATGACCGCCTCCGCCTGGTCCTGCGGGAGCTGGGCTATCAGATGCAGGGTGTGCCCGGTGGCCACCGCCTCCATCGCCTCGTCGGCGGTGTCGGAGGCGGCCGGCTTGTCGGTGAGCTCCGTCTCGTCACCGCCGACGGCGGGGCGGCGGCCGCGCATCCGCAGATGGTCCAGGGCGCGGTTACGGGCGATCCGCGCGGCCCAGCCCCGGAAGCGGTCCGCGTCCCCGCTGAACCGGTCGAGGTCCCGGGCGATCTGCAGCCAGGACTCGGAGGCCACGTCCTCCGCGTCCGCCTCGCCCACCAGTGTCCGTATATAACCGAGCAGCCTCGGGTGCACGGCGCGATACACAGAACGGAAGGCGTTCTCGTCCCCGCTCTGTGCCGCGGTCACCGCGGCGGTCAGCTCCGCGTCGTCCCCCTGCACTACCACAACCTGTTCGTCATCGCGGCTGGTCAACACCGCCACTCCGGGCCAGCGCGCAGCAGCACGCTACGTCCTCGCGCCGCACCGCGTCCATGTCTTGTACAACTTGCAACATTCCGCCGACGGGGGCGGCCGGGCGCCTTCCTGGACCCATTTCACCCTCCCTCACGGATGTCCATCATCGGTGTGACGAAAAAAGGATGCCCGGCGCTGTATGGAGTACGGGGCCGTACCGCGGACCCGCGGATGGCGGCCGGGGCCTCTCCTGTGGGGGGTGGCGGCCCCGGTCGCCCATCCGGTTCCTCCCCGCCCCGACCTGCGCGTATGTCGTGCACAAACCACGCGCCTGTCCAACCGCGTGTCCAACGCCCCGCCCACCACGCGCCCGGCGGGCCGCCCGGTTCCTCGTCCGTCGGCGGCCGTCCCGGCCCGGCGCCGGCCGCACCGCCCCGGCGCGTGGCCCGGCAACCGGCCCCGGGCTTCGGCCGAGAACTCCCCGGGGCCCCGGCTTTCTCCGGTCTCCGCCCGGCCCTGCCGCGCCTCCCCGCCCCCTCGCCCGCACCCCGTCGCCGGGCCCTCGCCTCAGCCGCCCTCCGGCGCCGTCCCACGTTCCCGGCGGGCGACCACCGCGCGCAGCACCCGCCGGCCCTCGGCCGAGACCTCCCGGGCCGGGCGCAGCCCGGCGGGTCCGGCCGCCAGCAGCTCCCGTACGCGTGCCTGCCGGCGCAGCTCGCCTCCGGTCAGCGGTCCGGCGCCTCCGGCCGGGCCGGCCGGCTCCAGGCGGCGGTGCAGCTCCAGCGCGGTACGGGAGCAGAGGCCGGCCCACTCCCGCAGCGGCCCGGGCGCCCAGCCGGCGGGCGCGGCGGCGAGCATCGACCGCACCAGGGCCCCCGGGCCCGCCGGGTCGCCGGCGGCGGCCCGGCCGAGCGCCTCGCCGGCCCCGGTCAGCGCCGCCGCCCAGTCCGCGCCGGCCGCCCCGACGGAGCGCCAGAGAGGCGCCAGCGCGTCCTCGGGTCCTTCGGACTCCGGCTCCAGCAGCGGCAGACAGCGCTCCAGGCAGCCCAGCGCGGCCGCGGCGAGGGTCCGCTCGTCGGCCCCCTCGGGCGGGGTCGTGCCGGAGGGGGCCGGGCTGGTGGGGATGTCGGTCATGTACGTCTCCCGTCACGGACGCGGTACTTGCCCCTTACTGCGTCCGATGGCCGGAATTCGTCACTCTGATGGCCTAAAACACCCACGCTGTGTAGGGAAGGCTTCCCCGCGGGCTCCGCACGAGGGCCCCGCAGGACCCCACACCGGGCCCATCGCAGGACCCGATACCGCGGGGCCCGTCGCCGGACCCGATGCCGGGTCCGGCACCCGGTGCCGGGCCGGCCGGGGCGCGCGGCTCACCCCAGCCGCTGCCCCAGGGCCGAGAACTCGGCCCAGCTCAGCGCGGGCTTCCCCGGCGCCCACAGCTTCTGCGCGGTGGCCTTCAGCGGCATCCGGATGCCGTCGGCCACCTGGGCCTGCGTCTGGCGGTCGGCCAGGTCGCACCAGACGGCGAAGCCGCCGCCGAGGATCTGCTCCGAGTAGCGCGCCGGGACCGCCTGGGAGCCGCGCACCACCAGTGGTGTCCACTCCTCGTAGATCCGGCGCCCGGTCGGGTAGACGAAGTCGTTGGGCTCGCCGAGCACGTAGTAGAGGTACTCGTCGTTGTAGTTGAGCAGCTCACGGCCCTCGCGCAGGTACTCCTCCGGGTCCCGGGCGCCCAGTTCCTTGCCGGTCCAGTAGGCGACCCGCACGTCCTTGTCGGCGCTCACCTTCCCGTCCCGGAAGAAGCCGTCGTTCCAGGCCCGCAGCTGCTTGCCGGCCGGCCGGACGACCGCCGCCCGGTCGTTGAGCCAGCCGGTCGCCAGGTCCTGGATCCGGGCGCCGGAGCCGTACCGCTTCCGGGCCGCCGCCGCGAGGTCCGGGTACGAGCCCTCCGGGTCCCGGACCACCAGCGCCTGGTACTCGTCGGCGCCCAGGTGCCACTGGGAGCCCGGGAACAGCCCGGCGTACTCGCGCAGCAGGTCGTCCACGATCCGCGCCGACTCCGGGTTGGCGATGTCCACGGTGCCCCGGGTCGCCCTGCCCTGGGCGTTCCGCAGCTGGAGCGAGGGATGGGCGGCGATCACCGCGCCCAGGTGTCCGGGCGAGTCGATCTCCGGGACGACCTCGATGTGCAGGCTCCGCGCCAGGTCCACGATCCGCCGCACCTCGGCCTTGGTCAGATGGTCCCCGGAGACCACCTCGGGGTGCGAGTCCGACTCGATCCGGAACGCCTGGTCGTCCGAGAAGTGCAGCCCGAACTCGTTCATCTTCAGGTCGGCCATCTCGCGCAGCCGGGCCTCGATCCAGGCGGCGTCGAAGGGCTTGCGGGCGATGTCCATCATGAAGCCGCGCCTCGGCCGGTCGGGCCGGTCGCGGATGACGCCCTCCGGTACGGCCCCGCCCGAGCGTACGGCCTGCTTGACGGTCCGGGTGCCGTAGAAGACCCCGGCCTCGTCCGGCCCGGATATGCGCACCCGGCCGTTCCGGCTGGTGACGGTGTACGACTCCGCTCCGCCGGCCGCGCCGGTGTCGAGCGCCAGCTCGATGTCACCGGGGCCCGCCGCCCGCTCGCCCCGGTAGCCGGCGCCCAGCTCGCGGGCGAGCAGCCGGCCCTCGTCGGCCAGCGCGCCGCTGCCCTCGGCCACCACCACGCCGCCCGCCCCGCCGGGTTTCCACCCGGGGCCGCGCGCCGGTTCGTGGTCGCGGACGGCCGGGATGGTGCGGGGCGCGGTGGAGAGCGGGTACGACCGGCTGGGCGTGGGCTCGGGCGGCTCCGAGGAGGGGGCCGCACCGCTCGGGGACGCCGACGGGGCCGCGCCCGGTGAGCGGGTGGTGCCGGCCGCTCCGGCGCCGGGCCCGTCTCCCGAGCCGCTGCCGCAGGCCCCGGCCGTGAGGGCCAGGACCGCCGCCGCGACCAGGCCGGTCGTGGGATGCCGCTTCATGCGCGTACCTCCGTATCAGCTGCTCCCCACCGCTGTCCGTGTCTCCCCGCGTGGCCCCGTTGCCCCCGTCGTTCCCGCTGTTCCCGTCGTTCGTTCCCGGTGCCCCGGGATCCCGTCGTGCGGGACGCGCCGCCGGCCGGCCGTACAACTCGTACGAGCGTACGAACATCCCAGGAGGGCCGTACGGCGGGCAGGGCCCCACGCCCACACCCGCCCCACCGACTCGGCGAGCCCCATGGTCCGCATGGGCCCCGCGAGCCCCACAGTCCCCGAGGCCCCCGGCGGACCCACAGGCCCTACTCTCCCTTCCGGGTGAACTTCTCGCATCTCCCGATCGGATCACTCTTACCGGGGGTAGCATGCTCGCCCTCCTCCACCATCCGCCACACCGCCCCCGCGCGCCGCGCGCCCCGGAGGCATGGGGGGCGGCCGGGGGAAGGCCGGAGAGGGGCACGGGCGGGGGCCGACGGAGCGGCGGTCCGGGCCGGGGGACGCCAGGGCCGGGGGTCCCGGAAGGGCCGCGGCGATAGTCCTTCCGTGCCTCTTTGATCACACTGGCGGACCCCGCGCGAGCGAACCGACAAAGCGTCGCTACGATGACCAGGGCCGGTGGACCGTACCCGGCCGGGTCAGACCGACAGTGAAGCCGGCCGACCCTAGTCCCGCTCCCGGAGGGTATTTCCGTGCCGGCTGGAACGCTGTACCGCGGCCGGGAAGGAATGTGGTCGTGGGTGGCTCATCGAGTCACCGGTGTCCTCATCTTCTTCTTCCTGTTCGTCCATGTGCTGGACACCGCACTCGTCCGCGTCTCTCCCGAGGCCTATGACGACGTCGTCGCCACCTATAAGACGCCGATCGTCGCGCTGCTGGAATACGGCCTGGTGGCCGCCATCCTGTTCCACGCGCTCAACGGCCTCCGCGTGATCGCCGTGGACTTCTGGTCCAAGGGCCCGCGCTACCAGAAGCAGATGCTGTGGACCGTCATGGCCATCTGGTTCGTGCTGATGGTGGGCGCCCTGTACCCGGTCCTCGGCCACGCCGTACGCGCACTGTTCGGGAGCTGACGCCAGATGTCCACTGAAACGACTTCCGCCGCCGTCGGCCCCGTCGAGGGCGTGACCCTGTACGACGCCGGCAACCCGGCGCCGCTCATCGAGCCGCCGCGCAAGCGGACCGGCAAGACCCCCCGGTCGACCCGCGGCAACTTCGAGATGGCCGCCTGGCTCTTCATGCGGCTCTCCGGCGTGGTCCTGGTCGTCCTGGTCCTGGGCCACCTGCTGCTCCAGCTGGTGCTGGACGGCGGCGTCTCCAAGATCGGCTTCGCCTTCGTGGCCGGCCGCTGGGCGTCCCCGTTCTGGCAGGTCTGGGACCTGCTGATGCTCTGGCTCGCCATGCTGCACGGCGCCAACGGCCTGCGTACCGTCGTCAACGACTACGCCGAGCGCCCGAACACGCGCCTGTGGCTCAAGGGCCTGCTGTACACCGCGACGGTGTTCACCATCCTGCTGGGCACGCTGGTGATCTTCACCTTCGACCCGAACATCCGCTGAAGCCGGGGCTGACGAACCAATGAAGATCCACAAGTACGACACCGTCATCGTCGGCGCCGGTGGCGCGGGCATGCGCGCGGCCATCGAGGCCACCAAGCGCAGCCGTACCGCCGTGCTGACCAAGCTGTACCCCACCCGCTCCCACACGGGCGCCGCGCAGGGCGGCATGGCCGCCGCGCTGGCCAACGTGGAGGAGGACAACTGGGAGTGGCACACCTTCGACACGGTCAAGGGCGGTGACTACCTGGTCGACCAGGACGCCGCCGAGATCCTGGCGAAGGAGGCCATCGACGCCGTCCTCGACCTGGAGAAGATGGGCCTGCCGTTCAACCGGACCCCGAACGGCACCATCGACCAGCGCCGCTTCGGCGGCCACTCGCGCAACCACGGCGAGGCCCCGGTCCGCCGGTCCTGCTACGCCGCGGACCGCACCGGTCACATGATCCTCCAGACGCTGTACCAGAACTGCGTCAAGGAGGGCGTGGAGTTCTTCAACGAGTTCTACGTCCTGGACCAGCTGATCACCGAGGTCGACGGCGTCAAGAAGTCGGCCGGCGTGGTCGCGTACGAGCTGGCCACCGGCGAGATCCACATCTTCCGGGCGAAGGCCGTGATCTACGCCTCCGGCGGCACCGGCAAGTTCTTCAAGGTGACCTCCAACGCCCACACCCTCACCGGTGACGGCCAGGCCGCCTGCTACCGGCGCGGACTGCCGCTGGAGGACATGGAGTTCTTCCAGTTCCACCCGACGGGCATCTGGCGGATGGGCATCCTGCTGACGGAGGGCGCCCGCGGTGAGGGCGGCATCCTCCGCAACAAGGACGGCGAGCGCTTCATGGAGAAGTACGCGCCCGTCATGAAGGACCTGGCCTCGCGTGACGTCGTCTCGCGCTCCATCTACACGGAGATCCGCGAGGGCCGGGGCTGCGGTCCCGAGGGCGACCACGTCTTCCTGGACCTCACCCACCTGCCGCCGGAGCAGCTGGACGCCAAGCTGCCGGACATCACCGAGTTCGCCCGGACCTACCTCGGGATCGAGCCTTACACGGACCCGATCCCGATCCAGCCGACCGCGCACTACGCCATGGGCGGCATCCCGACCAACGTCCAGGGCGAGGTGCTGGCCGACAACACCACCGTCGTCCCGGGCCTGTACGCCGCCGGCGAGGTCGCCTGCGTCTCGGTGCACGGCGCC
The DNA here is from genome assembly GCF_024756275.1 of Streptomyces pyxinae. Classification (GTDB taxonomy): domain Bacteria; phylum Actinomycetota; class Actinomycetes; order Streptomycetales; family Streptomycetaceae; genus Streptomyces; species Streptomyces pyxinae. Next base: position 2,671 of record NZ_JANUGQ010000016.1, on the reverse strand, counting down.
AACCGCCTGGGCACCAACTCGCTGCTCGACATCAACGTCTTCGGCCGCCGGTCGGGCATCGCCGCCGCCGAGTACGCCGCCAAGCACGACTTCGTGGAGCTGCCGGAGAACCCGGAGACCCTCGTCGTCGAGCAGGTCGAGCGGCTGCGTGCCGCCACCGGCACCGAGCGGGTGGCCGAGCTGCGCCGCGAGCTCCAGGAGACGATGGACGCCAACGTCATGGTGTTCCGTACCGAGCAGACGATCAAGACGGCGGTCGAGAAGATCGCCGAACTGCGCGCGCGCTACAAGAACGTGTCCGTCCAGGACAAGGGCAAGCGGTTCAACACGGACCTGCTGGAGGCCATCGAGCTGGGCAACCTGCTCGACCTGGCCGAGGTGATGGCCGTGTCGGCGCTGGCCCGCAAGGAGTCCCGCGGCGGTCACTACCGCGAGGACTACCCCAACCGCGACGACGTCAACTTCATGCGCCACACCATGGCGTACCGCGAGGTCGGCGCCGACGGCTCCGAGACCATCCGTCTCGACTACAAGCCGGTCGTCCAGACCCGCTACCAGCCGATGGAGCGTAAGTACTGATGGCTACCCCCGTCATGGAGAAGACCGCGGCGAAGGACAGCGCCCCCTCGCCGTACATCACGGTCACCTTCCGGATCCGCCGCTTCAACCCCGAGGTCTCCGACGAGGCCCAGTGGCAGGACTTCCAGATCGAGATCGACCCCAAGGAGCGGGTGCTCGACGGCCTCCACAAGATCAAGTGGGACGTCGACGGCTCGCTGACCTTCCGGCGCTCCTGCGCGCACGGCATCTGCGGCTCCGACGCGATGCGGATCAACGGCAAGAACAGGCTCGCCTGCAAGACGCTGATCAAGGACATCAACCCGGAGAAGCCGATCACGGTCGAGGCCATCAAGGGCCTGACGGTCCTCAAGGACCTGGTCGTGGACATGGACCCGTTCTTCCAGGCGTACCGGGACGTCATGCCGTTCCTGGTCACCACGGGCAACGAGCCGACCCGTGAGCGGCTCCAGTCCGCCGAGGACCGCGAGCGGTTCGACGACACCACCAAGTGCATCCTGTGCGCCGCGTGCACCTCGTCCTGCCCGGTCTTCTGGAACGACGGCCAGTACTTCGGCCCGGCGGCCATCGTCAACGCGCACCGGTTCATCTTCGACTCGCGCGACGAGGCCGGCGAGCAGCGCCTGGAGATCCTCAACGACAAGGACGGCGTGTGGCGTTGCCGCACCACGTTCAACTGCACGGACGCCTGCCCGCGCGGTATCGAGGTCACCAAGGCGATCCAGGAGGTCAAGCGCGCCCTGATCACGCGCCGCTTCTGATTTCCGGTCAGGTACGCCCCGAAGGGCCCGTTCCCGTACGCTCGCCGTACCGGGACGGGCCCTTCGCCGTACCTCATCGGCGGCCGGCCGGGAGGCCCATGGCGCCGGGCCACCGCGCGGCACGGAACCCGCGCCGGAACCACACGGGGAGAGACCAGACATGACCGAACCCAATCCGTACGCCGGCGACGACCCGGCCGCTCCCGGGACGCCCGGAACGCGCGGGAACCCGGAAGCTTCCGGCGGCCCCGGCGCCTTCGACAAGTCCGGCGGCCACCCGCACGGTGGCCAGGGCCCGCACGCGGCTCCGGGCGGCCGGGGCCCGCAGGCTCCGGGGGCGGGCCCGCAGGGTCACCCGGCCCCGCAGCCCACGCAGCCCGGACACCCGGCCCCGCAGCCCACGCGGCCCGGACACCCGGTCCCGGAGCCGACGCAGCCCGGACACCCGGCCCCGCAGCCGACGCGGCCCGGACAGTTCCCGTACGGCGGACAGCCCCCGCAGCCCTCGTACGGTCACCAGGGCGGCCCGCAGAGCCCGCCCGGCCCGCGGCCCCAGCCGGGCCCGCACGACCAGCAGCCCTCGCCCGGCCCGCACGGCGTGCCCGGGTACGCCACGGGCGAGCCGGAGTACCAGTGGGGCCCCACCCAGCCACCGGGCGCCGCCCCGGCCTACGGCTACCCGCAGCCGCCCGGCTACGGCTACCCCCAGGCGCCCGGGACCGGCCACCCGGGCGGCGCGCCGGGCTGGGGCCCGCAGCAGCCGGGCGCGTACCCCGCCGCCTACCCGGCCGGCGCCCACCCCGCCGCTCCGCACTCCCCCGCACCGTACGGCGGCGCGGGCACCCCGCTGGTCTCGCTCGGCGACATCACGGTGCTCTCCGACTCCATCGTCACGCCCTCCGGCACCCTGCCGCTCAAGGGCGCGGTGTGGAACGCCACCGACATGTCCCGTACCGAGGAGAAGATCCCGCCCCAGGCGGTCGTGCTCGCCGTGGTCTTCTTCCTGGTCTGCTTCCTCGGCCTGCTCTTCCTCCTCTGGAAGGAGAAGACGACCACCGGGTTCATCCAGGTCACCGTCACCAGCGGCGGCCGGCACCACTCGACCATGATCCCGGCGACCGGCCCGAACACCTTCGCCATGGTGATGGGCCAGCTCAACTACGCCCGCTCGCTGAGCGCTTAGGGAGCGGGGCGGGGGCGGGCGGGAGCACGGAGGGGCACGGGGCCGGGGTTTTCACCCGCCCCGCCCCCCCCCCCCCCCCCCGCCCCCCCCGCCCCCCCCCCCCCCCCCACCCCCCCCGGCGCTTTGGCCCGGATACGCGGAAACCCAT
>NZ_JANUGQ010000015.1 GCF_024756275.1 Streptomyces pyxinae | reverse complement strand
CAATGCCCCTATAGCTCAGTCGGTAGAGCGTCTCCATGGTAAGGAGAAGGTCAACGGTTCGATTCCGTTTGGGGGCTCCACAAAGAAAGGCCTCGCCCATTGGGCGGGGCCTTTTTGCATTTCCGGGCGCTGGACAGGGGGCACTCAGGGTGTCGCGGGGAGTGCCTCCGGGCCCCGGGCCGGGCCGACCCGGGGTCGCCCCAGGGGGTGGCGGGACCGGAAAGGCCCCGCCACCCCCGGATCCCCCGGGCTCAGTCCCGGTGTGGCTCGGGGACACGCATGGCGAGGATGGCCATGTCGTCCGAGGCGGGCTCGGCGGCGAAGCGCTCGACGGCTCGCATGATGCGGGCGGCCACGGCGCCGGCCGTCAGGCCCGTACAGGTGCGGAGGACATCGGCGAGGCCGTCGTCGCCCAGCATTCGGCTGCCTTCCCGGCGCTCGGTGATGCCGTCGGTGACGCACAGCAGGACGTCGCCCGGGTCCAGGGTGACCGTTTCCTCGTGCAGCTCCAGGTCGTCCATGACCCCCAGCAGCGGCTGGGGCTCGGCCGCCGGCTCGACCGTGCCGTCCTGGCGGAGGCGCAGCGGCAGGGGGTGCCCGGCGCAGACGACCTTGAGGAGGGCCGAGCCGTCCTCCTGCGGCCACAGCTCGCCGTAGAGCAGCGTGAGAAAGCGGCTGCGGGCGCCCTCGTCCAGGATGGCGGCGTTGAGGCGTTCGAGTACCGCCGGACCGCCCAAACCCTCCCGGGCGAGCAGCCGCAGGGCGTGCCGGGCCAGGCCGGTGACGGCGGCGGCCTCGGGCCCGGTGCCGCAGACGTCCCCGATGGCGAAGCCGTACGCCAGGTCGTTGATCGGGAAGAGGTCGTAGAAGTCGCCGCCGACCTCGTTCCCCTCGCCGGCGGCACGGTAGATCACGTCCGCCTCGACGCCGGGGATCTGGGGGAGTTCGGGCGGCAGCAGGCTGCGCTGGAGCGACTGGCTGATGGCGGTGCGCTCGGAGTAGAGCCGGGCGTTGTCCAGGGCGAGAGCGGCCCGGCGGGAGAGATCCTCGGCCAGCTCCAGGATCTCCTGGCGGAAGTGGTCGTCCGAGGGGCGGCCCAGGGTGAGCATGCCGATGACCCGGTTGCGGGCGACCAGCGGCAGCACGACCGTCTCGCCGCCGACGGCGGCCGCGGTGGCCAGGCTCGTACCGATGCCGGAGGACGGGGCGCCGGAGCCGAGGCCGACCTCGCGCATGGAGGTGCGCAGGGCGGCCTGGTGGGCGGTCTCGGCGGGGGCGGTCCAGACCTGGACGCCGGGCGGCAGTACCGGGACCGGGGGGTCGATCTTGGCGAGCAGCGCCTTGAGGCCGTCGATCCGGTCCTCGTCCTCGTGCAGCACATAGGAGAGGTATGGCTCGGACGACTGGTCGGCGATGGTGTAGACGGCGCACCACGTGGCCAGGGTGGGGACGGTCATCTGGGCCATCAGGGCCAGGGTCTGGTCCCGGTCCAGGGTGCCGGCGAGCAGGTCGGAGGCCTCCACCAGGAAGCTGAGCGAGCCCCGGCGGAGGCGTTCCAGCTCACCGAGGCGGGCGGACTCGACGGCGAGGGCGATCCGGTCGGCGGCGAACTGGAGGCGCAGGGCCTCCTCGTTCGCGTACCGGCCTGCGGACTCGGCGGCGACGCCCAGGGAGCCGGTGAGCCGGCCCTCGACCTTGAGCGGCACGGTGACCACCGAGCGCATTCCGGTGCCGCCCAGCAGCGGGACGGCGCCGGGGGCCGCGGTGAGGTCCTCGTGGACGGCGGGCATCCGGGCGGAGGAGTAGCGGCCGGTGCCGGCGGCCTCCACCGGGACGCGCGCGAAGCGCTGGCGGGCGGAGGGGAGCCCGGTGGTGGCGCGGACCTCCAGCTCGGTCTCGTCGTCGGTGGCGAGGAGCAGGAAGGCGGCGTCGCCGTCGAGCATGTCGCGGGCGCGTTCGACGGTGCGCTGGAGGAGTCCGTCCAGGTCGTCGGGGGCGGGGGAGCCGATGAAGACCTCGAACGGGTCGGTGCTGCGGCCCTCGCCGGTCGCGTCGGCGGGGACGCGGGTGGGCGTCTGGAGGACGGCGCGCTCGTGGTCCCGCACCAGCAGGCAGACGGTGGAGGGCTCGCCGTGGGTGTCCCGGACCCGCAGATGGGAGGCGTACACCGGGACGACCCGGCCGTCGGTGCCGCGGATGCCGTAGCTGCCCTCCCAGCGGGAGAGCCGGAGGGCCTCGGCGATTCCGGTGCCGATACCGGGGGTGTGAGGCCAGGCGGCGAGGTCGCCGAGGGGCTTGCCGACGACCTGGTCGGCGGTGTAGCCGAAGAGGCGTTCGGCGTCGTCGTTCCAGGCGGCGACGGAGCCGCCCCGGTCGATCTGGACGACGGCGACCCGGACCCGTTCGTCCGCGACCGGCAGCAGGTCGTCCGCGACGACCGGTCCGGCGGAGCGGGTGCCGACGCGGCGCTGGGGCAGGTCGAGCTGGAACCACACCTGTTTGCGGGTGGGGGAGTACTCGACGCCCCAGCGGGAGGCGAGGGCGGCGCAGAGCAGCAGTCCGCGGCCGTTCTCGCTGTCCGGGTTGGCGTTGAGGGACTGGTCACTGCCCTGGAGGGGCACTTCCCGTTCGGGGTAGCGGTCCGCGACCTCGACCCGGACGCCCTCCTCGGTCCGCAGGCAGAGCACATCGGCCGCGGTGCCGGCGTGGATGACGGCGTTGGTGACCAGTTCGCTGGTCAGGACGACGGCGTCGTCCACCACATCGCTGTATCCCCACCCCTGGAGGGTGTCCCGGACGAAAGCCCGTGCGGTCGCGACGGACCGCCCCACGGGTTCGAAGGTGGCGGCCGCCCGCGCGGTGATCACAGAACTCCTCGCTCGCACATCGACGCCCGGCTCTGCCATGTCGGCCCTGCCCCTCCCCGGTGCCCTTCGCTCGCGAGCTGTGCCGTGACGCCCCCGCCGGGCGGACCGGGGCGGTTGGACAGCCGGATGCCAGGTTACTTACCTTCGCTGTCCTGGCGGATGGTGGTCACCGCTGTTTCCGTCCCCGCCTGATGGGGACGTTATGCGAAGCTGCCGAACTGTTATGGCCTGGTTCGGTCCTGGTGAAACACTGGGAGGGCCTCCGGCTGCCCGTGGCGGCGGCGGAGCCGGTAATACCTGAGCGGAACGGTCAACCCCTGTGGGAGGGACGCGGTGGAGTCTGGCGTGACGGCGCGTGGCGGAAGCCCGCGCGCGAAGGGCGGACGGCCCCGGAGCGGCGGGACCGTCGAGGTGGACGCCGCCTCGCTGGAGCAGCTGCTCGCGGCCCTGGTGTCGATGCGGGACGGGAATTTCCGCCGGCGGCTGACCGTGTCCGGGGACGGGATCCTGGCGGAGATCTCCGCCGTCTTCAACGAGGTCGCGGACCGGAAGCTGCATCTGACGGGCGAGCTGTCCCGGGTGCGCCGGGTGGTGGGGCGCGAGGGCAAGCTCTCCGAGCGGCTGGCGGTCGGGGCCAGCCAGGGCGCCTGGGCGCAGGCCATCGAGGCGGCGAACGCGCTGGTGGACGACATGACCCGCCCGGTCTCCGAGGTGGGCCGGGTGCTCACGGCGGTCGCGGAGGGCGATCTGGAGCAGCGGATGGAGCTGCGCTCGGAGGGCCCGGGAGGCGGGGCCCGGCCGCTGCGCGGCGAGTTCCTGAAGGTCGCCCGTACGGTGAACAACCTGGTCGACCAGTTGTCGTCGTTCACCGACGAGGTGACCCGGGTGGCGCTGGAGGTCGGCACCGAGGGCAAGCTGGGCGGCCAGGCGCAGGTGCGGGGCGTGTCGGGTTCCTGGCGGGACCTGACGGACTCGGTCAACACCATGGCGTACCGGCTGACCGCCCAGGTGCGGGACATCGCGCTGGTCACCACGGCGGTGGCCAAGGGTGATCTGTCCCGCAAGGTGACCGTCCACGTGGACGGCGAGATGCTGGAGCTGAAGAACACCGTCAACACGATGGTGGACCAGCTGTCCTCGTTCTCCTCCGAGGTGACCCGGGTGGCCCGGGAGGTCGGTACGGAGGGCGAGCTGGGCGGCCAGGCCGAGGTGCCGGGTGTGGCCGGGGTGTGGAAGGATCTCACCGACTCGGTCAACACGATGGCGGGGAATCTGACCTCGCAGGTGCGGGGGATCGCGGAGGTCACCACGGCGGTGGCCAACGGCGATCTGTCGCAGAAGGTGACGGTGAGCGCGCGCGGCGAGGTGGCGCAGCTGGCGGACACCATCAATCAGATGACGGAGACGCTACGGACGTTCGCCGACGAGGTGACCCGGGTGGCGAGCGAGGTCGGCGCCAAGGGTTCGCTGGGCGGCCAGGCGCAGGTGCCGGGGGCCGCCGGCACCTGGAAGGACCTCACGGACTCCGTGAACACGGTCTTCCGCAATCTGACCACGCAGGTGCGGGACATCGCGCAGGTGACGACGGCGGTGGCCAACGGCGATCTGTCGCAGAAGGTCACGGTGGACGTGGCCGGCGAGATGCTGGAGCTGAAGAACACCGTCAACACGATGGTGGACCAGCTCTCCGCGTTCGGCTCCGAGGTGACCCGGGTGGCCCGGGAGGTCGGCGTGGAGGGCCGGCTCGGCGGTCAGGCGGAGGTGCCGGGCGCGGCGGGGACGTGGAAGGACCTGACCGACTCGGTGAACGCGGCGTTCCACAACCTCACCGGCCAGGTGCGGGACATCGCGCAGGTGACGACGGCGGTGGCCAACGGCGATCTGTCGCAGAAGGTCACGGTGGACGTGGCCGGCGAGATGCTGGAGCTGAAGAACACCGTCAACACGATGGTGGCGCAGCTGTCGTCCTTCGCGGACCAGGTGACCCGGATGGCGCGGGACGTGGGCACCGAGGGCCGGCTCGGCGGTCAGGCGGTGGTGCCCGGGGCCTCCGGCACCTGGAAGGAGCTGACCGACTCGGTCAACTTCATGGCCGGGAACCTGACCGACCAGGTGCGGCAGATCGCCCAGGTCACGACGGCGGTGGCGCGGGGCGATCTGTCGCAGAAGATCGATGTGGACGCCCGGGGCGAGATCCTGGAGCTGAAGAACACCATCAACACCATGGTCGACCAGCTCTCGGCGTTCGCGGAGCAGGTGACCCGGGTGGCCCGGGACGTGGGCACCGAGGGCCGGCTGGGCGGCCAGGCGAAGGTGCCGGGGGTCGCCGGGGTGTGGCGGGACCTGACCGACTCGGTGAACTTCATGGCGGAGAACCTCACCGCCCAGGTCCGCAACATCGCCCAGGTGGCGACGGCGGTGGCGCGGGGTGATCTGTCGCAGAAGATCGGCGTGGACGCCCGGGGCGAGATCCTGGAGCTGAAGAACACCCTGAACACGATGGTGGACCAGCTGTCCAGCTTCGCGGAGCAGGTGACCCGGGTGGCCCGCCAGGTGGGCACCGAGGGCATCCTCGGGGGCCAGGCGCAGGTCCAGGGGGTGTCGGGCACCTGGAAGGACCTCACTCAGTCCGTCAATATGATGGCGAACAATCTGACGTCCCAGGTGCGGAACATCGCGGAGGTCACCACGGCGGTCGCCATGGGCGATCTGTCGAAGAAGATCACGGTCGACGCCCGGGGCGAGATCCTCGATCTGGTCACCACGGTCAACACGATGGTGGACCAGCTGTCGAACTTCGCGGACGAGGTGACCCGGGTGGCCCGTGAGGTGGGCACCGAGGGCATCCTCGGCGGCCAGGCCCGGGTGCGCGGGGTGACCGGCATCTGGAAGGACCTCAGCGACAACGTCAATGTCATGGCGAACAACCTGACCTCGCAGGTGCGGAACATCTCCCGGGTGTCGGCGGCGGTGGCCAACGGCGACCTGACCAAGAAGGTCACGGTGGAGGCGCGCGGCGAGGTCGCGGAGCTGGCCGACACGGTCAACACCATGGTGACCACGCTCTCATCGTTCGCGGACGAGGTGACCCGGGTGGCCCGGGAAGTGGGCACCGAGGGCGAGCTGGGCGGTCAGGCCCGGGTGCCCGGGGTCTCCGGCACCTGGAAGGACCTGACCGAGTCGGTGAACTCGATGGCGTCCAATCTCACCGGTCAGGTGCGGCAGATCGCCACGGTCACCACCGCCATCGCCAAGGGCGATCTCACCAAGAAGATCGACATCGACGCGCGCGGCGAGATCCAGGAGCTGAAGAACACCATCAACACGATGGTCGACCAGCTCTCGTCCTTCGCCCAGGAGGTGACCCGGGTGGCCCGTGAGGTGGGCACCGAGGGCATCCTCGGCGGCCAGGCCCGGGTGCGGGACGTGGACGGCACCTGGCGGGACCTCACCGAGTCGGTGAACGAGATGGCCGGGAACCTGACCCGGCAGGTGCGGGCCATCGCGGCGGTCGCCACGGCGGTGACCCGCGGCGACCTCAATCTGAAGATCGACGTGGACGCCTCCGGCGAGATCCAGGCGCTTCAGGACAACATCAACAAGATGATCGCCAATCTGCGCGACACCACCCTCGCCAATGAGGAGCAGGACTGGCTGAAGGGCAATCTGGCCCGGATCTCCGGTCTGATGCAGGGCCGGCGCGACCTGGACGACGTGGCCTCGCTGATCATGAGCGAGCTGACGCCGGTGGTCTCCGCGCAGCACGGGGCGTTCTTCCTGGCGATGCCGACCGGCGGCGGGGGCGGCGCCGAGCTGGCGACCCAGACCGACGGCGAGAGCGCGTACGAGCTGTGCATGCGCGGCAGCTACGGCTACTCGGCCGGCTCGATGCCCACCTCCTTCCGCCCCGGGGAGACGCTGATCGGTACGGCGGCGGAGGAGAAGCGGACCATCCAGGTCAATGTGCCGCCCGGGTATCTGCGCATCTCCTCCGGTCTGGGGGAGGCGGCACCGGCCCATGTGATCGTGCTGCCGGTGCTCTTCGAGGGGAAGGTCCTCGGCGTGATCGAGCTGGCCTCGTTCCAGCCGTTCACCCACATCCAGCGGGACTTCCTCAACCAGATCGCGGAGATGATCGCCACCAGCGTCAACACCATCAGTGTCAATACCAAGACCGAGGTATTGCTGAAGCAGTCCCAGGAGCTGACCGAGCAGCTGCGCGAGCGCTCGGCGGAGCTGGAGAACCGGCAGAAGGCGCTCCAGGACTCCAACGCCCAGCTGGAGGACAAGGCCGAGCTGCTGGCCCAGCAGAACCGCGACATCGAGGTGAAGAACACCGAGATCGAGGAGGCCCGGCAGGTGCTGGAGGAGCGGGCCGAGCAGCTCGCCGTCTCCATGCGCTACAAGTCCGAGTTCCTCGCCAATATGTCGCACGAGCTGCGGACACCGCTCAACTCGCTGCTGATCCTGGCGAAGCTGCTCGCCGACAACGCCGACGGCAATCTCTCGCCCAAGCAGATCGAGTTCGCGGAGACGATCCACGGGGCCGGCTCCGATCTGCTCCAGCTGATCAACGACATCCTGGACCTCTCCAAGGTCGAGGCGGGCAAGATGGACGTGAGCCCGACCCGGATCGCCCTGGTCCAGCTGGTGGACTACGTGGAGGCCACCTTCCGGCCGCTCACCGCGGAGAAGGGGCTCGACTTCTCGGTGCGGGTCTCGCCCGAGCTGCCCGCCACGCTCCACACCGATGAGCAGCGGCTCCTCCAGGTGCTGCGCAATCTGCTCTCCAACGCGGTGAAGTTCACCGACGGCGGGGCGGTGGAGCTGGTCATCCGGCCGGCCAGGGCGGACGTCCCGCAGTCGATCCGGGAACAGCTTCTGGAGGCCGGTTCGCTGCGTGAGCCGGACGCGGAGCTGATCGCCTTCTCGGTCACCGACACCGGGATCGGCATCGCGGCGAGCAAGATGCGGGTGATCTTCGAGGCGTTCAAGCAGGCCGACGGCACCACCAGCCGCAAGTACGGCGGTACCGGGCTCGGGCTGTCGATCAGCCGGGAGATCGCCCGGCTGCTGGGCGGGGAGATCCACGCCGCCAGTGAGCCGGGGCGGGGCTCGACCTTCACCCTCTATCTGCCGCTGCACCCCAGCGAGCTGCCCTCGGCTCCCGGCCTCGGGCAGCCGGGCGGCGAGCCGGACGACCCGGAGTACGGACTTGCCGAGGACGGGTTCCCGGCGGCGGATCCCGCGGGCGGGCGGGGCCGGCCGGGCGCGCTGTTCCGGCACCGCCGGCGGCCCCGGGGCGAGGCCCGCGCCGCCCGGCGCGCGCTGCCGGCCGCGCCGGCGGACACCGCGGCGGCGGAAGCGGTACGGGCCGGCGGCGACGGCGCCGCGACCGCCGGGGCGGATGCCGGGTCCGCGTCGTCCGCGCCGGGGCAGGAGCCGGCCTGGGCGGTGGAGGGAGCGGAGACGGAGTCGCGCGCCGGCATCTCGTTCAGTGGCGAGAAAGTGCTCATCGTCGACGACGACATCCGCAATGTCTTCGCGCTCACCAGCGTGCTGGAGCAGCACGGCCTCTCGGTGCTGTACGCGGAGAACGGCCGCGAGGGCATCGAGGTGCTGGAGCAGCACGACGACGTGGCGGTGGTGCTGATGGACATCATGATGCCGGAGATGGACGGCTACGCGACCACCACCACCATCCGCCGGATGCCGCAGTTCGCCGGGCTGCCGATCATCGCGCTGACCGCCAAGGCGATGAAGGGCGACCGGGAGAAGGCCATCGAGTCCGGCGCCTCCGATTACGTTACGAAACCGGTCGAAGCCGATCACCTGTTGTCGGTGATGGAGCAGTGGATGCGGGGGGAGTGACAGGACGCGGCCCGGGAGGTGGCGAGTTGCTGAGGTGACCCGCCCGAAGGCGTGTGAGAGGCCCCCGGGCGGGGAACCTTCTGGCCCGGCGCCGCGTTTCCGCTACGTGCACGGTGACATCGCGGTGACAGGGTGTGGTGACGGGCGGGGTGCGGCTACCATGACCGGCACAAGGAAGGACGGCGTAAGGGAGTCGTCCCCTGGGGCGGCGCCCGGCCACTTGCCGGGGCGAGGAGGACGGGCCATGGTGCAGAAGGCCAAGATCCTCCTGGTCGATGACCGGCCGGAGAATCTGCTGGCGCTGGAGGCGATCCTCTCCGCGCTCGATCAGACGCTGGTACGGGCATCGTCAGGGGAGGAAGCGCTCAAGGCGCTGCTGACGGACGACTTCGCGGTCATTCTGCTGGACGTCCAGATGCCGGGGATGGACGGTTTCGAGACCGCCGCGCACATCAAGCGCCGGGAGCGGACCCGCGACATCCCGATCATCTTCCTGACCGCGATCAACCACGGGCCGCACCACACCTTCCGGGGGTACGCGGCCGGCGCGGTGGACTACATCTCCAAGCCGTTCGACCCGTGGGTGCTGCGCGCCAAGGTCTCCGTCTTCGTCGAGCTGTACATGAAGAACTGTCAGCTCCGGGAGCAGGCGGCGCTGCTCCGGCTCCAGCTGGAGGGCGGCGCCGAGGGCGGTGCGCGGGAGTCCGCCGGACTGCTCGCCGAGCTCTCCGCGCGCCTGGCGGCGGTCGAGGAGCAGGCCGAGGCGCTCTCCAAGCAGCTGGACGACGAGTCGGCGGACGCCGCCGCCGTCGCCACCGCCGCCCATCTGGAGCGGAAGCTGACCGGTCTGCGCCGGGCGCTCGACGCCCTGGAGCCCGGCACGGGCAACGGCGCCGGGCCGCTGACGCCGCCGCACTGATTCCATCGCAGGCGCTGACAGGGCGTCTGACCTGGACCAACGCCCGCCGGGACCCGTTCGAGTGGCGGGGCGTCAATTCCGGGGGGCCATCACCCGACACGAACGGGTGAAGCGGTGGGCACACGTGTCCACCGGGGCCCACCCCGGTAACCTCACCACCACGGTCTCACGCACCTCCCGCACCCGTCCCCGGGGCACGGCGGGCGCCGCGAGGCCGCGAACCGGCCGTACGACATCCGGAGCGACGAACCAGGTGGTGCCCGGCATGCCCCCCGCGAAGAAGACCGCCGCCAAGCCCCCCGCGAGGGCGGCGGCGAAGCCCGCCCGGAAGGCGGCCCCGGCGAAGCGGGCGGCACCGGCGAAAAGGGCCCCCGCCAAGCGGGCGCCCGCGAGGAAGGCACCGCCCAAACCGGTGCCCTCCGCCGGCTGGGGCGTGTTCCGGCTGGTGCGCGCCCTCTGGCTGGGCCTGGCGCACGCCGTCGGCGCCGTGTTCCGCGGCATAGGCCGGGGCGCCAAGGGACTGGACCCGGCCCACCGCAAGGACGGGCTCGCCCTGCTGCTGCTCGGTGTCGCGCTGATCGTCGCCGCCGGCACCTGGGCGCACCTGCGCGGACCGGTCGGTGATCTGATCGGCATCCTGGTCACCGGCTCCTTCGGCCGACTGGACCTGCTGGCGCCGCTGCTGGTCGGCGCGATCGCGGTGCGGCTGATCCTGCACCCCGAGAAGCCCGAGGCCAACGGCCGGATCGTGATCGGGCTCTCCGCGCTGGTCGTCGGCGTGCTGGGCCAGGTGCACATCGCCTGCGGGGCACCCGCCCGCAGCCAGGGCGTCGAGGTGCTCCAGGACGCCGGCGGGCTGATCGGCTGGGCCGCCGCCACCCCGCTGAGCTTCCTGGTGAGCGAGATCCTCGCCGTACCGATCCTGGTGCTGCTCACCGTCTTCGGGCTGCTGGTCGTCACGGCCACCCCGGTCAACGCCATCCCGCGCCGGCTGCGGGCGCTGGGCGTACGGCTGGGCATCGTCGAGACCTACGACGATCCGGCCGGCTCCGTACTGCCCGGCGAGGACGGGGCGTGGGACGAGGAAGGGGCACCTGGCCAAGCGCCCGCGCGCCCCCGTACGCGCCGGCGTGCGCCTGCCGTGGGCGCCGGTCCGTACGACGCCGAGGGAGCCGAGGCGGAGGCGCTCACCCGGCGCCGCCGGCCCCGCTCCGCGCACTCCCAGGAGGCGGTCGACGTGGCCGCCGCCGCTGCCGCCGCGCTCGACGGGGCGGTGCTCAACGGCATGCCGCCCTCCCCGGTGGTCGCCGACCTCACCCGCGAGGTCACCGGCGACCGGACGCGCGCCGCCGGGACCGCCGCCGGGGCCGCCGGATCCCCGGACGAGGGCGGCGCTCCCGAGCGCTCCGGCGCCGCCGGGCGCGGGAGCCGGGCGGCCGTACCACCGGCGCGCGACGCCGAGCGCGCCGGCGGGGCGGACGGCGGAGACGCCGGTGAAGCGGCCAACGGGTCCGTACCGGACCTCACCAAGCCGGCGCCGGCGCGGGACGAGTCCTCGTCGCTGCCGGCCCGTGCCGAACAGCTCCGGCTCGCCGGGGACATCACGTACGCGCTGCCCTCGCTCGACCTGCTGGAGCGGGGCGGCCCCGGCAAGACCCGGAGCGCCGCCAACGACGCCATAGTGGCCGCGCTGCGGAACGTCTTCACCGAGTTCAAGGTGGACGCCGACGTCACCGGCTTCACCCGGGGGCCCACGGTCACCCGGTACGAGGTGGCGCTCGGCCCGGCGGTCAAGGTCGAGCGGATCACCGCCCTGACCAAGAACATCGCCTACGCCGTCGCCAGCCCGGACGTCCGGATCATCTCGCCCATCCCCGGCAAGTCCGCCGTGGGCATCGAGATCCCCAACACCGACCGGGAGATGGTCAACCTCGGGGACGTGCTGCGGCTCGCGGACGCCGCCGAGGACGACCACCCGATGCTGGTGGCGCTCGGCAAGGACGTCGAGGGCGGCTATGTGATGGCCAATCTGGCGAAGATGCCGCATGTGCTGGTGGCCGGTGCCACCGGATCCGGCAAGTCCTCCTGCATCAACTGCCTGATCACCTCCGTGATGATACGAGCCACTCCGGAGGACGTCCGGATGGTGCTGATCGACCCCAAGCGGGTGGAGCTCACCGCGTACGAGGGCATCCCGCACCTGATCACCCCGATCATCACCAACCCCAAGCGCGCCGCCGAGGCGCTCCAGTGGGTGGTGCGCGAGATGGACCTCCGCTACGACGACCTGGCGGCCTACGGCTTCCGGCACATCGACGACTTCAACCGGGCCGTCCGGGCGGGCAAGGTCACCCCGCCGGCGGGCAGCGAGCGCGAGCTCCAGCCGTATCCGTATCTGCTGGTGATCGTGGACGAGCTGGCCGACCTGATGATGGTGGCGCCCCGGGACGTGGAGGACGCGATCGTCCGGATCACCCAGCTCGCCCGGGCCGCCGGCATCCATCTGGTGCTGGCCACCCAGCGGCCCTCGGTCGACGTGGTGACCGGCCTGATCAAGGCGAACGTCCCCTCCCGGCTGGCCTTCGCGACCTCCTCGCTCGCCGACAGCCGGGTCATCCTGGACCAGCCGGGCGCGGAGAAGCTCATCGGCAAGGGCGACGGGCTCTTCCTGCCGATGGGCGCGGGCAAGCCGACCCGGTTGCAGGGCGCCTTCGTCACCGAGGAGGAGGTCCAGGCGGTCGTCCGGCACACCAAGGACCAGATGACCCCGGTCTTCCGGGAGGACGTCACCACCGGCGGCAAGCAGAAGAAGGAGATCGACGAGGACATCGGCGACGACCTGGACCTGCTCTGCCAGGCCGCCGAGCTGGTCGTCTCCACCCAGTTCGGCTCCACCTCGATGCTCCAGCGCAAGCTGCGGGTGGGCTTCGCCAAGGCCGGCCGGCTGATGGACCTGATGGAGTCGCGCGACATCGTCGGTCCGAGCGAGGGGTCCAAGGCGCGGGACGTGCTCGTCAAGCCGGATGAGCTGGATGGCGTACTCGCTGTCATCCGCGGGGAGTCCAGCGGGTAGAAGTCTGTTCCGTACGGGAACGGCGAGCAACCGTTTCCGCCGGTGATACGTCAGGTTGGACGAGAGGACGGGCGCCGGCCGGCCCGTCCTCCGGACACCCGCCGCACCGATGCCATTCCGATGGCGTACAAAGTGCGTCCGTCCGGTTGCTCCACCCTTTCGTACCACCCATAGACTGAACCTCCAGCAGGTGGTTACACGCTCGAAAGGCGCTCTCGTGTCCATCGGCAACTCCCCCGAAGACGACCGTCCTTCGACCGACGACTCGCCCGAGAAGCCCACGCCCACGACGGCTCGCTCGCCGCGCCGGCGCGGGAAGCGGGCCGGCTCCGACGCGCCCGCCGGGGCCGCCGCGTTCACCGGTGACGACGTGCCGGCCGACGACCCGCCCGCCGCTGAGGCGCCCGGTGAGTCCGGCACGTCCCGTGGATCCGGCAGGAAGAGCGGGTTCACCCGGCGCGAGCGGCGCGAGTCGGCCACCGGGGACGACGCGCGCGACTGGGACGACGACCGCCCCTCGATCGGCGGCGTCCTGAAACAGGCGCGCATCGACGCGGGGCTGAGTGTCGAGGAGATCAGCGCCTCCACCCGGGTGCGCATCCCCATCGTGCGCGGTCTGGAGGAGGACGACTTCTCGCGGTGCGGCGGCGATGTGTACGCCCGGGGGCACATCCGGACCCTCGCCCGCGCCGTCGGCATCGACCCCGCGCCGCTCGTCGAACGGTACGACGCCGATCACGGGGGCGCCCCGGCGCCCACGCCCGCGGCACCGCTCTTCGAGGCGGAGCGCATCCGCCCGGAGCGGCGGCGCCCGAACTGGACGGCGGCGATGGTCGCGGCGATCGTCGCGGTGATCGGCTTCGTCGGCTTCACCCTGATGAACGGGGACGAGGCCGAGTCGCGCGCCACCCAGGTGGCCGAGGGGCCGACGGCCGGGCACCGGCCCAGCACCTCCCCGAAGCCGCACCGGCCCACGGCCCCGGCCCCCACCGAGAGCGCCGTCGCGGCGGTCCCGAAGGACAAGGTGACGGTCAAGCTGACCGCCGTGGACGACAAGAGCTGGATCTCGGTGAAGGCCGCCGACGGCCGGCTGCTCTTCGACGGGCTGCTGGAGAAGGGCGAGTCCAAGACCTACCAGGACGCCGAGCGGCTGGACCTGATCCTCGGGAACGCCGGGGCGATCGAGCTGTTCGTCAACGGCAAGAAGGTCGAGGACCAGTTCGAGACCGGTCAGGTCGAGCGGCTCTCCTACGGCAAGGGCGACCCGCAGGCCGGGTGATCCGGGCGATCCGGTCCGGACCGCGCCGGTGCTGTCGGCCCTGTGCGGTACTGTCCGGGCCGGCCGCCGTCGGCCGTGGGCGGCACCGGTCCGGGCCACCGCCACCGTCTCGTCTCGCCGCGTCCCCCGTGCCTCCGGGCCCGGGGGACGCGGCGCGTGCGGCCGGTCGCGGGACCGGGCCCGGAGACCGGCCGGTGCCTCTTTCCGGTTTTCGGGAGCGCCGGCGGAGGCCGCGGGAGCCACCGGACCGGGCGGCCGGGCGGGCCGTCCGGGCGGCACGACCGCCGGTGCCGGGCGACCGGTGGCGGGCGGGTGACCCTGCGCGACGGAGCTGTCGGGGGGACGAAGTAGTCTTGAGTCCATGCCCGAACGCCGTACCGTCGCCCTTGTCACTCTTGGCTGCGCCCGTAACGAGGTGGACTCGGAGGAGCTCGCAGGCCGCCTGGCGGCGGACGGCTGGGAGCTCGTACCGGAAGCCGCCGACGCGGACGTCGCCGTCGTCAACACCTGTGGCTTCGTGGAGGCCGCCAAGAAGGACTCCGTCGACGCCCTCCTTGAGGCCAACGACCTCAAGGACCACGGGCGCACCCAGGCCGTGGTCGCGGTCGGCTGCATGGCCGAGCGGTACGGCAAGGAGCTGGCCGAGGCGCTGCCCGAGGCCGACGGGGTGCTCGGCTTCGACGACTACGCCGACATCTCCGACCGGCTGCGCACCATCCTGGGCGGCGGCGTCCACGCCCCGCACACCCCGCGCGACCGCCGCAAGCTGCTGCCGCTGAGCCCGGTGAAGCGCCAGGAGGCCGCCGCCGAGGTCGCCCTGCCGGGGCACGGCGCCCCCAGCGACCTGCCCGAGGGGCTGGCGCCCGCCTCCGGGCCGCGTGCCCCGCTGCGCCGCCGGCTCGACACCAGCCCGGTCGCCTCGGTGAAGCTCGCCTCCGGCTGCGACCGGCGCTGCTCCTTCTGCGCCATCCCGTCCTTCCGCGGCTCCTTCGTCTCGCGCCGCCCCTCCGACGTGCTGGGTGAGACCCGCTGGCTGGCCGAGCAGGGGGTGAAGGAGGTCATGCTGGTCTCCGAGAACAACACCTCCTACGGCAAGGACCTCGGTGACATCCGGCTCCTGGAGAGCCTGCTGCCGGAGCTGGCGGCGGTCGACGGGATCGAGCGGGTGCGGGTCAGCTACCTCCAGCCCGCCGAGATGCGGCCCGGCCTCATCGACGTGCTGACCTCCACCGAGAAGGTGGCGCCCTACTTCGACCTGTCCTTCCAGCACTCGGCGCCCGCCGTGCTGCGCACGATGCGCCGGTTCGGGGACACCGACCGGTTCCTGGAGCTGCTGGACACCATCCGCTCCAAGGCGCCGCTGGCCGGGGTGCGGTCCAACTTCATCGTCGGCTTCCCCGGCGAGAGCGAGGAGGACTTCGCGGAGCTGGAGCGGTTCCTCACCCACGCCCGGCTCGACGCGATCGGCGTCTTCGGCTACTCCGACGAGGACGGCACCGAGGCCGCCGGCTACGAGCGGAAGCTCGACCAGGACGTGATCGACGCGCGGCTGGCCCACCTCTCCCGGCTGGCCGAGGAGCTCACCGCGCAGCGCGCGGAGGAGCGGCTGGGCGAGACCATGGAGGTGCTGGTCGAGTCGGTCGCCGGCCCCGAGGCGGTGGCCGCGGGCGAGGACGCCGCGGTCGGCCGGGCGGCCCACCAGGCGCCCGAGACCGACGGCCAGGTGGTCTTCGCCGACGGCGCGGGCCTGGCACCGGGCCGTATGGTCAGGGCCAGGGTCGTGGGCACGGAAGGCGTCGACCTCATGGCCGAGTGTCGTGTCGAGGAGGCAGTCAGATGACCGGAGTCCCGGCATCCGCTGCGGGCGGTTCGGGTAGGCCGGCGCCCGGCGGCAAGCTGGGGGCTGCGGCCGTCAACCAGGCCAGCCTGTGGAACATCGCCAATATCCTCACCATGGTCCGGCTGGTGCTGGTGCCCGGCTTCGTGATGCTGCTCCTCCAGGACGGCGGTTACGACCCCGCCTGGCGGGCCTGGGCGTGGGCGGCGTTCGCCGTCGCCATGATCACCGACGTCTTCGACGGCCATCTGGCCCGGACGTACAACCTGGTCACCGACTTCGGGAAGATCGCGGATCCGATCGCGGACAAGGCGATCATGGCGGCCGGGCTGATCTGTCTGTCCGGGCTCGGGGATCTGCCCTGGTGGGTGACGGGGGTGATCCTCTTCCGGGAGCTGGGCATCACGCTGATGCGCTTCTGGGTGATCCGGCACGGGGTGATCCCGGCCAGCCGGGGCGGCAAGCTCAAGACCCTGGCGCAGGGCACCGCGGTCGGCATGTACGTACTGGCGCTCACCGGCCCGCTGGCCACCCTGCGGTTCTGGGTGATGGCCGTGGCGGTGGTGCTGACCGTCGCCACCGGGCTCGACTATGTGCGGCAGGCGGTGGTGCTGCGCCGCAAGGGGCTGGCCGCCGAGCGGGCCGCTGCGGAGCCGGTGCGGTGACGGCCGCCGCCCGGGTGCTCCGGCTGCTCGCTGAGCGTGACCAGACCGTGGCGGTGGCCGAGTCGCTGACCGGTGGCCTGGTCGCCGCCGCCTTCACTTCCGTCCCGGGAGCCTCACGGTCGTTCCGGGGCTCGGTGACGGCGTACGCGACGGCGCTCAAGCACGAGTTGCTCGGGGTCGACGCCGAGCTGCTGGCGGAGCGCGGGGCGGTCGATCCGGCGGTGGCCGCGCAGATGGCGGCGGGTGTCCGGGCCCGGCTGGGCGCCGACTGGGGGCTGGCGACGACCGGCGTCGCGGGGCCCGAGGCGCAGGACGGCCGGCCGGTCGGCACGGTCTTCGTGGCGGTCTGCGGACCGCCGGAGGCCGGGGTCGGTGAGGCCACCGGGGCCGGCGGGGCGCTTGAGGCGGCCCCCAGCGGGAAAGTCCGTGAGTTGCGGTTGAACGGCTGCCGGACGGAAATCCGTAAAGAAAGTGTACGGAGCGTGCTCGACCTGCTCGCCACTGAACTCACGGAAAATGCGCGGGCACAGGATACGGAACAGAACGGGGGGATTTGATGTTTGCAGCCCTGAGAGAACACGACATCGCTCCCCGCACGGCCGCGTCGCGAGGCGGTACGGTGGGGCGTGAAGGAAGCGGCTACGCGGTCCGAGGAGGGAGCCACCGATGATTCTGCTCCGTCGCCTGCTGGGTGACGTGCTGCGTCGGCAGCGCCAGCGCCAGGGCCGTACTCTGCGCGAAGTCTCCTCGTCCGCCCGAGTCTCACTCGGCTATCTCTCCGAGGTGGAGCGGGGGCAGAAGGAGGCTTCCTCCGAGCTGCTCTCCGCGATCTGCGACGCGCTTGACGTACGGATGTCCGAGCTCATGCGGGAAGTGAGCGACGAGCTCTCGCTGGCGGAGCTGGCCGAGTCGGCAGCGGCGAGCGAGCCGGTGCCCGCGCCGGTGCGTCCGATGCTCAATTCGCTGTCCGTCACGTCGGTGACCGGTGTGCCGACGGAGCGGGTGACCATCAAGGCGCCCGCCGAGGCGGTCGACGTGGTCGCCGCCTGAGCGATCTTCCGCGCCCGGTCTGGGCGCTGCCCGGAGGAGCGGTTCCGATCGGGGTCGGTGAGGTTCGCCTGACCCGGCGGGGCCGCTTTTTCCTGCTTCTTCCCCTGGTCGACGCTGTTTTGAGCCGAGCCCCGGTCGGGTACCCGAGTGCCGACCGGGGCTTTCGCTTATGCGAAATGCCCGTTTCAGGTCATATGTGTAAAGGTGGGCGTACATGCGGTGACCATGCCCACCGCCGGAAATGGAGGATTCGGATGTCTGTCGTCAAGAGCACCCTGCCCGAAGCCGACCTCAAGGTCGTCGGCGAAGCGCTGCAGGGCGCGTTGGTCGATGTGGTCGACCTGTCCCTGGTGGCCAAGCAGGTCCACTGGAACGTCATCGGACCGCGCTTCCGCTCCATTCACCTTCAGCTCGACGAGGTCGTGACCACGGCGCGCACCCACTCCGACACGGTGGCCGAGCGCGCCTCCGCGCTGGGTATCACCCCGGACGGCCGCGCCTCGACCGTCGCCTCCGACAGCGGCATCAATGAGGTCCCCGAGGGCTGGATCAAGGACGCCGACGCGGTCGACATCATGGTGAGCGCGCTGAGCGCCTGTGTCGGCCGGATGCGGGAGCGCGTGCGGGCCACCGACGAGCCGGACCCGGTGACCCAGGACCTGCTGATCGCCCTCACGGCCGATCTGGAGAAGCACCACTGGATGTTCCAGGCCGAGACCGTCTGACGGCCGGGGGACTTCCCCGGCCGGGGTGCGCGACACACCACCGGGTGACCGGCGCCGGTACGGGCGCCGGCCGCGTGTGGTGGGAGGACCGGATGGGAAGGCTGCGCCGGACGTGTTCCGGCTTGCCTCCCGTCCGGTGAGCGCCCCGGGCGCGGCGCCGACCGGAGGAGGCGGGCATGGCGGGGCGACGCATATCACTGCTGGCGCTCGCGCTGGTCACCGGCGGGGTGTGGTGGTGGGCCGTGCTGAGACTGGCCCTGGCGCCGCAGCACGCGGGGGTGGTGGAGGCCACGCTGGCGGCGGGCGGCTGGGGGCTGAGCCTGCTGCCGGTGCATGTGGCGGCGGCGCGGGCGCCGAGGCGGGCGCGGCTGGGGCAGAGGGTGGAGCTGGGGACGCCGGACGCGGCGGGCGCGGGGGTTCGCCTGCGTGAGAGCGGCGGCTGAGAGCGGTGCGGGGGCGGCGGTCGGCCGGAGAGCCGGCCGCTTTGTCGTGTCCGGGAGCGGGGTGGGGCGGTGGCGAGGGGCGCGATTGCCCGGGGCGCTGCGGCAGGGGCCGTGTGATCCGTGCGGGACGGCGTACGCGCCGGCGCCGGGAAGCGGGGAAGCAAGGGCCGGCGCGGGGCGTTTGGGGCCGGTGCCGGGCGGGCCTACCGGCTACGGCGCCGGACGGACGTACGGGGAAGGTGCCGGACGGGCATACCGGATACGGCGGGCCGGGCGGGTGTACGGGGAGGGGCGCGGGGTCAGCCGGTGGGGCCGGGGCCCTGCTGGCAGCCGGGGCACCAGTAGGAGAGCCGCTCCTGATCGGTCTCCTGCCAGCGGCTGACCGGGGTGCCGCAGCGGAAGCAGGGGCGGTCCTTGCGGCCGTAGACGTAGAGCTTCCGGTCCGGGCGGTTCTCCGGGGCGGTGCGGCGTTCGAAGCGGAGCTTGTTCGCCTCCAGCAGCCGGTGCGCGGTGGCGATCAGCCGCTCGGGGACCCCGGCGGGCAGCTCGCCCACCGGCAGCCAGGGGGTGGCCCGGGCCAGAAAGGCCAGCTCGCACTTGTAGACATTGCCGATGCCGGCCAGGTTGCGCTGGTCGAGCAGGGCCTCGCCGAGCGGCCGGGCCGGATCGGCGCACACCCGGCGTACGGCCTCGGCGGCGTCCCAGTCGGGGCCGAGCAGATCCGGGCCCAGATGGCCGACCCGGTCCGGCTCCTCGGCGGTGCGGATCAGTTCGAGTACCGGGAGCCGGTAGCCGACGGCGGTGTGCCCGTCGTTGCCGAGGACGGCCCGGATCTGGTGGTCGGGGCCGCCGGTCCACCGCCGGCCGGCGGCGAAGACCCGCCAGGAGCCCTCCATCCGGAGATGGGAGTGGAGGGTGAGACCGCCCTCGATCCGGGCCAGCAGATGCTTGCCGCGCGCGGTGACGTCGAGCAGGGTGCGGCCCGCGAGGTCGGCGGTGGCGAAGCGCGGTACCCGCAGATCGGCGTGGGTGAGCGTGTGGCCCGCCAGCGCCCGGTGCATCCGGTGGGCGGTCAACCAGACGGTGTCTCCTTCGGGCATGGCTCCATGATGGGGGACGGGCCCGCGGGCCGGGGGCGGGCCCCAGTGGGATACCGGGAAGACCGGGAGCAGGGGCCGCGGGCCCGGGGGCCGGCCGGGGAGACCGGGGACCCGGGGGGCGCGCGGGTCAGGGGCGCAGCCGCAGGCCGCGGGGGGTGGCGTGGAAGCCGGCGCCCTCCAGAACGCCGGAGAGCGGGGAGGTGAGGGCCGCCCCGCCGTTGATCCGCTCCACCGTGATCGTGCCCAGCGCGTCGGCGCGGGCGGCGGCGGCCAGCGCCTCGGCGGCGGCCCGCAGCCGGGGGTCGTCCGGCTCGGTGGCCCAGGAGAGCACGGTCTTGCCGCCGCGCTCCAGATAGAGGGTCAGCTCGCCGTCGACCAGCACCACCAGCGAGCCCGCCTTGCGCCCCGGCTTGTGGCTCGCGCCCGCCGGCGGCTCGGGCCAGGACAGCGCGGCGCCATAGGCGTTGGCCGGGTCGGCGGCGGCCAGCACCACCGCACGGGCCGCGTCGGACGGCTCGGCGCGGTCCCGGGCGGTCGCCGCCGCGCGCAGCCGGTCCACGGCGCCGTCCATCGCGAACTGCGCGGCGCCCAGGCCCTCCACCACATAGCCCCGGCGGGCCTGGCCGCTGTCCTCGAAGGCGGACAGCACCCGGTAGACGGCGGAGAAGCCGCCCTCCACGCCTTCGGCGGCCACCGCGCCCCGGGTGACCACCCCGTGCCGGTCGAGCAGAGTGCGGGCCAGCGCGTGGGCGCGGTGGGTCGGCTCGGGCTCCGGGGCCGGCAGCAGCGACCAGCGGCCGGTGACGGTGGGCGGTCCGGAGCGGGAGGCGGGGCGGGCGGTCGCGGTCAGGGTGCCGTACCGGCCGCGCGGCACGGTCCGGCGGGCGCGGTGGGCGGTGGAGCCGGCCGTGCGGCCCGAGCCGAGCAGGGCGCGGAGCGGGGCCAGGGTGTCGTTGGTGAGCCGGCCGGACCAGGCCAGCTCCCAGAGCGCCTCGGAGAGCTGGGGGTCGGTGATCCCGGGGTGGGTGGTGGCCCGGAGCTGCTCGGCGAGCTGGCGGAAGAACAGGCCGTATCCCCCGGAGAGGACGCCGAGCAGGGACTCGTGGAGCGCGGTCAGCTCCAGCGGGTGCGGCGGGGGCAGCAGCAGCGGCGCCGCGTCCGCCAGATAGAGCGAGACCCAGCCGTCCTTGCCGGGCAGGGCGCCCGCGCCGGCCCAGACGACCTCACCGGTGGTGGTCAGCTCGTCCAGCAGGGCGGGGGTGTAGTTCCGCACCCGGGAGGGGAGGATCAGCCGCTCCAGCGCGGAGGCGGGGACCGGGGCGCCCTGGAGCTGCTCGATCGCGCGGGCCAGTCCGTCGATGCCGCGCAGCCCGCCCCCGCCCAGGTGCTGCCACTGGGGCAGGAAGGTGGCGAGGGCGGCCGGCGGGACCGGCTCCAGCTCCTGGCGCAGGGCGGCCAGCGAGCGGCGGCGCAGCCGGCGCAGCACGGCGGCGTCGCACCACTCCTGACCGGCGCCGGCCGGATGGAACTCGCCCTGGACCACCCGGCCGGCGGCGGCCAGCCGGTGCAGGGCACCCTCGGTGACCGCGACCCCGAGACCGAACCGGTCGGCCGCCGCGGCCGAGGTGAACGGGCCGTGGGTGCGGGCGAACCGCGCCAGCAGATCGCCCAGCGGGTCCTTCACCGGCTCGGTGAACGCCTCCGGGACACCCACCGGCAGGGCGGTGCCCAGGGCGTCCCGCAGCCGGCCCGCGTCCTCCACCGCCGCCCAGTGCTCGCCGCCCCCGATCCGCACCCGGATCGCCCGGCGCGCCCCGGCCAGTTCCTCGGCCCACCCGGCCTCCGCGCCCCGCTCGGCCAGCTCGGCGCCGGTGAGCGGGCCGAGGACCCGGAGCGCGTCCGCCACGCCCTCGGCGTCCTTGACCCGGCGGTCCCCGGTCCGCCACTGGAGCTCGTCCTCCAGCTCGGCCAGCACCTCCGCGTCGAGCAGTTCGCGCAGCTCGGCCCGGCCCAGCAGCTCGGCCAGCAGCTGGGAGTCGAGCGAGAGGGCGGCGGCCCGGCGCTCCGCGAGCGGGGAGTCCCCCTCGTACAGGAACTGCGCCACATAGCCGAAGAGCAGCGAGCGGGCGAAGGGCGAGGGTTCGGTGGTGGTCACCTCCACCAGCCGGACCCGCCGCGCCTCGATGTCCCCCATCAGCTCCTGGAGGCCGGGCACGTCGAACACGTCCTGGAGGCACTCCCGCACCGCCTCCAGGACGATCGGGAAGGAGCCGAACTCACTGGCCACCTGGAGCAGCTGGGCGGCCCGCTGGCGCTGCTGCCAGAGCGGGGTGCGGCGGCCGGGGCTGCGGCGGGGCAGCAGCAGGGCGCGGGCGGCGCACTCCCGGAAACGGGAGGCGAACAGCGCGGAGCCGCCCACCTGGTCGGTGACGATCCCGTCGACCTCGCCCCGGTCGAAGACCACGTCCGCCGCGCCGACCGGGGCCTGCTCGCCGTCGTACTCGGTGCCGGGCGCGGCCGGGTCCTGGTCCAGCAGGTCCAGGCCCATCAGATCGGCGTCCGGCAGCCGCAGCACGATCCCGTCGTCGGCGTGCATCACCTGGGCGTCCATGCCGTACCGCTCGGTGAGCCGGGCGGCCAGCGCGAGCGCCCAGGGGGCGTGCACCTGGGCGCCGAACGGGGAGTGCACCACCACCCGCCAGTCGCCCAGCTCGTCCCGGAACCGCTCGACCAGGACGGTGCGGTCGTCCGGGACATGGCCGCAGGCGCGGCGCTGCTCCTCCAGATAGGTGAGCACGTTCTCCGCGGCCCGGGCGTCCAGACCGGCGGCGAGCAGCCGGAGCCGGGCGTCCTCCGGGGACAGGGCGCCGACCTCGCGGAGGAAGGCGCCCACCGCACGGCCCAGTTCCAGCGGGCGGCCCAGCTGGTCGCCCTTCCAGAACGGCAGCCTGCCCGGCACCCCGGGCGCGGGGGAGACCAGCACCCGGTCGCGGGTGATGTCCTCGATGCGCCAGGAGGTGGTGCCCAGGGTGAAGACGTCGCCCACCCGGGACTCGTACACCATCTCCTCGTCCAGCTCGCCGACGCGCCCGCCGCCCTTCTTGGGGTCGGCGCCGGCCAGGAAGACCCCGAAGAGGCCCCGGTCCGGGATGGTGCCGCCGGAGGTGACGGCCAGCCGCTGGGCGCCGGGCCTGCCGGTGACGGTGCCGGCGACCCGGTCCCACACCACCCGGGGCCGCAGCTCCGCGAAGGCGTCCGAGGGGTAGCGCCCGGCGAGCATGTCGAGGACCGCGGTGAACGCCGACTCGGGCAGCGAGGCGAACGGCGCGGCCCGCCGGACCAGCGCCAGCAGGTCGTCGACCTGCCAGCTGTCCAGCGACACCATGGCGACCAGCTGCTGGGCCAGTACGTCCAGCGGGTTGGACGGCACCCGCAGCGCCTCGATCGCCCCGTCCCGCATCCGCTCGGTCACCACCGCCGCCTGCACCAGATCGCCCCGGTACTTGGGGAAGACCACCCCGGTGGAGACCGCGCCCACCTGGTGGCCCGCCCGGCCGACGCGCTGGAGCCCGGAGGCCACCGAGGGCGGCGACTCGACCTGGACCACCAGGTCCACCGCGCCCATGTCGATGCCCAGCTCCAGGCTGGAGGTGGCCACCACGGCCGGCAGCCGGCCGGCCTTCAGGTCCTCCTCCACCAGGGCCCGCTGCTCCTTGGAGACCGAGCCGTGGTGGGCCCGGGCGAGCAGCGGCGGGGCGCCCTGGGCGGCGCCCGCCTGGGCCATCAGCTCGGCGGGCGAGTGGTCCTCGGGCAGCGGCTCGCCGGTGGCGCGCTCGTAGGCGATCTCGTTGAGCCGGTTGCAGAGCCGCTCGGCCAGCCGCCGGGAGTTGGCGAAGACGATGGTGGAGCGGTGCGCCTGCACCAGATCCGCGATCCGCTCCTCGACATGCGGCCAGATGGACGGCTTCTCGCCGGGGCCGGAGTCGGTGGCGGGGGAGCCGCCCAACTCGCCCAGATCCTCCACCGGGACGACCACCGAGAGGTCGAACTCCTTGCCGGACGGCGGCTGGACGATCTCCGCCTTGCCGCGCGGTGCCAGGAACCGGGCCACCTCGTCCACCGGGCGCACGGTGGCGGAGAGCCCGATCCGCCGGGCCGGTCGGGGCAGCAGCTCGTCCAGCCGCTCCAGGGAGAGGGCGAGATGGGCGCCCCGCTTCGTACCGGCGACGGCGTGCACCTCGTCCAGGATCACCGTCTCCACCCCGGCGAGGGCGTCCCGGGTGGCGGAGGTGAGCATCAGAAAGAGGGACTCGGGGGTGGTGATCAGGATGTCCGGCGGCCGGGTGGAGAGCGCCCGGCGCTCGGCGGCCGGGGTGTCGCCCGACCGGATGCCGACCCGCACCTCCGGCTCCGGCAGCCCCAGCCGGACCGCCTCCTGCCGGATGCCGGTGAGCGGGGAGCGGAGATTGCGCTCCACATCGACGGCGAGGGCCTTGAGCGGGGAGACGTACAGCACCCGGCAGCGCTTCCTCGCCTCGGCCGGCGGGGGCGTGGCGGCCAGCCGGTCCAGCGAGGCGAGAAACGCGGCCAGGGTCTTGCCGGAGCCGGTCGGCGCGACCACCAGCACGTCCGACCCCCGGCCGATCGCCTGCCAGGCCCCTTCCTGGGCGGCGGTGGGCGCGCTGAAGGCTCCGGTGAACCAGCTCCGGGTGGCGGGGGAGAAGGCGTCGAGCGCGCTTGTTGCCATGCCCACCATCGTGCACCCGGCCACTGACAACCGGCCGGACGCGGCCGTGACCAGCGGCTCCTCGCGCCGTCGGGCGCGTGGCGGGGGCGGGGGCGGGGGCGGGGGCCGGGCGCCGTGACCACTGGTGCCGTGAGCGCCGGGTTGCCGTGGCCGGGGGCCACCGGGTGTCGTGGCCGGGCACCGTGGTCCGGTCCGGCGGGGCCGGTGGCGGGCGCCGGGTCCCGGGCCGGGCGGGTGGCTCGGCCCGGGTGGGGCGGGTCGCGGAGAGCGGCCCTGTGGGGAGCGGGCGGCGGAGGCCGGCCCTGCCGGGCGCGGCCGTCCGGGCAGCCGTCCGGGCAGATGAACACACCGAGGGTGGCCGGTGTCCGGAGACGGGGCACCCCGGCTGAGCCGGGTGGGGGCGGCGCAGAATGGAGGCATGGCACGGGAGAACGGCGGCACGCGGGACAGCGGGCGTGTCGAGCGGGACCGGGACGCGCGGGACGGCGAGCGCCTCGGGCGGGACCGGGACGCGCGGGACGGCGAGTGGGCACGGCACTGGCGGTATCCCGGCGTGCCCGGCCTCGATCTGCTGCGCGCCCGCTATGTACGCCATGAGTTCGCCCGCCACAGCCATGAGGGCTTCGTCATCGGGGCGGTCCGGCGGGGGATCGAGGACGTGATCGTGCCGGAGGGCACCGTACGGGCCCGGCGCGGCAGCGTGGTGATGATCAACCCGGAGGTGCCGCACGCGGCCCGGGCCGGGGCGCCGGAGGGCTGGTCGTACGCCACCCTCTATCCGTCGGCGCGGCTGATCGCGGACATCGCGGAGGAGACCACCACGCTGCGCGGCACCGCCGGCTTCGCCGAGACCATCGTGTCCGACGAGGAGACGGCCCGGCTGGTGCGGGCGGTGCACCGGGCCGCCGAGGAGGGGAACGCGCTCGCCGCCGACAGCCTGCTGCGCATCGCCATGACCCGGCTGCTGCGCCGGTACGGCGGTTCCCTGCCGGTACGGACACCGCCGGCCGCCGGGGCCCGCTCGGCGGCCCGGGCCCGGGACGTCCTGCTGGAGCGGATGGCCGCCCCGCCCTCGCTGGCGGAGCTGGCCACCGAACTGGACGCCCGGCCGTTCACCCTGCTGCGGGCCTTCAAGGCGGCGTACGGGATGCCCCCGCACACCTGGCTCACCGACGCGCGGGTGCGTGCCGCCCGGCGCCTGCTGGAGCGGGGCGTCCCGCCGGCCGAGGCCGCCGTCGCGGTGGGGTTCACCGACCAGCCGCACCTGAACCGGCACTTCACCCGGATCGTCGGGGTACCGCCCGGGGCCTATCAGCGCGAGCGGGCGGCCGGGCGCTGACGGCCCGGGGATCAGACCGCCCGGGAGAGCGGGGGGCGGGGGCGCAAGAACGTACAAGACGGCCGTCCGGCCCGCTCCGTAGCGTCCGGGACGTGCCAGAACAGATGACACCCCCACCCGCCGCCCGGCCGGCGCCACGACCGCCCGGACCCGATATCCGTGTGCGCTCCTCCGACCGGCGCGGAGGGTCCGGCGGAGCCACCGGTTCCGGCCGCGCCGAGTCCCTCCGGGCCGAACCCGTCCGGGCCGAACCGGATCGGGCCGCTTCCGGCCGGGCAACCTCCGACCGGGCCGTCGTACGGGACGCGCTCGGGGTCGGGGTGGCCGTCGGCCTCTCGGGCTTCGCCTTCGGAGTGACCTCGAACGGCGCCGGGCTGAGCCTTCTCCAGACCTGCGCGCTCAGTCTGCTGGTCTTCACCGGCGCCTCGCAGTTCGCGCTGGTCGGGGCGCTGGCCGGCGGCGGCAACCCGTTCACCGCCGCCGCCGGTGCCTTCTTCCTCGGCACCCGGAACGCCTTCTACGGCCTGCGGCTCTCCCGGTCGCTCGCCCTGCCCCGCGCGCTGCGGCCGGCCGCCGCCCAGTGGGTCATCGACGAGACGGCGGCGGTCACCCTGGCGCAGCGGACCCGGCGGGCGGCGCGGATCGGTTTCACGGTCACCGGGCTCACCCTCTATGTGCTGTGGAACCTGACGACGCTGCTCGGGGCGGTGGGCGCCGAGGCGATCGGGGACACCCGGGCCTGGGGGCTGGACGCGGCCGGGCCCGCGGTCTTCCTGGCGCTGCTCGCCCCGATGCTCCGTACGGCGGCCGAGCGGGCCACCGCCGGGATCGCCGTCCTGCTGGGGCTGGGCCTGCTCCCGGTGCTGCCCGCCGGAGTGCCGGTGCTGGTGGCGGCGCTGGCCGCGCCGGCGGTGCTCTGGTACCAGGGCCGCCGGGCGGACCCGGGCGCGGGGAGCCCGCACCCGGAGACCAGGGCGGACAAGACGCCGGAGGCCGGCGGACTCAGCGAGAGGGCGCGGTGATGGGCGGATCGATGAACACCTGGATGGCGATCGGGCTGACCGCGGGCGGTTGTTACCTGCTCAAACTGGCGGGTCTGCTGGTGCCCGCCACCGCGCTGGAGCGGCCGGTCGTGGAGCGGCTGGCAGCGCTGCTGCCGGTCGCCCTGCTGGCCGCGCTCACCGCTCAGCAGACCTTCTCCGACGGCGCCGCCCTGGTCCTGGACGCCCGGGGAGCCGGACTCGCCGCGGCGGCGGTCGCCCTGCTGCTGCGCGCACCGTTCCTGGTGGTGGTCGGCGCCGCGGTGGTCGTCACGGCGGGGGTACGGGCGCTGGGCTGACGGACCGGCCGGCCGCTCCCGACTCCGGTGCGGGCCGGGCCCCGCACCCGGGCGCGGGATACTGGGGATCATGCGGTTGACCACTTTCTGGGAGCGGATGGCGGACCACTTCGGCGCGGCGTACGCCGAGTCCTTCGCCAAGGACCATGTGATGTCCGAACTGGGCGGCCGGACGGTCCGTCAGGCGCTGGCCGACGGCTGGGAGGCGAAGGACGTGTGGCGGGCGGTCTGCGCGGCGGTGGACATACCGGCCGACAAGCGCTGACGAGTACGGCCGAGCGCTGACGAGTACGGTCGAGCGCCGGCTGGCACAGCACGTACCGCGCGCACGGACACGCGCCGACGAGCGCCGACAAGCACGGACACGCGCCCGCAGGCACGGACGAGCGTCGGCAACGCCGACCGGTGCCGACGGCCCGGCCGGCTCCGGGGACGAGCCGCGGGGACGGACCGCCGGGCCCGTCCCCGGGGCGGGCGACCGGCTGTCGGTGCCGTACGGGAGACTTGCCCCGTGGCCCCGACTGACGAGAACGACACACCCGCCCCCGGCCCGGCGGCGCCCGGCCGGGCGAGCGCCGGGCCGCTCCCCGGGGCGGCGGGCGACCCGGCGCCGGCCGGTGCGTCCGGCGCCGCCCGGATGCCCCGCTGGCTCCCCCGAGCCCTGGTACTGGCGCTCGCGCTGTACGCCTGCTTCCAGCTCGGCAACTGGGCCTTTCACCAGCTCATCGGACTGCTGCTCAATATTCTGATCGCCTTCTTCCTGGCCCTGGCCATAGAACCGGCCGTCGGCCGGATGGCCGCGCGGGGAATGCGCCGGGGGCTGGCGACCTTCCTGGTCTTCTTCGTGGTGCTGGCGGCGAGCGCCGGGTTCGTGGTGCTGCTCGGCTCCATGCTGGCCGGTCAGATCATCCAGATGGTCGAGGGCTTCCCGCAGTATCTGGACTCGCTCATCAACTGGACCAACCACACCTTCCACACCGAGCTGTCCCGGGTGGAGGTCCAGGACAGCCTGCTGCGCTCCGACTGGCTGCGGAAGTACGTCCAGAACAGCGCGAGCGGGGTGCTGGACGTGTCGGCGACCGTGCTCGGCGGGCTGTTCAAGCTGCTGACGATCTTCCTGTTCTCGTTCTACTTCGCGGCCGACGGCCCCCGGCTGCGGCGGGCCATCTGTTCCGTACTGCCGCCGGCGAAGCAGGCCGAGGTGCTGCGTGCCTGGGAGATCGCCGTCGACAAGACCGGCGGCTATCTCTACTCGCGCGGTCTGATGGCGCTGATCTCCGGCGTCGCCCACTACATCCTGCTGGTCGTCCTCGACGTGCCGTACGCGCCCGCGCTCGCCGTGTGGGTGGGGCTGGTCTCCCAGTTCCTGCCGACCATCGGCACCTATCTGGCGGGCGCCCTGCCGATGCTGGTCGCCTTCACCGAGAACCCCTGGTACGCGCTGTGGGTGCTGGCCTTCGTCGTGGTGTACCAGCAGTTCGAGAACTACATGCTCCAGCCCAAGCTGACCGCCAGGACCGTGGACATCCACCCCGCGGTGGCCTTCGGTTCGGTGATCGCCGGTACGGCGCTGCTCGGCGCGGTCGGCGCCCTGATCGCGATCCCGGCGGTCGCCACGCTCCAGGCGTTCCTGGGCGCGTATGTGAAGCGGTACGCCGTGATGGACGACCCCCGGGTGCACGGTCACCGGCGCCACGGCGAGCTGGTGCTGGCCCGGGTGCAGCGGGCGCTCCGGGCCAAGCGGGAGCAGGAGGAGCGGACCCGGGGCCGGGAGGATCCCCCGGCCCGCCCCGCCCAGGACGACGGTCGGGACGAGGCCCGGGAGAGTGGCGGGAAGGGTGGTCCGGGCGACGGTCGGGGAAGCGACTCCGAGTAGCCCGGGGCCACGCCGGACGGAGCTCCGCCCGGTACTCCACCCAGTACGCCACCCGGCCGTTCCCGACCGGTGCCCGGTGACGGGCCGGGCGGGAGGCGGCGGGGCGGGCTCACCGTGCGGCGGCGGTGAACGCCTCCCGGTGGGCCAGGGCGTACGCGGCGAAGGAGCGCGGCGGCCGGCCGGTGACCCGCTCCACCGCGTCGGTGACCCGGTCCTCGGCGCCCTCCGCGATCATGCGGTCCAGCCCGGCCAGCAGCGCCGCGAACTCCGCCGGCAGCTCCCGGGCGAGCCGTTCGCGCAGCTCCGCCTCCGGGACGGCCCGGTGGCGCACCGGCCGGCCGGTCACCCCGGCGACGGTGGCGGCGATCTCGTCGTACGAGAGCGTTCCGGGCCCGGTCAGCACCCAGTCCCGGTTGTGCGGGAGGGCGTCGGTGAGGGCCCGGGCGGCCACCGCGGCGATGTCCTCGGCGTCGATGAAGCCCACCCGGCCGTGCCCGGTGGCGGTGACGAGCGTGGCGTCGTCGCGCAGTGATTCGGCGTGCGGGTGCCGGCCGGTGAAGTTCTGCATGAACCAGGACGGCCGCAGCACCGCCCACTCCGGGAACGTCTCCGCCAGCGCCGCGTGGACGGCGCCGGTGCCGGGGCCGCCCCCGGGTACCAGGGAGGAGCTGAGCAGCACCGCCCGCCGTACCCCGGCCCGCCGGGCGCGGTCGAGGAAGGGCAGCATCACGGTGGCGGGCTCCGGATCGCCGATGGGCGGTACGAGATAGATCCCGGCCACGCCGGACAGCGCGGCCTCATGGGTGGCGGGAGCGAACCAGTCGAAGGCCACCGGACCGGCGCCCCCGACGGGAGTGGCCCGGCGCCCGGCGGCCCGGACCCGGTGGCCGCCCTCGGCCAGTCGCCGGACCAGTCGGGCGCCGGTGGTGCCGGTCGCGCCGGTCACCAGAAGGGTGCTGTGCATGTCCATGCGTCGTTCTCCTGAGCTGAGGGGCCGAGATGCCGAGAGGCCGCGAGGCTGTGCGATGCCGAGGGGGCTGAGATGCCGGGGGCGGGGGAGGGGGAACCTTCCCGGCTCGCGGGAGCCGGGCTCAGCCGCGCGGTGCGGCGGGGACGGCGAGCGGGTTCCAGTAGTCGCGGTAGCGGGTGATCCGGCCGGCCACGACGGTGACCACCGCGATGTAGGACATCTCATAGGGCTCGTCCGTGGCGACCACCCGCCCCGTCGCGCGCATCTCCACGACGACGGTGTCGGGATCGGTGGTCCGGTGGATCTCGACGTACGGGAAGTCCTGGATGTCGAGGCGGTCGGGGTAGCCGGCCATGTACGCGGCGACGGCGGCCCTTCCCACCAGCCGCTGCGGCGCTCCCCCGGGGGCGAAGGGGAACTCGAAGACGCCCCGGTCGTCCCAGAGGGCCACCCAGCCGTCGATGTCCTTGTCCAGCAGCAGGCGCAGTCCGTGGCGGTACACCTGCTCGGGGGTCATGGGGTCGTGCTCCGGGGTCGGGGTCTCGGTGGTCATGCCGGTCTCCTCGGGGATCGGATCGTCGTGGGCCGCCGGCCGCGGGCGGTTCGGTCACCGGGCACGGCGGAACCGTGCGGCCGGGCGGCGATAGAATGCGGACCGGCGGTCCATTTGAAGATACGGACCGTCGGTCCGTATTGCAAGATCGCACCGGGCGCGGCGCGGAGAGGCGGCCGCGCGGGAGGTCACCGATGCCCGAACCGCGGCAGCGCGCCGACGCCGTACGCAACCGGGAGACCGTGCTGGACGCGGCCGAGGAACTGTTCACCCGCGCGGGCCCCGCGGGGGTGAGCATGAACGCGGTCGCCACGGCGGCCGGCGTCGGCAAGGGCACCGTCTTCCGGGCGTTCACCGATCGCACCGGCCTGCTCCAGGCCCTCGCCGAGCGCCGCTCCGCTCCGCTGCGCCGGGCCGTCGCGGAAGGAGCCGCCCCGCTCGGTCCCGGGACGCCGCCGCGCGAGCGCGTCCCCGCCGTGCTGGACGCCCTGCTCACGGCCAAGCTCGACAACCAGGCCCTGTATCTGGCGCTGGAGGAGGCGGGTGCGGCCAGTCCGTACCAGAGCCCGTCCTATGCCTGGTGGCACGGGGTGCTGCGGGACAGTCTGGCGGAGCTCACCGACGCGGACCGGGCCGGTTTCCTGGCGCACGTCCTGCTCGCCGCCGTCCGGGCCGACCTGGTGGCGCATCTGGCCGGCGCCGGGCGCGTCCCGGTCGCCGCGCTCCGGCGGCGGCTGGCCGAGTACACGGAATCGGTGCTGCCCTAGGAGGTGGCCGGCCGGCGCCGACGGCCGGTCGGAAGCGCGCCGGCGACCGGGCGCCGGGCCGGGGCAGCGAGGTGCCGGGCCGGAGCGGCGGGGGCCCGGGGCCCGGTCGGCGTCCCGCCGGGCCCGGTTGGAGTGCCGGGCATGGCACCGGCCGTGGAAGTGGTGGGGGCCGGGCCGGTCGGCCTGAGCGCCGCGTTGCTGCTCGCCCGGGCGGGGCTCGACGTGGTGGTGCCGGAACGGCGGCCGGGGCCGGTCACCGAGTCCCAGGCGTCGGACCCGCACGCGCGGACCCCGGAGGCGCTGCCCCCGAGCGGACTGGCCGAGGCGCCGCACCCGCTGGGCCGGCTGCCCGGCGCGACCGCGCGCGGCGGCCCGGCCCCCGGCGGGCTCACCGCCTGGCGCCACGCCCGCCGGGCCGACGCCCTGCGGGTGCCGGCCCGCACCGACCTCGCCACCCGTGCCTGGACGCTGCGCGCCGCGCCCGCCCGTGCCGTACGCGACACCGCCCTGCGCGGCGTCCTCGCCGTCCCGGCCGACCGCCGGCTGCTCACCGAGGCGGTCGCCGGCCCGCACCCGCTCCGGCCCTGAACCCACGGCCGGAGCGCCCGCGCCGGTCGGACATCCCGTCGGCGCCCTTCCTGGTCTGAGACGATCGGCAGGACCGTACGACTGAACGCAGGGGTGAGGAACATGATCGGTCTGCTGCTGCTCGGCGTCTTATTGCTTGCCGTCGGCGGGTGTGCGTGTGTGGTGTGGGCGGAGCGCGGCGGACCCCGCTGGGCCCGCCGCGTGGCGACCGTGACGCTCGCCGTGGGCGAGCTGGTGCGTCGCTCCGAGAAGCGCCGGCGCCGGAGCGTGACGCGGCGCACCAGCGGTCGCGACTAAGGGGTCGCGCAGACAGGGGCGCCTACGAGGCGGTCGCGGACTCCGCTTGCTCGGCTACCACCATCCGCAATCGCCACGACGAGTGCATGCAGCCGGGGCTGTTCGCCCGGCTGAAGCAGATCGCGCTCGACGCCTACGACCGCATCGTCGGTCTCGTCCTCGGCCAGATCGCCGTCGACGGGGCCATCATCAAGGCCCCCGGCGGCGGTGAGGCGGCCGGACGCTCACCGGTCGACCGAGGCAAGCAGGCCATGAAGCGTTCGGGCATGACCGATGGCTACGGCATCCCCATCGGCCGAGTCCTGGCCGGTACCAACTGCCACGACTCGCCGCTCCTGGCGCCAACTCTGGATCTTTCGGCCGCATTCGGACTACTTCCTGACGAGATCACCGTGCGCCTCGGCGCCGGCTGTGACTCGGCCACGTCACGCGCGCCGCTCGACGAACGAGGGTTGCGTGGCCGGATCGCCCACAAGGGGACCAAGGTGCCAGTCCAGGCCGCCCAACGGCGGCACGTCGAGCGAACCGCCTGGCAGAACGCCTTCCATCGGCTCACCCGCTGCTACGAACGCCGTACGACCGTCGTCAACGGCTTCTTCGGCCTCGCCGACACGGTCATCACCGTCCGTAGCCCGATCCGCCGGGCATGGACCACCCACCGCTGGGACAGCCGGCCGAACCGCCGTCCCTGAAGGCACGCCTGGCCTCCGCAGGCTCTTACGCGCGCTCAGGCTTGCGTGCCTCGATGAGGGTCCTGGAGGAGTGGGCGATGAAGGGGCCCTCGGCCCCGGTTTTCTCGTGCAGCTCGCGCAAGCGTCCGCGGTACTGCTCGACGGTAAAGCCGGGCACCGTCCAGATCACCTTACGCAGGAAGTAGATCACGGCGCCGACGTCGAAGAACTCCATCCTCAGCCGCTCCGTGCGCACGTCGACGATCTCCAGGCCGGCGGCCTTCGCCGCCGCGGTCTCGTCGTCGGGGTGCCGCTTCCGGCGCGCCTCGGACTGCGGCCCCAGGAAGTACTCCACCAGCTCCCACACGCTGGCGGGGCCGACATGCTGGGCGAAGTACGTCCCACCCGGTCGCAGCACCCGCGCGATCTCGGACCACCACACCGTCGCGGGATGCCGGCTGGTCACCAGGTCGAATGCTTCATCGGCGAACGGCAGCGGCGGCTCGTCCGGGTCGGCGACGACCACCGCCCCGCGCGGGTGCAGCAGCCTGGTCGCCTTGGCCACGTTCGGCGGCCAGGACTCCGTCGCGGCCATCGTGGGCGGCATCCTCTCCGCCCCGGCCAGGACCTCACCGCCACCGGTCTGGATATCGAGCGCCGCCGACACTACCGCGAGCCGCCGACTCATCGCCTGCTGATAGCCCCACGACGGGCGTTCCTCGGTCGCCCGGCCGTCCAGCCAGGAGAAATCCCAGCCCTCCACGGAAGCCGACTCGGCTTCGGCGACAAGCTCTTCAAAAGGACGTGACATATCCACATCATTACGCACCAGCCCACCCGAAGGCACACGATATTTCGCTGTGGCCCCCAGCAAGACGGTGACGGGAGCAACGTACGGCGGCGGCCGAACCGCTGCCCGTGAGGGCGCGCCTATCTGCGCGAGCTCCAAAAACGGTCGGAGCCGACGGGGCAGAGCCGACTGGGGCTCGGTCAAGTTCACTCGTCGGAGGTCGATGGCGCACGGCCGGTCCCTGGCGTGGCTCGCTTGACACTAAAATCGAACATCCATTCTGATGGGGGTCCGGCCCGGGAATCCGGGGTGCCGGGGGTGCCGGTGCGGAGTTGTCCACAGGTCGGAAGGACGGCGGGGCCCATTGTCAGTGGCAGGGGTTAGCGTCTTTGACGTGAAGCGATCGACACAAGCAAACCGGGTGGAACCCATGGCAGGAACCGACCGCGAGAAGGCGCTCGACGCCGCGCTCGCGCAGATTGAACGACAGTTCGGCAAGGGCGCCGTGATGCGCATGGGCGAGCGGTCGAAGGAGCCCATCGAGGTCATCTCGACCGGTTCGACCGCGCTGGACGTCGCGCTCGGCGTCGGTGGCCTGCCGCGCGGCCGGGTGGTGGAGATCTACGGCCCGGAGTCCTCCGGCAAGACGACCCTGACCCTGCACGCCGTGGCCAACGCGCAGAAGGCCGGCGGTCAGGTCGCCTTCGTGGACGCGGAGCACGCTCTCGACCCCGAGTACGCCAAGAAGCTCGGCGTCGACATCGACAACCTGATCCTCTCCCAGCCGGACAACGGCGAGCAGGCCCTGGAGATCGTGGACATGCTGGTCCGCTCCGGGGCGCTGGACCTGATCGTCATCGACTCGGTGGCCGCGCTGGTGCCGCGCGCCGAGATCGAGGGCGAGATGGGCGACTCCCACGTGGGTCTCCAGGCCCGGCTGATGAGCCAGGCGCTCCGGAAGATCACCAGCGCGCTCAACCAGTCCAAGACCACGGCGATCTTCATCAACCAGCTCCGCGAGAAGATCGGTGTGATGTTCGGCTCGCCGGAGACCACGACCGGTGGCCGCGCGCTGAAGTTCTACGCCTCCGTGCGCATCGACATCCGCCGGATCGAGACCCTCAAGGACGGCACCGAGGCGGTCGGCAACCGCACCCGCTGCAAGGTCGTCAAGAACAAGGTCGCGCCGCCGTTCAAGCAGGCGGAGTTCGACATCCTCTACGGCCAGGGCATCAGCCGCGAGGGCGGTCTGATCGACATGGGCGTGGAGCACGGCTTCGTGCGCAAGGCCGGTGCCTGGTACACCTACGAGGGCGACCAGCTGGGCCAGGGCAAGGAGAACGCCCGCAACTTCCTCAAGGACAACCCCGACCTCGCCGACGAGATCGAGAAGAAGATCAAGGAGAAGCTGGGCGTCGGCGTCCGTCCCGAGGAGCCGTCGGCCGAGCCGGCCGCCGACGCGGCGGCCACGGCGGCCGGCGCGGGTGACCCCGCCAAGCCGTCCGTACCGGCTCCCGCGGTGAAGGCCACCAAGGCGACCAAGGCCACCGCCGCGAAGAGCTAGCGCCATGGTCCGGCGCACCGAATGGCCGGGCGACAGCTCCGACTCGTCGAGGGCCGGGAACGAGCTGTCGCCCCCGTTGTCCCCGCCGCCGCAGGACCCGGCCGAGCGGGCGCGGGCGATCTGTCTGCGCCTGCTCACCGGCACCCCACGCACCCGGGGCCAGCTCGCCGAGGCCCTGCGCAAGCGGGAGGTCCCGGACGAGATCGCCGAGGAGGTGCTCGCCCGCTTCGAGGAGGCCGGCCTCATCGACGACGCCGCCTTCGCGGACGCCTGGGTGGAGTCCCGGCACCACGGCCGGGGCCTGGCCCGCCGCGCCCTGGCCCGGGAGCTGCGGACCAAGGGCGTGGACTCGGCACTGATCGACCGAGCGGTGGGGCAGCTCGACACCGAGCAGGAGGAGGCGACCGCTCGCGAGCTGGTGGACCGCAAGCTCCGGGCCACCCGGGGCCTCGACCGCGACCGCCGGCTGCGCCGCCTCGCCGGCATGCTCGCCCGCAAGGGGTACGGGGAGGGCCTGGCCCTGCGGGTGGTCCGGCAGGCCCTGGAGGAGGAGGGCGAGGACACCGACGGGCTGGAAGGACTGTAGGACCGGGGCCGGAACCGGGGGAGGACGGCGGCTGGGGGGCCGGGGTGCCGGTCTTCCCGGGCGGCGGACTCCGGAGCCGGGCGGCCGGGGCCTGGTCTCGGATGCTCGGATGCCCGGAGCCCAGTCCCGGGTGCCGGGCCGGAGCCGTGACCGCTCCGGCCGGCGTGGACGCGCGCGCCTGTGACCGCCGGGGCCCGGTGGCCGCTGTGCGGCCTGCCCGGACGCTCCGCGCCGTCCGGGGGAGTGGTCCGGCCGCCGGGCCGGGGCCGGTACGGCAGGGTCCTGCCGATCCGGACGGGCGCGGCCCGGGGGTGTCAGGCGACCGGGAGGCCGGCGGCGCGCCAGGCCTGGAAGCCGCCGATCAGGTCGGTCGCCCGGCGCAGGCCCAGCTGGTGGAGGGAGGCGGCCGCCAGTGAGGAGGCGTACCCCTCGTTGCACACCACCACGACCCGCAGATCATGACCGGTCGCCTCGGGCACCCGGTGGTTGCCGCGCGGGTCCAGGCGCCACTCCAGCTCATTGCGCTCGATCACCAGCGCCCCCGGAATCAGCCCGTCGCGCTCCCGCAGCGCCGCGTACCTGATGTCCACCAGCAGCGCCTCGCCGGCCCCGGCCGCCGTGTACGCCTCCCGGGGCCCGATCCGGTCCAGGCCCTCCCGGACCCGCTCCAGCAGCTCGTCGATACCGGTGCCGGCCGGGTCCCGCTCCGCCGCGCTCACTGCCAGTCCTCCGGCCGCTCCACCTGCTCCAGCCGCAGCACCTGGCCGGTCCGGCTGAACCGTCGCATCAGCGGCAGCGGCGGGTAGTAGGCGTGCACCGACACGGCGTGCTCGGTGGCCGACTCGTTGAGCACCTCGTGCACATGGTGGCGCCCGAACGCCCGGCCGGTGCCCGCCGGGAGCAGGCGCCGGCGGTCGACGCCCTCGTGGAGTTCCAGGGTCCGCCAGCCCCCCGAGGGCAGACGGACCGAGAGCGCGTGCTCGCGGAGGGCGCCGCGCGCGGTGGCGAAGGCCCCGTGCGACTCGGCGTGGTCGTGCCAGCCGGTCCCGGTGCCGGGCGGCCAGCCGATGAGCCAGGCCTCGCTGCCTGCGGGGCCGTCGAGCCGCACCCAGGTCCGGCCCTCCGGATCGAGCGGCAGCGAGGCGACCAGGGCGGCGTCGGCGGCGGTACGGCGTACGAAGGCGAGCAGTTCGGCGGCGGTCGGGGCCACCGCCCGGTCCGGGCCGACGGCCGTTCCCGAGGCGGTGGCCGGCCCGGAAGGAGCAGGGGAGGGAGAAGCGGAAGGAGCAGGGGAGGGAGAAGGGGATGCCGAAGGAAGGAGCGTCATGAGGAACCGTCCTGAGAGTCCTGGACCGGCGGTCGCGGCGGCGCGGGGCGCCGGAGCGCCGCCGGACGGGCACCGCCCGCGAGCGGGGACGCCATGACGCCGGCGGACGGCCGGTGCGGCCCGGAGGCCGGGAGACCGGAGACGTCCACCGGACGCGGGACGCCCCGTCACGGGGAGCCCGGAGGGCGGCGGGACCGGAAGCCGGGCGCCCGGAGACGGGCGCCGGAGAGCCGAACGCGACCGGACCCGGCCGAAGAGAACACCGGGTGAGTGGGGGCGCTGGTTCAGCAGGACGGACGACACACGCAGCCGGCGTAGCGGAGCAGGTCCATGTGGAACCTCCGCCACAGGCGCACATCGGTGTCGTTCAGGGTGGTCATGATGGACCGGAGTACAGCACGGGTGCCCGGCGCCGGTCAATCACCGACCGGTCCCCGGACAGCGGCCGGCCGGTGCGCCACCGGGCCCCGGCCGGCCGCCGGTCAGTCCGTCCCGGCGGTCGCGTCGCTGGGCACGGCGGCGGGCGCTCCGCCCCGCACCGCCTCGGCCGCCGCCCGCAGTTCGGCCGGGCGGACCCCGCCGAACGAGGCCGCCAGATGCCCGTCCGGGCGCACCAGCAGCACCGCGTGCGCCGGCGCGCCCGGGTACGCCTCGGTGACCAGCACCTCGCCGGGCACCGGCAGCGCGGCCACCGTCTCCGCGAGGCGCGGCATCACCCCGGCGGTGGCCCAGTGGCGCCGGTCCCACACCCCGGTGCCGGGCGCGACCAGGACCACCAGCAGCCGGCCCCGCCCCAGCCGCTCGCGCAGCCGTCCGGTGGTGCCGTCCGGCGCCGTGACCCGGACGTCCTCGGCGGGCGCGCCC
This sequence comes from Streptomyces pyxinae, assembly GCF_024756275.1. GTDB lineage: Bacteria > Actinomycetota > Actinomycetes > Streptomycetales > Streptomycetaceae > Streptomyces > Streptomyces pyxinae. Next base: position 142,949 of record NZ_JANUGQ010000015.1, on the reverse strand, counting down.
TCCGGGGTGCCCACCGCGGACCGCCCCCCGGCGTCCGGGGGCGCGAGCGGGGAGAGCGGATACGCCGGGGGCGCGCCCAGCGGCCCGAGCCCCAGGTGCCCGTCGGTCAGCAGCGCGTCATGGCCGGAGCCCCGCAGCACCGTCCGCAGCCCGCCCGGACCACGCAGCACCGGCAGCGACTGGTCGGCGGCGCGCAGCCGGGCGGCGACCGCCGTGCGCCGTTCGGCCTGATAGCTGTCGAGCAGCGTCTCCGAGGCGCCGTGGTGCCGGTCGAGGGCCAGCTTCCAGGCGAGGTTGGCGGCGTCCCGGAGCCCCTCGTCGAGTCCCTGGGTGCCGAGCGCGCCCAGCAGATGGGCGGCGTCCCCGGCGAGGAAGGCCCGGCCCGCCCGCCAGCTCTTCGCCAGCCGGTGGTGGAGCGTGTAGACGCCGGTGTCCAGCAGGTCGTACGCGGGGGTGTGACCGCACCAGCCGGCGAGCGTCTCGCGGATCCGGCCGATCAGCGCGTCCGGGGTCACCAGTTCGCCGCGCGGGGGCAGCAGCCAGTCCAGCCGCCAGGTCCCGTCCGGCAGCGGCCGGGCGGTGATCTCCTCGCCGCCGCTCCGCCACGGCGGCCGGCGGTGCAGCAGCGCCTCGCCGGGCCACGGCAGCTCGGCGCGGAGCGCGGCGACGGCGTGCCGCTCCACCGCCGTCCGGCCCGGGAAGCGGATGCCGAGCAGCTTGCGCACCGTGGAACGGGCGCCGTCGCAGCCGACCAGATGACTTCCCCGCCACCAGGTGTCCTCCGCACCCCGGGCGTGGACCGAGACGCCCCGGTCGTCCTGCTCCACGGCGTCCACCCGGCTGTACGGGACCAGTCGCACCAGCTTCCGGTCCGGCAGCGCCGCGAGGGCGTCCCGCAGCCGGCGGACCAGCGCGTGCTGCGGGAGGTGCAGCGGCGGCACCGGACCGGGGCCCTGCCCGGTGGCGGCGTCCGGCGCGGGCGACCGGCCCGGGGACACCTCCGGCCGGCGCGGTTCGGGCAGGGCGGGCTCGGGGCCGTACGGAGCGAAGGCGAGCTGCCGGGTCGGCTGCCTGCGGCGCATCGAGCGCCAGCCGGTCCAGCGGGCCCCGTCGAGTTCGAGGCCGGGGCAGCCGAGCCCGGTGAGGAAGGCGGCCGTGTCGGGGCGGAGCACGGCCGTCCGCGCGGCGCGGACCTCCTCGGCGCCGGAGCCCTCGTCCAGCACGACGCAGGGCACTTCCTGAGCGGCCAGCGCCAGGGCGAGCGCGAGACCGACCGGTCCCGCGCCGACCACGATCACCGGGTCCACGACGGCGCTCCCGGAACCGGTACGAACCCCCGGCGGACGGCCGGCCGGGCGGACCGCCCGGCGCACCCGCGCGCGGCCCGGTGGGCCCCCTGTTGAGCAGGGGAAAGAAGGGACGGAGCGGCTGGAGTCCGGCGGCGCGCGATCACAGAACGTATGCAACCTACTGCGGGTGCTTGCGTCAAGTGACGGGGGCAGCGGCGCGACCGCCACTGCCCCCGTACGGCGCCCGGCGCGCCCCCGTGCGGCGCCCGGCGGGCCCGGATCACCCCACGCGCCGTCAGTTCCCGCCATCCACCAGCCGTGTTCGGACGCCGGTCTCCGCCGGCCCGTTCCGCCCCCCCCGCACGTGGTCCGCGCCTGTCCGTCGGTTTTCCGGTACGTGGTCCGCGCCGGTTTCCCGTAGGTGATCCACCCCGGCCCGTTCCGCTCTGCGGTACGCGCTTCCCGCCGGCTCGTCAGTCCTTCGCGGGCCCCCGTCCGGTTCCGTCGGCGGCGGTGCCCGGGGTGTCCTCGTGGGCGAGGACCGCCCCGGAGGCCGCCTCGCCGCCCAGGACGGCGGCCGCGGCCGCGGGTTCGGCGGCCGGGGCGATCCCGATGCCGGACTTGGCGCGGCGGCCGCGCTTCTCGATCCAGGTGGCGAGCGCGGAGAGCGCCAGACACATCGCCACATAGATCGTGCCGGCCACGACGATCGTCGAGACGTACGGATACTGCCCGTTGACCAGGGTGGTGGCGCTGATCAGCCGGACCGAGTTCAGCAGCTCGGGGTAGAGGATGATGTAGCCGAGCGAGGTGTCCTTGAGGGTCACCACCAGCTGGCTGATGATGGTCGGCAGCATGGCCCGGACCGCCTGCGGCAGCAGGACGGTGGTCATCACCTGGGTCTTGCTCATGCCGAGCGCGTAGGCCGCCTCCCGCTGGCCCTTCGGCACCGCGTTGACGCCCGCCCGCAGCACCTCGGCCTGAACGCAGCCGTTGTAGAGCGACAGACCGATGGCCAGGGCCCACATCGAGTGGTCGATCAGCAGGCCGACCCAGACGGCGTAGATGGTGATCAGCAGCGGGATGGACCGGAAGAGCTCGATGAAGCCGGTGGCCAGCAGGCGGACCGGGCGGTGGTCGGAGAGCCGGGCGACGGCCAGCAGCACCCCGAGGGCCAGCGAGCCCACGGCGGCGAGGCCGAACACCTTCAGGGTGGCGACCAGGCCGTCCGCGATGTTCTCCCGGATGCCCGAGTAGTTGAAGATGTCCCACATCTCCGGGGCGAGGTGGCCCTTGTCGCTCAGCCGGACGACGCTGACGGTGATCAGCGCCACGATGGCGAGCGCGCCGAGGACGGCGAAGACGCGGTTGCGGACGACGGCCCGGGGGCCGGGTGCGTCGAAGAGCACGCTGGAAGAACTCATCGGGCGACCTCCAGGCGGCGCTCCAGGACACGGAAGACGCCACTGATGGTGAAGGTGACGATCAGATAGGCGACGGCGACCCAGAAGAAGACGGGGACGATGCTGTAACCCTCCTCGCTCATCACCTTCTGCCAGCCGAACAGCTCGGTGACGCTGAAGGCGCCCGCGATGGCCGAGTTCTTGGTGAGCGCGATGAGGATCGAGCTCAGCGGCGGCAGTACGGTCCGGGTGGCCTGCGGCAGCACGATCATGCGCAGGGTCTGGGTGAACGACATACCGAGCGAGCGGGCCGCCTCGGCCTGCCCGAGCGGCACCGTGTTGATGCCGGAGCGCACCGCCTCGCAGATGAAGGACGAGGTGTAGAAGCCCAGCGCGAGCGAGCCGAGGACGAAGGCGCTCATGCCCGGGAAGAGGATCTCGGGCACCACGAAGGTGGTGACGAGGAAGAGCAGCGTCAGCGGGGTGTTCCGCAGCAGGGTGACCCACGCGGTGCCGAACCACCGCAGCGGCGGCACCGGGGAGACCCGGAATCCGGCGACGACCAGGCCGAGGACCAGCGCGATCACCGAGCTCACGGCGGTGATCGACACGGTTCCCAGGAAGCCGTCCCGGAAATCTGAGAAATGATCGAGCAGTACGTTCATGGGGTCTCCGCGTCGGCGGTCAGCTGCGGGCGGCGGGCGGGTACGGGCGGTACGGGACGGGCACGTACGGGACGGACGGGGACGGGCACGGCGGAGCGCTCGGGCCCGACGGAGCCGCGGGTGCCGGGCCGGCGGGCGCGGCCGCCGGCCCGGAGCGCCCCGTACGGGCGGCGGTACGGGCGCTCCGGGGCGGCCGGGCGGGTGCGGGGCCCGGCGGCGGGAGCGGGCTCAGTAGCGGACGACGGCCGGCGGCTCGGCGTAGGCGGAGCCGGAGAGGCCGAGGGTCGCCTCGTACGCCTTCTTGTAGGTGCCGTCCTTGACCCGGCCCTCCAGCGACTTGTTGATCGCCTCGCGCAGGACCTTGTCGTCCTTGTTGAGGCCGACGCCGTACGGCTCCTTGGTGAACGGCTTGCCGACCACCTTGAGCTTGCCGGGGTTCTGGGCGGCGTAGCCCTTGAGGACGGAGTCGTCGGTGGTCACCGCGTCGACCTGCTTGGTGAGCAACTGCTGGACGCAGTCGGAGTACTTGCCCAGCTCGCTGGTCTCGGCACCGTACTGGGGCTTCTTGATCTCCTGGAGCGGAGTGGAGCCCTTGATGGAGCAGACCTTCTTGCCCTTGAGGGTGTCGGGGCCGGTGATCGCGGTCTCGTCCTTGCGCACCAGCAGGTCGGCGCCGGCCTGGTAGTACGGGCCGGCGAAGCCGACCTGCGCCTTGCGCTTGTCGTTGATGGTGTAGGTGCCGACGTAGTAGTCCACCTGACCGGAGGAGATGGCGGTCTCCCGGGTGGCGGAGTCGACGGTCTTCCACTCGATCTGGCCGACGGTGAAGCCCAGGTCGGCGGCGACCATCTTGGCTATCTCGATGTCGAAGCCCGAGCGCTCCTTGGTCGACTGGTCCTCGAAGCCCAGGTACGGCTGGTCCGCCTTGGCGCCGATGACCAGCTTGCCGCGCTCCTTGGCCTTCTTGAAGGTCGGCGAGTCCAGCTTCACGTCCGTGGCGACGATGTACTGGGGCAGCGCCGGAGCGTTGGTGGCGCCCGGCTGCACCCCGCTCGGCTTGTCGCCGGCGGAGCCCTCCTTGCCGCCACAGGCGGTAGCGGTCAGGGCGAGGACGGCGACGGCAGCGGCGGCGGCCGTTTTGCGGAGCATCATGGTCAACATCCCTTGGTTCGTGGGTCGGTGGATCGGAGTCCGGCGGTCGTCCGGGGAGGCGGTGCTGGCCCGGCGGGGGGCGCCGGGAACGCTGGGACCGGGGGCAATCGGGGTCCGTGCCCGGTGCGGTGGCGCGGGGTCTCCCGGCGGCGGTTCCGCCCGGCGGGCGCCCTGCCCGCGCTCCGCCCGGTGGTGAGGCGGCCGGCGGGGCCGGCCCGCGGCCGGTCCCGGGTCCGGCGGACGAGGCCGCCGGTGCGGGCACGGGTGTACGGAGGCGGGTGACGGACCCGCCGGCGGAGTGTCCGGGTCCGTCCTCGGTGCCCCTGGCCTCCCGGTTCCCTGCCCGGGCGGCTCGTGCCCCGGGTCGCTCAGTGGTGCAGGATCTTGGAGAGGAAGTCCTTGGCCCGGTCGCTGCGCGGGCTGCTGAAGAACTGGTCGGGCACGGCCTCTTCGACGATCTTTCCGTCGGCCATGAAGACCACCCGGTTGGCGGCCGAGCGGGCGAAGCCCATCTCATGGGTGACGACCACCATGGTCATCCCCTCCCGGGCCAACTGCTGCATGACCTCCAGGACTTCATTGATCATCTCGGGGTCGAGCGCGGAGGTCGGCTCGTCGAAGAGCATGACCTTGGGGTCCATGGCCAGCGCCCGGGCGATCGCCACCCGCTGCTGCTGACCGCCGGAGAGCTGCGCCGGGTACTTGTCGGCCTGCGAGCCGACACCCACCCGGTCCAGCAGGGTCCGGGCCTTCTGCTCCGCCGCCGCCTTGTCCGTCCGGCGGACCTTGACCTGGCCGAGCATGACGTTCTCCAGCACCGTCTTGTGCGCGAAGAGATTGAACGACTGGAAGACCATGCCGACGTCGGCGCGCAGCCGGGCCAGTTCCTTGCCCTCCTGGGGCAGCGGCCTGCCGTCGATGGTGATCGAGCCCGAGTCGATCGTCTCCAGGCGGTTGATCGTGCGGCACAGCGTGGACTTGCCGGACCCGGACGGTCCTATGACGACCACGACCTCGCCCCGGGCGATGGTCAGGTCGATGCCCTGAAGCACGTGCAACGCGCCGAAGTGCTTGTTGACGTCGCTCAGCACGACCAGGTCACCCGCGGTCACCGCGGCCTCGTCCGCACCTTTCGTCACTGACACTCCGCTCATCGGCTCATTGCTCCGTCCTGCTCGGTTGGGGAGGACCCTAGACATGCGGTGCGACCAGCGTCATTACATCTGAGCGGAAATTGAGCATAACAATCGGATTTCGAACAAATACGCACAGTCATCGACCCGTCGGATGCGTACCGGCTCCGTAACGGATGTCCCGGCGTGCCGATCAAGCCCTTGACTGGGGGACTTCCATCGGCGTTCATGCCTGGGTGGTTTCCGGGGCGCCGCGCCGGCCGTTCCGCCGGGACGACGGACCGCCGGGACCACGGACCGGTGCCGGGCTCCACCGGCGAAAGGCGGAAACCGGCGGACGGCGGCGGGAGGCGCCGGAAGACGGCGAAGGCGCGGAAAGCGGCAGAAGACGCGGAAAACGGCGGAAGACGCCGGGAGACGGAAGGAGGGCCAGGGCCATGAGACTGCTGCTCGTCGAGGACGACGACCATGTGGCGGCCGCGCTCTCCGCCGTCCTCAAGAAGCACGGCTTCGACGTCACCCACGCCAGGAACGGCGAGGAGGCGCTCCAGGCGGTGCTCCCGGCGGCCCAGGAGGGCAAGGCCCCGTTCGGCGTCGTCCTGCTCGACCTGGGCCTGCCCGACCAGGACGGCTATCAGGTCTGCGGCAAGCTCCGGAAGCTGACCACCACGCCCGTGATCATGGTCACCGCCCGGGCCGATGTGCGCTCCCGGATCCACGGCCTCAATCTGGGAGCCGACGACTATGTGGTCAAGCCGTACGACACCGGTGAGCTGCTGGCCCGGATCCACGCCGTCAGCCGCCGCACCGCCGCTCCGGACACCGACGAGGGCGCGGGCGGCGGGCCGGGCGCCGAGGAGGGCACCGTACGGCTGGGCGGCGTGGCGATCGAGCTGTCCACCCGGCGGGTCACCGTGGACGGCACCCCCGTCCCGCTCACTCGCAAGGAGTTCGACCTGCTCGCGCTGCTCGCCCAGCGGCCCGGGGTCGTCTTCCGGCGGGAGCAGATCATCAGCGAGGTGTGGAACACCAACTGGGAGGGGACCGGCCGCACCCTGGAGGTGCATGTGGCCTCGCTCCGCGCCAAGCTGGCCATGCCCGCCCTGGTCGAGACCGTGCGCGGGGTCGGCTACCGCCTGGTCGTCCCGGCCGCCTGACCCCGGCCCGACGTGCGCACCCGGCTGCTTCCGCTGCTCATCGTCCTCATGGCGGGCGTCCTTGTCGCGCTCGGCTTCCCGCTGGCCGCGAGCCTGGCCGCCGCCCGGCAGCAGGAGGTGGTGGTCGACCGGATCGACGACACCGCGCGGTTCGCCGCACTCGCCCAGTTCGTCACCGAGCAGGGCCCCGAGATGGACGAGCGGAGATCCACCCTGATAGGTGAACTCACCCGCTACCACGAGGTGTACGGCATCGAGGCAGGCGTCTTCTACCGCGACGGCGTCACCATGGCGGTCGCGCCCGAGGAGTGGAAGTTCGCCGAGGAGGACCAGCCCCGCCGGGCCTATCAGGAGGCCCTGGTGGGACGGCGCAGCCACGACCCGCCGCAGGTCTGGCCCTGGCAGCCGGACGCCCGGCTCGCCGTCGCCTCCCCGGTGGTGCGGGACGGGGACGTGGTCGCGGTGGTGGTGACCAACTCGCCCACCGAACAGCTGCGCGGCCGGATCCTGACCGGCTGGCTGCTGATCGTGGCGGGTGAGGCGGCGGCCATGCTGCTGGCCGTCGGTGCCGCCTTCCGGCTCACCGGCTGGGTGCTCCGGCCGGTACGGGTGCTGGACGCGGCCACCCATGACATCGCGACCGGCCGGCTCAACTCCCGGGTCGCCGCCGCGAGCGGGCCCCCGGAACTGCGGCGGCTGGCCCGCTCCTTCAACGAGATGGCCGACAACGTCGAGGGCGTACTCGAACAGCAGCGTGCCTTTGTCGCGGACGCCTCGCACCAGCTCCGCAACCCGCTCGCCGCGCTGCTGCTGCGGATCGAGCTGCTGGCGCTGGAACTGCCGCCGGGCAGCGAGGAGATCGCCTCGGTGCGGGCCGAGGGCAAGCGGCTGGCGCGGGTGCTGGACGATCTGCTGGGGCTGGCCCTGGCCGAGCACGCGGCGGCCGACCTCCGCCTCACCGACATCGGGGAGCTGGCCGCCGAACGGATCGCCGCCTGGCGTCCGCTGGCGGACGAGCGGGGGGTCCGGCTGACCGGGCACGAGACCGCCGTCACCGGCTGGGCCGACCCGGTGGCCCTCTCCAGCGCACTGGACGCGGTGATCGACAACGCCCTGAAGTTCACCCCGGCGGGAGCGGAGGTCACCGTCGCGGTCACGGCCGGCGGCGCGACCTCGTCGATCACCGTCACCGACGGCGGCCCCGGCCTCACCGACGAGGAACTGACGCGGGTCGGAGACCGGTTCTGGCGCAGCGGCCGGCACCAGAACGTCAGCGGGTCCGGCCTCGGACTCTCCATCGCACGCGCCCTGCTCGCCGCTGGCGGCGGCTCCATCGACTACGCCCACCACCGGCCGCACGGTCTCCGGGTCACCCTCACCGTCCCCCGCTCCGGGGGCTGAACCGCAACCGGCCGCCGGCACCGCCGGTCGGCACCCGTCCGCCGGCGCCGGGCGGTCGTGCGCGGGGCGCGGCTCAGAACGAGGGTGCGGGACGGATCCGCCGGGCGGTGGGGGCGTGCGGGGCGCGGCTCAGGGCTTGGCCGAGCGGAAGTAGCGCCGGGACCCCTCGTGGAGCGGCAGCGGGTCGGTGTAGATCGCCGTCCGCAGGTCCACCAGCTGCGCCGAGTGGACCTCCCGGCCGATCCGGTCGCGGCTGTCGATCACCGTACGGGTGAACGCCTCCGTCAGTCCGGGGTCGGTCCGCTCGGTGGTGACCAGCAGATTGGCCACCGCGATCGTCGCCACCGGCTGGCCCTGCTGTGCCCGGGGATAGGCGTCGGCCGGCACGGCGGCGGACCGGTAGTAGAGGCTGGTGCCGCCGGACGCGTGCAGCCGCCGCACCAGCTCGCCGCCGAGCGGCACCAGCCGGATGTCCATGCGCTCCGAGAGCTTCTGCACCGCGTTGGTGGGCAGCCCGCCCGACCAGAAGAAGGCGTCCAGCTTCTTCTCCTTCAGCTGGTCCGGGACGGTGTCGATCCCGGCCGACACGGGCATGACGTCCTTCTCCAGGTCCAGTCCGGCCGCCGTCAGTATCCGGTCCGCGACCAGCCGGACGCCCGACCCCGGCTGGCCGACCCCGACGCGTCTGCCCCGCAGATCCTCGACCGACCGGATACGGGACCCCGCCGGGACGACCAGCTGGACGTAGTCGTCGTAGAGCCGGGCGCAGCCGCGCAGCCGCTGCGCCCCGGGCCGGCTGTTCAGCATGTAGGTGGCGACCGCGTCGGCGGTGGCGATGGTGAAGTCGGCCCCTCCCTCGCTCACCCGGGCCAGGTTCTCCTGGGAGCCCTCGCTGTCCCGGAGGGTCACGGTGAGGCCGGGAAGGTCCTGGGCGAGCGCCTCCTTCAGCAGGTCGCCGTACCGCTGGTAGACGCCGGACGGCACCCCGGTGCTGAAGGCCACCCGTCCGTGCGGCGCGGAGTCCCGGGCGGGCAGCAGCCACCAGACCAGCAGCCCCAGCACGGCCAGCAGCGCGGCGGCGCCCAGCAGGGCACGCCGGCGGTCGGCGCGGGCGGGGGCGGAGGGGGGCATGGCGCGATCCTGCCAGCCCGGACCGCCCGCTGGCCAGGCCCGGCGGCGGGACCACCCCGGCCGGACGCCCGGGGCCCGGGGCCGCCCCGGCCGGTCACCCGCCCCCGTAGCCCCCCGGCCGGACGCCCGGCGCCGTACCGCCCCGGCCGGACGCCCCGGCCGGGGTCGGAGCCGGGCCCGGCGCGGGATCCGCCGGGCGGGAGTGTCCGGGACACCGCCTACCCTGGTTCCATGACCAGCAGCGACCGGAGCCAGGCAGTGGGCGAAGCGAAGACGTACGAGCCGAAGACGTACGAGGTGCGCACCTACGGGTGCCAGATGAACGTCCACGACTCCGAGCGGCTCTCCGGGCTCCTGGAGGGCGCCGGGTACGTCCGCGCGCCCGAGGGCTCCGACGGCGACGCCGACGTGGTGGTCTTCAACACCTGCGCGGTCCGGGAGAACGCCGACAACAAGCTGTACGGCAACCTGGGCCGGCTCGCCCCGATGAAGACCCGCCGCCCCGGCATGCAGATCGCGGTCGGCGGCTGTCTGGCCCAGAAGGACCGCGACACCATCGTCAGCAGGGCCCCCTGGGTCGACGTCGTCTTCGGCACGCACAACATCGGCAAGCTGCCGGTCCTGCTGGAGCGCGCCCGGGTGCAGGAGGAAGCCCAGATCGAGATCGCGGAGTCGCTGGAGGCGTTCCCCTCCACGCTCCCGACCCGCCGCGAGTCGGCGTACGCGGCCTGGGTCTCCATCTCGGTCGGCTGCAACAACACCTGCACCTTCTGCATCGTCCCCGCGCTGCGCGGCAAGGAGAAGGACCGGCGCCCCGGCGACATCCTCGCGGAGATCGAGGCGCTGGTCGCCGAGGGCGTCTCGGAGATCACCCTGCTCGGCCAGAACGTCAACGCGTACGGCTCCGACATCGGTGACCGCGAGGCGTTCTCCAAGCTGCTGCGGGCCTGCGGGACGATCGGTGGGCTGGAGCGGGTCCGCTTCACCTCGCCGCACCCCCGTGACTTCACCGACGACGTGATCGCCGCCATGGCCGAGACGCCCAATGTGATGCCGCAGCTGCACATGCCGCTCCAGTCCGGCTCGGACACCGTGCTCCGGGCGATGCGCCGCTCCTACCGCCAGGAGCGGTTCCTCGGGATCATCGAGAAGGTGCGCGCCGCCATTCCGCACGCCGCCATCTCCACCGACATCATCGTGGGCTTCCCCGGCGAGACCGAGGAGGACTTCGAGCAGACCATGCACGTGGTCCGGGAGGCCCGGTTCGCCCAGGCGTTCACCTTCCAGTACTCCAAGCGTCCGGGCACCCCGGCGGCCGAGATGGACGGGCAGATTCCGAAGGCCGTCGTCCAGGCGCGCTACGAGCGGCTGGTCGCCCTCCAGGAGGAGATCTCCTGGTCCGAGAACAAGCGGCAGGTCGGCCGCACCCTGGAGGTCATGGTGGCCGAGGGCGAGGGCCGCAAGGACGACACCACCCACCGGCTCTCCGGCCGCGCCCCCGACAACCGGCTGGTGCACTTCACCAAGCCGGCCGAGGAGGTGCGCCCGGGTGATGTGGTGACCGTGGAGATCACCTACGCCGCCCCGCACCACCTGCTGGCGGAGGGCCCCACCACCGCCGTCCGGCGCACCCGGGCGGGGGACGCCTGGGAGAAGCGGAACGCCGCCGGGGCCGCCAAGCCGCAGGGCGTCCTGCTGGGTCTGCCGAAGATCGGCGTCCCGGCCCCGCTGCCGCCGGTCGCGGGCGGCTGCACGGTCGCCTGAGCCACCGGTCCGGCGGCTCGCGATTCGTCGCCCCGGCCGGGAGACAGGTGCCGATCCGGAGCCGGGGGCCGGGCCACCGGGCCGGAGCCGCCCGGCCGGGCCACGGAGCCGGACCGGCCCCGGCCCAGCGGTTACGCTGCGGATCATGCTTGTCGCCGCCGCCGTCTGTCCCTGCCCGCCGCTGCTGGTGCCCGAGGTCGCCGCCGGTGCCGCGCCCGAACTCGACGCGGCCCGGGCCGCCTGCTCCGACGCCCTGGGCGTGCTGGCCGCCGCCCGCCCGGACCTGCTGGTGGTGGTCGGGCCGGACCCCCGGGCCGGAGCCGAGGGCCCGGTGCGGTACCCCGCCGGGACGCCGGGGAGCTTCCGAGGCTTCGGCGTGGACCTGGACGTACGCCTGGGGGCGCCAGGACCGTCCGTGCCGGAGGGGCCGCCGCTGCCCGCCCCGCTGGCCGTCGGCGCCTGGCTGCTGGACCGCGTCCGGTGGGCGGCGGCACCGGTCGAGGGTCTGGGCGCGGGCGAGGCGCTGGCCGCCGGCCGCTGCGCCCCGGCCGGCCGGGAGCTGGCGGACCGGGCGGGCCGGGTGGCGCTGCTGGTCCTCGGTGACGGCAGCGCCTGCCGTACGGTCAAGGCGCCCGGCTATCTGGACGAGCGGGCCGCGCCCTTCGACGAGGAGGTCGGCCGGGCCCTGGGCGCGGCGGACACGGCCGCCCTGGCGGCGCTGGACGAGCGGCTGGCCCGGGAGCTGAAGGCCATGGGCCGGGCGCCCTGGCAGATCCTGGCCGCAGCGGCCAGGGGCGCGGGCCTGACCGGCCGGCTGCTCTACCAGGACGCCCCGTACGGGGTCGGCTACGCCGTCGCCGCCTGGTCCTGAGACCCGGGCCGGAGTGGTCCCGGTGCCGTACGGCCCGGGCCGGGCAGAAAGCACGGCGCACGGGCGGCGGGCCGCCGCCCGCGCGGCCACGACCGCGACCGCCGGCCCGCGACCGCGCGCCGGACGGCCGGGAGGCGCGGTGCCTCCCGGCCGTCCGGCGCGGCGGAAGGATCCCGCCCACCCCGGGGCGGGCGGGTGCGGGAATCAGTGACCCGAGGGCGGCGGTGGGGGCGGGGTCGGTGGCGACCCGGGGCCGTCGTCCTTGTGGGCGAGCCGGTCCAGCGCCTCCTTCGCCCTGCCCGTACCGGACTCGATCCGGTCGCTGTACTTGCCCTTGGTTCTCTGGTCGACCATCCTCGCGGCCCGGTCCAGCCCGTGGTCGATCTTGTCGCCGTGCTGCTGCGCCAGGTCGGAGACCTTGTCCTTGGCCGGGCCGAGCCTGGCCTTCAGCGAATCCAGAAAGCCCATGGAACACCTTCCCTCGGGGTCGATCGGGTCCGTCAGTGTCGATCAGGTCGATCAGGATGATCGGGCTGATCGGGTCGGTCGGAGGTCGCGGGGAAGTGGCGGACGGCGGCGCTACTTGCGGGCGCCTTCGCCGGCCTCGTTGTCCGCCGCCTCCTCGGCCGACTGCTGCTTGGGAATCTCGGGAATCTCCAGGCCCTCGGCGGCGGCCCCGGGCTCCGTGGCCGCCGCGCGGGTCGGGTGCGCCGGGTGGGCCGTGCGGTCGGTGGCGTCCGCCGCCGGGGGCGTGTCGGTCGCCCCGGGCTCTCCCGCCGCCGTCTCCGGGCCGGTGATCACCGCCACGGCCGACGACTCCTCGGCGGCCACGCCGGCAGACTCCTTGCCCTTCCTGCGAAACCGTGCAAAAAAGCCCATATCCACTCCATAGAGTACTCGTGAGGGTGATATTCCGCGCCGTCGTGCCTGTTCAGGGCCGTTCGCGGCCGGTCGGCGGGCCTCCATGGCCGTGGCGGCCGAGCCCGTGACCGGCCGGTGGGTCCGCGGCGGTCGCGGGCGCCCCGGGGCCTCCGGCGGGCTGCCGGGCCGGTCCCGGGCGTCGGCGGCGGGAATCTCGCAACAGGCAACGAGGCCGTTTCCGTGCCGTCACGTAGCTCGTTCGGGGACGACCTGGGAGGTTTGCGAGACTGGGGCGGTGAGAAGTGCAGCTCCCGCGCCGCGGGTCATCGCCGTCGTCGGCCCCACGGCGGCCGGAAAGTCCGATCTGGGTGTCCTCCTGGCGGAGAAGCTCGGCGGCGAAGTCGTCAACGCCGACTCCATGCAGCTCTACCGGGGGATGGACATCGGCACCGCCAAGCTGACGCCCGGTGAGCGCGGCGGAGTGCCGCACCACCTCCTGGACGTCTGGGACGTCACGGAGGCGGCCAGCGTCGCGGAGTACCAGCGGCTCGCCCGCGCCGAGATCGACCGGCTGCTCGCCGCGGGCCGGTACCCGATCCTGGTGGGCGGCTCGGGGCTGTACGTACGCGGGGCGATCGACGCGCTGGAGTTCCCCGGAACCGACGCGGCCGTGCGGGCCCGGCTGGAGGCCGAGCTCGCGGAGCGCGGCTCCGGCGTCCTGCACGCCCGGCTGGCCGCCGCCGACCCCGCCGCCGCCCGGGCCATCCTGGCCGGCAACGGCCGCCGGATCGTCCGGGCCCTGGAGGTCATCGAGATCACCGGCCGGCCCTTCACCGCCAACCTCCCCGGCCCCGACCCGGTCTACGACACCGTGCAGATCGGCGTGGACGTGGCCCGGCCCGAGCTGGACGAGCGGATCACCGTCCGGGTGGACCGGATGTGGGAGGCCGGGCTCGTCGACGAGGTGCGGGCCCTGGAGGCGGCCGGGCTGCGCGAGGGCCGCACCGCCTCGCGCGCCCTCGGCTACCAGCAGGTGCTGGCGGCGCTCGCGGGGGAGTGCACGGAGGAGGCGGCCCGCGCCGAGACCGTCCGCGCCACCAAGCGCTTCGCCCGGCGCCAGGACTCCTGGTTCCGCCGCGATCCGCGGGTCCACTGGCTGAGCGGCGCCGCCACCGACCGCGAGGAACTCCCGCGAGAGGCGCTGGCGTTGGTCGAACGAGCGATTACAGCCTGATCACGTGATGGCATCGGGACGCCCCGCTCGTCATTCCGGCGCCCCGGGCCGTGCCATCATCGAGCGATCGACCAGTGGATTCCGAGTGGGGGAGGGCGCGTGGCGATGGAGGCCGGCCCTCGCGACACGGGAGAGCACGGTGCGCCGGAGTCCGCCGGGGCGCGGCCGGCGCCGGGGCTGAGCCCGGACGGGCCGGAGCTGACCGAGGACGGCAACCAGGACGTCCCGCCCGGCGAGGTCGAGGTCGAGCTGCGTCCGCAGCGCCGGCTGCGGATCTGGCAGCTGGCCCCCATCGTGGGACTCGCGGCGCTCGGCTCGCTGATGTTCGCCTTCCCGCTGGCCTTCGGCTCGGGCGACGGCGGTGCCGTCCTCGCCATGCTGGGGCTGCTGCTCAGCGGCTGCGCGGCCGGCTGGGGTCTGATGGCCGCCCGCCGGGTCGGCCACACCTGGCCGGGCCTGCCGTCCCGCGGCTCCGGGGAGCGCCCCGACTGGCGGGTGATCGCCCTGTACGTCGCCGGGGCCGCGCTGCTGGTCGCGCTGGCCGTCCTGCGGGTCGCCCGGCTCCGCTGAGCGGGCCGGACGCCGGCCCTCCCGGGATCCCGCCCTGCCGCGGTCCCGCGTCCGTCCTTCCAGTCACCCTGCCCCCGTGCCCCCGTGCGGCGGCCGGGGCGGCGCCGTCACACCCGGCCCGTACGATGGAGGGCGTGATCAGCGCACCTCTCCCCTTCCTCAAGGGGCACGGCACCGAGAACGACTTCGTGATCCTGCCGGACCCGGACAACGCCCTCGACCTGCCCGCCGCCCTGGTCGCCAGGGTCTGCGACCGCCGGGCCGGAATCGGCGGGGACGGCGTGCTGCACGTGGTCCGCTCGGCCGCGCACCCGGAGGCGCGGGCCATGGCCGGCGAGGCCGAGTGGTTCATGGACTACCGGAACGCGGACGGCTCGGTCGCGGAGATGTGCGGCAACGGCGTCCGGGTGTTCGCCCGTTACCTGGAGCACGCCGGTCTGGTCACCGCCGGAGACCTGGCCGTGGCCACCCGCTCCGGGGTCAGGCGCGTGCACCTCGCCAAGAACGCCGAGCACGCCGAGAACGCCGAGCACGCCAAGAACGCCGGGAACGCCGAGCACGCCAAGAACGGTGACGTCACCGTCGCCATGGGCCGGGCCGTGCTGTCCGCCGACGGCGTCACCGTCTCGGTCGGCGGTCGGAGCTGGCCCGCCCGCAACATCAGCATGGGCAACCCGCACGCGGTGGCCTTCGTCGAGGACCTGGCGCACGCCGGTGAGCTGCGCGCCGAGCCGGCCTACGAGCCCGCCGGGGTCTACCCGGACGGGGTGAACATCGAGTTCGTCGCGGACCGGGGGCCCCGCCATGTGGCCATGCGGGTCCATGAGCGCGGCGCGGCCGAGACCCGGTCCTGCGGCACCGGTGCCTGCGCGGTGGCCGTCGCCTCGGCCCGCCGGGACGGGCTGGACCCGGCGGAGACCGGCACCCCGGTCACGTACACCGTGGAGGTGCTCGGCGGCACCCTGACGATCACCGAACACCCGGACGGAAACGTCGACATGACCGGTCCCGCCGTGATCGTCGCGGAGGGCCGGATCGATCCCCGGTGGCTCGCCGGGGACGGCGCCGGGGACGGCGACGGGCGGTAGCGGCGCGGACGGACCCGGACCCGGCGGGCGCGGTACGGCCGTCCCCGGCCGTCCTGGCGCGGCAACGCCGCTGTACGGGGTGTACGGCTATACGGGTGCACCGGGTGTGCGGGACGGCGGTGAGCCGGCGGCAGCGGTACGCGCGGGCCGTCGTACCGGTCGCCGTACGCGCGCGTCGTGCCGGCCGTCGTGGGGCGCGCCTTCGCGTGTGGCGGCGGCGCCGTGGGGGAGCGAGGGGCGGGGCCCGGTGGCGAGCGGGTCCGGGGGCAGGTAACGGGATCCCGGGCGCACTTCGCTCGAACGAGTGGTCTGTCTCACGCTGAGCGAGAGCGGCACTGCGGTCCGTGGTGGGCTCGGTAGCATCAATCACCGGCCCGACGGGCTCGCCCTGCCCGCCCACCGCCGGTCGACGCCGCCGGAGGTGCCCATGAGCGCAGAGGCCACGCATCCCACCGCCCCCAGCCGCCGCCGCGGTCCACGCTTCGATCTGCGCAGACTCGGCCGCGCCGCGGTGCTCGGTCCCACGGCGCGCGACCGGTTGCCCGATGCCATCGGCCATGTGGCCGACGTCCACCGCGCCCACCACCCGGACGCCGATCTCGCCGTGCTGCGGCGGGCATACATGCTGGCCGAGTCCTCGCACCGCGGCCAGTTCCGCAAGAGCGGCGATCCCTACATCACCCATCCGCTCGCCGTCACCCTGATCCTCGCCGAACTCGGCGCCGAGACCACCACGTTGACCGCCGCCCTGCTGCACGACACCGTGGAGGACACCGAGCTGACGCTCGACCAGGTGGGGGCGGAGTTCGGCGCCGAGGTGCGCTATCTGGTCGACGGGGTGACCAAGTTGGAGAAGGTCGACTACGGGGCCGCCGCCGAGCCCGAGACCTTCCGCAAGATGCTCGTCGCCACCGGTAACGACGTCCGGGTGATGTCGATCAAACTGGCCGACCGGCTGCACAACATGCGCACCCTCGGCGTGATGCGGCCCGAGAAGCAGGTCCGGATCGCCAAGGTGACCCGGGACGTGCTGATCCCGCTGGCCGAACGCCTCGGGGTCCAGGCGCTCAAGACCGAGCTGGAGGACCTGGTCTTCGCCGTCCTCCACCCGGCGGAGTACGAGGACACCCGCGCGCTCGTGGCCCGCAATCCGTCCGCCATCGAGGTGCTCGACGTGCTGGCGGAGCGGATCGGCACGACGCTGAAGGAGGCCGGTGTCGCCGCCGAAGTGCTGGTCAGGCCGCGGCACTTCGTGTCGGTCCACCGGGTCCGGATCAAACGCGGCGAGCTGCGCGCGGGCGACTTCGGCCGGCTGCTGATCCTGGTCGGCGAGGACGCCGACTGCTATGCGGTCCTGGGCGAGCTGCACACCTGTTTCACCCCGCTGATCTCCGAGTTCAGGGACTTCATCGCCGCTCCCAAGTTCAACCTCTACCAGTCGCTGCACACCGCGGTCGCCGCGCCCGGCGGGGCGGTGGCCGACGTCCTCATCCGTACCCGCCGGATGCACACGGTGGCCGAGGCCGGGGTGGTCGCCCTCGGCAATCCGTACGCCGTCCCGGCCGAGGGCGACCACCCCGCGGACACCGCCGATACCCCCGGGGCAGGCGCCGCCGGGGAGGCCGGGAGCACCGAGGGGGCCGGGGGCGCCGAGGACGGGGAGCGGGCCGACCCGACCCGGCCGGGGTGGCTGTCCCGGCTGCTCGACTGGCAGCGGGCCACCCCCGACCCCGACACCTTCTGGACCTCGCTCCGCGACGATCTGGCCCAGGACGCGGAGATCACCGTCTTCGGGCCGGACGGCGGCGCGCTCGGCCTGCCGTCCGGGGCCACCTGTGTGGACGCCGCCTACGCGCAGCACGGCGAGGAGGCCCACCGCTGCGTGGGCGCCCATGTCAACGGCCGGCTGGCCGTGCTCTCCACGGTCCTGGCCGACGGTGACGCGGTGCGGCTGCTGCTCGCCCACGACGCCGCCTCCGGGCCCTCGCCGGACTGGCTGGAGCACGCCCGGACACCGGCCGCCCGGCTGGCCATCGCCCGCTGGCTCACCGCCCACCCAGAGTCCGCCCCGGCGCCCGACGTACCCCGGCGCCGGGTCCCGGCCGACCGGAGCGGCACCCCGGGGGGCCGGCCCCGGCCGGACGACATCGAGGTGGACCTGCCCGGCGCCACGGGCGTCCGGCTGGCCGGCTGCTGCGCCCCGGTGCCGCCGGACGCGGTCACCGGCTTCCCGGTCCACGGCGGGGCGGTCACCGTGCACCGGGCCGGGTGCTTCACCGCGCGCCGGATGACGGCGGCCGGGCGGGCGCCGGTCGGGGCGCGCTGGAGTGAGGCGGCCGGGTGCCGGGTCACCCTGGTGGTGGAGTCGTTCGGCCGGCCCCGGCTGCTCGCCGACCTGACCGAGGCCATCGCCACGGCCGGGGTGTCGGTCGTCTCGGCCACCGTGGAGCCACCCCGCCGGCAGCGCGTCCGCCACACCTACGCCCTCCGGCTGCCGGACCCGGAGGAACTGCCGGGGCTGCTGCGCGTGCTGCGCGACGTACCGGGCGTCTACGACGTGTGCCGGACCCACCACCGGGGGACGGCCGAGGCCGGCTGACCGGCGACGGAAGAAGAGTGTCAACTCAGGGTTGACGACCCCGTATCCGTCAACCTACGGTTGACGCATGGACGCACACCACACTCACTCGCCCCGCGTACGCCTCGACGATCTGATCGAGGCCATCAAGCAGGTCCACACCGCTCCGCTGGAGCAGCTCCAGGACGCCGTGCTCGCCGCGGAACACCTGGACGACGTGGCCGACCATCTCATCGGCCACTTCGTCGACCAGGCCCGGCGCTCGGGCGCCTCCTGGACCGAGATCGGCACCAGCATGGGCGTCACCCGCCAGGCCGCCCAGAAGCGCTTCGTGCCCAAGGAGTCGCACGACCTCGACCCCAGCCAGGGCTTCAGCCGCTACACCCCGCGCGCCCGGAACACGGTCATGGCCGCCCACAACGAGGCGGTGGCGGCCCGCAACCCCGAGGGCCGCCCCGAGCACCTGGTGCTCGGTCTGCTGGCCGAGCCGGAGGGGCTGGCCGCCCGCGCGATCACCGCCCAGGGCGTCACGGCGGACGCGGTACGGCAGGCGGCGGTGGCCGCGCTGCCGCCGGCCGCCGACGAGGTCCCCGACCTCATCCCGTACGGCTCCGACGCCAAGAAGGTCCTGGAGCTCACCTTCCGGGAGGCCCTGCGTCTGGGGCACAACTACATCGGCACGGAGCACATCCTGCTGGCCCTCCTGGAGTTCGAGAACGGCCGGGGCGTGCTGAGCGGGCTCGGCATCGGCAAGGAGCGGGTGGAGGCCGAGGTGGCCGAGGTACTGGAGTCGGTGCGCCACGCCGGCGAGCAGCGGTCGGACGGGGCCTGAGCCCGCAGGCGTTCCTGATTCCCGTGCGGTACTCGTACGGGGGCCGAGTACCCCGGGGACGGCTCCCGGGAGGGTCCCGGGAGCCGTCGGGTGCGGGTGCCGGGGACCCCGTTCGGGTGGGCGGGAAGCGCGCCGCCCCACTCCCCGTCCGGGCCGCTGATAGCCGTTGGGCATGCCCCTCACCCCACGTTCCGCCCCGGGGCGGACCTCCCGGCGCGCCCGCGCCCTGCGGACGGCGGCCCTCGTCGCCGCCTCGGCCGGCCTGATCGCCGCCGCCGTCCCCGCGCCCGAACCGCTCGGCATCGGCGACCCCCTCTTCCCCACCCTCGGCAACCCCGGGTACGACGTCCTCGCGTACGACATCGCCCTGACCTACCGCGGCGACAACAGCGAGCCGCTGGACGCCGTCACCCGGATCGACGCCCGCGCCGTCACCCGGCTGGAGCGGGTCAATCTCGACTTCGCCCAGGGCACGGTCCGGGAGGTCCGGGTCAACGGCGCGCCCGCCGAGTACACCCCGGCCGGCGAGGACCTCGTCGTACGGCCCGCCCGGCCCGTCGAGGCCGGCGAGCCGCTCCGCATCACCGTCAGCCACACCAGCGACCCGTCGGGCTCCCCGGCGACGGGCGGCTGGGTGCGCACCGCCGACGGGCTGGCCATGGCCAACCAGGCCGACGCCGCCCACCGGGTCTTCCCCTGCAACGACCACCCGGCCGACAAGGCGTACTTCACCTTCCGGATCAGCGCGCCCAAGGAGCTGACGGCGGTCGCCAACGGGCGCCGGGTGGCGCGGGCGACCGCCGGCACCCGCAGCACCTGGCTCTACCGCACCGGCCGCCCGATGGCCACCGAGCTGGCCCAGGTCTCCATCGGCCGCTCCGCCGTCGTCACCCGCACCGGCCCGCACGGCCTCCCGCTGCGGGACGTGGTGCCGCAGGCCGACCGGGAAGTCCTCGAACCCTGGCTCAGGAAGACCCCCGGCCAGCTGGAGTGGCTGGAGGACAAGGTCGGCCGGTACCCCTTCGAGACCTACGGCCTCCTGGTGGCGGACGCCGACACCGGCTTCGAGCTGGAGACCCAGACCCTCTCCCTCTTCGAGCGCTCGCTCTTCACCAACACCGCCTACCCGGAGTGGTACGTCGACTCGGTCATGGTCCATGAGCTGGCCCACCAGTGGTTCGGCAACAGCGTCACCCCCCGGACCTGGTCCGACCTCTGGCTCAACGAGGGCCACGCCACCTGGTACGAGGCGCGGTACGCCGAGGAGGCCACCAAGGGCACCGAGGAGGCCGAGCGGCGGACCCTGGAACGCCGGATGCGCGCCGCCTACACCGCCTCCGACGGCTGGCGGGCGGCCGGCGGGCCCCCGGCGGCCCCCAAGCCGCCCGCGCCCGGGCAGAAGATCAGCCTGTTCCGCCCCGTGGTCTACGACGGCAGCGCGCTGATCCTCTACGCCCTCCGGCAGGAGATCGGCACGGCCGCCTTCGAGCGCCTTGAGCGGCTCTGGGTGGAACGGCACGCGCACTCCACGGCCGGCACCGCCGACTTCGTGCGCCTCGCCTCCGAGGTCGCCGGCCGCGATCTGAGCACCTTCCTGCACGGCTGGCTCCACGACGCGAAGACCCCGCCCATGCCCGGTCACGCCGACTGGCGCAGCACCACCCCGGCGAAGCCCGCCCAGCGCGGCGCCAAGCGCTGACCTCCCGGGGCGGCGCCCCCGCGCCCCCGCGCCGCCGGGATGCCTCGCCGCCCCGGGAGACACGGACGCTCCGGGGGTGCCGCAGCCCTGGGAGCCCCGGGAAAACGCGGATGACGGGCCCGGCGCCGCCGTGCGACCATCGTGGGGTCGGCGGCACCGCCGGGCCCGTGGAGCGCACGGGCCGTGCGGGGGCCGGTATGGGCGGGCCGGGGCGGGGAATGATCCCGGTGCCCCGCGCGTTCCCAGTGACGTACGGGGGGTCCGACGCGGACCCCGGTGGCCGGGGGGTTCTCGGGCAGCCTCTGGGCTCTCCGCTTCCGCCGGCCTCCGTAGTTCTCCTCAGTTCTCCTATCGACGTAAGGATCCAATGACCTCCTCTTCATCCCCTTCCCAGGCCGCACTGAGCGCCGAGCAGAGCCTCACGGAGCAGAACCGCGCCGAGCGCCTCCGGGCCGATGCCCTGATGGAAGAGGACGTCGCCTGGAGCCACTCGATCGACGGCGAGCGGGACGGCGACCAGTTCGACCGCTCCGACCGCGCGGCGCTCCGGCGGGTGGCGGGTCTCTCCACCGAGCTGGAGGACGTCACCGAGGTCGAGTACCGGCAGCTGCGCCTGGAGCGCGTGGTGCTGGTCGGCGTCTGGACCTCCGGGACCGTGCGGGACGCCGAGAACTCCCTCGCGGAGCTGGCCGCTCTCGCGGAGACGGCGGGCGCCCTGGTGCTCGACGGCGTGATCCAGCGCCGCGACAAGCCGGACCCGGCCACCTACATCGGCTCGGGCAAGGCCCACGAGCTGCGGGACATCGTGCTGGAGACCGGTGCCGACACCGTGGTCTGCGACGGTGAGCTCAGCCCCGGCCAGCTCATCCACTTGGAAGACGTCGTCAAGGTGAAGGTGGTCGACCGGACCGCGCTGATCCTGGACATCTTCGCCCAGCACGCCAAGTCCCGGGAGGGCAAGGCGCAGGTCGCCCTGGCGCAGATGCAGTACATGCTGCCCCGGCTGCGCGGCTGGGGTCAGTCGCTCTCCCGGCAGATGGGTGGCGGCGGCGGTGGCGGCATGGCCACCCGCGGTCCCGGTGAGACCAAGATCGAGACGGACCGGCGGCGGATCCGCGAGAAGATGGCGAAGATGCGCCGGGAGATCGCGGAGATGAAGACCGGCCGGGACATCAAGCGGCAGGAGCGGCGCCGCAACAAGGTGCCGTCGGTCGCCATCGCCGGCTACACCAACGCCGGCAAGTCCTCCCTGCTCAACCGGCTGACCGGCGCGGGCGTGCTGGTGGAGAACGCGCTGTTCGCCACCCTCGACCCGACCGTCCGCCGGGCCGAGACGCCGAGCGGCCGGCTCTACACGCTGGCGGACACCGTCGGCTTCGTACGGCATCTGCCGCACCACCTGGTGGAGGCGTTCCGGTCCACCATGGAGGAGGTCGGGGACTCCGACCTGATCCTGCACGTGGTGGACGGCTCGCACCCGGCACCGGAGGAGCAGCTGGCCGCGGTGCGCAAGGTGATCCGCGAGGTCGGCGCGGTGGACGTGCCGGAGATCGTGGTGATCAACAAGGCGGACGCGGCCGACCCGGTCGAGCTCCAGCGGCTGCTCCGGGTGGAGCGGCACGCCATCGCGGTGTCGGCGCGGACCGGCGCCGGGATCGACGAACTCCTGGCGCTGATCGACGCCGAGCTGCCCAGGCCGCGGGTCGAGCTGGAGGTCCTGCTGCCGTACACCGAGGGCGCGCTGGTCTCCCGGGTGCACGCCGAGGGCGAGGTGATCTCCGAGGAGCACACCCCGGAGGGCACCCTCCTCAAGGCGCGGGTGCACGAGGAACTGGCCGCCTCGCTGGCGCCGTACACCCCGGCCGCGCACTGAGACGCCGTACGCCCCCGGCCGTGCGCCGAGCCGGTGGCTCGGACGCCGCCGCGCACTGAGGCGGTGGCCCGGGCGGCCGGAGGGCACCTGTCCGGAGGCCCGGTGCCCGCTCCCTTTCGGGGGACGGGCACCGGGCCTCCGGGCGTTTCCGACCGCTCAGTGGGTCCGGGCCCGGGGAGGGACGGGCCGTTCGCCGGGCCTCCGGGTGTGTCCGGGCCGCCCGGCGGTCGCGGGCCCCGGGGTGTTTCCGGACCGGTTGGGGCGCGCTGTTCGCCGGGCCGCTGGGGCTACTGGCCGGCGAACTTCCGGCTGACCTCCTCGTACACCCGCTTGGCGCCGTCCCCGAGCCGCGGCCCGGCCAGCCAGCCGGCCGGCACCGGGCCGATCGAGGTGTTGGAGACCAGCGCCGGCTTCCCGTCCCGGCCGGGGGCCACCCAGCCGCCGCCCGAGGCGCCGCCGGTCATGGTGCAGCCGATGCGGTACATGGTCGGCTGGTCCGCCGCCAGCGACAGCCGGCCCGGCTTGTCCGCGCACTGGTGCAGGCGCTGGCCGTCGTACGGGGCCGCCGCCGGGTAGCCGGTCGCCTCGATGCTCGCGACCTCCGGCGCGGCCGGGGCGGCGAAGTCCACCGGGAGCGCCGAACCGACCGTCTCCTCCAGCGACGTGCCGCCGCCCTCCTCCGGGGTCACATGGACGACCGCGTAGTCGTACGGGGCGCCCTGGCCGCCGGTCGACGCCCCCTGGGCGATCCACTCGTCCGAGGTCGCCGCCCAGTCGCCCCACCACACGCCGTACGGGGCGATCTCCTGCCGGCCGACCTGGTTCAGCCGGTCGGAGGGGAGAGCGCGGTCGTTGTACGAGGGGACGAAGGCGATGTTCCGGTACCAGCCGCCCTTCTTGCCCGCGTGCACACAGTGGCCCGCCGTCCAGACCAGGTTGGACTTGCCGGGGTGCGCCGGGTCGCGTACCACGGTGCCGGAGCAGACCATCGAGCCCTCCGGTCCGTCGAAGAGGATCTTGCCCGCCTCGGGGGCGCCGCGATGGTACGGCGCCGGGACCTGCCGGGCGGTGACCGGCTCGGGTGCCGGGTCGGTCACGCCCGCGTCGTTCCCGTCCGGGACGTCGGCCTCCGGCACGGGGGTGTCCGCCTCCCGGGCCTCCCGCATCCGCCGGGCGTCCCAGAGGTCCTCGATGACCGGGTTGACGAAGTCCCTGGCCTCGCGCAGCCAGGCGTCCTTGTCCCAGTTCTTCCAGGCGCCGTCCTGCCACTTGTCCACGTCGATCCCGTGCTCCTTGAGCCGGTCCCGCAGCCGGTCCGGGATATGGATCTTCCCGCCCCTCCCGCTCGCGGTGGGGCTCGCGGAGGCGGCGGGGTCGCCGCCCGCGTTGTCCTCGGACGGGCCGCAGCCGGTCGCCGCCAGCACCAGCAGCGCGGTGACGGACGCCGCGAGCAGCGGGCGTATGGGTCGCATGTCGTGATCCCCCTGGGACGTGATCGGCGGGTGCTCCGGCGGACGGCTCGGGGAAGCACCGCCGGTGCGGCACCGGACGCCACCGGTGCCGGCTCCGGCGGACGGTGGCCGCACGGCGGCGCGGCCCCCACTATGCCGGTGCCGAGGGGGACGGCGTACGGCAGGGCCGCGGTTCCCGGCGTCGGGCCCGGGCCGCGCCGCCGGGGTTCCCGGTCCGGCGTCCGGCGCGCCGGGCGAACGGCCGTTGGCGAAAGCGCCGTTGGCGCGACGGGCGGCGGAGAGCGGGGGAGGAGGGGGGAGCGCGAAGGAGTGTGGAGGTGCGGTGGAGGCGTGTGGAGGCACGAGGGGAGTGCCCGGGAGCGGGGGACGGAAACGTGCGGCCGGACCCCGGGCGGAGGCCGTGTTCCCGAGCGGTGACCGTCGTTACTACGTACGGGGGAACAGGAGTTGGCGTCCGGCGCGGCTGAGCGACGGACCGGCCGCACGGCGGGGTGCGGCGCAACCGTGAAGCGGGAGGACCGGAACCGTGGCCGTGACCGAATCAGCGCCGGCGGCACCACCGGCGGCGCACGAGGGCATTCTGCGCCGCCAGTCCCTGCGGGAGTCGGCGGCCCGCACCTACGCGCGTTCGCTGCCCGTGGTCCCGGTCCGGGCCAGAGGACTGACCATCGAGGGTGCCGACGGGCGGCGCTATCTCGACTGTCTCTCCGGCGCGGGCACCCTGGCGCTCGGCCACAACCACCCGGTCGTCCTGGAGGCGATCCGCAAGGTGCTGGACTCGGGGGCCCCGCTGCACGTCCTGGACCTGGCGACTCCGGTCAAGGACGCCTTCACCACCGAGCTGTTCGCCACCCTGCCGGGCCGGTTCGCGGAGAACGCCCGCATCCAGTTCTGCGGCCCGGCCGGCACCGACGCGGTGGAGGCGGCGCTCAAGCTGGTCCGCACCGCCACCGGCCGGCGCGGACTGCTCGCCTTCACCGGCGCCTACCACGGCATGACGGCCGGCGCGCTGGACGCCTCGGGCGGTGCCACCGAGATCCGGGTGACCCGGCTGCCGTATCCGAGGGACTACCGCTGCCCGTTCGGGGTCGGCGGCGAGCGCGGCGCCGAGCTGGCCGCCCGCTGGACCCGGGACCTGCTGGACGACCCCAAGAGCGGTGTCCCGGAACCGGCCGGCATGATCCTGGAGCCGGTGCAGGGGGAGGGCGGGGTCGTCCCGGCGCCGGACACCTGGCTGCGCCGGATGCGGCGGATCACGGCCGAGCGCTCCATTCCGCTGATCGCCGACGAGGTGCAGACGGGGGTCGGCAGGACCGGGGCCTTCTGGGCGGTCGAGCACAGCGGTGTGATGCCGGACGTGATGGTCATGTCCAAGGCCATCGGCGGCTCCCTGCCACTGGCCGTGATCGTCTACCGCTCGGAGCTCGACACCTGGGAGCCAGGAGCCCATGCCGGCACCTTCCGGGGGAACCAGCTCGCCATGGCGGCCGGCGCGGCGACCCTGGCCTTCGTGCGGGAGAACCGCCTGGCCGAGCGCGCGGCCGTCCTCGGGGACCGGATGCTGGGGCAGCTGCGGGGGCTGGCCGCCGCGCACCCGTGTGTCGGGGACGTACGCGGCCGGGGGCTGATGATCGGTGTGGAGCTGGTCGATCCGGCGGCGGACGCGAAGGCGGGGGCGGCGGGGCGGGCCGGTGCCCTTCCGGCCCAGAGCGCGCGCCCTGCCCCCGGCGGTCATGTCCTCGGTGACCAGACCCCCGAGGGCCAGGCCCCTGACGGTCAGGCCCCCGGCCGCCGCGGCTCCTTCGGTCCGGACGGATACGGCTCCGGCGCCTTCGGCTCCGGCGCATACGACGCCCTCGGCTCCGGCGGACCGGGCTCCGGTGGATACGACGGACTCGGCCCCGACGGTCACGACGCCCTCGGCTCCGACGGGCTGCCGCCGCCAGCCCCCGCGCTCGCCGCCGCCGTGCAGCGGGCCTGTCTGGACCGGGGGCTCATCGTCGAACTGGGCGGCCGCCACTCCTCGGTCGTACGGCTGCTCCCGCCGCTCACCCTCACCGACGAGCAGGCCACCGCGGTGCTGGACCGGTTCGCGGACGCGCTGGCCGCCGCCGAGCGGCTCGCGCCGGCCGGCCGGAGCCGTCCCGACGGCCGGCGGCGCACCGCACCCCCGAATTGATCTACGCTGAACTCCCTGAGCAGAAAGCCACCTTCGTGAACCCGACCTCAGCATCCGAAGCGACCGGCACTCCCGGCGAGCCGGCCGTTGCCCCGTGCGCCACGGCCGGCGACCGGCCCTCCGTCCCGGCCGGCCGCACCGCGCCGCCGTCCGGCCCGGCTTCCGCCGCCGGGCCCGGTACGGCGCCGGACCCGCTCGACCATCCCGACCCGGCCCGGGCCGCCGACACGGCGGCGGTGGAGAGCCTGATCCGCTGCTGGGTACGGGAGAAGGACCTCAGCCCGCCGCCCGGCGACACCCTGCGCGTCCCGCTGGACGTCACCGGGACCGCGCTGCTGGTCCCCGTCCGCTACTGGTCGCCCACCGGCTGGCACCGCTTCGGCCCGCCGCGCGTCGAGAGCGCCCCGGACGGCGCCCCGCCCGCCGACGCGGTGACCGTGGCCGCGCTGCTCGGCCGGGAGTCCGGGCGCCCCGAAGGCACCGAACTCGTGGGCCGCGTCGCCGACTCCAGCCGCCGCACCGCCGAGTTCATCGCGCACCGGCGGGCCCACCCGGGGCCGGTCCCGGACGCCGATCTGTTCCTGGACGGCGAGCAGTCGCTCCTGCTGGGCCACCCGCTGCACCCGACGCCCAAGAGCCGCGAGGGACTCTCGGACGCCGAGGCCCGCCGCTACTCGCCCGAACTGCACGGCTCCTTCCCGCTGCACTGGCTGGCCGTCGACCGCTCCGTACTCGCCACCGACTCCGCCTGGACCGAGCAGGGCCGGACCGTCCCGGCCGAGCTGCTCACCGCCCGGCTCGCCGAGGGCCTGGCCCTGCCCGCCGGTACGGTCGCGCTGCCGCTCCATCCCTGGCAGGCCCGGGACGTGCGCCACCGCCCGGCCGTCGCCGCCCTGTTCGACGCGGGACTGCTGCGCGACCTCGGCCCGTACGGCGAGCCCTGGCACCCCACCTCGTCGGTCCGGACCGTCCACCGGCCGGGCGCCCCGGCCATGCTCAAGCTGTCGCTGGGCGTCCGGATCACCAACTCCCGCCGCGAGAACCTCCGCAAGGAGCTGCACCGGGGCACCGAGGTGCACCGGCTGCTCCGTTCCGGCCTGGGCGCCGAGTGGCAGACGGCGTACCCGTGCTTCGACATCGTGCGGGACCCGGCCTGGCTCGCGGTGGACGGCCCGGACGGCACCCCGGTGACCGGCCTCGACGCCATCCTGCGCCACAACCCGTTCGGCCCGGGTGACGACGCCGTCTGCCTGGCCGGGCTCACCGCGCCCCGGCCCTGGCCGGACGGGGGCGGGACGCGCTCCCGGCTGGCCGTGGTGATCTCCCGGCTCGCCGCCCGCACCGGCCGGCCGACCGGCGCCGTGGCGGCCGAGTGGTTCCTGCGCTACCTGGACCACGTGGTGCGCCCCGTCCTCTGGCTGGACGGCCACGGAGGCGTGGCGCTGGAGGCCCACCAGCAGAACACCCTGGTGATCCTCGACCCCGAGGGCTGGCCGGCCGGCGGCCGGTACCGGGACAACCAGGGGTACTACTTCCGCGAGTCCCACCGGGCGGCCCTGGAGCGGCGGTTGCCGGGGATCGGCACCGTCAGCGACACCTTCGTCTCCGACGAGGTCACCGACGAACGGTTCGCCTACTACCTGGGGATCAACAACGTCCTCGGGCTGATCGGTGCCTTCGGGGCCCAGCGGCTCGCGGACGAGCGGGTGCTGCTGGCCGCCTTCCGCCGGTTCCTGACCGCCGCGACCGGCCTCGGCTCCCCGCTGCCCGCCCGGCTGCTCGACAGCCCGACCCTGCGCTGCAAGGCCAACATGCTGACCAGGCTGCACGGTCTGGACGAACTGGTCGGGCCGGTCGACACCCAGTCCGTGTACGTGACCCTGACCAATCCGCTCCAGCTCTGACCCCGCCCCGCCGGACGGGGCCGCCCTCCGCCGGGTGCGGCCCCGGTCCGCACGGATCCGTGCGGGGCCGTACGGGGCCGTACGGGTCCGTGCCCGCGACGGGCCGCCCCGCGCGGCCCGTCACCACCCCGGCACCCCGACGCACCACTCGTTCCACCCGCCGCACAGAGCGGCCGAACCGCTGAGAGGAGCGCGCCCCGTGCCTCCCACCGACACCGGCACCCCGACCGGCGGCCCCGCCGGCACCGGCGGCGGGCCCGGCCCCGCCCCCGGCACCGAGGACGTACCGGGCCCGCGACCGTCGGAGACCGGGGGCGGCACCTTCGACGCCACCCTGCTGGACGCGGTGGCCGACTGGCGCCCGGCCACCACCCGGCTGGGCGTCTTCCGGCTCGTCCCGGTCCGGCTGGAGCGCGACCTCGCCCAGCTCAGCCGGTGGATGAACGATCCGGCTGTGGCGGCCTTCTGGGAGCTGGCCGGCCCGCCGTCCGTGACCGAGGCCCATGTACGCGCCCAACTCGACGGCGACGGACGGAGCGTGCCCTGTCTCGGGGTGCTCGACGCCACGCCGATGAGCTACTTCGAGATCTACCGGGCCGATCTCGATCCGCTCGCCCGCCACTATCCGGCCCGCCCGGACGACACCGGTGTCCATCTGCTGATCGGCGGGGGCGCCGACCGGGGGCGCGGGGTCGGGGCCACCCTGCTGCGCGCGGTGACCGATCTCGTACTCGACCACCGTCCCGGCTGTGAACGGGTCGTCGCCGAGCCCGATCTGCGCAACACGCCGTCCGTGTCGGCCTTCCTGACCGCCGGCTTCCGGCTCTCGGCGGAGGTCGACCTGCCCGAGAAGCGAGCCGCTCTGATGATCCGCGACCGTGCCCTGCGACACCTGCTGTGAACGGCGTCCCGCCGGCCGTGCCCGTGGTGAACGGCGTCCCGCCGGCCGTGTCCGTCGTGCACGGTGTCCTGGTGGCCGCACACCGCTCCCAGCCCCGCGCCATCCGTAACCGGTCCATACCCGAGGAGCCCCGTGCCGAAGTTCCCCGCCAGCCATGACGCCACCGCCCTGCCCCCGGCCCAGCCGCCGCTGGCCGCCCCGCCCGAGCTGAACCCGCACACCTGGGAGCGGGTCTCCCGCCGGCTGCTCGCCAAGATGCTGGGCGAGTTCGCGTACGAGGAGATCATCGAGCCCGTACGAACCACCGGCTCCGACCCGGACCCGGACTCGGACCCGGACTCGGGCTCGGGGTCTGGCTCCGGCTCCGGCGCGGGCCCCGGTTCCGGCGCGGACCGGGGCTCCCGCTCCGGTTCCGTTCCGGACGCGGACTGTGGCTCGGACTCCGGCCCGGGCTCCGGCTCCGGGAGCGGGTCCGGCGCCGGGCCCGGGGCGGCGGCCGTGGCGGAGCGGGCGCCCGGGCGGTACGCCATCGAGCTGGACGACGGCTCCCGGCTCGCCTTCCACGCCCGCCGGGGCTGCTACGGGAGCTGGCGCGTCGCGGCCGACTCGATCACCCACGACGGACGGCCCTTCACCGATCCGCTGCGCTTTCTCGTCCTGGCCCGCCGCCTTCTCGCGCTGGACGGCGCCACCCTCGGCCATCTGGTCCGCGAGCTGACCACCACGCTCGCCGCCGACACCCGGCTCGACCACACGGTCCCCACCGCCGCCCGGCTGGCCGACCTCGACTACGCCGAGCTGGAGGGCCACCAGACCGGCCATCCGTGGATCGTCTTCAACAAGGGGCGGGTCGGCTTCTCCGCGACCGACGCCGACCGCTGGGCCCCCGAGGCGCGCCGCCCGGCCCGGCTGCCGTGGATCGCGGTCAGCACCGAACTCGCCGTCTACCGGGGGGCCACCGGTCTGGCGACCCCGGAGGACCTCTACGCGGGCGAGCTGGACCCGGATGTCCGCGCCGCCTTCGACGCCGAGCTGCGGGCCCGGGGCCTCGACCCGGCCGGGTACCTCTTCCTGCCCGTCCACCCCTGGCAGTGGGACGAGGTGCTGCTGCCGCTGTTCGCGCCCGCCATAGCGCAGAACGCCATCGTGCCGCTGCCCGCCGACAACGACCTCCGGCTGCCCCAGCAGTCGATCCGTACCTTCCTCAACACCAGCCGCCCCGAGCGGCACACCGTGAAGCTGCCGCTGTCGGTGCTCAACACGCTGGTCTGGCGCGGGCTCCCGACCGAGCGCACGCTGGCGGCGCCCGCCGTCACCTCCTGGGTGCACGCGGTGCGGGACGCCGACCCGTTCCTCCGCGACGAGTGCGGGGTGATCCTGCTGGGCGAGGTCGCGTCGGTCACCGTCGAGCACCCGCTCTACGACCAGTTGCCGGAGGTGCCGTACCAGTACAAGGAACTGCTGGGCGCCATCTGGCGGGAGCCGCTGCGGCTGCCGGCCGGTGAACGAGCCCGGACGCTCGCCTCGCTGCTGCACACCGACGCCGAGGGCCGGGCCTTCACCGCCGAGCTGGTGGCCCGCTCCGGGCTGGCGCCCGAGGTCTGGCTGAAGCACCTCTTCGCCGCCCTGCTGCCGCCGCTGCTGCGCTTCCTCTACCGGTACGGAACCGTCTTCTCGCCGCACGGGGAGAACGCCATCGTGGTCTTCGACGAGCAGGACGTGCCGGTCCGGCTGGCGATCAAGGACTTCGTGGACGACGTCAATGTGAGCGCCCGGACACTGCCCGAGCACAGCACCATGTCCGAGGAGGTCCGGGAGATCCTGCTCACCGAGGAGCCCTCCTTCCTCACCCAGTTCATCCACTCCGGCCTCTTCGTGGGGGTGTTCCGCTATCTCGCCCCGCTCTGCGAGGAACAACTCGGCGTCAGCGAGGATGACTTCTGGTCACTCGTCCGGGCGGAGATCGTGCGGCACCACACCCGCTTCCCCGAGCTGAAGGAGCGGTACGAACTCTTCGACCTGCTCACCCCCCGGATCGACCGGCTCTGCCTCAACCGCAACCGGCTCCATCTGGACGGCTACCGGGACCGCCCCGAGCGCCCGCACGCCGCCGTCCACGGCACGGTGCCCAACCCGCTGGCCTGAACCGGCCCGGCCCGTCCGGCGCCGAGGGCCGCGTGGCCGGGGCCCGGCGGCCCCGGAAGCCGGGCTCTGCCTGCCCCGCCGGCGCCCGGACCCGGGGTGGCTCCGGGGTCCTCGCGGGCTTCGGGAGCGGGCTGTCGGTGGTGCCCCGTAGGGTGGTCGGACCATGACGAAGCCATCCCTCCCCGAGCTCCTCCATGCCGCCGTCTCCGCTGTCGGCGGCATGGAGCGGCCAGGCCAGACCGCCATGGCCGAGGCCGTGGCCCAGGCGATCGACGACGGTTCCCACCTGCTGGTCCAGGCGGGCACCGGCACCGGCAAGTCGCTCGGCTATCTGGTGCCCGCCCTGGCCCAGGGGGAGCGGGTGGTGGTGGCGACGGCGACGCTCGCGCTCCAGCGGCAGCTGGTCGAGCGGGACCTGCCGCGCACGGTGGAGGCCCTGCACCCGAAGCTGCGCAGGCGGCCGGAGTTCGCCATGCTCAAGGGCCGCTCCAACTACCTCTGTCTGCACCGGCTCCACGAGGGCATGCCGCAGGACGAGGAGGACGGCCTCTTCGATCAGTTCGAGACCGCCGCGCCCACCAGCAAGCTCGGCCAGGACCTGTTGCGGATGCGCGACTGGGCGGACGAGACGGAGACCGGTGACCGGGACGACCTCACCCCGGGCGTCTCCGACCGGGCCTGGGCCCAGGTGTCGGTCACCTCGCGGGAGTGCCTGGGCGCCACCAAGTGCGCGTACGGCGCCGAGTGCTTCGCGGAGGCCGCGCGGGAGCGGGCCAAGCTGGCCGATGTGGTGGTGACCAACCACGCGCTGCTCGCCATCGACGCGATCGAGGGCGCCCCGGTGCTGCCGCAGCACGAGGTGCTGATCGTGGACGAGGCCCATGAACTGGTCTCCCGGGTGACCGGGGTGGCCACCGGGGAACTCACGCCCGGCCAGGTCAACCGTGCGGTGCGCCGGGCGGCCAAGCTGGTGAACGAGAAGGCGGCCGATCAGCTCCAGACGGCCGCCGAGGGGTTCGAGCGGCTGATGGAGCTGGCGCTGCCCGGCCGGCTGGAGGAGATCCCGGAGGACCTGGGATACGCCCTGATGGCGCTGCGGGACGCCGCCCGGGCGGTGATCTCGGCGCTGGGCGCCACCCGGGACCGCTCGGTGCAGGACGAGGACGCGGTGCGGAAGCAGGCGCTGGCCTCGGTGGAGAGCATCCACACGGTGGCGGAGCGGATCACCCAGGGCTCCGAGTGGGACGTGGTCTGGTACGAGCGCCACGACCGCTTCGGCGCCTCACTGCGGGTGGCTCCGCTCTCCGTCTCCGGGCTGCTGCGGGAGAAGCTCTTCGCCGAGCGGTCCGTGGTGCTCACCTCCGCCACGCTCAAGCTGGGCGGCGACTTCAACGGGGTGGGCGCCTCGCTGGGGCTGGCCCCGGAGGGTACGGCGGGCGAGGAGCTGCCGGTCTGGCGGGGCATCGATGTGGGCTCGCCGTTCGACTACCCGAAGCAGGGCATCCTCTATGTCGCCCGGCATCTGGCCACCCCGGGCCGGGAAGGCAGCCGCACCGACATGCTCGACGAGCTGGCGGAGCTGGTGGAGGCGGCCGGCGGGCGGACGCTCGGGCTGTTCTCCTCGATGCGGGCGGCCCAGGCCGCCGCGGAGGCACTGCGCGGCCGGTCCGAGAAGCCGATCCTGCTCCAGGGCGAGGACACCCTGGGCGAGCTGATCAAGACCTTCGCGGGCGACCCCGAGACCTGTCTCTTCGGCACCCTCTCGCTCTGGCAGGGCGTGGACGTGCCGGGGTCCAGCTGCCAGCTGGTGGTGATGGACCGGATTCCGTTCCCGCGCCCGGACGACCCGCTGATGAGCGCCCGGCAGAAGGCGGTGGAGGAGGCCGGCGGCAATGGCTTCATGGCGGTGGCGGCGACCCATGCCGCGCTGCTGATGGCCCAGGGCGCGGGCCGGCTGGTGCGGGCGACCGGGGATCGGGGTGTGGTCGCCGTGCTGGACCCCCGGCTCGCCACCGCCCGGTACGGGAGCTATCTGCGGGCCTCGCTGCCCGACTTCTGGTACACCACCGACCGCAACCAGGTGCGCCGCTCGCTGGCGGCGATCGACACGGCGGCCCGGGAGGCGGCCTCCTGAGCCGCCGGGGCGCCGTTTCCTCGGGCCGCCGGTTCCGTGGGACCGGTGCGCGGTGCTTCGGTCCGGGACCCGGCTCGCTGGTTCGCCGGTCCGGTGCGGGGGGTGCGCCGGTTCGCGCTCGCGAGGTCGCGGGGTCGATCGCGGTCCAGCGGGGAGAACCCGTCGCGGTGCCCGGCCGGGGGGTCCGGTGGCGGAGCCTGTCCGGGGGCCGGCGCGGCGCCCGGCCGGGGCCGGACAGGGCGCGACCCCGGAACCGGCTGGGCGGCCTCCGGGGTCGGCGCGGATGTGCGGAAGTAGGGGCCGGGGCTCACACCCGCCGCAGCACCGCCACCACCTTGCCCAGAATGGTGGCCTCATCGCCCGGGATGGGCTGGTACGCGGAGTTGTGCGGCAGCAGCCAGACATGGCCGTCCTCCCGCTTGAACCGCTTGACCGTCGCCTCGCCGTCCAGCATCGCGGCCACGATGTCACCGTTCTCCGCGACCGGCTGGCGGCGGACGGTGACCCAGTCGCCGTCGCAGATGGCGGCCTCGATCATGGAATCGCCCACGACCTTCAGCACGAACAGCTCGCCGTCGCCGACGAGCTGCCGGGGGAGGGGGAAGACGTCCTCGACCGACTCCTCGGCGAGGATGGGGCCACCGGCGGCGATCCGGCCGACCAGCGGCACATACGAGGCGGCGGGCTTGCCGGTGGTGTCGGCGGGCTGGCTGCTGGGCTGGTCCGAACCCCGCACCTCGTACGCCCGGGGGCGGTGCGGGTCGCGGCGCAGGAAGCCCTTCCGCTCCAGCGCCATCAGCTGATGGGCGACCGAGGAGGTGCTGGACAGGCCGACCGCCTGGCCGATCTCGCGCATCGACGGCGGGTATCCTCGCCGCTGGACCGAGTCACGGATGACCTCGATGACCCGCCGCTGCCGGTCGGTGAGCCCGGAGCTGTCCGCCCGGATGCCGGGGGGCCTGCCGGGCAGTGAACGGGTGGGCTTGGCGCCCTCCGCGTGCGTGTTCATCTCCGTCACCTCGGTCATGGCGTGCACCGGCTCGATTCGGCCCGGGGAGCGGTCCTGAGCGGTAATGGCGGCACTGTCTGCGGTGGTGGTCACGTCGGCCCCTCTCGAATGGTCTCCCTGGCTGGACAACGGTAGTTGCTTTCGAAAGGTTGCGCCAAACACACGTTCGAGTGAAAAAACTCGGAATGGCTTACGTGTGCGCCGAGCGGGGTGTATGTGCGACCCATATCGAGGAAAGCCGCTGGTCGGCTCCTTTGTCGCGGCGGCTTCCGGAGCTCGGCGCGGTGCCTGCCGGGGCCGGCCGCCCGGCGCCGGTGTCGGTCACACGTGCGACCGGGCCGGATCCCGGCCCGGGCCCGGTCCGCCCGGGGCCCGGCCCCCGCCCCGGCGGGCCCCGGTGCGGGCCGCGCTCGGCCG
The DNA here is from genome assembly GCF_024756275.1 of Streptomyces pyxinae. Lineage (GTDB taxonomy): Bacteria > Actinomycetota > Actinomycetes > Streptomycetales > Streptomycetaceae > Streptomyces > Streptomyces pyxinae. The sequence goes on along the minus strand of NZ_JANUGQ010000015.1, from coordinate 108,087 downwards.
CGTACCGCCGGAAGGGCCGCGCGGTACCGCCGGGGCGGTACCGCCGCCGTACCGCCGGAATGGTCACGCCGCGACACGCGTCGGGCACGCAAATGAGCTATCGACCCCACATCTAGTGGTTCGATGGCTCCGGCCACCCAGAAGTTGTGGTGCCCCTGTCTTTCGGGGCCCGCGCGATCGCATATGCTGGGGGCTGCCCCAGGGCCCCGAACGGGTCCGCCGAGGCCATTCAGTCGTGCTGTGAAGGAGGGTTGGGAGCCATGCACTGCCCCTTCTGCAGGCACCCCGACAGCCGGGTCGTGGACAGTCGCACCACCGACGACGGGACGTCCATCCGGCGCCGTCGCCAGTGCCCCGACTGCACCCGCCGCTTCACCACGGTGGAGACCTGCTCCCTGATGGTCGTCAAGCGCAGTGGGGTCACCGAGCCCTTCAGTCGCGCCAAGGTCATCAACGGTGTGCGCAAGGCGTGCCAGGGCCGGCCGGTCACCGAGGACGCCCTCGCGCAGCTCGGCCAGCGGGTGGAGGAGGCGGTGCGCGCCACCGGCAGCGCCGAGCTGACCACGCACGACGTCGGCCTCGCCATACTCGGTCCGCTGCGGGAGCTCGACGTGGTCGCGTATCTGCGTTTCGCGTCCGTCTACCGGGCGTTCGACTCGCTGGAGGACTTCGAGGCCGCCATCGCGGAGCTGCGCGAACAGCGGCCCGTCCCGGCGGACGGCGGCGCCACCGGGACCTCCGGGGTCCCGGAGCCGGCCCGCGCCGCCGGCTGATCCGGCAGGGGCCGGGTCGGGTCGCGGGAGCCCGTACGGGCCCCGGCGGCCCCGTATGACATGCCCGGACGCCGTGCGCGGCGCCCGGGCGAGAAGAAGAGAGAGACAGCACCCTGGGAAGTTTTGGGTGCTGGTGGGTGTTTTGCCCGTATATGGGAGGCGGCATGACAGAGACGGCGAGCGGTCCGGCGGCACGTGGTTCCCGCGCCAAGGGCGCCAAGGCGGCGGTCAAGGGCTCCAGGGAACAGGGGCTGCGGATCGAGCGGATCCACACGACGCCCGGCGTGCACCCGTACGACGAGGTGGCCTGGGAGAGCCGTGACGTCGTCATGACCAACTGGCGCGACGGCTCGGTCAACTTCGAGCAGCGCGGCGTGGAGTTCCCCGACTTCTGGTCGGTGAACGCGGTCAACATCGTCACCAGCAAGTATTTCCGCGGCGCCGTCGGCACCCCGCAGCGCGAGACGGGCCTCAAGCAGCTCATCGACCGGATCGTGAAGACGTACCGGAAGGCCGGCGAGGACCACGGGTACTTCGCCTCGCCCGCCGACGCCGAGATCTTCGAGCACGAGCTGGCCTACGCCCTGCTCCACCAGATCTTCAGCTTCAACTCCCCGGTGTGGTTCAACGTCGGCACGCCGCAGCCCCAGCAGGTCTCCGCCTGCTTCATCCTCGCCGTGGACGACTCCATGGAGTCGATCCTCAACTGGTACAAGGAAGAGGGGATGATCTTCAAGGGCGGCTCCGGCGCCGGCCTGAACCTCTCCCGCATCCGTTCCTCCAAGGAACTGCTCTCCTCCGGCGGCAACGCCTCCGGGCCGGTCTCCTTCATGCGCGGCGCCGACGCCTCCGCCGGCACCATCAAGTCCGGCGGCGCCACCCGCCGGGCGGCCAAGATGGTCATCCTCGACGTCGACCACCCCGACATCGAGGACTTCATCGCCACCAAGGTGAAGGAGGAGGAGAAGATCCGCGCCCTGCGCGACGCGGGCTTCGACATGGACCTGGGCGGCGACGACATCACGTCCGTCCAGTACCAGAACGCCAACAACTCCGTCCGGGTGAACGGCGAGTTCATGCGGGCCGTGGAGAGCGGCGGCACCTTCGGCCTGCGCTCGCGGATGACCGGCGAGGTCATCGAGGAGGTCAAGGCCAAGGAGCTCTTCCGCAAGATGGCCGAGGCGGCCTGGGCCTGCGCCGACCCGGGCATCCAGTACGACGACACCATCAACCACTGGCACACCTGCCCGGAGTCGGGGCGGATCAACGGCTCCAACCCGTGCAGCGAGTACATGCACCTGGACAACACCTCGTGCAACCTCGCCTCGCTGAACCTGATGAAGTTCCTCAAGGACGACGGCGCGGGCAACCAGTCGTTCGAGGCGGAGCGCTTCGCCAAGGTCGTCGAGCTGGTCATCACCGCGATGGACATCTCCATCTGCTTCGCGGACTTCCCGACGCAGACCATCGGTGACAACACCCGGGCCTTCCGCCAGCTGGGCATCGGCTACGCCAACCTCGGCGCCCTGCTGATGGCCACCGGCCACGCGTACGACTCCGACGGCGGCCGCGCGCTCGCCGGCGCCATCACCTCCCTGATGACCGGCACCTCCTACCGGCGCTCGGCCGAACTGGCCGCGGTCGTCGGCCCGTACGACGGCTACGCCCGCAACGCCGAGCCGCACCGGCGCGTCATGAAGCAGCACGCCGACGCCAACACCGTGGCCGTGCGCATGGACGATCTGGACACCCCCGTCTGGGCCGCCGCCACCGAGGCCTGGCAGGACGTGCTCCGGCTCGGCGAGAAGAACGGTTTCCGCAACGCCCAGGCGTCGGTCATCGCCCCCACCGGCACCATCGGTCTCGCGATGTCCTGCGACACCACCGGCCTGGAGCCCGACCTCGCCCTGGTCAAGTTCAAGAAGCTGGTCGGTGGCGGCTCCATGCAGATCGTCAACGGCACCGTCCCGCAGGCCCTGCGCCGCCTCGGCTACCAGGAGGAGCAGATCGAGGCGGTCGTCGCGCACATCGCGGAGCACGGCAATGTGATCGACGCCCCGGGCCTGAAGACCGAACACTACGAGGTCTTCGACTGCGCCATGGGCGAGCGCTCCATCTCCGCCATGGGCCACGTCCGGATGATGGCCGCGATCCAGCCCTGGATCTCCGGCGCCCTCTCCAAGACGGTCAACCTGCCGGAGTCGGCCACCGTCGAGGACGTCGAGGAGGTCTACTTCGAGGCGTGGAAGATGGGCGTCAAGGCGCTCGCCATCTACCGCGACAACTGCAAGGTCGGTCAGCCCCTCTCCGCCAAGACGAAGGAGAAGGAGAAGGCCGAGGTCACCGAGAAGGCCGAGGAGACGATCCGGGCCGCGGTCGAGAAGGTCGTCGAGTACCGCCCGGTGCGCAAGCGCCTTCCCAAGGGCCGTCCCGGCATCACCACCTCCTTCACGGTGGGCGGCGCCGAGGGCTACATGACCGCCAACTCCTACCCGGACGACGGTCTGGGCGAGGTCTTCCTGAAGATGTCCAAGCAGGGTTCGACCCTCGCGGGCATGATGGACGCCTTCTCCATCGCCGTCTCGGTCGGCCTCCAGTACGGCGTGCCGCTGGAGACGTACGTCTCGAAGTTCACCAACATGCGCTTCGAGCCGGCCGGTATGACGGACGACCCGGACGTGCGGATGGCGCAGTCGATCGTCGACTACATCTTCCGCCGCCTGGCGCTCGACTTCCTCCCGTTCGAGACCCGCTCGGCGCTCGGCATCCACTCCGCCGAGGAGCGCCAGCGGCACCTGGAGACCGGCTCCTACGGGCAGTCGGACGACGAGGACGACGTGGACGTGGAGGGCCTGGCGCAGTCCGCGCCGCGCCAGGAGGCCCCCCGGCCGGCGCCCGTCACCACCACCCCGCAGGCGGCGGTTCCGGCCCCGAAGCAGGCGCACACCTCGGCCGAACTGGTCGAGATGCAGCTCGGCATCAGCGCCGACGCCCCGCTCTGCTTCTCCTGCGGCACCAAGATGCAGCGTGCCGGCTCCTGCTACATCTGCGAGGGCTGCGGCTCCACCAGCGGCTGCAGCTGAGCGGCCGGCAGGCCGGGACCCCGAGGGGCCGGTGACCGACGGGGCCGTCCCGGGCAGTGCGCCCGGGGCGGCCCCGTCCGGTGTGCCGGGACCGTCCGACGGGTTCCGGCGGATTCTGACGGATCTCTGATGGGTTCCTGCAAGATTTCTACGGATTTCCGATGGACACGGCCCGGGGGCCGGCCCTCGCGGGCGGGCAGGCCGGTGCCGGGTCAGGGGCGCGGGCCGCCCATCAGGGTGGTGAAGGACTGCGGGTCGGCGTCGAAGCCACGGATCGCCCGCCGGTACTCCCAGCCGCCGGTGGCGTCGCGGGTGAACTCCACGACGGTGGCCGCCGTCGCGCCGGCCACGTCGGTGAAGTCATGGCTCTCCAGCTCGTCGTAGCCCTCCTTCACCGTCACCCGGGTGTTCGCCACGTCGCCGAAGGCGATGCGGCTCTCGCGCTGCTGGACGGCGACGCCCACCACCACCCGCCCGTAGGCCGGTGCGAGGCGCTGGAGCTCCAGGGTCATCGACTCGTCCACGCCGAACCCCTGGCCGTTGCGGCTGTCGCGGTTGAGGGTGATCGTGCCGTCCGGGGAGCGACTGTCGAAGTGCACCAGATAGACCGGCGTTCCCTGCGGCTCCGCCACCGGGTAGACCGCGGCGATCAGATCCAGGTCGTGGTCCGGGGCGCCGGCCGGGCTCGGATCCCACTTGAGCGAGACCTCCACCTTGCCGACCCCCTTGTTGAGACTGCCCACCCGCATCCCCTCTCTCGTCTCTCGCGTCCCGCTCTTCCCTGACGCCGGTCTCCCGGGCCGCCCGGAGGGCCCGCTGGCGGAGCTCAACCGGCCGCGCGCCGGGGCCCGTTGTCCTATGGTGTCACGGAGCGTGCGCGAAGGTGCCGTTCCGGTGGCGCCCGGGCCCTCCGGCGGGCGTGACCCGCGCCACGCCGGGCGCCGTACGATGGCGCGGTGCTGGTCAAGTGGAGTCGCTGCACCGTGGTCGACCGTCGGGGGTTCGAACGGGGCCAGCGGAAGTGGGCGGGGCTCCTGGGCGAGCCGGGTTTCCGGGGGCAGGGCGGCGGCTGGAGCCGGGGGCGGCCCGGGGTGGCCCACACCTTCACCTTCTGGGAGAGCCGCCCCTTCTACGACTCCTTCATGGCCCGCTCGCACGACCGGCTGGCAGCCGCGCAGTCGGGGACGTACAGCGGACTTCGTACCAAGCTGTTCGAGTACCGGTTCGATGTGAAGACGGGGTTCGAGCCGCGCTTCACCGACGCCGATGTCGTACGGGTGGCACACAGCCGGGTCCGGGCCGAGCGGGTCGAGCACTTCGCGCTGATGCAGGAGAAGGTGTGGAACCCCGCCATGGCCGGGTCGCCCGGGATGGTGCGGGGGCTCTTCGGGGAGGCCCCGGGGCACGAGTTCCTGGTCCTGTCGATGTGGCGGGCGGCGGCGGAGCACGGCAAGTACCGGACCGAGCGGGTGGAGCGGCTCGCGCTGCGCGCCCAGTTCGCGGCGGACGTCGCGGGGCTGACCGGCGCTGTGGTGGACCTGGAGGCGGGCTGGACGGTGTGAGCGCCCGGCCAGGCATGTCCCCCGCACCCGCGCCAGAGTCCGTCGTCCGCGCCAGGGGCCCGTCGCCCGGTCCCGTGTCCGCCGTTTGCCCGGGGCTGCCGCCTGCCGGGGTCTGCCGTCTGCCCGTGTCCGTCGTCCACCGGGGCGGGTACCGGGGGCGGTTCCGGGGTCCCGGACGAGGTGCCCGGCGGTACGGCTCCGCCGGACGGCGGGGGCGTGATCGGCCCGGCCGGGCCCCGCGCGGACCGGCGGATTAGGGTCGTTCCATGGCACGACCACGGCGCATCGTCCTCGTCCGGCACGGCGAGTCGGAGGGCAATGCCGACGACACGGTGTACGAGCGCGAGCCCGACCACGCGCTCGGGCTGACCGAGCTGGGCTGGCGGCAGGCCGCCGAGACCGGTGACCGGCTGCGCGGGCTCTTCGGGGACGAGCGGGTCAGCGTCTATCTCTCGCCCTACCGCCGCACCCACGAGACCTTCCGCGCCTTCGGGCTGGACCCGGAGCTGATCCGGGTCCGTGAGGAGCCCCGGCTGCGCGAGCAGGACTGGGGGAACTGGCAGGATCGCGAGGACGTACGGCTCCAGAAGGCGTACCGGGACGCCTACGGTCACTTCTTCTACCGCTTCGCCCAGGGAGAGTCGGGCGCCGATGTCTACGACCGGGTGGGTGCCTTTCTGGAGAGCCTGCACCGCAGCTTCGAGGCGCCCGACTCACCGCCCAATGTCCTGCTGGTCACCCACGGGCTGACCATGCGGCTGTTCTGCATGCGGTGGTTCCACTGGACGGTCGCCGAGTTCGAGTCGCTCTCCAATCCGCGCAACGGGGAGACCCGCACCCTCGTCCTGGGCGAGAACGGGCGCTACCGGCTGGACCGGCCCTTCGAGCGCTGGCGGGCGCCGGAGCCGTACGGCGTCATCGGCAGGCCGGGGGCGGCGTGACACGAACGACGCCGGGTGGGCGTACATGAACGACGCCGGGGGCGGCGTGACACGGACGACAGCGCCCGGTGCGGTGCCGGCGGATAGAGTGGCCGGGCGATGACCGACTCTGCTCTCGACCGGCGCTTCGACCGCGCCCTGGCCGGCCTGCGTGGACTGGCCGTGGGAGACGCCCTGGGCTCCCAGTTCTTCGTACCCGCGAACTACCCGCTGCTGAAACGGCGCGAAGTGCCGCCCGGCCCCTGGCAGTGGACCGACGACACCGAGATGGCCTGCTCCGTGCTGGCCGTGCTCGCCGGACACGGCCGCGTCGACCAGGATGCCCTGGCCAGGTCCTTCGCCGAGCACCATGACTTCGACCGCGGCTACGGCCCCGCGGTGAACCGGATGCTCCGGCTGATCCGGGAGGGCGGCGACTGGCGGGAGCTGGCCGCCGCGCTCTTTCAGGGGCAGGGGTCCTGGGGCAATGGCGCGGCCATGCGGATCGCCCCGCTCGGCGCCTGGTACGCCGACGACCCCGAACAGGCCACCCACCAGGCCGAGATCTCCTCGTACACCACGCATCAGCACCGTGAGGCGGTGGTCGGCTGCATGGCCGTCGCCGCGGCCGCCGCGCTCGCCGCCGCCCCGTCCGGGCCGCCGGCCCCGGCGGAGCTGCTGGACGGCGTGGTCGCCCTCGTTCCACGCAGCGCCGTCGGTGCCGGGCTGCGCCGGGCCAGGGACATGCTCGACTACGGGAACGCCGGGACGGTCGCCGCGGTGCTCGGGTGCGGCCGGCGGACCAGCGCGCATGACACGGTGCCGTTCGCGCTGTGGTCCGCCGCGCGCGCCCTGGGCGACTACGAGCGGGCGTTCTGGACCACCGCGGGGGTCGGCGGCGACGTCGACACCACCTGCGCCATCGTGGGCGGAGTGGTCGCCGCGGCCGGTGCGGCGCCGCCCGCCGTCTGGCGGGAGCGGACCGAGGAACTGCCCGGCTGGCTGCCGGCCGGGGCGCGTCACTGAGCCTGCGCGCGGGGCGGTGTCCCCGGGGCGACCCGGGCGGGCGTCCGCGCGGGCCGCCGCCGGACGGGCGGGTGGTGGATCGACTGGTGCCGCCGGGCCGCCGGACCGCTGTCTGTGGCGCCGCTGGCACCGGTGCACCCGGGGCCGCCGGTCCATGGCGCCGTTGGGGCCGCTGAGTACGGGGTCGCCGGACCGCCGGGCTGTGGCGACGCCGGCATCGATGCATGTGGGCCCGCCGGACCGCCTGATCGATGGGCGCCGCCGCGCCGCCGATCCGCGGCGCGGCCACCCGGGTGTTCTCGCCGCCGCCGGCGGGGCGCTGTCGCTGTCGCCGGTGTCGTGGCCGAAGGGGGCCGCTGTGCTCGCGGACACTGGGAAAAACCTGTGTACACGCCGCTTCGGCCGGCCGTTCGCGATTGCGACTTCTCGGGGCTTGGCTCGTTGTCGTTGTCTTCTTCATCGCTCGTTCACCGTCTCAACGGTCGGCCCTGTGGGAGGAGTCGGTGGAGCCACCGGCGATTTCCGGCCGATCTGACGATCTCACTGATATGTGCAGATGCCAAGAGATCGTCCCGGCGCGAGTCCGGAACCGGGCGCTCCGGGCGCCGGACCGCAATCCGGGTGTCGCGGACGCCTATGGGCGGCGTAACCTGTCTGGCGCCATGCCGTACGAACCGCCCACCCACACCGTCGAACGCTCGCTCAGGGCGACCACCGGCGCCAAGATCATCGCCGGTGTCGACGAGGTCGGACGCGGAGCGTGGGCCGGGCCTGTCACGGTCTGCGCGGCCGTCACCGGTCTGCGCCGCCCGCCCGCCGGACTCACCGACTCCAAGCTCCTGACCCCGAAGCGCCGGTCCGAACTGGCGCTGGAACTGGCCGCCTGGGTCACGTCGCACGCCCTCGGGCACGCGTCGCCGGAAGAGATCGACGCGCTGGGCATGACCGCCGCGCTGCGCCTGGCCGCCGTCCGGGCCCTGGAGGCTCTGCCGGTGCGTCCCGACGCGGTGATCCTGGACGGGAACCACGACTATCTGGGCCTGCCCTGGAAGGTCCGTACGGTGATCAAGGGCGACCAGTCCTGCGTCGCGGTCGCCGCCGCCTCGGTCCTGGCCAAGGTGCGGCGGGACGCGATGATGGCCGAACTGGGGGAGGGGTCCGTGCACTGCGCGGCCTTCGGCTTCGACGCGAACGCGGGCTACCCCTCGCCCGTGCACAAGGCCGCGCTGGCGGAGTGGGGGCCCACCCCGCACCACCGGCTGAGCTGGTCGTATCTGGACGCCCTGCCCCGGTGGCGGCACCTCAAGAAGGTCCGCCTCCCCGCGCAGGTGACCGCCCCGGAAAGCGGAGGCCAGCTCGGCTTCGACTTCTGAACCGGTCGGCGGTGTCCGCCCGCCCGAATCGCACGGTGGCGGTTATGCGCCACCCGCCGGTGCTTCTCGCACCGGTGTTTGATAGACATCACCCATGCCTCTCATCCCCGAGGAGCCTCAGATTCACGAGAGTGCCCAGGGTTCGCGCGTCACACCGGCCGCAGGCCGCCCCGTGCCGACCCCTCGTCCCGTACCCGGTCCGCGTTCCGCGGCCTCTCCGCGCCCCGGCCGTCCGGTCCCGGGCCCGGCCCGGCCCGCCGCCCCGGCGCAGCGCCCGCACCCCGGTGCCGGGCAGTCCCCGTCCCGGCCGGAGAGCCGTTCCGACTCCGGGACCCAGCCGCAGATCCAGCTGATCCCCGCCCCGGTGAACGGGGCGCTCGACGCCGCCGAGGAGGCCGTCGACCTGCTGCTCGACACCGGTCGGGCGCCCGGCGACATCCTGGTGCTCACCACCGGGGAACAGCACCCGTGGGCGGCTCATGAGTCGTCCTTCGGTGAGGCGTCCTACTGGGCCCAGCACGATGCCCGGGAGGACGTGTTCTTCGCGGACGCCGCCGCCGTGGAGCGCGCCTCGTCGCGTCCCGTGGTGGTCGTGGCCGTCAACGGCGGCGGTGACCATGCCGTCGACGTGCTGCCCGCCGCGCTGGCGCGGGCGAACGCGCTGCTGATCGTCTGCGGCGACGCCGAGCGGATCAACTCCGTTCTCGCCACGGGCGTCTGACCCGCGCGGCCCGGCCGGCCGGGCGGCGGTACGGCTCCGAGCGCGGTGGCCGTGCGCGGCCCGGGGCGCACGACGCCCGGCGCGCGGTGCCGCCGCGGCGGTGCGTGCCGACCGGCGGCTCCGTGGCGATTCGCCGGCCGCCGCGCCGGACCCTCTGGTGGGGTGAGGTTCGCCTCCGCCCCGCACGGGCGGGCGGGTCCGGCCCGTCGGATGCTTCCGGGGGCCGACCGTGCACGGCGCCGGGCGCGGGTGCCGGGACGCCACGGCGCCGCAGCCGATCGGTACTTGACGTGTCCTCATGAGGGCGCGCGCACAGGGTGGTCGGCTTTACTTCTGGCTCCCGTACGACTCCGCCGCCGGTCCCACGGCCGGCGGGGCCGTACGGGAGCCGGCGTGGTTGTCGCGGCGGTCGGCCATGGCACGTCCGGGCCCATGGTCCGGACGTACCGTGGCCGGGGCCCCACCCCCTGGGGGAGTCTTCCGCCGGTCGCCGGAGCCGCGCGGCCCGGGCCGCCAGGCTCACCCGCCGATCCCGCCGATCCCGCCGATCCCGCCGATCCCGCCGATCCCGCCGATCCCGCCGATCCCGCCGATCCCGCCGATCCCGCCGATCCCGCCGATCCCGCCGTCGGCATCGCCTCGCCCGGTCCGGTTCCGTTCGCCGCCCCGTCAGCGGGCGGCGGTACGGCGCAGTGGCTCGGCGGCCCCGCTCGCGGTGCGCGGCGCCGGAACTCCTTCGCCAGGCACCAGTTCCGCGAGGTCCACCGGCTTGGAGCCAGCGTGCGGCCGGCGGCCGCCGTGCCCCTCTCCCAGCACCTGCCAACCGCCAGCGGTGAGCGTGATGTACGCGCCGCAGCGCAGACCGTGCAGGGTGCAGGCGTCGCGCAGGCCCCACATCCAGGCGCCGTCCTCCTCCGTCCACCGCTCGTCCCCCGCGCGGCAGTAGAGCAGCACGGCGGTACGGACCGGGGTGCGCAGGCGCAGGTCGTGCGGGATGATCCGGCGCAGCCGGGCCAGCAGCGCGTTGCGGAACTCCCAGCCGTCGGCGGCCGCCGCGCGGGGGACGAACGAGGCGCTGGCGGCCAGCCGTTCCTCGTGGTCGAGGACGGCGACGACGGCGGTGCCGGGTTCCGGCCCGTGCCGGGAGTGCAGCCCGTTGACCACCTCACGCGGGTCACGCGGCACCGGTATCCCCGCCGCCGCCCACTCGGCCGGCGCGAGCACCCGGGCGAGGCGGTTGGCGGAGTCGGCCGCCGACGCGAGCGAGCCGGTCGCGGACGGAGCGAATCCGAAGGTCACGGTCCTCCCTTCGCAAACGCGCCCACGGAGCGGGCAGGGTGAAGTGGGACGCACCGGCACAGCCCTGCGAGACCGCGAATGAGCGTGCGGGGAGCGGATTTCCAATTCTTCCTGCCCCGTGGGCGAGCGGCAACGAGCAATTGAGGTCGCCGCCGGGTATGGGGCGGTATGACACTCATATCCTGCCCCGCCGAGCACCCGGTGACGCCTTCGTCAGCCCTGAACTGCCAGGACCAGCGGAAACACCCCCTCCGCTCCCGCCCGTCGCAGCAGCCGGGCCGCCACGGCGAGCGTCCATCCGGTGTCCGACAGATCGTCGACCAGCAGTACGGGTCCCCCGGCCGCCGCCAGCTCTCCGGCGAGCTCCGGCGGCACGGTCAGCGCCCGGTGCAAACCCACCACCCGCTGCGCGCTGTTGGTCCGCGACAGCCGCGCCTCCGCCGCTTCGGGCACCTGGCCGACCGAGCCGAGCAGGGGCATCCGGCCCACCTCCGCGATGCGCCGGCCCAGCGACTCCACCAGCTGAGGACGGCTCCGTGAGGCGACCGTGACCACCCCGGCCGGGCGGCCGGGCGCGTCCGGCTCGCCCGAGGCCCAGCCTCCGGGGCCCCTGGCCCAGTCCGCGAGCACCCGCACCACCGCCTCCACCACGTCGTCGGGCACCGGAGCGTCCGGCGCGCCGGGCGACAGCAGCGGCCGGAGCCGGTTGCCCCAGCCGATGTCGGAGAGCCGCCCCAGGGCGCGGCCCGACCACGACAGTTCACCCGCCGGGATACGGCCCTTGAGGTCGACCCCCACCGCCGCGAGACCGGTGGGCCACATCCGGCGCGGCTCCACCTCCACACCGGGCCGCCCCAGTTCACCCCGCGCGGCGTCCAGCGCGGCGGCCGACACCTTGGCGTCGAAGCGGGGTCCCGCGCAGTTGTCGCAGCGCCCGCACGGGGCGGCGGCCTCGTCGTCCAGCCGACGGCGCAGAAACTCCATCCGGCAGCCGCCGGTCGTCGCGTAGTCACGCATCGCCTGCTGCTCCTCGGCCCGCTGCCGGGCCACCCACGCGTACCGCTCGGCGTCGTACGACCAGGGCTCACCGGTACTGACCCAGCCGCCCTTGACGCGTCGCACCGCACCGTCGACGTCCAGCACCTTGAGCATCGTCTCCAGGCGGCTGCGGCGCAGCTCGACCAGGGGTTCCAGGGCGGGCAGCGAGAGCGGTCGCCCCGCACCGGCGAGCACGTCGAGGGTGCGGCGGACCTGCTCCTCGGGCGGGAACGCGACCGAGGCGAAGTACTGCCAGATCGCCTCGTCCTCCCGGCCGGGCAGCAGCAGCACCTCGGCGTGCGCCACACCCCGGCCGGCCCGGCCGACCTGCTGGTAGTAGGCGATGGGTGAGGAGGGCGAACCGAGATGGACGACGAAGCCCAGGTCCGGCTTGTCGAAGCCCATGCCGAGCGCGGAGGTGGCGATCAGTGCCTTGACCCGGTTGGCGAGCAGATCCTCCTCGGCCTGCCGGCGGTCGGCGTCCTCCGTGCGGCCGGTGTAGGAGGCGACGGTGTGGCCGCACCGGCGGAGGTGCGCGGCCACCTCCTCGGCCGCCGCGACGGTCAGGGTGTAGATGATCCCCGAGCCGGGGAGCTCCCCGAGGTGGTCACCGAGCCAGCCCAGCCGGTGCGCGGCGTCCGGCAGCCGCAGCACCCCCAGGCTCAGGCTCTCGCGGTCCAGCGGTCCGCGCAGTACCAGGGCGTCGGAGCCGGCGCCGGTGCCGAGCTGCTCGGCCACGTCAGCCGTCACCCGGGCGTTGGCCGTCGCGGTGGTGGCGAGCACCGGGACCCCGGCGGGCAACTCCGCCAGCATGGTGCGCAGCCGGCGGTAGTCGGGCCGGAAGTCGTGGCCCCAGTCGGAGATGCAGTGTGCCTCGTCCACCACCAGCAGTCCGGTGGCGGCGGCGAGCCGGGGCAGCACCTGATCGCGGAAGTCGGGGTTGTTGAGGCGTTCCGGGCTGACGAGCAGCACGTCCACCCGGCCGTCGGCGATCTCCTGCTGGATCTCGTCCCACTCCTCGGTGTTGGCCGAGTTGATCGAGCGGGCGTGGACACCCGCCCGGGCCGCCGCCTCCACCTGGTTGCGCATCAGCGCGAGCAGCGGCGAGACGATGACGGTGGGACCGCTGCCCCGCTCGCGCAGCAGCGAGGTCGCGACGAAGTACACCGCGGACTTGCCCCAGCCGGTGCGCTGCACCACCAGGGCCCGTCGCCGGTGTTCGACCAGCGCCTCGATCGCCCGCCACTGGTCCTCGCGCAGCCGCGCCGAACCGGCGGGGGCGCCGACCAGCCGGGCGAGGACCGCGTCGGCGGATGCGCGGAGAGTGCCGGGTCCTGCGTCGCTCGTGTCGTTCATGGCTCCATGCAACAGCACGCCTCCGACATCGACCACGGCGGTCGTCCAGTCTGTGGAAATCCCCGGGCGCGGAGGTTTTCCACAGGGGTCGACGGTCCGGCGGGGTCTGCGGCAGCGTCTTGGGCATGACCAATCACCACGACGGCATCCGTCCCGGCGATCACCCCGGCGCTCTCCCGTCCGAGACACCGAAGTCGCCCGAGCCGCCCGAGCCGCCCGAGCCGCCCGCGCGGCCCGAGCTGTCCGGCCTGCCCGGGCCGACCGACCCGGTCGGCGGCCCCGGCCTCCTCCGCCTGCCCGGGTGCGAGCCGGAGGGCCCGCCCGGCCGTCCTTCCGGCCGCGGAGCGGAGGACCGGGCACCCGCAGCCCTCGGCCCGGAGGGTGCGCCGGTCCCGTCCGCCCTGTCGGGAGCGGTGGGCTCGCCCGGTCCGGCGGCCCCCAGTGACCCGGAGGGCGCGCGGTGGTCGGCGGTGGCCGGCGACGACCTGGCGGCCCTCGACGACATGGCCGTCCCGGGCATCCCGGCGGACCCGGCCGACGAGCCCGGCCGGGGTGATCCGGGGCGTCCGGGCCACTCGCCGGGCCCGTTCGGCGTGGACCATGCGGCGGACTCGGCCGTCGCGGACCACCTGCTGGACCCGGCCACCCTGAAGAACCCGGCCGTTCCCGTGGGGCAGGCCGATCCGGCCGGCGAGGTGGATCCGGCCGCTCCGGTGTACGCGGCCGGCCCGGCGGAGGAGCAGCGGATCACCCTCCGGGGGCCCGGCGAACTGGCCGACGCGCTGCCGTATCTGCTGGGCTTCCGCCCCGACGACTCGATCGTGCTCGTCGCCCTGCACGGCGAGCGGGGGCGCTTCGGCGGCCGGGTCCGGCTCGACATCCCGCCCTCGCCGGGGGAGTGGCCCGAGGCGGCCCGGCAGCTCGCGGAGGGCCTGGTGCACGGAAGCGCCCGGCGAGGCGGTGGACCCGACGGGATCGTGGTCTTCCTCTGCCAGGACCCCGCCGGGGACGGCACGGCGGCGGACACCATCGAACGACTCCGCCCGCTCGCCCAGGAGTTGCGGACGGCCTGCGGGGCGCTGGACGTGCCGGTGTACGAGGCGCTCTGTCTCTCCGGCGGCCGGTATCACTCCTACTGCTGCCCCGACGCCTCCTGCTGCCCGCCCGGCGGCAGGCCGCTTCCGCCGCCCGGCGCCTCGGTGATGGCGGCGTCCGCCGCGTACGCGGGCATCCGGGTGCGCGGCTCGCTGCGGGACATGGAGGCCCGGCTTCTGCCCCCGGCGCCGGCCGGGGAGCCGGCGCGGGTACCGCCGAGCGCACCGGCGCGGGCGCTGGACGCTGCCACCGCCGAGTTGCTGCCCCGGATGCTCGCCGAGGAGAGCCGGGCGGCGGTGCGCACCGAGACCCGGGTCATGGCGCGCTGCCTGGTGATGCGGCTCGCCGGCCGGCCGCCCGTCCCGGACGAGCGCGAGGCCGACCGGCGGGACGACGCGCTGATCGGTGACGACGAGGCCGCGCGGGTGATCCTCGGTCTTCAGGACCGGGACACCAGGGACCGGCTCGCCCTCTGGGCGGAGGGGCCGGGGGCGGATGCCGTCCTGCGGCTGTGGCGGGCGCTGGCCAGGCGGTGCGCGGGCCGCTACGCCGAGTACGCCGCGCCGCCGCTCACCCTGGCCGGCTGGGTGGCCTGGTCGACGGGGGACGAGCCGGCCGGCCGGGTGGCGCTGAGCCTGGCACTGCGGGCCGACCCGGGATACCTCTTCGCCCGGCTGCTCCACCAGGCGTGCAACGAGGGCCTGGACCCGGAGGAGGTGCTGCACTGCCTGCGCGAGGGCGCCGCGCCGGGAACCCCGCCGGCCGAAGCACCCGGCCCGCACGACCGCCCGGCCGCCTCGGCCGGTGCCGGGGACGGCGGTGTCGCCGGGCGGGCCCTGTCCCGGCCCCGCGCGGCCGACCGGCCCGCTCGGGCCGGCTCCGGCGGCTTCGGCCCGCTGCCGGGTGCCGGTTCCGCCGGACCCCTGAAGTCTCCCGGCGCGTCCGAGGAGGAGGGGGTGCCGCGGGGCGGCGGGGCCAGGCGGCGAGTGCGCGCTCCCCGGGCCGCCCGGGCCCGGCTGATGCGCACCATCACGGCCCCGCGCGGCAGCACCGGACCGGGCGCCGGCGGTCGCCCCGGCACGGTCACCGGGCCGGGCGGCGGCGTCCGACCGGGCGCGAGCAGTACGTCCCGAGCCGTCACCGGACCGGGCGCCGTCACCGGGCCGGGCAGCAGCACCGGACCGGGGTCCGGCATTGGGCCGGGCCGGAGCACCACGTCGCGAGCCGCCGACGGACCGGGGGACGGCACAGGAGCGGGCCCGGTGGCTGACAGGGCGCGCGGTGGCACCGGACACGGCAGCGGCACCCGACCGGGCGCGGACGCCGTGCCGCGAGCCGCCGGCGGACCGGGTGACGGCTCTGGACCCGGGGGCGCCACCGGGCTGGGCCCCGCCACTGGGCCGGGCCCCGCCACCGGGTCGGGTAGGAATACCTGGTCGGGAGCCGTCCCAGGGCCTGGTGGAAGCACCGCGCCGCGAGCCGTCGACGGACCGGGCGGCACCGCCGGGCCGGGGGACGGCACCGGAGTGGGCCCGGTGACTGACGGCGCGCGCGGTGGCACCGGACACGGCAGCGGCAGTCGAACGGGTGGGAATGCCATGCCGCGAGCGGGTACCGGACCGGGCGCCGTCACCGGACCGGGGTCCGTCACCGGGCCGGGCCGGAGCACCACGCCGCGAGCCGCCGGCGGACCGGGTGACGGCTCTGGACCTGGGGGCGCCACCGGGTCGGGCCCCGCCACTGGGCCGGGCGGAAGCGCCGGGCCGCGAGCCGCCACCGGAATGGGTGCCGTGACCGGTCCGGGCGGGAGTACCGGGTCGGGTAGGGACACCTGGTCGGGAGTCGTCCCTGGGGCCGGGGGCGGCACCGGGCCGGGTCCGGTGGACGGCGGGGCGCGGGGTGTACCGGGGTCCGGCGGTGGCGGGGAGCTGGGGCCTGTGCCGGAGGACGGTGCCGCCGCCGTGCGGGCCCGGGCGGCGATGCGGACACGGCCGGCCCGGCCCGGCGGGGGCCGGTCGGGCGGTCCCGGGCGAGGCCGACCGTGACCCGCGCGCCGGTGCGGCCGTTCACCTGGGTGGCGGAGTCGGACGGCCAGTGCCGTCGTCCCTCCGGCGGCCCACCGGAGCGCACGGAAGGCTCAGCAGACCACCCATGGATTCCACCGTTCCCGTCCGGGCCGTCACCGGGCAGCCCCGGCGTCCGGCCGTCGCCGGCCGCGTCCCGCCCGTCGCCGGCGGCGGGCGCGGGCTCCCGCCGGTGCACGAGACGCTCATCTGTGTCGCCCTTCCGTGCCTGGCGCTCTCGGCGGCCCACGGCCAGCTCACCGGAGAGGGTGTGGAGGGCGTCTACCGCTCGGGACGCCGGGTGCTGGCCGTCAGCCGGCTCCGGATCGCCGGTGGCGACCCGGTCCCGGTACTGGGCCGGATGGTGTCCGCCGGCCTGGCCAGGTTCATGGCGGTGGCGCGCACCCCGGCGGACATCGGTCCCGACCCGGGTGTGGCGGTGGAGCGCACCCGGGACGCCGAGGGCACGGAGCGGATCACCTTCCGGAGCGCGCTCCGCCAGCCGGTCCGGCTCCCCGTCGAGCTGGAGCTGGGCACGGATCTGGCGGAGCTGGGGGCCGTGGCCACCGGCACGGCGGGCCCCGGGCTTCCCGCCTCGGTGCACGGCTCCGGGCTGCGCTGGACCGCTCCGGACGGCCGCCACTCCACCGTCAGCGCCGTTCCCGCGCCCAAGGACGCGCTGGCCCTGGCCTCGGCCGGACTGCTCCGGTGGGAGCTGGAGCTTCCGCCGGGCGCGGCCCGGACCATCGAACTGCGGGTCGGCGACGGCCGCCCGACTCGCCCGGCCGGCCGGGCCGGGGCCGGCCCGCTGGCCGAGGCGCGGGTGGAGGGCGACGATCCCCGGGTGGAGCGGTTCCTCGGCGCCGCGCAGGACGATCTGCGGGCCCTCCTGGTGCGGGACCCGGCCCGCCCCGCCGACCTCCACGCCGTCGCCGGGGCACCCTGGCGGTGCGGCCTCGCCCCGGCCGAGGCCCTCTGGGCGGCCAGGATGGCGCTCCCGCTCGGCACCCGGCTCGCCGCCGCCACCCTGCGGGTCCTCGCGCGCGCCCGGCGCGCCGGCTCGGGCGCCGACGAGGGCCGCATCCCCGGGCCGCTCCGGGACGCCGGCCCCCATCTGCCGCCCGGCTGCACCGGGGCGGAGGCCACCCTCGCCTTCCCAGCGGTGCTCGCGGAGGCCCGCCGCTGGGGCATGCCCGAACAGGAGGTCGCGGAGCTGCTCCCGGCCGCCGAGGGGTGCCTGCGCTGGCTTCGCTCGGCCACCGACGCCACCGGCCTGGTCCGGGACCCGGGCGCGACCGGGCTCCGGCGAGCCGAGACCCAGGCCCACGCCCACCGGGCCCTGCTCCTCGGCGCCGCGCTGCTGGCCGAGTGCGGTCGGCCGGACGCCACCGAGTGGCAGGACCGGGCCGGTGCGCTGCGGGCGCGTTTCCGGGAGGAGTTCTGGCTCGACGACCCGTCGGGAGGCCGGCCCGCCGCCGCCCTCACGGACGGCGGCAGACCGCTGCCGCACCTCGGCGGAGCCGCCGCCCATCTGCTGGACACCGGGCTGCTCGGGGGCGGACGCCTCGCCGACGGCCTGCTGGACGAGGCGCGGACCGGCCTGCTCGCCCGGCTGCTCGGCGCCCCCGCGCTCGACTCGGGGTGGGGGCTGCGCGGCCTCGGCACCCAGGAGCCCGGGCACAGTCCGTTCGGTCACCGCGCGGGCGCCGTACGGGTGCACGAGACGGCGGTGGCCGTCACGGGCCTCGCCGCCGCCGGGCACGATCGGTCGGCCGCCTCCCTGGCGCGGGGGCTGCTCGACGCGGCCGAGGTGTTCGGCTACCGGCTGCCCGAGATGTACGCGGGGGAGCAGCGAGCCGCCGGGAGCGTTCCGGTGCCGCACCCGGCCGCCTGCCGCCCCGCCGCCGTGGCCTCGGCCGCCGCCGTGCAGATCCTGGTGGCGCTCGCCGGGGTGCGCCCCGACGCCCCGGCCCGGACGGTCGCCCTCCAGCCGGTGCCCGGCGCCCCGCTCGGCGCGTTCCGGCTCGCCGGCCTCCGGGTGGCGGGGGAGCCCTTCGCCGTCCGGGTCACCCGGCAGGGGCTCGGCATGATCGAGGAGGCCGCCGATGGCCTTCAGTTGGGGGTATGACCGGTGCGTACCATCGGTACGGACGCGGCCGCTTCCGGGCCGGCGGAGCCCGCGCGGGAGCGTGCTTATCGTCAGGAAGACGACTATGATCACGGCATGTCTCCCTACGACCCGTCGGCCTTCCCGCCCTTCGCCGTGACCGTCGATCTGGTCGTGCTCACCGTGCGCCGCCACGCCCTGTGCACCTTGGTGGTCCGCCGCGGCGAGCCGCCGTTCCAGGGGCGCTGGGCGCTGCCCGGCGGATTCGTCCGGGCGGACGAGGACCTCGGGGCCGCCGCCGCCCGGGAGCTGTCCGAGGAGACCGGGCTCGCCGCCCACGACCCGGCCTCCGCCCCCGACCCGGCCTCCGCGCCGCCCGCCGACGGCAACGGCGCCCATCTCGAACAGCTGGCCACCTACGGCGATCCCGCGCGCGACCCCCGGATGCGGGTCGTCAGCGTCGCCCATCTCGCGCTGGCGC
Source organism: Streptomyces pyxinae (assembly GCF_024756275.1). GTDB lineage: Bacteria > Actinomycetota > Actinomycetes > Streptomycetales > Streptomycetaceae > Streptomyces > Streptomyces pyxinae. Next base: position 89,190 of record NZ_JANUGQ010000015.1, on the reverse strand, counting down.
CCGACCTGCCCGCACCGCGCGCCGGTGGGGACGCCGACAGCGCCCGCTGGGCGCCCGTGGAGTCGCTGCTCGGCCGACTGGACGGGGACGGCCGGGAGGACGGCGAACAGCCGGCGCCGCTCGCCTTCGACCACGCGCGGATCCTGGCCGACGGGGTCGAGCGGGCACGCTCCAAGATCGAGTACTCCTCGCTGGCCACCGCCTTCTGTCCGCCCGAGTTCACCGTGGGCGAGCTGCGGCGGGTCTACGAGGCGGTGTGGGGTGTCGCTCTGGACCCCCGCAACTTCCACCGGAAGGTGACCGGTACGCCGGGCTTCCTGGTGCCCTCGGGCGGGACCACCACCCGCCAGGGCGGCCGCCCCGCCCAGCTGTTCCGGGCCGGCGGCGCCACCCTGCTCAATCCGCCGATGCTCCGCCCCGAGGCCTGATCCCGCGCGGCCCGGGGAGACCGGGCAAGCCGGGGAGACCGGGAGGCCCTCCGCCCGGACCGGTGGTCCGCCCGCCGCGCGAGGCCCGTCGGCCGCCGTCCGCAACCGCGCCGAGCCCGGGTCGGCACCGGGCCGACACCCGGGGTGACGCTCGGCCGTTGCGCCGAAAGTCCGGAATGTCGCGTTATCTTGCTGCGGTACCCGACCTGCCGCCGAGCGGTCTCATCTACCGCGGGAGAAGCGATGCTCCAGGCAATCGGACTCACCAGCACACCACTCCGCGACCGCCCGCCCGCCGTGCGGGACCTCAGCTTCGAAGCACGCCCCGGGAGCGTCACCGCGCTGCTCGGCGCCCGGGGCGCGGGAAAGACCACGGCCCTGCGGCTGATGCTGGAACTCGAACCCGGCCGTGGGGTCACCCACTTCCGGGGGCGGCCCCTCCATCACATCGCCCACCCCGCCCGGGAGGTCGGCGTCCTGCTCGGCGCGGTGCCCGGCCATCCGGCGCGCACCGCGCGGGGACAACTGCGGATGCTCTGCGCCGCCGCCGGAATGCCCGCCGCGCGCGCCGACGAACTGCTCGACATCGTGGGACTCGGCGGCCTCGGGGACCACCGTCTCGGTGCGCTCTCCCTCGGCATGGACCGCCGACTCGGCATCGCGGTCGCCCTGTTGGGCGACCCGCACACCCTGCTCCTCGACCAGCCGGCCGCCGGTCTGTCCCCCCGGGAAGCCGGCTGGCTGCACCGGCTGCTCCGGGTCCACGCCGACCACGGCGGCACCGTCCTGTACGCCACCGACGACCCCAAGGAGGCCGCCCGTACCGCGGACCGGGTCGTCACCGTGGCCGGCGGGCGGCTCGTCGCGGACCAGGACGGCGGCGCCTTCGCGCGCACCCGGCTCCGTCCGCGCGTCGCCGTGCGCACCCCGCACGCCGCCCGGCTCGCGGAGTTGCTCGTCCGCGAGGGCCGGGCGGCCCGGCGCTCCGTGGAGGCGGTCACCGAACAGGGCAACCGGCTCAGTGTCTACGGCAGCGACTGCGCCCGGGTCGGGGAGACCGCCCACCGGCACGGGATCCCGCTGCACCGGCTCGCCGAGGAGACGGGCGACACCGGCCCCGGAGCGGACCGGAAACCCGTCCCGGGCCAGGGGCGCGCCCCGGAGCCCGCCGGTTCCCCGCCCGGCCGGGGTCCGGGTCCCGGCCCGGACACCGGGACCGCGCCGGTGTCGCCCGCCCGGCCGGTGCGCGGCCCGCTGCGCCCGGTCCGTTACGAGCTGCGCAGGCTCACCGGGGTGCCCGCGGCCGCGCTCACCGGTGCCGCCGTGCTCGTCGCCTCCGCCCTCGTCGCCGTGCTGCTCGCACGCACCGGGCGGACCCCGCTGCCCACGGCCCTGGCCGCCTGGCCCGGACTTTTCCCGCTGCCCCCCGCCGCGTTCGGCGCCGGACTGCTCGGCGCGCTCTCGTTCGGGGACGAGTACCGCTACCCGGCGCTCGCCGCCGGCCGGGGCGCCGTGCCGCGCCGCCTCGGCCTGCTGCTCGCCAAACTGGCGGTGACCGCCGCCACCGCCCTGCTCCTCGCACTGCTCGTCGCCGGGGCCGACTTCGGCGTCCTCCGCCTCGTCTACGGCGGTGAGCTGGTCTCCGTACCCGCCAACTGGGAGCGACTGGCCGGAAGTTGGGCAGCTCTCGTGGTCGGCTGCGGCTGGGCCGGACTGCTGGGCGCCGGGGTGTTCCGGGCGGCGGCCGCCGGGGTGGCCGCCGTACTGGCCGTGCCGGTGCTGATCACACCCCTGGTGGGGAGGGTACTCGCCGGTCCGTCGGTGGGCTCGCTCGCCCGGCTCCCGGCCCGGCTGCGGGAGCTGTCCTGGACCCAGTGGCCCGGCCAGGCCGACCGCTGGCTGCTCGGGGCGGCCCGGGTGGTTGCCCAACCGGTCGGCGCCGCACTGGTGTTGTCGCTCTCGGCGCTGCTCTGCGCCTATCTGTTCACCGGCTTCCGGCAGCGGGCCCGCTGGTGACCGACCGCGCTCCGCGCGACGGCCTTCGGTCGTGACTTCCGCGCAACTCCCTTGGAAAATGCCCGTTTCCTTCCGAAAAGGCGTCAATTGAGGGGCGAGCGCCGATCACCCTTTCGTGTGCTTTTCACCAAAGACCTCAAGGGCCGTGGAAGCAGAGCCGACAAAGGATGCGTGAGTACCCTTGCGCACACCATGATGACCGCCGCCCGCGCCGCCGAGAACGGCCTCGCCCCGGGCGGTCTCGACCGTTATTCCTACGGGGAGACGCCCGCCGCCGACCGCGTCGGACCACCCGCCTGGGACGCCGCGGACACCGATCTGGGCCGCGTCGGCCGCCGGGCGGCGGGCAGCCGGGGCCGCGGTCTGCACGGCCAACTGGTCCAGCAGCTCGGCCAGATGATCGTCTCCGGCGATCTGGGCGCCGACCGGCCGCTGGTGCCCGAGGAGATCGGCCAGCGGTTCGAGGTCTCCCGCACCGTCGTCCGGGAGTCCCTCCGGGTCCTGGAGGCCAAGGGCCTCGTCAGCGCCCGCCCCAATGTCGGCACCCGGGTCCGGCCCGTCAGCGACTGGAATCTCCTCGATCCGGACATCATCGAATGGCGCGCCTTCGGGCCGCAGCGCGACGACCAGCGCCGGGAGCTGGCCGAGCTCCGCTGGACGATCGAGCCGCTGGCCGCCCGGCTCGCCGCCGGGCACGGCCGGGAGGACGTACAGCAGCGCCTCTCCGACATGGTCGAGATCATGGGGCACGCCCTGGCCCAGGGCGACGCCGTCACGTTCTCGCGGGCCGACACCGAATTCCACTCCCTGCTGATCCAGCTCGCCGGGAACCGGATGCTGGAGCACCTCTCGGGCATCGTCGCGGCCGCCCTCCAGGTCTCCGGGGCCCCCGCGATCAGCTGCGACCGCCCCGGCGAGTCCTGCCTGGCCCATCACGCGCGGATCGTCGAGGCCCTCGCCGCCGGGGACGCCCCGGCCGCCGAGGCGGCCATGCGGCAACTGCTCACGGTCCACCCGGAGGTGGAGCGCGTCGTGCCCGCGCCGCGCGAGCACTGACCGGCCGGGTCGCCGGCGCGGCCCTCCGCCCAGGTGTGTCGCCGGGCCTCCGGGGTACGCGTCCGGTGCCCGGCGATACGGCCTCGGGCCGATCTCGCCCACTATGGGGCGCTTCGCCGCGTATGGGGTGTGACTCGGGCCACGCGAATTGGGCGTAACGCTCCTCGGAACACCGCGATGACCTAAGAGGTGACAGCCGAGGAGGGAATACAGCCGCCGGTCACGGCGCTGTCCAGCTCCGAGGTTCCGCCCGCGTCGTCGGCACATCCCCAGCCGGCGGTCGTCGGCTCCGGCCCGGTCACGGGCGGGGCCGGAAGCCGTTTCCATCGTTCCGAGAGGTTGTTCGTGTCGGCCAGCACATCCCGTACGCTCCCGCCGGAGATCGCCGAGTCCGAGTCTGTGATGGCGCTCATCGAGCGGGGAAAGGCTGATGGGCAGATTGCCGGCGATGACGTGCGTCGGGCCTTCGAGGCTGACCAGATTCCGCCAACCCAGTGGAAGAATGTTCTGCGCAGCCTCAATCAGATCCTCGAGGAAGAGGGTGTGACGCTGATGGTCAGTGCAGCGGAGTCGCCGAAGCGCGCCCGCAAGAGCGTCGCAGCGAAGAGCCCGGCCAAGCGCACCGCCACCAAGCCGGTCACCGCCAGGACGGCCGTGACGAAGACCGTCGCCGCTTCCGCGGCCCCGGCGGGCCCGGGCGCGGACGACCCGGCCGATGAGGCCGGTGCCCCGGCCAAGAAGGCGGCGGCGAAGAAGACCGCGGCCAAGAAGACGGCGGTGAAGAAGACCGCCGCCAAGAAGACCACCGCGAAGAAGACGGCGGCCAAGAAGGACGCCGACGAGCTCATCGAGGGCGAGGAACTGCTCGAGGACGTCGCGCCCGGCAAGGGCGAGGACGAGGAGGCCGAGGGCGAGAACAAGGGCTTCGTGCTCTCGGACGAGGACGAGGACGACGCCCCCGCCCAGCAGGTCGCCGTGGCCGGTGCCACCGCCGACCCGGTCAAGGACTACCTGAAGCAGATCGGCAAGGTCCCGCTCCTCAACGCGGAGCAGGAGGTCGAGCTCGCCAAGCGCATCGAGGCCGGCCTCTTCGCGGAGGACAAGCTGGCCAACGCCGACAAGCTGGCCCCGAAGCTCAAACGCGAGCTGGAGATCATCGCCGAGGACGGCCGCCGGGCCAAGAACCACCTGCTGGAGGCCAACCTCCGGCTGGTCGTCTCGCTGGCCAAGCGCTACACCGGGCGCGGCATGCTCTTCCTGGACCTGATCCAGGAGGGCAACCTGGGCCTCATCCGGGCGGTCGAGAAGTTCGACTACACCAAGGGCTACAAGTTCTCCACGTACGCCACGTGGTGGATCCGGCAGGCGATCACCCGGGCCATGGCCGACCAGGCGCGCACCATCCGTATCCCGGTGCACATGGTCGAGGTCATCAACAAGCTGGCCCGGGTCCAGCGCCAGATGCTCCAGGACCTGGGCCGCGAGCCCACCCCGGAGGAGCTGGCCAAGGAGCTCGACATGACCCCGGAGAAGGTCATCGAGGTCCAGAAGTACGGCCGCGAGCCGATCTCGCTGCACACCCCGCTGGGCGAGGACGGCGACAGCGAGTTCGGTGACCTGATCGAGGACTCCGAGGCGGTCGTCCCGGCCGACGCGGTCAGCTTCACGCTCCTCCAGGAGCAGCTGCACTCGGTCCTCGACACCCTCTCGGAGCGCGAGGCCGGTGTGGTTTCCATGCGCTTCGGCCTCACCGACGGCCAGCCGAAGACGCTGGACGAGATCGGCAAGGTCTACGGGGTGACCCGTGAGCGGATCCGCCAGATCGAGTCCAAGACCATGTCGAAGCTGCGCCACCCGTCGCGCTCCCAGGTGCTGCGCGACTACCTCGACTGATACGGATTGACGGACGTCGTCGGCCGGAGGGCCCGGTTCCCCTGACGGGGGGCCGGGCCCTCCGGCTTTTCCGGCGAGCGCGGCCGGGCCGGGCACGGGTGGGCGGCGCGGCCCGGCGGACATCACCGGACCGGGGGATCCCGGGACCATTCCGCCGCGCGGTGCGGGTGCGCTGTGCTCCAATCGAGGTGACCCTGAGTGAATCCCGTTCACCGGAGAGTCAGGAGGCCTCATGCGTCGTCGTCCCATCAGCCGGACATGGACCGGAGCCGCCCTGCTGGGCGCCGTGGCGGCGGTGGCGCCGCTGCTCGTACCACCACCGGCGGCCGCCGACGGCGTCGTGGTGGGCGGTGAGCCGGTGCGGGCCGAGGACAGCCCCTGGGCGGTGGCGCTGACCAGTCGTGACCGGTTCGGGGGCAGCCGGGCGGGCCAGTTCTGCGGGGGTGTCGTGGTGGCACCGACGAAGGTCGCCACGGTGGCCCACTGCCTGTCGGCCGAGGTGCTCGGCACGGGCACCGGCCGCCCGGCGGACCTGAAGGTGGTCGCCGGGCGCACCCGGCTCAGCGGCGCCGGCGGCCAGGAGGTGCCGGTGGCGGGGTCCTGGGTCAATCCGGAGTACGACCCGGTCACCAACGCCGGCGACCTGGCCGTCCTCACCCTGGCGAGTCCGCTGCCGCAGTCGTACGTCCTCCCGCTCGCCGGCCGGGGCGACCCGGCGTACCGCCCCGGCACCGCGGCGGCCGTCTACGGCTGGGGTGACACCACGGGATTCGGCACCTACGCGTACGGGCTGCGCTCGGCGCGGGTCCGGGTACTGCCGGACGAGACCTGCGCGCGGGCGTACGTGAGCGGCGAGGGCGGCCTCTACGACCCCGTGACCATGCTCTGCGCCGGCGAGCCGGAAGGGGGGCGGGACGCCTGCCAGGGGGACAGCGGCGGGCCGCTGGTGGCCCAGGGGAAGCTGATCGGACTGGTCTCCTGGGGCAACGGCTGCGGAGAGCCCGGCAGCCCCGGGGTCTACACCCGGGTGGCGGCGGCGCTGCCCCAGTAGGCGTCAGTCGCCGGCGGTCCCGAAGCGCCCGGAGACCCGGAGACCGCCGAAGGCCCCGGTCGGCCGCCGGCGGTCCCCGGGCCCTGGCGGCCCCTGTGGCGTACGGGGCGGGCGAGGGTGGCCGGCGAGGCCGGGGCCACCGGTTTCGGGCCTTCGGCGGGTGGCTGCGGCCCTCCGGGCGGGTTCCAGGAGCCGGGGCGGCCCCGCCCCGGCGGCGGGAGCCGGGTGGGCGCGCCGCCGGCCGCGGGTGCCGCGTACCCGGGTCACGGCCCGCGCCGGGTCCCCGGGGCCCCGGGACGTCGTCCGTCGCCACCCGGGCGGCCCGCCGAGGGCGTTGCCCGGCCGGGGGTACGAGAACGGGCGGCCACCCCTGGAAAGGGTGGCCGCCCGTCGGCCGGTCCTGGACCGGTCCCTGGCTCGTCGTGGGACGCCGAGAGTCAGCGCTCGTCGTCGACTGCACCGGCCGGCACGTCGGTGAGCCGGTCCGTCTCATCCTGTATTTCCGCGGCGATCTTCTTGAGTTCCGGCTCGAACTTGCGCCCGTGGTGGGCGCAGAAGAGCAGTTCACCACCGCTGGTCAGCACGACGCGCAGATACGCCTGGGCGCCGCAACGGTCGCAGCGGTCGGCCGCGGTCAGCGGGCTCGCGGGGGTCAGAACAGTAGTCACGTCGCCTCTTCTCTAGCTCGACGAGCTGTCGTACCAGGGTCAACATCCAACCAGGCCGAAAACGTTCCCGCTCGTGGCTTTTCCTCGAAAGTTCTTCCAGGAAGGCTGTCTGCTACCGGTGTGGGGCGAAGGAACCGTATTGCTGGGCTCTACGGGTTTCGCGTTGCAGTGTCTCACTTGTCCTCCCGGCTGGGTTGCCGGTTGTTCATGAGGACGTGCCCGGAGCCTAAATGGTTCATGCCTCGAAGGGAACGTGATGTGCACGTCACGCGGCGCGGCCATCGAACACACATGCGATGATGGAGGGGCGCACATTTTCCCGAGGGTGGCGTAACAGCCGCTCTACCAGGGCTCTGTACCCTCGGACCGGCTACAGTCGCCGGGCCTTACCCCATGGGGCCGGATCTCAAATTCAGCGAGGAGCGAACCGCGTGACCGCCCAATCGTCCGTGCCGTCGAGTGCGCTGCTGACCGCAGACCGTGACGGTTCCAACTACACCGCGCGGCACCTGCTCGTCCTCGAAGGGCTGGAAGCGGTTCGCAAGCGTCCCGGTATGTACATCGGGTCGACGGACAGTCGCGGTCTGATGCACTGCCTCTGGGAGATCATCGACAACTCGGTGGACGAGGCCCTCGGCGGCTACTGCGACCACATCGAGGTGGTGCTGCACGACGACGGCTCCGTGGAGGTGCGGGACAACGGCCGTGGCATCCCGGTCGACGTGGAGCCCAAGACCGGGCTCTCCGGTGTCGAGGTCGTCATGACCAAGCTGCACGCCGGCGGCAAGTTCGGCGGCGGCTCCTACGCCGCGTCCGGCGGCCTGCACGGAGTGGGCGCCTCGGTGGTCAACGCCCTGTCGGCGCGGCTCGACGTGGAGGTGGACCGCAACAGCGCCACCCACTCGATCAGCTTCCGGCGCGGTGTCCCGGGCATCTTCACCGAGTCGGGCCCGGACGCGCCGTTCGACCCCGGCAACGGGCTGCGCAAGGGCAAGCGGGTGGCCAAGACCCGTACCGGCACGCGGGTGCGGTACTGGTCGGACCGGCAGATCTTCCTCAAGGACGCCCGGCTGTCGCTGGAGACGCTCTACCAGCGCGCCCGGCAGACCGCCTTCCTGGTGCCCGGACTCACCATCGTCGTACGGGACGAGCGCGGTCTCGACGGCGAGGGCAAGACTGAGGAGACCTTCCGTTTCGACGGCGGCATCAGCGAGTTCTGCGAGTACCTGGCGCAGGACAAGGCCGTCTGCGACGTGCTGCGGCTCAGCGGACAGGGCACCTTCAAGGAGACCGTGCCGGTCCTGGACGACCGCGGCCACATGACCCCGACCGAGGTCACCCGGGAACTGGGCGTGGACGTGGCGCTGCGCTGGGGCACCGGGTACGACACCACGCTCAAGTCCTTCGTGAACATCATCGCCACCCCCAAGGGCGGCACCCATGTCACCGGCTTCGAGCGCTCGGTGACCAAGACCGTCAACGAGGTGCTGCGCTCGGCCAAGCTGCTGCGCGTCGCCGAGGACGACATCGTCAAGGACGACGCCCTGGAGGGCCTCACCGCGGTGGTGACGGTGCGGCTCGCGGAGCCGCAGTTCGAGGGCCAGACCAAGGAGGTGCTGGGCACCTCGGCGGCCAACCGGATCGTCGCCAATGTGATCGCCAAGGAGCTCAAGGCGTTCCTCACCTCCACCAAGCGGGACGCCAAGGCGCAGGCCCGGGCGGTGCTGGAGAAGGCCGTGGCGGCCGCCCGCACCCGGATCGCCGCCCGGCAGCACAAGGAGGCGCAGCGCCGCAAGACGGCCCTGGAGTCCTCCTCGCTCCCGGCCAAGCTGGCCGACTGCCGCAGCGACGACGTGGAGCGCAGCGAACTGTTCATCGTGGAGGGCGACTCCGCGCTGGGCACCGCCAAACTCGCCCGGAACAGCGAGTTCCAGGCGCTGCTGCCGATCCGGGGCAAGATCCTCAACGTTCAGAAGTCGTCCGTCTCGGACATGCTGAAGAACGCCGAGTGCGGGGCCATCATCCAGGTCATAGGAGCCGGTTCGGGCCGCACCTTCGACATCGACGCGGCCCGCTACGGAAAGATCGTCCTGCTGGTCGACGCCGATGTGGACGGTGCCCACATCCGCTGTCTGCTGCTGACGCTCTTCCAGCGGTACATGCGGCCGATGGTGGAGGCGGGCCGGGTCTTCGCCGCCGTGCCGCCGCTGCACCGGATCGAGCTGATCCAGCCCAAGAAGGGCCAGGACAAGTACGTCTACACGTACTCGGACAACGAACTCCGCCAGACCCTGCTGGAGTTCCAGCGCAAGGGCGTCCGGTACAAGGACTCGATCCAGCGGTACAAGGGTCTGGGCGAGATGGACGCCGACCAGCTCGCGGAGACCACCATGGATCCGCGCCACCGGACCCTGCGCCGGATCAACATCGGGGACCTGGAGTCCTCCGAGCGGGTCTTCGACCTGCTGATGGGCAATGAGGTGGCGCCGCGCAAGGAGTTCATCACCGGCTCGGCGGCGACCCTGGACCGGACCAAGATCGACGTCTGAGCCGTCCGCCCCGGTGACCGGGCGCCCCGGGCGGGGTCCGCCGGATCCCGTCCGGGGCCACCCGGTGCCGATGCCACGGCCCCCGAAGCCGGCACGTGTGTGCCGCTTCGGGGGCCGGTCCCTTGCCGGACCACTCGATGGGATGAAGATCCGGCGAGAGGAATCCGGGAACCGCCCGATCTGCCCATCCTTGGCACGCGGCCGAACGGTTCGCTGACCGCTGCTCGCCACCGAGCTGGGCGGGGGCCCGGGGTCGACCGGGGGCACGATTCTCTTCGCGGTGGTCGCCGCCGTCGCCTTCGCCACCATCCTGGCCGTGGTCGCCGGGATCACCCTTGCCTCCTCGGCCTCGGTCGCCCACGATCTGTACGCCTCCCTCCGGCGGCCCTCCGCGCCGCCCCGCCGCGAGGTGACCGTGGCCCGGCCGGTCGCCGCCGGGATCGGGGCGGTGGCGGTCGCGCTCGGTCTGCCGGCCCGCTATCTGAATGTGGCCTTCCTGGTCGGTCTCGCCTTCGCGGTGGCCGCGTCGGCCAATCTGCCGGTGCTGCTCCACTCGCTCTTCCCGGACCTGGACTTCCAGCTCTTCCCGCTTCAGAACCCGGGCCTGGTCTCCGTTCCGCTGGGCCTTCTGGCGGGCTGGCCGGGGACGGTCACCTCGTCCGAGCGCCCGGACCCGGCCCGGCACGCGGAGACCGAGGTGCGGGCCCTGACGGGGGCGGGCGCGGTGCAGGGCGCCGCGGGGGTACGGGGCCGGGGGCGAACGCCCGTGTCCCGACGGGACGCCGGGCCGCAGGGGCCCCGGTGCGTCAGCCGGCGCCGGTCCAGGCGTACCGGTGCTCGGGGCGGCCGGTCTCGCCGTACCGCAGCGACAGCCGGACCCGGCCCGTCCGCTCCAGCAGCTTCAGATACCGCTGGGCGGTCTGGCGGCTGATCCCGGCGCGCTCCGCGAGCTCCTGGGCGGAGAGCGGGCCGTCCGCCGCGAGCAGCGCCCGCCGCACCACCTCGGCCGTCGTGGGGGAGTGGCCCTTGGGCAGCCCGGGCGCGCCGGTGGGGGCCGAGAGGGCGCCGAAGATCCGGTCCACCTCGGCCTGCTCCGCCTCGCCGCCGCCCGCCAGGGTGGTCCGCAGCCGGGCGTACGCCTCCAGCTTGGGGCGCAGGCCCGCGAAGGAGAACGGCTTCACCAGGTACTGGAGCGCCCCGTGGCGCTGGGCGGCCTGCACGGTGGCGACGTCCCGGGCGGCCGTCACCATGATCACGTCCGCCTGGTGGCCGCGCCGGCGCAGCTCGGCGACGACCCCCAGCCCGGTGCCGTCCGGCAGATAGTGGTCGAGCAGGATCAGATCGACCGGCAGCTCTCCGGCCCTGGCCAGTGCCCCGGCCGCCGAATGCGCCCGGGCCACCACCCGGAAGCCCGGCACCTTCGCCACATAGGCGGCGTTGATCTCCGCGACCCGGGGGTCGTCGTCCACCACGAGTACGCCGATCACCGCGCCGCTCCTCCCGTCGCCGCCCCGCCGGTCCGGGCGCCCGGCGCACCGCCCGGCGGCCGATGGCCCTCCGGGCCCGGGCCGGGGGCCGAACCGGGGTCCGCGAGCGGGTCCGGGGCCGTGCCCGGGGTCAGTGGGGCGGCCGGGTCTGCGCCGGGGGGCGGTGGGGCGGCCGGGCCCGGGTCCGGGGCCGGTGGGGCGAGGGCCTCGGGGAGGACGACGGTGAACTCGGCCCCCCGGCCGCCGGAGCCCGGCTCCCCGGTGTCGCGCGCCGGGCCCACCGCTCCATGTCCGCCGGAGCAGGTCGCGGCGCCCGGGCCCACCGGGCCGCGAAGGCCCCCGGCCGTGGCCTGGTCCCCCGCCATGGCCAGCTCCGCCGGGGCCGCTCCGTCCCGGCCCTCGGTCTTCGGTCCGTCCCCGCCCGGGACCGCCGGGGCCGGGGCCGGGATCGCCGCACCGGGGGTCGTCGCACCCGGGGCCGCCGTGGTCAGGTCCGCCGGGGCCGGGCCCGTGGACTCCGGCCGGTTCCCGCTGGAGGCCGCCGGGTCCAGGTCTGCGGAGTCCGGCCGGCCCCCGCCCGGGACCGCCGTGGCCGGGCGCCCGGGGACACCGGCCACCCGGGCGGTGCCGCCCCGGCGCTCGGCCAGCCGGCGGACCAGTGCCAGGCCGAGGCCCCGGCCGGCGCCATGGGCGGGGCCCGCCTTGGTCGACCAGCCCTCGGTGAAGACCCGTTCGCGCAGCTCCTCGGGGACTCCCGGCCCGCTGTCCGTCACCCGCAGCACCACCGTCCGCCCCTCGGCGCGCAGCTCCACCTCCACCAGCGGCGCGTCCGACCCGGCGGCCGCGTCCAGCGCGTTGTCGACCAGGTTGCCCACCACCGTCACCAGCTCGGCCGGGTCCACCAGCCGGTCCGGCAGCAGGGTGTCCGGGGCCAGCCGCAGCGCCACCCCGCGCTCGGCCGCCACCGTCGCCTTGCCGACCAGCAGCGCGGCGACCAGCGGGTCGCGCACCTTCTCGGTGACCTCCTCGGCCGTCGCCCGCCGGCCGCCCACGACCTCGGTGAGGAACTCCACCGCCTCCTGGTGCAGCTCAAGATCCAGCAGTCCGAGCAGGGTGTGCAGCCGGTTGGCGTGCTCGTGGTCCTGGGCCCGCAGGGCGTCGATCAGCCCGTGCGTGGAGTCCAGTTCGCGCCCCAGCCGCTCCAGTTCGGTGCGGTCGCGCAGGGTGGCGACGGCGCCCCCGTCGTCGGTGGGCATCCGGTTGGCGACCAGCACCCGCCGCCCCCGCACCGCCACCAGGTCCTCGCCCGCCACCCGGCCGGTCAGCACCTCGGCCGTCCGGCTCGGCCCCAGCACCTCGTCCAGCGGGCGGCCGGTGGCCTCCGGGCCGAGCCCCAGGAGCCGCTGGGCCTCGTCGTTGAGGAGCCGTATCCGGCCGGCGGCGTCCAGCGCCACCACCCCCTCCCGGATGCCGTGCAGCATCGCCTCCCGCTCGGCCAGCAGCGCCGAGATGTCGGAGAAGGCCAGGTCATGGGTGCGGCGCCGGAAGCGGCGGGAGAGCAGCAGGGCGGCGAGCGCCCCGACGGCGAGCGCCCCGCCCGCGCAGGCGAGCAGTCCGGGGAGCGCCGCGAGCAGCCGGGCGCGCACGCTCTCGTACTCGATGCCGACCGAGACCGCGCCGACGATCCGGCCGTCCGCCGCGCGCAGCGGGACCTTGCCCCGCGCCGAGCGGCCGAGGGTGCCGTCGGCGATCTCCATCACCTCCCGGCCGGCCAGCGCGTCGCTCGGGTCGGTGGAGACCAGCCGGCCGATCTGCCCGGGGTCGGTGTGGGACCAGCGCACCCCGTGGCGGTCCATGACCACCACGTACTCGGCGCCGGTGGTCCGCCGGATCCGCTCGGCCGCCCGCTGCACCGGGCCGCCGGGCTCCGGCCGGGAGCCGAGCAGCCCGGCGGCGACCTCCGGGGACGCGGCGGTGCCGGCGATGGCCAGCGCGCGCCGCATCGCCTGGTCGTCCAGCTGGTTCCCGAGCGGTGCCAGGAACAGGCCGGTGACCAGCACCGTCACCCCGGTGACGACGGTCAGCTGCATCAGCAGCGCCTGCGCGAAGACACGCTGCGGCCAGCCGGGGCGCGTCCGTCGGCCGGACGCGCGCGGCGGCGCGGATCCCGGCGCGGCGGTCATGGGACGACGGTACGGGTCCCCGGCCACCGGCGAAACGCCGGGCACCGCACCGGCCGCCCAGTCCCCGCGAGCCGCCGTCCGGCACGCGACCGTCCCTCCCCGCGAGCCCGCGTCCGGGGCACGACCGGTCATGTGAGCCCGGTGGACTTCCGGCCGACTCCCCGTGGGCACCCGGTGGACGGCCGACCGCACGGTCCTGGCGGGCGACCGGCCCGCAGGGCCCCGGCGCACGACCCGCCGCCGCCCGCGCGTCCCCCGGCGGACGACCGGGTGCCCGGCCCCGGGCGGGCGGCCCGGGGCACGACCGGCTCCTGCCCGGCGGAATGCCGGCCGAGCGGTCCGGCGCGCGACCGGCCCGAGCCCGGCGGGTGACCGGGCGGGCGGTTCCGGCGGGGGCCGGCGGCGTGCGATTCTGGGGGTTCGTCCACGACCGAGAGAGGGCCGTCCTTGAGCGCGCAGCAGATCCCCGTCGTCGTCCTCGCGGGCTTTCTGGGGTCGGGCAAGACCACGCTGCTCAACCAGTTGCTGCGGAGCGCGCGTGGCACCCGTATCGGTGTCATGGTCAATGACTTCGGCTCCATCGAGGTGGACGCCATGACCGTGGCCGGGCAGGTCGGTTCGACCGTCTCGCTGGGCAACGGCTGTCTGTGCTGTGCCGTGGACGCGAGTGAGCTGGACACCTATCTGGAGACGCTCACCCGCCCCGCCGCCCGGCTGGACGTGATCGTCATCGAGGCGAGCGGGCTCGCGGAGCCGCAGGAGCTGGTCCGGATGATCCTGGCCAGCGACAACGACCGGATCCTGTACGGGGGTCTGGTCCAGGTGATCGACGCGGCCGAGTTCGACGCCACCCGGGAACGCCATCCGGAGACCGACCGCCATCTGGCCATCGCGGACCTGGTGGTCGTCAACAAGGCGGACCGGGTGTCCGCCGAGGAACTGCGGCGGGTACGGGGAGCCGTCACCGGTCTCGCCGGACGGGCCGCCGTGACCGAGGCGGTGTACGGACGGGTCGATCCCGAGCTGCTCTTCGACCGGGTGGTCCGGGAGGACGACGGGGGCGCGCGGCAGCTCTCCTTCGAGGACCTGGACGAGGTGTACGCGGTCGCCGAGCCGCACGCGCACGCGGCGTACGAGACGGTCTCCTTCACCGCGCCCGGTCCACTGCACCCGCGCCGGCTGCTGGAGTTCCTGGACTCGCGCCCCCAGGGGCTCTACCGGATCAAGGGCTTCGTGGACTTCGGTGCCGCCGACCCCGGCAACCGGTACGCGATCCACGCGGTCGGCCGCTTTCTGCGCTTCCGCCCCGAACCCTGGCCGCCCGGCGCCGACCGGCTCACCCAGCTGGTGCTGATCGGCTCCGGCACCGACGGCGAGGCACTGCTCAAGGCCCTGGACGGCTGCCGGGTGACCGGCCCGGCCGACGCCCCGGACGAGCACGCGATGTGGGGGGTGCTGCGGTACGCCCCCGAGGGCACCGCCGGGGAGGAGCCCCCGCCCCCGGCCGATGCCGAATTCTGACCTGACGGCCACGCCTCCCCGGTGAGTTCATAAGATCACCCCTGTGGAAACGGGGATACCGGGGACGACGGGACAGCGGGGGCAACGGGAATGACAGCGGCGCGGGGGACAACGGCGGAGGGGCCGGCGGCGCCGGGATCCGGGGCTCCGCCGGGAGCACCGGGGGCGTCAGGAGCAGCGGGGGCACCGGGAACGCCGTTCGCGCCCACCGCGATCGAACAGCGGTTGTACGAAGCCTCCCTCGGCGGCGATCCGGCGGCGCTGCCGGCCGCCCTGGCCGGTGTCCGGCTCTTTCTGCCGCTGGACCGGCTGGCGGCCGACACCCCGGGCTTCACCGCCCCGCTCACCCCGGTGCGGGACCCGGCGACCGGCAAGCGGAGCATCGCCGTCCACACCGCAGGATCGCTCCCGCCCTGGCACCCCGAGCAGGTGCACCGCGCCCTCACCCTGGGCGAGCTGGCGGACAGCTGGCCGGGCGGCCGGCTGCGGCTGGCCGTCAACCCCGGTACCCCCTGGGCGGTCAGCACCGGGGCGCGCCCCGCCGACCGGGCCGGCTGGCGCCGTGCCGCCACCGCCACCGGTGGCCCCCCGCGCGGCCTGCTGCTCACCCACGCCGGGCAGCCGCGCGACGGCGCCCTGGCGCACGGACTGGGCTGCGGCGCCCATCTGTCGGTGCACAACAGCATGGCCTGGAACGACCTCGGCGCCACCTGCTTCGGCTACGCCGAGGACGCGGCCAGGCTCCGGCGGACCTGGGGCGTCACCCACCGGGCCGGATTCGCCGAGGCCCTGGCCGCCCTGCACGGGGCGCGGCTCTGCGGCCGGGAGGAGGCGCTCGCGCTCACCACCCGTACCGCTCTGGCCCGCCGGCTGGGCCGGGAGCCGTCCCCGGACGAGTGGCAGAAGGAGACCGGGCGGGCGCTGGACCGGCGCCGGGCCGGCGCGGACACCCGGGCGGAGCTCCGTACCGTCGTCGAGCGGATCACCGGCTACGAGGCGGCGTTCCGCCGGGACGGGCTGCTCGCCGCCGGGGAACGCGTCGACTCCCTGGCCGCGTTCGACTACGGCCGGGTGGTCTGCCTGGTGCGGCTCGGGCTCGGCGCCCGGCTCTGTGACCCGGGCCGGGCCGAGGAGGCGGTGCTGACGGCCGGCCGGCTCAGCCGGGAGACGTACGGATCCTGGGCGGCCTTCTCGGCGGCGTACGCCCTGGCCCGGGTCCTCGCCTTCGACGAGGGCGCGTTCGGCCTGACGTACCAGGAGTCCGTCGCCCAGCACCGCGTGCTGACCGGCGATCCGGCGAGCCCCTTCCGGAGCCTGCCGTGGTCATGAACTGGACCCCGCCCACCGTGATCGAGCGGGAGCTGTACGAGGCCGGGCTGCGCGGCGACGTGGCGGCGCAACTGCGGGTGCTCGCCGCCGAGGAGCTCTACATCGGGCAGTACCGGCACGAGGTGGACGCCGAACCGGACATGGTCACCTGGCGGGCCGTGCAGGACCCGGCCACCGGCTGGCTCTGCAAGCCGCTGCTGACCCGGGGCATGCTGCCGCCCTGGCACCCCGACTGGGTGTTCCACGGCGTCAGCCTGGACTGGGTGGCCCGGTTCGACTGGTCCGGCCCCCAGCAGTTCCTGGTGGTCAACGGCGGCACCCCGGCCGCCGTCAGTCTTCCGGCGACCCCTGAGCACCGGGCGGTCTGGCGCCGCCACTACGCGGAGAACGAGCGCACCACCCGGCCCCGGCTGCTGGCGCTGCACACCGGGCCGCTGCACGGTCCGCTCGCCTTCGGCCTCGCCTGCGGGGCGCATCTGGCGGTCCGCGACGGGGTGCCGTGGAACGAGGCCGGCACGGTCTACGACGACTACCCCGGGCAGCGCCGCGCCATGGAGCGCGACTGGGGCCTCACCGACCACGCGGGCTGGCAGACCCAGGTCTCCGCCCTGCTGGAGTACCGCAACAGCCCGGCCGCGCCCGAGTTCGCCCTGCGGGTGCGCGAGCAACTGCGCCGGGGTCTCGGCGAGTCGCCGCCCGCCGATCTGTGGCGGGAGACCGCCGCCGGGACCCTGCACGACGAGGGCGCCCCGCCGGACGTGGTCGCGGACATGGAGGAGCTGGTCCGCCGGATCATGCGGTACGAGGCCCGGTTCCGGGCGGACGGGCTGCTGCCCGGCGACGGCCGGGTGACCACGGCCGCCGCGTACGACTACGGGCGGGCCGCCTGCCTGGCCCGCTGGGGGCTGGCCGCCCGGCTCTGCGATCCGTACCAGGCGGAGCGGACCATCGTGCACGCCGGGGCGCTGAGCAAGGCCGCGTACCGATCCTGGGAGGACTTCTCGGCCGGCTATGTCCTGGGCCGGGCACTGCGCTTCGACGACGAGGAGTACGGCCCGTACTACGAGGACGCGCTCGTCTCGCACCGGCTGCTGCTGGCGGACGCGGGCAGCCCCTGGCGGAACATCCCCTGGTGAAGTCGCCCGGTGGATCCGGCCGGTGACGGGCGGCCTCGGCGCCCAGGAACCGGCGCACGACGGGCGCAAAGAGAAAGGCAAGGAGTTCGCCCACTCCTTGCCACTCTCAAGGTATAGCGCACAGGGGGCCTTGCGGCAAGGCCCCCGTCCTCCCGCAGAATCACCGGCCGAAGCACGATTCCGGGGGAGTGGGAATGATTGATGTGATCGTGGCCGGCGGCGGGCCGGTGGGCCTGATGCTCGCCGCCGAACTGCGGCTGCACGGGGCGCGGACGGTCGTGCTGGAGCGGCTGGCGGAGCCGGCCGGGGAGTCCCGGGCGCTCGGCCTGCACGCGCGCAGCGTGGAGGTACTGGACCAGCGCGGTCTGGCGGACCGGTTCCTCGCGCTCGGCCGGCGGTCCGCGGGCGGCGGCTTCGCCGCCATCGACAAGCCGTGGCCCGACCGGCTGGACACCACGCACGCGTATGTCCTCGGCATCCCGCAGGCCCTCACCGAGCGCCTGCTGGGTGAACGCGCCGTCGAACTGGGCGCCGAGATCCGGCGCGGGAGCGAACTGACCGGACTGAGCCAGGACGAGCACGGGGTCACCGCCGAACTGGCCGACGGTACGCGGCTGCGCTCGCGCCATCTGGTCGGCTGCGACGGCGGCCGCAGCACGGTGCGGAAGCTGCTCGGCACCGGCTTCCCGGGCGAGCCGAGCAGCACCGAGACGCTGCTGGCCGAGGCGGAACTGGACGTGGACCCGGAGACGCTGACCGCCGTGATGGCCGAGGTCCGCAGGACCCAGCTGCGGTTCGGCGCCATGCCGCTCGGGGACGGCCTGTACCGGATCATCGTGCCCGCGGAGGGGGTGGCCCCGGACCGCGCGGTCCCGCCCACCCTGGAGGAGCTGCGGCGGCAGCTGCGCGCGTACGGCGGCACCGACTTCGGGGTGCACTCGCCGCGCCGGATCTCCCGCTTCGGTGACGCCACCCGGCTGGCCGAGCGTTACCGGACGGGGCGGGTGCTGCTCGCCGGCGACGCGGCGCACATCCATCCGCCGACCGGTGGGCAGGGCCTCAACCTCGGCATCCAGGACGCGTTCAACCTGGGCTGGAAGCTGGCCGCCGAGATCGACGGCTGGGCGCCCGAGGGGCTGTTGGACAGCTATCACACCGAACGCCACCCGGTGGCCGCCGACGTGCTGGACAACACCCGTGCGCAGATGGAACTGCTGTCCGCCGCCCCGGGGCCCCGGGCGGTGCGCCGACTGCTGGCGGAACTGATGGACTTCGAGGAGGTGAACCGGTACCTGATCGAGAAGATCACCGCGATCGGGGTCCGCTACGACTTCGGCGAGGGCCATGAACTGCTCGGCCGGCGCCTGCGGGACGTACGGCTGACGCGGGGGCGGCGCCTCTACGAGCTGACGCACGGCGGCAAGGGCCTGCTGCTCGACCGGACCGGCCGGCTCTCGGCGGCGGGCTGGGCGGACCGGGTCGACCATGTCGTCGACGGCAGCGAGGAACTGGACGTGCCCGCCGTGCTGCTGCGGCCGGACGGGCATGTGGCCTGGGCCGGCGAGGACCAGCGGGAGCTGCTCGGCGCGCTGCCGAAGTGGTTCGGCGCCGCCGCGAGCTGAGCCCGCCGGGGCCGCGGGGCGGGGAGCGCCCGCGCCCGCTTCGGCGGCACCCGCGCCCGGTTCCGCGACACGAACGCCGCACCTCGGCGCGCGGACCCGCACCGGCGCATGCGGTCTCCGGCCCCGGGCCCCCGGTGATCCGGCGGCCCGGTGCGCGGCGCCGGACCGGCCGGACGGGGCGTACGACTCCGGCGGGGCGGTCCACCGGCGCCGTACGGCACGGCACAAGCGCCCGGGTTCACGGCGGCCGGTACGACCCGGCGGCCCGGTCCGGGCCCGGGAGGCACCCGGGCCGGGTTCCGGGGCCCGGGCTCACGGCGGCCAGGGCGCCCGGTGAGGCCCGGTCGGCCGGCGTACGGGTCCCGGAGGGACGACCCACTGGCGCCGTACGGTGCGGGGCGGGCGCACCACGCGGGCCCCGCACCGCACGGCGGCCGGGGGCCCCCGGTGAGGCCCGGCGGCCCGGTGCGCGGCGCCGGACCGGCCGGCCGGGGCGTACGACTCCGGCGGGGCGGTCCACCGGCGCCGTACGGCCCGGCACAAGCGCCCAGGTTCACGGCGGCCGGTACGACCCGGCGGCCCGGTCCGGGCCCGGGAGGCACCCGGTCCGGGACCGCGCCCGGGCCGGGCCCGCGCCAGGACCGGGCCCGCGCCAGGACCGGGCCCGCGCCAGGACCGGGCCCGCGCCAGGACCGGGACCGCGCCAGGACCGGGACCGCGCCAGGGCCGGGACCGCGCCAGGGCCGGGACCGCGCCGGGGTCGGTTCGCCGGGCGGCGCTCGTCAGACCACCGCGCTCGCCACCACCGCGACCGGCGCGGACAGCGGCGCGCCCGAGCCGTCCCGGCGGGGGTCCCGCTCCGGAAGCTCCACCGGGGCGCCGGTCTTCTGGGCCGCCAGGGCCGGGGCGGCGCCCGCCCAGGCCAGCACCAGCCGGTCCTCGCCCCGCAGGAACCGCTGGCAGCGCACCCCGCCGGTGGCCCGGCCCTTGCGCGGATACTGGTCGAAGGGGGTCAGCTTCGCGGACGTACCCGCCGCCCCGTCCAGCGTCCCGCCGGCACCGGCGACCGTGAACACCACCGCGTCCGCCGCCGGGTCCACCGCCGTGAAGGAGATCACCTCGGCGTCCGCGCCCAGCTTGACGCCCGCCATGCCGCCGGCCGGCCGGCCCTGCGGACGCACCTGGGCGGCCGGGAAGCGCAGCAACTGGGCCTCGGAGGTGATGAACACCAGGTCCTCGTCGCCGGTGCGCAGCTCGACCGCGCCCACGATCCGGTCGCCCTCCCGCAGCGAGATCACCTCCAGCTCCTCCTTGTTGGCCGGGTAGTCCGGCACGACCCGCTTCACCACGCCCAGCCGGGTGCCCAGCGCCAGTCCGGGCGAGGCGTCGGCCAGCGTGGTCAGGCAGACCACCGTCTCGTCCGGCTCCAGGGAGAGGAACTCCGAGATCTGCGCCCCGCCCGACAGCGTGGGCGCGGCGGCGGTGTCCGGCAGCTGGGGCAGGTCGATCACGGAGAGCCGCAGCAACCGCCCGGCGGAGGTCACCGCGCCCACCTCGCCGCGCTGGGTGGCGGCCACCTCGGAGACGATCACGTCGTGCCTGGCCCGCCGGCCGCCCCCGGCGAACGGCTCGGCGGTCACCGTCCGGGCCAGCAGCCCGGTGGACGACAGCAGCACCCGGCACGGGTCGTCGGCCACCTGGAGCGCCGTCGTCATCACCGGGGCGCCCGCCGACTCCAGCAGGACCGTGCGCCGGTCGGTGCCGAACTTCTTCGCCACGGCGGCCAGTTCCGAGGAGACCAGCTTGCGCAGCTCGGCGTCGGACTCCAGGATCCGGGTCAGCTCCGCGATCTCGCCGGTGAGCCGGTCCCGCTCGCTCTCCAGCTCGATCCGGTCGAACTTGGTCAGCCGGCGGAGCGGGGTGTCCAGGATGTACTGGGTCTGCGTCTCGGAGAGCGAGAAGCGCTCCATCAGCCGCTCCTTGGCCTGCGCCGAGTTCTCGCTGGAGCGGATCAGCCGGATGACCTCGTCGATGTCGACCAGCGCCACCAGCAGGCCCTCGACCAGGTGCAGCCGGTCACGCTTCTTGCCGCGCCGGAACTCGCTGCGGCGGCGCACCACGT
Organism: Streptomyces pyxinae; assembly: GCF_024756275.1. Lineage (GTDB taxonomy): Bacteria > Actinomycetota > Actinomycetes > Streptomycetales > Streptomycetaceae > Streptomyces > Streptomyces pyxinae. The sequence goes on along the minus strand of NZ_JANUGQ010000015.1, from coordinate 68,129 downwards.
CGAAGCGGTGGTCGAGATAGACCTCCAGCAGCTCCTTCAGGCCCAGGGTGAGCGGCTGGCCGTCGACCAGCGCCACGTTGTTGATGCCGAAGGACTCCTCCATCGGCGTCAGCTTGTAGAGCTGCTCCAGCACCGCCTCGGGGACGAAGCCGTTCTTGATCTCGATGACCAGCCGCAGCCCGTGCGCCCGGTCGGTGAGGTCCTTGACGTCCGCGATGCCCTGGAGCTTCTTGGCGCCCACCAGGTCCTTGATCTTGGCGACCACCTTCTCCGGGCCGACCGTGAAGGGCAGTTCGGTGACGACCAGGCCCTTGCGGCGGGCGGTGACGTTCTCCACCGCCACGGTCGCCCGGATGCGGAAGCTGCCGCGCCCGGTGGCGTAGGCGTCCTTGATGCCGGCCAGCCCGACGATCCGGCCGCCGGTCGGCAGGTCGGGCCCGGGGACGTACCGCATCAGGGTTTCCAGATCGGCGTTCGGGTGCCGGATCAGGTGCCGGGCGGCGGCGATGACCTCGCCCAGGTTGTGCGGGGGCATATTGGTTGCCATGCCGACCGCGATCCCGGAGGCGCCGTTGACCAGCAGGTTCGGATAGGCCGCCGGGAGGGTGACCGGCTCCCGCTCCTGGCCGTCGTAGTTGGGCGCGAAGTCGACCGTGTCCTCGTCGATGGACTCGGTCATCAGCGAGGTGGCGTCCGCCATCCGGCACTCGGTGTACCGCATCGCGGCCGGCGGGTCGTCGTTGCCCAGCGAGCCGAAGTTGCCGTGGCCGTCGACCAGCGGCAGCCGCATGGAGAACGGCTGCGCCATCCGCACCAGGGCGTCGTAGATCGACGCGTCGCCGTGCGGGTGCAGCTTGCCCATCACCTCACCGACGACCCGGGCGCACTTCACGAAGCCCCGGTCGGGGCGCAGCCCCATCTCGTTCATCTGGTAGACGATCCGGCGGTGCACCGGCTTCATCCCGTCCCGGGCGTCCGGCAGGGCCCGGGAGTAGATCACCGAGTAGGCGTACTCGAGGAAGGAGCCCTGCATCTCGTCCACGACGTCGATGTCGAGGATCCGCTCCTCGTAGTCGTCGTCGGGCTGCGTGGTCTTCGTGCTGCGGCGGGCCATCGCGGCTGCGGCTCCTTCACCAACAAGGCTGATCTGACGCGGACCATTGTGGACCGTCCCACCGACAACGCCGACCGCGACCCGGAAGAGGGACGCCGTGGCGGAACGGGAACTTCGCCAGGTCGCGGTCCGCTTGCATAGGGTGGCAGGACTCTGTGCACAAGCTAGCCACCCACATCCGACTCGCGATCGAAGGGACGTACATGCCCATGGGTCACACGGCCACCGCCCAGGCCGGCTCCGGCGGGCTGACGGCGACCGAACACCGGCTCTCCAATGGCCTGCGCGTGGTGCTCTCGGAGGACCACCTGACCCCGGTCGCCGCGGTCTGCCTCTGGTACGACGTCGGCTCCCGCCACGAGGTCAAGGGCCGCACCGGGCTCGCCCACCTCTTCGAGCACCTGATGTTCCAGGGCTCCGAGCAGGTCCACGGAAACGGACACTTCGAACTGGTGCAGGGGGCCGGCGGCTCCCTCAACGGCACCACCAGCTTCGAGCGCACCAACTACTTCGAGACCATGCCCGCCCACCAGCTGGAGCTGGCGCTCTGGCTGGAGGCGGACCGGATGGGCTCACTGCTGTCCGCCCTGGACGAGGAGTCCATGGAGAACCAGCGGGACGTGGTCAAGAACGAGCGCCGCCAGCGCTACGACAACGTCCCCTACGGCACCGCCTTCGAGCGGCTCACCGCCCTCTCCTACCCGGCCGGGCACCCGTACCACCACACGCCCATCGGCTCGATGGCCGACCTGGACGCGGCCACCCTGGAGGACGCGCGGAACTTCTTCCGCACGTACTACGCGCCCAACAACGCGGTCCTCTCGGTGGTCGGGGACATCGACCCCGAGCGGACGCTCGGCTGGATCGAGAAGTACTTCGGCTCCATCCCCGGGCACGACGGCAAGCAGCCGCCCCGCGACGGCTCGCTCCCCGACATCATCGGCGAGCAGCTCCGCGAGGTGGTCCGCGAGGAGGTGCCGGCCCGCGCGCTGATGGCCGCCTACCGGCTGCCGCACGACGGCACCCGGGAGTCCGACGCCGCCGACCTGGCGCTCACCGTCCTCGGCGGCGGCGAGTCCTCCCGGCTGCACAACCGGCTGGTCCGCCGCGACCGTACCGCCGTCGGCGCGGGCTTCGGCCTGCTGCGGCTGGCCGGGGCGCCCTCGCTCGGCTGGCTGGATGTGAAGACCTCCAGCGGCGTCGAGGTGCCGGTGATCGAGGCGGCCGTCGACGAGGAGCTGGCCCGGTTCGCCGCCGAGGGGCCGACCCCCGAGGAGATGGAGCGCGCCCAGGCCCAGCTGGAGCGCGAGTGGCTGGACCGGCTCGGCACCGTGGCCGGCCGGGCCGACGAACTCTGCCGGTTCGCCGTGCTCTTCGGCGACCCGCAGCTCGCCCTGACCGCCGTCGACCGGGTGCTCGACGTGACGGCCGAGGAGGTCCGGGCGGTCGCGGCGGCCCGGCTGCGGCCGGACAACCGGGCGGTGCTGGTCTACGAGCCGGTCACCCCGGAGGCGGCCGAGCAGAGCGCCGGAACCGGGCAGACGGACCGGGCGGACGAGACCGAGCAGACCGAGCAGACGGGCCGCGCCGGCGAGGCCGGCCAGGAAGTGGGGGCGGACCGGTGAGCGAGACCGCCGAGACCCTGACGTCGATGGAGTTCCACCCGCAGCCCCAGCCGGGCACGGCCACCCCCTGGGACTTCCCCGCGCCCGAGCGCGGCACCCTGGAGAACGGGCTGACCGTGCTGCGCTGCCACCGGCCCGGCCAGCAGGTGGTGGCCGTGGAGGTCTTCCTCGCGGCCCCGCTGGACGCCGAGCCCGAGGGGCTGGACGGCGTCGCCACCATCATGGCCCGCGCCCTGTCGGAGGGCACCGACAAGCACGCCGCCGAGGAGTTCGCGGCCGAGCTGGAGCGGTGCGGCGCCACCCTGGACGCGCACGCCGACCACCCGGGCGTACGGGTCTCCCTTGAGGTCCCGGTCTCCCGGCTGCCCAAGGCGCTGGGCCTGCTGGCCGAGGCGCTGCGGGCGCCCGCCTTCCCGGAGGGCGAGATCGAGCGGCTGGTGCGCAACCGGCTGGACGAGATCCCGCACGAGACGGCCAACCCGGGCCGCCGCGCCGCCAAGCAGCTCTCCAAGGAGCTGTTCCCGGCCGCCTCCCGGATGTCCCGGCCGCGCCAGGGCACCGAGGAGACGGTGGCCGCCATCGACGCCGTGGCCGTCCGCGCCTTCTACGAGGCGCACGTCCGGCCCGCGACCGCCACCGCCGTGGTGGTGGGCGACCTGACCGGCGTGGACCTGGACGCGGTGCTCGCCGACACCCTGGGCGACTGGACCGGCGACTCCGCCGAGCCGCGCCCGGTGCCCGCGATCACCGCCGACGACACCGGCCGGGTGGTCATCGTGGACCGGCCCGGTGCCGTCCAGACCCAGCTGCTGATCGGGCGGATCGGCCCGGACCGGCACGACCCCGTCTGGGCGGCACAGGTGCTCGGCACGTACTGCCTGGGCGGCACCCTGACCTCCCGGCTGGACCGGGTGCTGCGGGAGGAGAAGGGCTACACCTACGGCGTACGCGCCTTCGGCCAGGTGCTCCGCTCCGGTGCGCAGACGCCGGTCGGCGGCGCGTCCGGCGCGGCGATGCTGGCGATCAGCGGCTCGGTGGACACCCCCAACACCGGCCCGGCGCTGGAGGACCTGTGGAAGGTCCTCCGCACCCTGGCCGCCGAGGGACTGACCGACGCCGAACGCGACGTGGCCGTGCAGAACCTGGTCGGGGTGGCGCCGCTGAAGTACGAGACGGCCGCCTCGGTCGCCGCGACCCTCGCCGATCAGGTGGAGCAGCACCTGCCGGACGACTACCAGGCGCAGATGTACGCCCGGCTGGCCGAGACCGGCACCGTCGAGGCGACGGCGGCCGTGGTGAGCGCCTTCCCGGTCGACCGCCTGGTCACCGTGCTGGTCGGGGACGCCTCCCAGATCGAGGAGCCGGTCGCGGCGCTCGGCATCGGTGAGGTGACGGTGGTCACCGGCTGAGCGGTGCCCCTCCCCGCCCCGGCCGCCGGGGTGCTCTCCAGGCCCCGGCCGCCGGGCCGTTGAGCGAGCCCCGGCGCCCGGCCGGGGACCCGCGGTGGCCCTTGTGGTGGCTTTTGTGGTGGCCCTCGCGTCCCGGACGCGAGGGCCACCACCGGGTGTGCCCTGTGTCTCCCTGCCGCTCCCTCTGATCGTTCCCTCCGAGTTCCCTTCTCCGGGCCCCGAGTGCCCGTCAGGCCCCGGGGCGGGTGGGACCTGACGGGCTGCCCTGCGGGGGGCTCCCTGTCCGCCCGGGGGGATCGGTGGATGCCGGCGGGCCGTCCATCTGCGTCCGGTGGCCGCCCGTCCGGTGGCTCGCCGCCCCTCTCCGCCGGTGGGCCGCCGGCGGGCCGCACCGGCCGGCCGCAGGGTGGCCGCCGGGCGGCCTTCGGGTGGCTGCGGCTTCCGGCCGGTTGGCCGGAAGGAACCCGGGGGCGTACCCCCGATCGATCCGTCGAATGTCCGGTTTGCCATGGAGAGAAGCCGTCTGCGCTGTGGCGTGCGCTACAAAAGGCCGCGTTCGTTTGCCGCCGGAATGATCTCCCGCTTAGCGTCTTCTGCGCTGTCCGCTCTTCGCAAGCGCCGCAACCGTGGCATCGGGCAGCGATCGCCGAGTCCCCGTCAGGCGCGAGCCCCGGGGAGCCGGGGACCCACCAGTCCCCTGGGGTGAATCGGACGCCTTCGCCACCGCGCGGAGGGGCCCGTAGGAGACCTTCCTGCTCCGAACCCGTCAGCTAACCCGGTAGGCGAGAGGGAAGGAAAGGATCAGCCCCTACATGGCGTTCACCCGTGCTGCCGGGAAGCACCGTGCCCCGAGCCGTATGAGCCGCAAGAGCGCTCACGTCGCCGGCGTCGCGGCCATCGCCACCACCGGAGTCATCGGCACCCTCGCCACCCCGGCGCTCGCCGCCGACGTGGAGAGCACCCCCTCGCCCGAGGAGACCGGGCTGAGCCAGGTGATCAGCACCGAGACGCTCGCGGACCAGGTCGGCGCCCAGGCCGAGGCCCAGGGCGAGGAGGCCAGTGAGGCCGCCGCCCTCGCCGAGGCGCAGGCCAAGGCCGAGGCCGCGGCGAAGCGGAACGCCGAGATCCGTCTCCGGGCCGCCAAGGACGCCAAGGAGCGCGCCGACCGCGAGGCCGAGCGCAAGCGCCTCAACTCCTTCCAGGCCCCGGTCGACGGCAGCTACGTCAGCACCGGATGGCACACCGGTGGCTCCATGTGGTCCTCCGGCAGCCACACCGGCATCGACTTCCACGCCGCCTCCGGCACCGAGGTCGTCGCCGTGGGCCGGGGCACCGTCGTGGAGGCCGGCTGGGGCGGCGCGTACGGCAACAACGTCGTCATCCGCATGCACGACGGCACCTACACCCAGTACGGCCACCTGTCGTCCATCAACGTGCAGGTCGGCCAGGACGTGCTCCCCGGCCAGCAGATCGGCCTCTCCGGCTCGACCGGCAACTCCAGCGGCCCGCACCTCCACTTCGAGGCCCGCACCGGTGCCGACTACGGCTCCGACATCGACCCGATCGCCTATCTGCGCTCGCACGGCGTCACCGTCTGACCCGCGCCACGCGCCCGGTCCGCGAACCGGACCCACGGCCCCGGCCCCCGCGAGGGAGACCGGGGCCTTCGTGCGTCCTGGCCGCCGTACCCCGCCGCGCCCATTTCCGGGTGGCGGTCCGGAAGAAGTCCGAGGATTCCCGGTGGGTATCGGAAATTCCGCCGCCCTGCCATAGAGTTCCGTAGAGTCCCGAACGGCGTGCGGAGTTCCGTACGGCGGGGGAGTTCCGTCGGGTACGTGAGGGGCCGCGGAGAGACCGCCGGCGGAATGGGCCGGGGAAATCCGCTTCCCCTCCCCGGGAACACGCGGCCGGGGGCGGGCGGACCGGACGGACGGAACGGATCGAGGCGGGAGGTTCGATATGCGGGTGCCCGCGCACGCGGTGTGCACGGCGATCCGTGACGACATCGTCTCCGGTGTCTTCGAACGGGGTGGCCGGCTGACGGAGGAACAGCTCGCCCGCCGGTACGGCGTCTCCCGCGTCCCGGTCCGCGAGGCGCTGCGCACCCTGGAGTCGGAGGGGTTCGTCACCACCCGGCGGCACGCCGGAGCCTGTGTCGCCGAACCCACCGAGCAGGAGGCGGCCGACCTGCTGGAGGCCCGTTCGCTGCTGGAGCCGCTGGGCGCGGCGCGGGCCGCCCAGCGGCGGTCGGAGGCCCATCTCAAGGTGCTGCGCGGCCTGGTGCGGCTGGGGCAGGAGCGTGCCCGGCACGGCCTGGACGAGGATCTGCGGCCGCTCGGCGGCTGGTTCCACGAGACGCTGGCCCAGGCGTCCGGCAGCCCCTCGCTCGCCGCGCTCCTCACTCAGCTGCGGCAGAAGATCGCCTGGATGTACGTGGTCGACCCGGCCGGCCGGCCGGTGGAGACCTGGGCCGAACACGGTGCCATCGTGGACGCGGTGGCCCGCCGGGACGCCGAACGCGCCCGTGCCCTCACCGCCCTGCACGCCGAACGCTCGCTCGGCGCCCACCGGCTGCGCCGCTCCGGCCGGCCGGGACGCCCGGCGGACCGGTTGCCCGGTCCGCAACATGCCGTACACACGACGAGCGGCCCCAGTTAACACGGGGGCCGTATACAAAGGGGAGCGCCCGGCGTCCGGCCGCCGTCGCGCCGTGCACCGTCGCAGGCTTTTCCCCCGGCGGAATGGCCGGGCGGCGGTATTCCAGGGTGTATTCCGGAGTGCGGCGCCACCGGCGCTTCCGGCGGCTCCGGCGTTTCCTGATTTCCGCACTCCGGGGCGTTTCATTTTCGGGGGTCCCTTTTCCGGCTCTCCGGTCCGCCGGGTTTCCGGTTCCCGGGGCCTTGTCCTTCCCGGCGGGTCACGGAGGACGGCCGACCCGTGCCGGAACGACGACGAGGCCGCACGCCCCGGAGGAACGGGACATGCGGCCTCGTCGTGCGCACCGTCCCGCCGTGGTGCGGGAGCGGAGGAGGAATGGGGGGAGCCTCAGACGGTCTCGGGGAGCTCGTCCAGGCCCTCGGAGACCAGCTTGGCCAGGCGGTCCAGGGCGGCGTCCGCGCCCTCGGCGTCCGACGCCAGCACGATCTCCTCGCCGCCCTGCGCGCCCAGGCCGAGCACCGCGAGCATCGACGCGGCGTTGACCGGGTCGCCACCGGCCTTGGCGATGGTCACCGGGACGCCGGAGGCCGTGGCGGCACGGACGAAGATGGAGGCGGGGCGGGCGTGCAGGCCCTCGGCCCAGCCGACATTGACGCGGCGCTCTGCCATGGTGTTGCCCTTCACGTGCTGGTGGGTTGTCTAGACCAGTCTCTCATGGGTGGCGGAGTGCTCCCGCTGAGCCCGGCCGGCGGCCGGACCCGCCGGTCACCGGGCCGGTCGGTGGCCGCACTCCGCCGGTCACCGGGCCGACCGGTGGACGTGCCGGGCCGGCCGCCGTGGCCGGCCGGCCGCTCCGGCCGCCCCGCCGCGACCCCGGTCCGGTCCCCGTACTCTAGGGCCCATGCGGACCCCGCCGGAGCCTGAGCCCGAGCAGCCGGGCGACCCAGCCCATCACCTCTACCCCGACCACTGGGAAGCCGATGTGGTGCTGCGGGACGGTGGCACCGCGCGGATCCGGCCGATCACCACGGAGGACGCGGACCGGCTGGTCAGCTTCTACGAGCAGGTGTCGGACGAGTCGAAGTACTACCGCTTCTTCGCGCCCTACCCCCGGCTCTCCGCCAAGGACGTGCACCGCTTCACCCACCACGACTATGTGGACCGGGCGGGGCTCGCGGCCACCGTGGGCGGCGAGTTCATCGCCACCGTCCGCTACGACCGGATCGACGCCCGCGGCCTGCCCGCGAGCGCCCCCGCCGACGCGGCGGAGGTGGCCTTCCTGGTCCAGGACGCCCACCAGGGCCGGGGCGTCGCCTCGGCGCTCCTCGAGCACATCGCCGCCGTGGCCCGGGAGCGGGGCATCCGCCGCTTCATCGCGGAGGTGCTGCCCGCCAACACCAAGATGATCAAGGTGTTCACGGACGCCGGCTACACCCAGAAGCGGAGCTTCGCCGACGGGGCCGTACGGCTCCAGCTCGATCTGGAGCCCACCGACCGCTCGCTCGCCGTGCAGCACGCCCGGGAGCAGCGCGCCGAGGCCCGTTCCGTGCAGCGGCTCCTCGCCCCCGGTTCGGTCGCCGTCATCGGGGCGGGCCGCACCCCGGGCGGGGTCGGGCGTACGGTGCTGCGCGATCTGGTGGCCGCCGGGTTCACCGGCCGGGTCCACGCCGTGAACCGGGCGCTCGGCGCCACCACCACGCTGGACGGCGTCCCCGCGCACCCCTCGGTCGCCGGGATCGGGGAGCCGGTGGACCTGGCCGTCGTGGCCGTCCCGGCCGATCAGGTCCCGGCCGTCGTCGCGGAGTGCGGCGAGCACGGGGTGCGGGGCCTGGTGGTGCTCTCGGCCGGCTATGCCGAGAGCGGGGCCGACGGCCGGGAACGCCAGCGCGAACTGGTCCGGCTGGCCCGCTCGTACGGTATGCGGATCATCGGGCCCAACGCCTTCGGGGTGATCAACAACGCGCCGGCCGTGCGGCTCAACGCCTCGCTCGCCCCGCACCCGCCGGCCACCGGCCGCATCGGACTCTTCACCCAGTCCGGGGCCATCGGCATCGCGCTCCTCGCCGGACTGCACCGGCGTGGCGCCGGTCTCTCGTCCTTCATCTCGGCCGGCAACCGGGCGGACGTCTCGGGCAACGACATCCTCCAGTACTGCTACGACGACCCGGACACCGATGTCGTGCTGCTCTATCTGGAGTCCATCGGCAACCCCCGGAAGTTCACCCGGCTCGCCCGGCGCACCGCCGCGCTGAAGCCGGTGGTGGTGGTCAAGGGCGCCCGGCACACCGGCAGCGCCCCGCCCGGCCACGCCGTGCCCACCACCCGCGTCCCGTACGCCACCGTCTCCGCGCTGCTCCGCCAGGCCGGGGTGATCCGGGTGGACACGGTCACCGAACTGGTCGACGCCGGGCTGCTGCTCGCCGGGCAGCCGCTCCCGGCCGGCCCCCGGGTCGCCATCCTCGGCAACTCCGAGTCGCTGGGGCTGCTCACCTATGACGCCTGTCTGACCGAGGGGCTCCGGCCGCTCCGGCCCCGTGATCTGACCACGGCCGCCACCCCCGGGGACTTCCGCGCCGCGCTGGAACGGGCGCTGCGCGACGACACCTGCGACGCGGTGGTGGTCACCGTGATCCCCTGGGTGAACGAGGGCGCGGGCGAGGAGCAGCGGGGCGAGGGGCAGGGGGCCGGGGAACAGGGGGCCCGGGCCGCCGGCCGGGAGGCCGGGGCCGGCGGGTACGGCTCCGGCGACGGCGAGACCCTGGCGGCGGCCCTGCGCGAGGCGGCGGCCGGCTCACCCGCCAAGCCGGTGCTGGTGGTCCAGGTGGAGATGGGCGATCTCGCCGAGTCCCTGGCGACCGCCGGCCGGTCGGCGCCCCCGGCCCCGGAGGCCCCGGTCCCGCCGGCCCCGCCCGCCTCCGTGCCCGGACCGGCGGGCACCGGTCCGGGGCCCGCCTCCGCGCGGCCGGACACCGGTACCGGTGCGGCTCCCCTGCCGGGGCCGGCCGCCGGCGCGGCGTCCGTGCCGGGAGCGCCGGGCGCCGGGCCCGTCTCCGCGCCGGCTTCGGCCGCTGGTGCCGGTGCCGTGCCGGGGCCGGCCGTCGGTCCGGGAGCCGGCTCCGCGCCGAGAGCCACGGGCACCGGTCCGGGGGCCGCGCCCGCGCCGACGGCCGCCGGTGCCGCTGCCGTCGCCCCGCCCGGGCGGCCCGTGGACCCGCGCGACCCGGACCGATACCGCATCCCCGCCTATCCGGCGGCCGAGCGGGCCGTCCGCGCCCTGGCCGAGGCGGTCGGGTACGCGAAATGGCGGCGGCAGGCGGCCGAGCCCGGCCGGGTGCCCGAGTGGCTCGACGCCACCATCGACGAGCCGGGCGCGGCGGAGCTCATCCGGCGAGCCCTCGCCCCGGAGGCGGCCGCGGGCGGGCTCACCCTCGACGCCGGGACGGCCCGTGAGCTGCTCGGCCGGTACGGGATCGACGTACGCCCCACCCTGCCCGCGCCCGACCCGGACGCCGCCGTCCTGGCCGCCGGGCGCCTGGGCTACCCGGTGGCGCTCAAGACCACCGCGCCGCATCTGCGCCACCGGGCCGACCTCGGCGGCGTACGCCTCGACCTCACCGGTGAACAGCGGCTGCGCGGCGCGTACGCGGAACTGACCGAGGCGCTCGGGGCCCCGGCCGAACTCCAGCCGGTCGTCCAGGCCATGGTGCCGCGCGGGGTCGACACGGTGGTGCGCGCCGCCATCGATCCCGCCGTGGGCGCGGTCCTCTCCTTCGGGCTGGCGGGCGCCGCCTCCGAGCTGCTCGGTGACATGGCCCACCGGCTCGTCCCCGCCACCGACCGGGACGTGGCCGAGCAGATCCGCTCCCTCCGGACCGCCCCCATCCTCTTCGGCTGGCGGGGTGCCGCCCCGGTGGACACCCCGGCCCTGGAGGAACTGCTGCTCCGGGTGTCCCGGCTGGTGGACGACCACCCCGAGGTCGTGGCCGTGGGACTGGAACCGGTGGTCGTGGCGGCGCACGGCCTCTCCGTGCTGGCCGCGACCGTCCGGCTCGCCCCGCCCCCCGCCCGCAACGACCTCGGTCCCCGCAGCCTCCCCGTCTACTGACCGGCCGCCGGGCGCCCCGGCCGTACCCGCTCCCGGCGGCGAGGGCTCGCCGTCGTACCGGGCAGCCACCGGGCCCCCGTAGGATGGAGTCCATGGCGAAGACCGGTACGACGACCCAGGGGCTGCGCGCGGCGATCGAGCGCAGCGGCTACTACCCGGCCCTCGTGGCCGAGGCGGTGGAGGCCGCCGTCGGCGGCGAGGAGATCGCCTCGTACCTGGTGCACCAGGAGACGACCTTCGACGCCAACGAGGTGCGCCGCCATGTGACGGTGCTGGTGCTCACCGCCAACCGCTTCATCGTCAGCCACACCGACGAGCAGAACGCGGACACCAGCTCCCCGACGCCCTACGCCACCACCTCCACCGAATCGGTCAAGATCGGTCAGATCTCCTCGGTCGTGCTCAGCCGGGTCGTCGCCAACCCCGAGTCGTACACCCCCGGCACCCTGCCCCGGGAGGTCGTGCTGACCATCGGCTGGGGCGCCGTCTCCCGCATCGACCTGGAGCCCGCCGCCTGCGGCGACCCCAACTGCGAGGCGGACCACGGCTACACCGGCAACAGCACCGCCGACGACCTCAGCCTCCGGGTCAGCGAGGCCGGCGACGGCCCCGACACGGTCCGCCAGGCCCTGGCCTTCGCCCAGGCGCTCTCCGAAGCCACCGCGGCCAGTCGCTGATGGTCCAGCCCGTACACCCGGTGTCCGCCTGGCCCGACGATCCGGTCCCGCTCGCCCTCGACACCGCGCCCGTGCCCGAGTACGGCTCCGGCTCGCTCGCGGACCTGCTGCCCACCCTGGCGGCCGGGATGGAGGTGCCCGGGTTCGAGCCGCGCATCACGGAGCTCGCCCCGGCCGACCGGAACTGCGTCTTCCTGATCGACGGACTCGGCTGGGAGCAGATAAGGGCGCACCCCGACGAGGCCCCGTTCCTGCACTCCCTGCTCGGCGGTTCACGTGGCGGCACCGGCCGGCCGATCACCGCCGGTTTCCCGGCCACCACGGCCACCTCGCTCGCCTCGGTCGGCACCGGTCAGGTGCCGGGCGTCCACGGGCTGCCCGGCTACACCGTCCGGGACCCGGAGTCGGGCGAGCTGATGAACCAGCTCCGGTGGAAGCCCTGGACCCCGCCGCACGTCTGGCAGCCGTACCCCACCGTCTTCCGGCTGACCGACGCGGCCGGGGTGCACACCGCCCAGGTCTCGGCCCCGGCGTTCCAGGACACCCCGCTGACCCGGGTCGCCCTCAGCGGCGGCACCTTCCACGGCCGGCTCACCGGCGAGGAGCGGATGGACCTCGCCGCCCGGCAGCTGGCCGCCGGCGACCGCTCGCTCATCTACACGTACTACAGCGAGGTCGACGGCAACGGCCACCGCCACGGCGTCGACTCCGACCCCTGGCGCGAACAGCTCGCCACCGTGGACCGGCTGGCCCAGCGGCTGGCCGAGCAACTTCCGCCGCGCAGCGCGCTGTATGTCACCGCGGACCACGGCATGATCGACATCCCCTTCGACGAGGAGTCCCGGATCGACTTCGACGAGGACTGGGAGCTGCGCGCCGGGGTCGCCCTGCTCGGCGGCGAGGGCCGCGCCCGTCATGTCTACGCCGTGCCCGGCGCCCACGCCGATGTGCTGGCCTGCTGGCGCGAGGTACTGGGGGACAGGTTCTGGGTGGCGGGCCGGGACGAGGCGATCGCGGCCGGCTGGTTCGGTCCTTCGGTGGACGAGCGGGTGTACGGGCGGATCGGGGACGTGGTCGCCGCCGCCCATGACGATGTGGTGATCATCGCCTCGGTCAATGAGCCCAATGAGTCCGCGATGGTGGGGATGCATGGGTCGATGACCCCCGTGGAACAGCTGGTCCCGCTGCTCGAAGTCCGCCCCTGAAGCCCCGGGCGGGGCCCCGGTCCCGCCCGGAGGGCGCCCCGCCCGCCGTCCGGCCCGTTCCCACGGCGCCCCGTGGGAACGCCCGCCCGCCACCGCCGGCCGGTCCCGACCCGTCCGATCCGGCCGGCCCCACCGCCGCCGAACCGCCTGAACTGTCCGAACCGCTTCCGCCGATCCGCCTCCGCCGTACCTTCCCCGCCGACCCCGCCCCGAAAGGCCGTCACCCTCCCATGCCCGAGCTGGTGTTCTTCTCCGGAACGATGGACTGCGGAAAGAGCACCCTCGCTCTGCAGATCGAGCACAACCGGTCCGCGCGCGGCCTCCAGGGCATGATCTTCACCCGGGACGACCGGGCCGGGGCGGGCAAGCTCTCCTCCCGGCTCGGCCTGGTCACCGACGCCGTGGAGGCGGCCGAGGGCTTCGACTTCTACGCGTATCTGGTCGACCGGCTCTCCCGGGGCGGCCGCTGCGACTATGTGATCGCGGACGAGGCGCAGTTCCTGGCGCCCGAGCAGATCGACCAGCTGGCCCGGGTGGTGGACGACCTCGGCCTCGATGTCTTCGCCTTCGGTATCACCACCGACTTCCGCTCCAAGCTCTTCCCCGGCTCCCAGCGGCTGGTGGAGCTGGCCGACCGGGTGGAGGTGCTCCAGGTCGAGGCGCTCTGCTGGTGCGGGGCCCGGGCCACCCACAACGCCCGTACGATCGGCGGGCTGATGGTGGTCGAGGGGGCCCAGGTGGTGGTGGGCGACGTCAACGCCGGGGACGAGGTCGGGTACGAGGTGCTGTGCCGCCGCCACCACCGGCGCCGGATGACCGCCGCCTCCGCCCACGCCGGGGCGCTCTCCCCGGACGTACTGCCGGCCGCCCCGGCCTGAGCCCCCCCGGCCGCCGGGCGGCCGACCGGTCCCGACCGGTCCCGGGACCGGTCGGGACCGGCGGAGATCAATTCGGGGACGGCCGGGGATTCCGATTCCACCGGGGCATTCGGCAGGGCTGATTCGGCCGGTGGATCGACCGGTGGATCGACCGGCGGATCGACGGGCGACTCGGCGGGTAATGGACCGTACCAATGCCGCGGCACTGGCGTACGGTGGACAGCGCGGCGGGGAACGGGACGCGGGATTCGGTCAGTTGTGGTCGCCGGGTGCTCCGGGGAAACAGCTCACCACAGAAGAAGTCGGTTCGGGACGGTGCCGAGTTCCCGTGATCCGCCCACTTCTCTCGGGATTCGGGGCCGTGGGTGGCGGCGCCCGGGGGAAATCCCGCCGGCGGACCGGCGGTTGGTTTCTTCCGGTCGTTTTTCCCTCGTGCGGCGAGGGCTCGTCCCGGTACGCTCCCCCCGGGACGCACGGACCGTGGAGCGCTCAATCCTGGAGATCCCATGACCCCGGAAATAGAGAACGCCTTCGCCGCGATCAGAAGTCAGCACGGACCGGAATCGATCGTTCGGGTCGAACAGATGCTGGCGGCCGGGAAACAGGACCGGCACCCGCTCCAGCGGGGCGCCAAGTGGATCCTGCCCGGCATTTCCCGGCAGCCCTGGCACGATCCGCACGGCCACCCGGAACTCGCGCCCGTGGTCGCGGCGTTCGAGGCGAACCACGCCTCGGTCAAGAAGGAGCTGGAGGCCGCCTGGGCGGTCCGCCGGAACGCCTTTTCGGACTATGAGCACTACCTCACCCGCCAGTCCGACTGGCAGGCCCTCTACCTCTTCCGCAAGGGCGCTCTGGTGGAGGAGTCGGCGGAAACCGTGCCGACGGCGTTCCAGGTGCTCAAGGAGTACGCGGTCGACACCGGCGTCCTGTGCCCGCTGCTGGAGTGCCACTTCTCGACGCTGCTCCCCGGCGCCACCATCGCCCCGCACAGCGACCTGTGGAACTTCAGCATCAACCTGCATCTGGCGGTCGACATCCCGGAGGGCTGCGGGATCACCGTGGCGGGGGAGACCCGGAGCTGGCAGGAGGGCACCTGCCTGCTGTTCGACTACTCCTTCGAGCACGAGGCCTGGAACCGGGGCACCCGGCCGCGCACCTGCCTGCTGGTGGACCTCTGGCACCCGGAGACCACCGTGCCCGAGCGGAAGGCGCTGGTCGCGCTGATCACCGAGATCCGCACCCTGATGGGCGAGGGGTGAGCGAACCGGCACCCCGGGATGCCCGGGGGCCGGCTCACCCCCACCGGGCGGGAACCACCACGGCATCGACCCTGATCCGCCCGGAGGCGCGGAACCACAGGTCGAAGGGCACCTTGTCGCCCGGCTCCAGCGCCGGTGGATAGGTGATCATCACATTGACGTCGTACGGACTCATCCGCACCGCGCCCCCGGCGGGAATGGTCAGCGGCCCGGCCGACACCATCCGGCCCGCGCCGTTCGCCACCAGCCGCCGGGAGACCATGACCGACCCGAGGGCGGGGGAGGAGACGAGTTCCAGCGTGTCGGCACCGGCGCCGGTGTTGCCGATGTCGAAGTAGGCCGAGGTGCGTTCGGAGTTGGGCGGGACGAAGACCCGGCCCCGGGTGACGGCGATCCGGGCCGGCCCGGTACCGGCCGCCCCGGTGGCGGTGTAGGCGGTGAGCAGCAGCAGGGTCACCAGACACGCGCCCAGCGGCACCAGGGCGGGCCGCAGGGCCCGGACGGCCGGGCGGAGCCGGGCGCCCGCGCCGCGCGTCGGGGTCGTTCCGGCCGCCGGGGTCGTTCCGTTCATCGGACTTCCTTCACGGGTCGTGTCCGGTCCGCCGTCGTGGGCCGTGTCCGGTCCGCGAGCGGGAGTGGCCGTACGCCCGCGGCCCCCGCCGGAGCCGGGGCGGTGCCGGCTCCGCTCTCGGTCCCGGCCCTGTTCTCGGTTTCGGTACCGGTACCGGGCGCGGGCCCAGTGCCGGTCCCGGTCCCGGTTCCTTCGCCGGGGCCGGCGGGGTCGTACGGGCCGGCGGCCCCGGGCGGGGCCCCCGGGTGCGCCCGCAGGCGCAGGCTGTTGGCCACCACCAGCAGCGAGCTGGCGGACATCGCCACGGCCGCGAACATCGGGTTGAGCCAGCCGGTGGCGGCCATCGGCACGGTGACCAGGTTGTAGCCGAAGGCCCAGACGAGGTTGGCCCGGATGGTACGGAGGGTGGCGCGGGTGAGCCGTACGGCCGCGACCACCGCCCGCAGGTCCTCGCGGACCAGGGTCAGGTCGGCGGCGCCGATCGCGGCGTCGGTGCCGCCGCCCATGGCGATGCCCAGGTCGGCGGAGGCCAGCGCGGCGGCGTCGTTGACCCCGTCACCGATCACGGCGACCCGCCGTCCCGCCGCCCGCAGCTCCGCCACCAGGGCCGCCTTGCCCTCCGGGGTGACCCCGGCGCGGACCTCCTCGATGCCCGTCCGCTCGGCGGCGAACCGGGCGGCGGCCGGGCCGTCGCCGGTGACCAGCACCGGTGTGATGCCCAGGGCCCGGAGCTCCCGTACGGCGGCGGGGCCTCCCGGCCGGAGCGTGTCACCGACCGCGAGCACCGCGACCGGGCGGCCGTCCCACTCGACCACCACGGCGGTCCGCGCGGCCGCCCCGGCGCGGTCCAGGGCCCGCCGGAGCACCGCCGGCAGCGGGGCGTCCGGGCGGTGGCGGCCCACCGTGACCCGACGGCCGGCCACCCGGCCGGTCACGCCCGTGCCGGGCACCGCCCGGAAGCCGGTGACCCCCGGCAGCCGGCCGTCGCCCTCGGCCGCCCGGGCGGTGGCCGCGACGGCCCGGCCGATGGGGTGCTCCGAGCCGTGCTCCACCGCCCCGGCCAGCCGCAGCACCAGGGCCGGGTCCACCCCGTCGGCCACCGTCGTCCCGGTGAGCGTCATCCGCCCGGTGGTGAGGGTGCCGGTCTTGTCGAAGAGCACGGTGTCGATCCGGCGCAGCCGCTCCAGCGCCTCCGGCCCCCGGACGAGCACCCCGAGCTGGGCGCCCCGTCCGGTGGCGGCCAGGAAGGCGGTCGGAGTGGCCAGGCCGAGCGCGCAGGGGCAGGCGACGACGAGCACCGCGACCGCCGCGGTCACGGCGGCGCCGCCGTCCGCCCCGGCGCCGAGCCAGAACCCGAGGACCGCGCAGGCCACCGCCACGATCGCGGGCACGAAGACGGCCGCCACGGCGTCGGCGAGCCGCTGGACGCGGGCCTTGCCGGCCTGGGCGTCGTTCACCAGCCGGGTGATACGGGCCAGTTGGGTGTCGGCCCCGACCGCCGTGGCCCGGACCACCAGGAACCCGCCCGCGTTGACGGCCGCGCCCACCACGGCGGACCCCGGGCCCACCTCCACCGGCGCGCTCTCGCCGGTCACCAGCGACAGGTCCAGGGCGGAACCACCTTCGACCACCGTTCCGTCGGTGGCCACCCGCTCGCCCGGCCGGACCACGAACTCCTGGCCCACCCGCAGTTCCGCCACCGGGATCCGGCGGTGGCGGCCGTCCTCGCGCACCTCCACGTCCCTGGCGCCCAGTTCGGCGAGCGCCCGCAGGGCCGAGCCGGTGCCGCGCCTGGCGCGTGCCTCCAGGTAACGGCCGGCGAGCACGAACAGCGGCACGCTCACGGCCGCCTCCAGATACAGCTGGGCGCCGCCCACGTCCGCCCCGGGGAGCGGACTGAACGGCATCCGCATGCCCGGCAGCCCGGCGCCGCCGAGGAACAGCGCGTAGACGGACCAGGCGAAGGAGGCCAGCACGCCGAGGGAGACCAGGGTGTCCATGGTCGCCGTGGCATGCCGGAGGCCGCGCCAGGCCCGCTGGTGGAAGGGCCGGGCACTCCAGACGACGACCGGCCCGGCGAGGTTGAGGGCGAGCCACTGCCAGTGGGTGAACTGGAGGGCCGGGACCATGGAGAGCAGCAGCACCGGCAGCGAGAGCGCGGCGGTGATCAGCAGCCGGCGGCGCTCGTCCGCGCCGGAGGCAGTCTCCGCCCCGTCGCCGGACGGGTCGCCGGCCCCGTGCCCGGACTCGTGCCCAGGCCCCTGCTCGGCCCCTTGTCCGGCTCCGCCCCCGGCCGGCCGGCTCGCGGGCACCGGAGGCAGCGCGGCGGTGTAACCGGCCCGCTCCACCACGGAGATCAGCTCCTCGGCGGAGACCGAGGCGGGGTGGGAGACCCGGGCCCGACCGGTGGCCAGATTGACGGTCGCCGCCACCCCCTCGACCCGGCCGAGCTTCTTCTCCACCCGGCCCACGCAGGCACCGCAGGTCATGCCCCCGATCAGCAGATCGGTGGTCAGCGCGCCGGCGGTCAGGGCCCCGGCGTCCGGCGGTTCGGTCGTCGGCGGTCCGGCGGGCGGGTGTGATTCCGCGCGGGTCACCGGCCCGTCTCCGCCCCGCCGGTTCCTCCGCCACCCATGCCTGCCATTCCCGGCATCCCCGGTCGTGGCGCGGTGTCCCCGGAGGCGGGCACGGTCCGGTGCATTCCGGGGGCCACCGGCCCGGCCAGCCGGCCGGCGGCGAACGAGAGGGCGGTCAGCGCGAGCAGCAGGACGGCGAAGCCGAGCAGCGCCGGGGGAAGGGGGAGAACACGCTGCGGTGTTCCGGGTGACGGCATGGGAACTCCTCCGTGAACCGAGCCGTACGCCCGGCGCACACTTACGGTAGGCGGTGTCCTCGGGAAAAAATCCGGGAAACAGTCCGGGAAACTGTGACAAGAAAATCCAGGACGGCCGGGAACCAGAACGGCCCGCCGTCCGACATCATGAATATGGCCCCCGTGGCCCCGAAAGAGCAGGATTTTCGGGGCGGAAGAGGGTGTTCCAAGTGTGTCGGAACGCCGGCCGGTGCGGCGTCATCCGACCGCGAAACAGAAACTAATCGGCCATTCCCGAGCCGACGCCGAGAGGGTCCGGTGCCCGGAAGAAAAGACGGCCCCCGGGTCTTTCCGTAACGCCTTTCCGGCGGCCTTCCCCGGGGAACTGGGATCCTTCCGTCCGGCGATGGCCTCACCGGGGTGGGGCAATGGCCTGGACCTTTGCCCCACCGATGGTGGCCGCCGACCGCCCCACGGCCTCCTCTCCGATCGATTTCCGGGGCTTACCCAGGGCTTTTCGGGCCGGTCCGGGGTTCCGTTCCGGGAGTCCGGCCGAAATTGGTTGCCGAGCGCTTGTGGCGGCGCAGCAAGTGAGCCACGATCCGGAGTGCTTCGCGCTTCGAACGGATGGCGGCCCGGCGTGGAAACGTCTGATTCCGGCAGTCGCCGATCACTTTTCCGGTATGCCGCACCCGGTACGGCAGCGCGTCCGCGGTGAAAGATCCACTCCGCCGCACGGAGTGGATTCCTAGGGGGATCAGTTGCGCCATGCCTGCTGTTGAAACGACGTCCACGCCAGCTCGCCGGCGGCTCGGGCCGCCGCTGCTCGTCCTGGCCACCGCGCAACTGGTCATCTCACTCGACTACAGCATCGTCTATGTGGCCCTGCCCGGCATCGGCAGCGGGCTCGGCTTCTCGGGCCAGGACCTCCAGTGGGTGGTCAGCGCCTATGTGGTGGCGACCGGAGGGCTGCTGCTCCTCGGCGGACGGGCCACCGATCTGCTGGGCCGCCGCCGGATCTTCGTGATCGCCGCCCTGCTGTACGCGGTCTCGTCGCTGGTGGGCGGGGCGTCCGGCTCCCCGGGCCTGCTCATCGCCGTACGCGCCGTGCAGGGGATCGGCGGAGCCCTGCTGTTCCCGGCGGCGCTCTCACTGATCAACACCCTGTACGAGGAGGGCCCCGACCGGAACCGGGCGCTGGCCGTCTGGGGCGCCGCCGGAGCCGGCGGACTCTGCTTCGGCTCCCTGCTGGGCGGGGTGCTGGTGGAGGCGTTCGGCTGGCCGGCGGTGTTCTATGTGAACGTCCCACTGGCCGGCGGGACGGCGCTGGCCGGGGCGCTTCTCTTCCCCGCCGACCGACCGCCGCCCGGCCGACGGGACTTCGACCTGCCGGGCGCCCTGACCGCCACCGTGGGCATCACCCTGCTGGTCTTCGTCCTCATCCACGCCCCCGAGGCCGGCTGGGGCAGTCCCGGAATCCTGGGCTGCGCCGTTCTCTCGGTGCTGTCACTGGCCCTGTTCGCCCTGGCCGAGAGGCGCGCCCGGGCCCCGCTGACCCCCGGTCACCTCTACGGCCGGCGCGGGTTGCTGGGCGCCATGGCGCTGGCCGCCCTGTTCAGCGCCACCTTCAGCGCGCTGCCGTACTTCCTGACCCTGTACTTCCAGACGGTGCGTGGCTACGGCGCGCTGGCCACCGGCGCCGCCTTCCTGGTGCCGGCCGTCGTGGTGGCCGTCGGCACCAAGGCCGGTGAGCGGGCCGTCTCCGCCTTCGGCGTACGGCCCGTCCTGCCCGGCGCCCTGGCCGTGGGAGCGGCCGGTGCCGTCCTGCTCGCCGCCGGGCTGGGTGGCGAAGGCCCGTATCTCCGGCTGCTGCCCGGGCTGGTGCTGCTGAGCCTGGGCCAGGGCGCCACCTGGACCGCGCTGTGGATAGCCGCGGCCTCGGGCATCCCGGCCCGGGACCAGGGGGTCGCGTCGGGGCTCGCCTCCACCGCGCTGCAGGTCGGCGGTGCGGTGGGCCTGGCGGTCCTGATCGTGGTCGTCGGCGCCGGTGATCACGGCGCCGCCACCGCGACCCCCGCCGGAGCCGTCCGGGACGCCGTCTGGATCATCGCGGCCGGCATCGCCGCCGGGGCGTGTGCGCTGCTGCCCCTGCGCCACCGCGCCGCCCGCTGACCACGGTCCGGCCGGCCTCCTCCCCGTACACCGTGGGCACTCCACCCGGCCGGCCGGCCCCGCCCACTCCCGTACCTCCGGATCCCGCCCCGAACGCCCCCACTCCCGTACCTCCGGAGCCACCCCCGACCGTCCGCCCGCATCCCCACCCCACCCCAGCCGCACCCCGGGAGCACCGAGGAGCCCTCGTGTTCAGCTCACCCGCACCGACACCCACCACCGCCACCGCGCCGCCCGCCGTGCCCCCGGCCCGGGCCGCCGTCCTCTGCGGTCTGGGCGGCTGGCTGCCGTCCCGGGTGGTGACCAATGAGGAACTGTCCCGCCGGCTCGACACCAGTGACGCCTGGATCCGCACCCGTACCGGCATCACCCAGCGGTACGCCGCCGGGCCCGGCGAGGCCACCTCGGACCTGGCCGTGGCGGCGGGGCGCCGGGCGCTGCGCTCGGCGGGAGCGCCGGAGGCGGACGCGGTGGTGGTCGCCACCACCACACCCGACCGTTCCTGCCCCGCCACCGCGCCGCTCGTCGCCGACCGGCTGGGACTGGCCGGTGCGTGCGCCTTCGACGTCGGCGCCGTCTGCACCGGTTTCGTCTACGGGCTGGCGTCGGCCGCCGGGCTGATCGCCGCCGGAGTGGCCGAGCGGGTGCTGCTGATCGGGGCGGACACCTACTCCACGATCGTCGACCCGGAGGACCGGGCCAACGCGATCATCTTCGGCGACGGGGCCGGCGCCGTGGTCCTGCGTGCCGGAAGCCCCACCGAGCCCGGCGCCGTCGGCCACTTCGACCTGGGCAGCGACGGCGCCGGCGAGGAACTGATCATGGTGGCGGCCGGCGGCTCGCGCCGGCGCCCGGCCCCGGGCCCGGCGGAACGGCCGGACGGCTACTTCGCCATGCGCGGCAAGGAGGTCTACCGCCACGCGGTGACCCGGATGACCGCGTCGGCGCGGGCCTCGCTCGCCCTGGCCGGCCTCAAGACCGACGACATCGACCGGCTCGTCCCGCACCAGGCCAATGCGCGGATCCTGCGCTCGGTGGCCCAGGAACTGGAACTGCCCCCGGACCGGCTGGTGAGCAATGTCGCCACGGTGGGCAACACCGGCGCCGCGTCCGTGCCGCTCGCCCTGGCCGACGCGGCCGCCCGGGACGGGCTCCGGCCGGGTGAACGGGTGCTGCTCACCGCCTTCGGCGGCGGACTCACCTGGGGCTCCTGCCTGCTGACCTGGCCCGCCCTCGGGCCGACCATCCACCCGCACGACGGAGGAGGAACCCCGGCACCATGAGCGCCACCACCTACGACCGGCTGGTCGAGATCGTCACGACCGTGCACGACGCCCCGACCCACCGGATCAGTCCGGACATCACCTTCGCCCAGCTCGACGTCGACTCGCTGACGATGGTCGAGATCGGCATGCGCATCGAGCGCGACCTCGGGGTCCACATCACCGACGACGAACTGAGCGAAGACCTCACCCTCGGCGCGACCAGCACCCTCATCGAGACGAGGCTCGGCCAGTAGTGCTCCGCGAAGACCGGCGAGACCGGCGGGATCAGTGGAGGCCGGCGGGACCGGCTGAGACCGGCGACACCGGCGGAGACCAGTGAAGACCAGTAGAGAGCAGTATCGAAGAGAGCGGGAACGATGGACATCACGGTTCATGACGACCGAGCGATCGGCGCCTCGGTCCACGGGTTCGACCACACCACCGCCACGGCGGAGGAGATCGACGCCGTCCTCTCGGCGGTCTACGACCACAAGATCGCCGTACTGAAGGACCAGGAGCTGAGCCCACGCCAGTTTCTGGAGCTGGGCGGGCGGTTCGGCCGTCCGGAGACCTACTACGAGCCGATGTACCAGCACCCCGAGGTCCCGGAGGTGTTCGTCTCCTCCAATGTGCCGGAGAACGGGAAACAGATAGGCGTACCGAAGACCGGTAAGTTCTGGCACGCCGACTACCAGTTCATGCCGGACCCCTTCGGCATCACCCTCATCTACCCGCAGGTCGTGCCCGAGAAGAACCGGGGAACCTACTTCATCGACATGGGGAAGGCGTACGAACGGCTGCCCGGTGACCTGAAGAAGGAGGTGTCCGGCACCTTCTGCGAGCACTCGGTGCGCAAGTACTTCAAGATCCGCCCGTCGGACGTCTACCGGCCGCTCTCCGAGGTCATCACGGAGGTCGACACCAAGACCCCGCCCGTGCTGAAGCCCACCACCTTCGTCCATCCGATGACCGGTGAGACGGTCCTCTACCTCAGCGAGGGCTTCACCCTCCGCATCGCCGACGAGCACGGCGAACCGCTGGAGACCGATCTGCTGCACCGTGTCTTCGAGGCGACCGGCCAGCTCGACGACACCTTCGCCCACCCCAACATCCATCTCCAGACCTTCGAGCGGGGAGACCTGCTCGTCTGGGACAACCGCAGCCTCATCCACCGCGCCCGGCACACCACCACCCCGGAGCCGACCGTGTCCTTCCGGGTGACCGTGCACGACGCGCACAAGCTGTACGACGAGCCCGCGGCATGACCGCGCCGGTGACCGGGAGACGCTCCCCGGCGCGACGGAGCTGGGACACCGACGAGGAACTGCTGCCCCAAGTGCTGCGGCCCTACAAGGCCCACTGCAAATATCTGCTGTCCGCCTCGGTCGGCACGGCGGCCGGCCGGGTGACGGCCCGCTGCGACCTGGCCATCCCGGAGTCCTGCTACATCGACGACACCGGACACCTCAACGCCGTCGAGGTCAACATCAGTTACAACCAGATGATGTATTACACCGTCGCCAAGGCGGTGAAGGAGGAGCTGCTGCCCGCGTTCGACGGCTGGACGCTGGACGACTACTGGCGCCACCAGCTCCCCGACATCCTCATCGCCCGCTTCAGCGGCAACTTCCGCCGGCCCATCAACGCCCGTGCCTTCCACGGGGAGATCGAGTTCCTCTCCGTGGAACGGCGCTCGCCCGGTGGGGAGTCACTGCTCCTCGCCGACACCTCCTACCGGTACTGGGACGACACGGGCGGCCGCTGCGACGGCACGGTCAAGCTCGCCTTCCGCGACGCCCCATGAGCCGGGGACCGCAGCCCCGGGGGCGTACCGCCGCACCCTCCCGCGGTGGTACGCCCCCGGCCGACCGAGAGGCAGGACCGCACATGGCCGAACCGGCCCGCCCGGCGGCAGCCGGCGCACCGCCCCACCGACCCGGACCACCCCACCACCCCGGGTCGCCCCACCATTCCGCACCGGCCCACCACTCCGGACCGGCCACGCTGGTCGACACCGCGCGGCACCACGCGGCGCACCGCCCGGACACCGCCGCCGTGCTCTGCGAGGGGCGCACCCTGACCTACGCGGAGCTGCACACCGGCGGCAACCGCGTCGCCCACGCGCTGCGGGCCGCCGGAGCGGCGCCCGGCGCCCGGGTCGCGTATCTGGGCAAGGAGTCCGAGCACTACTACGAGATCCTCTTCGGCTGCGCCAAGAGCGAGACCGTGCTGGTGCCCGTCAACTGGCGGCTGACCCCGGACGAGGTCGGCCACATCCTCCAGGACTCCGGCAGCGAAGTGCTGTTTCTGGAGGAGGAGTTCGCCGGCGTCCTCGACCGGCTGCCGGGCGCGCCGCCCAAGACGGTGGTACGGCTCGGCGCCACCGGGGACTACCCCGCCTGGAAGGCGCGGCACCCCGGCACCGAACCGCCGTCCGCCGCCGGCCCCGGCACCCCGGTCGCCCAGCTCTACACCAGCGGCACCACCGGACTGCCCAAGGGGGTGGTGCTCGCCCACCGCAGCTTCTTCGCCATCCGCGACGCGCTGACCGGTGCCGGTCTCGACTGGATCGACTGGCGGCCGGGGGACGTGGCGCTCATCGGCATCCCCGGCTTCCACATCGGCGGCCTGTGGTGGGCGACCCAGAACCTCAATGCCGGGGTGACCGTGGTCGCGATGCGCGCCTTCACCCCCCGGGGCGCGATCGACCTCATCCGCGACCAGGGTGTGACCACGGCCTGTGTCGTGCCCGCGATGCTCCGCATGATGGTGCGTGAACCCGGGGTGTCACGGGACGACTTCGCCACCCTCCGGAAGATCGTCTATGGCGGCTCACCGATCTCCGAAGCGCTGCTGGAGGAGAGCCTCGCCCTGTTCGGCGGCGAGTTCGCGCAGATCTACGGCCTCACCGAGACCGGTAACACCGCCGTCTGCCTGCCGCCCGCCGACCATGTCCCCGGCCACCCCCGGATGAAGGCCGCGGGCCGCCCTTACCCGGGGGTGCGCTGCAAGGTCGTCGACGAGGAGGGCCGCGAACTCCCGCCCGGCACACCGGGGGAGATCTGCCTCGCCACCCCGGCGCACATGGTGGAGTACTGGGGGCTGCCCGAGCGCACCGCCGAGACCCTGCGGGACGGCTGGATCCACACCGGGGACGCCGGCTATCTGGACGAGGACGGCTATGTCTTCATCCGCGACCGCATCAAGGACGTGATCCTCGTCGCGGGGGAGAACGTCTACCCCGCCGAGATCGAGAACGTGCTGGAACGGCATCCCGGGGTGGCCGACGCGGTGGTCGTGGGCGCCCCCGACGAACGCTGGGGCGAGCAGGTCCGCGCCTTCGTCGTCCCGGCGCCCGGCCGGCGGCCCGCCCCGGGAGAGCTGCACCGCTTCCTCGCCGAGCGGATCGCCGCCTTCAAACTGCCCGCCCGCTACGAGTTCATCGACCGCGTGCCACGCAATCCGAGCGGCAAGATCCTCCGCCGCGAACTCCGCGACCGCTTCTGGACCGACACCGAACGCAAGGTGAACTGACCGGCCCCGGGCTCCTGTTCACCGGCCTCCGGCCCTGGGCCCTGGGCTCCCGGCCCCTGTGCGCCGATCCCCGGTTCCGGGCCCTGAGCCCCGGCCCCCGGGCCGACTCCGCCCGGCGACCACCGGCCGCCGAGAGCTGCCACCCGCCGACCGCCGCCGACCGTCCCGGCCCCCACACCCGCCGACCGCCCCGATCCCCGGTTCCGGCCCCCGTGCCCTTCGGCCCCGGCCCCGGGTCCGCAGCCGCCCGGCGGGCCACTCCCGCCGCCGAGAGCCCCGGCCTCCACACCCACCGACCGCCGCCGTCACCGACCGTCCCGGCCCTGCCGATGTCACCGACCGCCCCGGCCTCCACCCGCCGCCCGGCGACCACCGCCACCACCGAGAGGGAGCACCATGCCCGAGCCCCTGACCCAGGCGGCCTTCCGCGCCGACCTGGCGGAGGTGCTGCACCAGCGCCCGGACGACGTCGACCTCGACGAGAATCCCCTGTACGCGGGCCTCGACTCGCTGCGCATCGCCGCCCTCGCCGAACGCTGGCGGGACGCCGGCGCCGAGGTGAGCTTCGTGGAACTCGCCGAACGCACCTCCTTCGCCCAGTGGTGGCAGCTGCTGGCCGAGCGCCTGGCGGGAGCGCCCCGTGCCGGCGCCTGACCCCGGCGACGGGCTCCGGCCCCTGCTCGCCGCCCAGGAGGGCATCTGGACCGGCCAGCAGCTAGACCCGGACAGCCCCGCCTACAACACGGCCGAGTACGTCCGGATCGCGGGCGCGGTGGACCCGGCCGCCTTCGAACGGGCGCTGCGCCACACCGTGGCCGAGGTGGCGGCGGTCCAGGTCCGCTTCCCGGTCGACGCCGGGGGCCGGCCCCGGGAGCTCGCCGTCCCCGTCCCCGACTGGGCGCCGCACCACGCCGACCTCACCGCCGCCGCCGACCCGCACGGCGCGGCCCTGGCCTGGATGGCGGACGACCTGGCACGCCCCACCGATCTGGCGCGCGGCCCGCTCTTCGGCCACGCCCTGCTCCGCACCGGCCCCGCCGAGTACCTCTGGTACCACCGGGTGCACCACATCGCGCTCGACGGCTTCGGCCTCGCGCTGGTCGCCCGCCGGGTGGCGCACGTCTACACCGCCCTGCTGGCCGGTGAGCCCCCCGGCGAGAGCGGCTTCGGCACCCTGGAGTCGGTGCGCCACGAGGAGGCCGCCTACCGCGCCTCGGCCCGGTACGCCGAGGACCGGGCGTACTGGACCCGGCGGTTCGCCGACCGGCCCGCCGTCACCGGGTTCGCCGGCCGGTCGGCGCTGCCCGCGCGGAGCTTCCTGCGCCGGATCACCGACCTGGGCGCCGAGGAGACCGCCGCCCTGCGCGCCGCCGCCCGTGAGCTCTCGGTGACCTGGTCCGACCTGCTGCTGGGCATCACCGCCGGCTACCTCCACCGGGTGACCGGCGCCCCCGAGGCGGTGCTCGGGCTGCCGGTCATGGGCCGGCTCGGCTCGGTGTCGCTGCGCGTCCCGTGCATGGTGCGCAATGTCCTGCCGCTGCGGATACCGGGCGGCGGGCGGGACAGCCCGCGCGAGCTGGCCGCCCGGGCCGCCGCCGAACTCCGGGCCTGCCTGCCGCACCAGCGCTACCGGTACGAACAACTGCGCCGCGATCTCAAGCTGGTGGGCGGCGGCCGGCGGCTGTCCGGGCCGGGCGTCAACATCATGCCGTTCGAGTACGACCTGCGGTTCGCCGGGCTGCCCAGCACCGTGCACAACCTCTCGGCCGGGCCGGTCGACGATCTCTCGGTCAATGTGTACGACCGCGCCGAGGGCGCCGGACTGCGGATCGCCGTCGACGCCCACCCCGGGCTCTACGACGAGGTCGCCCTCGCCGGGCACCAGCGGGGGCTGCTGGACCTGCTGCGGGAGGCCGTCGCCGCCCCGGACCGGCCGCTCACCCGGCGGCCGTCCCCCGCCACGCCCGGCGGCGGAGGGCCACAGCCCCTCGTGCTCGACGGCGGGCCGCTCCCCGGACCCGCCGTGCCGGTGGTCCGCCCGCTCACCGACCACGCGGCGCGGCGCGGCGCGGCCGTGGCGGTCGAGGAGGCCGGCCGGAGCCTCGACTACGCCGGGCTGTACGCCGCCGCCCGGCGCCTCGCGGCCCGGCTCGCCGCCCGGGGTGTCGGCCCCGGGGACCTGGTCGCGGTGGTGCTGCCGCGCGGCACCGGGACCGTCGTCGCTGTCCTCGGCGTCCTGCTGTCCGGCGCCGCCTACTGCCCGCTCGACCCGGACGCCCCCGCCTCCCGGACCGAGGCGCTGCTGGCGAGCGCCCGGCCGGCCGCCGTTCTCACCACCGGCGACCGCGCCGCCCGGTTCCCCGGTCTCCCGGTGCTGACACCAGGCGCCCCGGAGCCGGGGGCCCCGGAACCCGGGCCGGCGGACCGGTGGCCGCCGGAGCCGGGGCCGGACGACCTGGCGTACGTCATCCACACCTCGGGCACCACCGGCACCCCCAAGGGCGTGGAGATCAGCCATGGCGCGCTGGCCGCCTTCGTCGCCGGGGCGAGGCCCCGCTATGGGCTGCGCCCCGCCGACCGGGTGCTCCAGTTCGCGCCGCCGCACTTCGACACCAGCGTGGAGGAGCTGTTCCTCACCCTCGCCACCGGCGCCACCCTCGTCGTCCGCGACCCCGCGATGACCGATTCGGTGCCGGCCTTCCTGGACGCCTGCGACCGGCTGCGGATCAGCGTGCTCGACCTGCCGACCGCCTACTGGCACGAGGTGGCACACGCCGTCTCCACCGGCATTGCCCGGTTGCCGGCCGGGGTGCGCACCGTCGTCATCGGCGGCGAGGCCGCCCTGCCGGAGCGGGTCGACCGCTGGCGGGCGGCGGTCGACCCCTCGGTGCGGCTGCTCAATACGTACGGCCCGACCGAGGCCACCGTGGTCGCCACCGTCGCGGACCTCCACGACCCGGCCGCCGATCCCGGCGATGTGCCCATCGGCCACCCGCTGCCCGGCATGCGGGCCGTGGTGGCCGACGGCGAGCTGTATCTGACCGGGGCCGCGCTGGCCCGGGGCTACCGGGGCGCGGCGGCCCCGGACGACGCCCGGTTCGCCCCGCTCGCCCAACTCCCGGGCGCGCCCCGGGCCTTCCGCACCGGGGACCGGGTACGGGTGGGTGATGACGGCCAGTTGCGGTTCCTGGGCCGGGCGGACGACGAGTTCAAGATCAGTGGCCATCGGGTCCACCCGGCCGAGGTGGAGGCCGCCCTGCTCACCGACGCCCGGGTGCGGGAGGCCGCCGTGGTGGGGCAGGTGCTGCCGGACGGCACCCGGCGCCTCGCGGCCCATGTCGTGGCCGCCGGTCCGCAGCCCGCCGCCGCCGAACTCCGCTCCCGACTGCGAGAGTTGCTTCCGGCCGCGATGGTCCCTTCGGCCGTCGAGTTCACCGACCGGCTGCCCCGTACCAGCACCGGCAAGATCGACCGGAAGGCCCTGGCGGCCGTCACCGGTGGGCGGACAGCCGACCCGGCAACGGTCGTTGACCCGGCGACGGGGGCACCACGCGGTCCGGAAGAGGCCGTCGGCCCGGTGACGGGGTCAGCACCCGTCACGGTGGCGGCCGGTGACCCGCTGGAACGGGCCTCCGTTCCGGACCCGCTGGAACGGGCCGCTGCCCCGGACGGGGCCGGTGACCCGCTGGAGCGGACCATCGGCCGACTCTGGGCCCAGGTGCTGGGCATCGAGCGGCTGAACCGCGACGACGACTTCTTCGACCTCGGCGCGCAGTCGCTCCAGGCGATCCAGGTGGCCAACCGGCTCGGTGTCGAACTGGCCCGGGAGGTGCGGGTCGGCTGGCTCTTCGAGCACCCGACCGTGGCCGGACTCGCCCGCCGGCTGGCACCGCCCCCGGCCGCCCCGGGGGAGCCGGGCACGGACGCGGGTGCGGCGGCGGACACCGCCGCCACCGGTCCGGACCCGGCCGTTCCGGTACCCGCCGGAGCCGCGCCGGCCGACGCGGTACGCGCCGACGCCGCTCCGGCCGGTCCGCCGGACATGGCCGCCGCTGCCGGGGACGCCAGGGACGCCAGGGACACCGGGGACACCGGGGGCGCCGTACCCGGCCTCCCGCCGGCCCTGTCGGCCGACGCCGTGCTGGCGGGCGCCATCCGCCCGGCGGTGCCGGCCCGCCGAGCCGGGGCCCGCGCACCCGGGGCGCCGCGCACGGTGCTGCTCACCGGTGCCACCGGCTTCGTCGGCCCCCATCTGCTGGCCGAACTCCTCCGGGTCACCGACGCCGAGATCATCTGCCCGGTCCGGGCCGCCGACCCGGCCGGGGCCACCGAGCGGATCCTCGGCGCCCTCGCCGCCCAGGGGCTGCCCCGGCCGGCCGGAGCGGAGCGGATCACCGCCCTCCCGGCCGACCTGGCCCGCCCGGACCTCGGGCTCGGCGCCGCCCGGCTCACCGAGCTGGCCGACCGCTGCGACGCCGTCTTCCACAACGCCGCGACCGTCAGCGTCCTGCGCGAGTACACCAGCCTGCGCGCCGTCAACACCGGGGCCACCCACCGGCTGCTGCGGCTGGCCGCCGCCCGCGCGGTGCCGCTCCATCTGGTCTCGACCCTCTCGGTCGCCCCGCCCCGGAGCCTGAGCCCCGAGGTGCCCGAGGCGTTCTTCCCGCCGCACCCCGGGCTGCTGCGCGGCTACCAGCAGTCCAAGTGGGCCT
This sequence comes from Streptomyces pyxinae, assembly GCF_024756275.1. GTDB lineage: Bacteria > Actinomycetota > Actinomycetes > Streptomycetales > Streptomycetaceae > Streptomyces > Streptomyces pyxinae. The sequence continues at coordinate 38,133 of NZ_JANUGQ010000015.1, read as the reverse complement.
CCGAGCGGCTGGTCGAGCAGGCCGCCGAGCGGGGCCTCCCGGTCACGGTGCACCGGCTGGGCCGGGTGGTGGGCGCCCCGGCGACCGGTCTCGTCAACCCCCGGGACTTCCTGTGGAGCGTGCTGGCCGCTGGTCTCCCGGCCGGGCTGCTGCCCGAGCTGTTCGAGGCCGAGGTCTGGACGCCGGTGGACTATGTGGCCCGGGCCGTCGTCCGGCTCTCCCTCTCCGGCGCCCCGGGCACCGTGTTCAACCACGCCCCGGTGGAGCCGGTGCGGCTCGACGACCTCTACGACTGGGTGGCCGCGTACGGCTACGCCGTCAAACGCGTGCCGACGGCCCAGTGGCGGGCCGAACTGCCGCGCTCCCCGGGAGAGACGGCGGCGGTGGCGGTCACGACCGGGGCCTTCTTCGACTCCCTGGCGGGCGCGGAGGAGAGCGGGCGGCACGACGGCGGGGACGGCCCGGAGCTGGGACTCGGCCGGGTGCGCGCGGATCATGTGCGGCGCGGGCTCGACGGCACCGGCATCGGCTGCCCGGTGATCGACCGGGCCCTGGTCTTCCGCTACCTCGACCACGGCGTGCGCACCGGGATGCTGCCGCCCCCCGGCGGACGGGAGGGCTGACCGACCCGCGTCACCCGGCCGGCCCCCGTCGCCCCGGCCGGTCCCCCGCGCCACCCGGCCGGCCCCCGCCCACCCGCGTCACCCGGGCGGCGGCCACTCCGGCGGGCGGCAGGTCCGTACCACTGGCGACCCTCCGGGAACCCGGCGGGACTCCGCGCCGACTACTGGAACGGAGTCCCCCACCCCCGAGGAGCGCATGTGCCGAGGACGCCGGGAAGAACGCCGAGCACGCCGCAAGCGCGGAGGCAGCCGGGAACACCGAGAAAACCGGGACCACCGAGAAAGCCGAGGAAACCGAGGAGGCCGGGAACACGGTCCGCCGCCATGGCGCTGGCCGGAGCGCTCTGCCTCGCCGCCACGGCCTGCGGGGGCCCACCGGCCCCGGTGGCCAAGGCGGCGGCGGACGCGCCCGGCTACCCGGTCACCCTGGAGAACTGCGGGCGCACCACCACGTTCACCCGGCCGCCCGAACGGGTGGTCGTCATGAACGGCGCCTCCGTCGCGGAGGCGTCCGCGCTGCTGGCGCTCGGCCTCGGTGACCGGGTGGTGGTGAACCAGCAGTCCTACGGGCGTTCCGAGGTGCCGGGCCGGGCCGCCGCCCTCAAGCGGCTCCCCACCGGGGACGTCACGCCCAACGAAGCCGCCGACATCCCCCGCGAGACCATGCTGGGCCTGCGCCCCGATCTGGTGCTCTCCACCACCTCCTACGGGTTCGACGCCCGGAACGGCTTCGCCACCCGCGACGACCTCACGGCCGCCGGCGCCCAGAGTTATGTCTCCCCGCAGGGCTGCGACCAGGACACCTCGCGGATGACCGTGGAGGACAGCTACCGGCTCCTCCGCGACCTGGGAAAGATCTTCGGCGTGGAGGACCGCGCCGAGAAGCTGGTGGCCGCCTCCCGCGCGCGGATCGCCGCGGTCTCGGCGAAGGTGAGCGGGGAGAAGAAGCCGAACGTCATGGTGGTCTTCTCCCGGATGACCATGGGCGCCAACGACTTCAGCTCCGTCGCGGCCAACGGCATCTGGAACGACATCCTCGCCCGGGCAGGTGGCCGCAACGCCTTCGCCGGCGCCACCACCGCCACCTTCGCCGACCTCAGCAAGGAGAAGGTCGCCGCCGAGCCGGTCGACGCCCTCGTGGTGATCAGCTACAACGACCCCGCCCCGGAGGCGTACGCCCGCGAACTGCTCAAGGAGTTCCCCCAGTGGCCGGCCGCCAAGAACAAGCGCTTCCTCGTGCTGTCCGACTCGATCTACCTCGGTCCGAGCAACGACCTGGCCGTGGCGGCGCTCGCCCGGACCCTGCACCCGGACGCCTTCCGCACCGGCCGGACGGGCGGCACCGGCTGACCGCCGCCCTGGTGCCGGCGGTGCTGCTGGCGCTGCTGGTGGCCGCCATGACGGTGGCCGTCAGCGTCGGCGCGGTCACCGTGCCGCTCGGCGACGTCTGGCGGATCGTCGGACACCACCTGACCGGCGGCGGCCCGGCCGCGGACCCGGTCACGGACCAGATCGTCTGGACCTTCCGCGCCCCGCGGGTGGTGCTGGCAGCCTTGGCCGGCGCCGGGCTCGCGGTGTCCGGCGTGGTGCTCCAGGCGGTGGTCGCCAACCCGCTCGCGGACCCGTACGTCCTCGGGGTCTCCTCCGGTGCCTCGCTCGGCGCGGTCCTCGTGATCACGCTCACCACCGGCGCCCTCGGCGGGCTCGGGGTCTCCACGGCCGCCTTCGCCGGCGCCACCGGCGCCGTGGCCCTGGTCTTCCTGCTGGGCCGGCGGGCCGGCCGGCTCGCTCCCACCCGGCTGGTCCTCTCCGGGGTCGCCGTGGGCTACCTCTTCCTGGCGGCCACCAGCTACCTCCAGCTGCGCGCCACCCCGACCGAGCTGCGCACGGTGATGTTCTGGATGCTGGGCAGCGTGGCCGGCGCCAAGTGGGAGCAACTGCCCCTCGTCACCTGCGTCGTCCTCACCGGCACCGCCGCCCTGGTGCTCTTCGGCCGGCGGCTCAACGCGCTGCTGGTCGGTGACGAGTCGGCCGCCGCCCTCGGCGTGGACACCCACCGGCTGCGCGCCGCGCTGCTGCTGCTCGCCTCCCTGCTCACCGGCACCGTCATCGCCGTCGCGGGCGGGATCGGCTTCGTCGGCCTGATGATCCCGCACCTGGTACGCCTCACCAGCGGCGCCGACCACCGCCGGCTGCTGCCCCGGTCGGCACTGGCCGGAGCGGTCTACCTGGTCCTCGTCGATCTGCTCTCCCGGACGCTGGACCGGCCCAATGAACTGCCGCTCGGCATTCTCACCGCCCTCTTCGGCGCCCCCTTCTTCCTCTGGCTGCTGCGCCGCAACAAGAGCCTGGACACCGTATGAAACTCACCGTGAACGGGGTCCACCTCACCCTGGACCACCGGCCGGTCCTCCGCGACGTCTCGCTGGAGGTCCCGCCGGGCGCCGTGGTCGGCCTGGTCGGCCCGAACGGCAGCGGCAAGTCCACGCTGCTGCGCACCATCTACCGCTCGCTGCGACCGCGCGGCGGCGTGGTCCGGGTGGACGGCGACGACATCTGGGCGCTGTCCGCCCGGGCCGCCGCCCGGCGCACCGCCGCCGTACTCCAGGACGGCAACGGCGGCCCGACCGCCATGCGGGTCACCGAGATGGTGGCGCTCGGCCGGACCGCGCACCACGGGCTGCTCGGCCGGGACACCGCCGAGGACCTCCGGGCGGTGGCCGAGGCGCTCGACCTCTGCGGCGTCCGCGACCTCGCCGGGCGGGAGGTCGTCTCGCTCTCCGGCGGCGAACGCCAGCGGGTGCTGCTGGCCCGGGCCCTGGCCCAGCGGCCGGGGCTCCTGGTGCTGGACGAGCTCACCAACCACCTGGACATCCGGGCCAGGTTCGAGCTGATGGACCTCATCCGGACCACCGGGATCAGCACCCTGGCCGTCCTGCACGACCTGGACCTGGCCGCCCGGCTCTGCGACCGGCTGGTGGCGCTGCACCGGGGCGAAGTGGTCGCGGCGGGCCCGGTCCTGGAAGTGCTGACGCCGGGTCTGCTGGGGGAGGTCTTCGGGGTGGCCGCCTCCGCCGCCCGGCACGCCGACGGTGTCGTACGGGTGACCTACGCGGCCGAACCGCTGGCCCCGGAACCGTCCCCGGCGGTCACCCCGGGCCCGGAACCACGGCCCGAGCCGAGCCCGCGACCGGGCCCCAACTCGGGTCCGGGCCCCAGCCCGCGCCCGGGGCCGGAACCGCGCCCGACCGCAGGCCCGGAGCCGCGCCCGACCCCGGCCCTGGAACCGCCTCCCGAGCAGCCGCCCGAGCCGGAGCGCGAGCCGCAGCCCAGCGTCAGCTGACCGGCGGCTCGTACTGGATGCCCCGGCGGACCGCGGCCGCCGCCTCCGGTCCGTCCAGCCGCTCCACCAGTCGGAAGGCCATGTCGATACCGGCCGACACGCCCGCGCTGGTCAGGATCTCGCCGTCGTCCACGTACCGCTCGGCCGCCCGGACGTCGATCGTCGCGTCCAGCGCCGCCAGCTCCCCGGCGAAGTCGCGGTGGGTGGTGGCCGGACGGCCCTTCAGCAGCTCGGCGGCGGCCAGCACCAGGGACCCGGTGCAGACGCTCGCCAGCAGCACCCCCCGGTCGCGCAGCTCCCGCAGCCAGCCGAGGTGCGCGGCGTCCCGCTGGAGCACGGCGGTGCCGTCCCCGCCCGGGTGCACCAGCACATCCAGTGCCGGGGCCGAGGCGACGCCGTGGTCGACGCCCAGCCGGAGACCCTTGGCACAGCGCACCGTGCCCTCCTCCCGGCCGATCGCCAGCACCCGCACCGGCGCGGCCGCGACATGCGCGGCCCAGAAGCCCAGGACCTCCCACGGACCGACGACATCCAGCTCCTCGGCGTCCTCGAAGACGAAGATCCCGACGGTCAGCGCTGCTGCCACGCCGCACCCACCCACCTTTCCTGCGTGCCCGGACGGCGGACGGCCCCGCGCCCGCGTCCGGGCACCCTGGCACGGCCCGGCGCCCGGCGGCCAACCGGCGAGGCGCCATGTTGACGCGACCCGGGCGTCCATGTCCGGACACCCCGGCTCCCATGACCGGGCAGGGCCGGTCCCCGGGCCCCGGCGCACCGGGACCCGGGTACCGGCCGCCGCCGGAGACCCGTCAGGCCGGGTCGGCTCGCACCGGGACCGGGCCTGGTTCGCCCGGCTCGGCCAGCAGCTCCAGCAGGGTGGCCCGGGCCCGGGCCACCCGGGAGCGGACCGTGCCGACCGGGCAGCCCGTCACCCGGGCCGCCTCCGCGTACGGCAGGCCGACCAACTGGGTGAGGAGGAACGCCTCCCGGCGCTCGTCCGGCAGTCCGGCCAGCAGCTCCAGCAGGGCGACGCCCTCCTCGAAGCCGGGCAGGTCGCACGGCTGGGCGAGCTCGGCGGCCCGCCGCCAGTCGAGGCTGTCGGACAGCCGTGGCCGGGAGGCGGCGCGACGGAAGTCGTCGATCACCGCGCGGCGGGCGATGGAGAGCAGCCAGGCCCGGGCCGAGGAGCGGCCCTCGAAACGGTGCAGGCTGCCGAGGGCCCGTATGAAGGTCTCCTGGGCCAGATCGTCGGCCGACTGGGGGTCGGCGCTGAGATGGGCTACATAGCGCAGTACGTCGCGGTGCAGGGCGCGTACGAAGCGGTCGACGGCCTCCGGATCACCGCCCCGGGCGTCCAGCGCCCAGGCGGTGACCAGTTCGTCGACGGCGCCGGCGCGCTCGGGTTTCGCGCGTCGTTCGAGTAATGCGGACGGGGCAGGGGGAAACACCGGCTGTCCTTCGCGGTTCGGGCACGGCTCGGCGGCACACGCGCTGCACGCGCACGGGCAGGCGGGCACGCCGCACCGGCGGTTCGGGGAACGCGGCCGCGCCGGGGCACGGCCGCCCCCGGGGCGCGCGGGCGGGTGTCAGGTGTCGACGAAATCCGGCACCGCCCCGGGGTACTGGCTGGTCAGCGAAGACCGACCGCCGGCGGACCCCGGGAGGTGATCGCGTGGACGAGCAGCAGCGGGCGCGGCAGCCGGTGGCCGCCCCGGTAGGAGAGGACGCGGGGGCAGTGCGGCGGCGGGCACGGCGCGGGCGGCGGTCGCAGCGGCGCGGCCAGCAGCCCGGCCAGCGCGCGCAGCAGCCGGAAGGCGGCGCGTTCGCCGTACCCCAGCCACAACCCGCTCGCCACGGCGGCCAGCAGATGCGCCGCGTACATGCCGATCATGGGGGAACTCAGCGGCAGCCACGCCCAGTCGGTGTCCGGCACGGCGGACCCGCCGTGCGCCATCCCCATGAGGTGATGGCCACTGTGCCCCCCGCCGGGCGGCGCGGCCGGGGCGACCGGACCGGTGGCGTGCGGGCCGTGCGGGTGCCCGGCCGTCATGCCGGACGACCCCGGGAGAGTGGTCCGGACGACGCCCGGCGACGTGGCGCTCTGGGCCCGGGAGAACAGTTCATGCAGTGTCACCTGGGCGAGCACCGCCACGGGGACGACCACCGGCAGCCCGCGCTCCCGGCCGGCCAGCCCGAAACCGGCGGCGCCGGTCGCCAGGGCACCGGCGGCCAGCGGCCACCAGGGCACGGGGGCGCCGGACATGAGGACGTGTCCGAGAGCGGCGAGCAGCACACAGACGGCCGCGAACACCGCGGCCCGTACCGTGCGCGACAACCACCCAGCGGCCATGACAGGTCTCACTCCCGCATCGGACCCCGGCCCATTCTCGCACTCGGGCCCCGTTCCTCACCGAGCGGTACGCGTCCGACGGGGTGGCGTGCTCGGAGCCGTCCGAGTGAGGAAAACCTCGCCACGGGCCGGGAACCAGGCGGGCCGCCCGCCCGACTCCCTGGGCGAAGGAGACGCTTCGCGGCGCCCGGTGGGTCCCGGGCCGGTCCCGGTCGGCCCCCGTGGGCCCGGCCGGTCCCGGCCGGCCCGACCGCCCTCGGCGGCACCGGCCCGCACCGGTCCGCGCCGGTCCGCACCGGTGGGCCCCCGCCCGCCCCGGCCGACGCGCGCCCGCCCCCGGCCGGGTCAGGGAGTGGCCGACCGGACGATCGTGAAGACCGCGCCCTCCGGGTCCGCCACCGTCGCGACCCGGCCGGCCGGCCCGTCGTGCGGCGGTTCCAGCACCCGGCCGCCCAGGTCGGTCACCTGCCCGGCGGCGGCGTCGGTGTCCGCCACCTCGAACCAGGTCATCCAGTGCGCCCCCAGGCCCCGGGGCAGCGACCTGCCCAGGCCGTGCAGCGCGGCGACCGGCCGCCCGTCGAGCCGCAGGGTCACGATGTCCGGCTCACCCGGCAGCAGCGGATCCAGCTCGTAGCCGAAGACGTTCCGGTAGAACTTGGCGACGGACTCCGTCTCCCAGGTCAGCAGCTCGTTCCAGACCGGGGACCCCGGGGTGCCCGCCAGCGCGGTGCCGATGTGCGCGGCGGCCTGCCAGACGCCGAAGACCGCGCCGGACGGGTCGGCGCAGATCGCCATCCGTCCCGCGTCGGCCGCCATGAGCGGGCCCACCGCGACCGTGCCGCCGCTGTGCCGGACCGACTCGGTGGTCCGGCCGGCGTCGTCCGAGGCCAGATAGGTGGTCCAGGCGGTCGGCAGGTCCCGGCCGGCGGGCAGCCGCCCGATCCCGGCGACCTCCCTGCCGTCCAGCAGCCCGCGCACATAGGGGCCGAGCTGCTGGGGCCCGGGCTCGAACCGCCAGCCGAAGAGGGCTCCGTAGAACTCCTGCGTCGCCTCCAGGCCACGCACCATCAGGCTCACCCAGCAGGGTGTGCCCGGCCTGCGCCGAGCCGCCTCGGTCATCGTCACTCTCTCCTCGGACCCTTGTGTGGCCGTACGGGCGAGCGGGCGCGCCGTCCCGGCCACCGGTTCCGCGCCCGGTCAGATGCTTCCACCACCGGCGGCGAGGTGCGCCCGGCCGCGCCGCAGTTCGGCGCGATCCGGCCAGAGGCTGCCCGTAATCTCCGGCGCTCATCCGTTTTGGCCGGACGATTTCCCGAACTGCCCTGCGCGTACTGGTCTGCTGACCGCGTTTCCGGCGGTATTCCGGTCGCCCGGCCGCCGTCCGTGCCCGGCGGCTGCGCGAGGATGGCGGACATGAATCCGATCGTTTCCGCCGACGCGCTCGCCACCGAGCTGGCCGGCCCCCGTCCGCCGGTCCTCCTGGACGTCCGCTACCAGCTGGGCGGCCCGCCCGGCCGGCCGCTCCACGAGGCGGGCCACCTCCCCGGCGCCGTCTATGTGGACCTGGACACGGAGCTGGCCTCTCCGCCGGGCGGCAGCCGGGGCGGCCGGCACCCGCTGCCCGACCCGGACGCCCTCGGTGCGGTGCTGCGCCGCGCGGGGGTCCGTGCGGCGTACCCGGTGGTCGCCTACGACGGCGGCCAGGGCTGGGCCGCCGCCCGGGCCTGGTGGCTGCTCCGGTGGGCCGGACACCAGGACGTACGGGTGCTGGACGGCGGGCTGGCCGCCTGGCACGGGGACCTCTCCACCGAGGTGCCCGCACCGGCCGGGGGCGACTTCGTCCCCGAGCCGGGCGCCCTGCCGCTGCTGGACGCGGACGGGGCGGCGGCGCTGGCCCGGTCCGGGCTGCTGCTGGACGCGCGGGCGGGGGAGCGGTACCGGGGCGAGACCGAGCCGCTGGACCGGGTGGCGGGGCACATCCCGGGCGCGGTCTCGGCGCCGACCGGGGAGAACGTGGGCCCGGACGGCCGGTTCCTGCCGGTCCCGGAACTGCGGGCCCGGTTCACCGCGCTCGGGGCGGCCGAGGCGGCGGAGGTCGGCGTCTACTGCGGCTCGGGCGTGTCGGCCGCCCAGCAGCTGATCGCGCTGGAGCTGGCGGGCTTCCCGGCGGCGCTGTACGCGGGCTCCTGGTCGGAGTGGTCGAGCGACGAGTCCCGCCCGGTCGCCACCGGCCCGACCCCCGACTGACCCACCCCCCGCCGGACCGCCCCGCGCCATGCCGGCCGCCGGACCTGACGGGCCATCTTGCTCCCGCGCCCGGCCGCCGGATCTGACGGGCCCGCCTCGCCCCCGTACCGGGTCGCCGGACCTGACGCGTCGCCTCGCTCCGCACCCGACCGCTGGACCTCACGGGCCGTCTGGTCCCCGCGCTGGGGGGCGGGCCTGGCGGATCGCTGCCCCCCCGGTGCCGGGTCGCTGGACCTGACGGGGCGTCTCGCCCCCGTGCCGGGTCGCCGGACCTGACGGGCTGTCTTGCCTCCGTGTCGGTTCGCCGAGCCTGACGGGCCGCCTCGCCCCCCACCTGCGGCTGGAGCCTGACGGGCCGTCGCCCCGCGCCGGGGTCGCCGGACCTGACGGGCCGTCTCGCCCCCTGCCGGGTCGCCGGACCTGGCGGATCGCTGGCTCCCCCGCGCCGAGTCGCCGGACCTGACGGGTCGCTGGCCCCCTGGTCGGCCCGGCACCCCCGGGAGGCCTGGTGTCCCTGGCCGCTGGCCCGGCCGGGTGAGCCCGAAGCTCTACGACTGCGCCCGCGCCGGTACGGCTCCGGCTCCGGCCCCGGCGTTCCGACCGGCACCGGCCCCCGGGCGGCCGGCCCGGTCGCCCGGGCGGGTGAGGCCGGGGCGTACGGTGCCGGGCCCTCGCTGGCCCAGCGGCCGGTACGGCGGCCGGCGGGGACATCAGGCGCGGGCGGGACGCCGGCCCGCGCGCCCGAAGCCGTACGGCCGTCCCGCCCGGGGTCGTTGCGGCGGCCGAAGGGGCTGCTGCCCACCCGGCGGCCCGGACGGGCGGCTCTCGGTGGGCACGGCGATGCGGCTCCGGAGCCGTACAAGACTCCGCCCGGGCGCGCGATTCACGGTCCGGAGCCGTACGGCGGCCGCAGGGGAACGCGGCGAAGCCGGGCGGAACCGCCGGCCCGGCAGGCCCGGAGCGGTACGGGTGTCCGCCCGGGGGCAGCACATCTCCGGCCCCCGGGCCGGTACGGCGTCAGGCCGGGACGCCGAGCCCGGCGGCGGCAGCGGCCGGGTGGCTCTCGGCCGTCAGCCGGGCGGCCGGGGGAGCGGAACCGTCACTCCTGCTTCTTGCGGCGGGTGCCGAAGACGATCTCGTCCCAGCTCGGTACCGCCGCGCGGCGGCCCGGGCGCACCCCGTCGGCCTCCGCCTGACGGTCCGTCGTCCCGGTCAGCCGGTCCCGGTGGCCGCTCACCGCGCGCGGCATCAGCACGTCCGCGTAGGCCGAACCGGCCCCCGCCGAGGCCGCCGGGGCCGGGGGCTCCTCGGCCTCCGCCTCCTCGTCCGGCTCGGTGTCCGGCTGCTCCTGGGCGGCGGGCAGCTCCGGGACGACCAGATCGCCCCGGAAGCTCGGCACCGCCTCCAGCAGACTGGTCAGCGAGTCGCGCCCGGACTCCTCCTCCGGCTCGGGTGCCGGGGCGACGGCCCGCTCCAGCGGGCGGTCCAGGCTCCGGTCCAGCGGCCGGTCCCGGGGCAGCCGGGCGATCCGGGGCACGAACGGGTAGCTCGGCTCCTGCTGGACGGCCACCGCGTCGTCGGTCTCGCCGATCAGCGACCGGGCCTCGTCGTCCACGGCCTGGACCAGCCGCCGGGGCGGGTCGTAGCTCCAGCTGGCCGAGTGCACCTCACCGGCGACCCGGTAGACGAGCAGCACCTCCCAGGTGCCGTCGTCCCGGCGCCAGGAGTCCCAGATCACGGTGTCCCGGTCGGCGCCGCGCAGCAGCAGCCGCTCCTGCACGGCCTCGCCCAGCGGCGGACCGCTGTTCTCGCCCGGCCTGCGGACGGGGGTCTTGCGGGCGCGCTCGGCCATGAAGGCGCGCTCGGCGAGCACCGGCCCCTCGAACCTGCGGACCCGTTCGACCGGGATGCCGGCGAGCTGGGCGACCTCCTCGGCGGAGGCACCGGCCCGTATCCGCGCCTGGATGTCCCGGGGGCGGAGGTGGCTCTCCACCTCGATCTCGATCTGGCCCAGCCGCGCCCGGTCGTTGCGGACGGCGGCGCGCAGCCGCTCGTCGATGGGAAGCGTGTATTCCGTGCTGTCGGCAGCCTTGAGCACCAGTCGTGTGCCGTCGTTGGAGACGGCCACGACACGCAGTTCGGGCATGGGGACCTCCCGGGTGGTGCCTGCCGACGTCACCTGCGTCGCCGCTTCCGCTAGTCGAGTGTGGCCTGCCCGGGTGCAGCCTGCCACAACCTTGTCCAGTTGCACCGGCGTGTCGGGCGTGGGCCCTGGAACGCCGTTATGGCACGGTTACCACTTTCACCACTCAGCGTGATGGTTGGTCACGCTGTGCGGCAGGTCTCCGTGCTGTCGCGGCGCCGCCGGTTCGAGCGCCGCTTTTCGGTCACCCTCCCGTACTCCCGGTCGCCCGCCAAGGCGAGCGGCCAGGGTTCGCCACAGTACTCCATTCGGGCCACCGGGGTGGACAGGCGCGCCGCCGAAGTTTGTGCGGGTCGCGGCAGTTGGGGCCGCCACCGGTGGCGAGCGTGTCCTCCTTCACAGAACCGGCCTAACCGGAACTATTCGCTTCGCCCGCAAGTCCCTAGTCGGTGCATGCTCGTACAGGTGGGTGAACATAAGGTGCAAACAGCTCGTACGACGGACTGGTCGGCCCACGGCCCGAATGAGAGGAACGAGAGGGAGGGGAAGACGACGGAGACGACGGAGGGGAAGCCGGAGGAGAAGAAGCGCCTCGACCTCAGCACGGCCCAGGTGGCTGCCAGTGCGCTGGCAGCCGTCCTCGCGGCCAAACTCGCCGCCAAACTGGGGGTGTACGGGACGGTCCTCGGCGCCGGCGTGATCAGCGTCATCGCCACCTGCGGGGGCTCCCTCTTCCAGCATGTCTTCAGAAGCACCGGGGAGCGGATGCGCCTGGTGACGGCGCTGGCCACCCGGTCGAAGGGCGGCCGTCAGGTGCCGGTCCGGCCGGCGGCCGGCGCCGCCGACCCGACCCGGGCCGCGCCACGGGCCACCGGCGGCCCGCCACGGGCGGCGCCGGACGCCGGCGATCCGACGCGGCTGCTTCCCGGCGCGGTTCCCAAGGTGACCTGGGGGGCGGATGACCGCACCCGGGCGATGCCCTCCGTGCCGACGGCGGAGTCCGCGACGACGGTCACGCCGACCGCTTCCGGAAGCGCCGACGACCGCACACGCGCCCTGCCGGCGGTGCCGGGCGCGGCGGCCGACGACCGGACCCGCGCCCTGCGCGTACCGCCGCCCGGGAACGGCGAGTTCACCGAGGCCGTCACCCATGGCACCCGGGTGCGTGGCGGGAAACGCTCGGCCCTCGCGGCCGTGGTCGTCTTCGCCGTCGCCATGCTCGGCATCACCATGTACGAAATGGCGGCGGGGCACGATCTGAACGGCGACCGGGGCACCACGATCGGCTCCGTGGTCCGGGGAGGCGGCGGAAGCGGCGGTTCCGCGCCGCATCAGCAGCCCTCCACCGGCTCCGGGGGCTCGGACGGCTCCGGGCACGACGAGCGGGACGACGGCCGGGACGGCGGCGGGCAGAGCGCCGGCCCGAGCGCCCCGGGCACCGGCGGAAAGGACGGTTCGTCCGCCGGTACCGGCACCGATGACGGTTCGGGCACCGGCCAGGACGGCACCGGCAAGGACGGGGAGACCGGGAAGACCGGGCAGGACGGCACGGGCCAGGACCAGGGCGGCGACAAGGCCACCCCGTCCCCGACCCCCTCGCCGTCGGCGTCGTCCGGCCAGGACTCCGGTCAGAACGGCGGCGCGTCCGCCTCGCCCGACCCCGGCACCTCGGCGGACAAGCCGGAGCCGGGCGGTGCGGCCCAGGGCGGAGCCCCGGCCCAGCAGGCCCCGGACCCGAAGGTTCCGCCCGCCGAGTGAGCCCCGGCCGCCGTACGACCGGTGCCGTACGACCACATGACACGGCACCGGTCGTACGGCCCCGAGGGCGTACGGCTCCGGCCGGGGCCGCCGCACCGATCGCGCGGGATCAGTCGCCCAGGACCCGCCGCAGGTGGTCGTTGCCGAACACTCGCCGCGGGTCCAGGCGGTCCCGGAGCGCGGTGAACTCCCCGAAGCGCGGATAGACCCCGGCCAGATAGCCGGCGTCCCGGGTGTGCACCTTGCCCCAGTGCGGCCGCCCGCCGTGCGCCGTCATGATCCGCTCGGCCGCCGTGAAGTACTCCCGGTACGGCACGCCCCGGTACATGTGCACCGCGAGGTACGCGGTCTCCCGGCCGGACGCGGTGGAGAGCGGGATGTCGTCGGCGGGCGCGGTCCGCACCTCCACGGGGAAGCTCACCCGCAGCGGCGACCGGTCGACCATCGCCCGCAGTTCGCGCAGCACGGCGATGACGGTCTCCCGGGGCAGCGCGTACTCCATCTCCATGAACCGCACCCGCCGGGAGCTGGTGAACACCTTGTACGGGATGTCCGTATAGGTACGGGCGGAGAGCGCCCGGCTGGTCACCCCGGCCATCGCGGGCACCGCCGGAGGCGCCAGCCGGCCGACCGTGTTGACCACCTGGAACATGCCGTTGGAGAGCAGCTCGTCCGCCACCCAGCCGGCGAACCGGCCGAGCGGCCGCGCCGGGCCCGCGCTGCGGTTGTTCCGCTTGACGCTGCACTGGTCGGTGTGCGGGAACCAGTAGAACTCGAAGTGCTCGTTCTCCGCGTGCAGCGCGTCGAAGTCCCCGGTCACCCGGTCGAAGCTCATCGGCTCCTCGCGGGCCGCCAGCAGGAAGAGCGGCTCCACCGCGAAGGTGAGCGCGGAGATGATCCCCAGGGCGCCAAGACCGACCCGGGCGGCGGCGAAGACGTCCGGGTTCTCCCCGGGCGAGCAGGTCAGCACCGAACCGTCCGCCGTCACCAGCTCCAGTTCCCGGATCTGTGCCGCGAGGGAGGCGGAGTCACGGCCGGTGCCATGGGTGCCGGTGCTGACGGCGCCCGCGACGGTCTGCTCCATGATGTCGCCCATATTGGTGAGCGAGAGGCCCTCCCGCGCCAGCGCCTGGTTCAGCCGCCGCAGTGGGGTGCCCGACTCCACGGTCACGGTCATGGCGCGGCGGTCGATCCGCCGGATGCCGGTCAGCAGGTCCGGCCGGATCAGCAGCCCGTCGGTGGCGGCGATGGCGGTGAAGGAGTGGCCGGTGCCGACCGTCTTGACCCGCAACCCCGCGTCGGCCGCCGTCCGGACCGCCCCGGCCAGCTCCGCCACGGAGGCGGGCCGGGCCTCCCGGGCGGGCCGGGCGGTGACATTGCCGGCCCAGTTACGCCAGGTGCCGCTCTTCCGGGCGCCCGCTGCCGTCGGGGTGTTCCGACCGGTCGTCGGGGCGCTCACGCTGTCCGGGCCGGTCGAGTGGTTCGGGTGCTGCGGGTTCCTGTAGTGCCTGCTCACGGTGACCCTCCCGCGTCGGTGCCGGCTCACGGAGCCGGGCGTACCCCAGGAACGCCACCGCGGCCGCGAGCACTCCCGCCACACCGGGCACCGCGTACCCCGCCGCCGCCCCATGGGCCTCGACCACCCAGCCGGCGGCGGCCGAACCCAGCGACACGCCGACCGCCAGCCCGGTACTCGTCCAGGACATGCCCTCGGTCAGCTTGCTGCGCGGTACGTGCGCCTCCACCAGGGCCATGGTGGTCACCATCGTCGGCGCGATGGCCAGCCCCGCGACAAAGAGCGCCACGGCCAGGAACGGCAGGCTCCCGGCCAGTTGGAGGGGGATCATACTCACGGCCATCGCGCAGACACCCACCACCCAGCGGCGGGACGGCGCTCCCTTGAGGTGCAGCAGGCCGAAGACCGCCCCGGCGAGACAGGAGCCGAGCGCGTAGACGGCCAGCACCAGGCTGGAGGCCGACTTGTTCCCCGCCTCGTCGGCGAAGGCCACGGTCACCACGTCCACCGCGCCGAAGATCGCCCCGGTGGCGACGAACGCGGCCATCAGCACCTGGAGCCCGGGGGAGCGCAGCGCGGAGCCCCCGCTGTGCTGCTCGGCCGGGTGCGGTGCCGGCTCGGTCTCCCGCTGGGCGGTGAGCCACCAGACGCCGACCGCCAGGAAGCCCGCCGCGAGCAGCGGACCGGCCTCCGGGAACCACATGGTGGACAGGCCGATGGAGATGATCGGACCGAAGATGAAGCAGACCTCGTCGACCACCGACTCCACCGAGTAGGCGGTGTGCAGCTCCCGGGGGGAGCCCTCGTAGATCGACGCCCAGCGGGCGCGGGTCATCGCGCCCACGCTCGGTATGCAGCCCGCGACGGCGGCGAAGACGAAGAGCGTCCAGTCCGGCAGCCCCTGCTGGGCGCAGATCAGCAGCCCCGCGACGGCGGCCAGCGCGACCAGCGTCACCGGCCGGAGTATCCGGCGCTGCCCGTGCCGGTCCACCAGCCGGGAGACCTGCGGCCCCAGCACGGCGGCGGAGAGCGCCAGCGTGCCGGAGAGGGTGCCCGCCAGGCCGTAGCGGCCGGTGATCTCGGACACCATGGTCATGATCCCGATGCCCATCATGGACAGCGGCATCCGGCCGAGCAGGCCGGCGGCGGAGAACTTCAGGGTGCCGGGGGCGGTGAAGACCGCGCGGTAGGGACTGGGCAAGGGGCACTCCGGCCAGAGCGTAAGGCGTACGGGCAGTCTTGACAGCTTACGTGTCGGGCGGCGGTACGCGCACAGCGGTTTTCGCCGCCCGGCCGGCGGGCAGGACCGGGCGGCGGGCGGCGCGGCCGGGTTCCGCCCCGGGCCGAACGCCTCCGCCCGGCCCGGAGCGGGCGGAGGCCGGGAACTCGGCCCGGGACGGCGCGGAGGACGCGGACCCGGCCGGCCCGGCGGAGTGCGGAGGACGGTGAGACGGGGACCGGGCCGGGGCGGGGAGCGGACGGGCGACCGGGACCCGGCCCGGGGCGGGGGAGCGGACGGGCGCCGGCGGTCCGGCGCGCCCGCGCACGGCGGTGTCCCGGGCCCCCGGGGCGGGTGGCAGGATCGATTCCATGTCCGATCAGCGCGATCCAGCCCCCTACGACGCCCTGTTGCTGCTCTCCTTCGGCGGGCCCGAGGGCCCCGACGACGTGGTCCCGTTCCTGGAGAACGTGACGCGCGGGCGCGGCATCCCCCGGGAACGGCTCAAGGAAGTGGGGCAGCACTACTTCCTGTTCGGCGGCGTCAGCCCCATCAACGACCAGAACCGGGCCCTGCTCGCCGCGCTGCGCGAGGACTTCGCCGACGCGGGCCTGGACCTCCCGGTCTACTGGGGCAACCGCAACTGGGCGCCCTGTCTCACGGACGCCCTCCGGGAAATGGTCGCGGACGGCCGGCGCCGGATCGCGGTCCTCGCCACCAGCGCCTACGCCTCCTACTCCGGCTGCCGGCAGTACCGGGAGAACCTGGCGGACGCGCTGGCCACGCTGGAGGCGGAGGGGCTGCCGCTGCCGCGCGTCGACAAGCTGCGCCACTACTTCAACCACCCCGGCTTCGTCGAGCCGGTCGTCGAAGGGGTGCTGGCCTCGCTCGCGGAGCTGGACGAGCCGGTACGGGACGGTGCCCGGCTCGCCTTCACCACCCACTCCATCCCGGAGTCGGCCGCCGACACCTCGGGCCCCGCCGGGGAGCACGGCGACGGCGGCGCCTATGTGCGCCAGCACCTCGACGTGGCGGAGCTGGTCGCCCTGGCGGTGCGCGAGGCCACCGGCGTCGACCACCCCTGGGACCTCGTCTACCAGTCGCGCAGCGGCGCCCCGCACATCCCGTGGCTGGAGCCGGACATCTGCGACCACCTGGAGGCGGTGCACGCCGCCGGGGCGCCGGCCGTCGTGATGGTGCCGATCGGCTTCGTCTCGGACCACATGGAGGTCCTGTACGACCTGGACACCGAGGCCACCGCCAAGGCCGCCGAACTCGGACTGCCGGTCCGCCGGTCCGCCACCGTCGGGGCCGACCCCCGGTTCGCCGCCGCAGTCCGGGAGCTCGTCCTGGAGCGCGCGGCGGCCGAGCGGGGCGCGCCCGTGGAGCGGTGCGCGCTCGGCGGCCTCGGACCCTCGCACGACCTGTGCCCGATCGGTTGCTGCCCGGCCCGCGCGGAGCGTCCCGCGGCCGCCGGTGCCGACAGCCCCTACGCGTAAGGAGCCACCGTGCCCGACCCCACCCCCGCGACCGTCCCGGACGCCGCCGACCCGCTCCTGGCCGAGCTGCTGGAGCTGGCCCTGACGGCGGCCCGCCGGGCGGGCGCCCTGCTGCGCGACGGCCGCCCGGACGACCTGGGCGTCGCGGCGACCAAGTCGAGCCCGATCGACGTGGTCACCGAGATGGACATCGCCGCCGAGAAGCTGATCACCGGCTTCCTCGCCGAGCACCGGCCGGACGACGGCCTGCTCGGCGAGGAGGGCGCGGCCACCGAGGGCAGCACCGGGATCCGCTGGGTCATCGATCCGCTGGACGGCACCGTGAACTACCTCTACGGCCTGCCGACCTGGTCCGTCTCGGTGGCGGCCGAGCGGGACGGCCGGACCCTGGTCGGCGTGGTCGAGGCGCCGATGCGGGGCGAGACCACCCGGGCGGTGCTCGGCGGCGGGGCCTTCCTCAACGACCGCCCGGTGCGCTGCCGCCCGGCGCCGCCGCTGGACCAGGCGCTGGTCTCGACCGGCTTCAACTACGTGACCCCGGTCCGGGCGCACCAGGCGGACGTGGCCCAGCGGCTCATCCCGCGCCTCCGCGACATCCGCCGCAGCGGTTCGGCCGCCATCGACCTGGCGGACGTGGCGGCGGGGAGGCTGGACGGTTTCTACGAGCGGGGGCTGCGGCCCTGGGACTGGGCGGCCGGCACCCTGATCGCCCGCGAGGCCGGAGCGCTCACCGGCGGCCGGCCGGGCCGGCCGGAGTCGGAGGAGCTGACGGTGGTGGCGGGTCCCGGCGTCTTCGAGCCGCTGCAAGAGCTGCTGGAGGAATTCGGCGCCTGGCACGACTGACCCCAGGCCCGTCCGCCGGATGCCGCGCACCGACCGGTCGGTGCGCCCGGCGGCCCGTCGTGCCGGGACCGGTGTGCCTGCCGGGCCCGATCGGGCCGCCCCGGCCGGGTGCGCCGACGGGTGTCTTCCGCCCCGGTGACCCGCCGTGCCGGGCGGGGGCGGAGGTCGCTCCGGGGGCGCGGGAGGCGCCGCGATCTCCGCCGGGGCTCCGGCCGGGTGCCCGAGGACCGGCGGGCCCGCCCTCGGAGCCGTACGGCCTCTGTCGTCCCGGACGGGGCGGGGAACCACCCGCGCCGCTCCGGGGTCACGGGCAGGGCCCCGGCGGGGTGCGCGGCCCCCGCGGCGGTGCGGCCCCGGGCGGCCTGCGGGCGGCCCCGGACGACGTCTGACGTGCCCCGGTGACGGCGCGGCCCCGGACGGCCCCCGGTGGCGCGCAGGGACAGCACAGGGCCCCGCGGCCGGCGTGCGGGGCCGCGGGGCCCTGGTGGGTACCGCTGTGCGGGTGGTTCGGGTGTTTCCATGAGGGCCGGTGGCGGCCCCCCGATCAGGTGTTTCAGGGGCCGGCGGCGGCCCGGCCGGGTGTTCCCCGGGGCTCTCGCCGCCCCGGTCAGGCCGTCGCCGCGCCGATCTCCACGCCGTGTTCGGCGGCGAGCCGGCGGAGGTCGTCCAGCTCCTCCTGCTCGACATCGGCGAGGAATTCGTCGCCGGTCTCCCGGGCGTACGTGAGGTCGTCCTCCGCCGCCCTTATGCGCTGCAGAATCCCGTCGGTGAAAGCGTCCATCGTGCGCCCCCTCGTCATGGGTCGGTGGCACGGGGGTGTGCCGAGGGTCGGATCGATCACACACGCCACCTCTGGGGGACAGAGCGGACGGCGCGCGCGAACAGCGCGATGTGATCGGGGTGTGCAGTCGTCCTCCCCCCGGCCCTCCGAGCGGAAACCTCGACCGGCCTCCGAATCAGGTGAACAGCCGGAAAACACCGCCCGGGAGCCGGTCCCCGGGGGCCGCCCGCGAGCCGTCTTACAGCCGGTTTACGCGCGTAAGGGGCAGGATGGACACGCACAGTCAAAGTGGGGAACTGCCCGGATCCGGGCCCCGGGGGTGCCTCGCGGCGAGCCCCGGCCCGGACGGGCTTCGTGGGAAGGAACAACCGTGCGCGTACTCGTCGTCGAGGACGAGCAACTGCTCGCCGACGCGGTGGCCACCGGTCTGCGCCGGGAGGCCATGGCCGTCGACGTGGTCTACGACGGCGCCGCCGCACTGGAGCGGGTGGAGGTCAACGACTACGACGTGGTGGTGCTCGACCGGGACCTCCCGCTGGTGCACGGCGACGACGTGTGCCGCCGGATCGTGGACCTCGGCATGCCGACCCGGGTCCTGATGCTCACCGCCTCCGGGGACGTCAGCGACCGGGTGGAGGGCCTGGAGCTGGGCGCGGACGACTATCTGCCCAAGCCCTTCGCCTTCACCGAGCTGACCGCGCGGGTGCGGGCCCTCGGCCGGCGCACCACGGTCCCGCTGCCGCCGGTCCTGGAGCGGGCCGGCATCAAGCTCGACCCCAACCGCCGCGAGGTCTTCCGGGACGGCCGGGAGATCCAGCTCGCGCCCAAGGAGTTCGCGGTCCTGGAGGTCCTGATGCGCAGCGAGGGCGCGGTCGTCTCGGCCGAGCAGCTGCTGGAGAAGGCGTGGGACGAGAACACCGACCCGTTCACCAATGTGGTCCGGGTGACCGTGATGACCCTGCGCCGCAAGCTCGGCGAGCCGCCGGTGATCGTCACCGTGCCCGGCTCGGGCTACCGGATCTGATCCGTGGCCACCGCCCCCGCCCCCGCGCCCCCGCCCCCGCACCACCCGCCGAAGCCCACCTGGGACCCCCGGGGCCCGGTGCGGCCCTGGCTGCGCCCCACCATCCGGATACGGCTGACGCTGCTGTACGGCGGCATGTTCCTGATCGCCGGGATCCTGCTGCTGTCGATCATCTACCTGCTGGCCGCGCAGGCGCTCCAGGTGATCAGCGAGCTGCCGTTCCGGGTGGTGAACGGCCAGGTCACCAGCAAGATCTGTGATTTCCCGACCAACGCCGACTCCGATGTGTTCAACGCGGCGATGAACACCTGCGTCCAGCAGCAGCGCCAGCACGCGCTCCAGGACCTGCTGCGCCGTTCGCTCTTCGCGCTGCTGGGGCTGAGCGTCATCGCCTTCGCCTTCGGCTACGCGATGGCGGGCCGGGTGCTCTCCCCGCTGGGCCGGATCACCCGCACCGCCCGTCAGGTGGCCGGTTCCGACCTGGCCCGCCGGATCAAGCTGGACGGCCCGGACGACGAGCTCAAGGAGCTGGCCGACACCTTCGACGAGATGCTGGAGCGGCTGGAGCGGGCGTTCAGCGCCCAGCAGCGGTTCGTCGCCAACGCCTCGCACGAGCTGCGCACCCCGCTGGCGATCAACCGGACCCTGCTGGAGGTCCACCTCTCCGATCCCGGGGCCCCGGCCGAGCTCCAGCAGCTGGGCCGGACCCTGCTCGCCACCAATGAGCGCAGTGAGCAACTGGTGGAGGGCCTGCTGCTGCTCGCCCGCAGTGACAACCAGATCGCCGAGCGCAAACCGGTGGACCTCGCCGAGGTCGCCGTGCGCGCCATCGAGCAGGTGCGGGGCGAGGCGGCCGAGAAGCACGTCGAGATCCGGGGCGAGCGGGCCCCGGTGGTCGTCCAGGGCAATGGCGTCCTGCTGGAGCGGATCGCGCTGAACCTGGTGCAGAACGCCGTCCGGTACAACATCCCGGACGGCGGCTGGGTCGAGGTGGTCACCGAGACCGCCCCGGGCCGGGCCGTGCTGGTCGTCTCGAACACCGGTCCCGTCGTTCCCGCGTACGAGATCGACAACCTCTTCGAGCCTTTCCGGCGGCTGCGCACCGAGCGCACCGGCAGTGACAAGGGGGTCGGCCTCGGCCTCTCCATCGTCCGCTCGGTGGCCCGGGCGCACGGCGGGCACATCGCCGCGGAGCCCCGGGAGGGCGGTGGCCTGGTGATGCGGGTCACTCTGCCGCTGTGATCCTCCCGGTGACACGCCGGGCACACGACGGGTGCCGCGCCGGGTGACACCCCCGGTCCGCCGGTGAACCTTGTTCGCTTTAAGCGGAAATGTCGGCCCCTGATCAACGCACCCCACTGTGTGTTCCGTCACAGTGACTCCTTTCCGGCCAGCCACGCACGGTGATCGCATCTGCCGCTGGAAGGCCGGAAAAGTCCGGGTTTCCCGGGGGTGTGATGACGGGAAGTACAGGGGGTGGCCCCTGCGCGCGGCCACCCCGGGACGGTGTACGGTCCCGTTCGCCACCCGCCACCGATCACCCATGAGGGGTCCGGTTGGGTGTCGATTGAGTAACAGACCTTGATGTGAGGCAAAATCTCCGCCTCAGGTCGGGCACAAGTCCGGCCTCTCACGCGTTACGTGCGCTGGAGACACCGCAAACACCCAGAGGGGGAGAGCGACATGGCAACGGATTACGACACCCCACGCAAGACCGACGACGACGTCGACTCGGACAGCCTGGAAGAGCTGAAGGCCAGGCGGAACGACAAGTCGACCTCGACCGTCGACGTCGACGAGTTCGAGGCCGCCGAGGGCCTGGAACTGCCCGGCGCGGACCTCTCCAACGAGGAGCTGGCCGTCCGGGTGCTGCCCAAGCAGGCCGACGAGTTCACCTGCATGAGCTGCTTCCTGGTCCACCACCGCAGTCAGCTGGCCCGCGAGAAGAACGGCCAGCCGATCTGCCGGGACTGCGAGTAGGGACCGGCCGGCCGTGGCAGGCGACAACCCGTCCCGGAAGCGACGCTTCCGGCTCCCCAGGAAGCCGGAGGCGTACCAGGGCGGCCCGAGCCCGGAACCGGACGCGTCCGACGCGTCCGCCGAGCCCGGCGCGCTCCTGCCCCACCCCGGCGCGCGTGACGACGAGCGGGGCCCCGCGGCCTCGCTCGAAGGCGGCGCCGGCACCGCACCGCAGGCCGGCAGGGGGCGGCGGCTGGACGCCGTCCGGCGCGGTGTGCGGAAGAGCCGCGAGGGCGCCCGGGCCGGTCTCGGTCACCTCGCGGACCGGGTCATCGAGACGGCCCCGCGGGTGCCCGTCCGGGACCTGGCGACCCTGCGCCGGCAGTTTCCGGGGCTCGGCCCCGAGCAGCTGGCGGACAAGCTGATCGCGGGCGCGGCGAACGCCACCTCCACCGTCGGAGCGGGTGTCGGCGCGGCCGCCATGCTGCCGGTGCCACCGGCGATGCCGGCCGAGCTGGCCGCCGAGATCACCGGTGTGGCGGCGATCGAGCTCAAGCTCATCGCCGAGCTGCACGAGGTCTACGGCCTCCGCGCGCCCGGCACCCTCCGGGAGCGCGCCGTCGCGTATCTGACCTCCTGGACGGAGGAGCGCGGTGTGGACGTGACCAAGCCGACCACGCTCAACGCCGCCCTGGGCGGCCGGATGAAGCGCGAACTGCGCCAGCAGATCATGAAGCGGATGGTGCGGAACATGCCGAGCCTGATGCCGTTCATGATCGGCGCCACCGTCGGCGCGGTGATGAACCGCCGCGACACCAAGAAGCTCGCCGAGCACATCCGTACCGACCTGCGCGAGCGGCAGGTGCCCTGGGACGCCCTCGCGGACCTGCCCCCGCTGGACCAGCCCGCGAAACCCAAGGAACTCGGCTTCTGAGACCCTGCCGGCCGGTCCGGTGACCGCCCGCCGATCCTGAGACGACCGCCGGTCCGGTGACCGACCAGTGGTCCTGAGACGACCGCCGGTCCGGTGGCCGCCCAGTGGTCCGGTGACCGCCCGCCGGTCCGGTGACCCGGTCCCACGAGCCGGGGCGCCCCGTCGCGGTGACACCCGTGCCCGGGGTCGTCAGGCGCTGATGCCCGTGCCCGGGCACGTCAGGCGGGGTCGTCAGGCGGTGGTCCTGACCCGCCGCACGGCCGCGACCAGGCCCTGCGGGTCGCGGGTC
This sequence comes from Streptomyces pyxinae, assembly GCF_024756275.1. Classification (GTDB taxonomy): domain Bacteria; phylum Actinomycetota; class Actinomycetes; order Streptomycetales; family Streptomycetaceae; genus Streptomyces; species Streptomyces pyxinae. The sequence continues at coordinate 15,605 of NZ_JANUGQ010000015.1, read as the reverse complement.
GAGAGATAGAGGTACGGCGTGGGGTCCGCCGGGTCCGTCACCGGAATCCGCACCGCCGTCGGCACATAGCTCCGCAGCAGCATGAACGCGCGCGGATCGGCCTTGTGGCTCCGCCAGGCCCGGGTCTCCTCGGCGTCCAGCGCCTCCGGTTCGCCGAGTGCCGTTCCCGGGATCCGGGCCGTCCCCGCGACCAGCGAGCCGGCCACCACCCGGATGCGCGCGGAGCCGTACGAACTCACCGCCGCGGCCGTCAGCGCCGTGGCGACGATCAGACCGCCCAGCATCGGCAGCGTCCCCAGCGGCAGCATGATCAGCGCCCCCGACAGACCCACCAGGGCGGTGATCAGCCACCAGGAGCGGGGCGCGGTGAGACGTTCGTCGTACTGCGGCGCGGAAGCCGGGGCAGAGGGCTGCATGAGCCCAAGCTTGGCACGGCGCGACCGGTGCGCCGCCGCGCGGGTAAGGTCTGCGCCTGTGAGCAACGCACTGACGCCACCCGCCGACGCCGTGCCGCCGCAGCGGCACCCCGACGCGCCCGCCCCCGGCGAACTGCTCGGGGCCCATTACGCGCACTGCTTCGGCTGCGGCGGCGGCCAGCCGCACGGGCTGCATCTGGCGGCGCGGGCCGGCGAGGGCGTGACCGTCACCGCGGAGTTCACCGTGACCGCCGACCACCAGGGCGCTCCCGGACTCGCGCACGGCGGAGTGCTCGCCACCGCGCTCGACGAGACGCTCGGCTCGCTGAACTGGCTGCTGCGGGTGATCGCGGTGACCGGGCGGCTGGAGACCGACTTCGTGCGCCCGGTGCCCGTCGGCACGGTGCTGCACCTCGACGCCGAGGTCACCGCCGTGCGCGGACGGAAGATCTACTCCCGGGCGACCGGGCGGATCGGGGGCCCCGACGGGCCGGTGGCCGTCCGCGCCGACGCTCTTTTCATTGAGGTCAAGGTCGATCATTTCATCGACAACGGCCGTCCGGAGGAGATCCGGGCGGCGATGGCCGATCCCGACCAGGTCCGGCGCGCCCGCGCCTTCGAGGTGAACCCCTGATGCCCAACCCGCTCGACGTACTGATCCGCCGCGTGGATCCGGAGGTCCCGATCCCGGCGTACGGCCACCCCGGCGACGCCGGTGCCGACCTCGTCACCACCGAGGCGGCCGAGCTGGCCCCCGGCGAGCGTGCCGTCCTGCCCACCGGTATCTCCCTCGCCCTGCCGGACGGCTACGCGGCCTTCGTGCACCCGCGTTCCGGCCTCGCCGCCCGCTGCGGAGTGGGCTTTGTGAATGCCCCGGGGACGGTGGATGCCGGGTACCGTGGAGAGATCAAGGTGATCGTGGTCAACCTGGACCCGCGCGAGAGCGTGCGGTTCGAGCGGTTCGACCGGATCGCCCAGCTGGTCGTTCAGCAGGTCGAGAGGGTCCGCTTCCACGAGGTGGCGGAGCTTCCCGGCTCGGCGCGGGCCGAGGGGGGCTTCGGGTCCACCGGCGGCCATGCCGCCGTCGAGAGCAGTTCGGGTGGGAATCGATACGCATCGGTCGTATCCGACCGGGAAGGACAGTGACGTGTTCGGACGTCGCAAGAAGAGCGGAACCGCCGACACGGCGGGCGAGGCCGAGCAGGTCGTCGACGACGAGGTCGGCACTGACGACGCGGCGGACCAGCCGCGCCGGGTGAACCTTCCGCCGGCGCCCCGGCCCGACGGGCCGTGGGACGTCTCCGAGGTCGCCCGGCCCGACGAGGGCCGCGTCGACCTGGGCGGCGTCTTCGTGCCCGGCGTCGAGGGCATGGAACTCCGGGTGGAGGTCGCGGGCGACGCGATCGTGGCGGCGACGGTCGTGCTGCGGGACAGCGCGATCCAGCTCCAGGCGTTCGCCGCGCCCAAGAAGGAGGGCATCTGGGGCGAGGTCCGCGAGGAGATCGCCTCCGGGATCACCCAGCAGGGCGGGGTCATCGACGAGGTCGAGGGCCCCCTCGGCTGGGAGCTGCGCGCCCAGGTCCCGGTCCAGCTGCCCGACGGCACCGGCGGTGTGCAGCTGGTGCGGTTCGTCGGCGTGGACGGGCCCCGCTGGTTCCTGCGCGGGGTGATCTCCGGCCAGGGCGCGGTGCAGCCGGGGGCCGCCGGACTGCTGGAGCAGGTCTTCCGGGACACCGTCGTGGTCCGGGGCGAGGGCCCGATGGCACCGCGCGACCCGATCGTCCTCAAGCTGCCGAACGACGCGCAGATGGTGCCCGAGGGCGTCCAGCAGGAGGACCAGGAGACCTCCCGGTTCTCCGGCGGCATGGGACAGCTCCAGCGCGGTCCCGAGATCACCGAGGTGCGCTGAGCCGGGTCCTCGGCCCCCGGGTACCGGACTTCCCGGACCTGGGACTTCCCGGGTGCCGGGCCCCGGATTTCCCGGCCGGCGGCCCCGGGCCCCGGACTTCCCGGCCGGCGGCCCCGGGCCCCGGACTTCCCGGCCGGCGGCCCCGGGCCCCGGACTTCCCGGCCGGCGGACCCCGGTCCCCGGGCCGACGGCCGGTCGCCTTCCGGCCCGACGGGCCGTATCCCGCAGGAGCGGGGTGCGGCCCGTCGGCCGTTGTACGGCCAGGGCGCCCGAGGCGCTCGGGGTACGCGGAGTGCTCGGGCGCGGGCGCTCAGGGGTGGCCGGGGCTGACGCGCCGCCGGGGTGGCCCGTCGCTCCCGGAGGGGGCGGGGGCCGGGGGCGTCAGAAACGCGTCAAAAGGGGCCGTCCACCTCCTTCCTGGGCCCTGCCGTCCGCCGTGCTGGTCGTAAAGTCGGTCTGCGCGGCCGGACGGCCGGCACCCGGCGCGGTCCGGCGACCGGTGCCGGAACGCGGCCGGAAGGCCCGTACGGAAGCGCGGCCGGGCGGCTCGCACGGGGGAGCGGCCGGGCGGCCCGGCCCCGTACGGGCGGCCCGCGGCCGGGGCCGTCCCGGTGGCGGGGCGCGGAGGACAGAGCGGCAGACAATGGGGCCATGGGACGCGGCAAACTACGGATCTACCTCGGTGCGGCACCGGGCGTCGGCAAGACGTACGCCATGCTCTCCGAGTGCCATCGGCGCGTCGAGCGGGGCACGGACTGCGCGGTCGCCTTCGTGGAGCACCACGAACGCCCCCGCACCCAGGCGCTGCTGCACGGCCTCGAACAGCTTCCCCGCCGGGAGCTGACCCACCGGGGCGCCGCCTTCACCGAGATGGACGTGGACGCGGTGCTGGCCCGCCGCCCCGCCGTCGCCGTCGTGGACGAGCTGGCGCACACCAATGTCCCCGGCTCCCGGAACGCCAAGCGCTGGCAGGACGTCGAGGAACTGCTCGCCGCCGGCGTCGACGTGGTCTCCACCGTCAACATCCAGCACCTGGAGTCCCTCGGGGACGTGGTGGAGTCGATAACCGGCGTACGGCAGCAGGAGACCGTCCCCGACGAGTTCGTCCGCCGCGCCGACCAGATCGAGCTGGTCGACATGTCGCCCCAGGCACTTCGCCGCCGGATGGCGCACGGCAACATCTACCGTCCCGACAAGGTGGACGCGGCCCTCTCCAACTACTTCCGTCCCGGCAACCTCACCGCCCTGCGCGAGCTGGCCCTCCTCTGGACCGCCGACCGGGTGGACGAGTACCTCCAGCAGTACCGGGGCGAGCACAACATCCGCACCACCTGGCAGGCCCGGGAGCGCATCGTCATCGGGCTCACCGGCGGCCCCGAGGGACGCACCCTCATCCGCCGGGCCGCGCGGATGGCGGCCAAGGGCTCCGGCGGCGAGATCCTCGCCGTCTACATCGCCCGCAGCGACGGGCTGACCTCCGCCTCCCCGAAGGAACTGGCCGTCCAGCGCACCCTGGTCGAGGACCTCGGCGGCAGCTTCCACCATGTGATCGGCGACGACGTGCCGCCGGCCCTGCTGGAGTTCGCGCGCGGGGTCAACGCCACCCAGATCGTGCTGGGCTCCAGCCGCCGCAAGACCTGGCAGTACGTCTTCGGCCCCGGCGTCGGCGCCACCGTCGCCCGCGACTCCGGGCCCGACCTGGACGTGCACATCGTCACCCACGAGGAGGTCGCCAAGGGCCGGGGGCTGCCCGTCGCCCGGGGCGCCCGCCTCGCCCGCTCCCGGATCATCTGGGGCTGGGCCGCCGGAGTCCTGGGCCCCGCCCTGCTGACCCTGCTGCTCACCCATGTCGACGCGGACCTCGGGCTCGCCAACGACATGCTGCTCTTCCTCTCCCTGACCGTCACCTCCGCCCTGCTCGGCGGGCTGGCCCCCTCGCTCGCCTCGGCCGCCTTCGGCTCCCTGCTGCTGAACTGGTTCTTCGCCCCGCCGCTGCACCGCTTCACGGTCGCGGACCCCAAGAACATCGTGGCCATCACCGTCTTCTTCGGAGTGGCCGTCTCGGTCGCCTCCGTGGTCGACCTGGCGGCCCGCCGCACCCACCAGGCCGCCCGGCTGCGCGCCGAGTCCGAGGTGCTCTCCTTCCTGGCCGGCAGCGTGCTGCGCGGCGAGACCGCGCTGCCCGCCCTGCTGGAGCGCGTACGGGAGACCTTCTCCATGGAGTCCGTCGCCCTGCTGGAGCGCGCGGGCGACGTGGAGCCGTGGACGCTGGCCGCCGGGGTCGGCCCGCGTCCGGTCGCCCGGCCCGAGGACGGGGACGTGGACATGCCGGTGGGCGACCACATGGCGCTGGCCCTCTCCGGCCGGGTGCTGCCGGCCGAGGACCGCCGGGTGCTCGGCGCGTTCGCCGCGCAGGCCGCCGTCGTCCTGGACCGCCAGCGGCTGGTCGGAGAGGCCGAGGAGGCCCGTAAGCTCGCCGAGGCCAACAAGATCCGTACGGCGCTGCTGGCCGCCGTCAGCCACGACCTGCGCACCCCGCTCGCCGGGATCAAGGCGGCTGTCTCCTCGCTGCGCTCCGACGACGTGGAGTGGTCCGAGGAGGACCGGGCCGAGCTGCTGGAGGGCATCGAGGCGGGCGCCGACCGGCTCGACCACCTGGTCGGCAACCTGCTCGACATGTCCCGCCTCCAGACCGGCACGGTCACCCCGCTGATCCGGGTCACCGACCTGGACGAAGTGGTCCCCATGGCACTCGGCGGCGTCCCCGACGGCAGCGCCGTGCTGGACATCCCCGAGACCCTGCCGATGGTGGAGGTGGACAAGGGGCTGCTGGAGCGGGCGGTCGCCAACATCGTGGAGAACGCCGTCAAGTACAGCACCGGGACCGTCCCCGTCCTCGTCTCGGCCAGCGCGCTCGCGGACCGGGTGGAGGTCCGGGTGATCGACCGCGGCCCCGGGGTGCCCGAGGAGGCCCGGGAGCGCATCTTCGAACCGTTCCAGCGCCTCGGGGACGTCCCGCGCGGGGCCGGGGTGGGCCTCGGCCTCGCTGTGGCGCGCGGCTTCGCCGAGGCGATGGGCGGCACCCTCGCCGCCGAGGACACCCCCGGCGGCGGACTCACCATGGTCCTCACCCTCCGGGCGGCACGCGTCCGCACCGGCACCGGCCCGGACGCCCCCGCCGAGCCCGACCCTCTCCAGAAAGCAGGCCGCCCATGACCCGGGTGCTCGTGGTCGACGACGAGCCGCAGATCGTCCGCGCGCTCGTGATCAACCTGAAGGCACGCACCTACGAGGTGGACGCCGCCCCGGACGGCGCCACCGCCCTCGAACTGGCCGCCGCGCGCCACCCCGACGTGGTGGTGCTGGACCTCGGCCTGCCCGACATGGACGGCGTCGAGGTGATCAAGGGCCTGCGCGGCTGGACCCGGGTGCCGATCCTGGTGCTCTCCGCCCGGCACACCTCCGACGAGAAGGTGGAGGCCCTGGACGCCGGCGCCGACGACTATGTGACCAAGCCCTTCGGCATGGACGAGCTGCTCGCCCGGCTGCGGGCGGCCGTCCGCCGGGCCGAACCGGTCGGCGGCGGCGACGGCGAGGTGGTCGTGGTGGAGACCGACGGCTTCACGGTCGACCTGGCCGCCAAGAAGGTCAACCGGGACGGCCGGGACGTCCGGCTGACCCCGACCGAGTGGCATCTGCTGGAGGTGCTGGTGCGCAACGGCGGCCGGCTGGTCGGCCAGAAGCAACTGCTCCAGGAGGTCTGGGGACCGTCGTACGGCACCGAGACCAACTACCTGCGGGTCTACATGGCCCAGCTGCGCCGGAAGCTGGAGGCCGACCCCTCGCACCCGCGCCACTTCATCACCGAGCCGGGCATGGGATACCGCTTCGAACGCTGACGGCCGTGACGGTGGCGGCCGGTAGGCTTTCCGGTATGAGTGCCGCACCGCGAACAGAGAAGCCGGCCGGTCGCTTCCGCCGGATGCTCGACCGGTTGTCCACCTCCCAGGGCGACCTGGAGTCCCAGGAGCTCCGGGAGGACAGCCGGGCGTCGGGGTGCACCCGGATCTCCGAGTGCGACGACCGCCAGATCGTGAAGGTGACTGGTACCTTGCGGACGGTCACCCTGCGTCCGCGGGCCGGTGTGCCGGCGCTGGAGGCGGAGCTCTTCGACGGTACGGCCCCGCTGGACGTGGTGTGGCTGGGCCGGCGTTCGATCACGGGCATAGAACCGGGCCGCAGGCTCATCGCCTCGGGCCGGATCTCCATGAGTCACGGCCGCCGGGTCCTCTTCAACCCCAAATACGAGCTCCGACCGCTCGGACAGGAGTAGCCGGTGACGTCCTTCGACAAGCCGACCGCAGCCCAGGGCGACCAGGATCCCCGGAGTCCCCAGGATTTCCGGGATTCCCGGCACGGTGACACCGCCGGCGCGCCCGCCCCGGGTCCGGCCGGGTCGCACGACTCCCGGGCGGCGACCGAGGCCGCGCTCTTCGAGGCGTTCGGCGGGGTGCTGGGGATGGTGGAGACGGTCCTCCCCGGCCTGCTCTTCGTCACGATCTACACGATCAACAAGGACCTGCACATCTCGGCCATCGCGGCCCTGGCGGTCTCCCTGGTCCTCGGCGTCGCCCGGCTGATCCGCCGGGACACCGTCAAGCACGCGTTCAGCGGGGTCTTCGGGGTCGCCTTCGGCGTGGTCTTCGCGATGATGACCGGGAACGCCAAGGACTTCTACCTCCCCGGCATGCTCTACACGCTGGGCCTGGGCGTCGCCTACATCGCCACCACCCTGGCGGGCGTCCCGCTGATCGGCCTGATCCTCGGCCCGGTCTTCAAGGAGAACCTCTCCTGGCGCACCCGGAACCCCGGCCGGAAGAAGGCGTACGCCAAGGCCAGCTGGGCCTGGGGACTGATCCTGCTCGCCAAGTGCGCGGTCCTCTTCCCGCTCTACTGGTGGGCCGACACCACCCAGCTCGGCTGGGTGCTGGTGTCGCTGAAGATCCCGCCGTTCCTGCTCGCGGTGTATCTGACCTGGCTGTTCCTGGCGAAGGCCCCGGCGCCGATCGACGTCTTCGCGGAGATGGAGGCGGCCGAGCGCGCCGAGAAGGCGGAGAAGGCCGCCGCCCAGGCCGAGCGGGAGCACCGGGCCGCCGTGGCCGCCCCGCCCCCGGCCGGCCGGCCGCACCGCAACGAGGTCTGATCCCCGCGAGGGAGGACTGGGTGCCGGGGTTGCGACGGGCGGCCTCCGGCCCGCCTGCTTCGAGCGCCGGGCCCGGTCCGCTCCCGGGGCCCCGGCCGGGCGGTGCTCACCGGCCCGCCTGCCCCTGTGCGGGCGGGTGCCGCATCTGCTCGGCCCGCAGCGCTCCCGGGCACCGGCCTGCTCCGGGCGCCGGGCCCGGTCCGTTCCCGTACGGGTACCTCCTCGGGCTGGCGGTGCGCACCCGCGCGGCTCACCGGTCCCGGTGCCGTACCCGGCCGCCGCCGCGCGGGCCCGGGGCGGTAGCGGGGCCACCGCCCTGCGGGCCCGGGGCGGTAGCGGGGCCACCGCCCTGCGGGGCCGCCGGGCGGCGCCCGTCCGACTCCCGGCTCCCGTCCGACTCCCGGCGCCCGTCGGCCTCGGAGCCGTGTCGTCGCCGCCGCGCGGGCCGGGGCGGCGCGGGACCACTGCCCTGCCCGGGCCCCGGGGCTCGCAGGGCTGCCGGGTGGCCAGGTAGGCGGAGTCGTACGGCTTCTCAGGTTTTCAGGGTTCGCCGGAGTCCTCGGGGCCGTACGGCATCGTCCGCGCCGGCCCGCCCCGATTCGCCGGCTCGGCCCGGTCCGCCCCGGAGTGGGGCCGGTGAGCGCGGGCGGGCACCGTACGACCGCGTGGCGGAGGCCCGGAACCCGTGTGGGTTCCGGGCCTCCGCCGTACCGGGTCCGGGCGGGCGCTCAGTCCCGGGCGCCGGCCTCGCGGCGTACCGACAGCAGGTCCTCCAGCTGCTCCTCCCGGGCCTGCGCGGCCACGAACAGCAGCTCGTCGCCCGCCTCCAGGGTTTCCTCGGGGCTCGGGGTGAGCACCCGGGGCCCCCGGATGATGGTGACCAGCGAGGTGTCCTGCGGCCAGGCCACATCCCCCACCTGGGTACCGGCGATCGCGGACTCCGGCGGCAGCGTCAGCTCGACCAGGTTGGCGTCGCCGTGGCTGAAGCGCAGCAGCCGGACCAGGTCGCCGACGCTCACCGCCTCCTCCACCAGCGCCGACATCAGCCGGGGCGTGGAGACGGCGACATCCACGCCCCACGACTCGTTGAACAGCCACTCGTTCTTCGGGTTGTTGACCCGGGCGACGACCCGGGGCACCGCGTACTCGGTCTTGGCCAGCAGCGAGACGACCAGGTTCACCTTGTCGTCACCGGTCGCGGCGATGACCACATTGCAGCGCTGCAGCGCCGCCTCGTCCAGCGAGGTGATCTCGCAGGCGTCGGCCAGCAGCCACTCCGCCTGCGGCACCCGCTCCACCGAGATGGCGGTCGGCGCCTTGTCGATGAGCAGGACCTCGTGCCCGTTCTCCAGCAGCTCGCCCGCGATGGAACGACCCACCGCGCCCGCGCCGGCGATCGCGACCCGCATCAGTGACCGCCCTCCTCGGGGCCCTCGGCGAACGACGCCTCGACCTTCTCGATCTCGTCCGTCCGCATCATCACGTGGACCAGGTCGCCTTCCTGCAGAACCGTCTGCGAGGTGGGCAGCACCGCCTCGCCGAGCCGGGTGAGAAACGCCACCCGTACCCCCGTCTCCTCCTGGAGGGTGCTCACCTTGTGGCCGATCCACGCGGGCGAGGTGTGCACCTCGGCCAGCTGGACGCCGCCGCTCGGGTCGCGCCACAGCGGCTCCGCGCCCGAGGGCAGCAGCCGGCGCAGCATCTGGTCGGCGGTCCAGCGGACCGTGGCGACCGTCGGGATGCCCAGCCGCTGGTAGACCTCGGCGCGCCGGGGGTCGTAGATCCGCGCCGCGACGTTCTCGATGCCGAACATCTCCCGGGCGACCCGGGCGGCGATGATGTTCGAGTTGTCGCCGCTGCTCACGGCGGCGAAGGCGCCCGCCTCCTCGATCCCCGCCTCACGCAGGGTGTCCTGGTCGAAGCCGACCCCGGTCACCCGCCGGCCGCCGAAACCGGCGCCGAGCCGGCGGAAGGCCGTGGGGTCCTGATCGACGACCGCGACCGTGTGCCCCTGCTGTTCCAGGGTCGTCGCGAGGGCGGCGCCCACCCGGCCACACCCCATGATCACGATGTGCACTCCGCTTACCCCGCACTCCTGGTCTCTGCGCTGACCTGCGAAAACACCCTGATCACTCTTCTCTCTCAGCCTGCCAGGCAATGATGGGGGCAACGGTGCGCGGTGTTGCCTCCTGCCGAGCTTATCGACCTTTTGACACCGTTCCCGGGTCGCCCGCCCCGGGGACCCCGCTCCTGGCGGAGGACGGGTCACGGCCACCGGCCGGCCGGGCGTCCCCGGTGCTCCGGCGGCCTCCGCCGTGTCGCGGAACACCTCGGCAGGTCGCTGTCCGGCTACACGCCGTGGTGGCCGCGTTAAGGGTCCGCAAGTTTCTTCGGCGCGGAGGGTGGTGAGTGGGCCAGTCGTATTAAGAACGCTTACGATCCTCTGCGTGTCCAAACTGACCGACGTGCCCAAACGGATCCTGATCGGCCGGGCGCTCCGCAGCGACAGGCTCGGAGAGACCCTTCTCCCCAAGCGGATCGCGCTCCCCGTCTTCGCATCCGACCCGCTCTCCTCGGTGGCGTACGCGCCGGGTGAGGTCCTGCTGGTCCTCTCCATCGCGGGTGTGTCGGCGTACCACTTCAGCCCCTGGATCGCGGTCGCCGTCGTGGTCCTGATGTTCACGGTCGTCGCCTCCTACCGGCAGAACGTGCACGCCTACCCGAGCGGCGGCGGCGACTACGAGGTCGCCACCACCAACCTCGGCCCCAAGGCCGGGCTCACCGTGGCGAGCGCGCTGCTGGTCGACTATGTGCTGACGGTGGCCGTCTCGATCTCCTCCGGCGTCGAGAACCTCGGCTCCGCCATCCCGTTCGTCGTCGAGCACAAGGTGTTCTGCGCGATCGCGATCATCGTGCTGCTCACGCTGATGAACCTGCGCGGTGTGAAGGAGTCGGGCAAGCTCTTCGCGATCCCCACCTATGTCTTCGTCGCCGGCGTCTTCGTGATGATCGCCTGGGGCGCCTTCCGGGCGCTGGTCCTGGGCGACAGCATGCGGGCGCCGACCGCCGACTTCGAGATCAAGCCCGAGCACCAGGGACTGGCCGGCTTCGCGCTGATCTTCCTGCTGCTGCGCGCGTTCTCCTCCGGCTGTGCCGCGCTCACCGGCGTGGAGGCGATCAGCAACGGCGTCCCCGCCTTCCGCAAGCCCAAGAGCCGGAACGCCGCGACCACGCTGGCGTTGATGGGCGGCCTCGCCGTCACCATGTTCTGCGGCATCATCGGGCTGGCCATGGCGACCGACGTCAAGATGGCCGAGACCCCGGCCAGCGATCTGATCCGGAACGGCGCCCCGGTCGGCGCGGACTACGTCCAGAACCCGGTGATCTCCCAGGTCGCCGCCGCCGTCTTCGGTCAGGGCACCTTCTTCTTCGTGCTGCTCGCCGCCGCCACCGCGCTGGTGCTCTTCCTGGCCGCGAACACCGCGTACAACGGCTTCCCGCTGCTCGGCTCGATCCTGGCGCAGGACCGCTATCTGCCGCGGCAGCTGCACACCCGGGGCGACCGGCTCGCGTTCTCCAACGGCATCGTGCTGCTGGCGGGCGCCGCGATCCTGCTGGTCGGGCTGTACGGGGCGGACTCCACCCGGCTGATCCAGCTCTACATCGTGGGCGTCTTCGTCTCCTTCACGCTCAGCCAGACCGGCATGGTCCGGCACTGGAACCGCCACCTGGCGACCGAGCGTGACCCCGCCAAGCGCCGGCACATGGTCCGCTCCCGGGCGATCAACACCTTCGGCGCCTTCTTCACCGGACTGGTGCTGGTGGTCGTGCTCGCCACCAAGTTCACCCACGGCGCCTGGGTCGCCCTGCTGGGCATGGTCATCTTCTACGGGACGATGAGCGCGATCCGTAAGCACTACGACCGGGTCGCCGCCGAGATCTCCGCGCCCGACGAGCCGGGGGACGAGAGTGTACGGCCCTCCCGGGTGCACTCGATCGTGCTGGTCTCCAAGGTCCACCGGCCGACTCTGCGGGCGGTCGCGTACGCCAAGCTGATGCGCACCGACACCCTGGAGGCGCTCAGCATCAACGTCGACGCGGCCGAGACCAAGGCGCTGCGCGCCGAGTGGGAGCGGCGCGGCATCAATGTGCCGCTGAAGATCCTGGACTCCCCGTACCGGGAGATCACCCGGCCGGTCATCGAGTACGTCAAGAGCCTGCGCCGGGAGAGCCCCCGGGACGCGGTGAGCGTGATCATCCCCGAGTACGTGGTGGGGCACTGGTACGAGCACCTGCTGCACAACCAGAGCGCCCTGCGCCTGAAGGGCCGGCTGCTCTTCACGCCGGGCGTCATGGTGACCTCGGTCCCGTACCAGCTCCAGTCCTCCGAGGCGGCCAAGCGCCGGGCCAAGCGGCGCCAGGAGTGGAGCGCCCCCGGCGCCGTCCGCCGCGGCCCCGTCGCGGAGCGCCCCCCCGGCCGCGAGGAGCCGGCCGCCCGGCCGTGAGCCGAGGCCCCGGGGGGCGGGCCGTGCGGGTGCGGGCCGCGCGGTGGGTGCGGCCCGGCCGCCCGGGGTGTGCGCCTCCGGGAGCGCGGGGGCGGGCCGTGTAGGGGTGCGGGCCGGGAATGCGGGGTCGGCCCCGGTCGTGCAGAGCTCGGCCGAGGGCCTCGGGGGTGCGGGGTCGGCCCGGTCCTCCCGGGAGCGGTGGTCAGGGGACGGGCTCATACGGGCTCCCTGGCATCGCCGCCACCCGCCTTGTCGGAGGCTGTCCGTCCGGGCGCGTAGACTGGTGGGCTGCGCCGCCGGGCGCCCGCCGGGGTACCCGCCCCCGGCGTCCGGCCCGTCCAGGCCCTTCCTTCCCCGATGTCCCTGACATCCCCCGATCCGCGCTGGAGTCACCCCGCCATGCCGAACGCCCCCGAGTCCTCGCTGATCGGTACGGAGTACGAGGTCGAGGTCGGTCCCGTCGCGCACGGCGGCCACTGCGTCGCCCGCACCGACGAGGGCCGGGTGCTCTTCGTCCGGCACTCGCTGCCCGGCGAGAAGGTCGTCGTCCGGGTGACCGAGGGCACCGAGGACTCCCGCTTCCTGCGCGCCGACGCGGTCCGGGTGCTGGAGCCGTCCAAGGACCGGATCGAGGCGCCCTGCCCGTACGCCGGCCCCGGCCGGTGCGGCGGCTGCGACTGGCAGCACGCCAAGCCGGGTGCCCAGCGCCGGCTGAAGGGTGAGGTCGTCGCCGAGCAGCTGAGCCGGCTGGCCGGGCTCACCCCCGAGGAGGCCGGCTGGGACGGCACCGTGGTCCCGGCCGAGGGCGACAAGCTCCCGGCCGGCGAGGTCCCCGCCTGGCGGACCCGGGTCCAGTACGCGGTCGACGCCTCCGGCCGGGCCGGACTGCGGAGGCACCGGTCGCACGAGGTGGAGCCGGTCGACCACTGCCTGATCGCGGCGCCCGGGGTGAGCGAGCTGGGCGTCGAGAAGCGCTCCTGGGACGGCATGGCCTCGGTGGAGGCGATCGCCGCCTCCGGTTCGGGCGACCGCCAGGTGGTGCTCACCCCGCGCCCCGGCGCCCGCCTCCCCATCGTGGAGCTGGACCGCCCGGTCTCGGTGCTGCGCGTCCATGAGGGCGACGGCTCGGTGCACCGGGTGCACGGCCGCCCCTTCGTCCGCGAGCGCGCCGACGACCGCACCTACCGGGTCGGCGACGGCGGCTTCTGGCAGGTCCACCCGAAGGCCGCCGACACCCTGGTGCGCGCGGTGATGCAGGGCCTGCTGCCCCGCAAGGGCGACACCGCCCTGGACCTCTACTGCGGCGTCGGCCTCTTCGCGGGCGCCCTGGCCGACCGGGTGGGCGACAAGGGCGCCGTGCTCGGCATCGAGTCGGGCAAGCGCGCCGTGGAGGACGCCCGGCACAACCTCCAGCACTACGACCGGGTGCGCATCGAGCAGGGCAAGGTGGAGCAGGTCCTCCCGCGCACCCGGATCACCGAGGTCGACCTCATCGTCCTGGACCCGCCCCGCGCCGGCGCCGGCCGGCAGACCGTCCGCCACCTCGCCTCCCTGGGCGCCCGCCGCATCGCCTACGTGGCCTGCGACCCCGCCGCCCTCGCACGCGACCTCGCCTACTTCCGCACCGCCGGCTACCGCCCCCGCACCCTCCGCGCCTTCGACCTGTTCCCGATGACGCACCATGTCGAGTGCGTGGCGATCCTGGAGCCGGTGAAGTAAGGACTCCTGACCTGCGGTTCTATGCGTGCGCATGATGTGCGGTGCGGGCGTTACGGGCGACATCTTGACGCTCGTTCCGATGGAGTGTCAGGCGGCACGTTGGGCAGGTCGGGCCCTGCCGTAAGGCGTATATCGATGGAGCGCCGAGGGCGGGCGGCCTTCTGCGTGGAGCTGCTCGTTCCTGATGATCACTTGCCTCATACGAACCCAGCCAATGCCGTGAGGTGCGATGCCTGGCCGTCGCAGGTCGTTGATCTGCGATGGAGTTGCATGTCAAGGTCACAGCAGGTACGAGAAGCGCAGTGCCCCACCCTCCTCGCGATAGCGGCCCCGGCCGCGCTTCTCGTAAGGGTTGGGGAGCATCTGGATGGCCACCTTGTGCGGGGTGAGTGCGTGGGTGACCACCAGGAGGCGCTAGCGGTCGTTGCCCGCGTGCTGGCGGGCCGCGCGGACCTCGCTCTCTCCCAGCTCGAAGCGTCCGCCTTCGCCTGCGGTCGCCTTCTCCAGCAGGAACGCCCGCCACTCCCCGGTCTCGCCCCGCTTGGCGAACTCCTCGGGCGCGGCAAGGAGGCGTCCGGCGATCGCCTTGAGGCTCTTCGACACGTCCTGCCCGGCGGCGACCACCGCCGCCAGGTCCTCACCGGCGGACGCGCGGCCCCAGCCCCGGCCGAAGACGGCGCCGCTCGCCCTGATCAGCCGGCCGTCCGCCGACGGTACGTACAGTCCGAGCGAGGAGATCTCCGTCCCGCCCAGCGAACGCCGCAGCTGCCACAGCCGGAAGACGAACCGCAGGGTCTGGAGCCGCAGCCGGAGATCGCTGCTCGCGCTGAGCGCCTGCCGTACGTGGTCCAGCAAGCCTCTTGTGTCGTACGGCCGGACGAGCTCCTCCTGCTCAAGGAAGGCGCGGGCGGACCGCCTACGCGTACGCTCGCCGGGGTCCTTCCAGACCAACGACTCTCCGCAGGTCGGTGACGTCGAGCGCGCCCGCCTCCACCGCCTCCTCGGTGCCGGAGCAGGCACCCGGGTTCTCGGCGGCTACGACCGCCATTGACCCGAAGTTGCCCACCGAGACGACGATCCGCTCCCCGCATGCCGTGGCCTCCGCCGACATCTCGACCCTGGCGTGCAGGCTCGCATCCGGCACCTGGCGATCGGCCATGCAACGGGTGCCGAAGTGGGCGTCCAGTCTGGCCGCCAGCCGCTCGAACAGCGCTCGTGTCGCCGCGTGTCGTAACCGGGGGATGCTCCACCGGCTCCGGATCGTCCAGGCGATGAAGGAGGGCGTTCAGGTCGGCATCGCTATAGGTCGTCCACCCATGATGGCGAAGCGGCCACAAGCAGCACAGCTCGGTCGCAGGCAGTGGTGCTGGCTGGCCAGGCGGCGGGGTCGGCCGGTTGCAGGGAGCACGTTCATAGACCGTCTGCCACGGCCCAAAGCGCTCGGGCAGGTCACGCCACGGGGCCCCGGTCCGCAACCGCCACAGCACCCCGTTGATCACCTGCCGATGATCCCGCCACGGCCGACCACGGCCATCGACACCCGGCAGCAGGGGCTCTGTCCGCCCTACGCCGCATTGGTCAGCTCACCATGACCCACCACAAGATCAATTATGAGACAGGACCTAGTGACCTGAGTCAGAGATTCGTCGGCAGTAGGCGGCGACCTTGTCGAGGATCTCGTCGGCTGTCTTCGTCCAGACGAAGGGTCCGGGGTGCTCGTTCCAGTCGGCGAGCCAGGTCCGGATGTCGCGTTCGAGGGCCTGGACGGAGCGGTGGACGCCGCGCTTGAGCTTCGTCTGGGTGAGTTCGGCGAACCATCGTTCCACCAGGTTCAGCCAGGACGCGCTGGTCGG
>NZ_JANUGQ010000014.1 GCF_024756275.1 Streptomyces pyxinae | reverse complement strand
GCAACCTGGCAGCCTCCTACCACGAGACGGGGAGACTCACCGAAGCTCTCACCCTCCGAGAGCACGTTGTAGCCAACTACGAGCGCGTCCTCGGCCCCGACCATCCGAACACCCTGGCGGCGCGGAACAACCTGGCAGCCTCCTACCACGAGACGGGAAGACTCACCGAAGCTCTCACCCTCCGAGAGCACGTTGTAGCCAACTACGAGCACATCCTCGGCCCTCATCACCCGGAATCGCTCAACGCGCGACATGACCTTGCTCTCGCCTACAAGGACAATCAGCAGCACGGCAAGGCAAGAGTACTGGCCGAGCAGTTGCTCGCCGAGCATCAAAGTATCTACGGCCCAGACCATCACCGCACCATGCGAGTCCGCAGTCTCCTCGCCGAGCTGGGAATTTGAGCATGAATGCCCGCCGAACTGAGCGCATCGAAGCGCTCGAGCCCAGCTGTCCCATGTGTATCGCAGGAGCCCGGCTATGACTGCCGACCGCGTTCAGCGGGCGCGGATGTCTGCTCGTAAGGCCAACAAGGTGACGCAGGTCTTTGGCGACCAGTACAACCAGACCGGGGCCGACGACGAGCAGACGATTCCGGAAAAGGTCCAGTGGCCAGTGTGGGTTGGAGGTCTCCCCCATCCGGCCAGCGCCTTTCAGCGCCGTGCCCTAGTGGAGCAGGAGATCATCGGTCCCCATGTCGGGGAATCAGACGACATTCTCTGCCGAGTGTTGGTGGGTGACGGAGGCGTCGGTAAGACTCAACTCGCAGCTTCCATCGCCCGCAATCAACGAGATACCCCTGATGCACAGGGCCGACGTCTCGAGCTGCTTGTCTGGACAGATGCTTCAGATCCTGAACTGATCACGGCTTCCTACGCCCGCGCAGCAAGGAAGCTATGCCTACCCGAGGCGAATGAGTCCGATCACGCAGCAGCGGAGGGATTTCTCCGTTGGTTGCCCACGATGGAACTACGTTGGCTGATCGTCCTCGACAACATCACCGAACTTCGGCACATGGAATCATGGTGGCCGGATGGCCACCACCGTAACGGTACCGTTCTTGCCACCACCCGCCACCGGCACGCTCTCGTGTCGGGAGGCAACCGCCGTTTGGTACCCATCGGTCTGTATGACGACGAGCAGGCCACGGCGTACCTGTACAGGCGGCTCGCCGATGCGCAACGCCCTCGACTCTTCGAACAGAAATCCGCGGTCGAATTGGTTGGGACCCTGGGACATCTTCCACTCGCCTTGAGTCACGCGGCGGCATACATGATCGACAGAGGGTGTGATACTGCCGCCTATCTGCATCTCTTTCGTGACACCCGCAACCAGCTCCCTGATCTCCTTCCGGTCGAGGCTGACACCGATTCCTACGGCCAACCGGTAGCTACCGCGCTGCTTCTGTCCCTCAAATCCTTGGAAGCCCGGGAGGCAAGTGAGGCAGCCGGCGCCCCCGGACTTTCCCGATCCCTGCTTCAGCTGATCGCCCTGATGGACCCCATCGGCCACCCTAAGGACCTGTGGATGACACAACGTGCACTTCTCCACCTTCAGCCCTCGCCTAAGGGATGGCAGCGCCTTTTCATTCGGAGAGCACCGGACGTCGACAGCCAAGCGGTCGAAAACGCACTGGTACAACTACACAACTACGCCCTGATTAATCAAGACACTGCCCAGTCCCCAATCCGCCTGCACGCTCTCACACGACGCGCAATCTTCGACGGCATCAACGCTGGGCAGTTGCCTGTCCTCGCACGTGTCGCGGCCGACGCCATTCTCGACATCTGGCCTCACCCCGAGGAAGGAAACAGCGAACTCGCGACTCTCCTTCGCACGAACGCGGCTTTCCTAATCAAGGAGACTCATCCTCACTTGCTGACCGAACCGCAGCATGGGTGCGTCCGCAAAGTGGGGCGTGAATGACAGGTCAACACTCCGCGGAGACGCTGGCTGGCTCACGTCTCTACATCCTCAGGAGCGGTTGCCTCCGACCTGGTTGATGTTGCCGCCGCCCTTAGCCTTCTGGCGGACGGACGCGGGCGAAGAGCCTGCAGTACCGCCCCGGTTGCCGCCGATCTGCTCGATATCGCCTGTGCCGGTCGTTTCAGCGGACTGGTAGACGTTACCCGAGCCGCCCTGAGCGGCCCACCAGCCGAGCCCCGCCAGAGCACCGGCTGCAAACACACCGGCGACCGGGGCAATCACGTCCCACGGGTCGTCCCCGCCGGGGACAACAAGCGCCCAAGGCACTGCGATGAGGAAGAAGACCAGGACAGAAGCAGCTACTGCCAGGAACCACCGGACGGCTACAGACATGACACGACCCCCGATGCACGTCGTCAGACAGGTTCACGACCAAGATGCCACATATTCGAGGTTTCGGGTGCGAGTCGCAGATCTGGGCGGCACAGCAATAGTCACTCGGTGTGCATCCGGACCCTTCACCAATACGCCCATGGCGGCTTCCATCTGACCTGTCCTCTCCCATGGGGCGTCCTACTGAGGTTGAACTCGTGGTGTCGTAGGGGCTGGTGGGCGGCAGTCTCCTGCGGTATCACCGGGGCATGCGGTATCCACAAGGGGGCGGGCTGACCGCCGAACGGCAGCAGTTCCGCGAGGGGTTACGGCTCCAGGCGGCCGAGCGGTTCGCCGGGGGTGAGGCGAGTTCGGTGATCGCCAAGGACCTTCGCGTCAGAGTTCGGTCGGTGCAGCGGTGGCGGCAGGCGTGGGAGGAGGACGGGCCGCGTGCTCTGCGGTCGCAGGGGCCGGCGTCGCTGCCGAGGCTGAGCGAGAAGCAGTTCGCGCAACTGGAGGCGGAGCTGGCCAGGGGGCCGGCCGCGCACGGCTGGCAGGGCCAGCGCTGGACCCTGAGCCGGGTCAAGACCGTGATCGGCCGGCGCTTCCACCTGACTTACACCATTCAGGGTGTGCGCAAGCTGCTGGTGCGTAACGGCTGGTCCTGCCAGATCCCCGCCCGCCGGGCCCTGGAACGCGACGACGAGGCCGTGGCCGGCTGGGTGAAGGAGACCTGGCCCCGCGCGGAAGACTCGCGGCGGCCTATGGAGCCTGGCTCGTCTTCGAGGACGAAGCCGGCTTCTCCATGACGCCGCCGCAGGCGACGACCTGGTCACAGCGCGGCCGGACCCCGGTGGTGCGGGTCCGCGGCCGCTCCCGCAGGCGCATCTCCATCGCAGCGTTGACCTGCTACAAACCCGGTCACCGCTCGAGGCTGATCTACCGGCCCCGCCGCGACGACGGCAACCGCGGCGGACGCAAGAGTTTCTCCTGGCGCGACTACCGCGACCTGCTGATCGCCGCACACCGGCAGCTCGGCGGCCCGATCGTCCTGGTCTGGGACAATCTCAACGTCCACAAGGCCGCCGGCCTGCGGGAATGGGCGGCCGCCCAGGACTGGCTGACCATCTACTACCTGCCGCCCTACGCACCCGACCTCAACCCCGTCGAAGGTATCTGGTCGCTGCTGCGGCGCGGCCTGGCCCTCCAACGTCGCCTTCAGCACCCCCGAACACCTCGTCCAGACCATCCGACGCGGTCTCCGCCACATCCAGTACCGCAGCCACCTCATAGACGGCTGCCTCACCGAGACAGGACTGACCATCAACCCCTGATCACCGAAGACGCCATCACGAGTTCAACCTCAGTAGGCGCTCTTATCCGCGGGAGGGCGGCTTTTCGCGCGTCCCGGGGCGTGGTGGTCGCAGCTGGGCGGGCCGGCCGCACGGTTGGCCGTCTGCTCGGCTCCCCTGAGTACGTGAGAGGCGGTCATGAGAGGTTGAGCCCCGCGTGGTCCCACTGATCGAGCAACACCTCTGCGGGTAGCGCGCTGCCGTCGGGAGCCAGGCGCTGGACCGGCATGTCGTCGGAGGCGCATGCGAGCAGTTGCTCGGCGACGAGGTGGGGAACGAGTAGCGCTGTGGTGCCGGCCTTCCGGTTGAAGGCCACCTGGTAGGTGGCGATGACCGCTGCTTCCCACAAGGTGAGGGGGTCGCGTTCCCGCTCGCCGTGGTGAGTACGGGGGAGGGCGGGCGCCTTTACCGCCATCAGCTGCCATTGCGTACTGGCGGGGCGGCCGGCTTCTTCGCGTGCCTGGCGGATCCAGTCGGCGGTCAACCGGCGGAACTCGGCGTGAGCCTCGGGCTTCCCTTTACGGCGACGCCCGAAGGTGTCGCTGACGACGGTGTAGACCGAGAAGTCCTGATCTTCCAGGCGGCGCCAGGACCAGATGGCTCGCCGACTCCACTCGTACCACGCGCGCCGGAAGGTCTTCTCCGCCTCCGCTCCCAACCCGGCGAAGCCGGGATCGTCGGAGAACTTCGGCGTGGGCAGGACACGTACGGCAGCCGCCTCCAGCAGGCGGACCGGCTGCACGAGGGTCGCGAAAGCCCGACGCTCCTCGTCGAGGACCGTGGCGAGGCGACTCTGCAGACCATCGGCCCAAGGGGCGAGGAAGGGGTACTGGGACACGGCCTCGTTGCTCCGTGTCAGGTAGGAGTACAGCCGACGCCAGTGCTCGTGACGTCGGGAGCGGAAGTTGCGGGCGCGGTCGTACCGCTCCCATTCCTCGTCGCGCCCGGCCTCGTCGTCTTCTTCCTCCTCGTCGCCGGATTCGGTGGCGCGGGGCGGGTACTCGCCGGCGGCGAGGGCGATGGCGGCGTCACGCTCGGCCTCGAGGTCCTCCTCGTCCTTGGACTCCCGATCGAGCCAGATGGTGAGCGAGTCCACCTCGCTCACAGCGGCGCCGAGCGGCAGGATGAGGCTGTCTGTGGGCAGAGGCCACCGACAGCTCGCGCAGAACTGTTCCACAGCTTCGCCGAATGGGACGTCGATCTGGTCCACAGAGGCGGCTGACCGCAGCGTGCGGCACTCGGGGCTTCCGTGGAGCTTGCCCTTGCCTGTTGCCGAGACGTAGCAGGCAAGGAGTATGTCCCGGGCTGGTCCCAGGGGAACCTCAGGTGTGAAGAGGGAACCGAGCATGACGTGGCGAAGCTCATCGCGAGTCGAGGGCATGTCGGCAGGCTATGCGCGGGCACTGACAGTCCGCCGGTCAATCCGCCCTCTCCACCCTGCAGGACCAGAGATGCCAGAGCGTGCCTCGTCGCCAGGACGGTGATCCTGGGGACCAGTTGGGGACCACACGCTACGCGCGGTGGTGCACTATGCCTGCTTCCACGCACAACTTGCGCCCGGATTAAGTCCGCTATATCCAGAAAATACCCTTGACCCTCACTCCTGGGGGTCAAGGGGTCGCAGGTTCAAATCCTGTCGTCCCGACTTGCGAAGTCGCAGGTCAGGGCCGGTTTCGGAGATATCCGAAACCGGCCTTTGGTCGTTCCTGGGGCCCGTTGGGGGCCGGCGTCCTTGACCGTGGTCAGAGGGTCACGGCGATCGCTCGGCGGCGAGCGCGGTGCGCGGAGATCGCGGCGGCACGCGTCCGCGAGCAGGGCTCCGGATCGGGCCCGGTCATCACGTCGGCGGTGATTCCCCGTGGTCCGCGCCGCCGCCCCGCCACTCGACCAGCTCACGCGCGGCCGGATCGGCCGCCCTGCGGCTCCAGGCCGACCCGCCACCGGAGCTCTGGTGCCGGTGACGGCCGACCCGCCGGAATGGAACCGCGGCACCACCTCGAACACGGTGGTGCTGTCCACGGTGCTCTCCCTCCGGTGACCGTTCCCGGCCGCCCGGTACGGCCAGGAAATGCCCGGCGGTGGCATCGGCCGGGCGATTCCTCCACGGCCGCGACGGGCTCTACCTGGAGGACTGCGACGTCGCCCGCGTTTCCGGCCCCGGCACCCCCATGGAAGACGGCGGCGCGCGCACGTACGCCATCGATCCCGACGAGGCCGCTCGGCTCTGGGACCTGTCCGTCGCCGTGACCGGCGTCCCGCCGATCACCCGATGAACCCGCGCTCAGCAGATCCCGCGCTGCCTCCACTGCGGCACGCGGCACGGTACGAGCCGCTCCTGGGCTCGTCATGGCTGCGCCGAGCCGACCTTCCTGGCGACCCCCCGTCGGGCGCGGAGCGATCCAGGAGCTCATCACGTCGGCCAATGCGACCGTGCCCGACATCAACGTCCGCGTCGTGCACGTCGTAGCGGCTGGACCCAGACCGCCGGTGACGTACCGGAGGTGCTGGTACCGCTCGATCAGCACCTCCTCGATGCGCTCGGGCTCACGTCCGACCGGAGGCGTCGATCTGCTCGCGCAGGATGTCGCCGTGGCCGGCGTGGCGGGCGAACTCCTGGATCATCAGCAGATAGATCCATCGCAGGCTGACGGTGCCGAAGAGGGGGTGGTGCCGGACGGCGTCGAGACCGATGTCCGCGGCGATCGTCCGTGCGCGGTCGCCGGCGCGCTCGAACTCGGCGATCACGTCGGCCACGGTCTCGTCGTCACCGACCTCGAAACTGGCCTCGCCCACCATCGCGCCGTCGCACTCGGCGTCCGGCAGCCCGGCCAGGACTCGCTGGAACCAGTTCCGTTCGGCGAACGCGGCGTGTTTGATCAGCCCGATCGGCGTCGTCACGGAGGGGACGAGACGGCGGCGGGCCTCGGCTTCGGACAGGCCGCGCACCGTGTCGACCAGCTCGGCCCGATGGTGATCGAGCAGGTACTCGAGCAGCTGACGCTCGGAGCCGACGGTGACGCGCGTCGGGTTTTTCATGACTGATGTCCTTTCGCGGACGCGTGGGGGTGCATGGTGCCGATCGACTGGCCGGCGGAGTTCCGGATCGAACGCCGCACGCGGTCGAGCTTGTCCGCGACGCCCGGCAGACTCGCGACGCCCGGCAGATCCGCGACTCCCGGCGGAGCGGATCCCTAGGATGAGCGCATGCAGAAGCCTCGGGTCGGGGACAGGCCGGTTCCGGTGCGGTTCGTCGCCCGGCGTGCGGAACTGCGGCGACTGGAGAGCCTGTTGGTCTCGGCGGCTGCCGGGCGCGGCGGGGCCCTCGTCATGGACGGTGAAGCGGGGATGGGCAAGTCCACGCTCATCGACACCGCGGTGGGACGGCTGGACGGGTTCGAGGTACTGCGGGCCGCCGGCGCGGAGTTCGAGCAAGATCTCCTCTACGCGGTCCTGCATCAGCTGTGCGCACCGGTGCTGGAGTATCGCTCGAGGCTGCCTGAGGTGCAACGGGAAGCTCTGGAAGCCGTCTTCGGCCTCGGCGTACATATATCGCCGGACCCGTTGACTGTCAATCTCGCCGTTCTGGGGTTGCTGAACGAGGCCGCCGGAGAACGACCGGTCTGCTGTGTCGTGGACGATGCCCAGTGGATCGATGAGGCATCGCGGCGAGTGCTGATCTTCGTGGCCCGACGGGTGGCCGGTGACCGGATCGCGATGGTGTTCGCCGCCCGTGATGTCCGTTCCCTGGCGGGCTTCGTCGATCTTCCCCGGCTGACTCTGACGGGTCTGGGGCACGAGGACGCCCGGGCCCTGCTCGACATGACCGCTCATGTCGGCGTGAACGACGAAGTGTTCGACCGGATCTTGGCCGAGGCCCGTGGCAACCCCTTGGCGCTGCACGAGTTCGCCCACGAGGCGGAGCCGTTCGGTGTGACCCGTCCCCGGCGGATTCATGTCAGTGTTCTGGAGGCGCTGGAGCAGCGATTCGCCCAGCGCTTCGGACGATTACCGGACGCCACACGGCTGCTTGTGGTGCTCGCCGCCGCGGAACCGGTCGGCGACCTCGCGCTGCTGCGTCGCGCGGCGCGCCTCCTGGAAGCGGACGCCGCGGGACTCGTACACGCCGAGAACGCCGGGCTCCTGGCTCTCGGCCCCCGGCTGCGCTTTCGCCATCCACTCGTCCGCTCGGTCGTCTACGCGTCGGCCACCTCGGGAACGCGCCGGCAGGTGCACGGTGCGCTCGCGCAGGCGACGGACGCGGAGACCGACCCCGACCGGCGAGCCTGGCACCGGGCTCACGCGGTCGTCGACGCCGATGAACACGTCGCCGCGGAGCTGGAGAACTCGGCCGACCGCGCATACGGCCGGGGCGGATTCGCCGCTGCCGCGGCGTTCATGGAGCGAGCGGGGCAACTGACACCTGCTCACGACCGGAAGGTCGAGCGGCTCCTCGCCGGGGCGAGGCTACGACTGCTGGCAGGGGCTCCGGCCGCCGCCCGTGAGCTTGTCGCCGAGGCGGAGCGCCACCACCTGGGCGCCCGGGCCCGTGCGGCGGCGGACCTGCTGCGAGCCCGGATCGACTTCCAGTTCTCGCACACTCCGGAGGCGACCACCACCCTGGTCGACGTCGTCGGCCGATCGGCGCCTGCCCAGGCCCCGGAGACCTACCTGGAGGCGTTCGCGTCGTTCATGTACAACGAGCACCGGCCGGGCCGTCTCAGGGAACTCGCCCTGCGCATCCGCGAACAGTCGCGGCAGGACACCTCGGTCCGCCCCTGCGAGCTGCTGCTCGACGGCCTGCTCGACCAGACGCTGCTGCCCGCGGCGCGGGCGGTACCGGCGATGCGCGCCGCCGCGAGATCGTGCCGTGCGGCTCCCCGGGCGACAGGCCCGTGGCGGAACCTCCTGTGCCAACTCGTGATCGATCTGCGGGACGACGAGGCGATGGAGGAGATCCCGGACCACCAGGTCGACGTGGCGCGTCGGCAAGGCGCCCTTGCCTCACTGCCGCAAGCGCTGCGCTACCAGGCGATCGCCAGGATCTCGGTCGGTCTGTTCGACGAAGCGACCGCCATGCTCATGGAGGCCCGGCACATCGACGAAGCGGCGGGCACGCCCCCTCTCGTGGGCGCCGAACTCGTGCACGCCGGCTTCCGTGGCGACGTCGACCGGTTCCGTGAGTTGCAGACGCTGCTGGGGCACAGCGGACGACCTTTCGAAATCGCCGGCGAGCACTACGCGAGTGCCGTGCTGAACAACGGACTCGGCAACTACGAGGAAGCGCTGGGCTCCGCACTCGCCGCCCAGCGCCGTCATCAGGCCGGGTCGTACACCATCTGGGCGGTCTACTCCGAACTGGTCGAAGCCGCCGCACGTGCCGGCCGCGGTGAGGAGGCCGCCGCCGCCATGCACCACCTGGAGACACTGGCCCGGGCCAACCCCCTTCCGTGGGCTGTCGCCGAATGGCGGCAGGCCCAGGCGCTGCTCGGGCACGACGCCGACCGGGAGGGCCTGCACCGGGCTGCGATCGACGCCTTCGCCAAGACCCGGGTCCGCGTGCTCCATGCGCGCGCCCGCCTCACCTACGGAGAGTGGCTCCGCCGTGAGAACCGGCGCGCAGAGGCCCGAACCGAGCTCCGGGCCGCGCACGAGATGCTGTCGGGCATGGGTGCCGACGCCTTCGCCGAGCGTGCGGGTCGTGAATTGCGCGCCACCGGTGCTTCGCCGCGTCGACAGGGCGCCGGCCCGAGCAGCGGGCTCACCGCGCAGGAGCGGATCGTCGCGGAGAGAGTCGCCTCCGGAGCGACGTCCAGGGAAGTGGGCGCGATGCTGTTTCTGAGCCCGCGTACGGTCGACACGCATTTGCGTAACGTCTACCGCAAACTGGGCATCTCGTCGCGCCGGGAGCTGCGCGGCATCTCCTGGTGACCGTCCGGCACCGGACTACGTAGCCGTCCCTCTACGTAGTTCCTGCCGACGCGGCGGTGTCCCGCGCCGCGCCATGGTGAGTGTGGCGATCAGAAAGCCGGAGACGAGGGACGAGCGCGACGGAGAGACGATCTCGTGCTCTCGGCCTCCCGTTCACGGCGGGCAGCCGCCCATCGTCTCGCGTACCCGCCCGAAGTCCCGGCCGGGGGCCCTTCCGTGCCGGCTGCTGCCCGGCTGGTCGATCGTCCGGTGCCACCGCCGCCGCGCGATGCGAGAAATCGACGCCACCGCCACCCCCCTTACGGCCCGCTCTCACAGAATGGATGCGTGTGGATGACGTCCCATGAGTTGCCCCGCCGACCGGCCGCCGTCCCCCAGCAGCAAGGACTCCCCGGAGCGGAGTCTTCGGCTGTCGTCGGCGGCCCGGAAAGTTCCCCGCAGGATGTATGGGCCCTTCACCCGGAGAGGAGCGGCACGGGGCAGTACGTGCTACGCCGCCACCGTCCGGAAGCCGGACCGGGCCAGTGCCCGGTGCCCGGAGTGGAAGGTGTCTGGCACAGCGTGCTGCCGGACCATCGGCAACAGACGGACGGCCACGAGGCCGCTCCCTCGCTCGTCCGGCGGGCGGGCCACCGGGCGACGCGGTTGGGTGCCTTCCTCGGTACCGGACGGGTACGGAGCGGGCGAAGCGTGCTCGTTCTGGACAAGGGCGGCAACGGCAGCCAACTGGCGTTCGCCGAGACCCGTTTCGGCGCACGGCGGCACCGTGTGCACATCAGGGGCGTCCGGCAGCTGCAAGGCCGGGTGGAGGACACGTCCGGAGTCAACATAGTCACCGGCGTGTGCTTGTTCAGCACGGGATCGCTTCGCGCGTGGGGCCCGCGAGGCCGCCCGGTGAACCTGCTGGAGAACAAGGCCGCCCACATCGCCGACCGCGTGGACGAGTTCACCGTGGAGGACGACCTCTCGCTGTACGAATACGAGAGCCTGGTGCAGCACGTGGCGGTGACCGCCGACCTCGTGGCCGCACTGCCCGGCTCAGTACCCGTGACCATCACGATCGACATCCCCCGGGTGCAGTATTACCTGTACCTGAACGACCGGCTCCTGAAGCGGCTGGTCTCTCCCGAACTGGCGCAGCGCTGGTACGAGGAGGTCGACACCCGGCATGCGCGTGTCACCGCCCTGTTCCACACCCGCCTGTCCGCCGCTCTGGCCGGAGTCGGCCGTCCCGATGTCCGCGTGCGTCAGGCGGCGGGGCTCGAACCGCTGGCCGGGCCGCTGCGCTCGGCCGTCCGCCACGGCGGGGTTCCCGACCACGAGGAACTCCTGAACCAACTCCTCGCGACCGGCGACCCGGTGTGGCCGCTGGCCGACAAACTGGCTCAGCCCGACAACCACCGTGAACTGGTCCGGACCAGCTACGTCGTCGAGTACCTGCGAGCCGTCGGCCTGCCGGACACGGATGTCCCCGGCCCGGTCGCCGTCGCGATCGACACCTACTTCGAGATGCCCATCCTGAAGAGGGCCCGCCAACTGATCGACGCACTGGGCGGTTCCGCGTCCGCCCGGCCCATCGTCGGCCTCTACCCGGTCGAGGGCCTGCTGCGCCTGGACGACGCCGGCGTTCCCGGCAAGCCGTACGCCTGTGACCGGGGCCGGTACGCCGCGACCGATACCGACGCGCACACCCGGACCGATCTGTTCTCGGTCGTCGACGCACTCCACGCCTGACCGCCGCCCCGGTATCCAGGGCACCGCCCCTTCACTGGAGGATTCTCGTGGATGGAGCAGAAGACCTTCTGCACGTCTTGCGCACCCGTTGTGTGACACGCCGTTTCACCCCGGAACCCATCGACGCCGCCGCCCTGAACGACATGCTGGAGGCGATGCTGACCGCCCCCAGCGCCGGCAACACCCAGGCATGGGCCTACGTAGTGGTACGCCGGCCGGCACCCCTCCGCCGGCTGACCGCCTTCTGCCCGGGCATCCGCAGCACCCCGGCGGTCGCCGTCGTCGCCTGCGTCGATCACGAGCGTCTCGGAGACGATCCCGGCGGCCTGGCTCCGGGAGCCATGTGCATCGCCATGGCCGTGCAGAACCTCCTCCTCGCCGCCCACGCCCTGGGGCTCGGCGGCTGCCCGACAGCGAGCTTCCAGCCCGCCGCCGTGCGCGTACTCCTCGAACTGCCACCCCACCTCGAACCCGTACTGATCGCCACCCTGGGGCACCCGGCGCACGAGCTGCGCCACAGAAACCGCCGTACCGTCGACGAGGTAGTCCACCATGAAACCTGGTAATGACACCAACACCCTGGACCAGCAGCTCATCCACCTGACCGCCTATCTCCTGAGCGCCGGCCACGGACTCATCGGGGAGCCCCGCGAGTACGCTCCCATGCGCTGTGCGGACGGGGCTCGCCGCACCCTGCGCATCCTGGAATCCGTGGGCCCGGTCGACCCACGCCTGATCGCCATGCGAGAGCGCCTGGACAGGCTTCTGTTCACACCGGACCACGAGGGCCACTGGGCGGAGACTCTCGACGAACTGTGCGAACAACTGGCCACCTGCATCTCCACGCCCCCTGAGCCCGCTCCATGACCCCGGGCGTCGAAGTGCTCCCCGAACTGACCCGCTGACCTGGGGGCCTTGGGACACCGAGGCGGCCCTCGCCCGATCACGTGCACCGACCGAGGCGCACGTGATCGGGACCGAGGCCGAGCATGAGTGCCGGAGCGGAGCGGGTGCGACGGAGCCCCGGCTGCCTCGTCACAGCGGCCCGTCGTCTCCCGCTCGGCGCCGCTATGCTCGTCTCCGTGGGCGAGATCGTGGTGGTGCGCGACGGCTCCGGGCCGGAGGTCCTGCTGGTGCACGGCGGCGCCGGCCCGCGGACGACGTGGGGCGCTGTCGCTCCGCTGGCCGACCGGTGGACGCTGGCATACGTCCACCGCCGTGGCTATCCGCCGAGCCCACCACCGCGGCAGGGCCAGGACTTCGAGGCGGACGCCCTGGACCTGGCGCCGCTGCTCGTCGGCCGCCCGCATGTGGTCGCCCACTCCTACGGCGTACTCGGGACGTTGATCGCGGCCGCCGCCGCGCCGGACACGGTGCGTTCGCTCACGTTGATCGAGCCGCCGCTCAACTACCTCGTCCCCGGCGATCCCGAGGTGGCGCGGCTCGAGCGCATCGGTGACGCGGTCCTCACCCACGGGATGGACACGGACCCGGCCGAGCTGCGCTGGTTCCTCCGTCTCGCGGGCGCGCCCATCGGTGACGGACCGCTTCCCGAGGAGGTGATCGCCGGTGTCCGGCGGGCGCACGGTGGCCGGCCGGCCGGCGAGGCGCGTCCACGGCTCGACATGATCCGGGACGCCGGCGTCCCGGTGCTCGTCGCGTCCGGCGGCCACGCGGCCGCGCTGGAGCGGATCTGCGACGCTCTGGCGGCCGCGCTCGGTGGCGAGCGCAGTGTGCATCCGGGCGCCGGCCACTTCGTCGCCGCGGCACCGGGCTTCGCCGCACGGCTGGAGACCTTCCTGCGCGAGAGCGCCACGGGGCGGGGACAGTCCACCAGGTGAGTGGCGCGGCGGAGCGGGAGCTTCTTCGGGGCGCCTCGCCCGCGGCCCGGGCGACCGGGACGGCGCGCCGGGCCCCGGCCGGGCTGGTCCGCTTCCGGCGCCGCCGCCGGGCCGCGCCCACGGGGGGCGGCCCGGCGGCGGGTTGTGAGGAGCGCGTGGCCGTCATGTGCCGGACGGGCACTCCCCGCGCCAGGTCGCCCTGGTGAAGGTCACTCCCTCGGCGAAGTTCATCTTGTAGTCGCCGGGGCCGGGGTTGTAGTGCACGCACTGCTCGTAGGTGTGCCCCTGATAGGTGTAGGTCAGCTGGATGTGGTCGGCGTTGGGATAAGGGATTCCATTGTTGAAGACCGACCGGCCGCTGACGCTTCCGGACCAGTTGCCCTTCGACTTCACCAGGAGTTGGCCGGTCTGGCCCTCGCCCGCGTATATGCAGAAGTACTCCTTGTCGCAGCCGGGAGGATTGGGCTCCGCATGCGCGGTGGGCGCCAGGGTGACGGCACACGTCAGGGCGGTGGAGGCGAGCAGGGGCACGAGAAGGCGCTTGCGCACGGGTACTCCGATCTGGGCGCTGCCGGGCCGGAGCGCCGGTCCGGAGAACGAGGGAGAGGTGTCGAGCCGAGTGAGGGAAGTGCCGGCTCACTCCCACCTGTTGTACCGGCTGGGAGTTTTGGAAGAAGTCGTTCCAACCGCTGAATCCGGCCGTTGTCGGACGGCGTCGGACGGATATCTGCGCACGTCGGCGCGGTCTCGGGAGTGACCAGCAAGAATTCCCCTGGTCGTGTTTGGCTTTCTTTGGTCCGCTTACGGCGTTCGATACGGGGAATGGGCCGCGGTCGCCCGGCGGGTGCATGTCACCTTGAGGGAGCCCGGCGGCCACTGTGGCCGTCGTGGCACCGTGTTCTTCCAGGGGGGAAACCATGTTCCTGCCGCGCGCCGGCACCAGACGCTCGCACTCCGGACGGCACCGGGCCGCCCGCTCCTTCACCGCGGTGTTCGCCGCTCTCGCCCTCGGCGCTGCCACGGCCCCCGCCCTCGCCGCGCCCAGCCCCTCGCCCGCCGGCGGTTCGCACTGGGGTGACCACGGCCGCTCCGCGATGCCCCCGGTCCTGGACGGGACGACCCGGCCGCCCCGCACAGTCCCCTCCACCGCCCCCACGGCCGCCGAACGGGCCTGGTGGCAGCGGGAGTCGGAGCGGCTGCGCGATGCCGGCCGACGCTCCGCGCCCCGACCGCTCGCTCCCACCGCGGGATTCGTGCCGCGCGGGCAGGGCGACGTGCCCTGGCACCGCGTCTTCGGCTTCCGGATGACCGACGCGCTGACCGGCCGGATCGACTATTCCACCGGCAACCTGATGCTCGCCACCACCGACTTCGACGTCGCGGGGGTCGGGCAGAAGCTGCAGCTCAACCGGACGTACAACGCGTTCACCGCGCCGAACGGCCAGGTCAGCCGCCCGTGGTGGCTGAACTGGGAGCGCAACCTCGACGTCTCCGGCGCGAATTCCGTGCTCGATTACGACGACACGGGCGCCACGGTGGAGTTCGGGCGCAAGGCCGACGGTACCTTCACCACTCCGACCGGCTACTCCAAGGACCTGCGCAAGAACGCCGACGGCACCTACACCCTGACCGACCGCGGATCGGGTACGGCCGACACCTACGACGCCGGTGGCCGCCTCACCAAGTCCACCGACCGCAACGGCGGTGTCCTGAGTGTCACCGCGCACCTCGATCCGGCGACGGGCGCCTCGGCGGGCTTCAAGCTGACCGAGACCCGCTCCGGCCGCTGGATCGACCTGACCAAGACCAGTGCGATCCGCTGGAGCGCCAAGGACAGCACCGGCCGCACGGTCACCTACGACCTGAGCGCCGAGCACGGCAACATCACACGCACCACCGACACCACCGGGCAGACCACGGCCTTCGGCTACGACGGCGACGGCCGGGTGGTGAAGGTGACCAGCGCCGAGGGGCGCTCGACCGCGTTCACCTACGACGCCGCCGACCGGATCACCTCCATGCGCCGCTACGCGGAGAACGGCACCGGCGGCAGCGGGCCCACCCACACCTACGCCTACAGCGCCGCCACCCCCGGGGAGCAGGGGACCACGACGGTGACCGACCCGCTCGGCCACAGGACGACGTACGAGCACAACGCCGACGGCGAGATGCTGAAGGTCACCGACCCGCTGGGCCACGCCCGGGCCTCGACCTACCAGAACCACCTGCTGCAGAGCGCCACCGACGCCATGGGCACCGGGAGCGGCGGCTCCGGCGGCAATGTGACCAGCTACGGCTGGGACGACCGCAACAACCCCAAGTCGATGAAGCTGCCCACCGGGGCGACCGCCACGGCCCAGTGGCAGACGGTGGCCGGCGCCGAGCGTCCCCAGACCGACACGGGCGCCGACGGCGAGAAGACCGACTACACCTACGACACGGCCGGCAACACCAAGTCTGTCGCCAGCACCGGCACCGGCGGTGGTACCCGGAACTTCACCTACAACGAGGCCACTCCGCGGTGCGGCGGATTCCAGGGACAGGTGTGCACCGCCACGGACGGGAACGGCAAGAAGACGGAGTTCCACTACGACGGCGCGGGCAACCTGGACAGCGCCGCGCCGCCCGCTCCGCTGGGCAGGACCACCTACACCTACGACGCGCTCGGACGCACCACCAGCACGACCGACGGACGCGGGGTGAAGGTCACCTACACCTACGACCGGCGTGACCGGGTGACCGCGGTGACGGCGACCGGCTCCCCGGACGTCACCTACACCTACGACGGCGACGGCAACCTCGTCGCCCGTACCGACGCCACCGGCACCCAGCGCTATCAGTTCGACGCCCTGAGCCGGGAGACGGTCCGCACCCTCCAGGACGGTTCGCAGACCGTCCTCGCCTACACCGCCGACGGAAACGTCGACACCTACCGCGACCCGGGCGGCACCACGGCCTACGAGTGGGACGCGGCCGACCGGCTGACCCGGCTCACCGGCCCGCAGGGCAAGAAGACCGCCTTCGAGTACGACAACGAGGACCGGCGCACCAAGACCACGTATCCCGGTGGCACCGTGCAGAGCCAGGCGCTGGACGCCTCGGGCCGCCCGCAGGACATCCGGGTCACCGCGCCCTCCGGCGTCGTCCTCAGCCACCTCGCCTACACCTACGGCTACTCCGCCGGCGGCACCGCGACGGACGGCACGAAGATCCGCAGCCGCACCGACGCCCTGACCAAGGTCCGTACCGACTACTCCTACGACGGGGCCGGACGGCTGTCGCTGGCCAGGGAGACCGAGCCGACGGGTGTTCAGAGGTCGTGGCAGTACTGCTTCGACCCGGCCGGCAACCTCACCTCGCGGGGGGACACCCCCGGCTGCCCGGCGTCCACCGCCTACACCTACAACGACGCCTCGCAGCTGACCGCCCGCAACGGCATCACCACCGGATGGTCCTACGACACGGCGGGCAACGAGACCGCGGGCGCACCCACCTCCCAGACCGCCCGCACCAACGAGCAGTACACCGCGTACGGCCAGCTCAAGTCCCTGACCACCGGCGGTACCTCCTATGCCGCGCAGTACGCCAGCACCGACAGCAGCGAGCGCACCCGCCTGGGCGACACCGTCTTCCACAACGGACCCCTCGGGCTGTCCGGCCAGACGACCGGCGGCAAGGACACCGAGTTCATCCGCGAACCGGGCGGTACCCTCAACTCCGTCTCCACCGGCGGCGGCAGCCACTACTACCTCACCGACGCCCTCGGCTCGGTCATCGGCCTGGTCGACGAGTCGGGCAAGCGGGTCAACACCTACCTGTACACCCCCGGCGGTGAGGCCAGGGCCGGCACCGCCGAGACGGTGCCCCAGCCGTTCCGCTTCACGGGCGGCCAGCAGGACCCGACCGGCCTCTACCACTTCGGGGCCCGCTACTACGACCCGCAGACCGTCCGCTTCACCCAGCCCGACCCCTCCGGCCAGGAGGTCAACCCCTACCTCTACGCCGAGGGCGACCCCGTCAACCGCATCGACCCCACCGGATACATCGCCTGGGGCAAATACGCCAAGTCCTGCCTGAAAGGCGCCGGTCAGGGGCTCCTCGTCGGATTCATCACCGGCGCCGCGGCGACGGGAGTGGGCGCGGTCGGGGCGGCCGTCAGCGGCTGCGCCCAGGACGTCGCCGTCGACGTGGTCGAGGACTATGTGAGCCCGAAGCTCGGCAAGACCCTGGACGGGGCAGGAAAGCTGAAGGACATCTACCAGGTCGGCAAGGCAGTGACCAAACTCGTCTGAGCGACCGATGAGAAGCGACCGGGGCGCCCCCACCGCGGGGGCGCCCCCTCGGAAGGGGGCCCACCGTGGTACCAACGATCATCGTGATTCTCGCGGTAGCCGCGCTGGTGTTCTACTCCTGGGCCACCTCGGAGAGTTTCCGCGACTTCTTGCGCCGCCGCAGGCGTCGATAGGCACTCGGCACGTCCCTGGGCCCCACCCGCCTCGCGGGCGGGGCCGCACATGCCAGCGTCCCGCTGCCGGAGGCCCGCTGAGACGCGGACAGCGGCCCGGCGGCGGGCGGGCGGTCGCCGGGCCGGCCGGGTCAGCGTTCCGGAAAGCCGAATTCGCGGCCCTGGTGCTTGAGCCACGGCAGGATCTCGCGCAGGGCCGCCACGGTCTGGCTCCGGTCGCCGCCGGCGTCGTGGAAGAGGACGGTCGGGCCGTTGGACAGCTCGTTCTTGACGGTCCGTACGATGGCGGCCGAGCCGGGCCGCTTGAAGTCCTTGGAGTCCACGTTCCAGCCCAGGGGGCGCATCCCGTGGGCGGCGGCCAACTGGCGGCTGTAGGGGGTGAAGGCGCCGCCGGGAGCGCGGTAGTAGAGCGGCTTGACGCCCCCCGAGGCCTCGGTGATCATGCGCGCGCTCTCCAGGACCTCCTTGGCCTGGTAGTCGCGCGACTTGTGGTCCATCGCCGTGTCGTGGGAGAGGGAGTGGGCGCACAGCAGGTGCCCGGCGGCGACGACGTCCTTGACCAGGCCGGGGTGGGCCTCGGCCTGGGGACCGACCATGCAGAAGGTCGCCTTCACCCCGTTGTCCTTGAGCAGTCGCAGGACTCGCGGGGTCCAGACCGGGTCCGGACCGTCGTCGATGGTGATGTTCACGCCCCGCGCGCCCTTGTCCGAGTCGTGCGAGAGGTCCATGCTGACCAGCGGCGCGGGCAGGCTCGCGTCCGGCCGGGAGGTCTGGCCGGGTATCGGGCGTATCCCGGCCTGGGCGGACGGCTTCCCGGGCGAGCCGGGCGCGGCCGGCGCCGGGCCGGTGTCCCCGGGCCGGGTGCCGCATCCCGTCGCCGCCGCCGTCAGGAAGGCCGCTCCGGTGACGGCCGCCAGTACCCGGCTGTACGCTCCCCCTGCCTTGCTCCACACCATGCCCGCTCGGCTCCTCGTTCTCTGCTGCGTCGTTCGGTCGTCGGGTGAGACGGAATCTTGCAGGCCGAGGTGCCGTTCTTACAGACCTGTGACGAACTTGACGGTACGGAGACGTGCGGGCCGGGGGAAGGCACCGCCTCCCGCCTCGGGGTGAGGCCGGGTCAGGGGCGGGTGGCGGCCCCGCTGTCGGGGTGGATGGCGAAGACCTGGTCCAGGCCGACGACGCGCAGGACGCGCAGGGTGTGGGCGGGTACGGCGGCCAGGGCGATGTCGGCCCGGGCGGCGTGGGCGTGGTTGCGGGCGGCGAGCAGGGCGGTGATGCCGGTGGAGTCGCAGAACTCCATACCGGCGAGGTCGATCACCAGACGCTGCCCCGGCCGGAGGTCCAGGCCGGGCAGCTGGGCGTGCAACTGGGGGGCGTGGGCGTAGTCGAGATCGCCGGCGATCTCCAGGACGGGACCGGTCGGGGCGGTGCGGGTGATGAAGTTCAGCGGGCTCATGAGGGGTTCTTCGTTGCCGGGCCGGGGGCGGGACGGGTGGGGACGCCGAAGGCGAGCAGGGCGGTGTCGTCGTCCAGCCCCTCGCCGAGCTCGTCCAGCAGGCCGGTCAGCGCGAGGACGAGGGCCGGGGCCGGCTCGCCGGCACGGTGTGCGCAGAAGTCGCGCAGGGCCTGGTCTCCGTAGAGGGCGGTGCGGTCCTCGCCGGTACGTGCCTCGGTGAGGCCGTCGGTGTAGAGGAGCAGATTGTCGCCGGGGCCGAGCGTGGTGGCGGCGGCGGTGAAGTGCGGGTCGGGGAGCACGCCGACCAGCAGGCCGCCGGGGGTGGCCAGGAAGTCGGCCTGGCCGTCGGCCCGTACGACGAGCGCCGGGGGATGGCCGCCGGAGGCGAGGCGGACGGCCACCCGCCCGGTGACGGGGTCGGGGTCGAGGACGCCGAAGATCGCGGTGCAGTAGCGGGGGTCGCCGCCGGTGTACCGCTCGTGCAGCACCGTGTTGAGTGTGGACAGCGCCGAGACGGGGTCCGGGTCGTGCAGGGCGGCGGCGCGCAGGGTGTAGCGGGTCAGCGAGGTGAGGGCGGCGGCCTGGGGGCCCTTGCCGCACACATCGCCGAGGAAGAAGGCGAAGCGGGTGCCGTCCAGGGGGAAGACGTCGTAGAAGTCGCCGCCGAGCCGGTCGGGGGAGGCGGTGTGGTAGTGGGCGGCCGTGTCCACCCCGGGGACCGGCGGCAGGGTGGCGGGCAGCAGCGACTGCTGGAGCACGGCGAGAGCGTCCTGCAGCCGGGCGCGGTCGGCCCGCGCCTGCCGGGCGGACTCCTCGGCGGCCTTCCGGCTGCGCAGGAGCTCCTCCTCGTACGCGCGGCGCTCCCGGGCGTCGAAGACGGTGAGGCGGGTCAGCAGCGGCTCGCCGGTGCTGCCGTACTTGACCGCGCCGGAGACCAGGACCGGCATCCGCCCGCCGCCGGGCCGCCTGATCTCCAGGGCGATGCCGTTGATCTCGCCGTGCATCCGCAGCAGCGGCGAGAGGTGCGTCTCGTGGTACAGCCTGCCGCCGACGGTCAGCAGATCGGTGAACCGCTTCCGGCCCACCACCGCCGTCCGCTCAAGGCCCAGCCAGTTCAGCAGCGTGGTGTTGACCTTCGCGACGGTGCCGTCCATCAGCGT
The DNA here is from genome assembly GCF_024756275.1 of Streptomyces pyxinae. Lineage (GTDB taxonomy): Bacteria > Actinomycetota > Actinomycetes > Streptomycetales > Streptomycetaceae > Streptomyces > Streptomyces pyxinae. The sequence goes on along the minus strand of NZ_JANUGQ010000014.1, from coordinate 179,360 downwards.
CGACAGGTACCCGCAGGGCGCGCTCTCGTACAGCTCCTCCGCGCTGTCCTCCAGCAGCGCGGCGAACGCCGTGTCGGAGGTGTCGCCGCGCTCCGGTTCGTGCGGGTCGGGCCGGTGCCCGGTGCGGCACATCACCGCGACCCGGCCAGGAAGCCGGTGATCGCCGCGTTGGTGGCCTCGGGCGCCGACAGCTGCGGGCAGTGCCCGGTGGCGTCGAGGGTGACCAGCTCCGAGCCGGGGATCGCCCGGTGGACGAAGGCGCCGACCTCGCGGGGAGCGATGAGGTCCTGGGCGCACTCCAGCACCAGCGTCGGCACGGCGACCGTCCTGAGATCGTCGCGCGAGTCCGACAGGAACGTGGTCCGGGCGAAGACGCGTGCCATGTCCGGGTCGGTCGCGCAGAAGCTGCGGGTCAGCTCGTCGCCCAGCTCGGGCCGCTCCGGGTTTCCCATGATCATCGGCGCCATCGCCGCCGACCAGCCCAGGTAGTTCGACTCCAGGGAGTCGAGCAGCTCGTCGATGTCCTCGGCGCTGAACCCGCCCCGGTAGTCCTCGTCGTCGATGTACCGCGGCGACGGGGCGACCATCACCAGCGCCCCGATGCGCTCCGGCGCCGCGGCGGCGGCGAGCACTCCGACCATGGCGCTGACCGAGTGCCCCACGAACACCGCGTCGCGCAGATCGAGCGCCTCGCAGACCTCCACCACGTCCCGCGCGTACCCCTCCAGGGAGGCGTAGCGGTCCTCGCGGAACGCCGACAGGTCCGAGGCGCCCGAGCCGACGTAGTCGAACAGCACCACCCGGTGGTCCTCGGCCAGCGCGGGCACCGTCAGCCGCCACATGTTCTGGTCGCACCCGAACCCGTGTGCCAGCACCACCGCCCGCCCCTGCGGGTTGCCGGTGACCGTGACATTGTTCCTGCGGCGGATGTCCATGTCCGCCATTGTCCCAGGTGCCCCTCGTTTCTCTCGCGGCGCCTCCGTCACCGCCGGGCGCCCGCCGCCCGGCCCGGCGGCGACCCGGCGGGGCGGCGGACTCCGCCGCCCGGCCCCGTCCGGACCGCCGGGCGGCGGCGCGGGCGGGGCGGGCGAGAGCGGGTCAGACGCGGTTGGCGCTGGACGGGCCGAAGAACTCGATCTCCGCGATGGCGACCTGTTTGTCGGCCGAGGTCGCGTAGGCCGATTCGACGGTGAAGCGGACTCTGGTGACCTCGCCGACGGCGAAGGGCCGGCGCTGGCCGCCTGCGCCCTGGTCGAGCACCAGGTCACGGGTCTGGGTCTTCCCGTCCTTGGTGGTGATCGTCGCCTTGACGCGGTGCGGCAGCGCCGATTGGCTCAGCTTGTCGGGGCGGCCGGAGACACCCGGGGTGATGATCACGTCCAGCAGACGGGTGGGCTCGCTGAAGGACGCCTCGATCCACTCGCCCTGGCCGGACTGCGCGACGCCCGGGCCCCACCAGGTGTTGCTCCGGGTGTCGAAGGCGAGCGACGGCTTGTGCCCGGGGAACGAGCGGGAGGCCCGGGAGCCGTCGGGGGCGACCGGGGCGCGTTTGGCGAAGTGGTCGCGGGTGGCCTGGATCCCGTCGGGTACGTAGCGGACGGCGAGCACGACGAGGGTCAGGGCGACCGCCACGCCGATCCAGGTGCCGACCCGGTGGAAGGCACGGCGCAGCGGGGGCCGGTCACCCGCCCAGGGGACGTCCCGGTGCCGGCCGCCGAGGAGACGGCGCCACCAGGGACGGCGGCCGGCGGGCCGCGCGGCCGGGTCCTCGGCGAGCGGCATGGCACAGCGCACACAGAAGTGCCGGTCGGGGTGGTTGGGGGTGGCGCACCAGCGGCAGGGCGGGCCGTCCCCGGTGTCCGGCCGGTGCCCGGGGGCCCGGACCTGCGGCCGTCCGGCGTCGGGACGGCCGGGCAGGACCGGCGCGACGGCCGGGGGCGGCCCCTGGACCCCGGGGTCGGCCACCGGGACCAGCAGGGAACGGGCGCGGTCGGCATCGGCCGTCGGGGAGGCGGGCTCGCCGCCGGTCGCCGGGAGCGGCACGGTGCGGGCGGCGCTGTCCGCGCCGGGGGCGCCGGGGGTGCGCGGCAGCTCGTCGGTGTCCCGGTCGTCGGCGCTTGCCGTACCCCTGGTGTCGGCCCGGTCCGCCGGGCGTGCCGGATCCGGGGCGGCCGGGTGGTCCAGGCGGTCCGGGTAGTCCGGGTGGTCCGGGCGCGACGGCTCGCCGGTGGTCGCCGCACGATCGCTGAAGCCGGAACCCGCGCCCGAGCCGGAGCCCGCGCCGGAACTGGAGCCCGAGCCGAACCCGGCGCCGGAACCCGCGCCCGGGCCGGAGCCCGCGCCGGAACCCGCGCCTGAGCCGAACCCGGCGCCGGAACCCGAGCCGGCAGCGGTGCCGGGCCCGGTGCCGGTGGCCGCCCGGCCGGTACCGCCACCGGCCCGGCCGTCACCGGCCGTATCGGCACCGTACCGGTCACCGGCAGAGGCAGAGGCAGAGGCAGAGGCGGAGGCAGAGGCGGTGGCCGGGGCGGGGCGCCCGTGCGGGGCGGGGGCCGGGCCGCCGCCGGGGGAGCCGGGGCGGTCGAGGGTGTCCCGGGCGGCGTCCCGGCCGGCCGCGCTTCCGGCGGGGGCCGCGGGGCGCGGGGCGCGGGCGCCGGCCGGGTCCCAGCCGAGTACGGCGCCGCAGGCGTCGCAGAAGGACTGGCCCGGTTCCGCGCGGGTTCCGCACTCGGCGCAGTTCTGGCTGGTCATCGCTCCGGGGTCCTTTCGGCGGCGGTCACTTCGACGGTGTAGGGCATATGGGCGGGGCGGGCGGAGGCGACCAGGGCGTCCAGGCGGTGGAGGTCCGCCGGAGCGGGCTCGGGCAGCCGCAGGGAGACATGGAGGCGGGGGCGCGGGGCCCCGGGGAACGGGCCGAGCGGGCGGGCGTTCCAGTCGGCGCCGCCGCTCTCGCTGATCTCGGGCGTGACGCCGAACGCGAGCCGTACCGCCTCGGCGAGGCCCTGCCGGGTGCCGCGCACCCGGTGCAGCCGGGCGGCGGCGGCCACCGCGGCCCGCAGCCGGGGCTCGGGTTCGGTGCCGTCGGTCTCGGCGCCGACCCAGGTGCCGAGCCACTGGGCGAAGTCGGCCGGGGTCAGGGCGGGATCGAAGTAGCTGTCGAGACAGTCGAGCACATTGAGAATGGGGGCGAGCACCTCGTCCAGCCCGGCGACGAAGCGCTGGGCGAGGTCGTCGTCGGCGTAGACGGCGGGGAGCATGGCGCCGATGGGGGCGGAGGAGCCCAGACCGTCGATGGAGCCCCGGTGGCCGGTCATGCGCCGTCCCCGATGACCCGGACCCGGTGGTCGTAGGAGAAGACGAGGGACGGGGGCGCGAGATCGATGCGGTCGGTGGCGTCGCCGCGCTTGCCGGTGAGCGGGTCGGCGGGGTGCAGCACCACCTTGTCGACCAGCTCGACGCCGGGGACGCGCTGCAGTACGGCGAAGACCTCACCGGACTGGACCGGACGCCCGAACGGCCAGCCGCGCCCGTCCGCGCCGCCGGTCAGCGGGTCCAGATGGCGGTAGAGGGCGTCGTGGGCCCGGCGGCGTACCCGGTCGGTGTCGACGCCCCGGAAGGCGTGCACGGTGGCGACGACGGTGACGCCCTGGTAGTAGGGCGGCCCGACGGCGAGACGGGTGCCGATGAGCCGGCGCTCGTCGAGATGGCGGGTGATCCGGGCGAGCAGGGCGTCACCGGGCACCAGCTGTTCGAAGCGGAGCCGGCCGCCTGGGTCGGCGACGGCCTGCGGGACGACCAGCACCCGGACCGCGTAGGCGCCGTGCTCCCCCTCCTCGCCCTCCAGGCAGGTGATCCGGGCGGTCTCCGGCGCGGCCCGGCGGGCGAGCTCCTCGTAGTCGCGCAGGGTGACGGCGCGTTCCTGGGCGCGCAGGGTGATGGGGGCCCGGAGCTTCGCCTCCTCCACCGTCTCGCCGTCCACACCGCCGCGCGCGGCCTCGCGGTTGACGACCTCGGAGACGTACGGGATGGAGGTGCGCAGCACCTGCACGGCGCCCCGCGCCACATTGCCGGCCCGGCCCCCGCCGGTGCGGTAGCGGCGGGCCCGGACGACCGCGCCCTTGGGGGCGACGGAGCCGTACTGGCGCAGGCTGCCGTCGGGTTCGCGGACGGCGGGGCCGAAGGCGATCTCCCCGGTGGTGGCGTCCAGGGTGATGTGGTGGTCGTCGGGGCGGGAGCCCGCGAAGTGCGGGACGACCCGCCAGTCCTGCCAGCCGTCGTGCCCGGCGGTCTGGAGCAGCAGCGGCGGGTCGTCGGCGACGACCGGGGCGTGGGCGAGGCGCAGCCGCTGGCCGGGCAGCCCGGTGGACTCCCCGAGGGCCTCGTCGTACACCGTCTCGGCGTGCACGGCGCCGGTGGTGCCGCCGATGGTGTAGGCCTCGGCGGACCGGATGGTGGGGGAGGTGGTGTAGAAGGGCTGGCCCGGCAGCGGCTCGGTGACCCGGCAGCGCAGCCACCCGGCCTCCTGACCCCCGTTGCGGGACAGCACATGGCCGCCGGGGAGGTGCAGCACGATGTCACCGGGGCGGTTGAGACCGCCGGTGCCGTCGCGGTCGACCTCACAGGGCCGCCAGCCGTCCTCGGTCCACGCCTCCCAGGCGAGCGGGGGCTGCCGGGGGTCGACGCCCACACCGTCGACGCGGCTGTCGAGTTCCAGCGCGAGCGCGCAGTGCGGGGCGGCGGCGGAGAGGCCGAGCAGCATGCAGTCACCGGGCCTGGGTGCCTCCGAGAAGCAGAACAGGTCCTGGCCCTCGGCCAGTTCGGTGGTGCGGTCGGTGACGGGCTCGCCCTGGTGCTGGACCACCAGACGGCTCAGCGAGCACGGGACCACGGTCAGTTCGCGCTCGGTGGCGAAGACGACCGCCTCGTCGCGCTCGGTGCGCAGGGTGGCGACCTCGGTGCCGACCGGCACCGCCACCGGCTCCTCCTGCGGCGCGGACAGCCAGAAGGTGACCTCGGTGCGGGCGGCCGACGGCGGGAAGAGGGTGATCCCGGCGAGATCGAGGAAGGCGAGGTGGTTCTTCTCCGGAACCCGGTTGAGGCGGTAGACGATCTGGTCCGCCATGTGCGCGACCGTCTCCACCAGGGTGACGCCGGGGTCGGAGACATTGTGGTCGGTCCACTCGGGGGCGCGCTGCTGGATGTAGCGCTTGGCGTCGTCGACGAACTGCTGGAAGCGGCGGTCGTCGAGATTGGGGGAGGGCAGGGACATCAGCGTTCGCTTTCGGGGTGGAAGCCCGGGCCGGCCGGGCCACCGGGACCGTCCGAGGAGCCGGGCGGACCGGGCTCCTCGTGAGAGGGGATGACATAGAAGGGGAAGACCAGGCTGCGCGGGTTGTTGGTCCCGCGGATGGCGTAGCGGACGTCGATGTACAGCACACTCCGGTCGGTGCCGGCGGTGACCTCCACGTCCTGGACCTCGATCCGGGGCTCCCAGCGGTCCAGGCTGGACAGGACCTCGTGCTGGATCCGGCCGGCGGTCTCCTCGTTGACCGGCGCGAAGACCAGGTCGTGGATGGCACAGCCGAACTCGGGCCGCATCGGCCGTTCCCCGGGCGCCGTGGCCAGGACGAGCCGGATGGCCTCCTCGACCTCGCGCTCCCCGCTGACCAGGGCGATGCCGCCGGTGGGCCCGATGCGCAGCGGGAACGCCCAGCCGGAGCCGACGAATTGTTCGGCCATCACACAACCACCCCTCGATCAGTGGACACTTGAGCCGGGCAGGGCGTCGTCACGGTTGTTGACACGGTCGCCGTCACGGCCGTCGTCGTGGCTGTTGTCACGGCTGCCGTCAGGGCCGTCGACACGGCTGTTGTCAGGGCTGCTGTCATGGCAGCGGATAGGGCTTGTTGTTGACGAGCACCACGCCCTGGAGCATGAGCGAGGCGGCCCGGATGCCGACATTGGCGGCGGCGGTGAGCTGGATCGTCCCGACCGAATTGATCACGGTGGCGCCCAGCGCCTTGAAGCTGAGCGCGCCCATCGCGTCGACCGAGACGGCGCCGCCGAGCGATCGGAGGTTGACCACCCCGCGGCCCTGGATGTCCAGGAGCCCGCCGCTCTTGATGCTGATCCGGCGCTTGGCGCTGAGGTTGAGGTCGGTGCCCGCGTCGATCGACACCGAGCGGCCGCCCTTGATGGTGACGGCGCCGGCGCTGTCGACGGTGATCTCGGTCCGGGTGCGGTCCAGGTTGACGACGAGCCTGTCGTTGCCGGTGGAGATCCGGACGCCCTGCTTCCGGCGGCCGGTCCGCTGGCTGAGCAGGTCGACACGGTTGCCCTGCCGGTCCGACAGAGTGTGCCGGACGGCCTGCTTCTTCAGCCCGTCGTGCAGCGGCACGTCACCGACCGGGGTCGGTTTGTCGCGGCCGTTGTAGAGCCCGCCGATCACGAACGGATGGTCCAGCGCGCCGCGGTCGAAGCCGACGAGCACCTCGTCCCCGACGTCCATGGGGAAGACGCCGCCACCGCCCTTGCCGCCCAGCTGCACCGTGCGCGTCCAGTCACTGACGTAGGCGTCGTCCAGCCAGGGGAAGTGGAGTTTGACCCGGCCCTGCCGGAGGGGGTCCTGCACATCGGTGACCAGGGCGTTGGCGACGCCGGGCAGCCGGGAACCCGCGCCCTCCCCGCCGCCGCCCGAGGTCAGACCGTACAGCGAACGCCACTGGCGTCCGCTGACGGTCACCCAGGTCTCGTAGTGCTTGCCGTCGCCGAAGACATGCCGGACCGAGGTGGCGGTGTACTTGCCTTCGAAGGGTTTGCCGACATCGGCCAGCGCCACCGGGACACCGGGCCGCAGCCGGGGATTGCCGCGGGCCACGACCTCCAGTTCGGCGAAGGAGGAGGTGATGTCGGCGGCGAGCGCCTCGGCCGCGTGCCGGACCTCGGGCTCCTTGTCGTACGGCGCGTCGGTCTCCACCAGTTTGGCCGCCTTGAACTTCCCGGCGATCTGACCGGGGCTGGTGCCGATGCCGATACCCGGATCGGTGGTGACGGAGTGGATCTGCTTGATCTTCTTCTTGGTGGTGACGTTCCAGCCGCGCGACTCGACCTTGCCCACCTGGTCGGCGGCGGTGACGGCGGCCCGCAGCCGCAGGATGTCGTGGCCGGCCTGAAGGACGAAGGGGCTCGTCTCGCCGTCCGTTTTGGGCGAGGGGGCGCCGGAGGACGGCTTGGGCGCGACGAACTGGAACCGGCCCTTGGCGTCGAGGGACATCACCCGCTGGTTCTCGTCGGCCAGCCGGGCCAGGAAGTCCCAGTCGGTGACATTGGGCTGACTGAGGAACTCGTAGAGCGTGTCGGTCGGTTGGATCCGGCCGAGGGGTACGCCGTCCCGGGCGGCGAGGGTGCGGGCGATGTCGGCGGCCGTCTGGTTCTGGTACGCGGCGACCCGGCGCTGGCGCATCAGGCGGTGGCCGTAGTCGTAGCCGCGGATCACCGTATAGCTGCCGTTGCCGTCGTAGTCGGCCTCCATGCCGGTGACCTCGCCGGTCAGCAGCGGGTCGCCGGTGCCCTCGCCGTCGGCCACCGGGGTCAGCACCACCTCGGTGCCGAACTGCACCCCGAGCTCGCCCAGGACCAGCCGGTAGGGATCGCGGAAGGTGAGCCGGAACGCGGCGGGCACACCGGCCCCCTGGTCGACCCAGCCGTCCACGAGGAGCGGGGCCATCTCGGGCGACAGCCGCGCGCCGCCGATGGTGACCCGGATGATGCTGGAGAACGCGGTCCTCACCATCAGCGGCGCACCTCCTCGGCGGCGGGCATGACCAGTTCGGTGCCGGAGGGCAGCGCGGCCGGGTCGTCGATGCCGTTGGTCTCCGCGATCGCCCGCCAGGCCGTGGCGTCGCCGTACTCCCGCCAGGCCAGCGACTGCAGAGTGTCGCCCGCGACGACCCGGTGGACGCGCTGCGCGGTGAGCGCGCCCGATGTCGGGTTCTGGCGCTTCGTCAGGGAGGGGATCTCGTGCAGCCGCATCTGGCAGGTGGCGCGGATCGGCACACCGGTGGTGCCGAACAGGGTGTAGGAGGCGTCGACGGAGGAGACGTACGCGACGAACCGCGCCGTGGAGAACGAACCCCACTCGAAGACCACCCACGGCGGTGACGGCTGATCGGCGGCGATGCTCTTGGTGGTCGTCTCGCAGCAGCTCAGCAGCGCCTCCACCTTCTTCAGGACCGTGTTGCCGGTCGGCTCGCCGGAGGAGTCGAGAAAGATCTCGACCGTCATCTCACGGGGCTCGGGACCCATGAACTCCGGCTTGGCGCCGTCCCGTACGGCAGGGGTGGTGGTCACCTGCCACTGGGCGCGGCGGCTGATCGAGAGCTGCGCCGGGTTGAAGTCGAAGCCGAATCGCCGGATGAGCCCGCGGGGTGTGGTGCTGGTGCCGACCGGCGGTTCGAGAATGGCGAGGGTGGCGCGCACCAGGCTCTTGCCGGCGCCCTTGTTGCTCTTGGCCATGGGGTCTTCCTCTGCGGGTCCTTGCTTCCTGGAGGCTGCGCGTTCGTTCCGGGGCCGCCGGGTGCGGCGGGCCCGGCGGCTCCGTCAGTCGGTGAAGCCGTGGTGGGCGATCTCCAGGACTTCCGTGGCGACGGCGGGACTTGCCGGGTCGAGCCGCGGCCCCTGCCAGCTGACGGGCAGCACGTCGATCAGTCCCCAGCGGGCGACCTCCGACCCGTCCGCGCGCAGCGCCGCGATCTGCGCGGTGGGCCGCTTGATCCCGGTCTGTACGGAGGAGATCCACTTGGCGACCTTGGTGGTGTCCGGGGTCAGCGGGCGGGTCAGCCGGATGGTGGAGAAGGTGACACGGGTCGGCAGCGCCCAGACGAAGCCGTTGTTGCCGCCCTCCTGCCGGTGCTCGACCTCCACCTGGGACGACAGGCCCTCGCATCCGTTGAAGAAGCCGAGGCTCTCGCCGTCGATGGTGAGGGTGAACCAGATGGTGGAGCCCGGGTCCTGGCGGGGCATCGGGGGTGCGCCTCTCTGTCGTGTCCGTGGTGCCGGCCGCTCCGTTGCGGGGTGGCCGGCCCGTGGTGGGTCGGGTGGGTCGGTGGTGCGCGGTCAGCGGCGCGGGTCGCGGAGCCGGCCGATCCGTTCGCGGTCCAGGCGGAGTTCGGTGCGGAGGAGCCGGGTGACGCGGCCGATGATCCGGTGCGCCAGTTCGTCGAGCTGGAACTCGGTGAGCTCGCGCGGGTCGAACCCGCCGGGGCGGACCGCCGTGTACGCGGGCGGCGGGGCTGCCTCCGCACGCGGCGCCGGGTCGTCCACCGCGTACGGCGGCGGTGGGACACCCGGGGTGTACGGCGGCGGATCACCGGCCGGTGACCCGCCGGGGCCCGGGAGCGGACTGTAGGCGGGGGGCGGGTCGTCCGGCCGGGGGACCGGCGGGTTCTGCTGGCGTTCCAGGATGCCGGCCAGGGTGGCCGCCGTGGCCGAGGCGAGGGCCCCGGTGGTGCGGTGGCGGTCGCGCGTGGGCAGGCGCTGGACGGCGGTTCCGCCGTCGGCGCCCGCCGGCCGCGGGGACGGCGGTGCCACCGGAGCGCCGGGCGGCGAAGGGAGCGGGGGCGGCGACAGGGGCGCCACGGGGAGCCGGGCCTGTCCGGCGGCGGTGGGCGGGGTGGAGCGGTGCAGGGGTACGGGCGGAGCCGGCGCGGGGCGCGTCGCCGGGGCGCGCTGGACCGTGGCGCGGGAGGCGCCGGAGGTGGTGCTACTGGTGTGGATCGGTGCGGGGGCGGCGGGCGGTACGGGAGCCGGTACCGGCGCGGACGCGGGTGCGGCTGCGGGCGGTACGGGAACCGGTGCCGGTGTGAGCACGGGGGCGGTTGCCGAGGGCACGGTGGTGCCGGGCGGGACGGTGGTGCCGGGCGGGCTGGTCGGGTGGGGTACGGGGACGGCCGGCGGTACGGATGCCGGCGCGCTGCGGGTGGCGGCGGCCCGCTGGACCGGCAGGGAGGCAGGGCCCCCGGTACGGCCGGGGCCGCCGCCCGGTCCCGTGGCCCGCCCGGCGAGGGGCGCGGCCCCGGAGGGCGCGGCGGCGAGGGGCGCGCCGAGCGGCGAACGCCGTACGGCACGGGTATCCGGTGCCGGGACAGAGGCGGCCCGCACCGGGCCGGTGGCGACCGGTGCCGGGGCGGCCGGTACCGGGGCGGCGGCGCGGGGCGTGTGAGCCGGTACCGAGCCGGTGGCGTCGGGCACTCTGGGCGGGCCCAGAGGTACGGGCGGGGCCAGAGGTGCGGCCAGGGCCGGAGGTGCGGGCAGGGTCGGAGGTGCGGGCGGGGCCGGCCGGGGTGCGGGGCTCGACGGGGCGGGGGCCCCGAGCCCCGTGCGGGGTGCCGTGGCGCCGCGCCGGCTCCGCTGTACGGGCGCCGGGTCGGGGGACTGCCGGGAAGAGGCCCGAGCGCTCACCGGCCCGGGGGCGGCCGGGAGCGGCCGCCCACCGGGGACGGCACCGTGGCGGGAGGCGGGGGCGGGGCCGGCCGTGGGCGAGCCCGGCGTGGCGGCCGGCTCTTCCGTGGAGCGCCGCACCGGGGCCGGTGCCGGGCGCGGTGGGACGGCGGAGCCGCCGGCGCCCGGGTTCGGAGCCGTACCGGATACCGGGTTCGGAGCCCTACCCGATACCGGGGGAGCCGGAGTGTCCGGCGCGCGGCGCACCGGTGCCGGTGCGGCTGTCGGTCCGAGACGGGGCGCCTCCGGCCGGGGGGAGGCCGTCGACCGCCGCTGGACGGGCGGGGGCGTGCCGGCGGTGCCGGGCGTGCTGTGCACGTCGGTCCGGCCGGAGGCGGGCACCGGCGCGGAAGCGGGACGGGCGTGGTGGTCCGTGCGGCCGGCCGGCGAGGGGGTGGTGCCCGCCGGCCGGGTGGCGCCCGGGGCTTCCCCGGCACCGGTGGAGCCCGGCGCGGGGCCGTCGCGGACGACGCCTCGCCGGTCCGCCGCGGGCGACGGCGGCGGACCGGATGCCGCGCCGGCCCGGTGGCCGCCATGGCCGGCGGTACCGCCGGGCTCCCGCCGGACGGGGGCGCCGCCACCGCTGTCGCCGCCCGGCCGGGGGTCCCCGGCCGGGCGGTCCGGGTGAGCCGGGCGGTCCTGCCGGGGCACCGCTCGCTGCACCGGCCGGCCGGGCGCGGTGTCCCCGCCCGGCGCGGAGGGATACCCGCCCGGAGGCAGCGCCTGGCGGCCCGGGGTTCCGGTCCGCGCGTCGCCGGCGGGGGCGGTGGCGGGGCCGGTCGTGGGGACGGGCGCGGGCGCGGCGGTGTGCGGGGGCGCCGGCCGGGACGCGGGTGCGGTGGCGGGGCCGGGGGCCGGGGAGGCAGGGGCCGGACCGTGCGGGGGCGCCGCTCGCCGGGCCGGGGCAGTGGTCCCCGGGCCCGGGACGGCGTCGGGCCGGGCCACCGCCCGCTGTACCGGGGCGCCGGCCGGCGGGGTGCTGGTCGGGGTGGCACCGGCCGGCGAGGTGCGGCCGGCGGCGGGTGCCGTCCGGGCACTGGGCAGGCCCGGTCCGGGCGCGGTGGACGCGGGCTTGGTCCCCGGGGCCCCGGGGACGGACACCGGGCCGGTGACCGGGTCGGGTGCGGGGCGGCCGGGTGGGGGTGCTGTCCGTCGTGCCGGGGAGCCGGTCGTGGTACGGCTCCCGGGCGTGGTGGTGGCGCGGGTGGCGGGGGGAGCGGGCTGCCGGGCGGGCGCGGGGGACGCCGGCGCGGTGGACGCGGGCTCGGTCCCCGGGGCCCCGGGGACGGACACCGGGCCGGTGACCGGATCGGGTGCGGGGCGGCCGGGCGGGGGTGTTGTCCGTCGTGCCGGGGAGCCGGTCGTGGTACCGCTCCCGGGCGTGGTGGTGGCGCGGGTGGCGGGGGGAGCGGGCTGCCGGGCGGGCGCGGGGGACGCCGGCGCGGTGGACGCGGGCTCGGTCCCCGGGGACCCGGCGACGGGGGCGGGTCCGGGCGGGGAGGGCGTCCGCCGTGCCGGGCGGGGGGCCGTCGGCGTACCGGCAGGAGCTGACCCGGTCCGGGTGCCGGTGGGGCCCGGCCGCCCGGCGGGTGCGGGCGGTGGGAGCTGGGGCGAACGCACCGCGCGCTGGACCGGGGCGCCGGCGGGCGCGGACGTCCGGTCACCGGAGGGACCGTTGCCGGACCCGGCGCCCGGGGGAGGGGAGCCGGGCGCGTCCCGGTCGCCGCCGTCGGCCCGAGGAGCGGCGCCCGGTGAGTCCGGCGGGACCTCCCCGGACCGGCGGGTGGCGGGCAGTGTCCGCCGCCCGCCGGCCACCGGCGCCGCCGGGGCCCTGGTCAGCGAGGGCGCCGACCGCCGCGGGGCGGGCGACGCGGGCGGTACGGGCGCCACCCGGACGCCCCGCCCGGACCCGGACGGTGCGCCCGCCGGCGTACTCACCGGCGGGCGCACCGGTACGGCGGAGGGCACCGGGCGCGCCCGCGGCCCGGACGCGGCCGAGGCGCGGGACGCGGCGGCCGGACCGGGCGTGCCGGAGGTAACGGGCGTGGCCGGGCCGGGCCCGCCGGGGGACGGGGGCGCGGTCGGCGCGGGCGCCGCCGGTATCGCCCGCAGCGGCACCACCGGCAGTCTCCGTTGCACCGGGTCACCGGCGGACGGGGCCGACGGCAGGGCGCGCGCGGGCCGTTCGAGCCCGGTGACCGGCCCGGCCGGCCGGGCCGGCTCGCCGAGCGCCCCGGAGAGCAGGCCGCCGGACACCGCCGGGTCCAGCACCGCCGGCGACGGCGCCCCGGTGAACGACGGGTTCTGCCAGGTCGGCAGCCGTCCGCCGAACCCGGCGTCCGCGACACCCGGGCGGGTGTCGCCCGCCGCCCGGCGGATCGGCGGCAGCCCCGGCCAGCCGGCGACCGCCGGGGACGCGGGCACACCGGTGCCCGCCGCGCCCGGATCCGTACCCCGGTCCGGTGCGGCGACGACAGCTCCGACCACGCTCCCGGTGACGACCGGAGCACCGCCCGGGCCACCGCCCGGGCCACCGCCCGGGCCACCGCCCGGGCCACCGCCCGGGCCACCGCCCGGAACGCCGTTCGTCCGGGTCTCCTCCCGCCGGCTCCGCAGCCGGTCCCAGAATCCCACCGCTCAGCCCTCCGCCGCGCCGCGCGTCACCAGGGACGCGATCCGTTCCGTGTATCGGCGGCGGTCGGGGTGTTCCAGGTCCAGAATCTCCTCCAGGCTCCAGTGGAAGTGGTAGGCGACGTACGCGATCTCCTCGTGCAGCCGGTCGGTCGCGTACGTCACGATTCCCCCAGGCGGCTCCCGCCGAGTTCCACCTCGAACGGCTCCGAGCAGTGCGGGCACCGGACGGCCGCCCGGGTGTGGCCCTCCGCGTTGATCTGGCGGTAGAAGTCCTGGAGGAACGCCAGGTCGGAGGCGAACATGTTCTCCACGATCCCGTCGTGCACCATCGGCAGCGTGCCCAGCCGGGTGATGACCCGGCCGAGCAGCACCACCGACAGATAGGCCGGGTTCTCCTGGACGCGCACATCGCGCAGCGGTACGAGTTCGTCCCGGGCGGTCGACAGGCGCATCACCCCGTCCCGGTGCACCGTGCCCGTGTCGTCGACATAGCCACGTGGCAGTTCGAAGGGGAACTCGGTGCGCAACTGCTCCCGGTGCACCGTCCCGGCCGGTTCCGGCGCGGGGGGTGCGACGGCGGGAGCCGAACGGGGGAAGTCCGCTCCCGCCGCCGCGATCTGGGGGGCCGTGCTCGGTGCTCCGGCAGCCGTACGGCGCATTACTCGATGACCAGTTCTTCGAACACGATGGTGACGGTCTCGGTCAGCGCGGCGGCCTCGCCGGCCTTCACCGTGCTGGTGTCGATCTTGCTGCACCAGGCGTTGCGCAGGTTGTACCGCTTCACCGGGTTGTCCTCGAAGTCCATCACGATGATCGAGGCGTTCTTCCGGGCCGTGGACATCCGGCCGTTGATGGAGTCGTTGATCCACTGGGTGAACGACGCCGACTGGGTCATGCCGCGCACCACGGTGCACTGCCCGTCCTTCTGCGTACCCGGCAGCAGGGCGACCTCGGACTTGCCGGTGGACCCGTTGTTCTGCTGGTACTTGATGACGTCCTGTTCGAGGGTGAGGCCGCTGACCTCGGCGAGGTACTCGACCATCACGCCGTCGATCTGCAGACCGAAATTGTGTGAGGTGAGGGCGTCACCCGGCTGGAGACTCATCTGTTCGCTGTCCTTCGTGATGCTCTGGATGCATGGGGGATTCGGGGAGCTCCGGGAGTTCCCCGGGAGGCCGGGCCGTGATACGGGCCCGGCGACCTACGGACGTCCCGCTGGGTACGGAGGCGAGGTGCGGCCTACTCCTCCAACTCCCCGCTGCCGCTGGAGAACTGGGCCAGCCGGAAGATCACGAACTCGGCGGGCTTGACCGGCGCGATACCGATCTCGCACACCACCCGGCCGAGGTCGACCGACTCCGCCGGGTTCGTCTCCTCGTCGCACTTCACGTAGTACGCCTCCGCCGGGCTCTGGCCGAAGAGCGCGCCGTTGCGCCACTCGGTGACCAGGAACGCCGAGACATTGCGGCGGATACGCGCCCACAGATTGTGGTCGTTGGGCTCGAACACCACCCACTGGGTGCCGATCAGGATCGACTCCTCCAGGTAGTTGAAGTACCGCCGGATGTTCAGGTAGCGCCAGGCCGGGTCGGAGGAGAGGGTGCGGGCACCCCAGACGCGGATGCCCCGGCCGGGGAAGGCGCGGATGCAGTTGACGCCGATGGGGTTGAGCAGGTCCTGCTCGCCCCGGGTGATCTGGATCTCGAGATCGACGGCGCCGCGCACCACCTCGTTGGCGGGGGCCTTGTGCACACCGCGCTCGGTGTCGTTGCGGGCCCAGATGCCGGCGATGTGGCCGCTCGGCGGGACCAGCCGGGACTGGCCGGTGGCCGGGTCGAAGGACTTGATCCAGGGGTAGTACAGAGCCGCGTACTTGGAGTCGTAACCGGCCGTCTCCTGGCGCCAGACCCGGATCTGGCGGGCGTTCTGCCCGGGCGGCGGGTCGATGATGGCGACCCGGTCGCCCATCAGCTCGCAGTGCGCGATCAGGCCGAGCTGCACGGCCTTGACGGCCTCCAGGTCGATCGCGCCGTGCTGATAGGCGGCCATCAGGTCGGGCACCGCGACCATGGAGATCTCGTCGATGGCCTCCAGGCCGCCGAAGCCGGTCCGGTCGGCGGAGTCGCCCAGGTACTGCGCGGGACCCGGGTGCGTGGGCTCCTCCGGCGCGGTGGCCACGGGGGCGACGGGCGCGGCCGGCACGGGCAGCGCCACCGTCTGGTTCTCCGGCCGGGCCAGCTGCGCGGCCGGCGCGGCCTCGGTCACGGAGATGAGCCGGGAGCTCTCCTTGACCTGGGTGACGACAAACGAGCGGTTGCCCTTCTTGGCGCTCACGTCGAAGGTCTCGACCGGCTTGCCGCCGTCCTTGACGATCAGCCGGAACCGCTCGGCGGGGCCCTCCCCCTCGGGGTCGGCGACCTCGACGCTCAGCGGGCCGCTCGTGCCCGCGGCGGTGGCCGTCACGGCGAAGGTACCGAGCTGCACGGGCTCGGCGGCGGGCAGGGCGGCCGGGGCGTTGGTGCCCCGCACCGCAGCCCGGCCGGTGGCCGGACGGCTGTCCCCGCCGACGCCGCCGGCGGAGCCGCCGACCCGGACCACATAGGCGGCCGAGCCGCCGTTGTTGAAGAAGCCGTAGACGGAGTGCGCGAGGTAGTAGCCGTCGGTGAAGTCGCCGAAGGCCGCGACGTACTGCGTCCAGTTGGTCACCAGTACGGGCTCGTTGAGCGGGCCGGTCGGGGCCAGTCCGACGAAGGCGGCCACCGAGGTGCCCACCCCCTCGATGGGACGCGAGCCACTGGCCACCTCCTCGACGTAGACGCCGGGCGACAGATAGGACGGCATGCTCTGCTCTCCTCGGGGTACGAGACAGGACACCGCCCATCCTCGGGCGCGCGCAGGCGTGCCGGAACGGCCGTGAGGGCCGGCGCGGGGGCAGCCGTCGCGGCTCCGCCCCTGCCCTCGGGGGCAACCTCCGGTGCCCGGACGCGCACCCGGGCCCGCCGGGCGCCGCCGTCGTCGCCCCGGCGGCTGGCCACCGCGCCGTACGACCGGGTGCGCCGGGGCAACCGGGTCTGCCCCAGGGGCTCATGACGGGCGGTGGGACCGCCTCTAGCGTGAGGGCGTGAGCCTTTGGACTTCCCTGGAACCCGTGTCGGCAAGCGTTGATCCCGGTAGCGGTACGCGGGTGCGGCTGCGGGTGCGCAACACCGGTGACGTGGTGGACGAGTACCGGTTCGAGCCGGTCGGCGGACTGAGCCCCTGGACGCGGGTGGAGCCGCAGACGCTCCGGCTGTACCCCGGCACCACGGGGACGGTGGAGCTGACGTTCGCGCCGCCCCGCACCCCGGACGCGACGGCGGGACCGAACCCGTACGCGGTGCGGATCACCCCCACCGAGCACCCGGAGGCGGTGACCGTCGCGGAGGGGAACCTCACCATCACGCCGTTCACCGAGGTGCGCGCGGAGCTGGTGCCGGTGACGGTGAAGGGACGGTTCCGGGGGCGGCCCCGGCTCGCGGTGGACAACCTCGGCAACACCAAGGTCACCGCGTCCCTCGGCGGAAGCGACAACGGGGACCACCTCTCGTACGAGATCCGGCCGGCGAACGTGCAGATCGAGCCGGGCCGGGCCGTGTTCGTGGACACCACGGTCAGGCCGCGGCAGATCATCTGGTTCGGATCGAAGGAGGAGCGGCCCTTCACCCTGGCGCTGCGCCGCTCCGGTGCCGAACCCGCGGAGGTGGAGGGCACCTATGTGCAGCGTGGCTTCCTGCCCCGCTGGCTCGCCACCTTCCTCGGGGCCGTCACCGCCCTGGCCATCACCTTCGTGATGCTCTGGATCGCCTACAAGCCGCAGGTCAGGAGCAGTGCCACGGAACTCGTCGAGCAGGTCGGCAGGACCCTCGCCCCCAGTCCGAGCCCCAGCCTCGCACCACAGGCCCCGGCCGGCCCCACCGCGGAGCCCGAGCCCGAGCCGACGAAGAAGGAAGAGCCCGCGGGCGACGACGGTGGCGGTGGTGGTGCTCCCGCACCGTCCTCCGAGCCCTCCGGGGAGCCGGACGTGGTGCCGGCCATGAACGTCCTGCTGCGCAACACCACCACCCGGATGTGCGCCGAACTCCCCGGGCACGAGAAGGGACAGCTCAACGGGCCCGTCCAGCAGGCCAGCTGCCAGGAGACGGGTGACAACCAGCTCTGGAATCTGGACGTGAGGTATCCGGACAAGGGCCCCGGCGGGAAACCGCTCTTCCAGATCCAGAACACCACCGACGAGCTCTGCATGGACCTGCCGGGCGAGGGCAGCCAGCCCATCCGGACGGCCATCTCCGAGTTCACCTGCGAGGGCACGACCGCCGACAACCAGCTCTGGTGGATCGACAAGCAGGAGAGCGGCGCCTACTGGATCCGCAACTACGCCAGCAACAACAAGTGCCTGGACGTGTCCGGTTACAGCACCGGCGGGGTCGGCGCCCGGCTCACCCTCTTCGACTGCAGCCACACCGACGACCAGGAGTGGGAGCTCGTCCACCCGGCGGAGGGCTGACCGGCCGAACGCCCCCGGCGGGTTCGGCGGACCGGCCGAGCGTCAGGGGCCGGCGGCGGACCGGCCGGCCGGGGGCCGGGTCACCAGCGGCCTTCCCCCGGCACCAGCCGGCCCGCCTTGCGGTACTCGCGGCGGGCGCCCTCCAGCAGATCGTCCGCCGTCACCGGGGTCCCGCGCCCGGCGGCCAGGTAGGCGGCGGTGACCACCGCGCTGCGGATCGACCCGCCGGCCAGCTCGAAGTCCCGTGCCAGGATGTCGAACGCGATCCCCTCCGCGGCCGGGACGTGCGCCAGCCCGTGGCGCCAGAGGGCCAGGCGCTGCCCGGCGTCCGGGAACGGGAAGTCGACCACCAGGTCCAGCCGGCGGGTGAACGCCTCGTCGATGTTGGCGCGGAGGTTGGTGGTGAGCAGCGCGATGCCGTCGAAGGACTCCAGCCGCTGGAGCAGATAGGCGCTCTCCATGTTGGCGTACCGGTCGTGCGAGTCCTTCACCTCGGAGCGCTTGCCGAACACGGCGTCGGCCTCGTCGAAGAGGAGCACGGCATCGGTGCGGTCGGCCTCGGTGAAGATCCGCTCCAGGTTCTTCTCGGTCTCCCCGACGTACTTGTCGACCACCGACGACAGCTGGACCACATAGAGGTCGAGGCCCAGATCGGCGGCGACCACCTCGGCCGAGAGGGTCTTGCCGGTGCCCGACTCGCCCGCGAACAGGCCGAGTACGCCCCGGCCGCGCCCGCCACCCGCGCTGAGCCGCCACTCGCCGAGCACCCGGTCGCGGTGGCGGGCCCGCAGGGCGAGTTCGCGCAACTGGACGAGCGGCCCCGCGGGCAGCACCAGGTCCCGCCAGTCCACGGCCGGCCGGATCCGCCGGGCGTGCCGTTCCAGGCCCGAGGCCGACTGGCGGCGCGCGGCGAGCCGGACATGGCCGGCGGTGACCGGGGTCCCGTCGAACGCGGCGAGGGCCCGGGCGGCCCGCGCGGCCCGCTGGATCCGGTCGCCGCCGAGCCGGTAGGGCGCGACGGTGGTGGCCAGGTCGAAGCTGTCGGCGTCCGCGCCCAGGGCGGCCCGCCAGGCGGTCACCCCGCCGGCCTCGCGGCCCGGGGCGTCGAGGATCAGCGGGACGTCCGGGGACCAGCGCGGGTCGTACGGGCGGGGGTCCGTCAGCAGTACGGTCACGTCCGGGGCCGAGACCAGCGCCCGCACCAGCGGACCGGGCTGCTCGGGCAGGCCCGGCACCACGACGGCCCGCCCGCCCAGGCGCGCCTCGCGCAGCAGCTCGGGCACCCGCCCCTCGGGGTCCGGGCAGCAGAGCGCGCCCATGCCCGCCGCGTCCAGGGCGGCGGCGACAGCCGCCGGGCCGTCCCCCTCCCGGGGTTCGCGCAGATAGGCGGTGACCGGGCCGTCCGCCAGCCGGGCGGCCAGCCGGCCCGTGAACTCCCCGGCGCCCGGCCCGGCCGGCACCGGCTCGGGCAGCGGCCGCAGCCGGCCGAGCAGCGCGGCGTCCGGGGTGTCATCGCCCAGCAGATGGCCGATCAGCCGGTCGGGCACGCGCAACGAGCGGGTCAGGAAGGGGCGTTCGGGCTCCTCCACCTCCAGCAGGCCGAGCGCGCGCAGCGGCGCCGAGACATGGAGCCGGGCGCGGGCCGCCGCCGTGTGCGCGGGCACCCCGCACAGCCCGAGGGCCAGCCCGGCGGTGGCCCGGCGCCGGCTCACATCGTCGTTGAGATAGCCGTAGAGCGGTTCGACGGCGCGGTCCACGTCCGGGGCGAGGGCGATCAGCAGGACGGCGGTGTCCAGTCCGGTCAGCCCGGTCCGCGCGGCCAGCCGCGCCAGCCGGTCCCCGGGGCGGTCCGCACCGCCGTCCGGCGCGAACGGCCCGGGGGCGTATCCGTCCGGTGCGAGCGGCCCGGGGTCGTACCCCTCCGGTGCGAGCGGCCCGGCCTGCCAGGTGTCCAGCAGCCGCTGTACCGCCTCCTCGGACAGATACAGACCGCGCAGCGGGTCGTCCGCCGTGGGGTCGGTGGCGGCGCGCCGCTCGACCAGCGCGGCCACCCGCTCCCGCAGTACGGCGAGGCGGGCGAGCAGGCACCCGGCGGGATCCCCGTCCGGGCCGGGTGGCGGCGCGCCGGGGGAGGCGGTGGCCGGCACCTCGGCGTACCGGGCGTTCATCGCGGATCCGGGCGGGTCGCCGCGGCCTCGCGGGCGGCACGGGCGGCCGCCACCTGGTGCGGCCGGTGGGAGCGCCCGGCGGACTCCGGCGGCTCGCCGTCCAGGCCGCGCACCCGGACCGTCGCCCCCTCGGTGACCGGGGGCCCGGCGTCGTACTCCGGGAAGGCGGGGAAGGGCACCGTCAGCACCAGGTCGAGCGCCGGTTTCAGCTCGCCGCCCAGGGCGGACCAGATCTCGGCGAGGGAGCGGGCCTCCGTCTGGATGCCGGCCACCGTCAGCGGCACCGACAGGCCCAGCGCCCGCAGTGGACCGGGGAGTTCGGCCGGTGGCAGCAGTTCGTGGGGCAGCAGCGTCGCCAGTACGGCGGACAGCAACCGGTGTTCGTCCTGCGGGGTCTTCGTCCAGGCCGTCACCAGGTACGACAGCCGGAACCAGCGCGGTGGCCGGCGGCGGCGCACCACGATGTCCCGCTCGTCGAGCACCGGAAGGTGGCCGCGCTGCCGCCGGCCCACGTCCTCCCGGATGTCGTACAGATAGGAGTTGACGGTGGGGGCGTTGCGCCGGGCCGCCCAGTCACGGGTGGGGGCCTCGAAGGACACGGCGATGCCCGAGTCCTTCAGTGCCCCGCCGGTCAGGAGGTTCCTGAGGACCTCGTCCACCTCGTGGATCACGCTCGCGCTCCCGCTCTGCCCTGCCCGTACCGCCGTTCGGCCGGCCCTTCGCCGGCTCTCGCCGCCCGGGCCTGCCGGGAATTCTTCCCCGGGCGCCGTCCCGTCCGCAGGCGGCGCCGGGGACGGCGGCGGGGCAGAGTGCGGTGCCCGCGCGGCCACGGCGGGCCGCCTTCGGCTGCCCGTTCGATCAGATGTAGCCTTCCCGGAGGGCATGGGCCACGGCATGGGCACGGTTGCGCAGATGGAGCCGTGTGGTGAGCCCGTGCATGACGTTCTTGACGGTCCGTTCGGAGTAGGACAGCTTGCGGGCGATCTCCCCGGTGTCGAGCCCCTCGGCGATCAGGCGCAGGACGTCCACCTCACGCGGGGTGAGACCCAGCGAAGGCACGCCGGGGCGGTCCACCGCGCCCCGGTGCATGCTGCCCACCTGGCTGATCAGTCTGCCGAGCAGGTCTCCGGGCAGGTCGCCTTCGCCGCGCGAGGCGGCCAGCACCGCCTGCACCAGCCGGTGGGCGGTGGCCTCGTGGCGCCAGACGATGGCGCCGACACCGCACTCGACCACGCTCAGCAGTTCGTTCTCGCGGATCGCGCCGACCACCAGGACGGCACGCGCGCCCTCGCTGCGCACGACCCGGCGCAGCCGCGTGAGCGCCGTCTCGTCGAGGGCGTTCTCGATGAGCAGCGCGACCGTGCCGGGCCCGGACTGCTCGCGCAGCTCGATCTCCGGATGCCGGCGTAACTGGCTGATCGCGCCCTCGTGGCTGATCGGATCGGGAGCCGTCACCGCCACCGGGACGCGCCGGCCACCGCCGGCCTCTGAAGCGGACGCGATGCCGGTCCTGGCTGAGTCGAGCAACCGTCTTCCCCTGTCCACGAGCCCGCCGTCCGTTCCCGGGCGACGGTGGATGAGCGTTCTCCACCCTCCAGGACCCGCGGGGCCGCGCGCCATCGTGGAGCACCACGAACCACACCACGAAACCGGGCCGGACAACCGCCGCGCCCGGTTCCCGGGGCGCGCGCCCCGGCCGTCCCGCGGGGCCGCGCATGGACCGGCTGGCCCCGGCGCGGTCCCGCGCGGACGCCCCGCGAACAGGGTCGCCCCAGCCGGCACCGTCGTCCTGGCCGGCACCGTTGTCCTGGCCGGCACTGCCGTCCCCACGGGCACTGTCATTCCCGTCGGTACTGTCGTTCCCGCGAGCACCGTTGTCTGCACGGGTACTGCCGTCCCCGCGAGCACCGTCGTCCCCACGGGCACTACCGTCCCCACGGGCACTACCGTCCCCACGGGCACTGCCGTCCCTGCGGGCACCGCCCGGCGACAGCCGGCGCGCACCACCGGCTCCGCCGGTACCGCCACCGGCCCGGGGCACCGCCACGCCCGCGAGACCTCACCCGACGCCCGGCACCACCCGGGCGCGGGCGGCACCCTGGTGCCCGGCACCACTCCGGTCCCGGGCAGGCCCCCGACGGCGAGCGGCGGCCCGGTCCCGGGCGGCACCCCGACGGCCCCGGGCCCCACCGCCCCCACGGGTCCCGCACGGGCACGTCATTCCTTCCCCACGTGGCCCATCTCACCCCCACCTCCATGGGCGATCCCACGTCTCACACGCGGGAAGCACCGACCAGTTGTCGCAGGAGGCACCGATGACCGAACCGCTCCGCGAACGCGACGACGCCCACGCGCTGGTCGCCGCCGAGATCGAGCGCGCCCGGACCGGCACCGGCGGCTTCGTCCTGCTGCGGGGTGCCACCGGCACCGGCCGCACCGCCGTCCTGGAGACCACCGCCCGGCACGCCGGGGACCGCGGGCTGCGGGTGCTGCGGGCGCGCTGCTCGCCCGAGGACACCGGGGTGCCCTTCGCCACGGTGCTCCATCTGCTGGGCCCGGTACCGGAGTTCGCGGACCTGACGCCCGGCGGCGACGACCGCGGCAGCGCCGCCCGGCTGTGGCGGCTGCTGCGCTCGTACGCGGCGGAGGGCCCGCTGCTGGTGGCGGTGGACGACGTCCACCTGGCCGACGGCCCCTCGCGCCGCTGGCTGCTGGAGGCGGCCCGGCGCCTCGACCGACTGCCGGTGCTGCTGGTGGCCACCGAGCGCAGCCAGTACGACATCGAGCCGGGGCCCGCCGGGCTCGCGCAGCCGCTGTCGCCCTCCCTGGTGCGCACCCACACCCTCGCCCCGCTCAGCGACACGGCGGCGGCCGGGTTGGTCCGGACCGCCTTCCCCGCGGCCGGGCCGCGCTGGACGGCGGAGTGCGTCCGTGCGAGCGCGGGCAGCCCGCTCCTGCTGGGCGCCCTCCTCGACGACCTGGGCGGCACCCCGGGAGCCGGCGGCTTCGCGCCGGGCGCCGTGCCGCCGCTGCCCGCCACCTGCGCCGCCCTGTATCCCGGCTCCTATCCGGCGGCCGTCTCCTGGTGGCTGCACAGCGCCGGGCCCGCCACGACCGAGGTGGCCCGGTGCCTGGCGGCCCTGGAGGAGACCTGGGCCCCGGGCCCGGCCGGCGACCCGGTGGACCTCCTGGCCGCGGCGGCCGGCGCCGACCCCGCCCGGATCTCCGGCTGGCTCGCCGCGATGGTCCGGCTCGGCCTGCTGCGCCCCGACTCCGCCGGCCGACTCCGCTACGCCCACCCCCTGTTGCGTGACGCCGTGCTCACCGGTTGGCCCGAGGCACGCCGGCGGGCGGCGCACCGGGCGGCGGCGGAGGCGATGCTGCGCCGGGGCGACCGGGCGGAGGCGGTCGCCCGGCAGCTGCTGCGGACGCCGGCCGTCGGCCTGCCCTGGGCGCTGCGCGCCCTGCGGGACGCGGCGACGGACGCCGTCCACGCCGACCGGCCCGGGGACGCCGCCGGCTATCTGCGCCGGGCGCTGGACGAGCCGCTCCCCGGCGACCTGCGACAGGGACTGCTGACCGAACTGGGGTCCCTGGAGTACGCGTCGGCCGACGCCCCGGCGGCCATCGCCCGGCTGGCCGAGGCGCAGCATCTGTCGGCCGACCCGGGCCACCGGGTGCGTACCGCCGTCGCCCTCGGCACCGCCCTGGCCGGCCTGGGAGAGATCCGTACCGCCATGGAGGTGCTGCGCCGCACGGAGGGCGGGGTGTCCGGCCACCCCGGCCTGGCCCGCACCGTACGCACCGCCACCCTGCTGCTGTCCGACCAGGACCTGGCGACCCGGCAGCAGGTCTACCGGGCGCTGCGCGAGGCCGGGGCGCGCTCCCCGGAGCTGGTGGGCACCGCAGGACAGGCCCTGCTGGTGCGGTACGCGGCCACCGCCGGGCTGATCTCCGCCCGGGAGGCGATGACCCGGGTACGGGACCTGCTCGCCCGGCCCACCGACCCGCTGGCCGAGCCGTTTCTGCTGGGCACGGCCGCCGCGGTCGCCCAGTGGGCCGACGAACTCGACGAGGCGGACCGGCTCGTGGAACGCGGCCTGGCCGGGCAGCACCCCGCGCTGCTCCACCCCATGCACGACGCGCTCCTCAACACCCGGGCCGACATCGCCGGGGCCCGTGGGGCGTACGACCGGCTGCTCGCTCCCGGCCCGGGAGCCGGCGACCCGGCGGACTCCCGCACCGGGCCGTCCAACCGGGACGCCCACACCCTGCTGGCGCTCGTCCGCACCGGCCGCGCCGACGAGGCGCTGCGGTTCGCCGCCGGATTCGACCTGGGCGCGGCACCGGAGAACTGGGAGCTGAACCGCTTTCTCTACGCGCGTGGCGTGCTGCGGTCCGCCACCGGTGATCCGGCGGGCGCGCTGCACGACTTCCTGGAGTGCGGGCGGCGCCAGACCGCCCGCGAGGTGGTCAGCCCCGTCGTCACCCCTTGGCGCACGGCGGTGGCGGAGTGCCGGCTGGCCCTGGGCGGCGGGCGGGAGGCGCTGGACCTGGCGGCGGAGGAGCTGCGGCTGGCCAGGGTCTGGAACACCCCGCGCACGGTGGGCCGCGCCCTGCGGGTGCTCGGCACCGCGACCGGTGGGCGGCGCGGCCTGGAACTGGCCGAGGAGGCCGTAAGGACCCTGCGGAACGGGCCCGACGGCACCGACCGGGAGCTGATCCAGGCGCTGCTGGCACAGGGCCGCCAGCTCATCACCGCCGGGGAACGCGCCCGTGCCCGCGAGTCGCTGCGCGAGGCGGCCGCACTGGCCGAACTCCGGGGCGACCTCCGGTCGTTCGAGCTGGCCGGGGCGGCCCTGCGCGAGGGCGGAGCCCGGAACCCGGTGGCGGTACGCACCGGTTCGGGCTCACTGACCGGCAGCGAGCGCCGGATCGCCGAACTGGCCGCCGACGGCCGGACGAACACCGAGATAGCCGATCTGCTGCATCTGGCCCGGCGCACTGTGGAGACCCACCTGACCAGCACCTACCGGAAGTTGCGGATCAGCCGCCGGACGGAGCTGCCGGGCGCCCTGCGGCGGGACCGGCCCCGGGAGGCGGGCTGCGGCGCCCGGGGCGAGGCGGGGTGAGCGCCACCTTCCGCGCGGGGCGGCCGCCGGCGGCGCTCGGCGCCACACCGGCCGAGCGCGCCGGGCCGTGCCGGTCGGTGACGGCGGGTGACGGCCGTCGGCCTCGCCGCCGGTGAACTCGTCCGTCCGTACGGTCGTTCACCGGGGCGGCCCGGCCGTTCGCGCGACGGCCCGTCGTCCACGGGGCACCCCGGTCGTTCACGGGGCGAGCGGCGCCCCCCAGCCGGGCAGCCCGTCCAGAAAGCCACGGACCGGGGGCGCCATCGTCCGGGCGAGGTCGCCCGGGGTGCGCAGCTCCCGGGAGACGGCGACCGGGGCGAGCCGCCCGTGCGGCAGTGTCTCCGCGACCCGCTCGGCCAGCGCGGTGGGATGCCGGACGTCCGTGCCGGGGACGACGAGCACCGGGGGCACCACCTCCCGCAGCTCCGCCACCCCGCCGAAGGCCCGGTCGCGGCCGATGGCAGCGGCGGCGGCGACACTGGCGGGGTCCGACCGGGGGATGGCGTCCCGTACGGTCGCGCCGACGACCGGCGGGAACAGGTCCAGCAGTGGCGCCCAGGCCGCCTCCAGGCCCTGGCCGAGGGCTCGTTCGGCGAAGGCGTCGAGCAGGGCCGTCTCGGCCTCCTTGCCGTCGTCGTCCTCGATGTCCTCCACCCCGATCAGCACGGCCGCCGCCACCCGCTCCGGGTGATGGAGCGCCGCGCGCAGGGAGATGGTCGAGCCCAGCCCGGTGCCGCCGGCCACCGCCCGGTCCGCGCCCAAGTGGTCGAGCAGGGCCAGCAGATCGCCGGTGTACCGGAGCCAGGTGTGCCGGGCCGGGTCGGCGCAGCGGGAGCGCCCGTACCCGCGGATGTCCGGCAGGGCCACCGTGTACCGGTCGGCCAGCGCCTCGCCGAGCGGCAGCAGACTGTGGTGATCGGGGCCGCCGCCGTGCAGCAGGACGACCAGGGGTCCGCCGGTGCCGAGCAGCGCCCCGGAGAGCGGGGTGCCGTCGGCGGCCTCGAAGGTCAGTCGGTTCATGGCGGTCAAGTGTGCCCGGGAGCACGGTCGGAGTCATCCCCGGTCCGCCGCACGGCGGTCGACCCGGCGGCCGGGCGCCGGAGCCGGCGGTCCGGCGCCGTCACGGCAGCCGCGGGGTCAGTCGTACGGCCTCGGCCCAGCCGCCGTCGTGATGGACCAGCGCCGGCTGGCCGGCCCGGGCGTCGCCGTCGCCCACCTCGCCCACGACCAGCCAGTGGTCGCCCAGCCGCTGCCGGACCCGGACGGCGGCCACCAGCCAGGCCGGCACACTCGTCAGCAGGGGTGCCCCGGAGCCGGGACCGGTGAAGCGGTCGGCGCCGCGCCGGGCGAACAGGGCGGCGAGCCCGGCCTGTTCGGCACCGAGCACATGGACGGCGAAGTGATCGGCTCATCGGGGTGCTGGAGCCGCTCCAGTTCCGCACCATGCTGGCCTTCGTCTCCATCATGATGACCGCCGAGCCCGCCGGCTGGGAGTCGCACCGGATCCTGCGCGACGCCGTGGCCCGCCGCGACGGCGCCGCCGCCTCGGCGGAGATGTCCCGCCACCTCGCGGAGGTGGTGGAAGCCCCGCGGCTGCCGGGCAATGTGGTCTCCTCGACCGCCGGCCGCCCCGCCCGCCGCCCGGTCAGCCGCGGACTCGCCTCCCTCCGCCTGGACGCGAACCCCTGACAACCGGCGGCCCGCCGGCCCGCCGGCTCCCCCCCCGGGGGCCTCCGGGCCGGTGTCCGGCGCGGTGCGCCCGGGCCCGAGCACGGCGGTACCGCTCCGGGCACGGCGGTACGGCCCCGGGCACGGCGGTACCGCTCCGGGCACGGCGGTACGGCCCCGGGCCGGTCACCCGGCGCCGTATCGGAGCCGTACCGGTACAGGCCGGGCCTGCGGTGGTACGCGCCTGACGGCGGTGGACCGCGCCCGTCGGGCGGTCTCCGGTCCCGCCGGGCGGGCAGGGACCGTCCTGGCCTCAGGGACCTTCGTGGCCCCCGCGTGCCCGGCGGCGTTCCAGGTGGATGCCGGTGAACACCGCCACCTTGGCGCGCAGCACCCAGGGATCGACGGGCTTGCCGATGTAGTCGACCGCGCCCGCCGCGTAGCCCCGCGCGGAGTGCTCCGGGTCGGTGCCCATCGCGGTGAGAAAGATGATCGGCACATCACGGGTCCGGCTGCGGCGCTTGATGTGCGCCGCCGTCTCGTAGCCGTCCATGTCCGGCATCTGGACGTCCATGATGATCACGGCGAAGTCGTCCCGGTCCAGCAGGGCCTTCAGCGCCTCCCGCCCCGAGGAGACCGCCACCAGCTCCTGGTCGAGCCCGGCCAGCACCGCCGTCATCGCCAGCAGATTGTCGGCCTGGTCGTCCACGAGCAGGATCCTCGGCAGCCCGGGCGACGCCTCGGGCACGGCGGCCGGTGAGAGCACCCCGCCCTGCCGTACCTCCTCGATCGCCTCCAGCTGGCGTTCCAGCAGCGTGCAGCGGTCCTCCGCCTCGTCCCGCTGCTTCTGCGCCGCCAGCAGGTCCGCCGAGAGCCGGGCCACCTCGCCCTGGAGGGTGTCCCGCTCCCGCAGCAGTTCCGAGATGTCCGGCCGGGCGGCCGCCAGCAGATCGGCCCGCTCCCGCTCGGCGCTCCACTCCGCCTCCAGCTGGCTGAGCCGCACCTCCAGATCGGCGATCCGGTGCTTGCGGTCGAGCAGCGCGTCCTCCAGCACATCGCCCCGGACCGTCGAGCGCCGGGACACCCGGTCCGCGTCCGCGAGCTGGCGCTCCAGCACCTCCACCGCGTGCCGGGACGAGCCGCCGGTGGAGACGGCGGCGCGGTGCAGCGCCCGTACCAGTTCGATCGCGTCGGGGGTAGCCGCGGTCCCGCGGTGTTCCGCGAGGTCGGTGAAGAGATCCGTCACCACCTCCCACGGCGGCACCCTGGTTCCGCCGAGATACCGGGAGAAGGTGCCGGGATCGCGGCTGCGGCGCGCCGCGTACCGGCGCACCGACACCCCCAGGCCGGCGAAGAGTTCACGCAGCGCCTGCGCCAGGGCGCGGCACTCGGGCGGGAGGCCGTCGCCCAGCGGCCGCAGCTCACCCACGCCGCCGCCCGCCCCTGCCGCCGCCCCGGCCCGGGGCACGGGGATCGTCCGCGATCAGCCGGTCGAAGAACGGCACCGCGAGTCCGGCCGCCGCCAGTCCGCACAGAGTGCCCCGGGCCGCGCCCTCGCCGGCCAGCGCGGTGAGCACGCCCGCGCCCACCCCGGCCAGAGCGGCGAGTAAGAGCACCAGCGCGGCGCGCAACGACAGCAGTGAACGGTCCATCACATCCCCTTCGCGGCCCGGCGGACTCGCTCCGGCCGGGACAGGCGGACCCGCCCGGCGAACGCCGGTGAGTGAGGGACAGCATGGAGCCGGAGCGGGGCGTTGCGCCGGGAGAACGGCCGATCGGCAACACCCGGGACCGTTGCCGGGCGCGCCGCACCGGGCGGTGGGAACCGTTCGCGCAGGCCGGGGCGGTCGGCGGGGGAGGGGAGCGGGGTGCCGATGCGGCAACACCCGGGACCGGCCACGAGGGCGGTCCCGGGTGCGGGAGGGGCGGTGGGGGCGGTGGTGTCAGGGGCGGTAGCGAATGGGATGGTCCTCCGGGACCTCCACGACGGCGATGGGCACGCCGTCCGGGTCCGCGATCCACATCTCGATCAGGCCCCAGGGCTCCTTCACCGGCGGCCGCACCACCTCGACCCCCCGGGCGGCCAGCTCCTCATGGGCGGCGGCCGCGTCGGGCACCTGGAGCCAGAGACGGACGGTCGGCGGGGGCGGGGAGTCCGAGCGGCCCGAGAGCTCCAGATAGCCGCCGCCCAGGAAGTACACGGTGCCCCGCTCGGGGCCGGTGCCGAACTCCCGGTAGACACCGAGCCCGAGGGCTTCGCCGTAGAAGGCGCGCGAGCGCTCCGGATCCGTGGGGCGCAACAGGATCCGGCTGCTGAGAACGTTCACCATGCCCGCCACCGTAGACGATGGACGGACCGGGCGGGGGTGCGGCCGGGACGCTTCCCGGCCGCACCCCGGGATGCCGAGGGGTCGGCGGTCCGGAATTAGTACGGACCGTTGACGTTGTCGATGGAGCCGTACCGGTCGGCCGCGTAGTTGCAGGCGGCGACGATGTTGGCGACCGGGTCGTAGCTGTCCAGCGAGGTGCCGGCGACGTGGTACGCCTGGAAGGTCGGGTCGATCACCTGGAGCAGGCCCTTGGACGGGGTGCCGGCCACGGCGTTGGAGTCCCAGTTGTTGATCGCCAGCGGGTTGCCGGAGGACTCCCGCATCACATTGCGGTGGATGCCGTCGTAGCTGCCCGGGATGCCGTTCTTGGCCATGATGTCCAGCGCCTCCTTGATCCAGCCGTCGAGGTCGTTGGTGTACGTCTTCGGAGCGGCGGCGGGGGCGACGGCCGGGAGGGCTCCGGCCGCGGCGCCCTGGGCCACGGCGGGAGTGGCGGTGGTGCGCGCGGAGCGGTCGGCCCGCTCGGCCGCCGGGGCCTTGGCGCCGACGGTCAGCTTCAGGCCCGGCCGGATCAGGCCGGGGTCGGCGCCGACGACCTGCTTGTTGTCCTCGTACAGCTTCTTCCAGCCGCCGCTCACCGCGTGCTCGGTGGCGATCTTCGACAGGGTGTCGCCGGCGACCACGGAGTAGGTGACGGGGGCGGCGGCCCGCACGACGGCGGGCGCCTGCTGCGGCGCGGCGGTGGCCGTGGCGGCACCGATCAGCGGCAGAACGAGGGCGACACCGCCCGTACCGGCGACGAGTGCCCGGCGGACGAGCGGACGGGCGTGGGAACGGCTGTGCTTACCCTGAGCGCGCATGGCGAAATTCCTCTCCGGCGCCTGCGAGGTGAGCTGTCGGGTTCGGACGGGAGATGTCCGGCCGCGCCGTGGCGCGACTTCACCCCGAGCCGTTCCGTGTTCCGGACCGGCGGCCTACCTGGTTCCCCCGCTCCTGCCGCGAAAGTGAGTGGGTGCGGATACCGGGAGGCGGCAGGATTCGGCGTTCCACCCGGAGTGAGGGTGACCGTAGGCGAGCCGAACCGTACGGAACAAGTCCCGAATTGCGGATGTGCCCCCTTTTGGGAGATCAATTCGGGGAATTCCGCAACATCGTTTACCGCCGGTGGCCGTCAACTTTCCTTGCGCGACAACGGAACCGGCCGGTTCCCCGTTTCGGCCGGGGCCGGGCGGCCGAGTGATGGACATCACCGGGGTGCTGATGCCTCGGCGGGCGGTCGCGTCGACCGGCAAATGGGTTGCTGTGCCCACCAAGAGCCTCGTAGCTACCAAAACGGACTAAAAGGGCTTCCCCTTCCATTACCTCCCGCCTGGTGTGATGTTCTTCGCCCGGTTCGGTCGCTTCCTGCCCCGGTGAGGGGATCGTTCCGCGCGTGGACGGCCAACGGCAGTCGAGGGTTGCCCGGCATGTGGCACCCGTCGGGGCGCTGTCGCGGGCGGGCACGGATCCCGGTGGCGGGGAACTCCCGACCGCAGGAACCGGGCGGCGGCCGGGAATTCCGGCGGTCCGGGAATCGGTGCGGGCGGACAAGGCGGCGGACCGGGCCCGGTGAATGATTTCCCGGCGCGTATGGACTTCTGGACGGATGCGAACTTCCGGGCGCGTGCGGACTGGCGGGCGGTACGAACTCACGGGTGGTGCGGAGTCGGGAGTGGTGCGGACTGGCGGGCGGTACGAACTCGCGGATGACGCGAACTCGCGGGCGGTGCGAACCCGCGGGTGTGTGCGGACCGGGGAATTCGGCCCGCCCGCCGGAGTCGGCGTGCCGCACCGGGAAAGGCGCCAGGGAGTATGTGCCCCCCGTGTGCCCGCTGACCATTTCTCAATACCGGTTCGGTACGGCGCGGTTGGTGTCGGCGCCGTACGGAGTGGTTCCGCTCTCAGCGCTTCTGGAGCCGGGCCACCCTGGCGCCGATTCCGGCGAGTTCCGCGTACAGGGCGGCGCCCGGACAGTCCGTGGGATAGCCGTCCCGGTGGCCGCCGATCACCGGGAGGACGGCCGAAGTGCCCTTGGGGTAACGGGCCTCGTCGTTGGTGGAGACCAGCGTGACCGAGCCGCGCGGGTCGGGCCCGTCGGGATCCAACTTCCAGGCGGCGAGCCGGGCGATCGCCTCCAGCGCGGGCGCCGGTACGGTCTCGCCCCGGGTGAAGGTGCCGATGGCCGCGACACCGACCGTGCCCTCGTTGAACCCCTTGGTGTGCGCGCCGATGACCGGCCGGCCGGCACCGCCCGCCCGTCCCTCGTAGATGGTGCCGCAGGAGTCGACGAGGAAGTTGTAGCCGATGTCGTCCCAGTGCCGGCCGTAGGCGTGCCCCGCGTACAGCCCGCGCAGGATCTCCGGAACGGTCGCGCAGTCATAGCCGTTCGGTGTGCTCGTGTGATGGACGACGACCGCCTTCACCTTCGGGGCGTACCGCGCCCCCGGCACGGAGTCCGCGCCCTCCGCCTGCCAGGCCGAACGGGGCACGATCACCGGCCGCTCGACATGGTGACGCGACGGCCGGGGCTGGTGCCCGGCCGCCCGCGACGCCGCCGCGGTGCCCGGTGTGCCGCCGAGCGGGACGAACACCGGACAGGTTCCGCACAGCAGGGCGAGCACCGCCACGGCGACGGCGGTGGGGGACCGGTGCCTCGGCACCTGACGCATGCGGCAACCTCCGGTCGTCGGCCCGTGGCCACGGGACCGTGCCGGCGCGGCGCCGGCCCGCGCCGGGACGGGCTTCTGCCACGAAGGTCCCGGCCCGCCGGAGGCCGTCCGCCGCGCCGCTCCCATCGTGGCGTGCCCGCGCGGGACACGCCCGCCGGACTGCTCCAACCGGCTTTCGTGCCGCGCCCCGCGCCCCGCGTCGCTCCTCGGGGGCGCTGGGCGGTGTTGGGGAGGGTGAGGTGTCGACGGTGTCGTCAGCGTTGCCGGCGTCGGCGGCGTTGTCAGTGGAGTGCTCTACGTTTCTCGCAATGGGACCCGCGAACGAGGGACGGGTCCAGCCCGGGGAGGGGTCTGCCATGACCACGACGTATCTGGAGCTGTCGCAGGACGGCGGCGGTGCGCACAAGTTCTACGAGGTGACGGTCGACGGGACGGTGGTCTCGGTGCGCTACGGGCGCATCGGGGCCGCCGGGCAGCTTCAGACGTCCGCGTTTCCCACCCCCGAGAAGGCCCGGGCCGCCGCCGAGAAGAAGATAGGCGAGAAGGTGCGGAAGGGATACGCGCCGGCCGTCCAGGGACAGCGCGCGCCCCGCTCCGTGACCCGCCGCCAGGTCACCTCGGCGCCGTCCACCGCGCGGGCGGTGGCCCCGGTGCTCTGGCGGTTCCGGACCGGCTCCTCGGCGTTCGGCATCCATGTGGACGAGGACCGCTGCTGGGTGGGCAACCAGACGGGCGATGTCTACACACTGAGCCACCAGGGCGAGGTGCTCGCCCGCTACAACCTGCCGGACGGCGTCAAGTGCCTGGTGGCGGACGACTTCTGGATCTACGCGGGCTGCGACGACGGCCGGGTGTACGACCTGTCCTCCAAACTGCCGTTCGCCGCCTATGAGATCGCCCATGATGTGGACATCTTCTGGCTGGACATCCATGAGGGCGTGCTGCATGTGTCGGACCGCGCCGGCCGGCTGACCGTCATCGACCACGAGGACGAGCACCAGTGGGCGCGTACCGGGCGCGGCGAGCACGCGTGGCTGGTCCGGGCCGACGACCGGGCTGTCTACCACGGCGGCGAACGCGGCGTCACGGCCTACGCCCACGGTTCCGGCGCGGAGCTGTGGCACACCGCCACCCGGGGCGCGGTGCTCTTCGGCTGGCAGGAGGAGGACGCCGTCTACGCGGGTACCGCCAACCGGGTCGTCCAGCGGCTGGCGAAGCGCGACGGCGCGGTGGAGGCGACCTTCACCTGTGACGCGCCGGTCTACTCGTGCGCCACCTCGCCGGGCGGCCGGTTCGTCTTCGCCGGTGACTCGTCGTCCTCGGTGTACTGCTTCGACCGGCACGGCACCCGGCTGTGGAAGCTCGGCACCGGCGGTGGTTCGGCGCTCTCGATGCAGTATCTCGACGAGCGGCTCTACCTGGTCACCACGGACGGCTCGCTGGTCTGTGTGGACGCGAGCGAGCAGGCGATCACCGCCGCCCAGCAGGGTTCGGTGCCGGTGGCCCGGGACGTCAAGCTGGCGGCGGCGCTGCCCACCTACGCCCCCGCCACCACCGCCGCCTCGGTGACCGCGGTGGCGGCGGCCCCGGCGGGCGCGATCGTCGTGGAGTGTGTCCAGGACGCCGGCCGGCTGCGGGTCCGGGTGGTCTCGGAGGGGTACGACCCCACCTGGCGGGTCCAGTTCCCGCGCGCCATCCGGGAGCCGGGCGTCCGGTACGTGGTGGACGCGCTGCACCCGGCGTCGGGCGGCTTCTACCGGGTGCGGGGTGACATCAGGAGGCTCCGATGACCGGCGCCGGGTTCGCCGCCGCCTCCGGGGACGGCCCGCCGCCACCGGACGACCCGGAGGGCCGCCGGGCCGCCGAGGTCCGGGTCGCCTTCGAGGGACTGCTCCAGATCAGGCGGCTGAGCAACACCGGGAGCGGTGACCCGCGCGCCCGGCCGGCCCGCTGGGAGCGGAACCGGCCGGAGCGAGCGGTGGCGCTGGCCCTGGAGGCGGCCGGGACGGCCCCGTCGGCGGTGGACGCCACCGGGGCCCGGACCGCCACCGGCTACCGGGTCGGCCCCGGCGAGCGGCCCGGCGCGGTCCGGGTGGAGTGGCTGGGCCCGCCCGGTTCCGGGGCCGTCGCGGAGGAGGAGGCCAGGCTCACGGAGTGCGCCCGGACACTGGAGCGGCTGGGCTGGGAGGCGCTGCTCTACCGGGGGCCGCGGAAGCGGCGGTTCCTGGAGGTGGAGCCGATGCCCGGCCCGGAGTGAGCGGCCGGGCCCGTCCGGAGGCGCGCCGGGTGGGCCCGGTCAGGCGATCGAGGCGGCGATGATCGCCGACACGGCGATGTTGCAGGAGGCCGTCACCCAGACCGCCGGGTGCGGCTCGGGTTCGACCAGCGTGGCGCCCAGCCGCCCGGGTGTCACCAGATCCACCAGCAGGAACGCCACGGCCATCATGACCAGCCCCAGCACACCGAAGACGGCCGTCGACACCAGGCCCTTGCCGAAGTCGTCGTACGTCGTCCAGATGGAGGTGAAGACGATGCCGCCGATACCCAGCAGCGCCGAGCTGAGCAGAACCGCCGCGTTGCGGTTCCGCTCCTCCCATATCTGCCGGCCGAGCCTGCCGGGCGTCAGCACGTCCACCAGGACCATACCGAGCATCAGCAGGACGACTCCGAGCGCTCCATAGGCGGTGGCGCGGCCAAGTCCGTTGACGATGTCGCTCAGTGAGTCGCTCATGTGAAGTGCCGCTCCAGATATGAGGGTCGGACGATGGCGGTCAAGGAGAGGTAAAAGTAGCGCAGCGCGGACGGCCGGGGGACAGGGGGTACGAGGGAGGGCCGGCGACGGCGGTCCGGGTGGCCCGCGGGGCCGGAGGCGGTGGCCCGGCGTCACCCGGCCGGCGCAGCGGCCTGGTCGCCGGGGCGCGGCCCGCGCAGAGTGGAGGGCGTACATCCGGCCGTACCGTCCGCCGAGGAGCCCGTCATGACCTGCCTCAACCGCCGTGATATCGGACTGCTCGCCCTGCGCGCGGGCACCGGCGCGGTACTCGCCGCGCACGGCACCCAGAAGCTCTTCGGCTGGTTCGGCGGCGGGGGACTGGAGGGCACCGCGCGGGCGATGGAGTCGATGGGATTCCGGCCCGGACGGCAGAGCGCACTGGCCGCCGGGCTGGGCGAGGCGGGCGGCGGCGCGCTGCTCGCCCTGGGGCTGGCGACCCCGGCGGCCGGAGCGGTGGCCGCCGGGGCGATGGCAGGGGCGGTCGCGGTGCACGCGCCCGCCGGGTTCTTCGCCCAGTCCGGGGGCTACGAGTATCCGGCGTTCCTCGGCTTCACCTCCGCCGCCATCGCCCTCACCGGAGCGGGCCGGTACTCGCTGGACCATCTCACCGGCCATCCGCTGGACCAGCGCTGGACGCTGGCGGCGGCCTTCCTCGGCAGCGCGCTCGCCGCGGCGGCCGTGGTGGGCCGGCGCGCCAGGGAGCAGGCCCGGCAGGCCGAGACCGGGACGCCGGGCGCCTGACGGCGCGGTACTCCGGCGAAGACGGACGGGGAGGGACGGGGGAGCACGGGGGTGGGACGGTGACGGCGGCGCTCAGCGCCCGTACGCCTCCTGGCACACCCGGGAGATGGCCGGGTCGGTGATGCCGTGGGAGGCCCGGCAGAGGGCGGCCATGTCGTAGCCCGTGCCGGTGCGCGGGGCCGGCCGGACGGCCGGCGACCGGGGCGGCGGTACGGGCCGTCCCCTCGCCTCCCCCCGCTCCGGCGCCGGACGGCCGGGCGCGGGCGCCACGGCGGTGCGGGCCGGGGCCCGGGGGGTGTCCGCCTCCGCCGGGGGCGGGGGTGGCTTCCGGGCGGCGGGGACGGCCGGTCCGGTGCCGGCCAGCTCCTCGACGGCCGGTGGCTCGACCGGGCGGACGGAGGCGGCTGTTGAGGAGGACGCCCCGCCGGCGGGTGCCACCCGGGGCGGGGCCGGGTGGGGGGCGGGCGCGGAGGGCACGGAGACGCACCCCGTCACTCCGAGCAGACCACCGAGGGCGAAGAAGACGATCCGACGCATGCGCCTACTGTCCCGTCCTGCGGAGGCCGGGGGCGCCAGTGACCCGCCGAGCCACCGGCACGAGTGAACCGGGGGACGCCCCGCGCTGACGCGCCCTTCCGGGCGGCGCGGTGCGCACGGGTGGTCCGGAGCCCCCGGCCCGGAGGAGGACCGGAAGGCCCCGGGCGCACCCGCTGCCCGGGGACCGGGCCGAAAACCAGGACCAGGATGCGGGGCCTGGGGGCCAGGGGACCGGGGAGACGCCGTCCACCTGGGGAACCGTGGTGCGCGGGCCCGGGCATACGGTGGAGCCATGCCCGACAGCACCACCGCCACCACGACAACCACGCCCGCCCCCCACACCTCTCACCCCCCTCTTGACGTGACGGCCTATCTCCGCCGGATCGGCTGGAGCGGTGCGCCACGGCCCGACGTGGCCACCCTGCGAGCCGTCCAGACCGCTCATCTGCTCGCCGTCCCGTTCGAGAACCTGGACGCTCTGCGGGGGATCGCCCCCTCGCTCGCCCTGGCCGACCTGACCGGGAAGCTGCTCGACCGGCCGCGCGGTGGCTACTGCTACGAGCACAACACGCTGTTCGCGGCGGTGCTGGAGGCGATCGGGTTCCGGGTCACCCGGCTGGCCGCCCGGGTGGTGGTGGGCGCGGTCTCCTGGAACAGCCGGCCGCGTACCCATATGGCACTGCTGGTCGAAGTACCGGGAGAGCCGGAGCCCTATCTGGCCGATGTCGGCTTCGGCTCCATCGGCGCGCTGCCCACGGCGGTGCCGCTGGTGCCGGAGACCGAATTCCGTGCCGGGTCCCGGTGCCACCGGCTGGTGCGCGCCCCGCATCCGGGGCCGCTGCCGCTCTGGGTGCTCCAGGCCCGTCACCCCGGCGCCGGGCCGGGCGGGGCGGCCGGTGACTGGGAGGCCCAGTACGTCTTCACCCTGGAGCCCTTCGAGCCCGCCGACTTCGAGGTCATCAACTGGCACATCGCGACCAACCCCCGCTCCCCGTTCACCAGCGCCCTCCATGTCCAGCGCACCCTGACCGCCGAGCACCGCTCGCTGGCCGGCCGCCAATTCCGGGTCACCCGGGCCGACGGCACCGTGACCGAGCGGGAGCTGCCGGACGAGACGGAGGCGCGCCGGGTGCTCGCCGAGGAGTTCGGCATCATCGCACCGGACGGGATGGTGTTGCTGGGCGGCCGGCCGACGACTGAGCTGCCGCCCGCCGGCGACTGACCGGCTGGTGACGCGATGGGGTCAGGCGGGGAGCAGCGAGTCGTCCTCGGGGCGCGCGCCGGGCAGCCGGTGCCGGGCCGCGATGAGCGCGGTGTCGATGTCCCGGGTGCCGGTGGAGACACAGAGGGTGTAGGCGAGGTCGTCCATGCGCCGCTGGACATCGGGGCCGCCTTCCCCGGCGTTGAGCGCCCTCAGCGTCTCGTACTGCTCGATCAGGTTGCTCAGGACCGCGGGGTGGGCCATCAGCACGGCGGGACTCCTTCTACACCTCTGGGCGGCGGGCGCCTCGAACACGGCCTCTCGTACCCCCTGCCTCCCCGGACACTCCTCCGTTCGGGTGAACCGTCGTCCGGGTGGCCGGAAGCGCTCGGTGGCCGGGCGCGGGACGCGGAGAGGGGCACGGCCCGAGGTGCGCCCGCGCGGGCGCACTGCTTCCCTGGTGGGGGTGGGGCCGGTTCATCTCCGTCTGTTGCAGGGAGTACGTGATGAGTACCGCCGATGAGTCGCGCGCACGGGTGCGGCAGATGCGTCAGAAGGCCCAGGACCTGGACCGGGCCGCGGAGGGCGTCGACGATCCCCAGGAGCGGCAGCGCCTGCGGGACAAGGCGCGCAGGCTGCGGGACCAGAGCGAGCAGGAGGCCGGGATGGCCAGCGGGGACATCGACCCGATGGTCTGACCGGCGGTCCGGGTGCCCCCGGGAGAAGCAGTGCGGGCAGGCGAAGGCGGGTGACGGCAGGCGAAAGGGCCGGGCATGGGTGACGGCGAGGGTCACCGGCCGTCCGCCGGGCCGGAGACGGCCCGTCGCCGGCCCGGCGGACGGCACGGCGGTCAGGGGCGGCGGCCGGCGGCCACCGGTCCGGTCGCTGCCGCACGGCGGCCGGACTCCGGGGTGTCCGGGGCTCCGGCGGCGCGGTCGGGCTGCCCGGGCGCCGCGCCGGGACGGGGCGGCGGGGGAGCGGGGGCCGGGGGTGTGTAGAGGGCCCGGGCGGCGTCCGCCGCCCGGATGATCGCCGCCACGTCGACCCCGGAGCGCGCCGGGGCCGGCTCCGTCAGGGTGCGGGGTGCCGTGGTCACGGGCGCGGCGACGAGCGGTGCAGATGCCGGCAGCCGCGCGCGGCGGCGAGCAGCTGCTGGACGCCGTTGCCGACGTGCGCGGCCTCGCGCAGCGGCTTGGGGAAGACCAGCCGGGCGTCGACATGGCCGCGCTGGTACTCGTACCGCAGGGTCAGCCCGTACCGGTCCAGGGCCACCGGCATTGTCCGGGTCGCGTCCTCGGTGACCCGGGGGTCGACCAGCCGGGTCAGCTCGGTGACCACATCCCGGTGCGAGCCCGCCAGATGAGTGAGGAGTGCCGCCTCCTCGACGGCCAGCGGGTCGACCTCGGCCAGCACCAGTTCGTCGAGCCCGGCGGCGGTGATCTCCGTCGCCGTCTCCAGGGTGGCCCGCGCCATGTCGAGCCGGAGCACGGCGGCGGCCGAGCGGGGCAGACCGGGCCGGCCGATGGCGCGGGACCGGGCGAGCCAGCCGGAGAGGGTGACCCGGGCACGCACCCGGTCGCGGAGGGCCACCGGCGCGATGTCGGTGAACTCCAGCAGGACCGCGAGCGAGCCGCGCGGCGCGCACGCGGTGAGCGCGGGCAGCGCGCTGTCGGCCGGCAGATGGAGCCGTACCTGCCCCCGCGCGTCCACGGTGTGCTGGCCCGCCAGGTCGAACCGGTGGCCGTCCGAGACGAGACTGAGCGACACCGCACGAGCCAGGACCGAACGAATCTGCTCCGCGGTGGTCGGTTCGGCCGGGGCGGCCGGTACAGCGCTCATCGAGACCCCTCCATTAGGTTAGGCTTGCCTAACTTAGCCGATGGAGTGGATCAGCGCCACCCGGTGTGGCGAAAACCGGGAAACCCGGAAACCGGGGCACGGGGGGCCGGTTGCCCAGGAGTCCGGAAACCGGCAGCCGGGGAGCCGGAGCGGCCTGAGAGGCCGGCAGAAAACGTCCGACGACCCTGCGCGCCGCCCAGCGGCCCCGCGGTGGACACCGAACGAACGGCACGGCGGCGACACGCCGGACGGGCCGACGGGCAGACCGGCGGACGGCTCACGGAGGGAGCGCCGGACGGGCGGCGGTTCGACGGCCGGCGGCTCGACGGGCCGGCGGTTCGACGGGTCGACGAGCTGCGTTTCGAGGCGCCGAGGTGCCGAGGGGCCAACGGGTTGCAGTTCGACGGTTCGACGGGGCGGCGGAGAGAACGCCGGAGAGGCCGAGAAGAGAACGCCTGACAGGCGGCCGATGGGAAGACCGCCGGACGGGCCGGCGGAGAGGACGCCGCCCGCCCGGCCCGGAGCATGCCGGGCCCGGAGACCGCCCGGCCCGGAGCATGCCCGACGGCCCATGAGAACGGCCGGCTTGGTGCCGAGTTCGTCTCATGGGCCGTCGGGGACGGGCAAGCCGCCCGCCGCCGCACCCCCGTGACAGCGGCGGGCGGTGGTCTGTCAGGCGCCGCCCCGCGCGGGTTCCAGCACCCAGAGCCGGTGGTCCCAGCCGAGATCCCGCCGGTCCCGGGCCACCAGCCCGGCGCGCCCGGCCAGTTCCTCCAGCTCCGCGACCGAGCGCAGCCCGGAACCGAAGGCGGAGAGCAGACGCAGATGGTGCAGGGCCACGTCGACGTCCCCGAGGTCGCCCGGGCGCACCGCCTCCACCAGCAGCAGGGTGCCCCCGGCCGGCAGCCCGGCCGCCACCTCGGCCAGCGTCTGCACGGCGTCGTCGTCGGGCAGCCAGTCCAGCAGATGGGAGACGAGCAGCGGCTCCGTGCCCGCGGGCACCGGACCGGCCGACGGTACGAGTTCCACCCGCGACAGCGCCTCGGTGTCGAGCACCCGCTCCTCCAGCACCCGCAGCGCCGACGGCAGGCCGCCGATCCGCACCCGGAGCTCCGGAGCCGCCTTCACCAGCGCGTTCACCAGGGAACCCACGCCGTTCCCGGCCACCGTCAGCGAGGAGAGCGCCGCCCAGTCGTACGCGCCGACAAGACCCGGTGCGACCCAGCGGACGTCCTCCTCGACGGCCGGCCACGCCTCGGCGCCCAGCCGCGCGTCCTCCCGGATCGCCGCGGCCAGCGGCCGGCCGTCGGCGGTGCGGTAACCGGACGCCCCGGTGCGCGCCGCGCCCGGCAGCGCGAGCAGCGAGAGATCCAGCGCGGCCCGTGCCCCGTCCAGGTGGTACTCCTCGGTCGCGTGGTCGTCCTCGGCCAGCTCGTCGCCGACCGGGGTGAGCCGGTAACCGCCGTCCTCCTCGGCCAGGACGCCGTACGCCACCAGCGCCGACGCCAGCGCGGCCAGGACGGACGGGGCCACGTCGCACCGCCGGGCCAGCTCGTCCCCGTCGCACACCCCGGCGGCCAGCAGCTCGATCAGGCCCAGGGTGACGGCCGACCGGATCAGCAGCCCCGGGGCCAGGTCGGTCAGCTCGTACAGCCGCTGCCGGGCCTCGTCCTCGTCCGGTACGGCTCCCGCCGCGCCGGGCGCGGGCTCGGTGCGCCGCCAGTAGCCGGTGATGTGCGTGTTCTCGCGCGGCACCCAGCGGTCGTTCGACAGATGGCGCCGGACACCCTTGAGCGTCACCGCCTCGCCGGCCGCCCAGACGAACACCGTCCCGGGCAGCCACTCCATCTCCCGTACCGCCCGCTCCAGCAGATCGGTGGTGCCGGCCGGTGCGCCGTCCCGGCAGAGCCAGGTCACCTCGGCGTCGGCCTCGGTCGGCAGCTCCTGCCGGTGACTCGGATCCGCCACCTCGACGAACACCCGGGCCCGGGTGCCCCTGGGCATCTCCCCCAGCCAGCGGCCGATCGCCGGCAGCGCGGTCTCGTCACCCAGCACCAGCAGCCAGTCGGCGCCCTCCGGGTGACCCTGCGACATCTTCGGACCGGCGATCCAGGCGGACTCGCCGGGCCGCGCCCGCTCCGCCCACCCCGAGGCGACACCGCCCGCGTGCCGGACGAAGTCGAAGTCGATCTCCCCGGCCTCCGGATCGAAGCGGACCGGTGTGTAGTCCTTGGCGACCGGACGCCCCTCCGGCGGCCAGTCCAGGCGGTTGACGTCCTGCCGGGGCAGTACCAGCTTTCCGGCGGCGTCCGGGAAGAAGAACTTCACATGGTCGTCGAAGCCCTCGGTCCGGAGCGCCGGCAGGTCGAGGCCGTCCCGCCGGAAGGCGCGCAGCTGTTCCCCGCCGAGGGTGATCCGGAGCATGCCCGGGGTGACCTCGGCCGTGCGGACCACGGTCAGTTCCCGCAGCACGATGGGGAAGGTGACGACCGGGCGGGGACTGCGGGCGGACATCGCTGCCACTCCTCGGGACTGATTTCGGGGACGGTTTCGGGACTGCGGCACTGCTACGGGCACTGCTGTGGGCACCCGGACCGCCGGGCGACCGCTCGGCACGGCCCGGACCGCCAGGGACCACCGACCCGTCTGGTGCCGGTGAGCCGGGCCCCGTCCGTCCCCGGTCCGGACGAACCGGAGGGGGGCGGGACCCGGCCCACCGGCGAACCCGGGGGGATCCGGTGGACTCGCCCAGGCTAAGCGGAACCACTGCCACCCGATCCAACCAGCTGACCAGCTCATGCCACCCGGTGGGTCTCTCCCGTCCCTCCTCCCACCCGTCGCCCCCCGGCCCCACCACCGGTGTGCCCGGCGGACGGGGTGCCCCCCGGGGTCCCGGTCCGGCCGCGTGCTTCCACCACGGCGCTCTCTGCCTTGGACCGGGGGACGGATCCGGCTCCTAGCGTGGAGGCTCCCACCCCGCCCGCACGCCGCACGCCCGAGCACCACCCCGAAGGACAGCCGCCGCCCGTGAGACCCCCGACCCCGTCATCCGCGCACCGGCTGCTCCGGCGCTGCCTCCGCGAGGTACGTCCCTGCCTGCTCCGCTCCGTCGCCTGGGCCGCGCTCCGGCAGTGCGCCTTCCTCGCCCTGCCCTGGCTGCTCGGCCGTGCCGTCGACGCCGGCGTACGCCAGGGCTCCCCGGGTGCGGCGGCCTGCTGGGCCGGCGCGTTCCTGGCCACCGCGCTGGCCGAGTACGCCGGTATGCGTGGCTGGCAGCTGTGGGCCAACCTCGCCGACGCGCGCACCGGGAGCCTGCTGCGCGGCCGACTGCTCGGAGCCGTGCTGGCGGTGGACACCGACACCATGGAGCGCCGCACCGGCAGCCACGGCGAGCTGACCACCCGGGCGACCCGGGACGTGGACACCGTGGTGGAGTGGGTGCACGGCCTGACGGCGTGGGTGGTCATCTCCGTGACGGTCCTGGTGCTCGTGCCGGCCCTGGCCGGGCTCGATCCGGCGCTGCTCGCGGTGGCCGCGCTGACCGTGCCCGTGCTGCTGGTGGTCAGCCGGGTGTTCCCGCCGCTCGTCGGGCGGCTGGTCGGCCGGCTCTCGGAGGCGCACGACCGGCGGAACTCCACGGTCGAGGAACTGCTGTCCGCGCTGCTGCCGCTGCGCGGCGCGGGCGGGGACCGGCTGATGACCGAGCGCCACCACCGGCAGAGCGCCGGAGTGACCCGGTCCACGCTCCGGCTGGCGTCCGTCGCCTCCGCCTGGGAGGCCACCGCCTATGTGGTGCCGCTGCTCGCCGTGACGGCGGGGCTGCTGGCGGGCGGCACGGCCGTCGCCGACGGCCGGATCACGGTCGGCGCGCTCACCACCTTCGTGCTGTGGATGGGCACGGTCTCGCTCGCCGTCAGTGTCGCCACCGCCCGGCTCGGGGACCGCACCGAGGCACTGGTCGCCGCCGGCCGGATCGCCACCATCCTCGCCCTGGCGCCGGAGCCGTCCCCGCGTCCCCCGGCCGCCGGGCGGGCGATGGCCGAAGGAGAGGCGGTGGCCGGAGGGGAGGCGGGCGCCGGAGGGGAGGCGGGCGCCGCCCGTCCGACCGCCGGGCCCCTTCCCGTACCCCGGCCGGCCGCACCGGCCGACCCGGTCCCGGCCCTCCCGGCCCCGGCCGCCTCCCTTCCGACCGCCCATGTGCCGGCCGCCCCTCCCACCACGGTGCCGGACGCCGCCGCCCCGGACACCCCGGTCCTGGTTCCGGGCGCCGGTTCCGCCGGGCCCGTACCCGGGGGGCTGTATGTCAGCGGCCTCACCGTGCGCCGGGCGGACCGGCCGGTGGTCGGGCCGCTCAGCCTGACGGCGGCACCCGGCGAGTGGGTGGCGCTCACCGGCCCCACCGGCGCGGGCAAGAGCACCCTGCTGCGGGCCCTCGCCCGGCTGGTCCCCGCGACCGGGGAGGTCCGCCTCGGCGCCGCCGACCTGTGGGACGCCGACCCGGACGAGCTCTACCGGACGGTCGGCTTCGTCCCCGAGGGCCCGCTGCTGATGCGGGGCACCGTCCGGGAGAACCTGCTGCTCAGCGGCGACCGCCCGGAGACCGCCCTGCTCGCCGCCGCGGCCACCGCCGGGCTCGATCTGGCCCTGGCCGGGCTCGCGGACGGCTGGGACACCCAGGTGGGGGAGCGCGGCGGAGCGCTCTCGGGCGGTCAGCGCCAACTGGTCACCCTGGCGCGC
Source organism: Streptomyces pyxinae (assembly GCF_024756275.1). Taxonomy (GTDB): domain Bacteria; phylum Actinomycetota; class Actinomycetes; order Streptomycetales; family Streptomycetaceae; genus Streptomyces; species Streptomyces pyxinae. Next base: position 135,852 of record NZ_JANUGQ010000014.1, on the reverse strand, counting down.
GCCCTGCTCCGCGACAGCCCGGTTCTGCTGCTCGACGACGTGACCTCGGCGCTGGACGCCCGAACCGAGGCCACCGTGCTGGCCCGGCTGCGCGCGGCCACCGCGGACCGGGTCGTCGTCTTCGCCACCCACTCGCCCGCCGTCCGTGCCCTCGCCGACCGCGAGGTCACCGTCTCCGGCGGCGCCCTCGATCTGGAAGCCCCGCATGTCTGACGTGCCCGAGATCCCCGGCACCCCCACCGTCCCCACTACCCCCACCATTCCTCCTGTCCCCGTCATTTCCTCCGGCCCCTCCGGCCCCTCCGGCCCCTCCGGCCCCTCCGGCCCCTCTGGCCCTTCTGATCTTTCTGACCCCTCCGACCCTTCTGGCTCCTCCGACCCCTCTGACCCCCTCGTTTCCCTCGTCCCCCGGCTCGGTGAATCGCCCGAGGGGCGGGCGGTGTTCCGCCGTGCCGTCCCCTTTCTGGCCGGCCACCGGGCCGCGCTCGGCCTCGCCGTGCTCCTCAATCTGGCCGGGGCCGGGCTCGCCGCCGGTGTCACCGCGCTGATCGGCACCGTGGTGGACGCGGCGAGCGCCGGCGACCACGCGGCGCTGGGCCGTCGGGTACTGCTGCTGCTGGGCCTCGTCGCCGCCGGGGGAGTGCTCACCTGGCTGGCCCGCTACTGGCTGATCCGGGTCGGGGAGCGCGTCCTCGCCGGGCTGCGCGAGCGGGCCACCGAGGCCGTGGGCGCGGCGCCGCTGCGTTTTCTGGAGACCCATCCGCGGGGCGAGTTGCTGCGTCGGCTGACCGGTGAGATCAACGGACTGGGCTCGTTCGCCGGGACCACCCTGCCGGATCTGGTGACGGCCGGTCTGGTGCTGGGCGCCACGGTCCTGATGCTGGGCCTGCACTCCTGGCCGCTCACCGCCCTGCTGCTGGTGGTCTTCGTGCCGCTCGCCCTGCTCGTGGTGCGGGGCTTCCACCGCGCGGCCGGCCCCGCCTTCGAGACGGTCGCGGAGGCCGAGGCGGCGGTGGCGGCGACCTTCACCGAGACGCTGCCGGCCCAGGAGCAACTGCGGATCAGCGGCGCCGCGCCCCGCTGGCTGGCCCGGTTCGGCCGGGAGAACGACCGGCTGCTGGCGGCCAGGACGGAGGCCGTCCGGGGCGAACTCCGGCTCAACCGGCTGGTGCTGCTCCAGGCCGGCTGTGTGGCCGGGCTGCTGGTGCTCGGCGCCGTCCTGGTCGGCCGCGGGGCGCTGAGCGTCGGCGCGGCCGTGGTGTTCGTGCTGGCCACCCGGGACCTGGGCGCCCGCTTCGAGGACCTCGCCGGGGCGATCGGGGAGGCCAAGGAGGCGCGGGTGCGACTGGCCCGGCTGCTCGACCTGCTGCGGGTGACCGGGGCCGCGGCGGACCGGGTACGGCGGGAGCCCGGCGCCCCGGTGCCGCCGGAGCGCGGCGCGCTCACCCTGACCGGTGTCGGCTTCGCGTACGGTCCCGGGCGGCCGGTCCTGGACGGGCTCACGCTGACCGTGGCGAGCGGGGAACGGCTGGTGGTGGCGGGCCCCACCGGGTCCGGCAAGTCGACCCTGGGCAAGTTGCTGGCCGGGCTCTACGTCCCCGACCGGGGGACCGTCGCCTTCGCCGGCCACGACCTGTCCGGCCTCGACCCGGCGCGGCTGCGGGAGCGGATCGTGCTGGTGCCGCAGGAAGTGGTGCTGGTGGCGGGCACCCTGGCGGAGAACCTGGCGATGGTGCCGGGCCGGCCCGGACGGGCCCGTATCGAGGAAACGGTCGGCCGGCTCGGCCTGGCCGCCTGGGTGGCCGCGCTGCCGGACGGCCTGGACACGCCCGTGGGCACCCGGACCCTCTCGGCGGGCGAGCGCCAGCTGGTCGCGGTGGTCCGGGCGGCGCTCGCCGACCCGGCGGTGCTGATCCTGGACGAGGCGACCGCCGGGGTCGACCACGAGACCGCCGCCCGGATCGAGGAGGCGCTCTCGGTGACCGCCGGCGACCGGACCCTGATCGTGATCGCCCACCGGGCCGACACCCTCGGCCGGGGCCGCCGGCTGCTGACCCTGCCCGGCGGCCGGCTCACCGACGTGGCGCGCTGAGCCCGTCCGCGTACGACCACTCACCCTCATCCGCGCATGACTCCCCGCGCATGACTTCGCGTACGACTCCCCGCGTACGACCAGCCAGGTTCATTCGCGCACGTTCGTCCGCGGACGACTGTCCGTGTACGGCCGTTCGCCGCCCCCGGCGGCCGTCCGGCACACCCGCCACCGTCCGGAACGGTCCGGCACCGTCCACACCGCCCGGCGGCGTCACAGCCGGAAGGGCCCGGGTCCCCCCCCGTGCGGGGAGGACCCGGGCCCTTCCTGGTCCGGCGGTCCTTCGGCAACCGCGTCCCCACCGGGTGCCCGGTTACTTACCGGCCGTGGCCTTGGCGAGGATCGGGGTCAGCTTCTCCACCAGCCAGGCCGAGTTGAGCGCGTCCGGGTAGGCGAGGGCGGAGGCGAGGTTGTTCTTCGACGGGACCACCGCGTAGTGCTTGCCCTTCACCACCTTCAGCGACTGGAAGAGCTTGTCGCCCTCCAGCTCCGGAGCGCTGAGCAGCCCCTCGTCACCGAAGGGGTACGTCATCAGCAGTACGTCCGCCTCCAGCTGGTCCAGGGTCTCGCGGCTGACCGCGTTCTTCTGGGCGGAGAACTTCGCCGCGTTGGGCGCCTTGCGGAAGCCCAGGCCCTCGAAGACACCGGCGTCCTGGCCGGAGTTCGACATGTAGGTGATCTGCTCGGGGTGGACCACCGCATAGGTGTACGTCTTGCCCTTGAACTCCGGGTGGGCGGCGGCCGCGTCGGTGACCGCCTTCTGGTTGGCGGCGATCACCTGGTCGGCCCGGCCGGTGAGCCCGAGCGCCCGGGCGGCGGCCTTCAGCCGCTCCTGCCAGGTCAGGGTGTCGGCCTGCTTCTTGTCGGTGAAGGTGACGACCGGCGCGATCGGCGACAGCTTGGCGTAGTCGGTGTCCATGGACCAGGTGTTCATGCCCAGGATGACGTCCGGCTCCTCGGCGGCGACCGCCTCGTAGTCGGTGCCGTCGGTGTCGTCGTACGTCTTCAGCTTCTTCACGCCCAGCTTGTCCAGGGCGCGCTGCTTGTACTCCGGCACCGGCCCGCCGTCCTCGGCGTCGGGAGTGATCACCGGGATCACGCCCAGGGCGAGGGCTATGGAGGTGTCGCCGTCCGAGACCGTGGCCACCTTCAGCGGCTTCTTCTCGACCGTGTCCTTGCCCCAGGCGCTGGTGAGGGCGACCGGGAAGGCGTCGCCGGCGCCGTTCTTCTCCGCGCCCTCGGCGTTCGCGGTGTCCTTGCCGTCCTTGTTGTCCTGGGTGCCGTTCCCGCCGCAGCCGGCGAGCAGGGTGAGGCAGGCGGTGGCGGCCAGCAGGGCCGTCGCGGTCCGGCGGCGGATCGCGCTGTTCATGAGGGTTCTCCTGGGATGAGGGTGCGGGGGGCGGACGATGTGGGGGCGAGGGTGCGGCGGCCCAGCGGGAAGATCTGCGGGCGGCCGGTGTACGGATGCGGGACGACGACGCACGTCAGGCCGAAGACCTCGGCCACGGTCTCCTCGGTGAGCACCTGCTCGGGCGGACCCTGGCACACCACCCGGCCGTCCCGCATGGCGATCATGTCCGAGGCGTACAGCGCGGCCTGGTTGAGGTCGTGCGAGACCAGCACGATCGTCTTGCCCGCCTGCTCGTTGAGCTCGGCGAGGAGGTCCATCACCTCTATCTGATGGGCGACGTCCAGATAGGTGGTGGGCTCGTCGAGCAGCAGCGTGGGGGTGTCCTGGGCGAGCGCCACGGCGATCCAGACCCGCTGCCGCTGGCCGCCGGAGAGCTGGTCGACCGGCCGGTCCACCAGCTCGGCGGTGCCGGTGGCCAGCAGCGCGTCCGCGATCACCGTTTCGTCGGCGGCGGTGCGCCGCTGACCGAACCTCCGGTGTGGATGGCGGCCCCGCCAGACCAGGTCCCCGACGGTGATGGACTCCGGCGCGATCGGGGACTGCGGCAGGATGCCCAGCCGGCGCGCCACCTGACGGGTGGGCAGCGAGCGGATGTCGGCGCCTTCCAGCAGCACCGAGCCGGCGGCGAGCGGCAGCAGCCGGGCGACCGACTTCAGCAGGGTCGACTTGCCGCAGGCGTTGGGACCGACCAGGGCGGTGATCCGGCCGGCCGCGATGCCGACGGAGAGGCCGTCGATGATCAGGGACGAGCCGTAACCGGCGCTGACGGCCCGGGCCTCCAGCCGGTGCGCCGGGTGCCGCCCGGGGGAGTGGGGGTCGGTCATGGAGTGGCCTCCTGCCGGCGCCGGAGCAGCAGCCAGACGAAGTAGGGCGCGCCGAGCAGCGCGGTGAGGACCCCGGTCGGGACCGGGCTGACGAGAGGCGCGTGCTGGGCCAGCACATCCGCCCCGAGGACGATGACCGCGCCCACCGGCACGGCGAGGGCCACCGCCCGGCTCGGTCCGGCCAGCCGTACCGCGATGGGTCCGCTGATCAGCGAGACGAAGCCGACCGGACCCACCACGCTGGTGGCCAGCGCGGCGCCCGCGGCGCCCAGCAGCAGCGCCGTCGTCCGGGTGAGCCCGACCGGGGTGCCGAGCCCGGTGGCGAACTCGTCGCCCAGCGCCAGGCAGTCCAGCCGCCGGCTCAGCAGCGCCGTACCGGCACCGCAGACGGCCAGTCCCCAGGCGAGCGTGGTGACGCCTGCCCAGTCGGCGCCGTTCACACTGCCGATGGTCCAGCGCATCATGGCGGCGAGAGTGTGCTCCTCGGCCAGTGTGAACAGATAGTTGGTGTACGCGGAACAGACCGCGCTCAGTCCGATGCCCACCAGCACCAGCCGGTAGGTGTCCACGCCGCCCCGCCAGCTGAGTGCGTGGATGGCGCCCACCAGGAGGAAGGCCCCGGCCACCGCGGCGAGCGGGGTGCCCAGCGGCAGGGCGGGCAGCAGCACCAGCACGGTGGTGGCGCCCGCCGACGCGCCGGCCGAGATACCCACGATGTCGGGGGTGGCCAGCGGATTGCGCACCACCCGCTGGTAGAGCGCCCCGGAGAGGCCGAACAGCGCGCCGGCGAGCAGCGCGGCCAGCGCGCGGGGCACCCGTATCCGGTGGATGGTGTAGTCGGCCACCCCGTCCCGCAGCCCGAGGGCGGCGGGCAGCACATCGCCCGGCTCGATCCGGCGCAGCCCGCCCAGCAGCACCGAGGCGACGAGGAGGCCGGCGAGCAGCAGCCCCAGGACGACGGCGGTGAGTGTCACCCGGCGCGACCGGGCCCGGTACGTCCGGCGGAGCCGGCCGAGCAGCTCCGCCCGCGCCGGGCCGGTGGCGTCCGGCTCCGCGCGCGTCGGGTCGGTGGCGGGGCCGCCGGGGGTGGTGGGGGCAGCGGCGTCGCCGGGAGCCGGGCACACCGAGTACGGCGGGGGCGCCGGGCGCGCGTCGGCCCCGCCGGTCTCGGCGGCCTGGCCTGCCCCATCGGCCTTGTCGGCCTGGTCGGCTTCATCCGTCTTGATGGTCTTGTCGGTCACACCCGCACCAGGTCCCTGCGTCGGGCCAGCCACACGAAGAACGGCGTGCCGACGGCGGCGGTCATGATCCCGACCTGCACCTCGCCCTGGTCCAGCACCAGTCGCCCCGCCGTGTCGGCGGCGAGCAGCAGCACCGCCCCGCAGGCCATGGAGACCGGCAGCGACCAGCGGTGGTCGGCGCCGGTCAGCAGCCGGGCGCAGTGGGCCGCGACCAGTCCGACGAACGCCACCGGGCCGACCGCCGCGGTGGCCGCCGCGCAGAGCAGCACCGCCACCGCTGCGGCGGCCAGCCGGGCCCGCTCCACCCGGACGCCCAGGCCCCGGGCCGCGTCGTCGCCGAGGCCCAGCAGATTGAGGGTGCGGCCCAGCGGCAGGGCGAGCAGCAGTCCGGCCGCCATGAAGGGCACCGCCTGGCTCAGCACCCCGGCGCGGCCGGTCAGCTGACCCACCGACCAGAACCGCAGATGCGCGTAGACCGCCTCGTCCCGCACCACCAGCAGGGTGATCAGCGAGGACATCACGGCGGCGACCGCGACGCCCGCCAGCACCAGTCCGATGGTCGAGCTGCCCGTCGTGGCACGCAGACCGATCAGATGCACCAGTACGGCGGTGACCGCGGCCCCGACGAGCGCCAGCCAGAAATAGCCGCGCACCCCGGTGATCCCGAAGCACACGATGCCCAGCACCACGAACATGGACGCGCCCTGCTCGATACCGAGGACCCCCGGATCGGCCAGCGGGTTCATGGTCAGCCCCTGCATGATCATTCCGGAGCCGCCGAGCGCGGCGCCGACCGCGAGGCCCAGCAGGGTGCGCGGTATGCGCTCCGCCCACAGCACATGGGTCTCGTAACCGCTCCCGCCGGGGTGCGCCAGGATCCGGACAATCTCCAGCGGGGCGATGTCACGGGCGCCGAGCCCGACGCTCGCGACGACCACCGCGGCCAGCGCGGCGACGGCCAGCACGCTCACCGCCGTACCTCGGGAGAACCCGGTCCGGACCGGCGGGGGCGGCGCCGATACGGGCGGGGAAGAATCAGACATGGGTGTTTCCTGGGCTCGAAAAACGGGGTGAAGGCCGGGTTAGGTTACCCTTACTCGGCTCGCTGTCATCCAAAGCCGGGGCGAGTCGTTCACACTGAGGGGTCAGCTGTCCCGACCCCGCATGGAGGTTGCCGTGATCGAGTGCGTCGTTTCGATCGGACCCGAGACCACCGAAGGAACGGGGCGCCGTCCGGTCCTGTCGGCCGTCGCCGACGACGACTTCATCGCCGCCGGCGGCCACCCCACCCATGTTCACGACTTCCATCAGTTCCTCTTCGTTCCGCTCGGCTGGATCACGGTCACCGCGCGCGGACACGAGTACCGGCTCTCGCCCTCGGTGGCCCTCTGGGTGCCCGCGGGGCTGCCGCACAGCGCGCGCTTCGACAGTGACTCCATCGTCGTCGGTGAGAGCTTCGACGCCGACCGGCACCGACTGCCGCACACCGACGCCACGGTCGTCAACGTCACCGTCGCCCAGCGCCGGCTGCTGCTCGCCCGGATGCGCAGCTCGGAGGAGCGCGACGACGACGCGGCCGTCTTCGCCACCCTGTCCGCCGGGCACCAGGACTCGCTGCCGCTGCCCCAGCCCACCAGCCGTACCGCGGCGATCGTCGCCACCGAACTCGGCCGCCGGCCCAGCGACCCCCGTACCGCCACGGAGTGGGCCCAGAGCCTCTTCATCAGCTCGACCAGCCTGCGCCGGGCCTTCCGCTCCGAGACCGGGCTGCCCTTCTCGGAGTGGCGCACCCGGCTCCGCCTCAACCACTCCCTCGACCTGCTCCAGCAGGGACTGCTGGTCAGCACCGTCGCCGCGCGGGTCGGGTTCGTCTCGACCAACGGCTACATCCTGGCCTTCCGCCGCTACTTCGGCGAGACCCCGGGTGCCTATGTCCGGCGCGCCGCCGAGCGGGCGGCCGGCTGAGGTCCCGGCCGGGCTCGGCCCCGGACACACCGGACCGGACCGCCCCGACCCCGGGGCCTGCCCGGGTCCGGTCCGGGTCCACCCGGGGCCCGGTCCGGCCGCTGCTTCCGGGGCTTGCCGCCGGTCCGTGTCCGGTACCCGCCCACCCGGCCCGCCGCACTGCATACAGTGGCAGCCTCGGAGCGGGCGACGGGGTGTTCCCCGCCGCCCGGCCGGCCAGGAGACGGGGAACGGGGAAAAGGGCGCATGACGTACCAGGTTCCGCCGCAGGCGGCGCACTTCGTGGACCGGGAAGGGGAACGGGCCAAGGCGTTCCGCGCCCTGACGGAGCGGGACGGGCGCGCCCGGCCGCTCTGCCTGGCGCTCAGCGGGCTCGGCGGCACCGGCCGCACCGAGCTGGCCTTCGAGCTGGTCCGGGAGGTCTCCGAGCGCTACCCCGACGGCGTCCTCTACGCGGACCTGGACGATCTGCGGCGGGACGGGGCGGTGGACACCGGCGATGTGCTCACCCGGCTGCTGCGCGCGCTCGACGTGCCCCCCGAGTGGATCGAGGGCACCTTCAAGAACCGCTGCACCCAGTACTGGAGCAAGACCCACGGCAAGCGGCTGATCGTCGTCCTCGACAACGCCCGCACCGCGGCCGAGGTGGTACCGCTGCTGCCGTCCTCCGGCGACAGCCTGGTCCTGGTCACCAGCCAGGGACCGCTGTACGAGCTGGAGCGCGGCGCCGTGGTCGAACTGCCGCTGGCCCCGCTGGCGGACGAGCACGCCGGGGAGCTGCTGCGGCGGCTGGCCGACGACCCCAGACTGCCGGCCGACCCCGAGCTGACCGGTCGTATTCTGCGGCTCTGCTCGGGGCTGCCCGCCGCCCTGCACGTCGCCGCCGGCTGGCTCCGCCGGCACCGCAGGCGCCCGCTCGACCGGCTGGTGCGGGAGCTGACCGCCGACCTCCACGACAGGGGCGTGCCCGTGGTCGAGGGACTCTGGGACGCCGCCTGCGCCGGGCTCGGTCCCGACGCCGCCGCCCTCTACCGGCTGCTGGCCGTCCACCCGGCCCCGGCCGTCCCGGTCGCCTCCGCCGTCGCCCTGCTGGGCCGGGGCCCGGAGGCGACCGACGACGCGGTGGACGAACTGGAGGCGGCGGGGCTGCTGTCGGTCACCGGCGAGTGGCTGCGGCTGCCCGAACTGCTGCGGGCCCACGCCCGCCGCTGGGCCGACCGCACCGGCGACCCGCGCGAGGCGGCCGAGGCGTTCGACCGGCTGGCGCACTGGTACCTGCGGCAGGCGCAGCGGGCCGATCTGCTGGTGGCGGGTGCCCGGCTGGTCCTGGCCCCGCGGGCGGCCGCGCTCCCGGGCACCCCGGACGCGGAGTTCACCGGTGAGGACGGCGCCCGGGAGTGGCTGGAGGAGGCGGCTCCGGCCCTGCACGGCTGTGTGCGCGCCGCCCACGCCCGGGGGCTCGACACCCTGGCCTGGTCGCTGTGCGAGCCGCTCTGGACGCATCACCTGGACTTCCCGCACCCCCGGCTCACCGAGGAGCTCTACACCACCGGGCTGGCCGCCGCGCTCCGGGCCGGTGACTCGGCCGGGGCGGTCCGGATGTGCTGCCAGGCCGCCCGGAGCGCCTGGGAGTCCGGCGACCTGGCCGGTGCCGCCCGCCTCCTCGACCGGGCGGAGAGCACCCTGCCGCTGCTCGACGCCACGCCCCCGCACCGCAAGCTGGGCGCCTCGGTCACCGAGTTCCGCGGCATGCTGCTGTCGGCCCGGGCGGCGGCCACGGTGGCCGAGGACCCCGCCGGGGCGCACGCGGAGTGGGCCCGGGCCGCGCAGTGCTTCCAGAGCTCCCGTGCCATCCATCTGGCGCTGGAGAACGCCTACGGCGTCCTGGTGCAGACCTACCGCTGGGGCGAGGTGGCCGCCCGGCTCGGCGATCTGGAGCGGGCCGCCGCGCTGCTGACGGAGGCGTACGCGTCGGCCGCCGCCGACCGGCGCGGCCGGCTGACCGGCCGCATCCAGTACGCCCTGGCCGGGGTGGAGGCCCGGCGCGGCCACCGGGAGGAGGCCGGCGCCCACTACCTGGCCGCCCTGGACCGCGCCCGGGCGCGGCGCGCCGGCCGGGAGGAGGAGCGGGTGCTGATCGCCCTGGCCGGGTACGCCGAGGAGGGCGGCGACCCGGCCGGCGCCGAGCGCTACCGGGAGCTGGCCCGCGCGGTGCGCGAACGGAACGGCGGGCTCGCGTAGCACTGCCGGACCGGCACGGTACGGTCCGCCGGGGGTCCCTCACACCTCCCGGCCGGCCACCTCCGGGCCCGCCCCGGCCAGCCGCACCGGATACCGGCGGCCGCCGATCCGGCAGCCGGTCAGCTCCTCGGGCGCCCGGCCTCCGGCCAGGAAGGCGTGCACCCCGCAGAGCACCGCCACCGGGTCGGGGCGCACCACCCGGCCGCCCTCCGAGGCCGCCCGCACCCGGACCGCGAGCGGGTCCCCGCCCCGTACCCGTACCAGGCACAGCTCCGGCGACAGCACCACTCCGGCGGTACGGCAGCCCGGGTACTCCTCCAGTACGTGCGCCGTCCAGGCGGCGGCGGTCCAGGCCGCCCGGTGCGGCCCGCCGGCGGGCGGGCACCCGGCCCGCCGGTGCAGCAGGTCCGCGCTCCGCACCTGGTGCTCCGCCGCCACCCCGTGCTCGGCGCAGCGGAAGCGCACCGGCAGATCGGTGTGGACGGGCAGCCGCTCCACCCGTGCCTCGCCGTCCGCCACCTCCGCGCGGACCGCGAGCGCCGCGGGGCGGCGGGGCCGGGCCGACGGCACCGGGAGCGCCCGGGCCGTCACCGGGGCCCGGGAGACCGGTTCCAGCCCGAGCTGTTCGTAGAGGCCGTCCCGCAACAGGTCGAGCACCCGCCCCTGTCCGGCGAAGGCCGCCCGGGCCGCCGCCCCGATCCCGGGCGGCCGGCGGCCCCGGAGCGCCGCGTCGATGCTCTCCCGGCCGGCCAGCCGGGGCGCCGCCGCCAGCAGCGCGGCCATCGGGGAGCCCTCGATCAGTTCGCCCCCGCCCTCGCAGGCCACCAGCACCGGGCCGGTACCGGCCGCCGCGTAGTACAGGCCGGTCGAGCCGTGGTCGCAGACCACCACGTCCGCCGCCACCAGGACCGCCGCCCACTCCTCGAACGGCCGGGCCAGCACCAGCCCGGCCGCCAGTGCCGGTTCCAGCCGCTCCCGGAGATCGAAGGCGCCCAGCCGGCTGTACTCGTTCGGGTGGACGACCAGGGCGAGTTGGTAGCCGTCCATCGGAAGCCGGGCCGCCAGTTCCGCGGCGAGCCCCGGACGGCGGCTCAGCAGCGAGTGCGGCCCCCAGGTGGACGCGAGGACGACCAGGGTCCGGTCACCGGTGCCGAGCGCCGTCCGGTAGGCGTCCCGGTGCGCCGCCGACTGGAGCATCCGTTCCAGGGTGGGGTCCCCGACCACGGTGGCCCGGGCGGCGGCGGGTGCGGACGCCGCCGCCAGCCGGTCGAGCTGGCTCGGGTGCGCCAGCGCGTGGACGGTGGGCAGCGCCCGGCCGGCCCGCAGCAGGAACGCGGGGTCGAGACCGGACGGCAGCCCGGGCGAACCCTCGCCGGGCAGCGACTTGTTGAAACCGGCCCCGTGCGGCAGCAGCACCAGCGGGCCGCTCAGCCGGTCGAGACCGCCCTTGGGGCTGGCGGCCAGAATCAGGTCGAACGGCCGCCGGACCGCGTCCTCCCAGCCGATGACGCGCGCCTCGGCCCGGGCCAGGACGTCCAGCGCGTCCACGTCGAAGTCGGAGCCGGGGACGAGGGTGAACAGCCGCTCGATCCGGGAGTCACCCGCGAAGACCGGCAGTACGTCGAGGAGCCGGTAGAGCGCGGCGGCCGACCGGATCGCGAACAACACGGACCACACTCGCTGCCCCTGCCTGCTGCCTGCTGCCTGCTGCCTGCTGCCTGCTGCCTGCTGCCTGCTGCCTGCTGCCTGCTGCCTGCTGCCTGCTGCCTGCTGCCTGCTGCCAAGGTTGTCCATCCTACCGGGCGCGGGATCGTCGGAAGTGCCGTTTTCGCAGTTCAGCGGCGGTGTGGGGGCGTCTTCCGGCGGCATGCCCCCGATCGTACCCGGCTGCCGTCGTCCCCGATCTTCGCCGACTTGCGACAAGCCGGCCACGCGCCGGCCGCCCCTGTGTGAGGATCGTGGACCATGGGCGAATGGGGGGCGGCGCTGATGGCCGCGCTGGCGGCGGTCGGGGGCGGCGCGGTGACCGGCTGGTTCACCCGGAGCGCGGGACGGCGGCAGGCCGACGCGGCCCGGCACGCCGGGGACCGCCAGGCGGACGCCCTGATCGCCACCGTACGGGCGACCCTGGACGACGGACGGGCCGCCCGCGCGGCCGCGCTGCGCCGCCAGACCTACGTCGAGTTCCTGGCGGCGGCCGGCGCCGCCGTGCTGGCGCTGCGCACCGGGGCGGCCGGCACGGACCGGGCCTCGCTGCAACGCGCCCTCGGCGCCGTACTGCTGGAGGGCCCGGAGGAGGTGGCGGCGGCGGCCCGGGAGCTGGCCGCCCGGATCGAGGCGGGGGCGCCGCTCGACGCGGTGGAGGGCGCCCGGGCCGCGCTGCTCACCGAGGCCCGCCGGGCTCTGCGCGAGCAGGAGGCGCCCGGGGAGCCGGGGGACTCCGGGCAGCCCGGGTGACCCGCGGGGCGTACGGCCGGTGACGCCCCGGTATGGCCGGTAATCCGCCCCGGCCGGGACCGGCCGTGGGCCGCTGGCGCTACGGTGGGGCGGGGCACGCGTCCGTGGCGCGAGCGGCGCGAGCGTCTCCGTACCGCCCCGCGGGGCGACAGGACATCAGGGGGAGACCGGGATGCTGGATCCACTGTCTCTGGCGGCCATCACCAGCGCGCTGGGCGCGGTGGGACTCGGCATGGCCAACGAGGCGGGCAAACGGGCCTGGGAGTCGGCCGGCGGCCTGGTGCGCAGGGTCACCGGGCGCCCGGTGCCGGCGCCCGCCGGGCCGGCCGACCGCGCGGCGGTGGCCCGGGCGATCCACGAGGGGGTGCACCGCGACCCGGCGCACGCCCGGGAGTGGCTGGCCTTCACCGCCGGCCTTCCCGCCCCCGCGACCGCCACCGCCGTGCCCCGGCTGCCGCCCTCGGTACGCCACTTCACCGACCGCGAGGACCGGATGAAGCTCATCGGGCGGGAGGCGTTCCGGCCCCCGGACGGCCGGCCCCGGCTGGCGCTGCTGCACGGACCCGAGGGCATCGGCACCAGCGCCCTCGCCGTCCACTGGGGCTGCCGGGAGGCCGGCCGCTTCCCGGACGGCCAGCTCTACGCCGATCTGCGCGGCGACGACTCGGCCGGCGGCGCCCTGCGGGCGGGCCCCGCGCTCGGCTCGCTGCTCCGGCAGCTCGGGGTCACTCCCGGCGAGGTGCCGCCCACCGCCGACGACCGGGCCGAACTCTTCCAGCGGCTCGTCTCCGGGCGGCAGTTGCTGCTGGTGCTCGACCACGCCCACTCGGCCGCGCAGGTGCGTCCGCTGCTCACCAGTGCGCCCGGCGTCTTCACCCTGATCGCCGCCCAGCGCCCGCTGCCCGGCCTCGACACCCTGGACATCCCGGTCGGCCCGCTGGGCGAGCGGGACGCGCGGCGCCTGCTCGGCGCCGTGGCGGGCAAGCAGGCGATGAGCGCCGCCAAGGCCACCCTGCCGTCGCTGCTCGCGGAGTGCGCGGGTTCGCCGTACGCGCTCCGCACCGCCGCCCAGCGGCTCGGCGCGCCGGCCCCCGCCCCCGGCGCGTCCCCCGCGCTCGCCGGCGACCCGCTGGTCCGGGCGGCCGGGGCGGCGTACCGGAGCCTCGATCCCGCGACCGCCCGGGTGTTCCGGCTCGCCGCACTGCGGCCCTGGCCCGCCGTCACCCCGGCCGTCGCCGCCGGTGCCGCCGGACTGACCGGCGCCGAGGCGCTGGACCGTCTGGACGAGCTGGCCGACCGTCAGTTGCTGCTGCCCTGCGGCGAGGCCCGCTACCGCTACCGCCCCGCCGTACGGGAGCACGCCAGGGAGCTGGCGCTGCGCGAGGACGGCTACACCGGCTGCGCGGCGGCCGAGGGGCGGACGCTCCGGGGACTGCTGGAGCTGGCCGAGGGCGCGGCCCACGCCGCCCTGCCGCAGAGCTGGCGGGTGCCCGCGCCGGCGTCCGCCCCCGGCCCGGCGGGGACGGCGCCGGACACCGGCCCGGCCGGTCCGACGTACCCGGACAGCGGCGCCGCGCTGCGGGCTCTGGAGGCCGAGGCGGAGAACCTGGCCCATGCCCTGGACGCCGCCGAGGAACTGGGCGACCACCAGACCGTGCTGCGCCTCGCCCGGTCCCTCTGGCCGGTGCAGCTGAAGGCCGGCCGCCACGAGGAACTGCTGCCCGGGCTGCTGCTCGCCGCGCGCACCGCCGACGCGCACGCCCCCGGCACCCGGGCCGCCGGAGCGGTCCACGCCCAGCTGGCCCACACCCTCACCGAGCTGCGGCGCTTCCCCGACGCCGAGCGGCACGCCCGGGCCGCCGTCGGCGCCGAGGAGGCGGCCGGGCACCCGCGCGGCCATGCCTCGGCCGTCGAGTTCCTGGGCCTGCTCCGGCTCCGGGAGTGGCGCTACGACGAGGCGTACCCCTGCTTCGAGGAGGCCGGCCGGATCTACGACTCCGTGGACCCCGGCGACGAGGGCGCCGCCGACCTGCCCCGCGCCCGCGCCCTGCTGGAACGCCACCGGGGCCGCGCGCTGCGGGGCATGAGCCGGTACGCCCGGGCGCGGGAGCTGCTGGAGAGCGCGGTGAACCGGTTCGGTGAGCTGGGGGACGCGTACAACACCGCCCGGGCGCTCACCGATCTGGCGGAGACCCACGCCGAGGCCGGAGACCCGGCGGCCGCGCTGGCCGCCATCGACCGGGCGGTACCGGTGCTGGAGGCCGAGCGCGCCACCTACGCGCTCGACCATCTGCGGGGCCTGCGGGCCCGGTGCGTGGCGGCCCTCAGTCGTCCTCCGGAGTGACGGTCACCCGGTGCTCCGAGGCACCGGTGCGCACGGTCAGCCCGTGCCGGAGCAGCTCCCCGAGCGGGGTGCCGCCGGCCAGCCGGGCGTACAGGGCGGCGGCGTACGCCAGCGGGTCGGCGTCCGCACCGGGGCCCGCGCCCAGTCGCAGGGCCGGGCCGCCGTCCCGGCCGCGCGCCACACAGCTGTCCGGGCCGGTGACATGGACGGCGAGGCCGCAGTGCGGATACCGCTCCAGCGTCTCGGCGGTCCACCGGCCGGGCGGGCCGAGCCGGGGGTCGTCCGCCCCGCCGCGCCGGTGCACCACGTCCGCGACCTCCAGCGCGGCCCGGTCCCGGGTCTCCTCGTGCACGGCCGTGTGCACCGCCTCCGGAGCGGCGCCCGGTTCGTACTCCGCAGCCCCGGAGGGCCGGCCGGGCCCGGCCTCCGCGTACCGCCGCACCGACACCGCGCCGCCGGGCAGCGGCCGGGTCAGCACCCGCAGCGGGGCGGTCGGCGACGGCGGCTCGTACGCGGGCAGCGGCAACGGCTCCAGCGTGGCCGGCCAGTCCGGTTCGGGGAGGCCCAGCAGGTCGTAGAAGACCGCGCGCAGCCGGGTGGCCGACTCGCCGGGAAACGCCGTGGTGAACTCCCGGGGCCCGGGCAGCGGCACATGGGCGGCGCGCACCCTGTCCAGCTGGGCGCGCAGCGGCGCCCGGGTGTCCAGCCGGGGAGCCGTCCGGACGAACTCCGCGACCGGCGCCCGCGGGTCCAGCCCGTCGAGCGGCGCCGCCCCGAGCAGCACGGGGGTGCCGAGCGCGGCGGCGTAGTAGGAGACGGCGCCATGGTCCCCGATCACCACGTCGGCCGCGATCAGCGCCTGGCGCCAGCCGTACAGCGGGTCGACCAGGGCGAGCCCGCCCCGCCGGGCCCGGTCCAGCCAGGCGCGCACCTGCCCGGGGCCGTGGCCGTGCCAGATGTTGGGGTGCAGCACGGCCGCGGCGCGGTACTCGTCGGCCGGCAGCTCGGACGCCAGCCGCGACAGCAGCCAGGGCAGGACGTCCTCCGCGCCGCTGTCCCCGAACAACGACTCCGGGTTCCAGGTGGAGTTGAGCAGCACCAGCCGCTGGCCGCGCCGCACCCCCAGGGCGCGCCGGAACCGCGAACGGTCGGCGCGGGCCGCGAGCAGCCGGTCGAAGCACGGGTCACCGCCGAACACCGCCGAGGGCACGGCCTCCGGGCAGGCGTCCCTGAGCCGGTCGAGTTGCTCGGGGTGGGAGAGGACCAGGGCGTCGGTGAACGGGACGCCGTCGGCCAGCAGCCAGTCCGGCGACAGCCCGAAGACCGGCACCGGAGCGGCCACAGAAGTAAAACGAGGGTGTTCCGGTGTTCCGGTGTTCCGGTGTTCCGGTGTTCCGGTGTTCCGGTGTTCCGGTGTGGCCAGCTTCTTAGTGTATCCAACGCCGTGCGACAGTACGGCCAATCTGCCCTTGAAAGCGTCGAGTTGACCGCCGAAGCTGGCCGACAGGGCGAGGTCCACCGGAGTCTCCACCGCCTGCTCCCAGGGCAGTACGGGCAGCTCAAGACCGGCGAACAGCTCCGCCACACCGGCCTGGAACGCCGAGGAGCCGGTGCAGGTCACCAGCGCCTGGATCCGCACGTCGCCGTCGAAGAGCGGCAGTACGTCGAGCAGCCGGGTCGCGGAGGTGACGTTGTGCACGATCAGCAGCACCCGGTGGCAGCGCCCCCGGGTGGACCAGCGGGCCGCCTCGTCCCCCACCGGCACCCGGATCCTGCCGGGCTTCCCCCACCCCTGCATCCCTGTCCTTCGTCCTTCCCCGAGGCCTGTGCCTGGGTCAGGATAGACAACCCGCGCTCCGCGCCTCCCCGCCCCGGCGCCGCCCGCCGCCGTCACCCGGACGGCCGCGCCGGGCCGTCTGACGGCAACGGTCCTGGGTACCAGTGGACGCATGAGAGCACTGGTGATCAACTGCACCCTCAAGAAGTCGCCCGAGCCGTCCAACACCCATGCCCTCGCCCAGGTCGTGGCGGACCAGCTCGTCTCGTACGGCGTGGAGGTCCAGTTCGTACGGGCGGTCGACCTCGCCGTCCACCCCGGGGTGACCCGGGACGAGGGGGACGGCGACGAGTGGCCGGAGGTGCGGGACAAGGTGCTCGACGCGGAGATCCTGGTCGTCGCCTCGCCCACCTGGCTGGGCCGGCCCTCCTCGGTGGCCCAGCGGGTGCTGGAGCGGATGGACGCGATGCTCTCCGAGACGGACGACGAGGGCCGCCCCGTCGCCTACAACCGGGTGGCCGGCGTGGTGGTCACCGGCAACGAGGACGGCGCCCACCACGTCGTCAGCGAGATCACCGGCGCCCTCGGCGACATCGGCTACACCATCCCCGGCCAGGCGTGGACCTACTGGCACCTGGGCCCCGGTCCCGGCCCCGACTACCTGGACGAGGAGAAGGGCCGCGACTGGGCGCACAAGACCGGCCGGGCGATGGCCGCCAATCTGTACGGCGCCGCCAGGGCGCTCCAGGTCACTCCGCTGAACGCCCCGCCGAGTTGACCGGCCCGAGGGGCAAATCGATGGAAGCGACGGAAACGACGGAATCGATGGACACTTCGACGGAAGCCGCCGGACACCACCCCACCGAGATCACCGGTCCCGATCCCGGAGACACCTCCGGGGACACCGGCCCCGGGGCGACCCCCGAAGCCAACCAGCCGGGTAACACCCCCGGAAACGCCCCCGGGAACACCTCCGAGGAGACCCCCGGGGGCACCGGCTCCGAGGAGACCACGGAGATCATCGCCCCCGGTCCGCTCGGTGACACCGGCCGGGAGGCCGGGGCCGGCGGGTCCACCCTGGCCTACCGGCGGGCCGCCGACTACGTGGCCGCCGCACTGATCTTTCTGCGGGACAATGTGCTGCTGCGCGAGCCGCTGCGCCGGGAGCACCTCAAACCCCGGCTGCTCGGGCACTGGGGCTCCTGCCCCGGCATCACCCTGGTGTACGCCGCGCTCGACACCCTGATCCGGGAGCGCGACACGGATGTGCTGCTGGTGACCGGGCCGGGCCACGGGGCGCCCGCCAACCACGCCAACCTGTGGCTGGAGGGCACCCATGAGGCGTACGACCCCGCGCTGGCCCGCACCGAGGAGGGCCTGCGGGCGCTGGCCCGCCGCTACTGCGCCCCGGACGGCTTCCCCAGCCATCTCTCGCCCGCCGTGCCCGGCACCATCCACGAGGGCGGCGAGCTGGGGTACGCGCTGGCCACCGCCTTCGGGGCCGCGTTCGACGCCCCGGACCGGCTGGTGGCGTGCATCGTCGGGGACGGCGAGGCCGAGACCGGGCCCACCGCCGCCGCCTGGCACTCCACCAAGTTCCTGGACCCGGTGACCGGCGGCGCCGTGCTGCCGATCCTGCACCTCAACGGCTACAAGATCTCCTCGCCCACGGTCTTCGCCGCCATGTCCGACCGGGAGCTGACCGACCTCTTCCGGGGATACGGCTGGGACCCCCGGATCGTGGACGTCACCGCCGACCCGGACGGCGAGCTGGTCACCGACGCCGTACGGGACGCCCACACCGCCGTCCGGGCCATTCAGCGCGCGGCCAGGCACGGCGGCCCGGACGAGCTCCCGGAGCGGCCCGCCTGGCCGATGCTGGTGCTCCGCAGCCTCAAGGGCCAGGGCGCCCCGGCCGAGGTGGGCGGCAAGCGGATCGAGGGCACTTTCCACGCCCACCAGGTGCCGCTGCCCAAGGTCCATGACGACGACGAGCAGTTCGCGGCGCTGGAGGCGTGGCTGCGCTCGTACGGTCCGGAGGAGCTGTTCGACGAGCGGGGGCGGCCCCGGCCCGAGGTGCTGGCGGTCTGCCCCGAGGGCGACCGGCGGATCGGCGCCCAGCCGGCCGGGGACGGCGGGCGGCTGCGCGAGCCGCTGGACCTGCCGCCCCTGGAGCCGTACGCCGTGGATGTCCACGCGGGCCCCGGCTCGGCCGGTGCCAGCCCCAACCGGGTGCTCGCCGCCTGGCTGACCGAGGTGACCCACCGGACCCAGCGGAGCCGCGACTTCCGGATCATGTCCCCGGACGAACTGGCCTCCAACAAGCTCGACTCGGTGCTCGGCGCCACCGGGCGGGGCTTCGCCTGGCCGGTCGGGGAGTACGCCGAGGACCTCAGCCGGGACGGCCGGGTCCTCGAAGTGCTCTCGGAGCACAACTGCCAGGGCTGGCTCCAGGGATATCTCCAGACCGGGCGGCACGGGCTGTTCCCGACCTATGAGGCGTTCGCCTCGGTGGTCGACAGCATGCTCAACCAGTACGCCAAATGGCTGAAGATGTCCCGGGAGGTGGCCTGGCGCACCCCGGTCAGCAGCCTCACCTATCTGCTGACCAGCGAGGGCTGGCGGCAGGAGCACAACGGCTACAGCCACCAGGGCCCCGGCTTCATCAACAATCTGCTCACCAAGAAGAGCACCGTCACCGGTGTCTATCTGCCGCCCGACGCCAACACCCTGCTGGTCACCATGGAGCGGCTGTTCACCGACACCGGCCGGATCAACCTGGTGGTGGCCGGCAAGCACAACGCCGCCCAGTGGCTCGGCCTGGAGGACGCCCGCCGCCACTGCGCGGCCGGGGCCTCCGTCTGGCGCTGGGCCTCCACCCACGGGGGCGAGGACCCGGAGATCGTGCTCGCCTGCGCGGGCGGCATCCCGACCGTCGAGACGCTGGCCGCCGCCCAGCTGCTCCGCCGGGACCTGCCCGATGTCCGGCTCCGGGTGGTCAATGTGGTGGACCTGTGCGCCCTGGCCCCGCCGGACCGGCACCCGCACGGATTGGCGGACGCCGAGTTCCGGGCGCTCTTCGGCGACGACACGGAGGTGATCTTCGACTTCCACGGCTACCCCTCGGCCGTCCACCAGCTGCTGCACGGGCGCCCCAACCCCGGGCGCTTCCATGTGCGCGGCTACATCGAGGAGGGCACCACCACCACGCCCTATGACCTGCTCGCCAGCAACGGTGTCTCCCGTCACGACCTCGCCGTCGCCGCCCTCGCCCGGCTGCGCGGCCGGCCCGCCGTCACCGGGGACCTCGCCTCCGCCTACGCCGGTCACCGGGACCGGCTCCGCGCCGAACTGCGCCGTACCGGGGTCGATCCGGCCGAGATCACCGAGTGGGCGTGGCAGCCGTGACCGCCGGTGACATCCTGGTGGTGGACGCCGGTTCGTCCAGTCTCCGGCTGTCGGTGTACGGCTCCGGGGGCGAGGAACGGGCGAACCGGAGCTTCGGTGAGCCACCCGGCGAACGGGCCGGCGAGTCCCTGGCGGAGTTCCTCCGGGACGCCCCGCCGGTGGTGGCGGCCGGCCACCGGCTGGTGCACGGCGGCCCCGGGATCACCCGGCCGTCCGTGGTGGACGACACGGTACGCGCGGAGCTGGACCGCGCCGCCGGGCTCGCCCCGCTCCATGTGCCGCCGGCGCTCGCCGCCCTGGACGCCGCGCGCGAGCTGCTGCCCGAAGTGCCGCACGTGGTCTGCCCGGACACCGCCTTCCACGCGGAACTGCCGGAGGCGGCGCGGGCGTACGGGCTGCCGAAGGAGTGGACCGAGCGGTACGGGCTGCGCCGGTACGGCTTCCACGGCCTGTCCTGCGCCTGGACGCTGGAGAGGGCGGCCCGGCTGCTCGGCCGCCCGGCCGGGGAACTGCACCTGGTCATCGCCCACTTGGGCGGCGGCTGCTCGGCGACGGCGGTGCGTGAGGGGCGGAGCGCCGACACCACCATGGGCCTCACCCCGCTGGAGGGCATGGTGATGAGCAAGCGGAGCGGCTCGGTCGATCCGGGTCTGTTGCTCTGGCTCCAGACCTCCGCCGGTCTCCCGGCCGGGCGGCTCGCTGAGGTGCTCAACCGGGAGTCGGGGCTGCTGGGGCTCTCCGGTTCCTCCGGCGACACCCGGGAGCTGGTGGCGGCGGCGGGGCGCGGCGACCGGGACGCCGCCTTCGCCCTGGAGGTGTTCACCCTGGAGGCGCGGCGGGGCGTCGCCCGGGTGGCCGCCTCCCTGGACCGGCTGGACGCGCTGGTCTTCACCGGCGAGATCGGGGAGGATCAGCCCGAGGTGCGGGAGGCGGTCTGCGCCGGCCTCGGGGTGCTGGGCGTGCGCGGCGGACTGGCCCCGGGTAACCCGGAGTCGGACGCGATCGTCAGCCCGGCGGGCGCGGCCGTGCCGGTGCTGGTGGTCCCGGTGGGGGAGGCCCGGCAGATCGCCCTGGAGACCCGCGCGGCGCTGGCCGGCCGGGCGGGCTGAGCGCGCCTCCCGGGGCCCGCCCGCCGGAGGCGGACCCCCGCCCGCCCCGGGCGGGCCCGCCGCTGAACCGCCGGGTGCCCGGCTGAAGCGGCGTGTGCCCTGCGGTGGTTCCGGGCCGCCGGCGGTTCCGGAGGAGCCTGCCACCGGCGATCCCGGCGATCCCGGCGGTCCCGGCGTTCCGCCTGCGGAGCCCGGAACCACCGGCCCGGGAGCCGGCTACCAGCGGTTCCGGTGGATCACCTCGGTGACCGGGCGGCGCCGGACCGGGCCGAAGGTGCCCCGGGGCCATCCCACCGGAACGGCGGCGAAGGTGTGCGTCTCGTCCGGAATGCCGAGCTCCCGCTTCCACTCCGTCTCCAGCATCAGATGCCAGATGGTGAGGTTGGCGGCGAGCCCGAGACCGCGCGCCGCGAGCAGCAGGTTCTGCACGCCCGGGTAGACGCAGGAGCCCTCGGCCAGGGCCTGGAACCGTTCCCGGCCGGACACCTGGCCCTCGGTGGCGGCCGGGCCCAGTGCCTCGGCCGCCGCCCGGAGCCCGGCCTCGTCCACCCGGGGCTCCGGGAAGCGGTAGCAGGGGACGACCAGGGCGGGGGTGTCCGCGAAGTGGTCGCGCTGGTACCTGATGGCGGCGACCATCCGGCCGTACGCCGCCTCGTCCATCCCGGCCGGCGCGTGCTTGCCGGTGGTCGCCAGATACGCGTCCACACAGCGGCGCCAGAGCGGGGCGAGCCGGGCCATCACCGCGCGGTCGGTGACCACCACGTACTCGTACCGCTGCATATTGCCGCCACTGGGGCCCCAGACCGCCGCCTGGATCAGCCGGTCCAGCAGCTCGTCCGGAACCGGGTCCGGCTTGAGCCGGCGCATGGCGCGCATGGTGGACATGGTGTCGAAGAGGCCGGGTTCGGCGCCGGTGGCGCGGGATTCGGTCGTCATGATCACCAAGTCTAGGCAAGCCGCGACCGTTTGACACCGGGGGGTGACGCTCCGTCATGCGGCCTTCGGCGCGCACCCCGCCGGGTGCGGGTTCAGCCGGACACGGCCGCCGCCGCGTCGGTCCGGACCCGGGTGGTGGCGGGGACGACGACCGGGGAGCCGTCCGAGGGGGCGAAGAGGATGTCGGTCTCGATGCCGTACAACTCCCGCACCAGCGCGGTGTCGATGGTCTCGCGCGGGGGGCCGGAGGCGATGACCCGGCCGTCGCGCATGGCGACCACCAGATCCGCGTAGCGCGCGGCGGCGGCCAGGTCGTGGACGACCATGACGATGGTACGCCCGGCGTCGGCCACCTCGCGGACCAGGTCCAGGACCTCCACCGCGTGCCCGATGTCCAGCGCGCTGGTCGGCTCGTCGAGCAGGACGACCGGGGTCTCCTGGGCCAGTGCCATGGCGAGCCAGCAGCGCTGCCGCTGCCCGCCGGAGAGCTGGTCGAGCCGGCGGTCGGCCAGCCCGGTGGTGCCGGTGGCGGCCAGCGCGTCGGTGACGGCGCGCTCGTCCTCGTACGACCACTGGCGGAACAGCCCCTGGTGCGGATGGCGGCCGTAGCGCACCAGACCGGCCACCGTCACCGCCTCGGGGGCCTGCGGGGACTGGGGAAGGAGCGCGATGCGGTGGGCCGCCTCGCGCTGCCGCAGCCGCCAGACGTCGGCGTCCCCGGCGAACACCCGTCCGGCGGCCGGCTGGTGGAGCCGGGCCATGCAGCGCAACAGGGTCGACTTGCCGCAGCCGTTGGGGCCGACGACGGCGACCACTTGGCCGGACGGTACGGTCAGGTCGACACCATCGACCGCGGTGTGGCCGGGATAGCCGGCGCTGAGCTTCTCGACGCGGAGTTCCACTGGGTCCGGCCCCTCCCGGGTAACGAATGAGGCATTCCCCTTGCCTCTTTGTCATAAGGTAAGGCTAACCTTAACCTCCGCACACGGGTTCGTGGCGGCCGAAAGGCCATCATCCACCCGTGTCGCCTCATGTCCCAGTGAAACCCGGAGTCCTCGATGACCCTGTCCCGTCCCCACCTCTTCGCGCCGCGCCGTGCGGCTCAGGCCGTCGCCGTCCTCGGCGCGGCCGCCGTACTGCTCACCGGCTGTGGTTCGGACTCCGGCTCCGACAAGTCCAAGGACACGTCGGCCAAGGACAAGGCGCCCGCCGCCTCCGCCCCGCGCACCGTCAAGGACGCCACCGGCAAGGCGGTCGAGGTCCCGGCCAACCCGCAGCGCATCGTCACCCTGACCCAGGAGGACCTGGACGCGGTGCTGGCGCTCGGCCTGAAGCCGGTCGGCATCACCAACGGCCAGGGCCTGGACAAGCCGCCGGCCTACCTGGCCGACAAGGTCAAGGGCATCGACGTGGTCGGCAACCTGCTCCAGCCGGTCATGGACAAGGTGGTCGCGGCCAAGCCCGACCTGATCCTCGCCGGCGACATGCAGGACGAGCAGGTCCTCAAGCAGCTCCGCGAGATCACCCCGGCCACCCTGGTCACCATGGCGCCGACCGACGACTGGAAGCTGACCCTCCGGGGCATCGGCAACGCCGTCAACAAGCTGGACGCGGCCAACAAGGTCATCGCCGACCATGAGACGGCGGCCAAGGCCGAGGGCGCCAAGCTGGGCGCCGACAAGGGCGCCGAGGTCTCCATCGTCCGCTGGAACCCGGACGGCCCGAGCTGGATGGAGAACAAGCAGTTCGCCAGCGGCGTCGCCCTGGAGATGGGGCTGAAGCGGCCCAAGGCGCAGAACAAGGACGGCAACGCCCACACCCCGTCGCTGAGCCTGGAGAAGATCAACGAGATCGACGGCGACTGGCTGTTCCTCTCGACTCTCACCTCCGATGGTGAGAAGGCGCTCAAGGACGTCCAGGCCAAGCCCGCCTACAAGGAGCTGGGCGCGGTGAAGAAGAACCACGCCGTCACGGTGGACGGTTCGGTCTGGTCGACCCGTGGCGGCCCGCTCGCGGCCGATGTGGTCATGAAGGACTTCGCCAAGGCGCTGGGCGCCTCCTCCTGACCGGAGCGGCGCCCCGGCGCGCGAGGCGGTGTACGGCGGGACCGGTGGATACCGGTGCGGCCGTGCACCGCCGTGCGGTGCGCCCGGCCCCGGACGCCCGGCGGGCTCCGGGGCCGTCGGAGCCGGAGCCGGAGCCGGAGCCGGTGCCGCAGTCGGTGTCCGAGCCGGTGTCGGTGCCGCCCGGGTCGCCGGGCGGCACCGGGGCGTCAGGCGGGATCCGCCGGGCCGGTCCGGCGGCCACGGGCGTACGCCAGGTCGGCGGCGGTCCAGGCCATCGCCACCGCCCCGTCCAGCAGGGCCCGCTCGGCCACTGGGGAGACCGCCGCTTCGGCGAACTCCGGCTCGTGCGGCCCGCAGGTGCCACCGCTGATGTCCAGCACCGGATGGATCGACGGCACCGCGTGCGAGACATTGCCCATGTCGGTGCAGGCGAACGGGGCCCGCTCCACCGGCTCCGGCCGGCCGAGCTCCCGGGCGTTGGCCGTCCAGAGCCGGATCAGCTCCGGGTCGCCCCGGAAGTCCAGGTAGTCGGGCTCCGGGCGCTCCAGCGTCACCTCGCAGCCGGTGGCCAGCGCGCCCGCGCGGAAGCACGCCTCCACCCGCTCCCGCAGCTCGCGCAGGTCCTCGGCGGCCAGCGCCCGGATCTCGTACTCG
This sequence comes from Streptomyces pyxinae, assembly GCF_024756275.1. Lineage (GTDB taxonomy): Bacteria > Actinomycetota > Actinomycetes > Streptomycetales > Streptomycetaceae > Streptomyces > Streptomyces pyxinae. The sequence goes on along the minus strand of NZ_JANUGQ010000014.1, from coordinate 111,327 downwards.
GCGGTGGCCCGGGCCGGAATGGCGTTGGGCGCGGTGCCCGCCTCGGTGGTGATGCCGTGCACCCGCCACTCCGGCGGCAGTTGCTGGCGCAGCAGCCCCAGCGCCACCTGGGCGACCGTCAGGGCGTCGGCGGCGTTGCGGCCCTCGTGCGGGTTGAGGCTCGGATGGGCGGACCGGCCGGTGTAGGTGATGGAGAGGGTGCCCAGGGCGAACGACCGGAAGTCGGACATCTCGAAGGGGCACGGGTGCACCATCATCGCCGCGTCCACCCCCTCGAAGGCGCCCGCCTCCAGCATCAGCGCCTTGCCGGCGCCCCGCTCCTCGGCGGGGGTGCCCAGCACCCGCACGGTGAGGCCGAGTTCGTCCGCGTACGGGGCGAGCCCCAGTGCGGCGCCGATCCCGGCGGCGGCGATCAGGTTGTGCCCGCAGGCGTGGCCGAGCCCGGGCAGGGCGTCGTACTCGCAGGCGATGGCCACCGTGAGCGGACCGCTGCCGGTGGTGGCGGCGAAGGCGGTGTCCAGGCCGTACGCGGGCGCGGTCACCGCGAACCCGGCGTCGCTCAGCGCCCCGGCGCACCAGGCGGCGGCCCGGTGCTCGGTGAAGGCCGTCTCCGGGTGGCCGTGGATGCGCCGGCTGAGGCCGGTCAGCGAGGCGCCGAGCCCCGCGATGTGCCGCTGGATCGCGGACTTGAGCTCGGGGTCCGCGCCGGGGGCGCGGTCGGGGGCGGGGGTGGTCATTGTCTCCTCATCGGGGGTGGTCGTCCTCGCCGGGGCGCCGCCCCCGGGCGGGAGCGGTGCCCCGGTGGGGGCGGTGCCGACGGGCCGGTCGGCGTCGGCGCAGCAAGCAAGATAACTTAGGCTTACCTAAGTGCGCACTGCCGGTGCGGTGCGGCGGGGGCCGTCATTCTCAGGGGAGTTGTCACACCATGCACCAGCGTCCGGACACGTTCGCTCTGCTCACCGCCCAGGCGGGCATCCGCTATGCCCAGCAGCTGGCTCCGGAGAGCACCGCGTACCACACCGCCGACGTGGTGGAGATCGACGGCCCGCTCGACCCGGAGCTGTTCGAGCGCGCGCTGACCCGCACCGTCGCCGAGGCCGACACCCTCCGGCTGCGCATCACCGAGCGGGACGGCGAACCGCGCCAGGAGATACGCCCCGTCCCGACCGCCCCGCTGCGCCGGCTCGACCTCCGGGACACCGGGGACCCGGTCGCCGGGGCCGAGGCGTGGATCGCGGACGACCTGGCCCGCCGCCCCGTCCTGGAGGCGGACGGCGGGCTGATGACCCAGGCGCTCATCCGGGTGGGGGAGGACCGCCACTGGTGGTACCAGCGGATCCACCACATCGCCGTGGACGCCTACGCCCTCCAGCTCATCGGGCAGCGGGTGGCCGAGCTCTACACCGCGTACGCCGCGCACGCCCCCGGCGGGGCCGCCGGTACGGACGGGGCCGCCGCCGGTACGGACGGGACCGCCGGTACCGGCGAGGACGCCGCGCCGGCCGGCCGGTTCGCCCCGCTCCGGGAGCTGGCCGAGGACGAGGCCCGCTATCTGACCGGCGAGCAGTACGCCACCGACCGGGCCTTCTGGGCCGGGCGCACCGCCGCCCTCCCGGCGCCCGCCACCCTCGCCACCCGGGAGGCCGCCCCGGCCCCCGGAGCCGGCACGTGCCCGGCCGCGGCCGCCGGAACCGCCCGTGCCGCCGGGTCCGCCGCGACCGGTGCGGGCGCCCTCGCCCCGGCCGGCGCCGCGCTGGTCAAGGACGGCGCCGAACTGTCCGCCGCCGCCATGGAGCGGCTCACCCGGGCCGCCGAGGCGGTCAAGGCCACCTGGGCCGAACTGCTCGTCGCCGCCACCGCCGGCCACCTGCACCGGGTCACCGGGGCCACCGAGGTGGTCCTCGGACTGCCGCTCACCAACCGGCGCGGCCAGGCCGCCCTGCGCACCCCCGCCATGACGGTGAACGTGCTGCCGCTGCGGATCGCCGTCCGCCCCCAGGACACCGGGGCCGACCTGCTCCGCCGGGTGGTCCTGGAGATCCGCGCCGTCCGCCGCCACCAGCGCTACCCGCAGGCCGACCTCCGCCGCGACCTCGGCATCCCCTCCGCCGCCGCCCCGCTCACCGGCCCGATGGTGAACATCAAGCCGTTCGGCGCCGACCTGGACTTCGCCGGGCTCACCGGCACCGTCCGCAATCTGGCCGCCGGCCCCGTCGAGGACCTCGCCGTGGGCGCCACGCCCACCGCCGGCGGCGGACTGCGGCTCACCCTGGACGCCGACCCCGGCCGCTACGACACCGCCGAACTCGCCGGTCACCGCGCCACCTTCCTGCACTATCTGGAGTCCCTCGCCGGGCTGCTGCTCACCGACCCGCAGCGCCCGATCGGCACCCTCGACCTGCTCCCCGCCGAGGAGGTCCACCGGGTCACCGCCGGGCGCGCCGAGCCGCCCGCCACCACCACCGTGCCCGCCGCCTTCGCCGCCCGGGCCGCCCGCACCCCGGACGCCACCGCGCTGCGCGCCGGCGACACCGCCCTGACCTTCGCGGAGCTGGAGACGGCGGCCAACCGGCTGGCCCGCGAGCTGACCGCCGCCGGGGTCGCCGCCGGCACCCCGGTCGCCCTCGCCCTGCCGCGCGGTCCCGAGATGATCGTCTCGCTGCTCGCCGTGCTGAAGTCCGGCGGCGTCTGCCAGCCGCTCGACCTGGGCCACCCGGCCGCCCGCACCCTCGCCGTCCTCGAGGACGCCCGCCCCGCCCTGGTGCTGGGCACCGCCGCCGCCCTGGCCGCGCTCCCCGACCACGGGCTGCCGGTGCTCACCCTGGACACCCCGGAGACCGCCGCCGCCCTCGCCGCGAGACCTGGCACCGCCCCGGACACCGCCCCCGCGCTCGGCGACGCGGCCTACATCATCCACACCTCCGGCTCCACCGGCCGGCCCAAGGGCGTCGTCGTCACCCACGCCTCCCTCGCCAACCTCTCCGCGGGGCACGCCACCGACCACATCGCGCCCGCCACCGAGCGCACCGGCCGCGACCGGCTCCGGGTCACCCACAGCGCCTCCTTCGCCTTCGACGCCTCCTGGGACCCGGTCCTCTGGATGGTCCACGGCCACGAACTCCACCTGCTGGACGACGCCACCTACCGCGACCCGGCCGCCCTCACCGCCTATGTCGACCGCCACCGCGTCGACTACCTGGACGTCACCCCCTCCTACGCCGAGGCGCTGCTCGCCGAGGGCCTGCTCGCCGAGGGCCGGCACCACCCCGCCGTGCTGGTGGTCGGCGGCGAGACCGTGCCCGCCCCGCTCTGGCGGCGGCTGGCCGGCCACCCCGGCCTCCACCCGGTCAACCTCTACGGGCCGACCGAGACCACCGTGGACGCGTACTACTGGACCGGCCCCGAGGCCACCGGCCACCCCGTCCGCGCCTCCCGCGCCTATGTCCTGGACACCTCGCTGCGGCCCGCCCCGGACGGCGTCCCCGGCGAGCTGTACATCGCCGGCGCCTGCCTCGCGCGCGGCTACCTGGGCCGCCCCGACCTGACCGCCGAGCGGTTCACCGCCGACCCGTTCGCCGCCGCGCACGGCGAGCCCGGCGGCCGGATGTACCGCACTGGCGACCTGGTGCGCCGCCGCGCCGACGGCTCGGTCGAATTCCTCGGCCGCACCGACGACCAGGTCAAGATCCGCGGCTTCCGGATCGAACTCGGAGAGATCCAGGCCGTCCTGGCCGGCCACCCCGCCGTCGACCGGGCCGCCGTCATCGCCCGGGACACCGCCCACGGCAAGCGCCTCCTCGCCTACGCCGTGCTCCGCGCGGACGCCGCCGCCGGGCCCGCCGCCCTCCGCGGCCACCTCGCCGCCGCGCTGCCCGAGCACATGGTCCCGGCCACCGTCACCCTTCTCCCCGAACTCCCGCGCACCGCCAACGACAAGCTCGACCACCGGGCACTGCCCGACCCCGAGCCGGAGACCGCCGCCGCGCCCGCCGAGACCGGCCCCGGCGACCCGCGCGCCGACATCATCCGGGGCCTCTTCGCGGACCTGCTCGGCCTGGACACCGACCCGGCGGCCGGGGCGGGCTTCTTCGACCTCGGCGGCCACTCCCTGCTGGCCGCCCGGCTCGCCGCCCGGATCCGGGAGACCTTCGCCACCACCACCGGCGTGGCGGACGTCTTCCGCAATCCCACCCCGGCCGCGCTCGCCGCCCTGGTCGCCGCCGAGCACCCGGACGACCTCCCGGCGCCCGGCGCGGACCTGCCGCTCGTCCCGGTGCCCCGCACCGAGCGGCTCCCCCTCTCCTCCGCCCAGCAGCGGCTGTGGTTCCTGCACCGGCTGGAGGGCCCCAGCCCCACCTACAACATCCCGCTCGTCCTCACCCTGGACGGCCCGGTCGACCATGACGCGCTCACCCTGGCGCTGCACGATCTGACCAGCCGCCACGAAACGCTCAGAACGGTATATCCCACCACCGACAACGGCCCCGAGGACCAGCCCCACCAGCGGATACTCGACCCGGCGCACCCGCTGGCCCGGCCCCGGCTGCACTTCGCCGCACCCGGCGACGGCCTCGCCGACGCGGTCCGCCACTGCTTCGACCTCGCCGCCGAACCGCCGCTGCGCGCCACCCTCTTCACCGAGGCCCCGGACCGGCACACCCTGCTCCTGCTGCTCCACCACATCGCCGGCGACGGCGCCTCCACCACCCCGCTCGCCAAGGACCTCGCCACCGCCTACACCGCGCGCCTCGCCGGCGGCCCGCCGCCGTTCGAGCCGCTGCCGGTGCAGTACGCCGACCACGCCGCCCGGCAGCGCCGGCTGCTCGGCACCGCCGCCGAACCCACCCCGTACGCCGCCGCGCAGCTCGCGTACTGGAAGGAGGCCCTGGCCGGCCTGCCCGACCAGCTGGAGCTGCCCACCGACCGGCCCCGCCCGGCGGTCGCCTCGTACACCGGCGACACCGTGCCCTTCGAGCTGACCCCCGAGGCCCACGCCGCCCTGGTCCGGCTCGCCCGGGCCACCGGCACCAGTGTCTTCATGACCGTCCAGGCCGGTCTGGCCACCCTGCTCACCCGGCACGGCTGCGGCACCGACATCCCGCTCGGCACCCCGGTCGCCGGCCGGGACGACGACACCACCGCCGGGCTCGTCGGCTTCTTCACCAACACCGTGGTGCTGCGCACCGACACCTCCGGCGACCCCGCCTTCCGCGAGCTGCTGCGCCGGGTGCGCACCGCGACCCTGGCCGCCTACGAGCACGACGCGCTGCCCTTCGACCACCTGGTGGAGGGCGTCAACCCGCCGCGCTCCCTCGCCCGCCACCCGCTCTTCCAGACCATGCTGGCCTGGCAGTCCGTCCCGGACACCGCGTTCTCCCTCGGCCCGGACACCCGGGCGAGGCTGGGCGCCGTCCCGTCCGGCACCGCGAAGTTCGACCTCACCCTCAACGCCGGCGAGCTGCCCGGCGGCGGGATCGGCGGCTTCCTGGAGTTCCGTACCGACCTCTTCGACCGCTCCACCGCCCAGGCGCTCGCGGACCGCCTCGCCCGGCTGCTCACCGCCGCCGCCGAGGCCCCCGACACCCCCCTCGGCCTGCTGCCGCTGCTCGGCGCGGACGAGCGCCGCCGCGCCCTGGTCGACGGCAACCTCCGGCCCCGCCCGGTGACCCCGGCGACCGCCGAGACCGCGGAGACGCCGGCGAGCCGCGCCACGCTGGCCGAGGTCTACGAGACGGCCGCCGCCCGCCACCCCGGCCGCGTCGCCGTCAGCCACGAGGGCGAGACCCTGACGTACGCGGAACTCTCCGCCCGCGCCCACCGGCTGGCCCGGCTGCTCGCCGCCCGGGACATCGGCCCCGGCTCCGTCGTGGCGCTCGCCCTGCCCCGCTCCGCCGAGCTGGTCACCGGGCTGCTCGCGGTCTCCCTGGCCGGTGCCGCCTATCTGCCGCTCGACCCGGACTACCCGGCCGACCGGCTGGCGTACATGCTCGGGGACGCCCGGCCCGCCGCCGTGGTCACCGACACGGCCACCGCCTCCCGGCTCCCTGCCCACGAGCTGCCGCTGATCACCGTGGACGGCGACGCCGCCGACTCGTACGACCCCGCGCCGCTCGCCCAGAGCGACCGCACCCGGCCGCTCGCCCCGGACGACCCGGCGTACGTCATCTACACCTCGGGCTCCACCGGCCGGCCCAAGGGCGTCGTGGTCTCCCACCACAACGTCACCCGGCTGATGACCGCCACCGACCACTGGTTCGGCTTCGGCCCCGAGGACGCCTGGACCCTCTTCCACAGCTACGCCTTCGACTTCTCGGTCTGGGAGCTGTGGGGCGCGCTGCTCTACGGCGGCAAGGTCGTCGTCGTCCCGCACCTGGTCAGCCGCGACCCCCACGCCTTCCTGCGGCTGCTCGAAAGCGAGCGGGTCACCGTGCTCAACCAGACCCCGTCCGCCTTCTACCAGCTCGCCGCCGCCGACCGGGAGGACCCGGGCCGCGAACTCGCCCTGCGCTATGTCGTCTTCGGCGGCGAGGCACTGGAACTCGGCCGGCTGGACGACTGGTACGACCGGCACGCCGAGAACGCCCCGGTGCTGGTGAACATGTACGGCATCACCGAGACCACCGTCCATGTCACCTACTTCCCGCTGGACCGGACGACGGCGGCCGGCGCCACCTCCTCCACCATCGGCGTCAACATCCCCGACCTCCGGGTCTACGTCCTGGACGAACGGCTCCAGCCCGTCCCGCCGGGCGTCACCGGTGAGATGTACGTGGCGGGCGAGGGCCTGGCCCTCGGCTACCTGGGCCGCCCCGACCTCACCGCCACCCGCTTCGTGGCCGACCCCTACGCCGCGCTCTTCGGCGAGAGCGGCACCCGGATGTACCGCTCCGGCGACCTCGCCCGGCGCCGCGCCGACGGCACCCTGGAGTACTTCGGCCGCGCCGACCACCAGGTGAAGATCCGGGGCTTCCGGATCGAACTCGGGGAGATCGAGGCCGCCCTGGCCGCGCACCCCGGGGTCGCGGACGCCGCCGTGGTGGTCCGCGAGGACACCCCCGGCGACAAGCGGCTGGTCGGGTACGCCGTGCCCGCCACCGGCCGGGAACACACCCTCACCCCGGCCGAACTGCGCGAGCACACCGGCCGCGACCTGCCCGTCCACATGGTGCCCTCCGCCGTGGTGGTGCTGGACCGGCTGCCGCTCACCAGCAACGGCAAGCTCGACCGCAAGGCGCTGCCCGCCCCCGACCGCCCGGCCGGCAAGACCGGCGGCCGCGCCCCGCGCACCCCGCGCGAGGAGCAGCTCTGCGCCATCTTCGCCGAGGTGCTGGGGCTGGCGAAGGTCGGCGTGGAGGACAACTTCTTCGACCTGGGCGGCCATTCGCTGCTCGCCGTGCGGCTCGCCGCCCGGGTCCGGGACGCGCTCGGCACCGAGGTCTCCATCGGCACCGTCTTCCAGTCCCCGACCGTCGCCGCGCTCGACGCGAGCCTGGACACCGACCGCGCGGACGACCCGCTGGACGTGCTGCTGCCGCTGCGCCCCGCCCGCCCCGGCGACCGCGCCCCGCTGCACTGCGTCCACCCGGCCGGCGGACTGAGCTGGTGCTACGCGGGCCTGATCCGCCACATGCCGGCCGATGTGCCGATCTACGGCCTCCAGGCCCAGGGCGTCGGCGCCGCCACCGCCGGGCAGCCGCTGCCCGCCACCCTGGAGGAGCTGGCCGCCCACTACGCGGGCCGAATCCGCGAGGTCCAGCCGGCCGGACCGTACCGGCTGCTCGGCTGGTCCACCGGCGGCATCATCGCCCAGGCGGTCGCCACCCACCTCCAGGACGAGGGCCAGGAGGTCGAGCTGCTCGCGATCCTCGACGCCTACCCCGCCGAGGGCTTCCGCGACCTGCCCGTCCCGGACCACGCCGAGGCGATGGAGTCCCTGCTCACCATGGGCGGTTACGGCCCCGAGAGCCTGGAGGGCAAGGCCCTGACCACGGCCAACGTGGTGGAGGTGCTCCAGCGCGAGGGCAGCCCGCTCGCCGCCCTGGAGACCGGCACCATCGAGGCGCTGGGCGACATCTACCTCCATGTCAACGATCTGGTGCGGAACTTCGACCACCGGGTCTTCCGGGGCGATGTGCTGTTCTTCCGGGCCACCGTCGACACCATCGACGACACCCTCACCCCCGACACCTGGACCCCCTACGCGACCGGGCGGATCGACAACACGAACGTCGCCTGCTCGCACAAGGACATGACCCTGCCCGAGCCGATCGCGCACATCGCCCGCGTGGTCGCCGACCGACTGACCGAGCTGGAGAAGTGAACCCGATGGCCGCCCACAGCGACGCCCCCGTCAACCCCTTCGACGCGGACGGGGAGTTCGCACAGTTCCTGGTGCTGACCAACGAGGCCGGACAGCACTCCCTCTGGCCCTCCTTCGCGGACGTGCCGGAGGACTGGACCGCCGTCCACGGCCCCTGCGGCCGCCAGGAGGCGCTGGACCGGATCACCGCCTCGGCGCCGGAGCTGCTGGCCCGGTGAGCGGACTCCTGCCCCTGCCCCGTATCCGGCCACGGATCGCCGTCGTCCTGGTCTATCTGGCCGCGATGTGCATGAACGGCCTGGACTCGACCATCGTCAACCCGGCGCTGTTCACCATCGCGGGCGACTTCGGACAGCCCGTCTCGGCGGCCAACACCGTCGAGACGGCCTTCCTGGTCGCCCTGGCGCTGACCCTGCCGGTGGCCGGCTGGCTGGGCGACCGGTACGGCACCAAGCGGATCTTCCTGGGCTCGCTCGCCGTCTTCACCGCCGCCTCGGCGGTCTGCGGGCTCGCTCCGGACCTCGCCACCCTGGTCGTCGCGCGCGGCGTCCAGGGCCTGGCGGGCGGACTGCTCACCCCGGTCGGGATGACGCTGCTGTTCCGCGCCTTCGCCCCGCACGAGCGGGTGCGGCTCTCCAAGGTGCTGATCGTGCCGACCGCCCTGATGCCGGCGCTCGGCCCGCCGCTCGGCGGCTTCCTCACCGAACACCTCTCCTGGCACTGGCTGTTCTTCGTCAACGTCCCGGTCGGCGCCGCCGCCGTGCTGCTCGGCCTGCTCGGGCTGCGCGAGCATGTCGAGGGCACCGGGGGGCCGTTCGACCGGACCGGCTTCCTGCTGGCCACCCCCGCCCTCGGACTGCTCACCTACGCGCTGGGCTTCGGCCCCTCGCGGGGCTGGACCAGCCCGGCCGTGGCCGCCTGCGCGGTGCTGGGCACCGGACTGCTGGTCGCCACCGCCGTCCACCAGTGGCGGGCGCCCGAACCGCTGCTCCGCCTCCGGCTGCTGGCCGACCGCGCCTACGGCACCGCCTCGGTGCTGGCCGTGCTCACCGCCGCCGGGCTGATGGGTGTGCTCTTCGCCGTCCCGCTGCTCTTCCAGGCCGCGCTGGGCGCCTCCGCCCTGGACGCCGGGCTGAGCGTCTTCCCGGAGGCGATCGGGCTGATGCTCGCCTCCCAGGTGGTGGACCGGCTGCTGCCGCGCGTCGGCCCCCGGTGGCTGGTGGCGCCCGCGCTGCTGCTGGCCGGCGTGGTCTTCGCCGCGCTGGCCGTGCCGGGAGTGGCGGAGAACGCCTGGTGCGTCCGGGGGCTGATGTTCCTGATCGGCCTGGTCCTCGGCACGGCCGTACTCACCGTGCAGCTGGCCGGGTTCGAGGACGTCGCCCCGCCGGACATGGGCCATGCCATGGGTCTGTTCCAGATCACCCGGACCCTCGGCGGTGCCCTCGGCATCGCCGTCTGCGCCGGGGTGATCGGCGGCGGCGCCCACGGCCCGGGCGCCGCGGGACCGGGGCCGTACCGGCTCGCGGTGTGGGTGACGGCCGGATTGGTCGTGCTGGGCGCCCTCGCCGCGCTCCGGCTGCCCAAGGAGCCGCCCCAGCCACCGCCGTTCGGCGACGACGGCCCGCCCCCGGCGGGCGGTGCCACGGAGAACCCGGCGGGGACGCCGGCGGCGGCCTGAACGGCCCGCCGGAAAGACCACGGCCGGGGGCCGGCGCGACGCGCACCGGCCCCCGGCCGTGGTGGCTGACACGGTCCGGAACGGGTACCGGAAGTACTCGTGAAGTGGTGGGCGGTGGGCGGCTCCTCACCCGTTTCCCGTCATGCGTCCGGGGAGACGACGCCTCGCAGGCTTTGCGGCACGGGGTAGGCGCGCTCCGGGGGAAACAGCCGGTGCGCCTGGGCTGCGTGCCCGGTCCGCGTCAGCGCCGAGGCCTTGCGGACCTGCGGGGTGAGGTCGGTGAGACCGACGATCCAGTCGTCGGTGAACGCGCGGATCAGGTGGCGGCCGATGCCGACCTGGATGCTGTAGTGGTTCAGTGCCGCTCCGCGCGGCGAGCGTTCCGGGTCCCACTGGACATGGACGGCCGCCCCGGCCACCGCCGCCGGACCGGCGGTCGTCAGCACGGCCCGGGACAGGGCCTCCTCCCAGCTCTCCCGAGTGATCCGCACCGCGAGAACACGCTCCTGGCCCGGCTTGCGGGCCCAGTTGCTGCGGTGCATCAGCCACCTGAACGACGGCTTGATCCACGTCATCCGGTGGAACGAGAACGGCGCGACGAAGCGGCCCGCCCGCAGTGCCGCGTCAGCGATGGCAGGCGAGTACGCCTGATAGACCACGATCGTGCGAGCGTCGAAGTCGGCATGGATCTGATACGGGGGCGTCATGCGCCGCACCCTGCCATCCGGTCCGCCGGCGCGGCGAGCCGATTTCGCCGCACCGCCCCCGGAACGCGCCGCGCAGCGGACGGCGTGCTTGTCGCCGCGTGTGGCGGACGGCCCGGTGTCTCCCGAGGTGGTCGACGGCGCACCCGACCGCGAGCCTCGTGGTCCCGCGGGCCGGACTCCGGCGGGGCGGCCGCCGGGGACGGTCGCCGCGCAGCGGACGGCGTGCCCGGCCGGCCCTGTCCGGGGTGGTGCGGGGGCTCCCGAGGCGGTACGGCTCCCAGGGCGTATGGCCCGGCAGCCGTACGCCTCCGTCGCGCGTCCCCCCGGCGGCCGGCCGGCGGCGGTCAGCGGCCGGAGAGCAGCTCGGCCAGGCCGGAGGCGAGCCCGCCGCGCCAGCAGGCGTAGTCGTGGCCGCCGTTGAACTCCTCGTACGCCACCTGGTAGCCGCGCGCCCGCAGCACATTGCGGAGCCGGCGGTTCTCCGTGACCAGCATCCACTCCTGGGCGCCCACCTCCAGCTTCAGCCGGACCGGGCGGCGCTCCCCGGAGGCGTACTGCCGGGTCAGCCACTCGCTGCCGCGCTCGGTGTCGTCCGGCCACCAGAAGGACCCGGACTGGGAGAGGGCGAGCCCGAACCGGTCGGGCCGGTGGAAGGCGGCGAAGGCGGCGGTGAGGCCGCCCGCGCTCTGCCCGGCGATCGCGGTGCGGGCCGGGTCGAGCCCGGCGCCGTACTCCCGTGCCGCCCACGGCAGCAGGGTGTCGGCCAGCCAGTCCACGAAGGAGCCGTTGCAGGAGAGGTCGGCCATCCGGTCGTCCATGGTGTCCACCAGCAGTGCCACGGTGGGCGGCAGCGCGCCCTCGGCACCCAGGCTGTCGAAGGTGTCCCCGACGGAGAGCACCGGGCCCCACATCTCCCCGTCCATCAGCACCGCGACGGCGTACGGCCCCCGCTCGGGGTCGTGGCCGGCCGGCAGTCGGACCGTCACGCCCCGGCCGTCCAGGACGGTACGGACCGAGGCGCCGCGCGGGATGCCGGGGCGGCGGCCGGCGTGCGGCTGCTCCGGGGCGTCCGGCAGGGCCAGCACCGAGGCCGGGTGGCGGCCGTCCCGGGAGGGGAGGGGGAGGCCCCGGTTGAGCGGGTCGGGCACCGCCCGGTCGAGCACCGAGCGCCAGGCGGGCCGGTCGGTGCGCAGCAGTTCCTCGCGGCGGCCGTGGCCGGGGAGGAACTGGTACGAGGCGCGATGGTCGGCGCGCAACCGGTGGCTGATCGCCCAGACGGAGGTGCCGTCGAGCCGGGTCATCAGGTGCGGCGTCAGGTCGCCGGCGTGGCGGTCCCGGTCGGTCACCGTGTGGACCAGGGCCAGCACGTCGTCGGCCGGGTGCGCGGGGTCGTCCCGCCAGACCAGGGTGACCAGCCGGTGGCCGGGGTCGCCCTCCGGATCGGGCTCCACCAGCGGGGTGCCGGACGCCTCGGCGCGGAGCCAGAACTCCTCCTCGGCGCCGGGGACTCCGGCCCGGACACCGGCGGCGAGGGTGCGCAGCAGGGGACTGCGGACAGGGGACACGGTGGGACTGCCTTTCGGGAGGGATCCGGGAATCCCGGGATCGGGGATCCGGGGATCCGGGGACGGGGGGTCCGGGGGACGATGGCGGGGAAGCGGCGCGGGTGGGCGGCCGGGGAGGGCCGAGCGGACCGGAGCGGGTGCCGGGGCGTCCCGCCACGCGGCCCGGAGGGGCGGGGCCGGCGGCGGGTACGGGCCCGGCCGGCGGACGGGTGTACGGGCCTCCCGGCCGGCGGACGGCCGGCACCCGTGCGGGGGACGGCCGGCGGACGGTCCGGCCGGCGCACGTGCGGCGGACGGTACGGCCCGGTCGGCCGCCGGGTCAGACGCGGGTGGCGGCGGACCGGCCGAGCAGCACCCAGAGCAGGAACGGCCCCCCGAGCACGGTCGTCACCACGCCCACCGGCAGTTCGGAGCCGTCGAAGGCGATCCGGCCCACCGTGTCGGCGGCCACCACCAGCACCGCGCCGGTCAGCATGGAGCCGACCAGCGGCACCCGCAGCGGGCCCGCGAGCCGCGAGGCGATCACCGGCGAGGCGAGCGCCACGAAGCCGACCGGCCCGCAGATGCCGACCGCCAGGCCGGCGAGCGCCACGGCGAGCAGCATGCAGAGCGCCCGGGTCCGGCCGGGTCCCGAGCCGAGCGAGGCGGCGGTGGCGTCGTCGAAGCGGAGCACCGCCAGATGCCGGGCCACCGCGAGGGCGGCGGGGACCAGCACGGCCAGCCCGAGCAGCACCGGCACGGCCACCTCGTAGCTGCGGCCGTTGAGGCTGCCGGAGGTCCAGACGTACAGCGAGGAGGAGGAGTTGAGGGAGCGCCGGGAGAGCACCACCTGGGTCACCGCCGAGGCGAGCGCCGACATGGCGAGGCCGACCACCAGCACCCGGTAGCCGCGCTGTCCCAGCCCGCCGGAGACGGCCGTCACGATCAGCACGGCGGCCAGCGCGCCCAGCGGTCCGGCCCACCAGGCGCCGAAGGTGCCGGAGGCGCTGAGCGTCACGGAGAGCAGCACGGCCGCGGTGGCGCCGTCGTTGACGCCGAGCAGCTCGGGCGTGGCGAGCCGGTTGCGGGCCAGGGTCTGGGTGAGGCAGCCGGCCAGGCCGAGCGCGGCGCCCGCGGTGAGCCCGGCGACGATCCGGCCCAGCCGGAACTTCTGCACCAGCAGCACGTCGAAGCGGTCGCCCTGCCCGAAGACGGCCCGGAAGGTGCGGCCCACGCCCATCTCGCTCTGGCCCGCGTAGGCCGAGAGGACCACGGCGGCGAGCAGCAGCGCGGCGAGCAGCAGCGCGGCCAGGGTGGCCCGGCGGGCGACCAGCAGCGAGACCGGGCCCCGCCGGAGCACGAAGGTGTCGGCGGGGCGCCGGAGTTGCTCCCGGTGCCCTCCGCGCAGCTTGGCGGGGAGGGACGGCAGCACCCGGCGGACCCGGCCGGCCGGGCGCTCCTCGGTGGCGGGGTCGGTCATGCCCATCGCGGCGAGGTGCCGGGAGCGCACGATGCCGATCAGCACCGGGGCGCCGATCAGCGACACGATCACCGACACCGGCGCCTCGAACGGCCGGGAGACCACCCGGGCGGCGATGTCGGCCACCACCAGCACACCGGCGCCGATCAGCCCGGCGAGCACCACCCGGACGGCGAGCCGGGTGCCGGCCAGCGCCCGGGCCACGAAGCCGGCCAGCAGGCCCAGGAAGGAGATCGGCCCGGCGAGGGCGACGGCCGCGGCGGTGAGCAGGGTGACCCCGGCGGCGACCACGGTCCGGATGACCGGCGGCCGGTGGCCCAGGCTGCGGGCCAGGTCGTCCCCGAGCGCCAGCGCCGAGAGCGGACGGGTGACCAGCAGCGCGACCACGAAGCCGACCACCAGCACCGGCAGCAGCCGGCCCAGCTCTCCGTACCCCTCCACCCCGGCGAGCGAGCCCAGCACCCAGAAGCGGAACTTGTCGTAGGTCTCCGCCGAGTTGACCACGATGACGCTGGTGAGCCCGCCGAAGGTGGCGCCCAGCGCGGAGCCCGCGAGCACCAGCCGCATCGGCGAACCGCCGCCCTTGCGGCCCGCGATGAGCAGCACCAGGCCGCTGGCCACCACCGCGCCGGTGAAGGCGCAGACCAGATAGGCGTATCCGGAGTCGAGGCCGAGGAGGGCGATCCCGGCGACGACGCCGAGCGAGGCGCCCGCGTTGACGCCCAGCAGGCCGGTCTCCGCGAGCGGGTTGCGGGTCACCGCCTGGAGGAGACAGCCGGCGACGCCCAGGGCGGCGCCGACGAGCAGACCGGTGAGGGTCCGGGGCATCCGGAGGTCCCCGACGACGAGCGAGAGCCGGGCGTCGCCCCGGGCACCGCCCCGGTCGAGCAGGTAGTCGAGCACGCCCCGGAAGCCGACCTCGCCCGCGCCGACGCCGAGCGAAATGGCCGAAAGCAGCACCACGGCGACCGTGAGACCCGCCACCGCGAGCACGGCGGTACGACGGGTGGGATCGGCGGGCCGGCGCACCCCGGTCCCCGGCTCCACCGGGCTCGGCGTCAAGTCTCTGCCGGAAGGGGACTCTTCGGGAGGTGCCTCGGTTATGCCCGTATGCTGCGTCTGCATAAGGTGAGGCTAGCCTAAGCGTTGGCCGGAGATGTATCCGGAGTCACGTCGGGCTAGGCGCCGGATTTGTATTAGGTTAGGGTTGCCTAACCAAAGGGGAGGTCGCTCATGCCTGAGCACATACCGGACGCACGTTCCGGATTCACCGGCCGGGTGGCTCTGGTGACCGGCGCCGGACAGGGCATCGGAGCAGCCGTCGCGGAGGCGCTCGCCGCCGAGGGGGCCCATGTCGTGGCCGCCGACCGGACACCGGCGGGGGTCGGGAGACTGGCCGCCGAATGGCGTGAACTCGCCGCCAAGGACGGCTCCGACGCACCGCGCACCGGCACCGTCACCGCCCTCGCCCTGGACGTCACCGACCGCTCCGCCGTCGAGGCGGCCGTCGAGCGGATCGAACGCGACCACGGGCCGGTCGAGATCCTGGTCAATGTCGCCGGCATCCTCCGCCCCGGCGCCGCCGCCGAGATCACCGACACGGACTGGGCCGACACCTTCGCCGTGAACACCACCGGCGTCCTGCACACCGCCCGCGCCGTCGCCCCCCGGATGGCCGCGCGCGGCCGGGGCTCCGTCGTCACCGTCGGCTCCAACGCCGCCGGTGTCCCGCGCACCGGCATGGCCGCCTACGCCGCCTCCAAGGCCGCCGCCGCGATGTACACCAAGTGCCTGGGCCTCGAACTCGCCCGCACCGGCGTCCGCTGCAACATCGTGGCCCCCGGCTCCACCGACACCGCGATGCAGCGCGCCCTGTGGACCGACGACGAGGCACCCCGCCGGGTCATCGAGGGCGACCCAGGGACCTACCGCACCGGCATCCCGCTCGGCCGCATCGCCGAACCCCGGGACATCGCCGAGGCCGTGGTCTTCCTCGCCTCCGACCGTGCCCGCCACATCACCATGCAGGAGCTCTACGTCGACGGCGGCGCGACCCTGCGCTGACCCTCCCCGACCACCGGCCACCCCGCACGACGGCCACCGGACCACCGGTCACCCCGCACGGCGGCCGACGGTCCGACCGCGCACCGCACCGCACACCGGTCCCGTACCGCACCGCACACCGGCACCGCACCACCCGCGGGCCCCGCACCGGCCCGCGTCCCGCACCTCACCCGCACCCCGTCACCCCACCCGGGTCCGTCTGCCGACGGGCCCGTCCGAGAAATGGAGTTCCCGTGTCGACGGCACCCGAAGTCGCCACGCACGTCCCGCTGGCCGAGCCGGCGCACCCCGCCGTTGGAGCCGCGACCTCGCTCCTGAGCGACTACACCCCAGGCGCTCGCTTCCTCGGTACGCCCACCAGGACCCTGCTCGCCCGCGGCGTCCACAGCGAAGTGCCGCACGACGAGAGACCCCTGCACCAGCGAGTGGCCGCCACCCTGGAGGCGGCCCGCGCCGCCGGCCACGGTGCCCCGGTCGTCGTCGGTGCCGTCCCGTTCGACCAGACCGCGGTGGCCGCCCTCGCCGTTCCGGCGACCCTGCGCAGCGCCCCGCCGCTCACCGCCGACCCGCTGATCGCGCTGCCCGCCGACCCGCCGGCCCCGGTCGAGTGGACCATCCGCCAGGTGCCCGAGCCCGAGGTGTACGGCGCCGGGGTGGCCGCCGCCGTCGACCGGATGTGGCGCGGCGAGTTCAGCAAGGTCGTGCTCGCCCGTACCCTGGAACTCGACGCCCCGGAGCCGCTGGACATACCCGCGATGCTCCAGCGCCTCGCCCGCCGCGACCCCTCCGGCTACACCTTCGCCCTGCCCACCGGTCCCGGCCGCACCCTGCTCGGCGCCAGCCCCGAACTGCTGGTCTCCCGGCGCGGCCGGCGCGTGGTCGCCAACCCGCTGGCCGGCTCCACCCCGCGCAGCGCCGACCTCGCCGAGGACGTCCGCCGGGCCGCCGCGCTGCTCCAGTCCGCCAAGGACCTCCACGAGCACGCCGTGGTGGTCGACTCGGTGCACCGGGCGCTCGCCCCCTACTGCGCCGACATGACGGTGCCGGCCACGCCCACGCTGATCCGCACCGCCACCATGTGGCACCTCTCGACCACCGTGACCGGCACCCTCGCGGTGCCGGACGCCTCCGCGCTGGAGCTGGCCTCCGCCCTCCACCCGACCCCGGCGGTCTGCGGCACGCCCACCGACATCGCCCGGCGGGTGATCCGGGAGACCGAGCCCTTCGACCGCGGCTTCTTCACCGGCATGATCGGCTGGGGCGACGCCTCCGGCGACGGCGAGTGGGTCGTCACCATCCGCTGCGCCGAGGCCGAGGAGAGGTCGCTGCGCCTCTACGCCGGCGCCGGTGTGGTCTCCGCCTCCGAGCCGGAGGCCGAGACCGCCGAGACCGCCGCCAAGTTCCGCACCTTCCTCAGCGCCGTCGGGGCCGAGCTGTGACCACGACCCATCCCGCGCCCGCCGGCCCGGAGCCCGCCCCGGGGACCGCGCGCGACGGCGCCACCGAGGCGGCGGACGACCGAGCCGTGCGCGACGGCGCCCCCGGAGGCGCGGACGACCGGGCCGCGGCGGACGGCGCCCGGGACGGCGACTGGGTGCCGTATCCGGCCGAGTTCGCCGAGCGCTACCGCGCCCGGGGCTACTGGCGCGGCGAGACCTTCGGCGCCATGCTCCGCGAACGCGCCGCCGCCCACCCGGACCGGATCGCCGTGGTGGACCCGGCGGACGACCGCCGCTGGACCTACGCCGGACTCGACCTGCGCGCCGACCGGCTGGCCGCCGGCCTGGTCGCCCGGGGCATCGGCAAGGGCGACCGGGTGGTCGTCCAACTGCCCAACATCGCCGAGTTCTTCGAGGTGATCTTCGCGCTCTTCCGGATCGGCGCCCTGCCGGTCTTCGCGCTGCCCGCGCACCGGGAGACCGAGATCCGCTACTTCTGCGAGTTCACCGGGGCCGCCGCCTATGTCGTCGCAGCCGAGCACGGCGGCTACGACTACCGCGAACTGGCCGCGAAGGTACGGGCGGAGGTGCCGACGCTCCGCCATGTCTTCGTCGCGGGCGGGGAGGCCGGTCCCTTCGAGGCGCTCTCCGACGTCCCGGACGAGCCCGTCGAACTGACCGGCCCCGAGCCGGGGGACCTGGCCTTCCTCCAGCTCTCCGGCGGCAGCACCGGGGTGCCCAAGCTCATCCCGCGCACCCATGACGACTACATCTACTCGCTCTGGGGCTCCAACGAGCTGTGCGGGGTGGACCAGGACAGCGTCTTCCTCTGCGCGCTGCCCGCCGCGCACAACTTCCCGCTCTCCTCGCCCGGTTCGCTGGGCGCGCTCTACGCGGGCGCCCGGGTCGTGCTCTGCCCCCAGCCCAGCCCCGAGGTCGCCTTCCCGCTCATCGAGCGGGAGCGGGTGACCCTCACCGGCCTGGTGCCCCCGCTGGCGCTGGTGTGGACCGAGGCCGCCGCCACCACCCCGTACGACCTCTCCAGCCTCGACGTCCTGCTGGTCGGCGGCGCCAAGTTCAGCGAGGAGGCCGCCCGGCGGGTGCGCCCGGCGCTCGGCTGCACCCTCCAGCAGGTCTTCGGGATGGCCGAGGGCCTGGTCAACTACACCCGGCTGGACGACCCCGAGGAGACCATCGTCTCCACCCAGGGGCGCCCCATCTCCCCGGACGACGAGATCCGGGTGGTGGACGACCACGACGAGGACGTGGCGCCCGGCGGGACCGGACACCTGCTCACCCGGGGTCCGTACACCATCCGCGGCTACTGGCGGGCGCCCGAGCACAACGCCCGCTCGTTCACCGCCGACGGCTTCTACCGCACCGGCGACATCGTCCGGCTCACCCCCACCGGCCACCTGGTGGTCGAGGGACGGGCCAAGGACCAGATCAACCGGGGCGGCGAGAAGATAGCCGCCGAGGAGGTGGAGAACCACATCCTGGCCCACCCCTCGGTCCACGACGCCAATGTCGTCGGCGAGCCCGACCCGTACCTCGGCGAGCGCACCTGCGCCTACGTCATCCTGCGGGCCGGTGCCGAGCCGCTGAAGCCGGTCGCCGTCAAGCGGTTCGTCCGTGAACGCGGGCTGGCCGCCTACAAGGTGCCCGACCGCGTCGAGTTCGTGGACGCCTTCCCGCAGACCGGCGTCGGCAAGGTCTCCAAGAAGGACCTGCGCGCGGGCGCCGCGGCCCCCGAGCCGCGCACCTGACCGCCGCGGCCCCGCACCAGCACCGCGGGGCCGCGGCTTCCGCGCCCGCACCGGCGGTCCGCACCGCGACCCCGGCCACGCCGCCCGTGGCCGGGGCAGCGGTACGCCCCCGGCCCGGCGGTACGCCCCCGGGCGCGCCCCCGGTCCGGCGGACCGCCCGCGCCCGGCCGGACACCGGACACCGGCGGCCGGACCACTGACACCTGTCAACACCTCTGATCAACGCCCCTGAACCCGCAACCCCTCAGCCCCTGAAAACCTCAACCCCTCGACCCCTGAACGGAAACCCACCCGCCATGGCCCTGCCCGCGATCGCTCCCTACCCCATGCCGGCCGCCGCCGAGCTGCCCGCCAACCGTGTCGACTGGAAGGTGGACCCGTCGCGGGCCGTGCTGCTCGTGCACGACCTCCAGAACTACTTCCTCTCCGCGTTCGACACCACGGCCTCCCCGGTCACCGAACTCCTCGTGCATGTCGGTGAGCTGAAGCGGAAGGCGGCGGCGCTGGGCGTGCCGGTCGTCTACACCGCCCAGCCCGGCGGTCAGACCCCCGAGGAGCGCGGTCTCCAGCAGGACTTCTGGGGCCCCGGGCTGCCCGCCGACCCGCACGCCGAGGCGATCGCGGACGCCGTCGCCCCCGACGCGGCCGACACCGTCCTCACCAAGTGGAAGTACAGTGGCTTCGTCCGCACCGACCTGCTGGAGCGGCTGCGCGAGCAGGGCCGCGACCAGCTGGTGATCACCGGGATCTACGCGCACATCGGCGTCCTGATGACCGCCTGCGACGCCTGGATGCAGGACATCCAGGCGTTCCTGGTGGCCGACGCCGTGGCGGACTTCTCCGCCGAGGACCACGCCATGGCCCTCCGCTGGGCGGCCGGCAAGTGCGCCGTCGTGACCACCACCGACTCCGTCTTCGAGGGGAACTGAACACCGTGGCACTGACCCTGGAACAGCTGCGCGGCGATGTCGCGGACGTCCTCGGCGAGGACCCCGAGGACATACCCGTCGACGAGAACCTGGTCGACTACGGCCTCGACTCGGTGCGGCTGATGGCGCTCGTCGGCCGCTGGCGCGAGGCGCACGGCATCGAGATCTCCTTCGCGGATCTGGCGGAGAAGCCCGCCCTGGAGGAGTGGGCGGCCCTGCTCGCGGCCGCGCCCCGCTGACCACCCCCGGCCCGGACGGTGGCCTCCCCGCCGGGCCGGTGCCGCGCCGGTGCCGGCCCGGAGACTCCCGGCGCCCCGGTCGCCCACCGGCCGGGGCGCCGGGACGGGTTGGGGCGCCGCCGGCCGGTCCACCGGACGCTCCCGGCCGGTCCACCGGCCGGCCCGTCGGCCGGGACCCGGATCGGTCACCGGCCGGTGAGGAACGGACGTCGCGTGATTATGATCGTTCCGTGACCGCAGCCGACGCCCCGCTCCAGCCGCAGGAACTCGATCTCCGCCACCCCCTGGAGCCACTCTCCCCGCCCGCCGGCGGCACGGTCGTGCTCCGCACCGCCGACGCCCGGACCCAGGGCGAGGCCGCCGCCCGGCTGGCCCCGGGGCTGCTCGACGCCGAGGAGAGCCGCCGGGCCGCCGCCTTCGTCCGGGACGCGGACCGGGCCGCGTACATCACCGCCCATGTCGCCCTGCGGCTGCTGCTCGGCCCGCTGCTGGACACCGCGCCGGCGGCGGTACGGTTCGCCCGGCAGCCCTGCCCGGTCTGCGGCGGGCCCAACGGACGACCGGTGTCCGTGCCCGCCGGGACGCACTTCTCGCTCTCGCACAGCCGCCATCTGATCCTGCTGGCCTTCGCCGCCGTTCCGGTGGGCGCCGATGTGGAGGCCCTCCCATCCGCCCGCTCGCTGAGCGATCTGCGCGCCTTCCTCCACCCGCGTGAGCAGGCGGAGTTGGCCGCGCTGCCGGAGAGCGGCCACCCGGCGGCGTTCGCCCGGGCCTGGGTGCGCAAGGAGGCGTATCTGAAGGGCACCGGCACCGGCCTGGCCCATGAGAGCGACGGTTACGCCGGCACCGGACCGGTCCCGGCCCAGGAGCGTCCGGGCTGGCTCCTCCGGGACGTCGTCGCGCCCGAGGGCTTCACCGGCGCGATCGCACTCCGCAGCGCCGGGGAGACGGCCCCGGGCCGCTGACTCCGGGCCGCCGGACGGAAGTTCGTCCGTGGGCCACCGACTCCCGGCCCCTGGAGGCGAGTTCGCCCCGGGGGACACTGACTCCGGCCCACCGGTCGGGAGTTCGCCCGGTTCCCCCGCCGGGCCGCCGATGTGCCGGGGCGCGGAACGGCAGGGGCGCGGAACGGCACCCCTGCCGTTCCGCGCCCGTTCTCCACAGCAGCCTCGGGCCCCTCAGCCCCCGGCCGCTCACCCGGGCCCCTCAGCCCGAGTCGTACCCGGGGCACATGGCCCCGGACATCCATGGGACGGATCGCCGTCCGTCCCCGTACCCGCCGCCGTTCCCGGCTCCCGCGCCCCGGCCGCACCCGGCTGGACGGGGCCGGGCTCACACCGGCTCGGCGGCCCGCCGCACCAGCCGGGCGGCGTACCCCGCGGCGGTGAAGAAGGGCGGCAACTCCCGCGCCGTCACGGTCTCTTCGAAGAGCGCCCGGATCTCGTCCAGCGCCGCCCAAGGATACGCGGCGCCGAGCGCGGCCAGCTCCTCGTCCAGGATCTCCCGCACCTGCTCGGGCCCGACGGCGCCATGGCGCAGCCACTGCCAGACCTGCGCCCGGGCGAGTTCGGCCCCGGCCGCGTCGAGCCGCAGCCCGTGCAGCTCCACCGTGCCCTGCCCGCGCAGCCAGGCGCCGAAGTAGCGCACGGTGGCGGCGACGGCGGTGCGCACCCCGGCGTCGCTGGGCGGCCCGGCGGTCCGGCGCACCGAGAGCAGCGCGGCGGCGGTGGTCTCCAGATCGTCCCGCAGCCGCTCGATCTGGTGCGGCCGGTCGCCCAGCACCCCGGTGAACGCCGCCCGGCAGACCGGGACGAGCTCCGGACCGGTCACCCCGGAGCCGTCGAAGCCGTCCTCGGCCTCCCGCTCCTTGTCCAGCCGTACGGCGGCGAGCGCGGCCTCGTGGGCCGCCGGGTCCGCCCCGGGCACCCGGTCCGCCGGTGCGCCGATCGCATGGGCGCCCCGCCGGTGGCAGGTGCGGACCAGCAGATCGGCACGGGCCCGCAGGAACGGCGCGGTCGCGGTGATCCGGGCCCGGTCCGGCAGGCTGAAGTCCGGCCGGTGGGCGAAGTTCTTGATCAGGCTGAACAGATAGTCCGGGTGCCCGAGGGCGAGCCCGGCACTGTGCTCGCGCAGCTCGTGGAGGATCTCCTCCATCTCGAAGGCGGCGGTGACCGTGTCGATCACCACGGTGGCCCGGATCGTGCCGCGCGCCAGCCCCAGTGACTCCTGGGCCAGCAGGAAGACATCGTTCCAGAGCCGGGCCTCGGAGCGGTTCTCCACCTTGCCGAGCGAGAAGTACGGGCCGCGCCCCGCCTCGATGGCCGGGCGGGCGCAGTGGAACACGTACAGCCCGAAGTCGACCAGCGCGGCGGGCAGCGGCCGGCCGTCCACCACCAGATGGTCCTCGGTGAGGTGCCAGCCGCGCGGCCGGACCAGCACGGTCGCGGTCCGGTCCGCGGCCGTCGCCCCCGGCCCGGCGGGCCCGATCCGGCCCAGCACCGCCTCCCGCAGGACCAGTTGGCCGCCGATGACGTTCTCCCAGGTGGGCGCGGTGGCATCGGCGAGGTCCGCGACCCAGGTGCCCGCTCCGGAGCGCAGCGCCCCGGCCGCCGCCCGCCGCTCGGGCGGCGCGGTGATCTCCACCCGGCGGTCCGCGAGGCCGGGCGCCACCGGGGCGACCCGCCAGACCCGTTCGGCCCGCACGGCGGCCGTGGCGGGGGAGAAGTCCAGCGGCATCCCGGAGGCCAGCCGGGCCGCCCTGCGCCGCCGCTCCGCGAGCAGCCGTTCGCGCCGGCCGGTGAACGCCGCGTCGAGCCGGGCGAGAAAGCCGAGCGCGGCGGGGGTGAGGATCTCGTCGAAGCGGTCACCGGGGGCCCCGAGGACCTGTACATGGCCGGTGCTGGTCGCGGTGATGGTCATACGGATCTCTCCTCGGCGGGAGCGTGTTGAGGGGGAGGGGAGGGCGAGACGAGGGGGAGGGCCTCGGGAGGCCGCACGGGATCGCGGGGGCCGCACGGGGTCACGCGACCGCACAGGATGGCGCGGGACCGTACGGGGGAGGTGGCCGGCGGGGGCCGCACGGGCACGGTGTGCGGCCCCCGCCGGGTCGTCGGAGGCCCGGAACAGCCGCGTGGGCGGGTTCCGGAGGGGCGGGCCTCTTCAGTGGAACTGCTCCTCTTCGGTGGAGCCGCTGAGCGCCGTGGTGGAGGAGGCCGGGTTGACGGCGGTGGAGACCAGGTCGAAGTAGCCGGTGCCGACCTCCCGCTGGTGCCTGACGGCGGTGAAGCCCTGCTCCTGGGCGGCGAACTCCCGCTCCTGGAGGTCCACATAGGCGGTCATGCCGTGCTCGGCGTAGCCCCGGGCCAGGTCGAACATGCCGTGGTTGAGCGAGTGGAAGCCGGCCAGCGTGATGAACTGGAACCGGTAGCCCATCGCGCCCAGCTCCCGCTGGAACTTGGCGATCTGGTCGTCGTCCAGCGCCGCCTTCCAGTTGAAGGACGGCGAGCAGTTGTAGGCGAGCAGCTGGTCGGGGTACTCCGCGTGGATCGCCTCGGCGAACTCCCGGGCCTGCGCCAGGTCCGGGGTGCCGGTCTCCACCCAGAGCAGATCGGCGTACGGGGCGTAGGCGAGGCCGCGGGCGATGACCGGACCCATGCCGTTCCGCACCCGGTAGAAGCCCTCGGCGGTGCGCTCCCCGGTGACGAACGGGGCGTCCCGCTCGTCCACGTCGCTGGTGAGCAGGGTGGCGGCGAGCGCGTCGGTACGGGCCACGATCACCGTCGGCACGTCCGCGATGTCGGCCGCCAGCCGGGCCGCGTTGAGGGTGCGCACGTGCTGGGAGGTCGGGACCAGCACCTTGCCGCCCAGGTGGCCGCACTTCTTCTCGGAGGCGAGCTGGTCCTCGTAGTGGATGCCCGCGGCGCCGGCCGCGATCATCGCCTTGGTGAGCTCGAAGGCGTTGAGCGGACCGCCGAACCCGGCCTCGGCGTCCGCCACGACGGGCGCCAGCCAGTCGGTGGTGTCGGCGCCGCCCTCGGCGGTGGCGATCTGGTCGGCGCGCAGCAGGGCGTTGTTGATCCGCCGCACCACCTGCGGCACCGAGTTGGCCGGGTAGAGGCTCTGGTCCGGGTAGGTGTGGCCGGCCTGGTTGGCGTCGGCGGCGACCTGCCAGCCGGAGAGGTAGATGGCCTGGAGGCCCGCCTTCACCATCTGGACGGCCTGGCCGCCGGTGAGCGCGCCGAGGGCGTGGAGGTAGTCCCGCTCGTGCAGCTGCCGCCAGAGCCGCTCGGCGCCGCGCCGGGCGAGGGTGTGCTCCTCGCGGACGCTGCCGGAGAGCCGGAGCACGTCCGCCGCGTCATAGGTGCGCTCGACACCCCTCCAGCGCGGGTCCTCGGCCCACCGCCGGGCCAGCTCCTCCGCCGTCCCCGCCGTCGTGCCCGTCTCTGCCATGACCGTCTCCCGGTTCGCCGCGTGCTCGCCGTGCGAGCCCCTCGTCCAACGGTGCCAACGAATGGCATCCAGTGCCGTTCACTTTCTCGCGGCCCGCCGGCCCGCCCCCTGGCGCGGAGCTGAGCAATGCTGCGGGGCCACCGGCCCGGCACCCTGGATTGCCGACGTCAGGGCAGGAAATCCGCCCGGAGGTGCCGTTCCGGCTCGCCGGGTCCGGCGGGCCGCACTACGACTGTGTCAGTGGCACGGAGTGTCATCAACCATGGGTCCATGCCAAGATGTGCGAATCTTCGCGGCGACTTTTGCCAACTTTGCCAAGGCCCGTTCCGGGGATTCCCCGCATAGGCTGATCACCGGCGAGGGGCACGGGAGGGAACCACGGTGGCCAGGACCTACGCGGGCGCGCGGCTGCGCCGGCTGCGCGAGGAGCGGCGGCTCAACCAAGCCGAGCTGGCCCGGCTGCTGGCGATCTCGCCCAGCTACCTCAACCAGATGGAGCACGACGCCCGCCCGCTCACCGTTCCGGTGCTGCTCCGGCTCACCGAGACCTTCGGCGTGGACCCCGGCTTCTTCTCGGAGCGGGACACCGGCCGGCTGGTCGCGGACCTCCGCGAGGCGCTGGCGTCCGAGGTGACCGCCGCCCGGGTCTCACCGTCCGACCTGACCGAGCTGGCCTCCCGGATGCCGGCCGTGGCCGGGGTCCTGCTCGACCTCGGCCGGCGCAACCAGGCGCTCGCGGAGCGGCTCGCCCAGGCGGCCGAGGGCCGGGACCGGGACGAGGAACTGGTGCCCCGCTCCCCGCACGAGGAGATCCGGGAGTTCTTCTACCGCCGGCAGAACTACCTGCACGACACCGATCTGGCCGCCGAGGAGCTGGCCAGGGCCGCCGGCGTCCGCCCCGGCGAGACCGTACGGGCGCTCACCGTCCGGCTGGCCGACCGGCACGGCGTCCGCCTCGCCACCGGCACCGACCGCCTCCACCACTACGACCCGGCCACCCGCACCCTCCACCTCGCCGGAAGGCTCCGCCCCGGCCAGCAGGCGTTCCGGATGGCCACCCAACTGGCCTTCCTGGAGTACGACGAGGAGCTCTCCCGGCTCGCCTCCGAGGACTTCGCCGCCGGCTCCACCGCCTGGTCGCTGGCCCGCATCGGGATCGCCAACCACTTCGCCGCCGCGCTGGTGCTCCCGTACCGCGCCTTCCACACGGCGGCCGAGGAGTTCCGGTACGACATCGAGCGCCTCTGCGACCACTTCGGCCTCGGCTACGAGACGGTCTGCCACCGCCTCAGCACCCTTCAGCGCCCCCGGCTGCGCGGGGTGCCGTTCTCCTTCGTCCGGGTGGACCGGGCGGGGAACATGTCCAAGCGCCAGTCCGCCACCGGCTTCCACTTCTCCCGGGCCGGCGGCACCTGCCCGCTGTGGAACGTCTACGAGGCGTTCGCCGCGCCCGGCCGCATCCATGTCCAGATCGCCGCCATGCCGGACGGGCAGCGCTACCTCTGGACCGCCCGTGCCGTCACCCGCCACCGGGGTGGCTGGGGCGAACCCGGCAAGACCTTCGCCATCGGGCTCGGCTGCGAGCTGCGCCACGCCTCCCGGCTGGTCTACTCGGACGGCCTCGACCTCGACAACGCGGCGGCGGCCACTCCGATCGGCATGGGCTGCCGGGTCTGCGAGCGGCTGGACTGCCCGCAGCGGGCCGTACCCCCGCTCGGCCGTCCGCTCGCGGTGGACGAGCGCAGCAGCACCTTCGTCCCCTACCCGGTGGCCGGCGATCCCGGGTGACCCACCCGGCCCCCGGCCCTGACCCTTGATCCCCGGCCCCGGCCCCCGGTTTCTCCCGGGGCACCAGCGGCCGCCGGGGCGGCCGGCCCGGCGCCCGGGTACGGGCCGGAGGCCCGGCCCCTGGCCCGTACCCGCCGCCCTGACCGCTCGGCGGTCGGTCAGTGGTGGGTGAACTCCGGCGGGCGCTTCTCGGTGAACGCCGCCATGCCCTCCTTCTGGTCGGCCGTGGCGAACAGCGCGTGGAACAGCCGCCGTTCGAACCGGACGCCCTCCGCGAGACTGGTCTCGAAGGCCCGGTTCACCGCCTCCTTGGCCATCATCGCCACCGGCTTGGACATCCCGGCCACCGTCCGCGCCACCGCCAGCGCCTCGGCCCGCAGTTCCCCGGCGGGCACGATCCGGGAGACCAGACCGGCCCGTTCGGCCTCCCCGGCGTCCATCGTCCGGCCGGTCAGGCAGAGTTCCATCGCCTTGGCCTTGCCGATCGCCCGGGTGAGCCGCTGGGACCCGCCGATGCCCGGGATCACCCCGAGCTTGATCTCCGGCTGGCCGAAGACGGCGGTGTCGGCGGCGAGCAGGATGTCGCAGAGCATGGCCAGTTCGCAGCCGCCGCCCAGCGCGTACCCGGAGACCGCCGCCACCGTGGGCGTACGCACCTGACCGAGCCGGTCCCAGGCGGTGAACCAGTCGGTGAGATACATCTCCGGGTAGCCCCGCGGCCGCATCTCCTTGATGTCGGCCCCGGCCGCGAACGCCCGCTCGGAGCCGGTGATCATCAGGCACCCCACGCCCGGATCGCGGTCGAGCGCCTCCGCGGCGGCCACCACCTCGTCCATCACCGTGAGGTTCAGGGCGTTGAGCGCCTCGGGGCGGTTGAGGGTCAGCACCGCGACCCGCTCGTTCTCCGGATCCCGCTCGACCAGGATCGTCTCGTACGGCGCCGTCGCCGGCTCCCGGACGCCGCTGTGGTCCCTCTCCTCGGTCATGCCGGCTCTCCGTCCTTCCGTTCGCGAATGGCCCGGACGATGCCGGAGAAGTCCTGGCCGGCGCCGTCACCGGCGGCGAAGGCCGCGTACAGCTCGGCCGCCTTCTCGCCCAGCGGCGCCGACACCCCGCCGGCCCGCAGCGCACTGGCGGCCAGCCCGAGGTCCTTGGCCATCAGCGGGGCGGCGAAGCCGGGCCGGTAGTCCCGGTTGGCGGGGCTGGTCGGTACGGGGCCCGGCACCGGGCAGTTGACGGTGAGCGCCCAGCACTGGCCGGAGGCGGCCGAGGCCACGTCGTAAAGCGCCTGATGGCTCAGACCCAGGCTCTCGCCCAGCACGAACGCCTCGCTCACCGCGATCATCGAGACGCCCAGGATCATGTTGTTGCAGATCTTCGCGGCCTGCCCGGCCCCGGCCGCCCCGCAGTGCACCACCCGGCGGCCCATCAGCGACAGATAGGGCTCGGCCGCGGCGAACTCGGCCTCGCCGCCGCCCGCCATGAAGGTCAGGGTGGCCGCCTCGGCGCCCACCACCCCGCCGGAGACCGGCGCGTCCAGCGAGCGGTGCCCGGCCGCGACCGCCGCCTCGTGGGCGGCCCGGGCGTCGGCCACGTCGATGGTCGAGCAGTCGATGAACAGGGTGCCCGGCCGGGCGGCGGCGAGCGCCCCCTCCTGCCGGTAGAGCGCCAGCACATGGCGTCCGGCCGGCAGCATGGAGATCACCACATCGGCTCCGGCGACGGCGTCCGCCGCCGAACGGGCCGGCTCCACCCCCGCCGCACTCGCGGCCGCGAGGCAGTCGGGCACCAGGTCGTAGCCGGCCACCCGGTGGCCGGCCCGCACCAGATGAGCGGCCATCGGACCGCCCATGTGACCGAGTCCGACGAACGCGACGACGCTGCTCACCACGGCACCTCCTGATCCGGACCGGGACCGCCCAGGCGCAGTTCGGCGGCGCCGAGCGGGGCGAAGAACCGTGCCACGTCCGCCTCGGAGACCTCCGCGAGCGTGGCGGGGGACCAGCGCGGCGACCGGTCCTTGTCGATGACCTGGGCGCGTACGCCCTCCACCAGGTCCGGGGCGGTCAGCGCCGCGCACGAGACCCGGTACTCCTGCTCCAGCACCCGCTCCAGCGGCCCGAGTTCGCGGGCCCGCCGGAGCGCGGCCAGGGTGACCTTCAGCGAGGTGGGCGACTTGGCGGCCAGGGTGTCCGCCGCCTCCTTGGCGGCCGGCTCGCCCGAGGCACGCAGCCGCCGGACGATCTCCTCCACCGAGTCCCCGGTGTAACAGGCGTCGATCCACTCCCGGTCGGCCGCCAGGGTCCCGGGCGGCGCGGTCCGCACATGGCGCTCCAGCACCTCGTGCACCGGCTCCCCGGCCAGCTCGGCCGCCAGCGCGGCCAGCTCCCCGGACGGTACGAAATGGTCGGCTAGCCCGCACAGCAGCGCGTCCGCCGCGCCCACCGCCGTGCCGGTCAGCGCGAGATGGGTGCCCAGCTCGCCGGGGGCCAGCGCCAGCAGATACGTACCGCCGACGTCCGGTACGAAGCCGATGCCGGTCTCCGGCATGGCCACCCGGGAGCGTTCGGTGACGACCCGGACGCTGCCGTGCGCCGAGACCCCGACCCCGCCGCCCATCACGATGCCGTCCATCAGCGCCACATACGGCTTGGGGAAGCGGGCGATCCGGGCGTTGAGCCGGTACTCGTCCCGCCAGAACTCCGCCGACCCGGTGCCGCCCGCCACGGCGTCGGCGTGGATGGCCCGGATGTCACCGCCCGCGCACAGCCCGCGCTCGCCCGCCCCGGAGATCACCACGGTCTCCACGGCCGGGTCGTGCTCCCAGGCGGCGAGTGTCTCGTCCAGCCGCCGCACCATGGCCCGGGTCAGCGCGTTGAGCGCCCCGGGCCGGTCGAGCAGCAGATACCCGGCCCGCCCCCCGGTCCGTACCCGTACGTGCTCCCCGGGGGCCCCGCCGGCTCCCGTGGCCTCTCCGGCCCGGCCGGCTCCGTCGGTCCCTCCGCTCACCGCAGGACCTCCGTGAGTCCGCGGGCGACGATCAGGCGCATGATCTCGTTGGTTCCTTCCAGGATCTGGTGGACCCGCAGGTCGCGGACGATCTTCTCGATACCGTACTCACTCAGGTATCCGTAGCCGCCGTGCAGCTGCAGGGCGCGGTCCGCGACGGTGAAGCCGGTGTCGGTGGCGAACCGCTTGGCCATGGCGCAGAGCTGCGGGGCCGCCGGGTCGCCCCGGTCCACCGCCTCGGCCGCCTGCCGGACCAGGGCACGGGCGGCGGCCAGCTCGGTGGCCATGTCCGCCAGCCGGAACTGCAGGGCCTGGGCCTCCAGCAGCGGGGCGCCGAACGCCTCCCGGTCGGCCAGATGGGCGAGCGTCCGGTCCAGGGCGGACCGGGCGCCGCCCAGCGAGCAGGCGGCGATCCCGAGCCGGCCGCCGTTGAGCCCGCGCATGGCGATGCGGAAGCCCTCGCCCTCCGCGCCCAGCAGCCGGTCGCCGGGGAGCCGGACACCGTCCAGGATCACCTGGGCGGTCGGCTGGGCGTTCCAGCCCATCTTCCGCTCATTGGGCCCGAACGACAGTCCCGGGTCGTCCCGCTCCACCACGAAGGCGGAGATCCCGCCGGGGCCCCTGCCACCGGTCCTGGCCATCACCAGATAGACGTCGGTGGCCCCCGCGCCGGAGATGAACTGCTTGACGCCACTGAGGACCCAGCCGTCCCCGTCCCGCTCGGCACGGGTGGCCAGCGCCGCCGCGTCCGAGCCGGCGCCCGGCTCGGTGAGGCAGTAACTGCCCAGCAGTTCGGCCCGGCAGAGGGCGGGCAGCCAGCGCCGCCGCTGGGCCTCGTCGCCGTACTGGTCGATCATCCAGGCGACCATGTTGTGGATGGAGAGGTAGCCGGCGATGGAGGGGCAGCCGGTGGCGAGGGTCTCGAAGACCAGCACCCCGTCGGCCCGGCCGAGCGCCGAACCGCCGTGCTCCTCGCGGACATAGACCCCGCCGAGGCCCAACCCGGCCGCCCGGCGCAGCACATCGACCGGGAAGTGCTTCTCCCGGTCCCAGGCGACCGCGTGCGGGGCCAGCTGCTCCTGGGCGAAGTCCAGGGTGACCCCGGCCAGCGCGAGCTGGTCCTTGGTGAGTGAGGTGTGGGTGGTGAGGGTCATGGCGCTCACCCCATCGTGGGGAGGGTGAAGCTCGCGCCCTCCTTGACCCCGGAGGGCCAGCGCGAGGTGACGGTCTTGGTGCGGGTGTAGAAGCGGATGGCGTCGGGGCCGTGCTGATTGAGGTCCCCGAAGCCGGACCGCTTCCAGCCGCCGAAGGTGTGGTACGCCACCGGCACCGGGATCGGCACGTTGACCCCGACCATCCCGGTGTTCACCCGGCGGGTGAAGTCCCGGGCGGTGTCCCCGTCCCGGGTGAAGATGGCCACCCCGTTGCCGTACGGGTGCTCGCTGGGCAGCCGCAGCGCCTCGTCGTAGTCGGCGGCCCGGACCACGGAGAGCACCGGGCCGAAGATCTCCTCCCGGTGGATGCGCATCCCCGGGGTGACGCGGTCGAAGAGGGTGGCCCCGGCGAAGAAGCCGTTCTCGTACCCGGGCAGGGTGAAGTCCCGCCCGTCGACCACGAGTTCGGCACCCTCGTTGACGCCGATGTCCACATAGCGGCGCACCCGGTCCAGCGCGTCCCGGCTCACCAGCGGGCCGAAGTCGGCCTCCGGGTCGTCCGAGGTGCCGATGCGCAGCCCGGCGATCCGCTCCTTGAGCCGGGCCACCAGCGCGTCGCCGGTCTCCTCGCCCACCGGGACGGCCACCGAGATCGCCATGCAGCGCTCCCCGGCGGAGCCGTACCCGGCGCCGATCAGCGCGTCCACCGCCTGGTCCAGGTCGGCGTCGGGCATCACGATCATGTGGTTCTTGGCGCCGCCGAAGCACTGGGCCCGCTTGCCGTGGGCCGCCGCCGTGGCATAGATGTGCGCGGCGATCGGGGTGGAGCCGACGAAGCCCACCGCCTGGACCCGGGGGTCCTTCAGCAGGGTGTCCACCGCCTCCTTGCCGCCGTTGACGACATTGAGCACGCCCGGCGGCAGCCCCGCCTCATGGAAGAGTTCGGCCAGCCGCAGCGGCACCGAGGGGTCCCGCTCGGACGGCTTGAGCACGAAGGCGTTGCCGCAGGCGATGGCCGGGGCGGCCTTCCAGAGCGGGATCATGGCGGGGAAGTTGAACGGGGTGATACCGGCGACCACGCCGAGCGGGCGGCGCAGCGAGTGCACATCGATCCCGGTGCCGGCGTTGTCGGTGAACTCGCCCTTCAGCAGGTGCGGGATGCCGGCCGCGAACTCCACCACCTCCAGTCCGCGCTGGAGGTCGCCGTGCGCGTCGGCCACCGTCTTGCCGTGCTCCGAGGACAACAGCCGCGCCAGGGAGTCCCGTTCGCCCTCCACGAGCTGGAGGAAGCGGAGCAGCACCCGGGCGCGCCGCTGCGGGTTCCACTCGCCCCACTCCTCCTGGGCGGCGGCCGCGTCGGTGATCGCCGCCTCGGTCTCGGCGTGTCCGGCGAGCGGGACGCGGGCCCGTACCTCGCCGGTGTTGGGGTCGTACACATCACCGAAGAGGCCGGAGGTGCCGGGCACCCGCTTGCCGCCGATGTAGTGGGTGAGTTCGGTGAGTTCACTGACCATGGAAAGCCTGCTCTCGTCAGGGAGGATCCGGGGATGGCAGGGCAGGGCAGGGCCCGGCGCAACCCGGTGGGCGCGGCGCGGCCGGCGTCCCGCACCGGTGGGTGCGCTCGCCGGGGCGTGCCGCGGGACGCGTGGGCGCACGGCAATCCGCCCGCGAGCGCGCGGAGTTGCCGGAAGCGGGGTCAGGTGCGGGAGGCGGACGCGGGCCGGGGCCCGGGGGCTCGCCTCCCGGGCTCAGGTGTGCCGCTGGGGGCGGGGCCCCGTACGGGCCGGGTGCTTCGCCGGGTCACCGAGGTCGTGGTCGCGTACCGGTGCCATGCGTGTCTGCTCCATCCTCGTGGACAACACGGATCACGCCGCGGTCGGTATCCTGACTCCCGGATCCCCGCGTGCCGCCCGCCTTCCCGGCAGACCTCGCCAGTGGCGCGTGACGGCGGCACACTCCCCGGTCACAGTGGCGGGACCGTGCCGGATTCACACCGGCTTCCCTGCACCGCGGCCTTCGCCCCCGACGATATAGTTGGACGTCCTAGTAAGTCCACCCCCCGCGGCCCCCGGGGGTGTTGCCCCACCGCCCACCGCCGGCCGCCGGCCGCCCGGCCCCGACCCCCGGCCCGGACGGTCGGGTGCCCCCGGTCCCGTACGGCGGGGGACCGGGGGCACGCGGGGGAGAGCGGCGTCAGACGGCGCCGGCGGGGGCGGACCGGGGGACCGGGGCGTGCGAGGAGTGCACCAGGAACAGCCGGGGCTGGACATCGGTGGCGATGGTGGCGGCCTGGTCCATGTGGACCCGCGCCTCGGGGTTGGCGAGCATCGCCCGGTAGTGGTCCTCGGTCTCCCACTGGGCGTAGTTGACGACCCGCTCGCCGTCGGAGCTGAGATGGAAGTTGGCGCAGATGAAGCCCGGCTGGCGCTTCATGGTCGACTCGGTGGCGTGCGCCAGCAGAGCGACCAGCTCCCGCTGCCGTTCCGGGGCGACGGTGAAGACGTTGATCAGCGTCGCCACGGGACGGGTGGAGTCGATGTGGGCGGTAACAGTCATGCAAGCATATGTATCCTTACCGACTGAGGGTTTGCCCTCTCTTCTGTGCTTTCGCCCGGTTGGACCCCGGTCGGCGTGAAACCGCCCGGACACGGACCCGGCCGGACACCGACCCGGGCTGGACACGGACCCGGCCGGGCACCGACCCGGCCGGGCGTTCGTCGTCCCGGGGCACCCGGCCAGGCCTCGTCACCACCGGTGCCATCCACTGGACGCCGAACGCACGCGGCTCACCGGACGGGCCGTCCCTCGCACCGGGCCGCCGGAGGCGAGGCCCCGCCCCGCCTCCGGCGCCACACCCCCCGGCTCAGCGGTCGGCCACCAGCCGGGGCAGCTCCGCCAGCGCGGCCGGCACCCGGTCGGCGGCGAGGCCGCCGCCCTGGGCCAGCTCGGGCGAGCCGCCGCCCCGGCCGTCCAGCAGCCGCTTGACCAGCTCGGCCGCGTGCAGCCCGGCCTCCCGGCCCGCCCGGTTGACCGCCACCACGGCGGCCCCGCCCGGGGTGCCCACGGCGACCGCGCCGGCCCGGCCGTCCGGCAGCCGGTCCCGTACCGCCGTCGCCAGCGCCCGGGCCTCGTCCGCGCCGCCCTCGGCGGTGGCCGTCACCACCAGGACGCCGCCGGAGTCCACCGCGCCCCCGGCCAGCTCGGCCGCCCGCGCCACCGTCTCCCGCTGCCGCAGCCGGGCGTTCTCCCGGTCGGCCGCCTTCAGCCGGTCCAGCAGCCCGGCGATCCGGTCCGGCAGCTCGGCGCGCGGCGCCTGGAGCTGCTCCGCGATCCGGCCCACCAGGTCCCGCTCCCGGGCCAGGTACCGGAAGCCCTCGATGCCCACGGCCGCCTCGATCCGGCGCATCCCGGCACCCACCGAGCCCTCGGTGGTCACCGCCACGGTGCCGATCTGGGCCGCGCGCTCCACATGCGTACCGCCGCACAGCTCGCGCGACCAGGCGCCGCCGATCTCGACCACCCGGACCTGCTCGCCGTACGTCTCGTCGAAGAGGGCCAGCGCGCCCTGCTCCTTCGCCTCCGGCAGCGTCATCCAGCGCACCCCGACCGGCAGGTCCCGGCGGAGCGCCCGGTTGGCGGCCTCCTCCACATCACCCCGGACGGCCGGCGAGAGGCCGCCGCGCCACGGGAAGTCCAGCCGCAGATAGCCGGGCCGGTTGTACGAGCCGGACTGGAGGGCCGTCGGGCCGAGCACCTCGCGGAGCGCGGCGTGCAGCACATGGGTGCCGGAGTGCGCCTGCCGGGCACCGAGCCGCCACTCCGGGTCCACCGCCGCGTGCACCGTGTCCCCGGGCGCCAGCTCACCGGCGGTGATCCGCACCTGGTGGGCGACGAGCCCGGGCAGCGGCCGCTGCACATCCAGCACCTCGGCCTCGAAGGATGCCCCGGAGAGCAGGCCCGCGTCGCTGTCCTGGCCGCCGGACTCGGCGTAGAACGGCGTCCGGTCCAGCAGCACGGTGACGATCGCGCCGGTCTCCGCGGCGGGCAGCGGCCCCTCGGCGCCCAGCACCGCCAGCACCCGGGACTCGGTGGTCAGCGCCTCCCAGGCGCGCCAGTCGGTGGGCCCGTGCGCGTCCAGCACCGCCCGCAGCGCGGAGGTGTCGGCGGCCCCGCCCGACTTGCGGGCCCGGGCGTCGGCCCTGGCCCGTTCCCGCTGGGCGTTCATCAGCGCGGTGAAGCCCTCCCGGTCCACCTCCACACCCTGCTCGGCGGCCATCTCCAGGGTGAGGTCGATGGGGAAGCCGTAGGTGTCGTGGAGCAGGAACGCCTGGGCGCCCGGCAGCGAACGGCCGCCCTCGTCCTTGACCTTCGCCACCGCCGTGTCCAGCACCGTGGTGCCCTGGCGGAGGGTGGCCCGGAAGGCGTCCTCCTCGCCGTACGCCCGGTCCGCGATCCGCGCGAACCCCTCGGCCACCTCCGGGTAGCTGGGCGCCATGCAGTCCCGGGCCACGGTCAGCAGCTCGGGCAGCGCCGGGTCCTGGAAGCCCAGGCTGCGCACCGAGCGGATGGAGCGGCGCAGGATCCGCCGCAGCACATAGCCGCGGCCCTCGTTGCCGGGCGTGGTGCCGTCGGCGAGCAGCATCAGCGCGGTGCGGACGTGGTCCGCCACCACCCGCAGCCGTACGTCGTCCTCCGGGTCGGCCCCGTACCGGACACCGGCCAGCTCGGCGGCCCGGTCCAGGATCGGCCGGGTCTCGTCGATCTCGTAGAGGTTCGCCTTGTCCTGGAGCAGGGTGGCCATCCGCTCCAGGCCCATCCCGGTGTCGATGTTGCGGCGGGGCAGCTCGCCCAGGATCGGGTAACCGGACTTGCCGGGCCCCTCGCCCCGCTCGTACTGCATGAAGACCAGGTTCCAGAACTCCATGTAGCGGTCCTCGTCGACCGCCGGGCCGCCCGCCCGGCCGAGCGCGGGGCCCCGGTCGTAGTACAGCTCCGAGCAGGGACCGCACGGCCCGGGCACGCCCATGGACCAGAAGTTGTCCTCGTCGCCCCGGGCCACGATCCGCTCCTCCGGCAGCCCCGCGACCCGCCGCCAGATGCCGCGCGACTCGGTGTCGGAGTGGTGCACCGTCACCCAGATCCGGTCCGGGTCCAGCCCGTACCCGCCCTCGGCCACCGGGTTCACCGACAGCTCCCAGGCGAGGGCGATGGCCTCCTCCTTGAAGTAGTCCCCGAAGGAGAAGTTGCCGTTCATCTGGAAGAACGAGCCGTGCCGGGTGGTGCGGCCGACCTCTTCGATGTCCAGGGTGCGCACGCACTTCTGCACACTGGTCGCGCGCGGCCACGGCGCCGCGCTCTCCCCGGTCAGATACGGCTTGAAGGGGACCATGCCCGCGTTGACGAAGAGCAGCGTCGGGTCGGGCGTCGGCAGCGGAGCGCTGGGCACCACGGTGTGCCCGCGCTCGGCGAAGTGGTCCAGGAACCGGGAGCGAATGTCGGCGGTGCGCAAGGGTTACTCCGTAACGTCAAGGCGTCAGGCCGGTCCGAGGGCGTCGGACCGGTTCGGAACGGCGGCGGGACGGCCGGCCGTACGGCGGACAACCGGAACCGCCGGAGCACCGGGTTCCCGGAAATCCGCCGGTCACCGGGGTGTCCGGGGCGGGGCCCGGCCCGGGGCCCGGCCGCCCGCCGGCGGTCATGCCACGGCGGCCTGGCGGGCCACCGGGTGCAGCGCGGCGTACTCCAGCGGGGCCGACGGGTCGATCGAGACGTCCGCCGGGGCGGGTTCGGCGCCGGCCCGGACCAGCAGGTCGCCCACGGCGGCGATCATGGCGCCGTTGTCGGTGCAGAGCCGCATCGGCGGCACCCGCAGCTCGATACCGGCGGCGGCGCACCGCTCCTCGGCCAGCCCCCGCACCCGGGAGTTGGCCGCCACGCCGCCGACCACCACCAGGGTGCCCACGCCGTGCGCCCGGCAGGCCGCCACCGCCTTGCGGGTCAGCACGTCCGCCACCGCCTCCTGGAGCGAGGCCGCCCCGTCGGCGAGCGGCGGCTCCTCGCCGCGCAGCCGGTACCGCTCGGCCCAGCGGGCGGCGGCGGTCTTCAGCCCGGAGAAGGAGAAGGCGTACGGGTCGTCGCGCGGCCCGGTCAGCGGGCGCGGGAACGCCACCGCAGCCGGATCGCCCTCCCGCGCCGTCCGGTCGATGGCCGGCCCGCCCGGGTAGGGCAGCCCCAGCACCCGGGCCACCTTGTCGAAGCACTCGCCGGCCGCGTCGTCCACCGTGTCGCCCAGGTGCACGATGGGGTCGCGCACCAGGTCCCGGACGAGCAGCAGCGAGGTGTGCCCGCCGGAGACGATCAGGACCACACAGGGGTCGGGCAGCGGCCCGTGCTCCAGGGTGTCCGCCGCGACATGGCCCGCCAGGTGGTGCACCCCGTAGAGCGGCACCCCCAGCGAGTACGCCAGCGTCTTGGCCCCGGCCACCCCCACGTGCAGCGCCCCGGAGAGCCCGGGGCCGGTGGTCACGGCCACCGCGCCGATGTCGGAGAGCCGCAGTCCGGCCTCGTCCAGCGCCTGCCGCACCACCGGGTTGAAGGAGTGCAGATGCGCGCGGGCGGCGATCTCCGGGACCACCCCGCCGAACCGCGCGTGCTCGTCCATGCTGGACGCCACCGCGTGCCCGAGCAGCCGTCCGTCACGCACGAGTCCGGCGCCGGTCTCGTCGCACGAGGACTCGATGCCGAGCACGACACGCCCGGTTTCCGGCATGGGCTTCTCCTTAGGTCACGGGGCCGCGGCGCGCGTCCGCGCCCCAGGCGTTGTTGCCCCTCCAGTGTAGGTGTGATCACCGCGCCACCCCGGCCCCGGCCGTCCGCGCGGCCGGGGCCCCGGTGGCCCGCCCCATGTGACCCGCGTCTCATGACGCGGTCCGGAATGCGGGCAGTACTGTCCGTGCCGCCTCCGTTGCCCCTAGGCTGGCCGGCGCAGCTGGTTCGCCCCGTCCGCCAGGCGGGAGCGTCGTAAGAGGGAACCCGGTGGGAATCCGGGACTGCCCCGCAGCGGTGAGCGGGAACGACCGCCGTCATACGCACTGGGTCCGCGAGGGCCCGGGAAGCGACGGCCAGTAGGTGTCCCCGGCGAACGCCCGGTGGACGTGCCCGCGAGTCCGAAGACCTGCCCGCTGCCCGTGCCCGGCCGTCCGGGCGCGGAGCACCGGTGACCTCGTGGGCGGGTCGGAGGGAACCCCGGATCACCTCCGGGGACGTACGGAGCAGGTGAGCAGCGCACCCCGTCGCGGTGCGTCCGCCCCGCTCCGCCGTACCTTCGCGCTCCCGGCACGTCACCGGCCCATGGAGATACTCGCGAAGGAGAGTTCCGTGACAGGCAAGTCCGCAGCCGCGGCAGCACGGGCCACCGTGTACGGCTACCCCCGCCAGGGCCAGAACCGGGAACTGAAGAAGGCGATCGAGGGCTACTGGAAGGGCCGCGTCACCGCCGACGCCCTCCGGGAGACCGCCGCCGGACTGCGCCGGGAGAACTGGCGCCGGCTCGCCGAGGCGGGCGTCCACGAGGTGCCCACCGGCGACTTCTCGTACTACGACCACGTCCTGGACACCAGCGTCATGGTCGGCGCCGTGCCCGGGCGGCACCGCGCGGCGGTCGCCGCCGACGCCCTCGACGGCTACTTCGCCATGGCGCGCGGCACCCAGGAGGTCGCGCCGCTGGAGATGACCAAGTGGTTCGACACCAACTACCACTACCTGGTCCCCGAGCTCGGCCCGGACACCGTCTTCACCGCCGACTCCGCCAAGCAGGTCGGTGAGGTCTCCGAGGCGCTCGCCCTCGGCCACACCCCCCGCCCGGTGCTGGTCGGCCCCGTCACCTATCTGCTGCTCGCCAAGCCGGCGCCCGGCGCCCCGGCCGGGTTCGACCCGCTGACCCTGCTCGACCGGCTGCTGCCCGTCTACGCCGAGGTGCTCGGCGACCTCCGCGCCGCCGGCGCCGAGTGGGCCCAGCTGGACGAGCCGGCGCTGGTCCAGGACCGCGCCCCGGCCGAACTGGACGCCGCCGCCCGCGCCTACCGCGAGCTCGGCGGCCTCACCGACCGGCCCAAGCTGCTGGTCGCCTCCTACTTCGACCGGCTCGGCGAGGCGCTGCCGGTGCTCGCCAAGGCGCCGGTGGAGGGCCTGGCCCTGGACTTCACCGAGACCGCCGCGGCCAACCTGGACGACCTGGCGGCGGCCGGCGGACTGCCCGGCAAGCGGCTGGTCGCGGGCGTGGTCAACGGCCGGAACGTCTGGATCAACGACCTGGGGAAGTCGCTCGCCACCCTCGGCACCCTGCTCGGCCTGGCCGACCGGGTCGACGTGGCCGCCTCCTGCTCCCTGCTGCACGTCCCGCTGGACGTCGCCGCCGAACGGGACATCGACCCGCAGGTCGCCCGCTGGCTGGCCTTCGCCCGGCAGAAGACCGCCGAGATCGTCACCCTGGCCCGCGGACTCGCCCACGGCACCGACACCATCGCCGCCGAACTCGCCGCCAACCGGGCCGACCACGCCGCCCGGGCCGGCTCGGCGCTCACCCGCGACCCGGCCGTCCGGTCCCGCACCGGGGCGGTCACCGACGCCGACGGCCGCCGCTCGCAGCCGTACGAGCAGCGGGCCGCCGCCCAGCGCGCCCACCTCGGGCTGCCGCTGCTGCCGGTCACCACCATCGGCTCCTTCCCGCAGACCGGCGAACTGCGCACCGCCCGCGCCGATCTGCGCGCCGGCCGGATCGACACGGCCGGCTACGAGGAGCGGATCCGCGCCGAGATCCAGGAGGTCGTCTCCTTCCAGGAGAAGACCGGCATCGACGTCCTGGTCCACGGCGAGCCCGAGCGCAACGACATGGTCCAGTACTTCGCCGAACAGCTCACCGGCTATCTGGCGACCCAGCACGGCTGGGTGCAGTCGTACGGCACCCGGTACGTCCGGCCGCCGATCCTCGCCGGGGACATCTCCCGTCCCGAGCCGATGACGGTGCGCTGGACCACCTACGCCCAGTCGCTGACCGCGCGTCCGGTCAAGGGCATGCTCACCGGCCCGGTCACCATGCTCGCCTGGTCCTTCGTCCGCGACGACCAGCCGCTCGCGGAGACCGCCCGCCAGGTGGCGCTGGCCCTCCGCGACGAGGTGACGGACCTGGAGGCGGCCGGCACCTCGGTCATCCAGGTGGACGAGCCCGCGCTGCGCGAGACGCTTCCGCTGCGCACCGCCGACCGCCCCGGCTACCTGGCCTGGGCGACCGAGGCGTTCCGCCTGGCCACCGCGGGCGTCCGGCCGGACACCCAGATCCACACCCACATGTGCTACGCCGAGTTCGGCGACATCCTCCAGGCCATCGACGACATCGACGCCGATGTGATCAGCCTGGAGGCGGCCCGCTCGCACATGCAGGTCGCCCGGGAGCTGGCCACCACCGGCTACCCGCGCGAGGTCGGCCCCGGGGTGTACGACATCCACTCGCCGCGCGTCCCGGACGCCGCCGAGGCCGCCGGGCTGCTCCGCGAGGGCCTGTCCGCCATCCCCGCCGAACGGCTCTGGGTCAACCCGGACTGCGGCCTGAAGACCCGCGGCTGGCCCGAGACCCGGGCCTCCCTGGAGAACCTGGTGGCCGCCGCCCGCGAGATCCGCGCGGACCTGTCCGCCGGCTGACCCCCCGGGCGGGCCTCCGGCTTCCGGCCCGGGGCCCGCCCGACCGGCCGGTCCACCACCCCCCGGGCCCGGGCCACCGGCTCGGGCCCCGGTCCTGGGCCCGTTCGACCGGTCCATCACTCCCCGGGCCCGGGGCGGGGCCGCCTCCCCGGGCCACGACCCCGCCCCCGGGCCCGGGGCCCCGGCCGGCCCGCCCGCCCACCGGGGCGGGCCCACCGACCCGCCGCCCCGGGTCACCGCCCGCCGGGGCGGGCCCGGCAGCGCCCCGCGCCACCGGCCCCGCCCCGCCCACACCCCCACAGCTCCACCCCCGCCGCCCAGGAAAGGCGCGTCACCGTGCGCACCACCGACAGCCCCCGCCACCTCCTCGTCATCGGCATCGGAGCCGGCGATCCGGACCATCTCACCCTGGGGGCGGTGAAGGCGCTGCGCCGGGCGGAGGTGTTCTTCGTGCTCGACAAGGGCCCGGAGAAGTCCTCGCTCACCGGACTGCGCCGCCGGATGCTCGACGAACACGTGCCGGGCCCCTACCGGGTCGTCACGGCCGACGACCCCTGGCGGGACCGGGCCCGGGACGACCGGGCCGGCTACACCACGGCCGTCCACGACTGGCGCCGGCGCCGCGCCGACCTCTGTGAGCGGCTGATCCGCGAGGAGCTGGCCCCCGGACAGACCGGTGCCTTCCTGGTGTGGGGCGACCCGGCCCTCTACGACAGCACCCTGGCGGTCCTCGCCGAGGTGGCCGGCCGGGGCACGGTCGCCTTCGACCACGAGGTGGTCCCCGGGATCACCAGCGTCTCCGCGCTGGCCGCCCGGCACCGGATCGCCCTCAACCGGGTCGGCCGCCCGGTGCACATCACCCCCGGGCGGCGGCTGGCCGAGAGCCTGGCGAGCCTGCCGAACGACGACGGCGACATCGTGGTGATGCTCGACGCCCAGGAGAGCTTCACCCGGATCGCCGGCGAGGACGTCCGGATCTACTGGGGCGCCTATCTCGGCACCCCGGACGAACTCCTGGTCTCCGGGCGGCTGTCGGAGGTCGCGGACCGCATCACCCGACTGCGCGCCGAGGCCCGGGCCCGGCACGGCTGGATCATGGACACCTATCTGCTCCGGCTGCCGGACGGCACCGAGGACGGCACCGGCGACCGTCAGGGCGACCGGCACCGGGGGAGCGGCCCCGCATGATCTCGGCCAAATGCCCAGCCGGCACGTCCGATTGACGGCCTCGCACTGGTGCGTCATTGACCAACCCTTTACCTTCTTGAGTGGCGAAGCGGGGAGTCTTCCCCGCGCCATCCGTCATATCCTGGAGGTTTTCCCATGGAGCAGTTGATCGCGAAGATGGCCCAGGACGAGGTCTGGCAGGGCTGGGTCGCCCTCAACTCCGCCCAGGGCGCGAAGGACGGCTGCATCAGCTCCGCGCCCAAGGAGGGCTGCATCAGCGTGGCCGGCAAGACGGGCTGTATCTCCTGACCCCAGCCCCCGCCACCCCCCGGGCGTCCCGATTCCGGGCGCCCGGGTCCCGCGCACCGGCCCCGACACCCTACGGAGGACCATGACCGGTCAGCCGTCACCCGACGTCATCGCACACGTCCGGGACATACCCCTCTACCGCCCGTCCGTCGCCCGAGGCCACTTCCCGATCCTGGAGAAGGCCGACATCGCCCGGGACTTCCCCGACAACTGGATGACTCCGGCCCTCGCCGAAGCCCTGGAGACCGGCGAGGCGGAATACGTGCTCTCCACCGGCACCAACCACGCCCGGATGCGGATCATCCGCCCGCCCTACTTCCTGCTCCGCTCCTACTACCGGCTGTGGAGCGAACACCCGGACATCTCCGCCACCTGGCACGAGGGATGCCACCGGGTCTCGCTGACCACCGTGCTCGCCACCGAACACGTGGCCAGGGTCAACGCGGCCAAGCGCGGTGCCACGCCGTCACCGGTGCCCACACCGGCCGACCGGAGGCTCGACGAGCGCACCCTCTACCTCAACCTCCGCCTCGATCCCGCCGAATGGACCCGGGGCGACGTCGAACGCATGCTGGCCGAGATCCGGAGCGTCCGCGCCGGACACCCGGCGGGCCGCTACCACCTCGACTGCTCCGGATACCATCTCGCCCACCTCCTCCGGAAGGTGGCGGAGTGGGACCTCCAGGACGCCTTTCCCGCGCCCGCCAGTGTGATCCACGCGTACGAGTACACCCCGCGCAACGTCCGGCGGATGCTCCGCGAACACCTCGACTGCCCGGTGATCGACCTCTTCGGCAGCACCGAGCTCGGCTACCTCTACTACAGCGACCGCGACGGCCGTTACCGGCCCTACCTGGAGCGGATGAGCGTCGAACTGATCCCCGTGCCCGGCGCGGCGCCCGGCAGCGGGATCCACAGCCTCATCGTCACCAGCGTGCGCAACCCCTACATGCCGCTGGTCCGTTACCGCTCGGGCGACTGCGTCCGCACCCTCGACGGTACGCCCGATCCGGAACGGGTCGCCGCCTTCTGCGGCCGGGAGAAGGAACTGCTCCCCACGCCGCGCGGACTGGTGGCCCAGGCCGACCTGGACGACCGGATCGCGGCCGTCTCGCCCCGGATCTTCCTCCACCAACTCCGGCTCACCGGCGCACGGGACTGCCGGCTCGCCTACACCACCTTCGACGGGCACCCGCTGGACGCGTCCGAGGCCGCCGACCTGGCGGAGAGTGTGGCCGCCCTCACCGGACGGCGCTGCGCCCCCGACCACCGTGCCCGCATCCCCATCGGCCCCTCCGGGAAGTACGGCTGGCTGGCCACCCCCGGCCGCCCGGCCACCGGCGCAGGACAGGACAGCCCGTGACACCACCGACCACCACTCCGGCGGACGGCACCGGCCGTCTCACCGGCGAGGATCTCAGGCAACTGCTCGGCCTCACGCTGCACGACGAGACGGTGGAGCACACCGCCCGGCGGACCGGGGTGCCGAGGGAGTACGCCGAGCGCCAGGTCCTCGAATGCCTCCGCTACCTCTACCTGGTCTCCCGCCACCGCGACCGGCTCAGCGGGCTCTTCCTCCCGGTGGAGCAGGACATCGACGAGATCTGGCACTACCTGATCCTCCAGACCCGGGAGTACCGCGCCCTCTGCGAAGAGCGCCTCCCGGGGCGGTACTTCGTCCACCACCGCAGCGTCTCCTACGAGGAGTACCAGCGGGAGCCGGGACGCGAGCAGGCGATCGAACAGGCGCTGCGCTGGATCCCGCTCTACTGCGCGGCGTTCGGGCCTTTCGACGAGGGCGCCCTGCCGCACTGGACCATCGTGCGCTTCCTGCACCAGCGCATGAACATGCCGCTCGCGGAGATCTCGGCGCTGGCGCCGCTCCCC
Organism: Streptomyces pyxinae; assembly: GCF_024756275.1. Classification (GTDB taxonomy): domain Bacteria; phylum Actinomycetota; class Actinomycetes; order Streptomycetales; family Streptomycetaceae; genus Streptomyces; species Streptomyces pyxinae. The sequence continues at coordinate 67,702 of NZ_JANUGQ010000014.1, read as the reverse complement.
GGCTGAGTCCCGCCCCGACCCGGCACCGAACAAGCCGAGAGAGGCCCGGAGATGGCCACCACACCGACCGAGCGCACCACCGGCACCAGGGTGTCACCCGCCCCGCACCCCGATCAACGGCGGGTGCTCACCGTCCTGGTGGCGGCGCAGGCGCTCAGCGGAGCGGGCATGGCGGCCGGCATCACGGTGGGGGCGCTGCTCGCCCAGCAGATGCTGGGCACCACCGCCCTCGCCGGTCTGCCGGTCGCCCTGTTCACCACCGGGGCCGCCCTGGGAGCCTTCGCCATCGGGCGGCTCTCCCAGCGCCGGGGCCGCCGCCCCGGACTCGCGCTCGGCCACGCCACGGCCGCCATCGGCAGCCTCGGTGTCGTCGCCGCGGCCACCCTGGGGAACGCCCCGCTGCTGCTGGCCGCCCTCGCCCTCTACGGCGCCGGCTCCGCCACCAACCTGCTGGCCCGGTACGCCGGAGCGGACCTGGCCCCGCCCGAGCGCCGGGGCCGGGCGGTGAGCACCGTACTCGTCGCCACCACCCTCGGAGCCGTCGCCGGTCCCAACCTCACCGCCGTCACCGGCGATCTGGCCCACGCCTGGAACCTGCCCCGCCTCGCCGGCCCGTTCCTGCTGGCCGCCGTCGCCTACGCCGCCGGCGCCCTCGTCATCCAGACCCTGCTGCGCCCCGACCCCCTGCTCCTCGCCCGCGCCGGGACGGCTCCCCCTGCCGGCACCCCGGCACCGACCGGCCCGGCCGCGTCCGCGTCCGCGCCCCGACTGCTGACCGGCGCCACCGTGATGACCGTCGGCCAACTGGTGATGGTCGCCGTCATGACCATGACCCCGGTGCACATGGCCGGGCACGGCCACGGCGACCACGCGACCGGCCTGGCCATCGCCGCCCATGTGGCCGGGATGTTCCTGCCCTCGCCCCTCTCAGGGCTGCTGGTCGACCGGGTGGGGGAGCGGCGTACCGCGATGGCCTCCGGCGCGGTCCTGGCGACCGCCGCCGGCCTCGCCGCGCTCGCCCCGCCGGAGAACGCGGCCCTGCTCATCACGGCCCTCGCCCTGCTCGGAGTGGGCTGGAACCTGAGCCTGGTCAGCGGTACGTCCCTGGTCACCGATGCCGTACCCCTGGCCCGCCGGGCATCCGTCCAGGGCCTCGCGGACGTCGGCCTGGCGCTCGCCGGAGCCTCCGGCGGCATGCTCTCCGGCCTGTTGGTCGCCGCCACCGGCTACCCGGCCCTGGCAGCGGGCGGCGCCGCCCTGTCCCTGGCCGTCGTCCCCCTCCTGGCCCTGATCCCACCCACTCACGCGCACCCGGCAGACGGCATCAAGCCCGGGATCCCACCCACCCACGCGCACCCGGCAGACGGCATCAAGCCCGGGATCCCACCCACCCACGCACACCCGGCAGACGGCATTAAGAAGGGATGTCCACCCACTCACGCGCACCCGGCAGACGGCACCAAGACGGGGGAACCCACCCACTCACGGACGGATGAGTGACGGCCGGGGTGGGGGCGCCCAGGGTCGCCCCCGCAGGAGACGGCGGTCATACCCGGCCCACCACACCCGTAACGGTTGTTCCGCCGGCTCCGAGGAGGTGAGCCCGGAGGGGCCACGCCCCCACCCCACCGGCAGCACACCACCCGCACCGGCACGGACTCCGGGACGCGGCTCCCCAGGGGCCACAAGGGAGGGACGGACGGACGAGCCCCCGCCAGCAACCCCTGCCTCAGGCCACAAGCATCAGGCCTCGGGACCCAGGGCACGGACTCAGGACTCGGCGGGCGGGTGCCGCAGCAGATACAGCCCGGTTCCCGCGGCCAGCACCGTGGCGCAGGCGGTGAACGTCAGCCCCGCGCCGACCAGCCCGAGCCCGAGCGTCAGCGCGCCCACCCCGACCACCGGCAGCGAGATCCCGGTGTAGGCGACCACGAAGAACGAGGAGACCGTACCGCCCCGGTGCGCCGCCGGAGCCGCGCCGCTCACCGCGCTCAGCGCCGCCCGGAAGGCCATCCCCTGCCCCGTACCGCCGCACACCGCCCCCGCCACCAGCAGCGCCAGGGACCGCACAGCCAGCGAGGAACCGACCAGGATCAGCCCCGCCACCAGCACCGCGCAGCCCAGCGGCAGCGCCCGGCGCACCGGCGTCCGGCCCACCAGCGACTGCCCCAGGGTGGAGCCCAGGAAGATCGAGAAGACCACCAGCCCGGAGACCGCGTGATTGCGCACCCCCAGCGTCTCGGCCACGAAACTGGGCGCGACCGAGGTGAACAGGCCCAGCAGCGAGAACCCGGCGAAGGCGGCGAGCCCACACGGCACGAAGACCCCCCGCACCTCCGGAGGCACCCGCAGCCCCTGCGGCTTCAGCGGCGGCCGGCGCCGGGGGTGCTCGACCGTCTCGGGCAGCAGCAGCACCAGCACACAGCCGGCGGCGATCAGCACCAGATGGGCCAGGAACGGCAGCAGCAGCGGCAGCGGGGCGTACTCGGCCAGCACTCCGGCGAGCAGCGGCCCGCAGCCCAGGCCGCCCATGTTGGCGGCGGTGGCCGCGAACCCGGCGCGCGCCTTCTGCCCGGGCCCGGCCAGCTCCAGCACGCTCACCGTGCCGACCCCGCTCAGCAGCCCGGCCGAGAACCCGGAGAGCAGCCGCCCCGCGAACAGCAGCGGCAGGCCGCCCTCCAGCAGGAAACAGCCGGCGCTCAGCGCCCCGAGGCCCAGCGCGCAGAACAGCACCGGCCGGCGCCCGGCCTCGTCCGAGTAGTTCCCGGCGACCAGCAGGGTGACGATCACGCCCAGCGCGTAGACGGCGAAGACCACCGTCACCATCAGCTCGGAGAACCCCAGCTCCTGCCGGTAGAGGCCGTACAGCGGGGTCGGCAGCGTGGTCCCGGCCATGCCGATGGCGAACACCGCCGCCGCGCCCGCGTACCCCGGCCGGTGCCGGCCACGGGTCGCGGGCGAACCGATCATGCGTGTCATGGGAACACAGTAGGCGTGCCCGCTCGTCCCGTCCGGTGACCGCCGCCGGAGCGCCCCGTACGGCGGGCAGCGCCCGCCCCGGCGCCTCAAGCCGTGGTTCAGCTGCGGCTCAGCCGCGGGCGGGCCCCGGCTGCTCGTCGCCCCGCTCCGCCTCGCGCTTCTCCTTGAGCCGCACGGTCTCCTTGCGGACCTCCGCCTGGGTGGCCCGCTCCCGCTGGAGCCACTCCGGGTTCTCCTGCTTCAGGGCGTCGATCTGCTCCGTGGTCAGTGCCTCGGTGATGCCACCGCGCGCCAGACCGGAGATCGAGACGCCCAGCTTCGACGCCACCACCGGCCGGGGATGCGGCCCGGTGCGGCGCAGCTCCTGCAGCCACTCGGGCGGGTCGGTCTGGAGGGCGTTCAGCTCGGTGCGTGAGACGACGCCCTCCCGGAACTCGGCGGGGGTGGCATCGAGGTACACACCCAGCTTCTTCGCCGCGGTGGCGGGCTTCATGGTCTGGGCGGTCTGGTGCGACTTCATGAGGTCAAGGGTATCGACCGCGCACGCCCCCCTTCGCCACCGCGTGCCCCTTCTCCCCGCCGCGTACGCCGCCCCTGGCCAGGGCCGATACCCTGAGGGGGTGACTGGCTCGGAAGCTCCCCCCTCGTTCCGTCTCGCCTACGTTCCCGGGGCGACCCCCGCCAAGTGGGTGCGGGTGTGGAACGAACGGCTGCCCGGGGTCCCCCTCACCCTCGTCCCCGCCCCGGCCGGTGAGGTCCCCGCGCTGCTGCTCGCCGGGGACGCCGACGCCGGTCTGGTACGGCTGCCGGTCGACCGTACGCGGCTGAGCGCCATCCCCCTCTACACCGAGACGACCGTGGTGCTGGTGCCCAAGGACCACGCGGTGGCCGCGGTGGACGAGGTCGCCGTCGGGGACCTGGCCGACGACATCGTGTTCAGCCCGCTCGACGAGACCCTGGAGTGGGAGCGCCCGCCGGGCCGCCCTGCCCTGGAGCGTCCCGCCACCACGGGGGACGCCGTGGAACTGGTGGCGGCGGGTGTGGGCCTGCTGGTCGTCCCGCAGTCCCTCGCCCGGCTGCACCACCGCCGTGACCTCACCTACCGTCCGGTCACCGACGCCCCTCGGTCGAGCGTGGCGCTGTCCTGGCCGGAGGAGACGACCACCGACCTGGTGGAGGAGTTCATCGGCATCGTCCGGGGCCGTACGGCCAACAGCACCCGGGGCCGCCAGCAGTCCGAGGCCCGGGCCGGGCGCACCGCCAAGTCCGGCGGCGCGTCCGGCAAGGAAACCTCCGGAGGCCCCGGCGGCAAGGACACGTCCGGCAAGGAGAAGTCCGGCCAGGGTGACAAGGCCCGGCGTTCCGGCGCCTCCCGGGGCAAGCCGGCCTCCCGTACCGCGTCCGGCCGCTCCCGCCGTACGGGCTCCGGCAAGGGCTCCCACGGCGCCACCGGCCGCCCCCGCCGCCGCTCCTAGGCCCCGGCCCGTACGCCGCCCCCCGGCCGTCCGACCCCGTCGGGCGGCCGGGTCTTTCGGGATCGCCGGAACCCTCGGGACCATCGGAACCGCCGGAACGGCGAACCGCCGGAAAACGCAAGCGCCGTGCGCGCCGCCGGTGCCGTCGCAGGCACGGTCGCCCGCACTCACTCGCGAATGAGTACGAACACTCATGCGGGTGGATTCGGCCAGGCCCTAGCGTCCACGGCATGCACAGAGAGCACTCCCCGGGCGACCGGGACCACCGCGTCGGCGGCCCGGCCACCGACCGGGAACGCCGCGTCGGCATCACCGCCGTCGCCTCCTGCCTGCCGGACCGGGTGGTGACCTCCCGGTGGCTGGAGGAGTCGATCACGGCGGCCTCGGGGACCCGGCTGCCCGACCGGCTGCTGGAGCGGGCCACCGGCATCACCGAGCGACGGGCGGCGGCCGAAGGGGAGTACGCCTCCACGCTCGCCACGCGGGCGGCACGGACCGCGCTGGAGCGGGCCGGTCTGGCGCCGTTCGACGTGGACCTGCTGGTGTTCGCGTCGGCCACCCGGGACATGGCCGAACCGGCCACCGCCCACCTGGTCCAGGCCGAACTGGGCTCCCGGGCCCACGCGCTGGACGTGACCAACGCCTGCAACAGCTTCGTCAACGGCATCGACACGGCCCGCGCGATGATCCTCGCGGGCCGGGCCCGCCGGGCGCTGGTGGTGACCGGCGAGACCCCCAGCCGGGCGGTGCGGCACGCGCCCGCCACGGCCGCCCAGTTCCGCGACGGATTCGCCGGCTACACCCTGGGCGACGCCGGCGCGGCGGTCGTCCTGGAGCCGGTCGGGCGCGGCGGCATCCTGGACGTGGAAACCGAGACCCGCTCCGAGCACTGGGCCGTCGGCGGCATCCCCGGCGGCGGCTCGCGCCACCCGCGCGGGGACGAGCACACCTACTTCCGCGGCGACGGCGCCGAACTGCGTGAGGTGTTCGAGAAGGTCGGCACCTCGGTCCTGGACCGGACGCTCCGGCGCAACGGGCTCACCTGGACGGACTTCCGCCATGTCCTGGTCCATCAGGTGACGGTGCCGTACCTGGAGCGGTTCACCGAGCTCTCCGGGGTGCCCCGGGACCGGCTCGTCGTCACCGTGCCCGAGCTCGGCAACATGGCGAGCGCCACGCTCGGCGTGCAACTGGACCGGGTGTACGCCGGGTTGCGGTCCGGCGACCGGGTGCTGTTCGTCGGGCTGGGCGGCGGCGTGAGCATCATGACGCTGGTCTGGGAGAAGGCATGACCGCCCTGTGGGTGGTGGTGCCCGCCCACCAGGAGGCCGCCCGGATCGGCGCCACCCTGGAGGCGCTCGCCGCCCAGCGCGACCGGGACTTCACCCTCGTCGTGGTGGACAACGCCTCCACCGACGGCACGGCGGCCCTGGCGTGCGAGTTCGCCCGCTGGGCACCCTTCCCCGTCCATGTGCTGCACGAGCGGGAGAAGGGGGTCGGCTGCGCGGTCGACACCGGCTTCCGGTACGCGATCGAGCGCGGCGCCACCCTGCTCGCCCGCACCGACGCGGACTGCCTGCCGCGCCCCGGCTGGACCGGCGCCGCCCGGGAGGCCCTGGGCCGGGGCGCCGGTCTGGTGTGCGGCCGGATCGACGCCCGGCGCGACGAGCACGGGCCGCTGGGCCGGGCCGCCTTCCGGGCGCTGGTGCGGATCGCCGCCTTCTTCGGCCGGATCCGCCCGGCCCACCGGCGCCGGCACGGCTACCTCGCCCCCTACCGGATGCACGCGGGCAACAACATGGCCGTCACGGCCCGGCTCTACGAGGCGGTCGGCGGCATGCCCCGCCGCCCGTCGCCCACCGACCGGCTCTTCCTCAACCGGGTACGCCGCCACACCACCGCCATCGTGCACGCCCGCGCCATGGTGGTGGAGAACTCCACCCGCCGGCTGCGCGCCTACGGCCTGCTCGGCACCGCCCGCTGGTACCTCGACCGGGGCAGCGGTCACCAGGGGGAGGACCCCCGCTGACGCCCGTACGGCCGTCCCGCCCGGCCCGCCGTACGGGGTGCGGGCACCCGGCGCCCGTACCGGCATCCGCCCGCGCGTCGGGACCCGGCCGGGCGACGGGATCCGCCGCGGCGGAACCGGCCCGCCGCCCGCCGGGCGTACCGGTGCCCGTCCGCCCCGCCCGGCCCGTACCGGTGTCCCTCCACAGCCCCATGGCCCCACAGCCCGGCAGCCGTACCACCGCCCGCCCCGCGCTCGGCACCCGGGGCCGGCGGCCGCCCCCGCTCGCCGGAGGACACCCCCGTACTCGTCCCGACCACGACCACCACCGCCCGCCACACCACCTACCGCCCACCACACCATCCATCACTCACCGCCCACCACCCACCACCCACCGGAGGTTCCGCGCCGATGCTCGACGCCCTCGCCCGTGATCTGCGCCGCGAGCCCCACCGGCCCGCCGTGCTCACGACCACCCGCACCGGGGCCGTCCGGGTCCGGGCCACCCGGGGCGACCTCGCGGACCTCGCGGACGCCTGCGCCGTCGCCCTGCACGCCCGGGGTATCGGGCGCGGCTCCACCGTCGGCGTCGCCGTACGGCCCGGGCCGCGCGCCCTGGCGGTCCTGCTCGCCCTGCACCGCCTGGGCGCCCGGGCCGCCGTCCTCGATCCGGGCGCCGGTCCCGAGGTGCTGCGCTCCCGGCTCGCGCTGGCCCGCCCCGACCTGGTGCTCGCCGACGCCACCGCCCAGGCCGTGGCCGGCTGGGCCCGGCCGCTCGCCCGCCGTGCCCGGCTCGCCCTGCCCGACCTGGCGGAACTGGGCCCGGTCGCCACCCTGGGGCCCCGGCTGCCCGGCTGCGCCCCCGCGCTGGGCCTGACGGCCGCCGCCGGGCGCGTGACGCCGCCCCGGCCGGTGGACGAGGACGGGGACGCGGTGATCGTCTTCACCTCCGGGACGACCTCCCGGCCGCGTGCCGTCGTCCACACCCGTTCCTCGCTCGCCGCCGGAATGGCGACGGTGACCGAACTGGTCCGTCCCACGCCCGGCCGACCGGTGCTCGGCGGCACCTTCTTCGTCCTCGTCCCGTCCCTGGCGAGCGGCGCACCGGTCGCGCTGCCCGCGCGCTCGCCCCGAGTGCTCACCCGGCAGCTGCGCCGGCTCACTCCGGACGCCACCTATCTGACGCCGCCCCAGCTGCGGGCCGCCCTCGCCGCCGGGGCCCGGTTCACCGGACGGGTGTGGACCGGCTCGGCCCCGGCGAGCGCCGTCCTGCTCGGCCGCGTCAAGGAGAGCGGCGCCGACGAGGCCTGGGGTGTCTACGCGCTCACCGAACTCTTCCCGGCGGCGGCCGTCGAGCAGAGCGAGAAGGCGGCCTTCACCGGCGACGGCGACCTGGTCGGGGCGCCCCTGCCGGGTGTCCGGGCCCGGCCGGGCCCGGACGGCGAGCTGTTGCTCTCCGGGGCCGCCGCCCGCCACCGCTACCTGGGCGAGGAGCCCGACCCGTGGGTGGCCACCGGCGACCGGGCCCGGCTGGAGCAGGGGCGGATCGTGCTGGCCGGCCGCTGCAAGGACATGGTGCTGCGGGCCGCCGAGAACATCTACCCGGGCCTCTACGAGCCCGCCCTGCATGTGCCGGGCGTCGAACTGGCCCTGCTCGTCGGCGTACCGGCCGGTGACGGCGACGAACGGCTGGTGGCGGTGGTCGAGCCCGCGCCGGGCGCCGACCCCGCCCGGGTCCGGGCCGCGCTCGCCCGCCCCCTCGCCCGGATGGGCACCGCCCGGCCGGACGCCGTGCTCCTCGCCCAGGTGCCGCTCGCCGGCCGCTCCCGCAAACCCGACCGGGCCGCCGCCGCCCGGCTGGCCGCCACCCGGCTCTCCGCCATTCCGCACCCGCGCCGCCCGCACGGCGCCGACGACCCAGAGGCCGGCCTCCGTTGACCCACCTCAAGACCGACCGCCCCACGCGCCTGTTCCGCTCGACGCGCCTTCGCCGTCCGGCCCCCGGGCGGCCGGACGGCGAAGGGCCGCCCGCCCGGAGCGCCCGCGTCCCCGCGCCCACCCCCGCCCCGGCCCCCTTCCCGGACCCGGCCGCTATCCCGGCCCCGGACCCGGCCGGGACCCGGGCCGCCCGCCGCCGGGACCGCCGGGTCTACACCCGCTCCCACCCGGTGCTGTTCGCCCTGCTCGCCGCGGCCCGCCGCCGGCCCGTGGTACGCCTCGGCTCCACGGTCCTGGTGCACGGCACCGAGGCGTACCGGGAGACCCTCACCCAAGTGCCGCTGGACCGGACGGCCGCCGGCACCACCGGGGGAGCGGCCCGTCAACTGTCGGGCGCCGGAACGCTCTTCGACCAGGACGGCACCGGACACCGGCAGGCCCGCCGCTCGGTCGCCGGCGATCTGGGCGCGACCGGCACCGAACGGCTGCGCCCGGCGTGGCGGGCGGTGCTCGACCGGCGCCTCGCCCCGCTGGCGGCCGGCCGGCCGGTGGATCTGGCCGAGGTGGTACGGGAGCTGGCCGGGACGACCGTCCGCGCCCTGCTGGCGCTGGAACCCGCCACCGATCCCCACGCGCTCTCCGAGGCCGCCGCCCGCGCCGCCGCCACCGCCGTACGCGACCATCTGCCCGGCCCCCGGCGCCCCGGCACCGCACGGGCCGCCGCCACGGCCGCCGCCCGGCTGGAGGCCCTGCTCACCGCCGGCGACGGCGACCCGGACCCCTCCCGTACCGCCGGTGACGCGTCGCTGCGGGCCATGCTGGCCGTCGCGGCGGTCAGCACCACCGTCGCCGCGCTGCCCCGGGCCGCCGCCTGGTGCGCCGACGCCGGGCTCTGGGAGCAGGCGGCCGACGAGGCGCTGCGTCCCGCCCTCGTCACCGAACTCCTGCGGGTGACCGCCGCGTCCCCGCTGCTGCCCCGGGTGGCCGCCGCCGACGCCACGGCCGCCGGCTGCCCGGTACGGGCGGGGGACCGGCTGCTGCTCGTCGCCCGGCACGCCGCCCGTGCCCACAGCGATCCGCCGGACGCCCGCCACCCGGCCCCGCCGTCCGTCGCCCAGCTGGTCTTCGGCGCGGGCCCGCACGCCTGCCCCGGCGCCCGGGTGGCCCGGGCCCAGCTCGACGACCTGCTCGCCGCCCTCGCCCCGTACCGCCCCGTCGTCGTCCGGGCCCGGGTGGACCGGGCCGCCGCGCTGCCCGGCTGGCGCACCCTGGTCGTCCGGGCCACCGCCGGGGAGGTCCGGTGATCACCGTCGCGGTGACCGGCGCGAGCGGCTTCTGCGGCTCCCATGTCGCCTCCCTGGCCGCCGCCCGGGGCCACCGGGTGCTCTGTGTCGGCCGCCGCCCCGGCCCGGTCGGCCGCCACCTCCCCTGGGACGCCGCCGCCGGCACGCCGGACCTCTCCGGTGCCGATCTGGTGGTGCACTGCGCGGCGGCGGTCGGTGACCCGGTGCCCGGCTCGCCGGCCGAGACGGCGATGCGGGCCGTCAACGTGGACGGCACCGCCCGGCTGCTGGCGGCCGCCGGAGACCGGCCGGTGGTCTGGGTGAGCAGCGCCAGCGTCTACGCGCCCGGTCCCGACCGCTCCCGGATCACCGAGGACCACCCGGTGCGGGACCAGCTGAACGCCTACGGCCGCACCAAGGCCGAGGGCGAGCGACTGGCCCTCGCCGCGGGCGCGGTGGTGCTCCGCCCCCGGGCGGTGTACGGCCCGGGCGATCCGCATCTGGTGCCCCGGCTGCTCTCCCGGGTGCGGGCCGGTCTGCTCCTGCTGCCCGGCCCGGACGTGCGGCTCAGCCTGACCGCCGTGGAGAATCTGGCCGACGCCTGCCTGGCCGCCGCCGGCTGGCCGCCCGGCGCGTACAACATCGCGGACCCGGAGCCGTACGGCCGCGACCGGGCGGTCCGGGAGGTGCTCCGGGCCCATGGCGTCCGGGCACGGATCGGCCGTCTCCCGCTGCCGCTCGCCCTGGGCGCCGCCCGGGCCGCCGAGACACTCGCCCGGCTGCGCCCCGGCACCGAACCCGTCCTCACCCGCTACGCCGTGGACCAGCTCGCCCACTCCGTGGTCCTGGACGTCGGCCGGGCCCGGGCCCGGGGCTGGACCGCCTCCCGGACGCTGGCGGACCACCTGCGCGCCCTCCGCCCGGACGGCCGGCCCGGGCCGGCCGGTTCATGAGGCACCCTCCTGGCGGGACGGGCGGCGGGCCGCGGGCACCGGGGCGCCCGGCGCGGGGGAGAGCCCGAACTGGGCGGCCTGGGCGGTGAACATGCCCCGGTAGAGCCCGTCCGGGCGGGACATCAGCTCCTCATGGGTGCCCTCCTCGGCCACCCGGCCCTGATCGAGGACATAGATCCGGTCGGCGTCGGCCGTCGCGGCGAGCCGGTGCGTGACGAGCACCACCGCGTGCCCCTCGCCGGCGAGGGCCCACAGCCCCTGGAACGCGGCGATCTCCGCGTGCGGATCGAGCGCGGAAGTCGGCTCGTCGACCAGCAGGAACGGCGCGTCCCGGTAGAGGGTGCGCGCGGTGCCCAGCTTCTGCCACTGCCCGCCGGAGAGCTGGACACCGCGCTCGTACCCCTTGAACACGATCGAGTCCCAGCCGTGCGGCAGGCCCTCGACCAGCGAGAGCACCCGCGCGCCCCGCGCGGCGTCCCGGACGCGGTCCATGTCCCGGGCGCGGTCGCCCGCGCCGATGGCCACATTGGCGGCGGCGGTCATCTCCCAGCGGGGGAAGTCCTGCGCCAGCAGCCCCACCATGGCGAAGATCCGGGCGCGCTCGGCGTCCCGCAGCTCGACCCGTCCGTCCTCGCGGTCCTCCCACCACACGGCCCCCTCGGAGGGCAGCAGCAGCCCGGCCAGCACCTTGGTGAGCGTCGTCTTGCCGGAGCCGTTCGCCCCCACCAGGGCCGTCACCTCGCCCCGGCGGACCGACAGACTCACCCCCTTCAGCGCCGGGCCCTCGGCACCCGGATAGGTGAACGACACGCTCTCCAGGCGCACCCGCTCCACCCCGGTGGGGAGCGGGGTGCCCGCCGACGGGATGGCGTGCTCGGTGGCCAGTTCGACGGCGGTCTCGGTGTCGGTGAGGAACAGCAGCTCCTCATAGAGGCGGTTGACCTGCTGGACGAGGGACGTCAGGCGCGCCGTCGAGGTGCGGATGGCGATGACCGCGGTGCCGCCCACGGCGAGCGGCAGCCCGCCGCTCGCCAGCAGCCACCACAGGACGCCGTAGCAGGCCAGCGAGGCCAGCCCGGCGAAGGCGCCGGCCACCAGGTCCGTATGGGCCTGCGCCCGGGCGAGCCGCCGCTGCTCCGCCTCGGTCTGCCGGGACATCTCCTCGTAGCCGGACAGCAGCTTGTGCCCGGCCGCGTGCACCCGGATCTCGGCCGCCGCGTGCGGGCGGGTCAGATACGCCAGCAGCGAGGCGATCGCCCGGCGGTGGTCGACCCAGTTCAACCGTGACACATAGTCACGGCGGGCGGAACGGACCGCGCCCCACCCCTTGGGCAGCGCGATGGCCAGCAGCATCGGCAGCAGGGTCCAGTGCAGCGACGCCAGGACGACCGCGGCCGCCGCCATGCCGATGAGCACATTGCCCACGCCCACCGACAGCCGCAGCATGCTCCGGGCGGAGTCGGTGCCGAATCTGCCCGCCTCCAGCACCCGCTGGACCTCCGGCCGCTCGGTCGCCGCCACCTCCACCCGGGTGACGGCCGCGTAGTACCGCGCCGAGACCGCCCGCTCCACCTGCGGCTCAAGACGGCCCGACATCGCCGTCGACCAGGCCGACAGCAGCGCCGCCCCCACCGCGCTGGCGGCCAGCACCACCAGCGAGGGCAGGGCGCCACGGAGCTTCTCCGCCGTCGGGCCGTCCGTGAACAGCTCGGCCAGCACGCTGTTGACCGCGACCAGACCCCACGCGGCCGTCACCCCCTGACCGAGCTGTGCCGCCACCACCCCGGCCAGTGCCCGCCGGTCCGTCCGCCAACCGGTGCGCAGCACCATGCCGACCATGCGCGGCAGCGCGGCCGCCATGTGTCCGAACGAGAGCCTGACTAGCGGGCCCTCATGACGTACGAACGACTGGTCGTAGCGGAGCCGGCCCCCGTAGAGTTCGCGCTCCGCCGCCGAGACGCCTTCCGCGGGTGCGCCCCGGGAACTTCGGCCCTTCTTCCCGCGTGATGGCCGCGGCGGGCCCGACGCGGACGCGGGTGGTGTGGGTGATGCGGACGATGCCAAAGCCCCTCCCCCGTGAGGTAACGGTGTCGTCGGGTTCAACGACGTGGTCCGCACTTCGAACACATGTCTTTCGGCCGCGCTGCGAACTCTCCCGGACACCGGCGGGCGGCGGGACGCGACACCTGGAGGGTGCAACGACCCTTCTCCCGCAACGGACCCGGAAAACCGATTCATGGCCGAAAGGGGAGCGCCCGTGCCCTCTCCATCGGCACGGGCGCTCTGGTCGAGGGGAAAGGAGGGGTGGGCCGGAACGGGCGATCAGAACTCGGTCAGCGGGCCGAACGCGCCCTTGACGCAGTCATTGGGGAAGGAGCGCTCCTCGTTGACACGCCGCCCCTGCCAGGCCCCTTGCAGGGTGACGGTGACGGGACGCAGGTCGAGGGTGCAGGACCGTCCGGAGTCGCGGAGTCCGGAGAGGCGGCCGTCCGCCTGCTGCAGCGCGTCACAGGCGGCGGCGGGCTGCGGGTGCGTCCCGCCGGGGGTGTAGGAGCCGCAGGTCAGGGTGACGGCTCGCTGGGGTGCGGAAGCCGAGGCGGAGGCGCCGTTGTTGACGGTCAGGACCAGTGCGGAGGGCGCGTGGAAGGAGCTGTGGGAGGAGCTGTCGGACCTGGTGAGGGGGTGCTGCTCCAGTGCCGCTGCCGCCGTGACGGCGGCCACGGTGGTCGCGAGGGTCAGCGCGCCGATACCGGCAGTACGAAATTTCATGGGTCCCGTTCTTCCTGATGAGGGCTTTCGGACCGCGAACCCGTCGGCGTCGTACGGACGGGCATCGCCGATATTGCCGCACTTTCCCCGTCGCGTCCGCCGAACGCGGAAGAGCCACTCCAACTGTTGGAAAAAGGCAAAAAAGGACTATATGAAAATGCGCCAGGAAGGCGTCCGGAATGGCCGAAGCGATAAAGCGGTCAGCCGGAAAACCACTCGGCCCCGGGGCTCCCGCGCGGACCCGCCGGCCGGCCCGGGGGCTCCGGTCGCCGGGATCGGCGCGAGGGCCGGGTGGCCGAAGAGCGCGGCGGAACGCGGATCCGGACCGGGTGTCCGAGGGGTGCGGCGGAACGCGGACGGGGGTCGGGCGGCCGAAGAGTGCGGAGGGGCGCGGGCGCGGGCCGGATGGCCGAAGGGCCCGGGCCGCCGAAGGGTACGGCGAAGGGCGCGGGGGACGCGGACGCGGGACGGTCAGTCGGCGGTGCTGGTCGCCCGGGGGGTGCCGGCGGGGGAGCGGTGCCGGTCCACGATCCCCCGGACGATCCGCATCAGCCGGTCCCCCGCCTGGTCGATGCTGCCGTTCTGCGTGCTGACCTGTACGCCTTCGAGCAGAAAGGTGATCTCGGCCGCGACCTGCTCGGGGTCGGGCAGCCCGGCTCCGGCGCACATGCCGACCAGCCGGCGGGTCTGGCGGGCCTTGTGCTCCTCGATCACCTGTCGTGCGGGATGGGACCGGTCGGGCAGTTCCGCGAGAGAGTTGATGAACGGGCAGCCCCGGTGCGAGATCGCCGGCAGCCCCTCGGCGATGAAACGGGCCATGGCCAGGATCTGCTCCCCGGGCCGGCCGGGGTGTTCGGTCTCGACCCGGTCGAACGCGGCCTGGTAGTCGGCGGCCACGATGCGCAGCCACTCCGCGACCAGCGCGTCCTTGGTCTCGAAGTGCCGGTAGATCGCCATCTTGGTGGTCTCGGCCTTCTCGGCGATGGCCTGGACGCCCACCCGCCGGATCCCCTCGCTCTGGAAAAGCTCTTCCGCCGCGTCGAGGATGCGCTCACGGGGCGGCAGTTTCGCCACCCTGCTCGGCCTTCTGGTGGTCGCTGCCATGACTGCTCCGTGACGTCCGGTCGGATACGAGGCCCCCTGATCCCCTGCTACGGTACCAGTCCGTGCCGATCGATACCGCTCGGTATCGTTCGGTACTCAGTGGTATTTCTTTCTTCTCTGAAGGTGACTGGGAGTGGCAGTGGACGTTGCCGAGTACGTGACCCATGACGCGGTCGGACTGGCGGAGCTGGTGGCCGGGGGCGAGGTGACCCCCGCCGAGCTGGAGGCGGCCGCCCGGGAGGCCGCGCGGGCGGTCAACCCCCGGATCAACGCCATCGTGGAGACCTGGCCGGCCGACGATTGGCCCGTCCCCGGCGGTTCGCCCCTGGCCGGAGTCCCCTTTCTGATCAAGGACCTCGGAGTCGCCATGGCCGGGAGGCGAGTGGAGCTGGGCAGCCGTCTCGCGGCCGGCCATGTGGCCCCGGCCGACTCCGCCCTGATGCGGCGCTTCCGGCGCGCCGGTCTCGTGACGTTCGGGCGCACCACCACGCCCGAGATGGCGTACAGCATCGTGACGGAACCCGTGCTCCACGGCGCGACCCGCAACCCGTGGGACCCGGAGCGGAGCGCGGGCGGCTCCAGCGGCGGCGCGGGCGCGGCCGTCGCCGCCGGGGTGGTCCCGATCGCCCACGGCACCGACGCGGCGGGTTCGATCCGCGTACCCGCCGCCTGTAACGGTCTCTTCGGGCTGAAGCCCACCCGCGGCCGGGTCTCCATGGGCCCCGACGTGGACGAGATCTTCAGTGGCCTGGCCGTGCACGGCGGCGTCAGCCGCACCGTACGGGACAGCGCGGCGCTGCTCGACCGGATCAGCGGCCCGGAGCCGGGGGATCCCTACTTCGCCCCGGAGCCGTCCCGTCCGTACGCGGAGGAAGTCACGCGTGACCCCGGCTCGCTCCGGATCGGGGTCCTCGGCCAGGGCTGGGGCGGACGCCGTACCACCGCACCGGTGGCCGACGCGCTCGCCCGCACCGTACGGCTGCTCGAATCCCTCGGTCACCGGGTGGAAGAGGCCACGGTCGGCCTCGGCGCCGACTGGGAGGAGTTCGTCCTGGCCGGTGCCCGTCTGATGACGGTGAATCTCACCGCGTCGGTCGACGGACTGGCCGCCGCGCTCGGCCGGCCCGTCGACTCCTCGACCCTTGAGCCGGTGACCCTCGCCGGCTACCACTACGGGCAGCGGGTCGGCGGCGCCCAGTTCGTGACCGCCCTCGCGGTCCGGAACCGGGTGGCCCGGAGCCTGGCGCGGTCCTTCGGCACCTACGACATCCTGCTCAGCCCGACCCTGCCGGAGCTTCCCACCCCCCTGGGCGCCTACGGCGAGGGCGCGGAGACCCTGGACGGCCACGGCTGGATCGACCGCCTCAACGACCGCTCGCCGTTCACCATGGCGTTCAATGTGGCGGGCACACCCGCCATGTCCGTACCGCTGACGGCCGACCCCGGGACGGGGCTTCCGATCGGTATGCAGTTCGCCGCCGGTTACGGGCGGGAAGGCCTCCTCTTCCGCCTCGCCGGCCAACTTGAACAGGCGAGCCCGTGGGCGGACCGGACCCCCGCGGTATGGGCCGGAAATCATCCGGATCAGTGATCAGTGATCAGTGATCAGTGACCGCTGATCGCTGACCGCTGAGGAGTGCTCCCGGAGGGCCGGCCCCGGGCGCGGATGACGTTTCGTCAGGGCCGCACCCCGGCCGGGCGCGCCCGGGGACCGGCCAGGACGCGGGAAGCAGCAGACGGAAGGTGCAGCCCCGGCCGGGACGGGTGTCCAGTTCGAGGCGCCCGTGGTGGGCGGCCGCGATGGCCGCGGCCCCCGGGACAGCACACCCTGGACCCGTCAAGGATCCATCAGCGTTCACGGCTCACGCGACAGGGCGGCGTCAAAGCGGGCGAGCGGTGGGCCTTCCACCGGTTCGATGGAACCGGGCAACCGCACCTCCGTAACCTTCCGCATGTCCAGAGGAGTTGATCGTTCATGAGCGTGGAGAATGTGGTCGGTCTCATCGTCGCCGCCGCCCTCGTCGGCTACCTGGTGGCCGCGCTGATCCGACCGGAGAAGGTCTGACCGGCACCGTACGCGCGGTGACGGGACACCCGGCGACCGGTGTCCGGAGACCGGCCCGCACGCCGGGCGTCCCGGCCCTCTCAAGGTTCTCGTACGGGCCGGACCCGGAGCCGCCCCGGCTCGCGGTCGAATCACCGGCCGTGGCCGGGTGCCGGATCCTCCCGGTGCGACCTGCCGTGACCGGACTTGCCCACGGCCGGGGCGTTGGCCGCACCGGGCACGGAGCCGGGTCGCGTAGAGGACGCGTCAAGAGCGGCGTCAAGAACGTTAGGGCGACATCAACGCAGGCCGAAAGTGGCTGGAAACGTTGTTTGCTCGTCTGGTCCGAGTATTCGCTCTTTCTTCTTTCACCGGGAGCTCACGATGGCCGATGTGGCCTTCGTCGTCACCACGATCGCGGTCTTCGCGCTGGTGGCTTTCATCGCCAAGGGGGTGGCGAAGCTGTGAACATCGAGAACGCCGCGAACACCGAGAACATCGTCGGTCTGCTCGTCGCCGCCGCCCTGCTGGGATACCTCGTCCTCGCGCTGGTCAAGCCGGAGAGGTTCTGAGCCCCGAGATGAGTCCTGTACTCGCTGGAGTGCTCCAGCTCCTGGCGCTCGTGGCCGCGCTCGGTCTGTCGTACCGGCCGCTGGGTGACCACATGGCGCGTGTCTACTCGTCGGACAAGCACCTGCGGCCCGAGAAGTGGATCTACAAAGTCATCGGTGCCGATCCGTCGGTGGAGATGCGCTGGCCGGCCTATCTGCGCGGGGTCCTCGCCTTCTCCGCGGTGAGCGTGCTCTTCCTCTACCTGCTCCAGCGGGCGCAGGGCTGGCTGCCCGGTTCGCTCGGCTTCGTGTCGATCGATCCCGACCAGGCGTTCAACACGGCGGCGTCCTTCGTGGCGAACACCAACTGGCAGTCCTACTACGGCGAGCAGGCCATGGGCCACGTCGTGCAGAGCGGCGGCCTGGCGGTACAGAACTTCGTGTCGGCGGCGGTCGGCATCGCGGTGGCGGTCGCGCTGGTGCGCGGCTTCACCCGGTCCCGTACGGGCGAGCTGGGCAACTTCTGGGCCGACCTGGTCCGGGGCGTCGTCCGGATCCTGCTGCCGCTCTCCGTCGTGGGAGCCCTGGTGCTCGTCGCGTGCGGCGCGATCCAGAACTTCTCCGGCATCCATCAGGTCGGCCAGTTCACGGGCGGCACCCGGCAGTGGAACGGCGGCGCGGTCGCCTCGCAGGAGGTGATCAAGGAGCTGGGCACCAACGGCGGCGGCTACTTCAACGCCAACTCCGCCCACCCCTTCGAAAACCCCAACGGGCTGTCGAACCTTTTCGAGATCTATCTGATCCTCGTCATTCCCTTCGCGCTGACCCGTACGTTCGGCCGGATGACCGGCTCGCTGAAGCAGGGGTACGCGATCCTCGGCGCGATGACCACCATCTGGCTCGGTTTCACGGCGCTCATGATGTGGACCGAATTCCACCACGGCGCCCCCGCGTTCGACATCGCCGGCGGGGCCATGGAGGGCAAGGAGACCCGCTTCGGCATCGGGGGCTCGTCCCTCTTCGCCGTGGCGACGACACTGACCTCGACCGGTGCGGTGAACTCCTTCCACTCCTCGTACACCGGCTTCGGCGGCGGCATCACCATGCTCGGCATGCAACTGGGCGAGATCGCGCCCGGCGGGGTCGGCTCCGGCCTCTACGGCATGCTGATCATGGCGATCATCGCGGTGTTCATCGCCGGTCTGATGGTCGGCCGCACCCCCGAGTACCTGGGGAAGAAGATCGGTACGCGGGAGATCAAGTTCGCTGCCTGCTACATCCTGGTCACCCCGGCCCTGGTCCTGTGCTTCACCGCGGCTTCGTTCGTCCTGGACACCCCGGCGCACTCGATGACCAACTCCGGTGCGCACGGCTTCTCCGAGATCCTCTACGCCTTCACCTCGGGCGCCAACAACAACGGCTCGGCCTTCGCGGGCCTGAACGCCGACACCCAGTGGTTCAACTCGACCATCGGCCTCGCGATGCTGCTGGGCCGGTTCCTGCCGATGGTGTTCGTCCTCGCGCTGGCCGGATCGCTCGCCGGGCAACAGCCCGTACCCGAGACGGCGGGCACCCTGCGGACGGAGAAGCCCCTGTACACGGGCCTTCTGGTCGGCACCATCATGATCATCACTGGTCTCACCTACTTCCCGGCCCTCGCGCTGGGACCGCTCGCCGAAGGGCTCGCGGCATGACTACCGACGTAAAGAAGCAGCAGGACGCCATGCCCACGACGGCCACGACCACTTCGGCCCCGCACAGCGACCTCCCCACCGGCCACAAGCCGGCGGCGGGCCGGGTCGGCGGCGGCCTCTTCGACCCCAAGCAGCTGGTCGCCTCCCTGCCGGACGCGTTCCGCAAGCTCGATCCACGCTTCATGATCAAGTCACCGGTGATGTTCGTGGTCCTGGTCGGCTCGGTGGTCACCACCGTGCTCGCGGTCACGGACCCCACGGACTGGTTCGGCTGGGCGATCACCGCCTGGCTCTGGCTGACCACGGTCTTCGCCAACCTGGCGGAGGCGGTGGCCGAGGGCCGCGGCAAGGCGCAGGCCGACACCCTGCGCAAGGCCAAGACCGACACCGTCGCCCGCCGTCTCGCCGGCGGCGGCGAGGAGCGGGTGCCCGGGGCGGAGCTGTGCGTCGGTGACCTCGTCGTCTGCGAGGCCGGCGATGTCATCCCCGGCGACGGCGACGTCGTCGAGGGGGTCGCGTCGGTGGACGAGTCCGCGATCACGGGCGAGTCGGCGCCGGTCATCCGCGAGTCGGGCGGCGACCGGTGCGCGGTGACGGGCGGCACGAAGGTGCTGTCGGACCGGATCGTCGTGAGGATCACCACGAAACCCGGCGAGACCTTCATCGACCGTATGATCGGCCTGGTCGAGGGCGCGGCCCGGCAGAAGACCCCCAATGAGATCGCCCTCAACATCCTGCTGGCCTCTCTCACGATCGTCTTCCTGCTCGCCGTCGTGACCCTGAAGCCGTTCGCGATCTACGCCGGCGCCGACGACCAGACCTCCCTGATCGTGCTGACCGCGCTGCTGGTCTGTCTGATCCCGACCACCATCGGCGCCCTGCTCTCGGCCATCGGCATCGCCGGGATGGACCGGCTGGTGCAGCGCAATGTGCTCGCCATGTCCGGGCGCGCGGTCGAGGCCGCGGGCGACGTCTCCACCCTGCTGCTGGACAAGACCGGCACGATCACCCTCGGAAACCGTCAGGCCGCCGAGTTCGTGCCCGTACGGGGAACCACGGAGACGGAGCTGGCGGACGCGGCCCAGCTGTCGTCGCTGGCCGACGAGACCCTCGAGGGCCGCTCCGTCGTGGTTCTCGCCAAGGAGAAGTACGGTCTGCGCGAACGCCGGCAGGGGGAGCTCGCGCACGCCGACTGGATCCAGTTCACCGCACAGACCCGGATGTCCGGAGTGGACGCCGGCGGACGGAAGATCCGCAAGGGCGCGGCAGGTGCCGTCCTGGCATGGGTGAGGGAGCGGGGCGGCGAGGTCGCCGGTGACGCCCAGGAGCTCACGGACCGCATCTCCGGGGCCGGCGGCACACCGCTGCTGGTGGCCGCCGAGGATGAGCGCGGCGCGCGCGTCCTCGGTGTGATCCACCTGAAGGACGTCGTGAAGGAGGGCATGCGGGAGCGGTTCGACGAGCTGCGCCGGATGGGTATCCGCACGGTCATGATCACGGGTGACAATCCGCTGACCGCCCGGGCGATCGCCCGGGAGGCGGGCGTCGACGACTTCCTCGCCGAGGCCACCCCCGAGGACAAGATGGCCCTCATCAAGCGGGAGCAGGCGGGTGGCAGGCTCGTCGCGATGACCGGTGACGGCACCAACGACGCGCCCGCCCTCGCACAGGCGGACGTCGGGGTGGCGATGAACACCGGCACCTCGGCCGCGAAAGAGGCCGGCAACATGGTCGACCTCGACTCCAACCCGACCAAACTCATCGAGATCGTCGAGATCGGCAAACAACTCCTCATCACCCGGGGTGCCCTGACGACCTTCTCCATCGCCAACGACGTCGCCAAATACTTCGCGATCATCCCCGCCATGTTCGCGGTCGCCCATCCGTCGCTCGACAAGCTCAACATCATGGGCCTGTCCTCGCCCGAGTCCGCGATCCTGTCCGCCGTCATCTTCAACGCGCTGATCATCGTGGCCCTCGTCCCGCTCGCCCTCAAGGGCGTCCGCTACCGCCCGTCCAGCGCCGACTCGATGCTCCGCCGCAACCTCGGGCTCTACGGGCTCGGCGGCCTGATCGCCCCGTTCATCGGTATCAAGCTCATCGACCTGCTCCTCTCCCTCGTCCCCGGGATCGGCTGACCGACCATGAACAACTCCGTGAGAAACACCGCCCGCGTGCTCGGGGCCGGACTCCGGGCGCTCCTCGTCCTCACCGTCGTCTGCGGTGTGCTCTACCCGCTCGCCGTCACCGGTGTCGCCCAACTCGCCTTCCCCGGCAGGGCCAACGGCTCCGAAGTGAAGGACACCAGCGGGAAAGTCGTCGGCTCGGAGCTGATCGGCCAGCGCTACGACCTGCCGCCGAAGGCCGGGCAGGAGACAGCGGCCCCGGACCTGCGCTGGTTCCAGCCGCGTCCCTCCAACGGCCTGGGCTCCAACAGTGTCAACACCCAGTACGCGCTGATCCTCTCCGGCGCGACCAACCGCTCCGGTGACAACGCGGACCTCATCAAGTGGGTGACGGACGCCAAAGCCGCCGTCGTCAAGGACAACTCGGTCCCGGGCCACCCGGTGAAGCCCGCGGACGTCCCCGCCGACGCGGTCACCTCCTCCGGCTCCGGCCTCGATCCGCACATCTCGCCGGAGTACGCGAGGCTCCAGGCGCACCGTGTCGCCGCGCGCAACCAGCTCGGTGTCGCGGCGGTCGAGAAGCTCGTCGCCGACCACACCGAGGACCGCGCCCTCGGCTTCATCGGCGAACCCCGCGTCAACGTGCTCATGCTCAACATCGCGCTCAGGGACCTGATGGCCAAGGGCTGATGGCCTTGTCCCGGCAGAGGTGCCGGCGGCCCCGGGTACGTACCGGAGCCGCCGGTTCTCGCTCGCACGAGCGCCGGTGACCGACCCGCGAGCCCGCCGCTACAGACGCGGGTCGG
This sequence comes from Streptomyces pyxinae, assembly GCF_024756275.1. Lineage (GTDB taxonomy): Bacteria > Actinomycetota > Actinomycetes > Streptomycetales > Streptomycetaceae > Streptomyces > Streptomyces pyxinae. The sequence goes on along the minus strand of NZ_JANUGQ010000014.1, from coordinate 45,972 downwards.
CGGTGACCTCGACGTGTTCCGCCACGGCGACCAGGAGGACCCGGGTGCCGGGGGCCGTGGCCTGCCAGCGGTGACGGATGCCGCCGGTGAGGTAGAGGGTGTCGCCGGGACCGAGGTGGACGGCCCGGCCGTCGGCTTCCACCGTCGCCGCTCCGTCGGCCACGTACATCAGTTCGTCGTTGCGGTGCTGGAACTCACGCGCCCCGTCGTGCTCCCCGGTGAACTCCAGCGCGTGCAGCTGGTGATGGCCGCGCACCAGTGGCCGGGTCCGGCCGGTGGTGCCGGACGCCAGACCGGTCGGGTCGTCCGCGCGGACCACATCCATGCGGCGGGGGCTCTCCGCGGCGGCGAGCAGTTGTACGGCCGTGGTGTTCAAGGCGTCGGCGATGCGCTGGAGCGAGCGCATGCTGGGGCGCGCCCGGTCGTTCTCCAACTGGCTGAGGAAGGGGGAGGACAGGCCCGCGCGCTCCGCCACCTCGGCCAGGGTCAGGTCCAGGGCACGGCGGCGCCTGCGGATGCTCGCTCCGACCCGTACGCCGCCCGGATCGCCGTCTTGCTGACTCATCTCCCGCTCCCGCCCCGACCGCAACCGCCTGGTGCCACCCGGGTGACTCTATCCCCGCGCGCGGCCGGGCCGGACCCCGTCACACGGCGGCCATGAGCCGGCAACATCTCCTCGCTACCGTCAAACCATCTTGATTTCATCAACAAAACTTTGACCGATGAGGACGGGTGGGTGTCGGATGACGGCGCGGTACGGCAGGCTCGACCAGAACACACGCCGCCGGAGGGGGACGGGCCTCATCGCCGTGGACCCCGCCGCCTCGTTCGGGGGCTACACGCTCTACGCCCCGCTCACCGGTGGCGGCGAGGTGTACCTGATCGACCCGCAGGGTGAGGTGGTCCATCAGTGGCGGTTCCCCTACCGGCCGGGCCGGCACGCCCGGCTCCTGGCCGACGGGCGGCTCGCCTACAACGGCGTCCTGCCCGGCCGGCGGGCGCTGTTCCCCATGTGGCACAAGTACCGGGGCGGGATCATGCTGCAGGCGTCCCCCGACGGCACCGTCCTGCGTGAACACCGGGACCCCCTCCAGCACCACGACGCCCACCATGGCGACGACGGACGCATCCTCTACACGGCCCTGGAGCCCCTGTACGGCGCGGACGCCCGCGCCGTACAGGGGGGCGTGGACGGGTCCGAGGCCGCCGGCGGGGCCGTATGGGCGGACACCGTCCGGGAGGTCGACGCGGAGGGCCGTCCCACCTGGTCCTGGCGGGCCGCCGACCACCTCGACCGGGCCGCCTACCCGCTCCACCCGCACTACGCCCGCGAGCACTGGCCGTTGATCAACAGCGTCACTCCGCTCTCCGACGGCAACATCCTGGCCAGCCTCCGCAGCGTCTCCGCCGTCATCGTCATCAGCCGCGCCACCGGCGAGGTCCTGTGGCGCTCGAAACCCGGCACCGTCTCCCAGCAGCACGCTCCCACCGAACTGCCCGGGGGCAATCTCCTCGTCTTCGACAACGGCGTCTTCCGCCCCGGATGCGACGTCCCCTACTCCCGCGTCGTGGAGATCGACACCTCCAGCGGCGAGATCGTCTGGGAGTACCACGACCCGGCGCGGGAAGCGTTCTTCGCGCCCTTCATGGGCAGCGCGCAGCGCCTGCCCAACGGCAACACCCTGGTCACCGACTCGCCCGCCGGCCGCCTCTTCGAGGTGACGGCCGACGGCTACCTGTGCTGGGAGTACGTGGTACCCCACTTCGGCGCGTACCGGGAGGCGGAGGTGCGCTCCCTCTTCCCGGCCGAGCCGAACGCGGTCTTCCGTGCCTACCGTTACGCCGAGGACGAGCTCCCGTGGCAGCCGTCCGCCACCTCCCGGCCGTGACCGGCACCCCGGGCCCGGAGCGGCCCGCCTCCCCTGCGCGTGGCCGAACCCCGCAGGGCCGCGGCACGGACGATTCCGGCCGGCAGCCGCCGGCCGGGGTCACCGCGACGGGTGCCGCCGCCGACCCCGTCGACGAACTTCCACCACCGCGTCGGTTGCTGCCGCTGGCCGCGCAGCACGTCCTGGCGATGTTCGCGGCCCCCGTCTCCACGACCTTCCTGACCGCCGGAACGCTGCACTTGTCCGGGCCGCGCACCGCCACGCTGCTCGGTGTCACCCTCGTGCTCTGCGGCGCGGGCACACTGCTGCAGTCCCTCGGGGCCTGGGGCATCGGTGCCAGGCTGCCGTTCGTCATGCTGCCGGGCGGGGCGGCCACCGCCCTGTTCCTGGCGGTCGCGGACGAACACGGGGCCGCCACGGCGAGCGGCTCGGTGATCCTCGCGGCCCTGGTGCTGCTGGCCGTCGTACCGTTCTACGCCCGTGTCGTGCGCCTCTTCCCGCCGCTGGTCATGGGCGTCACCGTGGTGCTGATCGGCGTCTCCATGGTCCGGGCGGCCGCCGGGCTCATCGCGGGACCGGCCGGGCGCCCGCCGCTGTCGGCGCTGGCCCTGGCCGCCGTGACCATGGGCTGCACCCTGGCGGCACATCTGCTGCTGCGCGGGATCTGGCGGCAGGCGTCGGTGCTGCTCGGCATGGCGGCGGGCACCGTGGCCGCCGTGGCCTGCGGACTCGGCGCGCTCACCCCGCTCGCGCGCGTACCGGCCGAGCTGCCCCGGATCGCCCCCTACGGGGCTCCGCACTTCGACGTACTGGCCGCCCTGCCGCTGCTGGTCTTCAGCCTCACCTCGCTCGCCGAGGCCACCGGCCAGACCGTCCTCAACAGCGAGACCGTCGGACGCGTCCCTCGTCCCGGCCGGGACGTTCCCCGCGTCCTGCGGGCCGACGCGGTCGTCTCCCTGCTGGCGGGGGCGTTCGGTCTCGCGCCCATGGTGACCAGCGCGGAGAACATCGGCATCAGCAACCTCAGCGGCGTACGCAGCAGATTCGTCACCGCCGCGGCGGGCGTCCTCCTGGTCGCCTGCGGTCTCGCGGCCCCCCTGTCGCGGTGGCTGGCCGCGATCCCGCCGGCCGTGGTGGGCGGCGGTGCCCTCACCGTCTACGGCGTGATCACCGTCATGGGGATCCGGATGCTGCACCGGGCCGATCTGGATGACCGGGTGAGCGGGACGGTCGCCGCCACCGCCCTCACCGTCGGTCTGCTGCCCATCGTTTCGCCCACCCTCTACGCCGAAGCCCCTCAGTGGGTGAGAAGCACCCTGGGCAACGCGGTCGTCTCGGGCACCGTCGCGGCCGTCCTGCTGCACGCTCTCTCCCGGCTGCCCCGGCCCCGGGGGCGGTCGGCCGCACCCGCGGCCGCCGGACCGGCCGCCGGCGGCCGGGAGCCACGGCGATGACGGCAGGGCGGGACTCGCGCGTGCGGGCGGCCGCTCGTACGGAAGCCCTGGCCAAAGACCCTAGGGCAGGGGCAGACCGACGTAGTTCAGGGCGAGTTCGGCGGCCGCGTGAGGTGAGGCGGCGATCCGGTCCAGCTGCGAGATCTGCAGGCGGGTGTCGAACTCGCTCTGGCCGGGGCCGGTGTGGAGAGTGGTGGTCATGAAGGAGGAGAAGTGCTCGGTCCGCCAGACGCGGCGCAGACAGGTGTCGGAGTAGGCGTCGAGGAGAGCGGTGTCCCCCGTGCGCTGCCGGTGGGTGAGCGCGCGGGCGAGGACGACGACGTCGGAGACGGCCAGGTTGAGTCCCTTGGCGCCGGTGGGCGGGACGATGTGCGCGGCGTCGCCGGCCAGAAAGAGACGCCCGTGGCGCATGGGTTCGGTGACGGAGCTGCGCAGGGGCAGGACGCTCCTGGACGTGATGGGGCCGCGGGTGAGCGTCCGGCCGTCGAGGGCGGAGCGGGCGTCGAGCTCGTCCCAGATCCGCTCGTCGGACCAGTCGGCCGGATCGGTGCCGTTGGGCACCTGGAAGTACAGCCTGCTCACCTCCGGCGAGCGCATGCTGAGCAGGGCGAAGCCGCGTGGCGAGTGGGCGTAGACCAGCTCGTCGCAGGACGGGGGGACGTCGGCCATGACACCGAACCAGGAGTAGGGGTGGACACGCTCGTGGGTGCGCCGGACGCCGCGCGGGAGGGCCGTGCGGGCGACACCGTGGTGGCCGTCGCAGCCGACGACATAGCCGCAGGTCAGCACCTTCTCCTGGCCCTGGTGGAGGTAGCGGACCGTGGGCCGGTCGGTGTCGATGTGCTCGATCGCGCGGACTTCGGCGTCGAAGTACGGTGCCGCGCCGGCGGCCGTCTGCAGCGCGATGAGATCTTTGACGACCTCGGTCTGCGCGTAGACCCACACCCGGCGGCCACCGGTCAGGGACGGGAAGTCGACGCGGTGGGACCGGCCCGCCCAGCGCAGTTCCACACCGTCGTGCGCCAGGCCCTGGCGGTCGAGGCGTTCGGCGGCTCCGGCCTCCCGCAGGGCGTCGACGGTGGACTGCTCCAGGACACCGGCGCGCTGGCGCCCCTCGACGTAGGCACGGTCGCGGCGCTCCAGGACGACGCTGTCGACGCCGGCCCGGTGCAGAAGACGGGAGAGCAGCAGCCCGGCGGGGCCGCCCCCGACGATGGCGACGGTGGTGTGCATGGTCACTCCTGGGGCGTGCGGGCGAGTTCGGCGAGGACGCGGTCGGCGAGGGCGAAGGCCGCGTTGGCGGCGGGGACGCCGCAGTAGACGGCGGACTGGAGCAGCACCTCCCGGACGTCCTCGGCGGTGAGGTCGCCGCTGGTGAGGGCCGCGCGCAGGTGCATCTCCAGTTCGGCGTGGTGGCCCTGGGCGACGAGCGCGGTGAGGGTGAGGCAGCGCCGGGTGCGGTGGTCCAGGCCGGGCCGGGTCCAGATCTCGCCCCAGGCGTAGCGGGTGATGAAGTCCTGGAACACGGCTGTCAGCGGGGTGGTGGCGGCGATGGCGCGGTCCACATGGCCGTCACCGAGGACCGTGCGGCGGACCGCCAGACCGGCGGCGTGGTGGCCGGCGTCGTCGGTGGCGGCGCCGTCGCCGTCGCCGGTGAAGTGGGCGAGCAGGGCCGATGAGACGGCCCGGGGCCGCTCGACTCCGGCGAGGTGGGCGGCGCCGGGAATCTCGACGAGGCCGGCGCCGGGGATGGCGTCGGCGAGCTCGCGGGCATGGGCGAGCGGTGTGGCGGGGTCGTCGCGTCCGGCCACGACCAGCGTCGGGGCGGTGACGCGGCCCAGGTCGGCGCGTGCGTCGTAGGCGGCCAGGAGCTCGCACAGCCGGGCGTAGGCCTCCGGGTCGGTCGCGGAACGCAGGGCGCCGGTGAGCGTGGTGGCGGCGGGCGACCCCGCGAAGGCGGGGGTGAACCAGCGCCCGGCCGCCGTGTCCGCGAGGGGGCCGGTGCCGGAGGCGCGGACGGCCCGGGCGCGTTCGTGCCAGCCGTCCGGCCCGCCGAAGTGCGCGGAGGAGCAGACCACGGCCAGGCGCGAGACGCGTTCGGGGTGGTGGGCGGCCAGCTGGAGACCGATGGCTCCGCCGAGGGAGATGCCCGCGTAGGCGAAGCGGCCGATGCCGAGAGAGTCGGCCAACTCAAGTACGTGACACGCCAGTTCGGTGATGCCGGCGCCGCGTGGCAGCAGACCGGCGGGAGTGCCGCCGTGGCCGGGCAGGTCGAAGCGGACGACCCGGTGGGTGCGGGCCAGCGCGGCGATCTGCGGGTCCCAGACGGCCAGGGGGGTGCCGAGGGAGGGGCCGAGGAGGAGCGACGGACGGTTCGGGAGGCCGTCCACCTGGTGGTGCGGGGTCATGGCGTTCCTCGGGTGTGCAGCCGGCGCTCGGGGGCGGGGGCGGGAGAAGGGGCGGGGGCGGGGGCGGCGCACGGTCGGCTCAGGGCGCGGTCGACCAGCGCGCCGGCGGCTCCGTGGTACGTGGCGGGATCGGCGAGCGCCTGGAGCTGTCCCCGGGTCAGCAGGCCGTCGAGGGCCGGCTCGTCGGCCAGGACGTCGAGGAGGTCGGCGGCCTCCCGCGCGGCCTGCCGGCCGGCGTGGCTGACGACCTCCCGGGCCCGGGCCCGTCCGGCCCGTGGGGTGAGGGCGGCCACCAGGCGTTCGGCCATGATCTGCCCGTGGGTGGCGCCGAGGTTGTCGTGCATGCGGTCGGGGTGGACGCGCAGACCGGTGACGAGTCCGGCGGCGGTGGCCGCCATGCCGCCGGCGGTGCGCAGGGCGTCCCGCAGCGTCTGCCACTCGGCGTGCCAGGCGCCGGCGGGGCGTTCGTCCTCGGCGGCGAGTCCGGCGTAGAGCACGCCGGCCAGCGCGGGCACCCGGCGGGCGGCGCCCGCGATCAGGGTCGCGCGGGCGGGATTGGCCTTGTGCGGCATGGCCGAGGACCCGCCACCGTTGCCCTCGGTGACCTCACCGATCTCGGTGCGCGACAGGACGAGGACGTCGGCGGCGAGTTTGCCGAGCGCGCCCGCGGCATGGGCGAGGGCGCCGCCGAGTTCGGCGACCGGGACGCGCAGGACGTGCCAGGGCAGTACGGGTTCGGCGAGACCGGTCTCGCGGGCGAACTCGGCCACCAGACGCAGCGCCAGGTCCGGGGGGCCGTCCGCCGGGGCCGCGGCGTTCGTCGTGTCAGCCGTGTCAGCCGTGTCAGCCGTGTCCGCCGCCGTCCCGGCGTACGCGCGGAAGGCGGCCAGGGTTCCGGCGGCACCGCCCAGTTGCGCCGGCAGACGGGCGCGTACGCCTGCCAGCCGGTGCCGGGCGTCGGTGACGAGCCAGTGCCAGCCCGCCGCCTTCAGCCCGAAGGTCGTCGGCACCGCGTGCTGGGTCAGCGTGCGGCCGGCCATTGTGGTGTCCCGGTGGGTGCGCGCCAGGTGGTGAAGGCCGTGGGCGACACGGTCCAGGTCGGCCAGGAGCTGATCGACCGCCCGGGCCGAGACCAGCATCGTGGCGGTGTCCAGGACGTCCTGGCTGGTGGCCCCGCGGTGGACATGGGCGGCGGCCGCCGGATCGGTCGCGGCGACGGCCGCGGTGAGGTCCTCGACCAGGGGGATCACCGGGTTGCCGCCGGCGCGGGCGCGCAGCGCCAGGTCGCGGGGGTCGAACCGGCCCGGTTCCCCGGCCGCCCGGGCGATGGCGCCGGCCGCCTCGTCCGGGGCCAGGCCGAGCCGCGCCTGGGCCCGCACGAGCGCCACCTCGGCCGCCAGCATGGCGCGTACATACGCCGCGTCACCGGTCAGGGCCTCTACCTCGGTGCCGGCCTGGACGGGGGCGAGCAGCCCGGTGTCGGCGCCGGACCGGTCGGGCTCGAATCGGTCGGCCTCGAATCGGCCGGGTTCGGTTCGGTCGCGCCCCGCACGGTGGGGCGCGGTACGGCCGGGCCCGGGGCGGTCGGGCGCGGGGCGACCGGGCTCGAATCGGTACGGCCCGGTTCGGTCGGGCCCGGGAAGGTCAGCCGAAGTCAAGGAAGACCGTCTCCTCGTGCTGGTCGTCGCTCTGCAGACGGATGTCGAAGCGGTGGGTGCGGGGGCCGTCCGGCCGGGTGATCAGGGTGGCCCGGCGGGCGGGGCCGACCCGGGCGAGGAGGGTGTCGCCCGTCAGGCCGGGCGCGTCGTGCAGGTAGGCGCGGGTGTGCAGGTGGTGCAGCAGTCCCCGGGCGAAGACGATCAGGCTGATGTACGGTACGCCGCCGGGGGGCAGGGTGCGCAGGGTGAAGTGGCCGTCGGCGTCGGTGGCGACGCGGCCGAAGCCGGTGAAGGTCACGGTGTCGCGGCCGATGACCGCCCCGGTGACCGGGTCGCGGCGCAGCGAGCCGGGTGCTCCGGTGCGCGAGCCGTCCGGGGCCGGCTGCCAGGCCTCGACGATCGCGTCGGGTACGGGCAGCCCGGCGCCGTCGAGGACATGGCCGTGGAGGGTGAGGGTGTCGGGGTGGCCGGGGGGTGCCAGGTCGCCGCCTCCGGTGAAGGGGAGCGCGTAGCCGTAGAACGGGCCGACGGTCTGCGAGGGGGTGGGGGAGGGCTCCGCCGGGGGTGTCGGGGCCGGCGCGGTGGGCGGGGCGGAGGTCATGCGCGTCCCTCTTCGATCCAGGTGGCGGCCGGCCCGTCCAGGACGATGTCCCAGCGGTAGCCGAGCGACCATTCGGGCACGGACAGCGTGTGGTCGTAGGTGGCGATCAGGCGCTCGCGGGCGGCGTCGTCGGTGACGGACTGCAGGATGGGGTCGTAGGCGAAGAGCGGGTCGCCGGGGAAATACATCTGGGTGACCAGGCGCTGGGTGAAGGCGGTGCCGAACAGCGAGAAGTGGATGTGCGCCGGCCGCCAGGCGTTGGCGTGGTTGCGCCACGGGTAGGCGCCGGGCCTGATGGTGACGAACCGGTAGGCGCCCCGGTCGTCGGTCAGGCAGCGCCCCACGCCGGTGAAGTGGGGGTCGAGCGGGGCGGGGTGCTGGTCGCGCCGGTGGGCGTAGCGGCCCGATGCGTTGGCCTGCCAGATCTCCACGAGCTGCCCGCGCACGGGCCGGCCGTTGCGGTCGAGGACGCGGCCGGCGACGGTGATCCGCTCGCCGAGCGGTTCCCCGGTGTGCTGCCGGGTGAGGTCGTGGTCGAGTTCGGTGACGTCCGTGACGCCGAAGGCGGGGCCGGTCAGTTCGACCATCTCCGGGTCCCCGGCGGCCACCAGCGGCTGCCGGGGGTGGCGCAGCAGACTGCCGCGGTAGGGGGCGTACGCGCGGTCCGGGTGGCTGCTCGGCGCACCGCCACGGGCGAGGTGCTCGCCGTACCGCTCGCGGTGGCCGGCGATCTCGGCGCTGATCGCCTCTTGGGTGAGCGGGATGGTCATGGGGTGCCTACCTTTCGAGTACGAGGGCCGAGCCCTGACCGACGCCGACGCACAGCGTGGCGACCCCGGTGCCGGAGCCGCGGGCGGCGAGCCGGTGGGCGACGGTGCCGGCCAGCCGGGCACCGGAGGCGCCGAGCGGGTGCCCGAGGGCGATCGCGCCGCCGTACGGGTTGACCAGGTCCGGGTCGAGACCGGGCCATTCGGCCAGGCAGCCCAGGACCTGGGCGGCGAAGGCCTCGTTGAGCTCCAGCGTGGCGAGGTCCGCGAAGGTGCGGCCGGCCCGTTCCAGGGCCCGGGTGACGGCCTGGACCGGGGCCAGGCCGAAGTAGTGCGGTTCGCACGCGGACACGGCGTGGGCCGTGATCCTGGCCAGCGGCTCGCGGCCGGTGGCCCGTACGCCTTCCTCGTCGGCCAGGAGCAGGGCGGCCGCGCCGTCGTTGAGCGGCGAGGAGTTGCCCGCGGTGACGGTGCCGCCCTCGGCGCGGAAGGCGGGGGGCAGCGCGGCCAGCGCGTCGAGCGAGGTGTTCTCCCGGATGCTCTCGTCCCGGTCGACCACCACGGACTCGCCCCTGCGGCCGGGGACGGTGACGGGCGCGAGCTCACGGTCGAACAGGCCCGCGCCACGGGCGGCCGCGGCCCTGACGTGCGAGGCGAGGGCGAAGGCGTCCTGCTCCTCGCGGCCGATGGCGTGCTTCTCCGCGACGAGTTCGGCGCTCTCGCCGAGCGGGATCGTCCACCGCGGCTCCATCCGCGGGTTGACCATGCGCCAGCCCAGGGTGGTCGAGTACAGCTCGCCGTGCCCGGCGGGGAAGGGGCGGTCGCTCTTGGGCAGGACGTAGGGGGCGCGGGTCATCGACTCCACCCCGCCGGCGATGACGAGCGAGTGGTCGCCGGCGGCGATGGAGCGCGCGCCCTGGATCACCGCCTCCAGGCCGGAGGCGCACAGCCGGTTGACGGTGACGCCGGGCACGGTCACCGGAAGGCCGGCGAGCAGGGCGGCCATCCGGCCGACATTGCGGTTCTCCTCGCCCGCGCCGTTGGCGTTGCCGAGCACCACGTCCCCGATCCGGGCCGGATCGAGCTCCGGGGCGCGCTCCAGCAGGGCGCGCAGGGTGTGCGCGGCCAGGTCGTCGGGCCGCACGGAGGCGAGTGCCCCGTTGTACCTGCCGATGGGGGTGCGCACGGCGTCGACGACGTACACGTCGCGGGGGCGGGAGATCATACGAGGCTCCGCTCGGGGACACGGACGGGGGCGGCGGTGCGCGAGCGGACGTCGTCCACAGTGACGCCGGGGGCGGTCTCCACCAGCAGCAGACCGGTCTCGGTGACATCGAGGACGGCCAGGTCGGTGATGATCCGGTCCACGCACGCACGGCCGGTGAGGGGCAGGGTGCACTCGGGGACGATCTTGGGGCTGCCGTCCTTGGCGGTGTGGGTCATGGTGACGATGACGCGGTGCGCGCCGTGCACCAGGTCCATGGCGCCGCCGATGCCGGTGACCGTCTTCCCGGGCACGGCCCAGTTGGCGAGATCGCCCCGGGCCGAGACCTGCATGGCGCCGAGTACGGCGGTGTCGATGTGCCCGCCGCGGATCATCGCGAAGGAGAGGGCGGAGTCGAAGAAGGAGGCGCCGGGCAGTACGGTGACGGTCTCCTTGCCCGCGTTGATCAGATCCGGGTCGACGTCCTCGGCCCGCGGGTAGGGGCCGGTGCCCAGGATGCCGTTCTCGGACTCCAGCACCACGTGCACGCCGGCGGGCAGGTGATCCGGGATCAGGGTGGGCAGCCCGATGCCGAGGTTGACGTACTCGCCGTCCCGCAGCTCCGCGGCCGCCCGGGCGGCCGTCTCCTGCCGGGTCCACGCCATCAGACGTGCTCCTTCCGGTCGCGCACGGTGCGCTTCTCGATCCTCTTGTCGGCGGCCTGCTCCGGGGTGAGGGCGACCACTCGCTGGACGAAGACGCCGGGCAGATGCACCTGGTCGGGGTCGAGGGCGCCGGGCTCGACCAGCTCCTCGACCTCCGCGATCGTGATCCGCCCGGCCATGGCGGCCGGCGGGTTGAAGTTGCGGGCGGACCGGTGGAAGACGAGGTTGCCGTGCCGGTCGCCCCGGGCCGCCCGGACCAGCGCGAAGTCGGTCCGGATGCCGCGCTCCAGCACATACGCGGTGCCGTCGAACTCGCGCACCTCCTTGGGCGGTGAGGCGACGGAGACGCCGCCCGCGCCGTCGTAACGCCAGGGCAGCCCGCCGTCGGCGACCTGGGTGCCGACCCCGGCCGGGGTGTAGAAGGCGGGGATGCCCGCGCCGCCGGCCCGCAGCCGCTCGGCCAGGGTGCCCTGGGGGATGAGCTCGACCTCCAGCTCGCCGCCGAGGTACTGCCGGGCGAACTCCTCGTTGGCGCCGATGTACGACCCGGTCACCCGGGCGATCCGGCCCGCGGACAGCAGGACCGCCAGGCCCGAGCCCAGGGCGCCGCAGTTGTTGGAGACCACGCCCAGGCCCGTGACACCCCGGTCGTGGAGGGCTTCGATCAGCCCGCCCGGCACGCCGCTGAGGCCGAAGCCCCCTACCGCGATCGACGCGCCGTCGGGCACATCGGCCACGGCGAACGCCGCCGAAGCGACCACTTTGTCCATAGAGACTCCCGGCCTTGTTCGCCTGGTGAAATTTCTTCCACTGATTTCGCCCGCTGAGTGTGCCGACCGGCTTGCGCGGCTGTCAATGGTCCTGACACGGTGCGTTCACTTCCGGCCACACCCCGACGGAGACCCGATGCCACCGCTGAAGACCACACCGGACCGGACGCCGGCCGAGGCCGTCGCCCCGCTCATGCGCGGCATCGCCCTGCTGCGCGCACTGAGCGGGGCGGACGGCACGCTCAGCCTGAGCGGTCTCCAGCGGGAGACCGGACTCGCCCGCTCCAGCGTCGACCGCGTCGCCGCCACCCTCGCGGCCATGGGGTACGCGCGCGTCGAGGGCCGTCATGTGACGCTCACGCCACGGCTCATGGAACTGGGCAACGCCTATCTGGCGGCGCTGCGCCTGCCCGCCCTGCTCCGCGAGCCGGCCGACCGCCTCGCCGGCGAACTGGACGAGTCGGTCTCCCTCGCGGTCCCCGACGGCGACGCCATCCGCTTCGTCCACCAGGCCACCCGACGGCGTGCCATGTCCCTGAGCTTCCGCATCGGTGACCGGCTGCCCGCCGAACGCACCGCCCCCGGCCCGCTGTTCGCCGCCGCCTGGGACCCGGAGCAGTGGCAGGCGTGGCGCACCCGGCGGGACGAGGACCCCCCGGGCGACACCTTCGCCCTGCCGCCGCACCACCCGGACCCCGACGAGGCCGCCTTCCGGGAACGGGCCGCGATCGCGCGGACGGACGGCTGGGCCCTGGACGACCAGCTGATCGAGCCCGGCCTCGTCGCCCTGGCCGTCCCCGTCCCCCTCCCCCCGGAGCACACACCCTGCGCCCTGAGCGTGGTCAGCCACACCAGTCGCCACAGCGCCGCCGGCCTGCGCGAGCGCCTGCTGCCCCGATTGCGCGCCGCCGCCCGGGAGATGGCCGAGCGCGCCGGCACGGCACCCGACCCGGGGCCGGCGCCCGGCGCCGCCGAACTGGCCTCCTGGACGACCGCCTCCAAGCGCGAACTGGGGCCCGTCTTCATCGAGTCCCTGGCCCGCGGTCTGACCGTGATCACCGCCTTCGACGGCCGCTCACCACTGACCCTCAGCGAAGTCGCCCACCTCACCGGGCTGCCCAGGGCCACCGCACGGCGCGCGCTGATCACCCTGACCCATCTGGGGTACATCACGGCCGAGGGCCGCGACCACCGGCTGACCCCCCGCGTGCTCGACCTCGGCTTCCCGCTGCTGGCCTCCACCACCCTCGCCCGGCTCGCCACGCCCCACCTGCGGGAACTGTCCGCGCGGATCGGGGAGTCGGCGTCGCTGGCCGTCCTGGACGACGGCATGGTCCAGTACATCGCGCGCGCCGCCGCCCACCGCATCATGAGCGTCAACATCACCGTGGGCACCCGGCTGCCCGCCCACGCCACCTCCCTCGGACGCGTCCTGCTCGCCTCCCTCCCTCCCGCCGAGCGCGACACCCGCCTCGCGAGCATCCCCGTCAGGGCACTGACCCCGCTCACCCTGACCCGCCGCGCGGACCTGGATCTCGCCCTCGCCCACGCCGCCGAGCACGGCCATGCCCTGGTCGACGGAGAGCTGGAGGTCGGGCTGCGCTCGCTGGCCGTACCCGTCCGCGACCGCACCGGCACGGCGGTGGCCGCGTGCAACATCTCCATGCACAGTGGCAGCCGCACCGTCGAGGACTGCCTCCACCACGTGCTGCCCCGCCTCCGGGACACCGCCCGGCGCATCGAGAGCGACCTGCACACCGCCGAACGCTTCGCCCGGATCGCCCCCAACTGAGCCGCCCGCGCCGGGGGCACGGGGCCCGGGAGCCCGGTCGGTCCGGCCGGTCACGGCGTGCGGGCGCCCCGGCGGAAATCGGTGGGCGTCCGGTCGGTGTGCTGCCGGAAGAACTTGGCGAAGGAGGCGGGGGTGGCGAAGCCGAGGCGGCCGGCGATGCCGGCGGCGGCGAGGTCGGTGTGCACCAGGAGGCGTTTGGCCTCCAGCACCGTGTAGTCGTCCAGGTACTGCTTGGCGGTGCGGCCGGTGGCGGCGAGTACGGCACGGGTGAGCGTACGGGGGCTGTAGCCCAGGGCCTGGGCGTATTCGTCGACCCTCCGGCTGGTGGCGAAGCTGCCGCGGACCGCGCGGTGGAAGGCCAGGAAGACCTCGTTGCCCTCCGGGCGCGCCTGCTCGCGGGGGCCGAGGTGGGACAGCCGCAGGACGAGCGCGGACAGCAGGTGCCGGACGAGCTCCACCTGGGCGTCGAGCGGCAGGAGGCCCGTGCGCGAGCAGGTCGCCATTCCGTCGCTCGCCTACGTGAAAGAAGGCACTGACGGTCGCCGACGAGGACCTCGCGCTGGAGATCGCCATGATGACGGGGTGCGGCCTACGGAATGGTGAGGCGCGGGCGATGAACGTCCACAATGTCGTGGCCCAGGACGTCTACCGGGTGAGGGAACAGATGCATTCCAACACGCTGAGGCCGGCGAAGCTGAAGCACCGCTAGACGGGGGAGCTCCGGGAGGTGCCGCTGCCACGGTCGGTGCGGGAGGCGATCGAACGGGTACGCGGAGAAACACGGCACCACGCGGGACGGCTATCTGCTGCGCGGCCCGGGCGGCTACTTCACCGAAGGCATGGAGCGGCGCCGGGTGAGGAAGCTCTTCGCGGACCTTCCACCGGAGGAAGGGGGTGGGGATGTACGGCTTCCGACACTACTTCGCCTCGAATGCCTTGGGGAACGGGATCCCGATCACGGACGTGGCGGAGTGGATGGGGCACAAATCCATCGAGGAGACGTACCGCACCTACCGGCACCTGATGCCGGGCAGCATCACCAAGGCCGCCTGGATCCTGGACGCCGGCCTCTGGGAAGCAGCCTGATTTCCGGCTTCGAGAGAATGGCAGATTCTTCGTCCCCTTATGGGACAGCAATTGCACCCACGCTGACGAGGGGAAACGGATGTTGGTGCGGCGCCTCGGCGGTGCGGCTGGTGCCGAACAGCACGGCGAGGGGTTCCGCATCGAGGACGACCCGTAAGGGGAGCACGGTGGCCAGGATCTGGTCGGGGAAGATCATCCGGGACGGGCGGCCGCGCCGGATAGCAGCACCCGGAGCATGTCCGCCCTGCCGTCGGGCTACGCAAGTTCAGGGACAGGGCGATGATGCCCCTCGGGGCAGCGCTCGGCGACTGGGGGGAAGGGAGCCTCGCATTCCATGCATGTCCACCGGTCCGGTGGGACGGCCAGGGCTTCCTTGAGTACGGCGAGATCGTCCGGGGAGGCATCGCGCAGACGGGCCGCCGCGTAAGTGCGGACAAGGAGGTCGGGGTCTCTGAGGATGTCCTGCGCTTCGCTGTGGCGTCGCTCCTTGGCCAGCTTCAAGGCCCGCATACGTGACGCTCCGGCCCGGATGACGGCGTCGGTCCCCGGGAGCGCGAGGTCTGGGCTTCGGTACGTGAGAAGGCCGGCGGTGCTCAGGCGGGCGAACGCGTCGAGGTCGGGAAGGACGTGCAGGAGACGTTCGGCCAGGCCTTGCGGCCAGGTGCGGGCGTTGCCAGCGAGCTTCAGCCCGAGTTCGATAAGCCAGTCGTTGCCGGTGGCGAGCGTGGCGAACGTGAGTTCGGAGTCAACGGTGTCGTGCGTGAAGGTCAGGCTTGGCGTGCGGGTGGCGGCGTAGTAGAGGAGTCCCCAATTCGGGTACTCAGGGTTCTCGTCACGGAGGCTGCGGAGTTGGGCAGCGAGGAGAGCGCGATCGACGTTGTTGGCCGCGGCGGCGTGCCGAAGGAGGGCACGGGTCAGCTCGGCGTGTGGGCCGACGGCCGCGAGGATGTGGGCGGCGGACTGTCGTCTCAAGTTGAGGGCCGCGATGAATGCGGCGGCATCGTCGAGGTGCCAGCGCTGCGCCGGCGCCAACTGCACAGGGGATACGTCCAGCGTCGCCAGACCGTCGAAGACTCTCCTCAACGACTTGGACATTTCAGCAAGTTGCCGCAACGCCCCCCGGGCATTGCTGGCGCCCCACTCGGCGAACGGGCCGGCATGGCCCAGTTTCGACAGCTCGGTCTCGACCCATTCGTAGGTGTCGAGAGTCGTGAGTCGAGCGGCCTTCTTCACATGGGGTAGCACGTGAGGACGCTCGGGGAGGAGGTGCTCGATGGCGAAACGAACGAGTGGATCTGCGCCCACGATGTACTCGTCTGCCTGCCTATCTGCACTCGCTGCTGCGACGAGACCCGCCTCGATGATGTCGAGCTCGTCCGCGGTCGGCGAGCCGGAATGCCGTGCGGCCTGTCGCTGGATACACAGCGCCGTGATCACTGCATGCTGCCCGGGCCCCAGTCCGAGGGCGAACTCGATCAGCTGTCGTGCTTGGTCGGGGTCGAGATCCTCTTCCGCGATCCTGCCGGCGAGTTCTGCGCGCGGCGACAGGCCGGCACTGAGGTCGAAATCGACACCGGGCGATGTTGGATAGTGGTCCGGGACATGCGGAAGGCGGGCCAGCTGGGCCTCCCGGTACCGGTGCAGCGGGCCGCTGTCGAAGGAGGTTCCGTCGGTGAGGGCAGCGTGAACCAGGTCGAGCAGTGTCTCGTCCCCGGCAGCCAGGGCTGATTCGATTAGGCTGTCGGCTGCTTGTGATGACAGGTTCGCGGCCAGCCGGGCGGCCTCCCGGCGTTCGGGGTTCGCCAGCGCCACCTCCATCCATGAGGGAAGCGTCCGGGGGTCACGGACGGCCCAGCGGGCGTCGCCAATCTCGGCGAATAGGCGGGTACGGGCGGTGAGGGCCCCCTGCGGAGTGTGCGTGATGAACACGCCTGCGGTCGCGTCCCAGTACTCGAGTGCGTGGCGGGCAATGGCGGTTGCGACGCCCGGCGGTTTGCCCCAGTGTTGCCGCAGGCGGGCGCCGACCGCCTGATGGGCGTCGTGCCACGACGCCGTGCCGGCCACGGCGACGACGTGGGCGATGTCGTCGAAGCAGTCGATCAGGATCTCGGCGGTCAGGTGAGCGTCCGTGTCCGGCATTGTCGGTGGTGAGCCGCGGCGCATCTCCCATCGGCGGACACTGGCGTCGATGACCTCGGTGAGGAGCTGGGCCCGGCTGCCGGGTAGGGCGGCTGCCGGGCGTTCGGCGATGAGGAGCACCATCAGTGTCGCCAGCAACGGGACGCGCCACAGGGCCCTCTCGGCGCGGCGGGAGTGCTCGACGCGACGCGCACGATCGGCGATCCAGTCCCTTCTGCCCTGGGCTTCCGTGAACCTTTCCGCGAGTGTCTCCAGCAGGTGGTCGAGGGTGTCAGTCAGCTCTTCTGGAGGCAGCAGTTCGTGGACGGGGAGCCGGAGGCGCGTGGCTGCTGCGGCCGACGAGTGGCGGGAGGTGACGACGACGTCGAGTTCGGTGGGGAGCTCGTCGAGCACGTGGGCCACAGCCTCGACCACGGCGTCCTGCCGGTCGTGGACTTCGTCGAGCGCGTCGAGCAACAGCAGGGCGTTGCCCTGCCGAACGTGTGACACCAGGGCCTCGGCCAGGAGGGGCCGAGCGGTTCCGACGGCCGCTCGTACGAGGTCGGCCGGATCGAGCCGGTAAGGACCTGCCGGGGGCAGCAGGGGTACCAGTTCGCGGAGCGGAAGCCACAGCGGAACGGGCGCGTGCGCATGGCCTGCCCAGTGCGCCGCCAGGAGGCGTGATGCCACGGTCTTGCCCGACCCCGGCGGTCCGACGAGGAAGAGTCGGCCCTGACGGCGTACCACGTTGACCAGGGCGTCCCGGCCTCGATTTTGTTCCTTGGCTGGTGTCACGGCTCTCAGGGCCTTCGCCGCGCCCGGCACGGTCATCGACTTAAGGCCCTGGCCGAGATCGGCGAGTGGGAGGACGTCTCGCTCGGCCGCCCACCTCTCCCGGTACGTGGCCACATCCTGGTCCATGGCCTCCAACCGGGCTGTCGGTGCACCCGAAGCGTCGGCGACCAGGGGGAGGTGCGCGTCGAGGAGCCAGCCCCGCCACTGCTGCGGGCCCGAGGCCGTGCGCTGTTCGGCCTGTACCCGTGCCGCCGCCTTCATCGCGCGGAATGCCGCTCTGCCGTGACCTGCCGTGACGACGGCGGCATTGAGACAGGCAGCGCCGAATGCCTCGTCGGGACCGCCGTCGCGAGCGTCCAGGGCGTGCACTCGCGCCGCGGCCAGGAGGCGGTCTGTGTCCGCGCCGCCCAACCCCGCGTCGGCGGCGAGACTGCGCAGACGGTCGAGTTGACGGGACGATGTGGGAGTCGGCGAAGCACCACTCTGGTGAAGTGTGAGGGCATCGGCCGTGCGGCCCAGCCCCGGGGTGCTCCGGGTGACGATGAAGAGGAGTTCGTCACCCGGGCGGCACTCACCGGACGCCACGGCACGGCACCACTGGTCGAACGAGTCCTTGAACGCCTTGTCACCGGCGTTCAGTTTGGCCTGGACGAAGGCTCTCGTGCCATCGGCGAGATCGACGACGACGTCGTCGACGTGCAGATCCGCCTCCATGCGCAGCAGTACAGGCGCTGCTGCGGACCGAAGCCAGGGCACGCACTCGTCCAGTAAGCCGTGGACGGCGACCAGGGCCGCGATACCGGCCCGGTGGTTAGCGCCCGCTTCGTTGCTTGCGCCGCCTAGGGCACCTCGCCTGGCCGTCGACACCGAAAGCTCCTCTCAAGACGCCGGCGTCCTCCGAGGGGCCCCTCTCATCCGGCGCGTCATCGTACGACGGAGCAGGGACAGGGAGGGTGCCTACTTCACGAGATGGCTGACGTCAACCAGCAGGGCGGCGCCGGTGATGTGGCGGGCCTCGCCAGAGGCGAGGAAGAGCACGGCGGTGTCCGTGTCGGCGGGGTCCACCCAAAGGACTGGCGCAGGGCCATGTTCGCGACGGGGGCTGTGGTGAAGGTCTGGCGCGTGGCGTGCTCCGCATCCAGTGCGAAGTGGCGGTACGTCGCCTCGTTTTGGATCGCGGGGAGTGTACCTGGGTCGGCAGGACGCTTCACTGCGAGAATCACATCACCGCCTGCAGCTATGCTGCGGCGTCCTGAAGCTGTCACCTCAGTCAGCCAAGCGTCATTCGACTCAGTCATCGCCCGGGCCCCTTGATCAGCACGCATTGTCGTGACTTCGAAGGTACCGCCAGGTGTCGCGGAGGGCGGAGGCTTCACGGGTCTCCGGAAGCCACTGGGCGGCGAAGATGCGGTGTACTGGCTCCTGCAACTGATCAGGTGACAGCGCGCCGTTGTCCCCGCCGGGCGATTCACCCAGAGACTCAGGGGTCACCCTGCGGCGACGGCGGCTTCGATGCAGCGGGCGATCTCATTCTCGGACTCGCCGCGGGCCCGTCCCGTGCGGATCGCGGCGCCGATCGCACGGGCGCGGTGGGCGGGGCCGCGGAGGTCGGCCAGGGGGCTGCTGGGGTCGCGGCGGCGGGCGAGCCACTCGGACCTGCGGCAGGAACTGTCACTTCTTGGGTGTGCTCACCAGAACTCTGCAGGGTTGGGGGCTTCGGTGCGTGACTCGATGCCTGCCGTGGCGATCTCTTCGCGGCTGCTCAGCGCGAGGCCACAGAAGGGGCATGAGAAGGATTCGACGGTTCCGACATCGACAACATTGCCGGGGTGCTTGCACTCCTCCTCCCACTCCTCACACAGGCATGGCGTGGCGTCGGGGTCCCCGTACACGTTGCCGGCATAGCCGCAGGCCGGGCAGTGCCGCCACCACACGTGCCCGCCTCGTGTCTGGCTGCTTCTGAGCCATCCGGTTGCGTCGAGCTCGTTCAGGCTGGGGATGATGGCGAGATCGGGGTCGAGGTACTGCGTGTCGACGAGTCCCGCCATGACGCCTGACGCGATTATGACCTTCACGGTCACGGCGGTGTGGGCTCGCTGCGCGATATCGGGGTTGGTGGGGAAGTCGTCCGGTCGGACGGGGAGCGGGACGACCTCGTACTCCCCGAGAAGCTGGGTGGCGATCTGGCGGGCCTGGGCTCCGGCGGTCCGCAGCGCGGTGATCAGTGCCGCGTTCAGGGCGGTGCGGGCGACGTCTTCCTGGTGCTCATCGGGTCTTGTTGCCGACTTCCACGAGGCGGCCTCCACGGCCGTGGTGACGGCGGCGGAGACCATGGCGCGGGTCCTGGCTCGTTCGTCGAGCGCGAGTTTCTCGGCGGCGTCTTCGATGTTCTCGCGGTCGGCTTGTCCGGCGGGGGCGGGCATGGCGGCAACCTGGGACAGGTCTGTGAACACGGCCTTGTAGTCGCCCCAGAAGTCACCTGTTTCGACGTCGAGCTCGGCGCGGACGGCGTCGGCCACGCGGAGAGCAGTCGAGACGATCGTCTCCTCGGCCTGCTTGTCGTGGTACGCAAAATGGGCGATCCCGTTGCGGGACTCCATGACGGGCGTGAACTGCTGCAACGTGACCGGCATCGCCCCCCGCATGAACACTGTGGCGTCCTTGAAGGCATCCGCAATGCCGATCGTCCGGGCCTCAGTGAGCGGTTTAACGCTGGGCTGGTCGCCGAACCCCAGCACGTGGAATCTGTGGGCTCGATCTGCCTTGTCGGAGATCAGCAGCGGGTCGTAATGGGTGAGAAGAGCTTTCAGCGCGTGCTCGCAGCCCATGCCCGCGTGTAGGACGGCGAACGTGCGGTTTCCGGCCCGCCAGGAGTCGAGCGCCATGCGCATGAACTGCCCGGCCATATCCGTGAACTTCTGCTCGTTCAATTGTTTTGCTCCCTCGTGTCTACTCCTGTGACGACGGGTGTGATCCGGGCAGACGGATCAGCGGGTGGCTCCGTTGAGTGATCCCTCCTGGGAGGGAATCGTCGTCGTCGGCGTGCAGGGGCCCTGACCTCGCTAAGGGTGGCTCCGGAGAGCTTGAGGACGAGTGCGGCTTGGAGCTCGGCCCTGAGTTCGGGGTCCAGGATTTCACCGGCGAGCTGGATGGCGGTCTCGGTCTCGCGTTCGCGCTTCATGTCCTGGCGGAGACTATCGGTCTGCTTCTGCATGTGGGTCATGGCACTGTCGGCGCCCAGTGGTCCGGGTTGAAAGCCGGCATCTGGTCGTACCCCGTCAGCAGCCCGGCGCTGATGTAGCCAGCACCTGTCTCGCTGCGCATGGAACAACCGAAGGTCACCCCAGCGGCGCCCAGGGTGCTGTACGGGCATGCCTCTTCGAGGAACGGCTGCTCGATACAGGCCGTGCCGGGGCCGAAGCGGGACACGCCCCGCCGCTCCAGCTCGGCCTGGGCCCGGGTGATGACGGTCAGGGCGTCCTTGAATCGGGGGTTCTCCTTGCGGCCTCCGTAGGTTGCCTTCGCCGTGCTCGCGAACACCACATGCCAGCCCAGATCCAGCTCGGGTACCGCCCGCTGGGTGAGGTACGGTTCCCAGGCGCTCCGGTTCTGCTGGGCCACGCTGCTGGTCACCAGTGTGACCTCGACCGCCCGGTCACTGCCGCACATGAAGTCGTAGCGGCCATTGCGGTCAGTCTGTGCATCATGGAAGTCATCACACCGAGGGCAATGGTCATACGGTTCGACGGTCTCACCGGTGCAATGCCAGAGGACGCTTGCCGTCCTCAGCTGCACGGGATCGCCCGCCCTGGGCATGAGTCTCATCAGTCCCAGCGTGCGCGTTCCAGGGCAGTTCAAGCTGTTGCAGCGGAAGACGAGACACCGTCTTGATCAAGTCGCCCCGGCGGTACCCGAGCCCGGCAGCGAGCAGAATCCGAACATGCTGATCCAGTCTCTCGATCATCATCGAGGGCAGGCCGACGGCTTCAGGGATGACCCACGCGTCCCGCAGGAGAAGATCCAGATCGGTATCACCAACCGGCACATGGACATGCAGCTCCCGCGGGGGGACGGCCTGCAGAGAGCCCCGTACCGCCCGGCTCCGCCGCGCGAGCAGCCGGCGGCCAGCGACTTGCAGAGCACGCAGCACCGCCATCTCGGCCACAGCTACCACCACGGTCTCACGAGTGCCCTGGTCCATAATCGTCCTACCGGAGCTCTGAGACGCGCTGCGGCCGGAGGAAAGGCACCAGCGAGGCCGGCATGATCCCGGGGGACTCGAGCAGCTCCCACTGGCAGCCCGGCACCTTCTCATCGAGATCGCGGAGCGCCTGCCGCATCAGCAGCAGCATCAGGGAGTCCCTCGCCCGGTCCGACAGGGACCAGCGCTGATCGCCTACCTCGGCCATCAGCACCATCCCCGACACGAAGGCCCTGCCCATCAGCCACTCGAAGGCCGCATCGCCCAGCTCGTTGGCCGCCAGCTCCGTCTCGACCCGGTCGCACAGGTCCAGCGCCCACTCCCGGGTCGCCCCGCTCGCCGCCCAGGCGCCCCGCAGATCGTTCAGGCTCGCTGTCACCGCCAGACCGACCAGGGTGTCGAGAACAGGCCCGTCGGGGACGGTACTCATCCCGCCGTCGGGGAGGAACACCTCATGGGAGGCATCCGGGACGTCCTCGACCGTGTACTCGACCAGGGACGCCCCTGGGTTGCCCCACCCCGCCGGCTGCATGGCCCGCAGCACATCACCGATCCCCTGCGGCGTGACGGAAGCACCCCCGCGCAGCACCGTGGCCACCGCCGCGGCCGTCACCTCCCCACCGGACGGACTCGACGGCTCCGGGTTCCGGTCCAAGCCGACCAGCTCCGGGGGAGGCCACACCACCCCACGGTCACGCATGTACCGGGCGATGCCCTCGTCGATCCGCCGCGCCCGCGCGGGAATCAGCCGAACCCGCTGCCCGGAGGCGACCACCTCGTCGGCGACACGCTCCGCCCACTCTTCCTCGTCCTCCACGGTCTCCGGATCCTCCTCGCCGAGGCCGGTCCCGTGCCCCCGCACGGCCTTCTCGAAGGCATTTCGTACGGCCGCCTCCGGCACTGGATGCCCCTCGCCGAACAGCGCCAGTGCCAGATGAGAGGGCCGGGCACCCCTCCGTGCCAGCCGGGCGAGCGCCACGACCAGGCCGAACGCCTCATCATTCGCAACCGACGCACTCCCGCGCCCCCGGCCCAGCGCTCGCACCGTGTGCCCCTGCAACAGACCCGCCCGCCGCCACAGCGCAAGCTGCTTCACCGACACCACCAAATCGTGCCGAAGAGCATGGTCGATGAGCTGCTGATCAGCGGAAACCGGATCACCCGTAGAGGACATGCCGCGAACCTACCCACACCGCCTGAAGCAGGACGCGGTTTTGGACATAGAGCCCTCCCACCTTCATCCAGGCGAGGCGCATGGGACCTGGTGATCTAGGGGAACCGCCGGAGCACACGGCCCGGCAAACGACCAGGAGACCACCATGCTCACCACCCTCACCGACATCCTCCCCGCGACCGGACCCCTGCCCTGGGCGCTGATCACCGCCCTGTGCATCTGGATCACCGTCTACATCGTCATTGTCGGCGTCGCCCTGTTCCACCCCCGCCGCGCCCGCCGGCGGGAAGCCCGCAAGATTCTCGACTGCCACTTCCCCCTCTGCGGGACCCTGTGACCTCCCCGGCCAGGTGTCTGTGGGATGGGGACAAGGACCGTACCGGAGCCACCGGCCAGTCGCTGACCGGACATCGCCGGTCATGGGCAGCCACCAGGGGAGCGCACGGGGAGCGGGGACGCCTTTGGGCAGTGCAACACGGACCGGCACCAGTCGTCTGATCAGGCAGAACGGTACTCGGCAACACCAGCCGACACAGCCGGCACGATCACTAGCGTGCTCGTAATGCGTAGGTCTTGAGTTCGAAACCTGAAGACAGCGCTGGCCCAGTTGAGGGTCAGAGCTGCAGGCGCCCCCGTCGACATGGTGGTTTCAGGAACCGGGAGCCGTCTCCTCCAGGAAACGTTCCACCTCGCGGGCCATGCCGGAATCAGCCGCTGACGCGCGAGAGTTCCTTCCCGTTAAGCCCTCGTGGATGCCGAGTCCGCCGACCCAGACGTATCCGAATGCTTGCTCACCGTCGATCTCTGGACTGATTTGGATGTCCAGTTGCCGCAACTGCGCGTGGGTGCAGCGGCGTATACGGTGGCCGTCGCCCGCCGTTGCGGGTAGAGGCTGAAGCCTCGGATGTCGCTGGAGCCGTACTCATCCACGAAGGCGCCGTGGTCGTCTCGTCTCACACGGACGTCAATGTGGCGGGGATGGTCGCACAAATCGATGGAGAGGTGTGTGGAACGACAGTTCTTGAACGCTGCCTGGTACGAGACGTACGTCAGCCCCTTCGCCTCGTCCCTACGACCCTGCGGAGGGACTCCCCTCGTGAGGGTGTACACCCGTACACGCAGGCCGAGCCCACTCATCGGACAGATAGTCCTGCCAGTCTCCGATGACGTTCGGCGCTTCCATGATCCCCCATTGACTGATTACGGCAGCTTACGTCCCGCGTTCGTCTCCCCGCTGCGTGGAGCGGAGGAGAGGGCCTCGAACATTATGACGAGCGGTGGCTTCGCCGGTCTCTTCGAGGGATTGGGGCCCTGATCCCGGGCCCAGGAAGGCTGCTTGCGCAGGGATATCCTAAGAACTTTTCAGGGACTTTCGCGTCTTTCCAGGGCCGATCCAGGGACTTTCCGCCGTGCAAGCAAGGAAGGCCCTGACAGCGCTGAAAGGTATGAACGCGCTGGTCAGGGCCCAAATCCTCAGCACTCGATGATGTTCACCGCCAGCCCGCCCCGGGCCGTCTCCTTGTACTTGACGTTCATGTGCCCACAGGGGCGTCGTGGGGTCTGGGCTGTCCGCTGTCGAGGAAGAGGTCACCCCTCAGGCGCGACGGCCTGCCGGTCGCGTCCTTCACGGGGCGGTCTGTTGGGGGGCAAGGGGCGATCCCTCAGCCTTGGAGTTTTCAAAGTCATATGCCTAACGAAGGTTCAGATGCCTGGGAACGGGTGATAACGGTGCGAGAAGGAGGAACT
This sequence comes from Streptomyces pyxinae, assembly GCF_024756275.1. Classification (GTDB taxonomy): domain Bacteria; phylum Actinomycetota; class Actinomycetes; order Streptomycetales; family Streptomycetaceae; genus Streptomyces; species Streptomyces pyxinae. The sequence continues at coordinate 21,644 of NZ_JANUGQ010000014.1, read as the reverse complement.
AACGGTGAAACAGGAGACTTTGGGGCAACTGCTTGAGGATGCCCGGCGGGCAGTTGGTCATGGGTTCAGACGACCGCTCTGATCGTGCCCGTCATCGCGCTGCTGGGTGTCTATGTCACGTACACCCTCAACCAGCGTGCGGCCCGTCGGGAGCGGCGAGCATAGACCTTCGCCGAAGCGCTGACCGCGGTGGAGGAGTACCTGGAGATGCCGTACCGGATACGGCGGCGCCCCGACTCAGCCGATGCCCGGAGGGAACTCACCGACCAGGTCAATTCCCTCCTCGCCCGCATAATCTTCCATCACGCATGGCTTCAGATCGAGGCGTCCGCGGTCGCCGAACCCTACGCGGCCCTGGTGTGGGCAGCTCGTTCTGAAGCCGGCATGCACATGAGTGAGGCGTGGACGCAGCCGCCGATCCAAAGTGACGACGGCGTGAACCTGGGGCAGGCGTATGCCCGGGACCGGTCCGCCGCCGCGCGTGCTGTGTGCATCGAAGCCATGAAGTCCAACCTCTGACGGCGTCCTTCTGCCGCAGGCGTGTCCGTGCAAGGAAGCTGTTGCTGTAGCTGCGGGATGATCTCTCAATAGATCTTCTGCTGTTCCAGCCACTTGAAGACCTCGGTCCTTTTGTACAGCACCTTGGCGTTCTTGCCTCGGCCGAGCTTGTACACCTTCAAGCCCAGCTTTGACACTTCTCTGTAGACCCAGCTCGTCGACATGCTCAGCATCACGGCGACCTCGGAAGTTTCCATGAGGATGGGGTCGACGGGTGGGCGCCGTCGGGGGTGGGTGGCGTCGAAAGGCTGTGGTTCCATGACTGAGACGACTCCTTCGAGGCTGGGCTGAGCGCGATCACGGTGCCGAATTGCCTTGCGCTCTGGCGGGTTCCGATGTCGTTGCCGGCCGCCTTGCGGAACTGGCCAGAGCCACCGGTCCGGCTAGGCCGTGGCCACGAGAAGAGCCGGTTTTGCTCAGCCGGAGATTACTGCTAGACGGCCTCGTTGTTTGCGACTTCCGGCGGCGAGTCCTCGCGTTCGCACGGATCGTGTGCCGCCGTGCCGCGAGAGTGACGGTGGTCGCGAGGGCTTCTGCGGGTGCACTGCGTAGGCTAGCGAGGCCGTCGCGGTGAATCCGGGGGATGCGTATGCAACCCCTCGGCATCGCCTGATGATGAGACAGGAAAGTCAGCAAGTGGTCAGCATGAGTCCTGAAGAACCCGGGGGCAGCTGCCTGGCCATGCGACTCGTTGTAGAGTGGCGAAACAGCCTTTGACCTGCAAAAACGCAGGCAGGGAGCCTAAGTTCGGGAGTACCTCGATGCTGCGCACCATGTTCAAGTCCAAGATCCATCGCGCCACCGTCACCCAGGCCGACCTGCACTATGTCGGGTCCGTCACCGTGGACGCCGAGCTCATGGAGGCGGCGGACCTGCTGCCCGGCGAGCTGGTCCATATCGTCGACATCGACAACGGCGTCCGCCTGGAGACGTACGTCATCGAGGGGGAGCGCGGGTCCGGGGTGATCGGGATCAACGGCGCCGCGGCCCATCTGGTGCACCCCGGGGACCTGGTGATCCTCATCAGCTACGCCCAGGTCGAGGACGCCGAGGCGCGGGCGCTCGTGCCGCGCGTGGTCCACGTGGACGCGGCCAACCGGATCGTGGAGCTGGGCTCGGACCCCTCGCAGCCGGTCCCCGGCGGCGACGCCGAGCGCGGCCCCCACGCGGTGCCGGCGCCACGCGGCTGAGCCCGGGAGCCATCGGGGCGCGGGAGGCACCAGAACGCGGGAGCCAACGGGGCGCGGGAGGCACCAGGACGCGGGAGCCGCCGGGGCGCGGGGGTGGCGGCGCGGGGAAAGGGGTACGGCGGTGGGGCCCGGTGTGCTGGTCCCGGTGGCCGGATGCGTGATCCCGCCGCGCGCGGGAAGGCGCCCGGCAGGAACCCGAAGGGGAGCCCGGCCGGGGCTCCGCACGGGCCCGGCGGAACCGCGAGCGGCGCCCGGGAAGCGTGCGGAACGACCGGTCGGCCCCCGACAGGTACGGCAGAACCAGCCAGGGGAGCACGCCATGACCAACCCGTACCCCGACCCCGTCCCGCCCGCGCCGACGCCGGGCCCGCCGGACCCGGTGCCACCGACACCGGTACCGTCCCCCGGGCCCGGGGGACCGGAGCCGGGCCCCGCACCCGGGCCGGTGCCCACTCCGCCGCCGGCGCCCCCGCAGCCGGGACCGCCCCCGCCCGGCCCCGCGCCCGATCCGGTGCCCACCCCGCCGGTGCCCCCGCACCCGGGGCCTCCGCCGGGGCCCTCGCCTGACCCGGTGCCCAAGCCCCCGGGCCCCGAGCCGGTCCCGGGACCCGAGCCGGAGCCCGGCCCGGCGAGCTGAGCCGGGAGAGCGGCGGCAGCGCACACGGCCGGCCCCGGTCGCGGAACGACAGAGTTCCGCGACCGGGGCCGGCCGCTGTCGTCGGGCCGTCGGGCCGTCAGGCCGTCACCTCGGACCTGTCACCGCCCCAGAGCGTGTGGAAGGCCCCGTCCCGGTCGGTGCGCCGGTAGGTGTGCGCCCCGAAGTAGTCGCGCTGCCCCTGGGTGAGGGTGGCCGGCAGCCGGGGTGCGCGCAGGGCGTCGTAGTACGCCAGCGCCGCCGCGAACCCGGGTGCCGGGACGCCCTGCCGGGCCGCCGTCGCCACGACCTCGCGCCAGTCCTCCTGCGCCGCCCCGATCTCCGCCGCGAAGTCCTTGTCGGCCAGCAGGCTCGGCAGCTCGGGCCGTCCGTCGTAGGCGGCCCGGATGCGGTCGAGGAAGGCCGCCCGGATGATGCAGCCGGCCCGCCAGAGCGCGGCCACCGCGCCCGGGTCGACGCCCCAGTCGTACGCCTCGCTGCCCGCCTGGATCTGGTGGAAGCCCTGGGTGTACGAGACGACCTTGGACGCGTACAGCGCCTGCTCCACCCGGTCCGCGAACCGCGCCGCCGCCGCCTCGTCCAGCGGCTCGGCCACCGGGCCGGGCAGCGACCGGGACGCCTCGCGCAGCTCCGCGTGGCCGGAGAGGGAGCGGGCGAACACCGCCTCGGCGATCCCCGAGACCGGCACCCCCAGGTCCAGCGCGATCTGCACGGTCCAGCGGCCGGTGCCCTTCTGCTCCGCCCGGTCGGCCACCACGTCCACGAACGGCTTGCCGGTCTCCGCGTCGGTGTGGGCCAGCACCTGGGCGGTGATCTCGATCAGGTACGAGTCGAGCCGTCCGTCGTTCCAGCCCCGGAAGGTCTCCGCGATCTTGGCGGGGGAGTAGCCCGCCACCTCCCGCAGCAGGTGGTACGCCTCACCGATCAGCTGCATGTCGGCGTATTCGATGCCGTTGTGGACCATCTTGACGAAGTGTCCGGCCCCGTCCGGGCCCACGTGGCTCACACAGGGCGTGCCGTCCGGCGCCTTGGCGGCGATCCGCTCCAGCAGCGGGCCGAGCGACTCGTACGACTCCGCGGGCCCGCCCGGCATGATGCTCGGCCCGTTGAGCGCGCCCTCCTCGCCGCCCGAGATCCCGGCACCGACGAAGTGGATGCCGCGCTCGCGCAACTCCCGCTCCCGGCGCCGGGTGTCCTCGAAGTGCGCGTTGCCGCCGTCGATGATCACATCGCCCGGCTCCAGCAGCGGGACGAACTCCTGGATCACCGCGTCGGTCGGCTCACCGGCCTTCACCATGATCACCAGACGGCGGGGCCGCTCCAGCGCGGCCACGAACTCCTCGGCGCTCCCGGCCGGGACGAAGGTGCCTTCCGAGCCGAACTCCTCGACCAGCGCGTCCGTCCGGGAACGGCTGCGGTTGTGGACGGCGACGGTGAGCCCGTTGCGGGCGAAGTTGCGTGCCAGGTTGCGGCCCATCACCGCGAGCCCGGTGACGCCGATCTGGGCAGTGCCACTCATCTGTGTACTCCTGCATCTCGATATGCGCCCGGCGTACCGCGAGTGCGCCGGGCGCACGCATGTGTCAACCGCACCGTAACTCCTGCCGGTCATCGCCCGTCATCGGTACGCACGGGCACCGGCCGGCCGGGCACCGGACACCCCGGTGGGCGGTGCCGTGCGCCTCGGCCGCCGGCGGTGTGCCTTCCCGTACCCCGCACCGACGCACACCCGCTGAGCGGCACGTTCACCGCAACGCCGGTCCGCCGGGCCGGTCCCGGCCGGGAGTCCCGGCCGGAACAGCAGGCCCCCGGGGAGCGTCATCACCCAGGGTGATCCCCTCGGCCGCCCCTTGTCACGGGCCACCGCCACCCTCTAGCTTGGCCGCCGCCACCCTCTCGTACGGGCGGCTGCTGACGTACCGAGGGGGGACCCCATGGCCGTACGCGGACGACACCGCCGGTATCAGCCCAGCCTTGTCAACCGGGCGTCGCTCGGCCTCACGGCCGGCGGCGCCGGTATGGCGCTCCCCCTGATCGCCGCCGGCCCGGCGGGCGCGGCGTCGGCCGACACCTGGGAGAAGGTCGCGGCCTGCGAGTCGACCAACAACTGGGACGTCAACACCGGGAACGGTTACTACGGCGGTCTCCAGTTCACCCAGTCCACCTGGAAGGCGTACGGCGGTACCCGCTACGCGCCCCGCGCCGACCTGGCGAGCCGGGCCGAGCAGATCGCCGTCGCCGAGAAGGTGCTCGACGGCCAGGGGCCGGGCGCCTGGCCGCACTGCTCGGTGGAGGCCGGCCTCACCCGGGGCGGCGCCGACCCGGAGGTCGCCCTGTTACGGGCGACCCGCGCCGCGGAGAAGCCCGCCGCCCGCCAGGCCGTGGCGACGGCCGGGACCGCCCGGCCGACCGACGTCCCCACCCGGCGGGAGGGGTACACCGTCCGGCACGGCGACTCGCTCTCCGGGATCGCCGCCACCGAGCACGTCCGGGGCGGCTGGCCGGCGCTGTACGCGCACAACCGCGCGGTCATCGGTGCCGACCCCGACCTGATCATCCCCGGCCAGCGGCTCACTCTCCGGGGCGCCCCGGCCGCCAAGCCCGACACCCGGCCCGGCCCGGCGGAGTCCAAACCCGCCACCGCCAAGCCCCGCCCCGCGGGATCCGGCACCGCGTCACCCGTGCCCGCCAAGCCCCGGCCCACGGCCACCCGGCACCCCGACGCGCAGCCCGCCGCCAAGCCGCGCCCCACCAAGACGCGCCCCGCCGAGCGGCCGCACCGGACCGCCGAGCCCCAGGCCGCCAAGCCCGGGCCCGCCAAGCCCCGGCAGGCCGCCCGGCCGGCCCCGGAGCGGCGCGACACCGGGTTCAGCGCCCCGGTCGACGCGGGCCCCAGCACGGCCTACCGCAAGGCCGGCTCCTCCTGGGCCAGCGGCTACCACACGGGCGTCGACTTCCCGGTGGCCACCGGGACCTCGGTACGGGCCGTGGCCGCCGGCCGGGTCGTCTCGGCCGGCTGGGCGGGGTCGTACGGCTATCAGATCGTCATCCGCCACCAGGACGGCCGGTACAGCCAGTACGCCCATCTCTCCGCGCTCACCGTCCGCGAGGGCCAGAGCGTCGGAGGCGGCCAGCGGATCGCCCGCTCCGGCTCGACCGGCAACAGCACCGGGCCCCATCTGCACTTCGAGATCCGCACCGGGCCGGGCTACGGCTCCGACATCGACCCGCTCGCCTACCTCAGGGCCGGGGGAGTCAGCATCTGAGCCACCCGCCCGCCCCGCTCCGGCTCGGCCCCGCTCCGGCCCGCACCGTCATCGCCCCCGTCCGTCCCACGACGGGCGGTGTCGCGCCCGCCTCACCCCGGTCGTCCGGGGAGGCGGGCGTTTGGCGGGTCGGCACCCCGCTGACGTACCATTCGGCTTTTGAAACGTGGCAAACGAGTGATCGAGGAACGGCGACCGCCATGACGGTGACAGACGAGAACGCCATGACGGTGACGGAGGAGGCCCGGGCGCAGGACCTGGCGCAGGAGTGGGGCCCCGGGATCGACCCCGAGCGCCTGGCGGTCTGCCTCGGCGTCCTGGCCGAACTGGACACCCTGGAGGTCGACCACCCGGACGCGATCACCGTCCGCCGCGCGACCGCCGGGATCTACCGCACGGTCAAGCAGCGCCGCCGCCAGGAGCGCCGCGCCGCCAAGACCGCGCACGACAAGGCCGTCACCGAGGCCACCGCCACCGGCTCCGCCGACCGGATCGACGACGAGACCCAGGGGCTGCTGCCCTCGTCCTCGGTGGCCGGCGAGATCGCGGGCGTCCTCCGGCGCCCCCGGTCCTGCTACATCTGCAAGGGCCGGTACGTCGAGGTGGACGCGTTCTACCACCAGCTGTGCCAGAAGTGCGCCGCCGAGAACCGGGCCCGCCGGGACGCCCGCGCCGACCTCACGGGCAAGCGCGCCCTGCTCACCGGCGGCCGCGCCAAGATCGGCATGTACATCGCCCTGCGGCTGCTGAGGGACGGCGCCCACACCACCATCACCACCCGCTTCCCCAGTGACGCGATCCGCCGCTTCAAGGCGATGCCGGACAGCGATGAGTGGATCGGCCGGCTCAAGGTCGTCGGCATCGACCTCCGCGACCCGGCCCAGGTGGTGGCGCTGGCGGACGAGGTGGCGGCCGAGGGCCCGCTGGACATCCTGATCAACAACGCCGCCCAGACCGTACGCCGTTCCCCGGGCGCCTACCGGGAGCTGATCGCCGCCGAGTCCGCCCCGCTGCCGGCCGGCGAGCTGCCGCCCGCCCGGGTCATCGGGGCCTTCGGCAGCGGCGCGGTGGAGACCATGGCCGCCCTGCCCTCCCCGCGCGCCGGGGACACGCTCACCGCCCAGGACGTCACGGAGCTGGCCCTGGTCGGCGGCTCGGCCTCGCTCGCCCGGATCGCGGCGGGCACCGCCATCGACGCCGGCGGACTCGTGCCCGATCTGCACGACACCAACAGCTGGGTGCAGACCGTGAGCGAGGTGGACCCCGTGGAGCTGCTGGAGGTGCAGCTCTGCAACTCCACCGCGCCGTTCATCCTGATCAGCCGGCTCCGTGCCGCGATGGCCGCCTCCCCGGCCCGCCGCACCTACATCGTGAACGTCTCCGCCATGGAGGGCGTCTTCGGCCGGGGCTACAAGGGAGCGGGCCACCCGCACACCAATATGGCCAAGGCGGCGCTCAACATGCTCACCCGCACCAGCGCCCAGGAGATGTTCGAGTCCGACCGCATCCTGATGACCGCGGTGGACACCGGCTGGATCACCGACGAGCGGCCGCACCCCGACAAGGTGCGGCTGGCCGAGGAGGGCTTCCACGCCCCGCTCGACCTGGTCGACGGCGCGGCCCGGGTCTACGACCCGATAGTCCGGGGCGAGCTGGGCGAGGACCTGTACGGCTGCTTCCTCAAGGACTACGCCCCCGGCAACTGGTGAGCCACGGCTGAGCCGGAGGGCCGGCCCCCCGGTCCTCCGGGGCGAGGCGCACGCCGGAGTGCGCCTCGCCCCGGGAACGCCGCCTTGGTGAACTCTCCGGTAACTTCTCCGCTTTGCGCCTCCGCTGTCCGGAACCGTCCGGTGTGACGCGTTCCATCGAGCGCGACCGTGCTCATGTGGTTACTCTGAAGCGAACGGCCGGCCAACGGGGGGCCCACCCGCCCTCCTGCTCCGGCCCTGGGACAGGCCTGCCACCTGAGGCCGCGGTCCCGCCCGACTTCCGGCGCCACCGCGACCGAACGGCACACAGATGTCCCACAGGTTCGCGACACGGAGGAGTGCGCGGTGACACCAGAAGTGACGACGCAGGAGCAGACACCCGGCGAACATGACGAGCGGCCCGGCAGAGCCGAGAAGCTCGGCAGTCTGGACGTGTGGGCCCGGTCCGCTCCCATCCGGCTGGCCGGCTACGAGGACGATCTCGCGGAGCCGCACATCCTGCCCGGCATCGACTGAGCCGCGCGCCCGGCCCCGCCCGTGGTACGACCGTGCCCCCTCGCCGTCCGGCCGGGGGCACGAGCGTTTCCGGCACCGTCTCCGCCGGGGCGCGGCGGTCGGGCAGGGCGGGGCGGGGCCCGTACCGCGCCGGGGCCACGTTCCGCTAGGGGGTCGCGCCCTCCCCGGCGGCCGGGGAGGCCGGGGCCGCCAGCCGGGTGGGCGGCAGGAACTCCCGTACCAGGGTGCGGTGCCACCAGGCCCCCGTCTCCCGCAGCTCGCGCCAGGTGGTGAAGCGGTAACGGTAGAGCCGGGCGCGGATCCTGGCGGGCGGGACGCCCGGGAACGGGTTGTGGCGCAGCAGCCGCAGGGTGTCCCGGTCCCCGTCGAGCAGCCGCTCCACCAGCGGCCCGAACCAGGGGCGGGCGTAGGCGGGGGAGAGGGCGGCGAACCACATCATCCAGTCGAGCCGCAGATGGTACGGGGCGAACTGGCGCGGCAGCCGCCGGACATCACCGGGCTTGCCCCGGAAGCCGTACTCCCGCCACACCGTGTCCGGCCCGTCGGCCGGGCTGTCGGTGCCCTCCACCACGATCTCGTCGCGCACCCGGCCCACCGAGCCGAACGCCCCGTAGGTGTTGACCAGATGCAGCGGGTCGAACGAGCGGTTCATCGCCTGGTTCCGGGAGAGCAGATTGCGGGCGGGGCCCCAACTGCGGACCAGGACCAGGACGGTGACGGCGAGGACCAGCACCCCGTACCAGAGCGGCGGTTCGGGCAGCACCGGGGGGTCGGCCACCAGGGAGCCGTCCACCGCGGCGAGGGCGAGCACGACGGTGAGCCAGTTCAGCCAGGCGAAGTTGCCCGACAGCACCAGCCAGAGCTGGGTGACCACCACCAGTCCGGCCGCCACGCTTGCCACCGGCTGCGGGGTGAACAGCAGGAACGGGACCACCAGTTGTGCCACATGGTTGGCCGCGGTCTCCACCCGGTGCAGCGGCCGGGGCAGCCGGTGGAAGAACCAGCTGAGCGGTCCGGGCATCGGCTGGGTCTCGTGGTGGTAGTAGAGACAGGTCAGATCGCGCCAGCAGGAATCCCCGCGCATCTTGATCAGCCCGGCGCCGAACTCGACCCGGAACAGCAGCCAGCGCAGCAGCAGGAGCACCAGCAGGGGTGGCGCGGTGTCCTCGTTGCCGAGGAAGACGGCGAGGAAACCGGTCTCCAGCAGGAGCGATTCCCAGCCGAATCCGTACCAGGTCTGGCCGACGTTGACGATCGACAGATACAGCCCCCAGAGCACCGCCCAGAGGAGCATCGACACGGCCAGCGGCACCGCGTCCCCGGCCCCCGCGACCAGGGTCAGTGAGAGAGCGGCCCCGCCCCAGGCGCAGAGCGCGAAGAACCGGTCCGAATACCGCCACCGGAAGAGACTGGGCGCCCGGCGCGCCGGAACCCGCCGCAGGAACTCCGGTACGGGCAGGATGCCCCGCTCGCCGATCAGCGCGCGGAACTGGAGCGCCGCGCTCAGGAACGCGACCGCGTACACACCGGCCAGCGCCCGCTGGAAGACCAGCCGGCTCAGCCAGTAGTCGGACGAGGCGAACCACGGGATCCATTCCACCGTCCCCAGTATCCGGCCCCGGCCGGGCAGCGGCGATCGGATGGGCGTCCGCCCGGCCCCGGTACGGCCCCGCCGGCGCCGGTGCCGCACCGGGGCCGGCGCCGGGTCACCGGGCCAGCCGGCGCAGTACGCGGCCGAGCCGGCGGGCGTACGCGCGCTGGCAGGGCGGCACCAGCGGCCCGGCCAGCCGGGTGTACCAGCGGGCCGGGCGGCTGAAGGCGGTGACGGTGAACCAGACGGAGCCGTCCGGCCGCAGTTCCACCAGGAACGCCTCCTCGCCGCACTCCGGGTGCCCGGGCAGGGTGCCGTACGCGAAGCCGGTGCGCTCCGGCTCGTACGCCGTCCAGATCACCCGGCAGGGGGCGACGAGCCCCACCGGCGGGAACCCGAGCGCGACCTTCACCGCCACGCCCGGGGCCGCCCGCTCGGCCCCGGCCCGGATCCGGGCGCCGGAGGCGCGGTGCATGCGCCAGGTGGTGACGGCCGCGCCGGCCGCCGCGAAAGTCTCCTGGCCCCGGCCGATCCGGGTGGCGTACCGCAGCTGGTGGTAGCCGTCCGGCAGCACGGCCGACCGGGTGGCCCCGACCTCCGGATAGCTGAAGCCGGGCCCGCCCCCGGAGGCGCCGGTGCCGCCTGCGCCGCCGGTGCCGCTCTCTGCGCTCTCCGTGCTCTCCGTGCTCTCCGTACGGTCCGGGCGTGCCGCCGGAGTCGTACGAGGGGTGTGCGGGGGCCGGTTCATGCGGCCGTCTCCTTCGTCGGGTCCATCGGATTCATCGGATTCATCGGTACAGCGGGGCACCGGTTCACCGGGCCGGGCCGGGCCGGGCCGGGCAGGGGGGCGGGGCGGGATCAGCGTGGGGCGGCCCCGGCGGGTGCCGTGCCGGAGCCCGCCGGACGGCCGCTCCCGGCCGGGCGGAGGCCGGGTGCCCCGCCGAGCCGCAGCCAGGCCAGGACCGAGCAGAGGGCGAAGCCCAGGGCGTTGCCGAGGCCATGGGTGGCGGCCATCCAGGCCAGGCCGGGGTGCGGAAGCCCGGTCGCCTCGCCCAGCGCCCACCACAGCGCGAGCAGCATGGTGACGACCAGGACCGCCGCCGCCACGGTGAGCAGCGCCCGGGTGGTGCGGTCGCCGCCGGGGCTCACCTCCCGCCGGGTGACCAGCGCCACCGCCCACATCCCGGCGGTCAGGACGAGCGCGCCGGCCAGCTCGGCCCAGTCGTCCACGAAGTAGCCCAGCAGCACCAGCAGGGTGCCGGCGGGCACGCTCAGCGCGGCGAACCGGGCGAGCGGTCCGGCCGCCGCCCGGCAGACCAGCCCGGCCACCAGGGCGGCGGCGAAGCCGGCGAAGTGGAAGTGCGGCACGGTCAGCGCCAGGATGCCCAGGCCGAAGCCGAACAGCGGGTGCCCGGCACGCTCCGCGACCAGCGCGAGCGCGGCGATCGCCGGGCACCCCAGCGCGGTCGCCACGGCGAGGTCGTACGGGGTGAGGGAGCGGTCCCGCAGCACCCGGAGCCCGGCGCAGAGGAGCAGGCCCGCCGCGCCGAGCGCGTAGCAGAGGGCGAGCGTGGTGGCCGGTGCTCCGCGCGGCAGCCAGAGGCAGACGGCGCCCGCCACCGCGCCGGGCGGCCACAGCCGGCGCGCGGTCGGCAGTCCGGGTGCCTCCAGCAGCCGCAGCCCCAGCGGCACGATCACCAGCATCCCGAGCATCACGATCAGGCCGACCAGTACGGACACGCCGCGCGCCTCTCCGGGCCCCTGGGGGAGCCCCGCATGTTGAACACGTTCAATTCACTGTCACGCCGACCCTAGACCCTCTTTTGAACGCGTTCAAGACAAGGGTCGTCCTGTCGGCCCGGCAGCGGTCCGGCGGGCGGCCGTCGCCGTCCGGGGCGGGCCTCGGGCACCGGCCCCGGGCGCCGAGGAGAGGCCCGGCCGGCCGCTGGGCCGTACCGGTGGCCGGTGCCCCGTTCGGCGTCCTTCCGGTGGTGCGACGCCCCCGGGTGCGGCAGACAGGGAGATCCGATCAAGGCGAAAGGTCCGGACGGGCCGGGAGCCGGACAAGAGCACAGACGAGAGTGCAGACAGGTCGAAGAGGGAGATTTCGCGTGCGTTCACCGACACGTCGCCGCCGGTACCGGGTGCCGGCCGTCCTCGCCGTCGTCCTCGCCGGGCTGCTGAGCGCGGGCTGCGGCAGCGAGGCCGAACAGGGCACGGCCGGCACCGAGCGGGTGGCCGCCGGCAAGGAGCTCTACCTCCAGGCGGCCGACGTTCCCGGCCCCGACCCCTTCACCTCGTCGACCGCCGTCGCGGCCCCGGCGCCCCGGGCGGTGCCGCCCCGGGCTCCCGCCGGAACCGCGCCGGCCGACGGCACGACCTCCGGCCCCGACGTCTCGGGCGCCACCCCCGGCCTGTACGGCGGCACCCGGGGGGCCGCGAGCTGCGATCTGGCGCGGCAGACCCGTCTGCTGACCGAGGACCAGGCCAAGGCGCGGGCCTTCGCCCAGGCCGCCGGGGTCGCTCCGGCGGGGCTCGCCGGCTGGCTGCGCGGCCTCACCGCCGTGACGCTGCGGGCCGACGCCCGGGTGACCAGCCACGGCTACCGCGACGGCGCGGCGTTCCCGTTCCACGCCGTCCTCCAGTCGGGCACCGCGGTGCTGGTGGACCAGTACGGGGCACCCCGGGTGCGCTGTGCCTGCGGCAATCCGCTGCGCCAGCCCTCGGGCGGCGGGGGCGCGGTGGAGCGCGGCAAGCGGTGGGAGGGTTACCGGCCCGACCGGGTCATCACCGTCGCTCCCACCCAGCAGATGATCGACAATCTGATCATCGCCGACACCGCCGCCAACACCTGGATCGAGCGCAGGACCGGCACCTCCGGTGACCAGGACAAGCAGCCTGCCACCGCGCCCCCGGGCTCCCCTTCCGACCGGGACGTCGCGGAGTCCTCGGTGGCCCCGGTCCCGGTGCCCACCCGGCCCGGCGCTGACGAACCCGCCGGCTCCGGCGCCACCGCGCCCGGCTCCGCCGTGCCGGCCCCGGACGCGGGCGGGTCCACCGGGGCCGACCCGGTGCCCCAGGACCCGGCGCCCGAGCCGGACGCCGGGTCCGGAGCGGTGCCCGGGGAGCCGGAGGGTGGCGGCGGCATGGAGCCGGACTCCCCGGAGCCGGACGACCCGGGCGCTCAGGCGCCGGACGCCCAGGACCCGGAGTTCGCCGTGCCCGGGATCTCCGGCGGCGACGTCCCCGAGCCGGACGCGGAGTCCGGCGGGGCGGACGGCTCCTCCTCGGCCGGACCCGGCCCGGACGGCGGGGGCGCCCCCGGTGCGCCGGGCGAGGGCGAGGACGCCGGAGCGGTGGTCATCGAGGGCTGAGCCCGCCCCGGGGCGGGTGCGCCCGCGCCGGACCAGGGGCTGAGCCCCGCCCGGGGCGGTGCGGCCCTTGCCGGGCCCGGGGACCGGGTCCGCCCGGAACGGATGCGCCCGTGCCGGACCGGTCTGCGCCGAGCCGTCCCGGGACCCGGCTCGGCCATGCCCGTCCCTTCCGCCCCGGACCGGGGCCGAGGCCGCCCGGGAGGGGGCGCCTGGCCCGCCCTTCCCGGGTCCGACGGAGGCCGGATCCGCCCCGCGCCGGCCCTCCGGCCCGCCCCTCCCCGCGCCGGACCGAGGTCGATAAACCCGACAAACAGTGGCAGAGTGGCCCCATGGTTGATCCGGCGGCGGACGCGCTGTCGCTCCCCGAGGACTGGCCCGCCCAACCGGATCTGAGCCTGTCCCTCAATCGCATGGGCTGCTTCGACTGGGACCTGGCGAGCGGGCGGATGCACCTCGGCCAGGCGGCGCTCGAGGTGTTCGACATGGACCCGGCGGCGTACGACGGCCGACCCGCGAGTCTCGCCGCCCGGGTGCCGCCGGACGAGGCCATCCGGCTGGACGGCCTGGTGGCCCAGGCGCTCAAGAGCGGGGACGCCGAGTACGGCACCTACTTCCGGGTCCGGCGCCGCGACGGAAGCCTGCGCTGGGCCCATACCCAGGGCGTCGTCCGCCGGGACGAGACCGGCCGGCCGCACCGGATCATCGGGGTCGTCCGGGACGCCACCCGGGAGCTGGCGGAATCCACCGCCCGGGCCGAGGTGGACCTGGAGCGGCGGCGGCAGACCAGCGTGGTGGAGGCCACCACCGCCGCCCTCGCCCACGCCCGGACCGTGGGCGACGTCATCGACGTGCTGAACGACTCGCGCGGGCTCGCCCACCTCGGCGCCACCAGTGTGGTGATGGGGCTGCTGGAGACCGGCCGGATCCATCTGGTGGCCGACGGCCCCGAGGGCGCCCATGTGCCCGGCACCCGTTACACCCGGGTGGACGAGCAGTATCCGATGAGCGAGGTGGTCCGGACGCTGACGCCCCGGTTCATCGAGTCGCCCGAGGACTTCGCCGCCTCCTATCCGATCCTGTGGCCGCACATCAGCGGGCTCGGGATCACCTCGGCCGCCTATCTCCCGCTGATCGCCCAGGCCCGGCCCATCGGCGCCATCGGGCTGCTCTACGACGACAAGGACGGCTTCACCCCGGACGACCGCAATGTGCTGGTCGCGCTCGGCAGCAGCATCGGGCAGAGCATCCAGCGGGCCATGCTCTTCGAGCAGGAGCACGACCTCGCGGAGGGGCTCCAGCAGGCGATGCTGCCGCGCCGCATCCCGGCCGTCCCGGGCGCCCGGATCGCGGTCCGCTACCGCTCCGCCCGGCTGGGCCGGGACATCGGCGGCGACTGGTACGACATCATCCCGCTGCCCGGCGGCCGGGTCGGCGCAGTCATCGGGGACGTACAGGGGCACGACACCCACGCGGCGGCCGTGATGGGCCAGCTGCGGATCGTGCTGCGGGCGTACGCGGCCGAGGGCCACCCGCCCGCCACCGTGATGGCCCGGGCCTCGGTCTTCCTGCACGAGCTGGACACCGACCGGTTCGCCACCTGCACCTACATGGAGGCCGACCTGGCGACCGGGGTGCTCCAGGCGGTACGGGCGGGCCATGTCGACCCGCTGCTCCGGGACACCGACGGGAGCTGCCGCCGGCTGCCGCTGCCCGGCGGACTGCCGCTCGGCCTCTCGGCGGAGTTCGGCCGGCTCGACTACCCGGTCAGCACCCTGGAGCTGGACCCCGGCCAGGCGCTGCTGCTCTACACCGACGGACTGGTCGAACAGCCGGGCGCCGACCTGGACGAGGGCATGCGCTGGCTCACCGCCCTGGTGAACCGGGGCCCCCGGGACCTCCAGGAACTGGCCGACCGGCTCTGCCAGGTGGTGGACGGCCGGGGCGGCGAGGACGACGTGGCCATTCTGCTGCTGGGCCGGACCGGCGGCGCCCGCCCCGGCGCCGGGGGCCGGCTCCGGCAGCACGTCGGCCAGGGCGACCCGGAGGCGCTCGGCTCCGCCCGGCACATGATCCGCGCCGCGGTCCGTGCCTGGGGCGCGGAGGAGCGGTCGGACGAGATCGAGCTGGCGGCCGATGAGCTGATCACCAACGCCCTGGTGCACACCGACGGCGGAGCGATCCTCACCCTCCGGATGCCGCCGGGCCCCGACCGCCGGCTGCGGGTGGAGGTGGAGGACCGCTCCAGCGCCCTGCCCCGCCGCCGCGACCCGGGGGAGTCCGGGCTCTCCGGCCGGGGGCTGCTCCTGGTGGACCGGCTGGCGGACCGCTGGGGTGTGGAGCCGCGCGGCGGCGGCAAGTCCGTCTGGTGCGAGTTCGCCGTACCCCCGGCGCCGGACGCGGACCACCCGGAGCCATGACCGCCGCCGGGGCGTACCGGCGGCCCCGGCCGCTCCCGCGCCACCGGTGCCACGACGGCCCGGAGCCGCCCCCGTTCGGCCCGGTGCGACGACCGACCCCGGTCCGCCTCCGCGCCGCCGCCGGTGCCACGGCGCCCCGGCCCGCTCCCGCCTCGCCGGTGTCACGACGGCGCGGGCCCACCCCCGCGCTTGGTCCGTTCCGGGCGGATCGCGACCGGGGCGCGGAACCCGGGCGTCCGGGCGGGAAGAGCAGCGGGGACGGCCGGGACGGCGGCCGACCGGCGCGGAAGGACGGGCAGCCATGGCGAGCGAGCAGCACCGGCACCACCCGGAGGGCGGCCACGAGCGCGGCCACAGCGGCCGGGGCGGGCACGGCGGCCACGACCGCCGTCACGGCCGCCCCGGCGCGGCCGGCCGCGCCGGCCCGGGGGCCGAGCGCGACCTGGAGCTGAACCCGCTCTTCAGCCGGGAACCGGTGACCGTGCCGCGCTACGCGCTCCCGGACGGCGAGATGGCGCCCGAGGTCGCCTATCAGCTGGTCCACGACGAACTGATGCTCGACGGCAATGCCCGGCTCAACCTCGCCACCTTCGTCACCACCTGGGCCGACCCGTACGCCCGGCGGCTGATGGCCGAGTGCGCCGAGAAGAACATGATCGACAAGGACGAGTACCCGCAGACCGCCGAGCTGGAGACCCGCTGCGTCCATATGCTCGCCCGGCTCTGGAACGCCGAGGACCCCCGGCACGCCACCGGCTGTTCCACCACCGGCTCCAGCGAGGCCGCGATGCTGGGCGGACTCGCCCTCAAGCGGCGCTGGCAGCGGCGGCGCCGGGCGGCCGGGCTCCCGGCCGACCGGCCCAATCTGGTGATGGGCGTCAACGTCCAGATCTGCTGGGAGAAGTTCGCCGACTACTTCGAGGTGGAGCCCCGGTACGTCCCCATGGCGGGCGACCGCTACCACCTCACCCCCGAGACGGCGGTCGCGCTCTGCGACGAGAACACCATCGGCGTCGTCGCCGTGCTCGGCTCCACCTTCGACGGCAGCT
This sequence comes from Streptomyces pyxinae, assembly GCF_024756275.1. Classification (GTDB taxonomy): domain Bacteria; phylum Actinomycetota; class Actinomycetes; order Streptomycetales; family Streptomycetaceae; genus Streptomyces; species Streptomyces pyxinae. The sequence continues at coordinate 5,319 of NZ_JANUGQ010000014.1, read as the reverse complement.
ACGAGCCGGTCGCGGAGATCGCCGCCGCCCTGGACGGCCTTCAGGAGCGCACCGGGACCGACGTACCGATCCATGTGGACGGGGCCTCCGGCGCCATGATCGCCCCGTTCCTCGACCCGGAGCTGCGCTGGGACTTCCGGGTGCCGAGGGTCGCCTCCATCAACACCTCCGGGCACAAGTACGGCCTGGTGATGCCCGGCGTCGGCTGGGCGCTCTGGCGGGACGCCGACGCCCTCCCGGAGGACCTGGTCTTCCACGTGAACTACCTGGGCGGCGACATGCCCACCTTCGCGCTCAACTTCTCCCGCCCCGGCGCCCAGGTGGTCGCGCAGTACTACCACTTCCTCCGGCTCGGCTTCGACGGCTACCGCCGGGTCCAGCGGACCTGCCGGGAGGTGGCGACCCGGCTCTCCGCCCGGATCGCGGAGCTGGGACCGTTCGACCTGGTCACCGACGGCTCCGAGGCGCCCGTCTTCGCCTTCCGGCTGCGCGACGGCGTGGACCACTACAGCGTGTACGACGTGTCCGCCGCCCTGCGCGAGCGCGGCTGGCTGGTGCCCGCCTACACCTTCCCGGCCGACCGCACCGACCTGGCCGCCCTGCGCGTCGTCGTCCGCAACGGCTTCGGCCACGACCTCGCGGACCTGCTCCTGGCCGATCTGCGCCGGGCGGTGGAGCGGCTGGACCGGGGGAGCGCCCCGCAGCGCACCGCCGAGGACGCCGGCGGCTTCGCCCACGGCGCCGAGACCAAGAATCCCCGCCGCCCCGGCCGCCACTGACCCCCGCCGGCCGGGGGCCGTCGCGGATTCCGGCTCCGCCGGTCCGGCACGCCCGGACCGGCGGCCGCCCCGGCCGGGTGCGCCCCGGCCGGCCGTCCCCGGCACCGCCCACCGCCGCCGGGGAACCGGCCCGGCCACCTCCATCGATCCGACCACCACCAGGGACATCGCATGTGCCGACTGTTCGGGCTCAGCAGCGCACCGCGCCGCACCCATGCCACCTTCTGGCTGCTCGACGCCCCCGACAGCCTCCGGGGCCAGAGCCACCGTGACCCGGACGGCACCGGGCTCGGCCACTTCGCCGCCGACGGCAGCCCGCGCGTCCACAAGGCGCCCATCGCGGCCTTCCGCGACCGGGAGTTCGCCACCGAGGCCCGGGAGCTCTGCTCGGCCACCTTCCTGGCCCATGTCCGGTACGCCTCCACCGGCGGACTGGACCCGCGCAACACCCATCCGTTCGTCCAGGACGGGCGGCTGTTCGCGCACAACGGGGTCGTCGAGGGGCTGGACGCGCTCGACACCGAGCTGGGGCCGGACCGGGAACTGGTCGCGGGCGACACCGACTCGGAGCGGTTCTTCGCCCTCATCACCCGGGAGACCCGGGCCTGCGGCGGGGACGTGACGGCCGGGATCACCCGGGCGGCCCGCTGGATCGCCCGCCAGCTGCCGGTCTTCGCCCTCAATCTGGTCCTGATCACCCCCGACGGCCTCTGGGCGCTGCGCTATCCGGAGACCCACCGGCTGTACGTGCTCCGCCGGGGCGCCGGCGGCCCGCACGGCGACCGGCACCTGGACCACAGCGGTACGGCCGGCCGGCTGCGCGTCCACTCCGGGGAACTGGCCGGCGCGCCGGCCGTCGTGGTCGCCAGCGAACGGATGGACGACCATCCCGAGTGGCGGCTGATGGCCCCGGGCGAGCTGCTGCACGCCGGACCGGACCTCACCGTCACCTCCCGGATCGTGCTGCCCGACCCCCCGGCGCACCCGCTCACCCTGGCCGCCCTCCGCCCCGAGGCGGCCGCCTCCCAGACGACGGCCTGACCCCCGCCCGGGGCCGGGCGCCGCGCGCGCCCCGGGCCCGCTCCGGCGCGCGCGTACCGCCGCCCGCTGCGGCAGTCTGGAACCATGCCCGAACTCCCCGAGGTGGAGGCCCTGCGCGAGTTCCTCGACGGCCAGCTGGTCGGCAAGGAGATCGCCCGCGCCCTGCCCGTCGCCATCAGTGTGCTCAAGACGTACGACCCGCCGCTCTCCGCGCTGGCCGGCACCACCGTGGAGACCGTGGCCCGGCACGGCAAGTTCCTGGACATCGGCGCGGGCGGGCTCCATCTGGTGATCCACCTCGCCCGCGCGGGCTGGCTCCAGTGGAAGGACGTCCTCCCCTCCGGGCCGCCCCGCCCCGGCAAGGGCCCGCTCGCCCTGCGGGTGGCGCTCACCGGCGGGGACGGCTTCGACCTCACCGAGGCGGGCACCACCAAGCGCCTCGCCGTCCATCTGGTCCGGGACCCGGCCGAGGTGCCGGGGGTGGCCCGGCTCGGTCCCGACCCGCTCGTCCCGGAGTTCGACCGGGCCGCCTTCACCGCGCTGCTGGCGGGGGAGCGGCGCCAGATCAAGGGGGCGCTGCGCGACCAGGGGCTGATCGCCGGCATCGGCAACGCGTACAGCGACGAGATCCTGCACGCCGCCCGGATGTCGCCCTTCAAGCCCGTCCAGAATCTGACCGAGGAGGAGACCGGACGGCTCTACGAGGCGATGCGCACCACCCTGGGCGAGGCGGTGGACCGCTCGCGCGGCGTGGCGGCCGGGCGGCTCAAGGCCGAGAAGAAGAGCGGGCTGCGGGTGCACGGGCGCACCGGCGAGCCGTGCCCGGTCTGCGGCGACACCGTCCGGGAGGTGTCGTACAGCGACTCCTCGCTCCAGTACTGCCCCACCTGCCAGACCGGCGGCAAACCGCTCGCCGACCGCCGGCTCTCCCGGCTGCTGAAGTGACCCGCCGCCGGGCCGCCGCCCCCGTTCGGTGAGCCGGAACGGCCGCCCGGCCGTCCGGGCGCATCGGAACGGCGCCCCGGCCGTCTCCCGCCGCCCCCGGCTGTCCCTGGATCCGTCCGAACGGTGCCCCTGCCGTCTCCCGCCGCCCCCGGCTGTTCCTGTCTGTCCCCGGCTGTTCCTGGATCCGTCCGAACGGTGCCCCTGCCGTCCCCCGCCGCCCCCGGCTGTCCGTGGACCCGTCGCCCCGGCTGCCCCCGTCGCCCGGCCGCCCCCGGACCACTCCCAACAGCCGCCCCCGGCCCGCCCCGGCCGGCCGCCGGCGCCCCGACGGGCCCGGGCGTGAGGCGAGCCGCCCAGCCGGCCGCCTCCGGTGCCGCCCGGGCCCGGGTACCTCCCCGCTTACGGCCGCCAGGTCACCAGCGGCTCGCCGTCGTCCGCCGACCGGACCTCCAGCCGGTCGATCTCGGCGCGCCGCAGGGCGGTGGCGCTCTCCAGCACCGGGGCGCCCTCCGCCCCGTACACGCCCCAGGTCAGCACCGGCTGCTCGGACCCGTCGGCGCCGACCACCACCAGCTCGCAGACGCGCGGTCCGGTCACCCCGGTCATCCGCAGCGCCACCTCGGTGCCCCAGGGCCGGTCCCGCAGCGTCACCGCCGCCGAGGGGCGCGGGGCCGCCGGTTCCACCCGGCCGGACAGCAGCACCGCGCCGGGCACCGCCACGGCCACCGCCGCGACCGCCGCCACCAGCCGCGGCCGCAGCCGGACGACCGGTGTCCGGCGCGGCCCCGGCCCCCGCCGTCCCCGCCGTCCGCGACCACGCCCGCCCGCCCCCGTGCCCCGGCCGCCGCCCGTCCGTACCCCTGGCAGCGGCTCCAGCGGGGCCCGCCCGGCCAGTTGGGCCAGCGCCGCCACCGGCACCGCGAACCCGGCCAGCCGGCCGGCGCACGGCAGGCACCGCGCGAGATGCTCCTCGCAGGCGAGCGCGTCGGCCGGCTCCAGCAGGCCCAGCGCATGGGCGGCGACATCCTGGTGCCGCTCCCGCAGACTCATGGGTGGGTGCCCCTCGTTTCGCGCGTGACCGGTCTCGTCCGGCTGCCACCAGGAGTACGCGTACCGTCCGCTCAACGCTCAACTTTCCACCCCACCGGAACCGCCGGCCTCCTACACTCCGCTCATGCTGCGTGTACTGGCCGTCGACGACGAGGAGCCCGCCCTCGCGGAACTGCTGCATCTGCTGCGCGCGGACCCCCGGGTGCGCGGCGCGGAGGGCGCCGGCGACGCCGCCGGGGCGCTGCGCCGCATCGGCCGGGCCCTGGACGCCGGTCCCGACGGGGCGGAGGCGATCGACGTCGTCTTCCTGGACATCCATATGCCCGGCCTCTCCGGGCTTGACCTCGCCCGGCTGCTCGGCGGGTCCGCCCGCCCGCCGCTGATCGTCTTCGTCACCGCCCACGAGGGCTTCGCCGTCCGGGCGTTCGACCTGCGGGCGGTGGACTACGTGCTGAAGCCGGTCCGGGCCGAGCGGCTCGCGGAGGCGGTGCGCCGGGTGAGCGAGCTGACCGAACCGCCGCCCGCCACCGCGCCGGTGGAACAGATCCCGGTCGAACTCGGCGGCGTCACCCGCTTCGTCCCGGTGGACGACATCGCGTATGTCGAGGCCCAGGGCGACTACGCCCGGCTCCACACCGACGAGGGCAGCCATCTGGTCCGCATCCCGCTCGCCGTCCTGGAGGAGCGCTGGGCGGCGCGCGGCTTCGTCCGGATCCACCGCAGCCATCTGGTCGCCCTGGGCCGGATCGACGAACTGCGGCTGGACGCCGGGGTCACCACCGTCCGGGTCGGCGCCGCCGAACTCGCCGTCAGCCGCCGCCACGCGCGCCATCTGCGTGAGCTGCTGATGAGCCGGGTACGTGGCCGGCGGCGTCCCTACGAGAGCGCCGGCGGTCCGTGACCCCGGGCGGCGGCCGAGCGCCGACGGTCCTGATCCTCGGTCCCGGCCGAGCGCCGGCGGTCCGTGACCCCGGTCCTGGCCGGGCGCCGGCGGCCCTGATCCCCGGTCCCGGCCGAGCGCCGGCGGCTCCTGATCCCCGGTCCCGACCGTTCCCCCGACGGGCTGTTCCGGACCGCCGCCGCTGCGTAGACTCCCCACGCGGCCGGCCCACGTCACTGCCCCGTACCGGCCCCGTGCCCGCCCGTGCCACCGCCCGCCGCCGCACCCCGAGCCACCCACCCCCCCCCCCCCCCCCCACCCGAGCCACTCCCGGATCACGATGCCCGCCGAAGCGGCCCCCCGCGCCCGGGCCCCCCGGGCCCCGGCCCCCCGGGGGGGGCCCCCGGGGCCGGGGGGGGGGCGGGGGGGGGACGGCGGGCGGGGGGGGGGGGGCGCGGGGGGTGGGCCCGGGGGCCCCCCCCCCCCCCGCCCCCGGGGGGGGGGGGGGGGGGGTGCGGGGGGGGGGGGGGGGGCGCGCGGGGGGGGGGGGGGGGGGGGGGGGGGGGGGGGGGGGGGGGGGGGGGGGAGGGGGGGGGGGCGGGGCCGGGGGGGGGGGGGGGGGGA
>NZ_JANUGQ010000013.1 GCF_024756275.1 Streptomyces pyxinae | reverse complement strand
ACCCACACCCATGGCGTGGGCGCGCCCGATCTGGGCCTCGCCGCCTGGCGGAGCGCCACCATCCTCAACGCGCTCACCGGCACGGAGCCGTATCCCCTGCCGGGCCGGACCGCCTTCACCAGCTTCGGTCTCGACCGGGGGGAGGCGCCCGCCGTTCCCGGCCAGGCGCCTCCACTGGTGCCGCTCAGAACCTGCTGAGCGGCGGGACTTCCCGTACGGCCGGGACGGGAACGCCCCGTACGGCCGGAGTCGGAACTCCTCCTGCGGCCGGGGTCAGAAGACCGGGACCCCGTCGCGGGTGAGCCGCCACTCGACCGAGGCGAAGGCGGCCGGGTCGACGGTGCCCTTCGCCCGCACCCACTGGATGATGGTGTTCCGGATCTCCTCCGAGTTGGACCAGAGCTGCTGGGCGGTGGCGACATGCGGGAACGCCCCGCCGCCACTGGCCCGGTAGTTGTTGACCGCCAGCACGAACCGGGCCGCCGGGTCGACCGGCTTGCCCGCGTGGCTGAGGCCGGTGATCCGGGAGCCGGCCGGGCGGGCGATGTCGATCTCGTACGAGAGCCCGTACACCGCGTCGTAGTTGTAGTCCGGGGTGTTCTCGGCGTTGGTGAGCTTCGCCGTGTCCACCGGGGCGCCGGCCGGGGTCCGCACGTAGTACCGGGCCGAGAACTCCAGGTAGTCCTTGAGCTGGGCCCCGGTGAGCAGCCGGGCCTCCAGGGTGTTCTCGAACGGGTAGAGCCCGGCCGCGTCCTTGATGGTGACCTGCCCGGCCGGGATCCGCGCCGTACGGGAGAAGCAGGACGCCTGGGAGAGCACCGGCAGCCCGGCGTACGCGCCGCCGGCCAGCGCCGCCTTCACCGTCTCGGCCTGGACATGGCTGATCAGGTCGATGATCGGCTCGTCCTTCCAGGGGGCGTCGGCGGTGCTCATGGCCGCGACCGAGGTGCCGATGGTCTGGTTGACGTAGGCGACGACCTTGCGGTGCTCGTCCCCGAGCAGCCGGGTGATCGCCGGGTCCTCCGGGACGGTGTTGGAGTTCAGCACCTTCGCCGTGACCTTCTCGACCGTCCAGCGGCCCCGCTCCCGGACCAGCTCGAAGTCGAACAGGGTCAGCCGCTGCCCCCACTTGAGCGGTTCGGAGAGCACGACCTCCTTGCCGGTCGCCTTGTTGGCCACCCGGTACTCCGGGATCTCGGTGTGCGCGTGGCCCACCAGAATGGCGTCGATCCCCGGCACCCGCTCGGCCACCAGGGCGGCGGCGTTCTCCACGTACGGTAGCTGATCGCCGTACGAGGAGGTGCCGCTGGAGCCGGAGTGGGCCGAGACGATCACCACGTCGGCGCCCATCGAGCGCAGCCGGGGCACCCACTTCGCGGCCTGCTCCTCCAGGCCGGGGAAGACCATCTTGCCGCTGACGTTCGCCTTGTCCCAGAGGGCGATGCCCGGGTTGGTGAGGCCGAGCACCGCCACCCGGACGTCCTGCCCGCAGGGGGTGCGCAGCCGGTGCACGCTGTACGGCGGGAAGGCCGGCCGCAGGGTCTTCGCGTCCAGCGCGTTGGCGCCGAGCAGCGGGAAGTCGCACTGCTCCTGGAACTTCCGCAGTACCGGTATGCCGTAGTTGAACTCGTGGTTGCCGAGCGCGGCGGCGTCGTAGCCGATGGCGTTCATCGCCTGAGCCATCGGGTGGACCGGGCCGCGCCGGGCGGTGATCGGGTCGACCTTGGCGTAGTAGTACGAGAGCTGGGTGCCCTGGATGGTGTCGCCCGCGTCGATCAACAGGGTGTTGCGGCGGCCCTTCTCCCGGCGGACCCGGTTCACCAGGGTGGAGATCTTGGCGAGGCCGACGTCGTTGTGGGCCTTGTCGTCGAACTCCTGGTCGGTGAAGTAGTCCCAGTTGAAGACGTTCCCGTGCAGATCGGTGGTGCCCATCACGGTGAAGGCGTAGCGCCGCGGCGGACGCCCGTGGTCCCGCGCCGCGGCGGGAGCGGCGGCGGCCGTGCCCGCGACGGCGGCGCCCGCGCCCGCGGCGGCGGAGCGCTCCAGGAACGTCCTGCGATTCAGCGGCATGTGTACTCCTTCGTACCGGTGTTTCCTTCGGAGCCGGTCCGGAGATGTCCCGGCGGCCCCGTCGCGCGGACAATCCCTCGTGTCCACAACGCGCGTAGATTCTGGCGCAGGGGTAGGGGAGTGCAATAGTCCCCCCGGGTTGCGATCGGGTGACCGATTCCCGTCTCCGTCCCCGGGCGTTCCACGCACCGCTGTCCCGCTGTCCCGCCGTCCCGCCGTCTCGCAGTCCCGTCGTCCCGCACTCCCGCAGTTCCATCGCTCCACCGTCCAGCCGTACCGCTGTTCCGCTGTCCTGTCGTTCCGAGCACTGTTGTGAAGGAGCCACCGCATGACCGACGAACCGTTCCCCGACGGACCGTTTGCCGACCGGCCCGCTACCGGCGGCCCCCTGGCACCGGATCCGGCCGGCGGTGCCGAACTGCCGTACGGCACCGCCCGGTCGCCGCGGGTGGCCGTGCGCGGCGAGGCCCTGATCGAGGTGGACCCCGAGGTCGCCCGGATCGGGATCACCGTCAGCGCCCGGGGCACCGACCGCCGCACCGCCCTGGAGGACCTGACCCGCCGCAACACCGCCGCCCTGGAACTGGTGAAGTCCTACGGCGACGCGGTGGAGAAGCTGGAGACCGGGGCGTTCTCGATCAGCCCCCAGCTCACCCGGCACGGCAAGGGCGAACGGGTGCGCGCGTACCAGGGGCGCGTCCACATCTCCGCCGAACTGGCCGACTTCACCGCCCTCGGGGAGCTGACCACCCGGCTCGCGGACCTGGAGCTGGTCCAGGTGGACGGCCCCTGGTGGGGGCTGCGCCCGGACTCACCGGCCCATGCCGAGGCGCGCCGCCAGGCGGTACGGGAGGCGGTGCAGCGGGCCCGCGAGTACGCCGGGGCGCTCGGCACCGAGCTGGCCGCCCTGGTGGAGCTGGCCGACCTGGGCGCGGAGAACGCCGTCCCGTACGCCGGGCCCCCGGCCCCCGGCTCCGCCCGGATGGCCTTCGCGGGGGCGGCGGCCGAAGCGGCCCCCGCGCTCGATCTGGAGCCCCAGCGCCAGACCGTCACCGCCCAGGTGAACGCCCGCTTCACCATGCACCCGCCGAAGCTGTAGCCGACCCGGGCGCGGGGTGCGGGGCGGTGTTCCGGGGGCGTTCCGGCGGCATTTCGGGAGTGTTCCGGTGCGCTCATCGGAGCATCTCCCCGCACACGTAAACACTTGTCAACAAGCTTTCATCCTCTGGTCGTTGGGCAGTCGCCCGGAGCCGACGTCCTACCGGTCGGTAAGCCCTAGGCTCGACTCATGCGCCGAGCCAAAATCGTCTGCACCCTGGGCCCCGCCTCCGGCACGTACGACCAGATCAAGGCACTGGTCGAAGCCGGGATGGACGTCGCCCGCCTCAACCTCAGCCACGGCGGCCACGCCGATCACGAGGAGCGCTACCAGCACGTACGCAAAGCCGCCGACGAGACCGGCCGCAGCGTGGGCGTCCTCGCGGACCTTCAAGGCCCGAAGATCCGCCTCGGGCGGTTCCGCGAGGGGCCCGTACTCCTTGAACGCGGGGACGAGTTCACCATCACCGTGGAGCCGGTCGAGGGCGACCGGCACCTGTGCGGCACCACCTACCGGGGCCTGGCCGGCGATCTGGCGCCCGGGGAACGGATCCTGGTGGACGACGGCCGGGTGGCGCTGGACGTGATCGCCGTCGAGGGGCCCCGGGTGCGCACCCGGGTGGCCGAGGGCGGCATGGTCTCGGACCACAAGGGGCTCAATCTGCCCGGGGTCGCGGTCTCGGTGCCCGCCCTCTCCGAGAAGGACGTGGCGGACCTCCGCTGGGCCCTGCGCACCGGCGCCGATCTGATCGCGCTCTCCTTCGTCCGCAGCGGCCGGGACATCGAGGACGTCCACCGGGTGATGGACGAGGAGGGCCGGCGGATCCCGGTGATCGCCAAGATCGAGAAGCCGCAGGCGGTCGAGAACATCGAGGGCATCGTGGCCGCCTTCGACGGCATCATGGTGGCCCGGGGCGACCTCGGCGTGGAGATGCCGCTGGAGCGGGTGCCGGTCGTCCAGAAGCGCGCCGTCAAGCTGGCCAAGCGGAACGCCAAGCCGGTCATCGTCGCCACCCAGATGCTGGACTCGATGATCGACAACTCCCGTCCCACCCGCGCCGAGGCCTCCGACGTGGCCAACGCGGTGCTCGACGGCACCGACGCGGTGATGCTCTCCGGCGAGACCAGCGTGGGCCGCTACCCGGTGGAGACGGTCCGCACGATGAGCCGGATCGTGACCGCCGCCGAGGAGGATCTGCTCGCCCGGGGACTGCCGCCGCTCACCGAGCGCAGCAAGCCCCGCACCCAGGGCGGCGCGGTGGCCAGGGCTGCGGCCGAGATGGGCGACTTCCTCGGTGCCACCCTGCTGGTCGCCTTCACCCAGTCCGGGGACACCGTGAAGCGGCTCTCCCGCTACCGTTCCCCCATTCCGCTGCTCGCCTTCACTCCGGACCCGGCGACCCGGGCGCAGCTCAGCCTCTCCTGGGGCGTGGAGGCGTTCCTGGGCCCGCAGGTGGACTCGACGGACGCCATGGTCGCCCAGGTGGACGAGCAACTGCTGCGGATCGGACGGTGCCGCAAGGGCGACCTGGTGGTGATCACGGCCGGTTCGCCGCCGGGGATGGCCGGGACCACCAATCTCGTCCGGGTGCACCACATCGGGGAGAGTCTGACGTAGCCGTGCGGGGCGGGGGACGGCCCGCCCGGCGGGCGCCGTGGTGGCGCCTCGGCGACGAGGGACGACGAGGCGGGCGAAGGGACGGTCCGGTGTCCGCGACCGCGCGGAACTCCGTGCGAGTGGGGTCACGGACCGTGGTGCGAGCGGAGTGTGGAAACGAAGGAAAAGTGCCCCAGGTGGGATTCGAACCCACACTGTCCGCTGTTTGAGAGCGGCCTCTCTGACCAGTTGGAGTACTGGGGCCTTGGAATGCAAGGACGCAGGGCACCCTGCGTGGTCCTACCTTACAGGAGGTGGGTAGGCTCGTGGGCAGCTGTACCTGCCCTGGAACGAGGAGCATCCGTGACCGCCCCCGAGTCGCCCCAGCCCGTCGCCGACGACGGTGACACCGCGCACGTCCCGCCGGTGACGACCCGTGTCGTCATCGCCGAGGACGAGGCTCTGATCCGTCTCGACCTCAAGGAGATGCTCGAAGAGGAGGGCTACACGGTCGTGGGCGAGGCCGGTGACGGCGCCGCCGCGGTGGAGCTCGCCCGGGAACACCGCCCCGACCTGGTGATCCTCGATGTGAAGATGCCCGTCCTGGACGGCATCTCGGCGGCCGAGAAGATCGCGGGCGAGTCCATCGCCCCGGTCCTGATGCTGACCGCCTTCTCCCAGCGCGAGCTGGTCGAGCGGGCCCGGGACGCCGGCGCGATGGCGTATCTGGTGAAGCCGTTCAGCAAGAGCGACGTGGTGCCGGCCATCGAGATGGCGGTGTCCCGGTTCGCGGAGCTGCGGGCGCTGGAGAAGGAGGTCGCGGATCTCGCCCAGCGACTGGAGACCCGGAAGCTGGTGGACCGGGCCAAGTCGGTGCTCCAGACCCAGTACGGCCTGTCCGAGCCGGCCGCCTTCCGGTGGATCCAGAAGACCTCGATGGACCGGCGGATGTCGATGCAGCAGGTGGCGGAGGCGGTCATCGCGGACGCCGAGGAGAAGAAGGCCGCCAAGGGCCGGGACCAGGGCCAGTGAGCCCCGTCGGCGTCCGGGCGTGACGCCCGCCGCGCCCGCCGAACGATCGCGCGCGAAAGCCGGTGCCGTACGACGACGGCACCGGCTTTCCCGTATCGTGCCGCTCCCCGCCGCGCTGTGTCGCTCCGCCGGAAAGCGCCGCTGAGCCGTCCTGCCGCTCCGCCGGGAAGCCGGAGCGTCACCGGCCGGCGGTGCTCCGGCCGAAGGCGCCGCTGAGCCGCCGGAGGATCCGGCCCCCCACGCGATTCATCGGAATTCCATCGGTCACTGCCACGGTCGTCGGACGCAGGCAGACCAGATGGGGAGGATCGCATGCGCGCGAAGAGGATCACGGCCGCCTCGGCCGGACTTCTGCTGGCGGCGGGGCTTTCGGTGACACAGGCGTCCACGGCAGAGGCGGCAGTCGCGACGGCGCCGTGCGAGGGCACGTACACGATCGTCGTCGGCGGCACGGGAAGCTCCTGGAACAACGACGGCTTCACCGGCAACATCCAGCAGCACGTCGGCTATCCCACCCAAATCCCCAACGGCGCGAGCGCCCGGGCGGGTGTGAACGAGCTCAACCGGCTGGTGCGCGACCAGCGTGCCGCGTGCCCGGGCCAGCACGTCAAGATGGGCGGCTACTCCCTGGGCGCCGCGGTGGTGCACACCTGGGTCACCGAGAACTGGCAGACGTTCGACAACGTCAACGCCATTCTCATCGCGGACCCCAAGCGCCAGGGCGGCCCCGGTGCCAACGGGGGGTCCGTGCCGTTCGGCGGCATCGTCGGCCCCCCGCTCGCCGGTGCCGACAGGTTCTTCGGAGACGTACCGGTCAAGACGATCTGCCACTGGGACTACGTCTGCGACGAGTCCGCCGGCATCTGGACGTACCCGAACAACCACGTCCGGAACTACCCCGACGACTTCAACATGGATCACCACAACGACGGCGCCAACGAGCAGTGGTACAACGGCGCCTGGTACCCGGCCGCCTGGTGATCGCGGGCCGTCGGCGGGCCCGGCCGCGGACGTGAGCCGGGCCCGCCGACGGCCGCCGTGTCACGCGCGCTCGCCGAAGAACGACAGCAGCGCCGCGACGAGGGCGTCCGGCGCCTCCTCGGGCACGTAGTGCCCGCAGCCCTCGATCACCAGCTCGGTCACCTCGGTGGCGACACGCCGCACGTCCCGGGCGACGGCGGCGCCCCGGAAGGCGCCGCCGCCGACGGCCAGCACGGGCATCGGCAGAGCGGCCCGCACCCGCTCCCGGTTCTGGGCGATCGTCGCGTCCAGGGCCCGGTAGTACTGGAAGCTCGCGTGCAGGGCGCCCGGCCGGCGGAGCGCGTCGACATAGACACCGACGACATCGGCCGGCATGGCGTCGGGCGTGGCCCCCTTCACGGCGAACTGGTCCCGGTAGTAGATGTCCTCGCGCCCCTCGACCAGCTTCTCGTTGACGGAGGCCAGCCGGTTGAACATGAAGTGCCAGGCGGCCTCGACCGGACGGTTCGACGGCGGGAGGGCGCCGGGGTCGTCGGAGATGCCGGGCAGGGCGGCCTCCGCCAGGACGAGCCGGGTGACCCTGGTGGGATGGTCGGCGGCGAGCGCGTAGGCCAGCATCATGCCGACGTCATGGCCGGCCACCCCGAAGCTCTCGTGGCCCAGCGCGGTCATCAGCCGGGCGAGATCCGTCGCCGCCGTGGTGCTGTCGTACCCGGTCTCCGGCAGGTCGGAGCGGCCGACTCCGCGCGGGTCCACCGCGACCACCGAGAAGTGCTCGGCGAGCGGCAGCATCACCTTGCGCCACTGCCACCAGAACTGCGGCCAGCCGCCCACCAGGAGCAGCGCCGGCCCCGAGCCGCCCGTGACGGCGTGCAGGGCGAGGCCGCCGAGGTCGTACCGATGGCTGCGGAACCGTTCGGTGAAGCCGGGCGGCAGGTCGGGCACCGCCGTGACGGTGCCGAATCCGGTCACGGGCGCGGGTGGGGCAAGAGGCATCGCGTTCTCCCTGGAAACCAGTGGAACCGGTTGAACCGTCTAAGATGGTTCAGGAACGTAGCAGAGTCTCCCCGAACTGGCTAACGTGGTTCCTCGTGGTGGCGGAACGAGCGGGCGTGGCGGTGGCGGAAGGAGAGAGTGTGGCGGTGGCGGACAGCGCGCGGACGGGGGCGGAATCCCAGCCCCTGTGCCTGCGCTTCACCAAGACGGCGGCCGACCGGCTCGCCCCGGCGCCCCGGGAGCGGCTGCGCCGTCCGGCGGACCTCGCCGAGTGGCTCGCCACCGCCGGACTCGGCGCGGGGGAATCCGGAGAACCGCCCTCGGTGGACGAGGAGTTGTTGCGCGAGGCGCGGGAACTGCGCGAGGCGATCTACCGGGCCGCGCGGTCCGTCGCGAGCGGAGAACGCCCTGCCGGGGCGGACCGCGAGCACATCAACGCATGGGCCGCGCGCAACGACGCGTACCGGGTGCTCGGTGACACCGGTGTCCACTGGCGCTTCCCGGGCGCGTCGCCGGCCCGGTCCGCCCTGGCCGTCCTGGCCGCCGACGCCGTCGAGACCCTCGGCGGTGTACGCACCGGCACGGTCAAGGTGTGCGCCGGGAGCGGGTGCGTGGCGGTCTTCCTCGACACCAGTCGCGGCCGGTCGCGCCGCTGGTGCTCGATGGGAACGTGCGGCAACCGCGCCAAGAAGGACGCCATGCGGGTCCGGCAGGAAGGGTGACCCCGGGGGCGGCCGGAGCCGTTCTTGAGGAGACGAGGCGGCGGCGCCACCGGACGAACCGGTGACGCCGCCGCTCGTAGGCGGGTGTACCGGACCTGCTCAGTCCTCGCCCAGGTACGCCTTGCGCACCGACTCGTCGTGCAGCAGATCCCGGCCGGTGCCGGAGAGGACGACCTTGCCGATCTCCATCACATGGCCGTGGTCGGCCAGGGCCAGCGCGGCCTGGGCGTTCTGCTCGACCAGCAGAATGGTGGTGCCCTGCGTCTTGAGCTCCGCGATGGTCGCCATGATCTTCTGCATCATGATCGGGGAGAGGCCCATGGAGGGCTCGTCCAGCATCAGCAGCTTGGGCCGCGACATCAGCGCCCTGCCCATGGCGAGCATCTGCTGCTCACCGCCGGAGAGGGTGCCGGCCGCCTGCTTCCGGCGCTCCCCGAGGATGGGGAACAGGTCGTAGGCGCGCTGGACGTCCTGCTCGATGCCCGCCTTGTCGCTGCGGAGGAAGGCACCGAGGAGCAGATTGTCCTCGATCGTCATCCGGGGGAAGATGTGCCGCCCCTCGGGGGAGTGGGCGAGCCCCAGCGAGACGATCTGGTGCGCCGGGACCTTCCGCAGCGATCTGCCGTTGAACTTGATCTGGCCGCCGACCGGCTTGAGCAGGCCGGAGAGGGTGCGCAGGGTGGTCGTCTTGCCGGCGCCGTTGGTGCCGATGAGGGTGACGACCTCACCGGCGTCCACGGTGAAGGAGATGCCCTTCACGGCCTCGATCTTGCCGTAGGCGACGCGCAGGTCCTCGACTTCGAGCAGGGCGGTCATCGGTCGTTCTCCTTGCCGGGACGTGCGGCCGGGGGCTCCTCGGACACGGCGCCCGGGGCCTCGGCCTTCGTGGGCGCGGCACCGGGCCGCGCGGCGCCCGCCGCCGGTTCGGCCTCCGGAGCGGGTACGGGCCCGAGGCCGGGAGCCGGCGCGGGTCCGGTTTCCGGCGCGGGCTCGGCCGCTACCGGCGCGGGCACGGCCTGCGTGGGCTCGGCCTCCGCCGCCGTGCCGGACGGCGCGGGCGCGGCGACGGCTCCGGTCTCCGCCTCGTGGGCGGCCTCGGCGGCGGCCACCTCGGCGGCCTCTTCCTTGCCGGGCGCGCCCTCGAAGGGTTCGCCCAGATAGGCGGCGATCACCCGCTCGTCGCCCTGCACCGTCTCGCTGTCGCCCTCGATCAGCTTCTGGCCCTGGACCAGCACGGCGACCCGGTCGCAGAGATTGAAGATGAACCGCATGTCGTGCTCGATGACCAGCACCGCGATCCCCATGTCCCGGATGGCGAAGACCAGTTCCTCGGTGGTCCGGGTCTCCTGCGGGTTCATGCCCGCGGTGGGCTCGTCGAGCAGCAGCAGCCCCGGCTCACTGGCGAGGGCGCGGGCGATCTCCAGCTTGCGCTGCTCGCCGTAGGGGAGGTTCCTGGCCAGGTGCTCGGCCTTGGCGGCGAGTCCGACGAACTCCAGCAGCTCCAGGGCGCGGGCCCGGGAAGCCGCCTCGGCCTTGTGGAAGCCGGGGCCCCGCAGCAGGGCGGACCAGAGGCCCTCCTTGGTCCGGGTGTGCCGGCCGACCAGCACGTTCTCCAGCACCGTCATATTGCCGAAGAGCCGGATGTTCTGGAAAGTACGGGCGATGCCGGCGGCCGTCACCTTGAACGACTTCGGCGGCAGCACCGTGCCCTTGTACCGGACCTCGCCCTCGGTGGGGACGTACAGGCCGGTCAGGCAGTTGAAGAAGGTGGTCTTGCCCGCGCCGTTGGGGCCGATCAGGCCGACGATCTCGCCCGCGCCCACCGTGAGGTCGACCGAGCGCACGGCGGTCAGCCCGCCGAACCGCATGGTCACACCGCGGGCGTCGAGCACGGTCTCGCCGGTGACCGGCGGGGCCGCGGGCGGCGGGGTGATGGTGGAGGTGGTCATGGTCAGGCACCTGCCTTGCTCAGGGTGGCGGGCGCTTCCTGGTCCTCGTGGAACTCCAGCTGGCGGCGGCGGTTGGGGATGAGCCCCTCCGGCCGGAACCGCATCAGCAGGATCAGCGCGAGCCCGAAGGCGAGGAGCTGGTAGTCGCTCAGGAACTGGAGCTTCGCCGGGATCAGGAAGAGCAGCGCCCCGCCGACCAGCGGTCCGCTGATGGTGCCCATGCCGCCGAGGACGACGGCGGCGAGCAGGAACGCCGAGTTGGGCGGCACCGCGTGGGCGAACTGGTACTGCTCCGGGGTCACCGTGTACGTGACGTGCGCCTGCACGGCGCCGGCCAGTCCGGCGAGGGTGGCGCCGAGGGCGAAGGCGATCAGCTTGACCCGGAAGCCGTTGATCCCCATGGCGAGCGCCGCGGTCTCGTCCTCCCGGATGGCGACCCAGGCCCGGCCGATGCGGGACTCGGCGCTGCGCCGGAAGACCACCACGATGATCAGGGTGACCAGCAGCATCAGGAAGAAGTAGTTGGCGAACCGGCCCACGGTGAGCCCGCCGACGCTGTGCTCGGCGCCGAAGTCGAAGCCGAGGATGTCGAGGTTCGGGATCGAGGAGATGCCGTTGGAGCCGTTGGTGATGTCCGGGCCGGACGTGCCGTCCGTGTTGAGGACGGCGATCCGGAAGATCTCACCGAAGCCGAGGGTGACGATCGCCAGGTAGTCGCCGCGCAGCCGGAGGGTGGGGGCGCCGATGAGGACGCCGAAGACCATGGAGGCGGCGGCACCGATCAGCATCGCCGCCCAGAAGGGCAGATGCAGCCCGAACGGCGAGGACGGGGAGCCGGAGACCATGGCGGCGGCGTAGGCGCCGACGCCGAGGAAGGCGACGTAACCGAGGTCGAGCAGCCCGGCGAGGCCGACCACGATGTTGAGGCCCAGGGCCACCGTGGCGAAGATCAGGATGTTGACGCCGATGGTGGCGTACTGGTCGTCGCTCTGGGTGAAGGGGAACGCGGCGGCGGCCACGAAGGCGCCGACCATGGCCACATTGCGGTGCCGGGCCGCCAGCGCGGAGGCGCGGGCGATCAGTCCGGCCTTGCCGAGCGCGGCGAAGCCGAAGCCGGCGGTGATCAGGAAGCCGGTGAACAGCTCGTCGTACTCGGTGGTGATGCCGTAGGTGAAGACGATCAGACCGCCCGCCAGCACCCCGGCGAGGATCAGGATCTCGGCCCAGGACGGCAGCTTCCGGGCCGGGGCGGCGGGGGTCCCGGCGGCGAAGGCCGCGCGGACCGTCGCCCAGCGGGTGCGGGACTCGTGCCGGAGCCGGTCGAGACCGCCGTCGTCGGGGTCGGCCGGCTCGGCGGCGGGCCGCTCGAAGGGCAGCGCCAGCGCGCCGAGCAGCGCGACCAGGGAGGCGACGGCGACCACATGGCCGCCCGGCTCCAGGTTGATCACACCGCCGAGCTGGACGCAGATGGCGATCACGGTGAACCAGGCGGTGGCGAAGGCGGCCAGCGCGGCGAACCGGATGGCCGCGTCGGCGCCGGCCGGCACCAGCCAGCGGGTGCCCCTCACCCCGTACGAGGCGATCCCGAACAGCGTGGTGAGCGCGCCGGAGACGAGCACGAGCCACTGGAGCCCGCCGGGGTAGCCGTAGACGGTGAGATCGCCGGGGAAGGCGGACGTCCAGGTCCAGGAGAGGAAGGCGGAGAGCACGGTGAGAGCGCCGCCCCCGGTGGCGGCGGCCCGGCCGAGACGGGCGGGGAGCGGTATCAGTCCGGCGGCCGGGGCGGGCACGGTGGCCGGGACGGCCTTCGGGGGGCGCGGGGTGTCCGGCGTGGTGGTGTCGGTGGTGGTCATGGTGGTCACGCCCTGTCCGCGACGCGCTCGCCCAGCAGGCCCTGGGGCCGGAAGAGGAGCACGAGGATGAGGAGTACGAACGCCCAGGCGTTGGCCCAGGACTGACCGCCGAGCTGCTGCATGCCCGGGATCTCGCTGATGTACGCGGCCGCCAGGGTCTCGGCCACGCCCAGGGCGATGCCGCCGATCATGGCGCCGTAGATGTTGCCGATGCCGCCGAGGACCGCGGCGGTGAACGCCTTGAGGCCCAGCAGGAAGCCCATCCGGAACTGCACCTCGCCGTACTTGAGGCCGTAGGCGACGGCCCCGATCGCGGCGAAGGCGGCGCCCAGGGCGAACGCGACCACGATGATCCGGTCGGTGTTGATGCCCATCAGCTTGGCGGTGTCCGGGTCCTGCGCGGTGGCCTGCATGCCCCGGCCGGTGCGGGTGCGCATCACGAAGTAGCCGAGGATCGCCATCGAGACCGGCGCGGCCACCAGCAGGAAGATGTCACCGGTCTGGATGGTGATCGGACCGAGGTGGTACGGCCCGCCCGGGATCTCCGGGAACGACCGGGAGGACTTCGCCTCGGGGTACCAGGCCCACACCGCCTGCTGGAGCGCGAGCGAGAGGCCGATGGCGGTGATGAGCGGCGCGAGCCGGGGGCCGCCCCGCAGCGGGCGGTAGGCGAATCGTTCCGCCCCGACGGCGATGGTGACGGCGACGATGATCGCGCCGATGATCATGAGGGGCAGCGCCAGCCAGAGGGTGGTGCCGCCGGGAAGCATGAGCCAGACCGTCAGGGCGCCGAACCCGCCGGTCATGAAGATCTCGCCGTGGGCGAAGTTGATGAGCTGGACGATGCCGTAGACCATCGTGTAGCCAATGGCGACGAGCCCGTACATCGATCCGAGTAGCAGGCCGTTGACCAGCTGTTGCGGCAGTTCGTTCACCGCAGGTCCTCCGAAGTCTTTCGCCGGGTGTGACGCCGCGCGGGGCGATCGGGTGGATGCGCCCCGCGCGGCCAGAAGAGGTGTGACCGGAGTGGCCGGCCGTCGTGACCGGAGACAGGCCGGCCGTCGTGACCGGAGCGGCCGGTCGTCGTGACCGGAGTGGCCGGCCGGCCGGGTCAGCCGAGGGTGCCGGACTTCACGGGGGCCCAGGCGCCGCCCTTGTACTGGTAGACGGTGAGCTGCTTGTTGGTGGTGTCACCGAACTCGTCGAAGGAGACCTTGCCGGTCACACCGTCGAAGGAGACACCCTTCATGGCCTCGATGACCTTGCCGCGAGCGCCGTCGGGCAGCTTGCCGCCGTTGTCGTCCACCAGCTTCTTGACGGCCTCGATGATCGCCCAGGCGGCGTCGTAGGAGTAGCCGCCGTACGCCTCGTAGCGGTCCTTGTAGCCGGCCTTCTTGTAGTTGGCGACGAAGTCCTTGGCGGAGGGCAGCGTCTCCACCGGGGCGCCGACCGAGGTGGCGAGGTCGCCCTCGCCCTCCTTGCCGGAGAGCTTGATGAAGTCGGCGCTGTAGATGCCGTCGCCGCCGACCAGCGGGATCTTGGCGCCCGCCTTCTTGATCTGCTTGCTCAGCGGACCGGCGGCCGGGTACTCGCCGCCGTAGTAGACGACATCGGCACCGGAGCTCTTGATCTTGGTGACGACCGAGGAGAAGTCCTTGGTCTCCGGGTCCACGTGGTCCTCGCCGGCCACCGTGCCGCCGAGCTTGGTGTACTCCGCCTTGAAGGTGGCGGCCAGACCGGCGCCGTAGGTCTTCTTGTCGTCGATCAGGAAGACCTTCTTCTTCTTGGCGGTGTTGACCAGGTACTGCGCGGCGAACGGACCCTGGATGGCGTCCGTGGTGGCGGTGCGGAAGTACGAGGCGAACGGGCGCTTCTTCTCGCCGCCGTTCCAGTTCTGGCCCTGGCTCAGCGAGGGCGAGGTGTTGGCGGGGGAGACCTGCACCAGCTTGGCGTCGTCGAAGACCTTCTGCATCGACTCGGCCACCGAGGAGTTCAGCGGGCCGACCACGCCGAGGACGTTCTTGTCGGCCACCAGCTTGGTGGCGTTCTGCTGGCCGGAGGAGGGCTGGGCCTGGTCGTCCAGCGCGTTGATCTCGAAGGTGACGCCCTTGACGTAACCCTTCTCGTTGGCCTGCTTGACCGCGAGGTCCACCGAGTTCTTGATACCGAGCCCCAGCGCGGAGAGATCGCCGGTCAGCGGCGCGTCCACCCCGATGACGACGGTGGTGCCACCTCCGCCGGCGGAGTCCGAGCCCTTGGCGTCGCGCGAACCGCAAGCGGTGAGGGTGAGTGCTCCCGTGGTGACCACGGAGGCGATTATCAGCAAGGAACGGTGTCGCACGATGAATCCTTTCCCAGGCGCGGCCCCCTCGGAAGTCGAGGTGCCGTCTCCTTGGCCGGGGCGTACGTGAATGGGGGCCGGGACATACCGGTGGAGCAGGGCCGAGCGGTGGACGCTCCCGGCGGCGCGGTGACTGGCCGTGACTCTAAGCGCAGCCGGGGCCGGGCCGGGAGCGCCAGCGACAGGATGTGACTTTCTTGTTATGACGTGAACAATCGGTGTCGGTGAGTGCCTCGTACACCGGTCCTGGCGTGGCGAGCCGGAATCTCATAGGGCGAGAACGCCCAGTTCCGCTAAGGGGCTTGAGGGCGTCATGCTGCTTACGGCGAGGGGTCGGGCGGCATGTGGGGGAAGTGTGATCGCCAGGTGTCCGGGGGCGTCGGCGGGTCTTCGGAGAAGGGTGAGCGTCTCCGCTCATCATTACGGAGAGTGATAGTGGAGCTGGCCGTTCTGGTGGGGCGGGCGGGGGTGTGGCGCGTGGCCGGTCGCTCCGTGGGACGCCTCCGGGAGGGCCCCGCCCGGGCGGTTCGCCCGGACGGCGGGCGCTCCCGGGCGGACCGGGGCGCCGGTGCCGGTGTGAACTGCGCGGACGGATGTGCCGGGGGTGCCGTCCGGCCGGTCGGAGGGCCTTTTGGCCGAAGTCCCGTGCTCCGGGCCGGTGGAGCCTTCCGTCCGGGGTGGTGTCCGGTGAGCGAAGTGCCGGGTCCGGAGTGCGAAATACCTCGCGAAAGCGGGTAGTTGGCGGCTGGTGGGCGGAGTGCCCGGGCGCGGGGCGGGGGGTCGGCGGCCACTGCCGCCTTTCGGGTGGCCGGGGCGGGCGTATGGGCGACCCGACGGCCCCGGCACGGGGTGTCACGGCCGGGTGGAATGGTCAACTGAGGGTGAACTGCGGGTGGTTGGGCGCTCTGGTGTTGTCGATGAGGAAGCGGTGGAATGTCCCCGCGCCACCCGCGCGCGCGTCACCCCCCACTCCTCAGGAGGCAGGCACGATGGTGAGACCCACCCCGGCACACGGCCCCCGCACGGCCCGCCGACTCGGTGTCGCGGCGATCGCCGCGAGTCTGGTCGGCGTTTTTCCGCCAACCACCGCGAGCGCCACCGGCGCGGCCCCCGAACTGCGGATCGAGCACGGGCGGACTCAGCCCGTCTTCTCCCGCGCCGATGCGCTGTCTCAGCAGGTGGACATCGAAACGGACACGGACAGCGACGGAGACGGCAGCCGGGACACCGTCCGGATGCGGATCCTGCGCCCCAAGGAGACCGGCGCCGGACTGAAGGTGGCCACCGTCATCGAGGCCAGCCCCTACTGGGGCGGCGGCAACGACGCCCCCTTCCATCCGGTGGACGTGGACGAGGACGGACTGCCGGCCCGCCACCCGGCGGGTCCGTACCGGCTGCCCGGCCTCCTCGACGGCCGGGCCCGGGAGACGGCCGAACCGGCGGGGGCGGGGCAGCGCCAGGACCTGGCGCCGGACGGGGCCGCCGTCGTCTTCCCCGGCTACACCGACAACTATTTCCTGCCACGCGGCTACGCCGTCGCCCAGCTGGACTCCCTCGGCACCGGCGGCTCCACCGGCTGCCCGCTCTCCGGCGCCCGCGCGGAGAGCCTCGGCGCCAAGGCGGCGGTGGACTGGCTGAACGGCCGGGCCCGGGGGTGGGACCCGGAGGGCCGGCCGGTCACCGCCTCCTGGTCCACCGGCAACGCGGCGATGATGGGCATCTCGTACAACGGCACCCTGCCCACGGCCGTGGCCACCACCGGGGTCGAGGGGCTGAAGGCGATCGTGCCGATCTCCGCCATCTCCTCCTGGTACGACTACTACCGCGCGGGCGGTGGGGTCGTCGCCCCCGGCGGCTACCAGGGCGAGGACGCCGACGTGCTCGCCAAGGCCGTCTACAGCCGCGCCGACCGGGAGATCTGCCGCCCGGCGCTGGACCGGCTCACCGCCGGGCAGGACCGGGCCACCGGCGACTACACGCGCTTCTGGCGGGAGCGGGACTACCTCAGGGACGTGGGGCGGATCAGGGCCGGCGTCTTCCTGGTGCACGGCCTCAACGACTGGAACGTCAAGACCCGGCACGCCGCCCGGCTCTGGGAGGAGCTGGGCCGGCACGGGGTGCCCCGCACCCTCTGGCTCCACCAGGGCGGGCACATCAATCCGATGCCGCTGCGGATGGAGGCCTGGCTGGACCGGCTGGGCCAGTGGTTCGACCACTTCCTGTACGACCTGGACAGCGGCGCCCTCGACGGCCCCCGGGTCGAGGTGGAGCAGGCCGACTTCGGCTGGCGGAGCCAGTCCCGCTGGCCGGAGCGCGGCACCCGGGACCTGACCCTGCGGCTGAACCAGGACGGCACCCTCGCGCGCGGCCCGGGGCGCCCGGTGCGCCAGACCCTGGTGGACGCCGGCCGCACCGTGCCCGCCGAGCGGCTGGTGCCCGACCCGGACACGGTGAGGGCCGACCGGCTCGCCTACACCACCCCGCCGCTCGACCGGGACCTGCGGATCAGCGGCACCCCGACCGTCTCGGTGCGGGCCGCGCTGGACGGCACCTCGCCGTACGCCACCGCGCTGCTGGTCGACTACGGCCGGGACACCCGGGCGACGGCGGGCACGGTGACCGACCCGGACCAGCTGGTCTGCTACGGCGAGGGCGTGCCGGGTGACACCGGCTGCGCCTACCGGACCCGGCACCGGACGGAGACGGCCGACTTCAAGATCGTCACCCGGGGCTGGCTGGACGTCCGCAACCGGCTCTCCCCGGCCCGGCAGACCCCGGTGACCGAGGGACGCGAGTACGCCCTCTCCTGGGAGCTGCAGCCGCAGGACTACGTGGTCAGAAAGGGCCACCGGCTCGGTGTGGTGCTGATCTCGACCGACCACGACTACACCCTGCGCCACCCGGCCGGCACCCGGCTGACCGTCCGCACCGGCGTCAGCTCCGTCACCCTCCCGGTGGCCCCGGCCGGCGGCTGACCGGCCGTCCGGCCGTACCGGGCGGGTACGCGGCCGGGGCCGGTGCGCGGGCGGGGGCCCGGTGGGCGCGAGTGCCCGTCCACCGGGCCGTCCGGGCGCCCTGGCCGTCCGTACGGCCGGCTCCGGGAAGCCGGGACCGGCGTACGGGGCGGACGCGCGGCCCGGGGCCGTCCGGCCTCGCGAGGCGGGTACGCGGCCGGGCACGGGAGCGGCCCTCCCGCCGTCCGGGGCCGGGGCGCCGGGCGGCGGTCCGTGGCGGGCCCGCGAGCGGCGGTCCGGCCGCGCGGGGCGGTCAGCCCGCCGAGGCCCCCGCCCCGGTCCCGTCCGTCCCCGGGGCGGGGAGCTCCCGGAGCATGCAGGTCAGCCGGGCGGTGCAGACCCGCTTGTCCTGCTCGTCGGTGATGACGATCTCGTACGTCGCCGTGGAGCGGCCCCGGTGGACGGGCGTGGCGACCCCGGTCACCGTGCCGCTCCGCACGCCCCGGTGGTGGGTGCAGTTCAGGTCCACGCCGACGGCGACCTTCGCGGGGCCGCCGTGCAGCATGGCGCCGACCGAGCCGAGCGTCTCGGCCAGCACCGCCGAGGCCCCGCCGTGCAGCAGCCCGTACGGCTGGGTGTTGCCCTCCACCGGCATGGTGCCCACCACCCGCTCGGCCGAGGCCTCCCGCACCTGGACCCCCATCCGGGTGCCGAGGTTCCCGGCGGAGAACAGCGCGGGGAGGTCCACACCGAGCGCGGTGTACTCGTCCAGGACCTCCTGCGGGAACTTCACGGTGGTCTGCTCACCCATGGGCCCGGCTCCGTTCTTCGTTGTCTGCGTCGTCGTTGTCGCCGTCGGCGGCGGCCGTGACCGGACGGGCCCCGGCCCAGCCCGCCGGAACAGGCCGTACGCGCGGGCCCGTGGTCCGTATCACCGGCTCGTACCTGAGCGCGTGCTCAGGCGGACGGCGATTGTTCCAGACGCACGATCACCGACTTGCTCGCGGGGGTGTTGCTCACATCCGCCGTGGCCTCCAGCGGCACCAGCACATTGGTCTCCGGGTAGTACGCGGCGGCGCACCCGCGCGCCGTCGGGTAGTGCACCACCCGGAAGCCGGGCGCCCGGCGCTCGGTGCCGTCGGTCCACTCGCTCACCAGGTCCGCGTACGCCCCGTCGGCGAGGCCCCGCTCCCGCGCGTCCTCCGGGTGGACCAGCACCACCCGGCGGCCGCCTCTGATCCCCCGGTAGCGGTCGTCCAGCCCGTAGATCGTGGTGTTGTACTGGTCGTGCGAGCGCAGCGTCTGGAGCAGCAGCCGGCCCTCGGGCACCCGGGGGTACTCGACCGGGGCGGCGGTGAAGTTCGCCTTGCCGGTGGCGGTGGGGAAGCGCCGCTCGTCGCGCGGCGGATGCGGCAGGGCGAAGCCGCCGGGCCGGGCGATCCGCGCGTTGAAGTCCTCGAAGCCGGCCACCACCCGGCCGATCCGGTCCCGGATCGCGGCGTAGTCGTGCTCGAACTCCTCCCAGGGCGTGGCCGAGCCCGCGCCCAGCACCGCCCGGGCCAGCCGCGCCACGATGGCCGGCTCGGAGAGCAGATAGGGGCTCGCGGGCGGCAGGTTGCCGCGCGAGGCGTGCACCAGGCCCATCGAGTCCTCCACCGTCACGAACTGCCGCCCGGCCCGCTGCACGTCCTTGTCGGTGCGCCCCAGCGTCGGCAGGATCAGCGCCCGGGCGCCGGTCACCACGTGCGAGCGGTTCAGCTTGGTGGAGACGTGCACGGTCAGCCGCGCCCGGCGCATCGCCGCCTCGGTGACCGCCGTGTCCGGGGTGGCGCCGACGAAGTTGCCGCCCATCGCGAGGAAGACCTTCGCCCGGCCGTCCCGCATGGCTTCGATGGAACGCACCACGTCATAGCCGTGGTGCCGGGGCGAGACGATGCCGAACTCCTTGTCCAGCGCGTCCAGGAAGGCCGCGGCGGGCCGCTCGAAGATGCCCATCGTGCGGTCGCCCTGGACGTTGGAGTGGCCCCGGACCGGACACACCCCGGCACCCGGCCGGCCGATGTTGCCGCGCAGCAGCAGGAAGTTGACCACCTCGCGGATGGTCGGCACCGCGTGCTTGTGCTGGGTCAGCCCCATCGCCCAGCAGACGATGGTCCGCTCCGAGGAGAGCACCATCGTCAGCGCCCGCTCGATCTCGGCGCGCTCCAGCCCGGTGGCCGCCAGGGTCTCGTCCCAGTCGGCCGCCCGGGCGGCGGCGGTGAACTCCTCGAAGCCATGGGTGTGCGCCCGGACGAACTCCTCGTCCACCGCGCCCGGGGTTTCCAGGATCAGCTTGTTGAGCAGCCGGAAGAGGGCCTGGTCGCCGCCGATGCGCACCTGGAGGAAGAGATCGGTGAGCGCCGTGCCCCGGAGCATCCCCTGCGGGGTCTGCGGGTTCTTGAACCGCTCAAGACCGGCCTCGGGCAGCGGGTTGACCGTGATGATCCGCGCCCCGGACTCCTTCGCCTTCTCCAGCGCCGAGAGCATCCGGGGGTGGTTGGTGCCCGGATTCTGCCCGGCGACCACGATCAGATCCGCCCGGTGGAGGTCCTCCAGCGAGACGCTGCCCTTGCCGACCCCGATCGTCTCGACCAGGGCGGAGCCGGAGGACTCGTGGCACATGTTGGAGCAGTCCGGCAGATTGTTGGTGCCGAACTCCCGGGCGAGGAGCTGGAGCAGGAACGCCGCCTCGTTGCTGGTCCGCCCCGAGGTGTAGAAGACCGCCTCGTCGGGGGAGTCCAGCGCGGTCAGCTCCTCCGCGATCAGCGCGAAGGCGTCCTCCCAGCTCACCGGCGTGTACCGGTCGGCGCCCGCGTCCAGCAGCATCGGATGGGTGAGCCGGCCCTGCTGGCCCAGCCAGTAGCCGCTGCGCTCGGCCAGCTCCGCCACCGGGTGCCCGGCGAAGAAGTCGGGGGTGACCCGGCGGAGCGTGGCCTCCTCGGCCACCGCCTTGGCGCCGTTCTCGCAGAACTCCGCGACATGCCGCTTGTCGCCCTCCGGCCAGGCGCAGCCGGGGCAGTCGAAGCCCTGCTTCTGGTTCACCCGGAGGAGCGTCCGGGCGGTGCGGGCGAGCCCCATCTGGGCGTGCGACATCCGGAGGGTGTGCCCGATCGCGGGCAGCCCGGCCGCCGCGTGATGCGGCTCCTCGACCCGCGGCGCGTCCTGGACCGGATCCCCTGCCGGCGGCTTGCTGGCCATCGGGCTCCCCCTCGCTCTCCCCGCTGCCGCGGTCGATCGGCGCGCATACGCCGGTGCGTGTCGGTGGTACACCGCGTTGCGGATGTCAACCGGCGTGCGCGGTGTACAGGGTGTACGCGGTGTACGCCGTTTCACGTCGGTACGCCGCGTACCCGTGGGCCGTACGGCTCCGACCCCCGCGCGGGCGACGACCGGGGACATACGGCTGCACGGCTACGTCTCCGATCCTGTCACGCCCCACCGACAAGGGCGCGAGCGCGGGTGACTCCCGGCCATCCGGGCGCCCGGCCCACCCGGGCTGGGCCCCGGCCGGGAGTCCAGGTGGCCGGGCGCGGGCCCCAGCCGAGCCGGGTCGCCCGCCGGGCCATGCCGGGGCCGCCCGCCGGGCCGGATCGCCCGCCGGGCCGGCGGTGGCCCCGGACGCTGCCCCGGCCGGACCGGGCGGGCGACGGCCCGGACGGCCGTCGCCGCCGGGTGGGGGGAGCCGTCGGCCCGGGTCGGCGCGGCCCGGGCGGCGGCGGGGCCGGGCGCGGGTCGGGGATTGTCGGCGGTCCGTGGCAGGATCGTCCCCGTGGCCGAGACAGCATCGAAGAAGACTCCAGACCAGCCTCCGAAGAGCCCGAAGACCCCGGAGAACCGTCCCCGACTGCTCCTCATGGACGGGCACTCGCTGGCCTACCGGGCGTTCTTCGCGCTGCCCGCGGAGAACTTCACCACCGCGGGCGGCCAGCCGACCAACGCCATCTACGGCTTCGCGTCGATGCTGGCCAACACCCTGCGTGACGAGCAGCCCACGCACTTCGCGGTGGCGTTCGACGTCTCCCGGAAGACCTGGCGCTCCCAGGACTTCCCGGAGTACAAGGCGAACCGCTCCAAGACCCCCGACGAGTTCAAGGGACAGGTCGAGCTGATCGGGGAGCTGCTCGACACCATGAACGCCGTCCGGTTCGCGGTGGACGGCTTCGAGGCGGACGACATCATCGCCACCCTTGCCACCCAGGCCGAGGCGGCCGGCTTCGAGGTGCTGATCGTCACCGGCGACCGGGACTCCTTCCAGCTCGTCTCCGACCACGTCACCGTGCTCTACCCGACCAAGGGCGTCTCCGAGCTGACCCGGTTCACCCCGGACAAGGTGCGGGAGAAGTACGGGCTCTCGCCCCAGCAGTACCCGGACTTCGCCGCCCTGCGCGGCGACCCGTCCGACAATCTGCCCGGCATCCCGGGCGTCGGTGAGAAGACCGCCACCAAGTGGATCAGCCAGTTCGGTTCCTTCGCCGAGCTGGTCGAGCGCGCCGACGAGGTGAAGGGCAAGGCCGGCCAGGCCCTCCGGGACCACCTGGAGGCCGTCAAGCTCAACCGCCACCTCACCGAGCTGGTCCGGGACGTCGAGCTGCCGAAGGCCGTGGCCGACCTGGAGCGCTCGCCGTACGACCGGTCGGCGCTCAAGGGCTTCCTGGAGGTCCTGGAGATCCGCAACCCCAGCCTCCGGGAGCGGCTGCTCGCGGTCGACCCGGGCGCCGTCGAGGAGGAGCCCCCGGCCCCCGAGGCCGGGATCGAGCTGGACGGCGCGGTGCTGGGCGCCGGCGAGCTGGGCCCCTGGCTGGAGCGGCACGGCGACCGGCCGCTCGGCGTCGCCACCGTCGCCGCCTGGGCGCTGGGCGTCGGCGATGTCAGCGAGATCGCGCTCGCCACCGCCGACGGCCCGGCCGCCTGGTTCGACACCACCCGGCTGGACGAGGCCGACGACCGGGCCTTCGCCGCCTGGCTGGCCGACCCGGCCCGGCCCAAGGTGCTGCACAACGCCAAGGACGTGCTGCGGGTCTTCCCCGAGCACGGCTGGCGCGTCGAGGGCATCACCATGGACACCGCCCTCGCCGCCTACCTGGTCAAGCCCGGCCGCCGCTCCTTCGCGCTGGACGCCCTCTCCGTCGAGTACCTGCACCGCGAGCTGGCCCCGGCCGCCGCCGACGGCCAGCTCGCCTTCGGCACCGACGAGCAGGCCGAGGCGGACGCCCTGATGTCCCAGGCCCGGGCCGTGCTCGACCTCGGGGAGGCGCTGGGCGGGCGGCTCGAAGAGGTCGGCGCCACCGGGCTGCTGCACGACGTGGAGCTGCCCACCTCCGCGCTGCTCGCCCGGCTGGAGCGGGCCGGCATCTCCGCCGACCGGGCCCATCTGGAGAAGATGGAGCAGCAGTTCGCCGGGGCCGTCCAGCAGGCGGTCAAGGAGGCGCACGACTCGGTGGGCCACGAGTTCAACCTCGGCTCGCCCAAGCAGCTCCAGGAGGTCTTCTTCGGGGAGCTGAACCTCCCCAAGACCAAGAAGACCAAGACCGGCTACACCACCGACGCCGACGCGCTGGCCTGGCTGGCCGCGCAGACCGAGCACGAGCTTCCGGTGATCATGCTCCGCCACCGCGAGCAGGCCCGGCTGCGCTCCACCGTCGAGGGGCTGATCAAGACGATCGCCGCCGACGGCCGGATCCACACCACCTTCAGCCAGATCGTCGCCGCCACCGGCCGGCTCTCCTCCACCGAGCCCAACCTGCAGAACGTGCCGGTCCGCACCGACGAGGGCCGCGCCATCCGGCACGGCTTCGTGGTCGGCGAGGGGTACGAGGCCCTGATGACGGCCGACTACAGCCAGATCGAGCTGCGGGTGATGGCCCATCTCTCCGAGGACCAGGGCCTGATCGACGCCTTCACCTCCGGCGAGGACCTGCACACCACCGTCGCCTCCCAGGTGTTCGGGGTCGGGCGGGACGCGGTGGACGCCGAGATGCGCCGCAAGATCAAGGCCATGTCGTACGGACTCGCCTACGGCCTCTCCGCGTTCGGCCTCTCCCAGCAGCTGAACATCGACGCGGGCGAGGCCCGGGCCCTGATGGACACCTACTTCGAGCGGTTCGGTGGCGTCCGGGACTACCTCCGCCGGGTGGTGGACGAGGCGCGGGCCACCGGCTACACCCAGACCATGCTGGGCCGCCGCAGGTACCTCCCGGACCTCAACAGCGACAACCGCCAGCGCCGGGAGGCGGCCGAGCGGATGGCGCTGAACGCCCCCATCCAGGGCACCGCCGCCGACATCGTCAAGGTGGCCATGCTGGGCGTGGACCGGGCACTGATCGAGGCGGGCCTCACCTCCCGGATGCTGCTCCAGGTGCACGACGAAATCGTGCTGGAGCTGGCGCCCGGCGAGCGGACCGAGGTGGAGCGGATCGTCCGCCACGAGATGGCCGGCGCGGTGGAGCTCCGCGCCCCGCTGGACGTGTCGGTGGGCGTCGGCCCGGACTGGGAGTCCGCCGCGCACTGAGCCACCCGTACGACCGGTGGCCCCGGACCCGTACGACCGGTGGGCCCGGGACCCGCACCGGCCGGTGGACGGACCCGGGGTCCGTACCGGCCGGTGGGCGTGGGCACCGGGCCCGCACCGGCCGGTGGGCACGCACCTGCGGTCGGCGGTCGTGGCACGGGTGCCGGGCGCCCGGTCGGTGGTCCGCTAACGGCCGCCGACCGACTCGGTGTCCTCGTTGTCTCCGGCGTGCTCCGGCGACGGCCCGGGCGGCCCGGGCCTCTCCGGGGCCGCCGCCCGGCCGCCCCGCCCCGCATCCTCCGGGGCCGTCGGGACCGTCGTACCGCGCGGGTACCGGAGCCGTGCCACCGCGGCGTACAGCAGCACCCCCGCCGCCAGCCCGGTGCCCGCGCCGAAGCAGGCGGTCGGCACGATGTCCAGCGGCGTCTCGATCCTGCCCCAGTACGCGTACCAGCGCAGGCACCGGTGGAGCGTCCCGGCCGCCAGCCCGCCGCCGAGCAGCAGCACCGCCACCGGCCGGGGCGCCCGGGGGAGCCGGACCGGTACGGTGCCGGCCGCCTCCGCCCCGGCGTTCGCGCGCCGCAGGGCGCCGGCCGTGAACCACACCAGCGCCACCAGGGCCAGCGCCGAACTCCCGTACTGGACATAGGTGTAGACCGGCAGCCCGGCCGCCGTGCCCTCCAGGGCCGGCACCAGCCGGACGCCCCAGCGGCCCGGGTGGGTGAAGGCGTCCCACACCACATGGGTCACCGCCCCCAGCACCGCCGAGACATACACCCACAGCGCCGCCACGAGCCCCCGCCGGCCGCCGGATCCCGCACCCCGGCCCCGGCCCCGTACGAGCGAGTACACCCGGTCCCGCCACCGCGCCGGGAGCAGCCCCACCAGCGGTTCACGCACCAGCAGCCAGGCACCGAGCAGGGCGAACGCGATGGCCGCGTCCACGGTGACCACACCCGGCAGGCCGTGGGTGACGGTGCCGAAGGCCATGGCGCCGGGGATCACCGAGTCCGCGAAGTAGGTGACGTCCGGGGCGAAGGAGCCGGCCAGCAGTGCCGAGGCGACCAGCGGGCCGCGCCCGGTGCCGTTCCGCCGCATCGCGGGCAGTACCGCCGCCGCATGACTGAGTGTGAAGGGCATTGTGCCAGGTCCCCCGGTTCTGTCGCCGATCACCGGCCGATCACCGGCCGGCCCGCCCCCAGTCTGCGGCACGGGCCGTCCGGCCGCCTCCACCGCGGACGCGCCCCGTGACGAGTCCTCGGGACACCTGGCTGAGCAAGTGGGTGAGCGGGAGCGGAAAAGGTGAAGACCTGAGAAACAGCCTGGGGTGGCGGTACAGCGGCGGACCCGGTTGGCGTAAGGTGCGGAAGGCTTGGGACGCCTGTATATCCGTGCGGGGAGCGCGGACGGCCGTCCAAGGGGAGGGACCAGACGCATGGCAGTACACATCGGCAGCCGGCTGCGCAAGGGAGCGACCAGCACGGCGGTGGCGGCCGCGGCGGTGGCGGCCCTGTCCGCCTCCCAGGCCCCCGGTGTGACGGCCGCGACCGGTGGTGAACCGGCCTCCGACGCCACCCCGCCGGCCACCGGCGGCTCGGCCACCGGCAACTCCCCGTACTACACGGACCTTCCGCCGCTGCACACCCCCGCCAAGCCCGGCACCTCGCCCGGCGTGCCCGCCACGGGTTCCTCGGAGGCCGGCATCCCGGCCACCGTGCTCGCCGCCTACCAGCAGGCCGAGGAGTATCTGAAGAGCGAGCGCCCGGACTGCAAGCTGCCCTGGCAACTCCTCGCCGGCATCGGCAAGGTGGAGTCCGGCCAGGCGCGCGGGGGGCAGGTGGACGCCAACGGCACCACGCTCTCGCCGATCCTGGGCCCGGTCCTCAACGGCGTCGGCTTCGCCAGGATCACCGACACCGACCACGGTGCCTACGACGGCGACACCGTGCACGACCGGGCGATCGGCCCC
Source organism: Streptomyces pyxinae (assembly GCF_024756275.1). Taxonomy (GTDB): domain Bacteria; phylum Actinomycetota; class Actinomycetes; order Streptomycetales; family Streptomycetaceae; genus Streptomyces; species Streptomyces pyxinae. Next base: position 181,978 of record NZ_JANUGQ010000013.1, on the reverse strand, counting down.
CTGCAGTTCATCCCCTCCACCTGGGAGACCTGGGGTCAGGACGCCAACGGCGACGGGCGCAAGGACCCCAACAACATCTACGACGCCGCTCGCGCCGCCGGGATGTATCTCTGCGCCAACAAGCGGGACCTCGCCCTCAAGGACGACCTCGACCGGGCGATCCTCAGCTACAACCACTCGCAGGAGTACCTGCGTACGGTGCTGACCTGGTTCGAGTTCTACCAGCGCGGCAGCCACCGGGTGCCGGACGGCACCGGCACGCTGCCCGTGGACCGCAGCGACGACCCGGCCACCGGGACGGACCCGGTGATCACCCCGTCGCCCGGCTTCCCGTCGTTCCCCGTCCCGTCGGTGATCCCGTCGCCCACGCCGTCGAAGCCGGGCCCGGCGCCGAAGCCGGGCCCCGGCCCCGCCAAGCCGACGCCGACCCCCACTCCCACGCCGACTCCGCACAAGCCGACGCCGACTCCCACCCCGCCCAAGCCGGTGCCCGCCGACACGGTGGTACGCCTCGAAGACGTGGGCACCGGCCCGCTCACCGCCATGGCCGGCACCCGGTTCGCCGGCCGTCCGGCGGTGAAGGCGATCGACAAGGCGGGCAAGCCGGTGGCCGGCGTACCGGTCCGGTTCGCACTGGTCGGCACCACCGACGCCCGCTTCCCGCAGGGGGCGACCGTGGTCACCGTCGTCACCGGGACGGCCGGCACCGCCGTGGCGCCGGCGCTCCAGGCGGGCGAGCGGACCGGCGGATTCACCGTCCGGGCCACCGTCACCGGCCGGACGGTCGCCACCCGTGACGTCCGGGCCACCGTCACCGCCCGCCAGGCCGACACGCTGGCCCGGGCCGACGAGGCCGAGCTCAAGGCCGCCCCGGGCACCGAGTTCACCGCCCCGGTCGTGGTGAAGGCGGCCTACCGGGGCGCCGCCGCCGGCCGGGTCGCGGTCACCGCCACCCTGGTCAGGTCGGCCGACGATCCTTCCGCCAACGACAAGGGCCCCTTCTTCACGGACGAGAAGGGCGCCCCGGTCCGCACCCTCACCGGGCTGACCACCGCCGCCGACGGCACGCTGAAGCTGCCCGCCCTCCACGCGGGCGACCGGACCGGCACCTACCTGCTGCGGATCACCGCCACCGGCGGCGCGGTGCTCACCGTGGAGCTCACGGTGGAGCCCGCCACCGCCCCCGGCGGCACCCCGGAGACCCCGGGCACCTCTGGGACCCCGGGCACGTCCGGCTCCTCCGAGGCCCCGGCCGGACCGGCCGCCTGACTCGCCGTCACCACGGCTCCGCCGCCCGCCCCTTCGCCTGGGGCCGGGCGGCGGCCGCGTTCACCGCGGGCGGTGGTGCGCCGATCGCTGTCGGGTCGTACGCGGTGGTACGCGGCCGTACGCGGCAGGGCCCGGCTGTCACTCCCGGGTGAGGCCCGGGGGGACCTCCGGCCAGGCGTGCTTGGGGTAGCGGCCGCGCAGCTCGGCGCGTACGGCGCGGTAGCCGTCCTGCCAGAAGGAGGCGAGGTCCGCCGTGACCGCCGCCGGGCGCCCGGCCGGGGAGAGCAGATGGACCAGCACCGGGACACCGGCGATCCGGGGCGTCGAGGTGACCCCGAACAACTGCTGCACCTTCGCCGCCACCACCGGCTGCTCCCCGCCGTACTCCACCCGGACCCGGGTGCCGCCGGGCAGTTCCAGCCGCTCGGGCGCCAGTTCGTCCAGCCGGGCCGCCTCGCCGGTGCTCCAGGGCAGCAGCCGCCGCAGCGCCTGACCGGCGTCGATCCGCGCCAGGTCGGCCCGCCGCCGGGCCCGGGACAGCTCCGGCTCCAGCCAGTTCTCCGCGCCGGCCAGCAGGGCCGGGTCGGAGACGTCCGGCCACGGCGCGCCGGCCGTCCGGTGCAGGAAGTCCAGCCGCGCCCGCAGCTCCAGCGCCCCGCGCGACCAGTGGAGCAGCGCCCCGGGGCCCTCCCGGCCCAGCCCGTCGAGCAGCGCCGCCCGGAGCAGGGCGGGGTCCGGGGCGGTGAGCGGTCGTACGGTGAGCTCCACCGCGCCCAGCCGTTCCACCGACCGGGCCACCACGTCCCCGTCCTGCCACCGCACCTCCTCCGCCGTGACCAGCAGATGGGCGGCGGCGGCCCGGGCCGTCTCCTCCCCGGTCACCGCCGCCAGCCGCACCCGGGCCGACGCCGCCCGGGCCGGCCGGTCGGCCACCGCCACGGCCAGCCAGGGCGCCGCGCCCAGCCGGGAGCCGGCGGCCGGTTCGGCGCCGGTGCCCGAGGCCATCAGGAACGCCCCGCCCCCGCGTGCCCTGGCCACCCGCTCCGGGAAGGCCAGCGAGACGACCGTCCCGGCCACCACGTCGTCGTACGCCCCGGGGTCTCCGGCACTGTCGTCCCGCTGGTCCCGCTGGTCCCGCTGGTCCCGCTGGTCCCGCTGGTCCCGCTGGTCCCGCTGGTCCCGCTGGTCCCGCTGGTCCCGCTGGCCCCGCTGGCCCCGCTGGTCACGGGGGCCCCGCTCCCGGCCGTCGCCCTCCTCGCGCAGCTGCCCGGCCAGCCGCCGGGCCTCCCGCCGCCACCGCGCCGGGTAGCCGTCGCCGCCCCGGCGGGCCGTGCGCCAGGCCGCCGTGAGGTCGTCGCCGTACTCGCGCGGCGGCTCCTCGCTCAGCAGCGCCACCACCTCGGCGGCCCGCCGCGCCCCCACCAGCGGTGCCCCGTCCAGCAGCGCCCGCGCCAGCCGGGGGTGCAGGCCCAGCCGCGCCATCCGGGTGCCCCGGCCGGTGACCCGCCCGGCCGCGTCCACCGCCCCGATCGCCGCCAGCACCGACCGGGCGGCGGCCAGCGCCCCGGCGGGCGGCGGGTCCAGCAGCGCCAGCCCGGCCGCCGCCGGGTCGCCCCAGACGGCCGCCTGCAGGGCGAACCCGGTCAGATCCGCGACCCGGATCTCCGGCGCCGGGAAGCCGGGCAGCCGGGCGTGCTCGGCCTCCGCCCAGCAGCGGTACACCGCGCCCGGAGCCTCCCGCCCCGCCCGGCCCGCGCGCTGGCGGGCGGCCGCCCGGGAGGCCCGTACGGTGGTGAGCGCGCCCAGCCCCCGGGCGTGGTCCGTCCGGGGCTCCCGCGCCAGCCCCGCGTCGACCACCACCCGGACCCCGGGCACGGTCAGCGAGGACTCCGCCACCGCCGTGGCCAGCACCACCCGGCGCCGCCCGGCGGCCGGACCCGCCAGCACCGCGTCCTGTGCCGAGGCCGGCGCCCGGCCGTGCACCTGGAGCAGCTCCGCGTCCACCCCGTCCACCCCCTTAACCCCGGACAGCAGCCCGGCCACCCGGGCGATCTCGCCCACCCCGGGCAGGAAGCAGAGCACGTCCCCCGGACGCTCGGCCAGCGCCCGCCGCACCACGGCGGCGACATGGCCCAGCAGCGCCGGGTCCACCCGCATTCCGTCCGGCGGCCGCACCGGCCGGGCGGGCGGCGCCCACACCACCTCCACCGGGTGGGCCGTACCGGTGGCCTCCACCACCGGCGCGCCACCGAGCAGTCCGGCCCAGCCCGCCGCGTCGGTCGTCGCGGAGGCCGCCACCAGCCGCAGCCCGGGCCGGAGGGTCTCGCGCACATCGAGCAGGAAGGCGGCCACCGTGTCGGCGTCCAGGTGCCGCTCATGGCACTCGTCCAGGATCACCGCGTCCACCCCGGACAGCTCCTGGTCCCGCTGGAGCCGCTGGAGCAGCACCCCGGTGGTGACGACCTCCACCACCGTCTCCCGGGAGACCACCCGCTCCCCGCGCACCGTGAAGCCCACCCGGCCGCCCACCGGCTCCCCGAGCAGCCAGGCCATCCGGCGCGCCGCGGCCCGGGCGGCGATCCGCCGGGGTTCGGCCACCACCACCCGCAGGCCCCGGGCGGCGAGGGCGAGCGGGACCAGGGTGGTCTTGCCGGTGCCCGGCGGCGCGCAGAGCACGGCGGTGCCGGGTCCGTCCAGCGCCGCCAGCAGCGCGGGCAGCGCGTCCCGTACCGGCAGCTCGAGCCCGGCCGGCCGCACCCCGAGGGCCGACAGCGCCGGCAGTACCGACGCCGGTGAGGACACCGGCCGCTCCGGAGATCCCGGGCTCCCCGGAACCGCCGCCGGGCCCGGGCGCCCCGGAGCCCCGTAACGCGCCGATCCGGCCTCCGCCGATCCGGCCTCCGCCGATCCGGCCTCCGGCGGCCCGGCCTCCGGCACCGGGCTCACGCCCGCTCGCAGACGAAGACGACCGTGCCCGGGATCAGATGTCCGCGCAGCGGCGACCAGCCGCCCCACTCCTGGCTGTTCCACTCCGGCCACTCGGGTTCGACCAGGTCCACCAGCCGGAACCCGCCCGCCACCACGTCCCGCACCCGGTCCCCGAGGGTGCGGTGGTGCTCCACATAGACCGGCTCCCCGTCCTCGTCCTGCTCGACATAGGGGGTGCGGTCGAAGTACGAGGCGGCCACCGAGAGACCCTCGGGCCCCGGCTCGTCCGGGAACGCCCACCGGATGGGATGGGTCACCGAGAAGACCCACCGCCCGCCGGGCCGCAGCACCCGGTGCACCTCGCGCATGACCCCCACCTGGTCCGCGACGAAGGGCAGCGCCCCGTACGCCGAGCAGGCCAGGTCGAAGGAGCCGTCCCGGAACGGCAGGGCGCCCGCGTCCGCCTCCACCAGCGGGACGCCCCCGCCGATGCGCAGGGCGTGCTGGAGCTGCCGGTGCGAGAGGTCCAGCGCGACCGGCCTGGCCCCCCGCGCGGCCAGCCAGCGGGAGCACTGCGCGGCTCCGGCGCCGATCTCCAGCACATCCCGCCCGGCCACCTCGCCGAGCAGCCCGGCCTCGGCCTCGTCCAGGCCCTCCGGGCACCAGACGAACCGGTCGTCACCGAGGAAGTCGCCGTGCTCCCGCTGGTACTCGTCGGCGTTCCGGTCCCACCAGCCGCGGTTGGCCCGGCTGCTCTCCGCGTTCCCGGCGGGCCGGCGGACGGCCTCCGGTTCCGCCGCGGGCTCGGGGGGCGGCACCGGCCCGGTGTGCGGGGCGCCGTGCGGCGCGGCGCCGGCCGCCGGCTCCGCCGAGGTGCGGAGGTCCGTGGACCGGGGTCCGGGGGTGTGCTGGCTGTCTTGGCTCATTCCGTCCGCCGTCGTAGTTTGCGCGTGCGCGCGTGGGCCGGTGTGTGCGTGGCGTGTCGTGCGTGGTGTGCGGTGTGCGTCGGGTGTGTCGTGTCCGCGGCCGTGCCGGGTGCGTGCCGATGGTGTCGTCCGTGCCGATCGGGCCGATCGGGCCGATTGTGTCGGCTTGTGCCGACCGCGTGGGACGCGGCGGGTGGCTGCCGTGTCACGTAGATCGTTCCGTATGACCGGCGGCCCCGGTGTGACCGGGGGTGGCCCGGGGAACGCGAGGTGCGGGTGCCCGTGCCGTATCGCGGGGGTCCGGCGCGCCGCGGGCCGGTTCTGGCCGGTTTTCCGGGCGGTCCGGGAGGCCGGGACGACCGGCTCGTGCCGGTTATGCGGCGTTCCGCCCCCGGGTGTGCGCTTCGCGCATTGACCCTGTCCGGCCGCCCCCGTATGCTAAAGGTTGCGCTGCGGGCCTGCGCGCCTCAGACGGAGCAGGTCGCGCTCGCATCTGTTGTATGCCCCCTCGGTTGTCGAGGCGCCCCCATCGTCGGAGGCGCTTCCTAGGCTGTCCGGCTTCTGCAGCTGCGATAAGGGCTCCCGGCGTAGCAGTACCTACGACTTCAATGTCCGTACCGGAGCCCTTTCCCACATGACGAGCAGCACCGAGACCACCGCCACCACCCCGCAGGTTGCGGTCAACGACATCGGTAACGAGGAAGCCTTCCTCGCCGCGATCGACGAGACGATCAAGTACTTCAACGACGGCGACATCGTCGACGGCGTCATCGTGAAGGTCGACCGGGACGAGGTCCTGCTCGACATCGGTTACAAGACCGAAGGTGTCATCCCGAGCCGCGAGCTCTCGATCAAGCACGACGTCGACCCCAACGAGGTCGTCAAGGTCGGCGACGAGATCGAGGCCCTTGTTCTCCAGAAGGAGGACAAGGAAGGCCGCCTGATCCTCTCGAAGAAGCGTGCCCAGTACGAGCGCGCCTGGGGCACCATCGAGAAGATCAAGGAAGAGGACGGCATCGTCACCGGTACCGTCATCGAGGTCGTCAAGGGTGGTCTCATCCTCGACATCGGCCTCCGTGGCTTCCTGCCGGCCTCGCTGGTCGAGATGCGTCGTGTCCGCGACCTCCAGCCCTACGTGGGCAAGGAGCTCGAGGCCAAGATCATCGAGCTGGACAAGAACCGCAACAACGTGGTTCTGTCCCGCCGCGCCTGGCTGGAGCAGACCCAGTCCGAGGTTCGCCAGACGTTCCTCACCACCCTGCAGAAGGGCCAGGTCCGCTCCGGCGTCGTCTCCTCGATCGTCAACTTCGGTGCGTTCGTGGACCTGGGTGGCGTCGATGGCCTGGTGCACGTCTCCGAGCTGTCCTGGAAGCACATCGACCACCCGTCCGAGGTTGTCGAGGTCGGCCAGGAGGTCACCGTCGAGGTTCTCGACGTGGACATGGACCGCGAGCGTGTCTCCCTGTCGCTGAAGGCGACGCAGGAGGACCCGTGGCAGCAGTTCGCCCGTACGCACCAGATCGGTCAGGTCGTCCCGGGCAAGGTCACCAAGCTGGTTCCGTTCGGTGCGTTCGTCCGCGTGGACGAGGGCATCGAGGGCCTGGTCCACATCTCCGAGCTGGCCGAGCGCCACGTGGAGATCCCGGAGCAGGTCGTCCAGGTCAACGACGAGATCTTCGTCAAGGTCATCGACATCGACCTGGAGCGCCGCCGGATCTCGCTGTCCCTCAAGCAGGCCAACGAGTCCTTCGGTGCCGACCCGGCGTCGGTCGAGTTCGACCCGACCCTGTACGGCATGGCCGCGTCCTACGACGACCAGGGCAACTACATCTACCCCGAGGGCTTCGACCCGGAGACCAACGACTGGCTGCCGGGCTACGAGGCCCAGCGCGAGGCGTGGGAGACCCAGTACGCCGAGGCGCAGCAGCGCTTCGAGCAGCACCAGGCCCAGGTCATCAAGTCCCGCGAGGCCGACGAGGCCGCCGCTGCCGAGGGTGGCGCCGCCGCCCCGGCCGGTGGCTCGGCGGGCGTGTCCGGCGGTTCGTACTCCTCGGAGTCGGACGACAACTCCGGCGCCCTGGCGTCGGACGAGGCGCTGGCCGCCCTCCGCGAGAAGCTGGCCGGCGGCCAGAGCTGACGTCCGGTTCCACCGGCTCGGTTCACCGCCGACCCGCCTGAGCGGGTCACCTGAGTGACGCCCGAGGCCCGTCCCCGATCCGGGGGCGGGCCTCGTCGTGTTTCCCGGGCGCGGCCGGAAGCCGGTTCGGCCGAGGCACGGTCCCGGTCCGGCCGAGGCGAGGCCCGGCCCGGTCGAGGCGGGACCCAGTCCGGCCGAGGCGAGGCCCGGTCCGGTCGAGGCGGGACCCGGCCGATCGAGGCGAGACCCGGCCCGATCGAGCGGGCCGGATCCGGCGCCGTCGGGCCGGATCCGGCCCGGTCAAGATCGGATGGCGGGAATGACCACCGGCGGCCGGACGTTGCCCGGGAGTGACGACGAGGAGGAGCGGTCATCGTGCTTGATCCGCAGGGTTTGTACGCATGGGAGCCGAAGGGCCTCGCCGTGGTGGACACGGCGCTGGCGCAGGAGTCGGCCGGCCTGGTCATGCTCTACCACTTCGACGGATACATCGACGCGGGGGAGACCGGCGAGCAGATCGTCGAGACGATCCTGGACACACTGCCCCACCAGGTGGTCGCCCGCTTCGACCACGACCGGCTCGTGGACTACCGGGCCCGGCGCCCGCTGCTCACCTTCCGGCGGGATCGCTGGAGCGCGTACGAGACGCCCACCCTGGAGGTCCGTCTCGTCCAGGACGCCACCGGTGCCCCGTTCCTGCTGCTCACAGGACCGGAACCGGACGTCGAGTGGGAGCGCTTCGCCGCCGCCGTGCGGGAGATCGTGGAGCGGCTCGGGGTACGCCTCTCGGTGAACTTCCACGGCATCCCGATGGGCGTCCCGCACACCCGGCCGGTCGGCATCACCCCGCACGGCAACCGCACCGACCTGACCCCCGGCCACCGCAGCCCCTTCGACGAGGCCCAGGTGCCCGGGAGCGCCGAGTCGCTGCTGGAGTACCGGCTGATGGAGGCCGGCCACGACGTGCTCGGGGTGGCCGCGCACGTACCGCACTACGTCGCCCGGTCCGCCTACCCGGACGCGGCGCTGACGGCGGTGGAGACGATCACCTCCGCCACCGGCCTCGTCCTGCCGGGCATCGCGCACGCGCTGCGCACCGAGGCCCAGCGGACCCAGACCGAGATCGAGCGCCAGATCGGCCAGGGCGACGAGGAACTGGTGGCGCTGGTCCAGGGGCTTGAGCACCAGTACGACGCCATGGCGGGCGCGGAGACCCGGGGCAATCTGGTGGCGGAGCCCGTGGAGCTTCCCTCGGCTGACGAGCTGGGGCGCGAGTTCGAGCGCTTCCTGGCCGAGCGGGAGGGCGAGGGCTGACCCCGCGTCTCCGGCCGCGCGTCGTCCGCCCCGCGCCGTCGGCCCCGCCGGGGCCGGGCGGCCGGGGGCCGGGTTCCGGCGGCCGGTGTCCGCCGTATCGGGGGCCCGGCTAGGCTGCGACCCATGCTGAAGGTGGGGCTGACCGGCGGTATCGGAGCCGGCAAGAGTGAAGTGTCGCGGTTGTTGGTCGCGTACGGGGCGGTGCTCGTCGACGCCGACCGGATCGCCCGCGAGGTGGTCGAGCCGGGCACGCCGGGGCTGGCGGCCGTCGTGGCGGCGTTCGGCGACGGCGTCCTCACTCCCGAGGGCACGCTCGACCGGCCCGGACTCGGGGCGCTGGTCTTCTCCGACCCCGACCGGCTGGCCACGCTCAACGGCATCGTCCACCCCCTCGTCCGGGAGCGCACCGCCGAGCTGGAGGCGGCCGCCGGAGCCGACGCGATCGTGGTCAATGACGTCCCGCTGCTCACCGAGAACGGTCTGGCCCCGCTCTACGACGTGGTGGTGGTCGTGGACGCCGCGCCCGGCACCCAGCTGGACCGGCTGGTCCGGCAGCGCGGCATGTCCGAGCAGGAGGCCCGGTCCCGGATGGCCGCCCAGGCGAGCCGGGAGGACCGGCGGGCCGTGGCCGACCTGATCATCGACAACGACGGCCCCCGGGAGGCGCTGGAGCCCCAGGTCCGGGCCGTCTGGGCGAAGCTCGTCGAACGGGCGGGGCGTACGGCGTAGGCCGCCGGGTCCCGGACCCGGCCGGGACCGGTCGGACGGCGCGGCGGACGCCTCCGCCGGGCGCTCGGGGTCGGCGGCGCGCCGGGCGCGGACTCGTACTGTGCGCGGACCCCTACCGGGCGGGTCGGGCGCGGGCCCGTACCGGGCGGTTGTCCGGCGGAAGCGCGCGGCGGACGACCGGGCGGGGGGAGCCCGGCGGGCGGGTCGGCCGCACGAGACGCGCCCGGGGCCGTACGGCGGGGGCGCGTGCAGCCCGCCCGTACGGGGGGGCGTGCGAAGGCCGTACGGCAGACGCACGGAGGCCGTACGGCAGAGGCGTGCGCGGACGGTCGGGACGGGGGAGTCCGGTCGGTGGGCCGCCCGGCGGAGGCCGCGCGGCGGGGGGCGTGCGCCGGCGGCCGGAATACCGGGCCCGGCCCCGCACGTTGGATCCGCCGAACGAGGGGAAGGATGCCACCGTGCCCAACAGCGACCCGGAGACCCACGTCATCGACTACCGGGCGGCGGAGCAACTGCTCGCCGCCCGGGACCCGCGCGGAGCGGTCAAGCTGCTCGACTCGGTGATCGCCGCCCACCCCGAGAACACGGCGGCCCGGCTGCTGCGGGCCCGCGCCTTCTTCGCCGCGGCCCAGTTGCGCCCGGCCGAGCTGGAGTTCGAGCTGGTGCTGGAGCGCGAACCGGACAACGCGTTCGCCCACTTCGCGCTGGCCCGCACCTTCCAGCGCGCGGGCCGCCCGGAGCAGGCCACCCGCCACTTCCGGCTGGCCGCGGCGCTCGACCCCAACCCCGAGTATCTGCGGGCCGCCCGGTTCGACACGGACGGCGGCTGACGGCCCAGGGCGGCGTCCTGCCCGCCGGACGTCCGGCACCCCGCCGGCCCGCTCCCGGACCGTCGGCCCGCCGTCCGTGCTCAGGGCACTCAGGGCTCGTACGGGGGGATGTTCCGGCCCGGCTGGTAGTGCGGGCCCTGGCGGATGCGGTGCACCACCACGGCGAGGTCGACCGCCACCACGACCAGCAGCAGCCCACAGGCGACCGCCCAGCCGGTCCGGCCGGCCAGGGCGAAGGCGGCGGTGCCCCCGGCGGCCCACAGCAGACCCCACAGACTCAGCCAGAGCCGGGTCCGGAGAGGACTGCGGGCGGTGGTCGGTTCATTGCCGGTACGCATGTGAGCGCCCTCCCTCCCGGGGTACGGGTCCTCCCGGCGCGGGTACCCCCGAGTGCGGCGCGGTACCCCCATCGCCGGGGCCCGCACCCGTCGCGGCCGGTGGCCCCTGTGACCCGGGCGGTGTCCGCCGAGGGGCCGGTGGGCCGGGCGGGAGGCGGCAGGGGCCGGTGCGGGCCCGGTGCGGGGCGCCTCCCGGGGTCGTTGTCAGTGGTGGCCCGTAGGGTCGTGGGTCCGGGAGGAAACCGTTCCGGGACCGGCTGACCAGGGGAGGTGACGGGCGATGACGGCCGAGCATGTGCCACGCGGCTGCGCCGCCGTGTTCCTGCCCGCCGCGCTGCCCCGGGACGGCCGGGTCGCGCTCTGGTCCCCGGACGGCGATGCGCTTCCGGCCCCCGGCGCCCCTGGCACGGGCGGCGCCACCGGTGGCGAGCTGACCGTCGTACGGGCGCACGGCGCGGGTGTCCGCACCCGCACCGTTCCGGCGCTGCTGCTGCCGGTGGTGGAGGCGCTGCCGCTGCTCGCCGCCACCCGGCACGCCCCGGAGGCGCACCCGGCGGCCGTCTGCTGGGGCGCCGCCGCCCTGCACGCCCTGCACCTCGTGGCGCGCGGCCGGCTGCTGCCCGGGCTCACCCCGGACGACCTGGACGCCTGGCGGGCGGGCCCGCTGGACGCCGAGGACATCGCCCATCTGCGGGCCGTCGCCGCCGCCCTGCCGTACGAGGGCCGTCCGGTGCCGGTGCCGGGGAGCCGACCGCTCCGGTTGCCCGAGCCGGAGGCGCTGGTCCGGGCGTTCCTGGACGCGGTGGCCGACTCGCTGCCGCGCACACCCGCCGCGCCCTTCGCGGCCGGGGCGCCGTTCGCCGCGGCCGGGCCGCAGCGGCTGCCGGGGGCGCGGGCCTGGGCCGCCGAGGCCGCCGTCGGGATGGACGCGGGCGTCCGGATCTCGCTCCGGCTGGACCTCTCCGCGTACCAGCTCTTCGACACGGCCGCCGGCGCCGGTGATCCCACCGGCCCGAGCGGCCCCGACGGCCCCGGCGAGCCCGCAGGCCCGGGCTCCGACGTCGACCCCGGCCCGGAATCGGAACCGGATCCGGAGGCGGCCGGGCGGCGGGCCGGGACCGCGCTGGTGCAGGTGCACAGCCTCGCCGATCCGACCCTGGTCGTGGACGCGGACCGGCTCTGGGCGGGGGAGGGGGACGACCACTTCGGGCCGCGTGCCCGGATTGACGCCCTGCTCGCGCTGCGCCGGGCCGCCCGGGTCTGGGCCCCGCTCGCCCGGCTGCTGGACCGGCCGGTGCCGGACGCCCTCGCCCTCTCCGAGGAGGAGCTGTACGAGCTGCTGGGCCCGGCCGCCGGGAAGCTCGGCGCGGCCGGGGTCGCCGTCCACTGGCCCAGGGAGCTGGCCCGCTCGCTGACCGCCGCCGCCGTCGTCCGGCCCGCTCCCGGCTCGGCCACCGACGGCACGGCCTTCTTCGACGGCGCCGAGCTGCTCCGCTTCGACTGGCAGCTGGCGCTCGACGGCGACCCGCTGACCGAGGGCGAGATGGACGCCCTCGCGGAGGCGCACCGCCCGGTGGTCCGGCTCCGCGACCAGTGGGTGGTGGTCGACCCCGATCTCGTACGCAAGGCCCGCAAGCGCCAGCTCGGCCTGCTGGAGCCGGTCGACGCGCTGGCCGCAGCCCTCACCGGCACCGCCGAGGTGGACGGCGAGACGGTCGAGGCGGTCCCGGTCGGCGCGCTCGCCGCACTGCGGGACCGGCTGGTCGGCGGGCCCGGCGAGGTGCTCCCGCCGCCCGGGCTGGACGCCACCCTCCGCGACTACCAGCTGCGCGGCCTCGCCTGGCTCGATCTGATGACCTCGCTCGGCCTGGGCGGCTGCCTGGCGGACGACATGGGCCTCGGAAAGACCGTCACGCTCATCGCCCTCCATCTGCGGCGCGCCCGCCCGGCGCCCACCCTGGTGGTCTGCCCCGCCTCGCTGCTGGGCAACTGGCAGCGGGAGATCCAGCGGTTCGCCCCCGGCGTCCCGGTGCGCCGCTACCACGGCCCCGGCCGCACCCTGGAAGGGCCGCACGGGCCGCACGGGAAGCAGGGGCCGGGCGGCTTCGTCCTCACCACGTACGGCACCCTGCGCACCAGCGCCGAGCGGCTGGCCGCCCAGGAGTGGGGCATGGTCGTCGCCGACGAGGCCCAGCACGTCAAGAACCCGTTCTCGGCGACGGCGAAGGCGCTGCGCGCCGTCCCCGCCCCGGCCAGGGTCGCCCTCACCGGCACCCCGGTGGAGAACAACCTCTCCGAGCTGTGGGCCCTGCTCGACTGGACCACCCCGGGGCTGCTCGGCCCGCTGAAGGCGTTCCGCTCCCGGCACGCCCGGGCGGTGGAGAACAGCGAGGAGGTGACCAACGACGAGGCGGTGGAGCGGCTGGCCCGGCTGGTGCGGCCGTTTCTGCTGCGCCGCCGCAAGTCGGACCCCGGGATCGTCCCCGAGCTGCCGCCCAAGACCGAGTCCGACCATCCGGTGCCGCTCACCCGGGAGCAGGTGTCCCTCTACGAGGCGGTGGTCCGGGAGACCATGGCCCGGATCGAGGAGTCCCAGGGCATGGCCCGGCGCGGGCTGATCATGGCCCTGCTCACCTCGCTCAAGCAGATCTGCAACCACCCCGCCCAGTACCTGCGGGAGCGGCCCGGCAGGCTGGCCGGCCGCTCCGGCAAGCTGGCACTCCTCGACGAGCTGCTCGACACCATCCTGGCCGAGGACGGCTCGGTGCTGGTCTTCACCCAGTACGTCACCATGGCCCGGCTGCTCACCGCCCATCTGGCGGCCCGCTCGGTCCCCGCCCAGCTGCTGCACGGCGCCACCCCGATCCCCGAGCGGGAGCGGATGGTGGACCGCTTCCAGTCCGGCGAGGTCCCGGTCTTCGTGCTGTCCCTGAAGGCCGCCGGGACCGGCCTCAATCTCACCCGCGCTGCCCATGTGGTGCACTACGACCGCTGGTGGAACCCGGCGGTGGAGGAGCAGGCCACCGACCGGGCGTACCGCATCGGCCAGACCCAGCCGGTCCAGGTGCACCGGCTGATCGCGGAGGGCACCGTCGAGGACCGGATCGCGGAGCTGCTGCGCGCCAAGCGGGCCTTGGCCGATGCCGTCCTGGGCTCCGGCGAGGCCGCCCTGACCGAGCTCACCGACCGGGAGCTGGCCGATCTGGTCTCGCTGAGGAGGCAGGCATGACCCCGCACCGCGTTCCGCCTTTCCGAGGCCCCTGTCGTCCGCCGGGCAGCCGCCGGGGCCGAGCGGGGCGGCCGGGTGCGCCGGGATCCCGCGTTGTCCTGTCCGGGCGGCTGGATGCGCCGGTTTCCGGCGTCCTCCCGTCCGGGCGGCCGTGCCCGCCGGTTCGCTGCGGTGTCTCCCCGGTGAGCCCGTGCCCGCCGGTCTGCCGCGCTGTTCCGCCGGGAAGCCCTTGTCCGCCGGCCTCGCGTGGTGTGCCGTTCGGTTGGCCGGGTGGGCTGGTGTCCCGTGGTGTGCCGTCCGGGCGGCGGGGTGTGCTGGTGCCCCGTGGCGTTCCGTTCGGGCGACCGGGTGTGCTGGTTTCCCGCGGTGTCCCGTTCGGGCGACCGGGTGTGCTGGTTTCCCGTCTTGCCTCGTTCGGGCGGCCGTGCCCGCCGGTTCGTCGCGGCGTTCCGCCGGGGCGCCCGAGCCCGCCGCCTTGCCGCTGCGCTCCGTCGGGGCGCTCGTGCCCGCCGCTCACCCGCGGCGTCCCGCCCTGGCGGCCGGATACGCCGGTTTTCCGGGGTGTTCCGTTCGGGTCCCCGGGTGCGCCGGGATTCCGCGCCGTCCCGTCCGGGAGGCAGGCATGAGCCCGCACCGCGCGCCGGGTCGGCGCGTCCCGCTCCACGACGACCACCGGCGCGCCTTCCCCCGGCTCGCCCCGGTGGCGGGCCCCGACGGCACCTTCGCCGCCAGCTGGTGGGGCAACGCCTGGGTGGCCGCCCTGGAGGACACCGCCCTGGACCCGGCACGGCTGGCCCGGGGCCGGGCCTACGCGGCCGGCGGCCGGGTGGACGCCATCACCGTCACGCCCGGCCGGGTGGTCGCGTATGTACACGGCAGCCGGGCCCGCCCGTATCGCGCGGAGATCCGGCTGCGAGTCCTGGACGACGAGGGCTGGGAGCGGTTCCTGGACGCCGCGGCGGCCCGCCCGGACCATATCGCCGCCCTGCTCGACAAGGACGTGCCGGAGGCCCTCGCCGCCGCCACCGAACTGCTGCCCGGCCCCGACGACCTGGTGCCCGACTGCACCTGCCCGGACGACGGCTACCCCTGCAAACACGCGGCGGCCCTCTGCTACCAGGCGGCCCGGCTGCTGGACGAGGACCCGTTCACGCTGTTCCTGATGCGCGGCCGGGGCGAGCAGGAGCTGCTCGGGGCGCTCGGCCACCGGAACGCCGCCCGGTTCGCCGCCGAAACCGCTGCCGGAGCGGCCGGGGCTGCCGGAGCGGCCGGCGGGAGCCCCGGGGACGGGACCGGCACCGGCGCCGTGCCGCCGCTGCCCACGCTGCCGGCCCGGGCGGCCCTCGCCGCGCCCCCGCCCGGCGGGCCGCCGCCCCCGCTCGCCGTGCCCGCCCGGCCCGGCCGGCCGCCGACCTGCCCGGAGGATCCGGCCGCGCCCGATCCGCTCGCCCTGGAACTGCTGGCCACCGAGGCCGCCGTCCGGGCCCATGCCCTTCTCCTGACCGGCCGGGATCCGGTGGCCGCGCTCACCCCCTGGCAGGACGCCGTCCGGCTGGCCGCCGCCCACCCGGGCTCCGGGCTCACCGCCGCCACCCGCGCCCTCTACCGGGACCTGGCCGACGCCCTGCACCGCACCCCCGTCGACCTGGCCCGCGCGGTGGCCGCCTGGCGTCAGGGCGGAGCGGCCGGGCTCACCGTGCTGGAGGAGCCCTGGGACCCGCCCGCCGGCCCCTTCGACCGGGCGCGCCCGGCCCTGCTCGCCGCCGGACTGCCGGCCTTCCGGCCCTGGCGCAACCACCTCTCCACCCGCTCGCTGCAACTCCGTTACGGCCGGGACGGCCTCTGGTACGGCTACGAGTCCGACGCCGACCGGGAGGACTGGTGGCCGCGCGGCACCCCGGACGCCGACCCGGTGGGCGCCCTCACCACCCTGCTCGACGTCTGAGGCCCGGTGCGGAGGCAGGGGCTCGGTCACCCCGCAGACCTCACACGTACGAGTGAGAGTGCCGGTCAGGGCGACCGCACACGGAACCACTCATCCAGGTGATTGGCGGCCGCGTCATAACCCGTACGGGTTCCGGGGCGTTAACTCCCAGACGGGCAGAGGCCCGTGAAAGTCTCCGGAAGGCAGGAAGCCATGCGGCACACTCGCCGAAATGGTCTGGTCACCCTCATGGCCACAGGTGGCGCGCTCGCGCTGGCGGCGGGCTACGCGCACGCCGACTCGAACGCGGAGGGCGCGGCGGTCGGATCGCCCGGCGTGATCTCCGGCAACACCGTGCAGCTGCCGGTGAACGTCCCGCTCAATGTCTGCGGCAACACCGTCAATGTCGTCGGCCTCCTCAACCCCGCCTCGGGCAACAAGTGCGCCAACAAGGGCGGCGAGGACCACCACGGCGGCAAGGGCGGGGCCTCCGGCCAGGGCAACCAGCACAAGGACCTGCCCGGCACGGCGCACGGCAACCACCAGGGCTCGGAGGGCGGCGCCTCGGCCGAGGCCGCCACCAAGGGATCCCCCGGCGTCATCTCCGGCAACGGGGTGCAGCTCCCTGTCGACCTGCCGGTCAATGTCAGCGGCAACTCGGTCAGCCTGGTCGGCGTGCTCAACCCGACCTTCGGCAACTCGTCCACCAACGGGGAGGTCGAGCGGCCGGTGAAGCCGGTCACCCCGCCGGAGACGGCGGAGCCCGGGGAGCCGGTCACCCCGCCCGAGAAGGACGAGCCCACGGCGCCGCGCCCGGCCGGTGAGAAGCCCGCCCCGGCCCCCGAGCCGGAGACCGCCCCCGAGCCGCAGGGGCACTCCGCGGTGCTGGCGATGACCGGTTCGGGCGACGGCCTGGTGGGCGTCGGCGTGCCCGCCGCGCTGGGCCTGATGCTCGGCGGCGGGCTGCTCTACCGCCGCTTCCGCCGGGCGCCCCAGGGCTGACACCCCCGTCGGCCGGCCGGCCACACGGTGGGCCCGGGCGCGGTCCTCCCGCCCGGGCCCGTCACCGTCCCGGAGCCTCCCCGGCCCGGGCCCTCCGTGCCTGTCGGAGGCACCGGGCAGCATGGGGAGGATGAGACTCGAACCGATCACCTGGGAGCGGCTGGCCGGTGCCCTGGCCGGGCACCTCGACGGACTGGCGCCCGGCGACGGCGGGCCCTGGCTGAAGGTCGCGGTCGACGGGCCGCCCGCCGCCGCTCCGGAGGGCCCGGCCGGACTGCTGGCCGAGGCACTCCGGCTGCGCGGGCGCGCGGTGCTGACCGTCGCCACCGGGGGCTTCCTCCGCCCGGCCTCGCTGCGGTTCGAGTACGGCAAGGAGGACCCCGACACGTACTTCAGCGGCTGGTTCGACACCGGGGCCCTCTGGCGGGAGGTGTTCGGGCCGCTGGAGCCGGGCGGCAGCGGCCGGGTGCTGCCCGACCTCTGGGACCCGGCCGCCGACCGCGCGACCCGCAGCCCCTACCGGGAACTGGCCCCGGGCGGGGTACTGGTGTTGCACGGGCCGTTTCTGCTCGGGCACTGGTTCCCCTTCGACCTCGCGGTCCATCTGGCCCTCTCCCCGGGCGCGCTGGCCCGGCGCACCGAGGCCGCCTGGACGCTGCCGGCCTTCGAGCGGTACGAGCAGGAGGTCGGCCCGGCCGGCGCGGCGGACGTGGTGGTGCGCGCCGACGACCCCCGCCACCCCGCCTGGACCGGCCTCCCCTAGCGCCCGGCCGGCACGTGCTCCGAGCCGCCCTCGTTCCGGCCCGCCCGCTGCCGCGCCCGAGCGCGATGCCTGCCCGGCCTGCACCTGGACCGGCCCGTCTGCTGCCGTGCCCGAGCGCGATGCCCGGCCCGCACCTGGTCCGGCCCGCCCACCGTCGTGCCCGGCCCGCGCCTGGCCCGGCCCGCCCGCTGCCGTGCCCGAGCCGGCGTCGCCCACCGCACCCGGCCCGGGCCGCAGCTGGCACGGGCCGCCCGCTGTCGTGCCCGAGCGGATGCCCGCTCGCACCTGGACCGGCGTCCCGCACCGCCCGGCGCGCCCGGCCCGTCCGTGGTGGCCGTCTCGCCCAGGGCGGGCGCCCCAGCGGGCGCCCGACCGCAGCCGGCGCCACCCATCGCACCTGGCCCGGCCCACCCGTGGCCGACGCGGCCCGCCCGGGGTCAGCGTGGCGGCCGGCCGCCCACCACGGCCACGGCCTCCGCCCCCGCCGCGCAGCCGGCCTCGGCCGCCTCGGCGGGCCCCGCCCCGGCGAGCCGGGCGGCCAGGAAGCCGCCGGTGAACGCGTCGCCCGCGCCCGTCGAGTCGACCGGCCGCACCGCCGGCGCGGGCACCCGGGCGATCAGCCGGCCATCCGCCGCGATCAGCGCCCCCTCCGCGCCCAGGGTCAGCACCACCAGCGGGACCCGGCGGCTCAGCGCCACGGCCGCTGCGCCCGGGTCGGCCAGCCCGGTGAGCAGCGCGGCCTCGTCGCCATTGGGCAGCAGCAGGTCCACCCCCGCGAGATCCGCCAGGAAGCGGTCCGTCCCGTGCCGCTCGATGAACCCCGCCGACGCCGGGTCCACACTGACCGGCACACCCCGGTCCGCCGCGGCCGACACCGCCGCGAGCGCCGCCGGCCGGCTGACCTCGCCGAAGAAGAGATAACCGGACAGATGGAGATGACCGACCCCCTCCCACGGCTGCGTCGCCACGTCCTCGGCGGTCAGCCGGAGCGAGGCTCCGCTGTCTGTGAGAAAGGTGCGCTCGGCGGCCGCGTCCACCAGCGCCACCACCGTCGCGGTCGGCGCCTCCGGGTCCCGCACCAGCACCGGCCGCACCCCGGAGGCGCGCAGCCGCTCCTCGTGCCAGCCCGCCCGGTCGGCGCCCACCCGGGCGAGCAACCGCACCTCCCGGCACCCCCGGTGCGCCGCCCAGCAGGCCACGTTGGCCGCGGCACCGCCCGGCACGATACGGATCCGGGCGGGGGTGTCGGTGGCGTGGGCGAACGGTGCCGTGTGCCGGACCACCACATCGGTGACGACATCCCCGATGACCAGCAGCCCGGCGCTCACAGCGCGCCCGCGATCCGGGCCGCCAGCTGGACGTTCCCGCGCACCGCCGCGAGATTGGCCTCCAGGGAGGCGCCCCCGGTGCCCCGCATCAGCCGCTCCAGCAGAAAGGGCGTCACCCCCTGGCCGGTCATGCCGCGTTCCCGGCACTCGTGCAGCGCCTCGTCGAGCACCCGGTCGTGCAGCTCCGGGTCCAGCTGCTCGGCCTCCGGCACCGGACGGGCGACGATCAGCGCCGTGTCCGGTCCGGCCAGGGCGTCCTGGGCGCGTATCACCGCGGCGACCTCCTCGGGGGTCCGTACGGTCCAGTCGACCGGCTCGCCCGAGGAGGTCAGATAGAAGCCGGGAAAGCGATCGGTGCCGTATCCGACGACCGGTACCCCCAGGGTCTCCAGCCGCTGGAGCGTGGCCGGCACGTCCAGGACGGACTTCACGCCCGCGCAGACCACCGCGATCCGGGTGGTGGCCAGCAGCCGCAGATCCGCCGACTCGTCCTGGTCGGCGGTCCAGCCCCGGTGGACCCCGCCGAGGCCGCCGGTCGCGAAGACCCGGATCCCGGCCAGGGCCGCGAGAAAGGCCGTGGCCGAGACCGTGGTCGCCCCGCTGGCGCCGGTGGCGAGCGCCGGGGCGAGGTCGCGGTGCCCCAGCTTCCGTACCGCCGGATCGCCGGCCACCCGCTCCAGTTGCTTCTCGTCGAGGCCCAGCCGGGCCACCCCGTCCAGTACCGCGACCGTCGCGGGCACGGCGCCGGCGGCCCGTACCAGCGCCTCCAACTCCACGGCCACGGACAGATTGCGCGGTCTGGGCAGACCGTGCGCGATGATCGTCGACTCCAGCGCGACGACGGGCCGGCCGGCCGCCATCGCCTCCCGTACCTCGGCTGAGGGCGTCACTGTGGTCTCAGGCATGCCCCATCCCTGGCGCGGGGGCGCCCGCCGCAAACCTCCGGCGGCCCGCTACAGTCACCGGCCATGACGACGCTGAACCGCCCCTCGTTCGCCGTGCACATCCCCGACGCCGAGCTGGAGCCCGAGCCGCTCGATCCGGAGCAGATCGTCTCCGGCGAACCGGTGGTGACCGGCAAGGTGCTGTGGGAGTCCGCCGACGGCAAGCAGATCCGGGGCATCTGGCAGATCACGCCCGGCGTGGTCACCGACACCGAGGCCAATGAGCTGTTCGTGGTCGTCAGCGGGCGCGCCACCGTGTCCGTCGAGGATGGGGAGACCCTGGAGATCGGCCCCGGCGACGCTTGTGTGCTCCGCGAGGGCGACCGGACCACCTGGACCGTCCACGAGACCCTGCGGAAGGCGTACCACATCAGCCTCTGACCCCGGAGCGCCCGGCTCCGGCAACCGGGCCCGGCCCGCACGACCTCCCGCACGGCTGGGCCGGTGTCAGAAGAGCGGCTCCGGCAGCACCCCCTCCAGGGCCAGCAGCCGGCGCTTGGTCTCCCGCCCGCCGCCGAAGCCGCCCAGACCGCCCTGGCTCTCCACCACCCGGTGGCACGGCACCACCAACGGCAGCGGATTGGCGCCCATCGCCGCGCCGACGGCCTGCGCGGCGCCCGGCTGCCCCACCCGCTCCGCCAGCTCCCCGTAGTTGACCACCGTCCCGTACGGCACGCCCGAGGCCAGCTCGCGGAGCACCTGGCGGTTGAAGCCGGACGTCAGCGACCAGTCCAGCGGCAGCCGGAACTCCCGCGCCCGGCCCGCGAAGTAGGCGTCGAACGCCCGTATGGGCTCGGCCAGGAGCCCCGACGGATTCTCCACCGGCGGCGCGCCGAGCCGGTCCGCCAGCCGGGCCAGCGCCTGGTCGCGCACCCGCTCCCCGGCGTGGAAGGCCACATTCACCAGCCCCACGCCGGTCGCGACGAGCAGCAGCGGACCGATGTCGCTGCCGACCACCGCCCACTCCGGAACCTGCCCCTTGCTCTCCATACCGACCACCGTAGGGGCAGCCACTGACAACGGCCCCGTCCCCGGACGGCCGGCCGGGGACGGTCACGGTCCGGGCGCCCCGGTGACCGGCCGACGAGCAGCGGCCCGGGCGGTCCGGCGGCCGGGGGACGGGCAAGGGCCCGGGCGGTCCGGCGGCCGGGGGCGAGTGACAGTCCGGGCAACGGTCCGAGCGAGCCGGACGACCACAATCCGAACGGATTCACCCGGACCGTGACACTCCCCGGCCGTTCACCGGGAAATCTCCACATGCCCGTCTGTACGGGCGCCCGTCCGGCATGGTCATCGGCCGCTGCCCACGGGTACACATGGCAACCGGGGGCGGTGGCAGGACGAGGGCGCGCCGGACCGCCGTGCGGCGGGGCGCCGAAGTGGCGAAAGGCATGGGGGCATGCGGGGCGCAGTCGGCACAGTTGAGGGGTTCGATTACGGCCTGGTCACACCCGTGGCGGCGCAGCTGATCGCCTGGTTCGGCGGCGCGCTGGGGCTGCGGTGCACCACCCGGGCTCTGCGCACGGAGGGCCCGGCCCGGCTCGGCCGGCTGGCGCTCGCCGCGGTGGCCCTGGGATCGGGCGTCTGGGCGGTGTATGTCGTCGCCATGATGGGTTTCAGCGTCGCCGAGACCCCGGTGGGCTACGACCGCCGGCTCGCGGTGGCCGGTTGCGCCGTCGCCGTCGCGATGGCCGGTCTGGGCGTCTTCGTCGTGGGCCACCGGGGCGCGACCGCGCTGGCCCTGGTCACCGGCGGCACCCTCACCGGACTCGGCATCGCCACCGTCCACTATCTCGGCATGGCGGGCGTCCGGCTGCAGGGGCGGCTGGAGTACCAGACCTCCACGGTCGTCCTCTCCGTCCTGGTGGCGGTGGTCGCCGCCACCGGGGCCCTCTGGCTGGCGGTCGCCGCCCGGGGCTTCTGGCCCGGACTCGGGGCCGGGCTGATCATGGGGGTGGCGATCACCGGGATGCACTACACCGGCATGGCCGCGCTCCGGGTCCGGCTCTCCGCCGCCGATCCGGTGGCGGATCCGGGCGGCCTTCCCGCCGTCTGCTCCCTCGCCCCGCTGCTGACCGGGCCGGTCGTGCTGCTGCTCGCCGCCGGGGCTGCCGTACTCTTCGATCCCCGCCCGGCCCCGGACGACCGCGCATCGCCGCCGTCACCGTCGCCGCCCCGTGCCCGCCGGTCGCCCAGCGTTCCCGCCCGCGACCGCTGAGGCCGCCGGGAACCCTTTCCGCGCCGCTGAGCTGCGGCGACGGCACCAGGTCGGGCGAACGGCGACCGGTTGTCAGTGGGGGGTCGTACCGTTGGGTTCATGCGGCCCGTTTCACAGATCGAACGCTCGGTGGCGCCCTTCGAGGTCGTCAGTCCCTACCAGCCCAGCGGCGACCAGCCCGCGGCCATCGCGGAGCTGGACAAGCGCGTGCGCGCCGGCGAGAAGGACGTCGTGCTGCTCGGCGCCACCGGAACCGGCAAGTCCGCCACCACCGCGTGGATGATCGAGAAGCTCCAGCGGCCCACCCTGGTGATGGCGCCCAACAAGACGCTCGCCGCCCAGCTGGCCAACGAGTTCCGCGAGCTGCTGCCGAACAACGCGGTCGAGTACTTCGTCTCGTACTACGACTACTACCAGCCCGAGGCGTACGTCCCCCAGTCGGACACCTATATCGAGAAGGACTCCTCGATCAACGAGGAGGTCGAGCGGCTGCGGCACTCCGCGACCAACTCGCTGCTCACCCGGCGGGACGTCGTGGTGGTCGCCTCGGTCTCCTGCATCTACGGCCTGGGTACGCCCCAGGAGTACGTGGACCGGATGGTCCCGCTCAAGGTCGGGGACGAGTTCGACCGCGACGAGCTGCTGCGCCGCTTCGTGGACATCCAGTACACCCGCAACGACCTGGCCTTTAGCCGGGGCACCTTCCGGGTGCGCGGGGACACCATCGAGATCTTCCCGGTCTACGAGGAGCTGGCCGTCCGGATCGAGATGTTCGGCGACGAGATCGAGGCGCTCTCCACCCTTCACCCGCTCACCGGCGAGGTCATCAGCGACGACCGGTCGCTCTACGTCTTCCCGGCCAGCCACTACGTGGCGGGGCCCGAGCGGATGGAGCGGGCGGTCAACGGCATCGAGCGGGAGCTGGAGGTGCGCCTCGCGGAGCTGGAGAAGCAGGGCAAGCTGCTGGAGGCCCAGCGGCTGCGCATGCGCACCACCTACGACATCGAGATGATGCGCCAGATCGGCTCGTGCTCCGGCATCGAGAACTACTCGATGCACTTCGACCAGCGGGAGCCCGGTTCCGCGCCGAACACCCTGCTCGACTACTTCCCGGAGGACTTCCTCCTGGTCATCGACGAGTCGCATGTCACCGTTCCCCAGATCGGCGCGATGTACGAGGGTGACGCCTCCCGCAAGCGGACCCTGGTGGACCACGGCTTCCGGCTGCCGTCGGCGCTGGACAACCGGCCGCTGAAGTGGGAGGAGTTCCAGCAGCGGATCGGCCAGACCGTCTATCTGTCGGCCACCCCCGGGCAGTACGAGCTGTCCCGCTCCGACGGCTTCGTGGAGCAGATCATCCGGCCCACCGGGCTGGTCGACCCCGAGGTGGTCGTGAAGTCCACCGAGGGCCAGATCGACGACCTGGTGCACGAGATCCGGCTGCGCACCGAGCGGGACGAGCGGGTCCTCGTCACCACGCTCACCAAGAAGATGGCCGAGGACCTCACGGACTACTTCGTGGAGCTGGGCATCCAGGTCCGCTATCTGCACAGTGACGTGGACACCCTGCGCCGGATCGAGCTGCTGCGCGAGCTGCGGGCCGGCGAGTACGACGTGCTGGTCGGCATCAACCTGCTCCGCGAGGGGCTCGACCTCCCCGAGGTGTCCCTGGTGGCCATCCTCGACGCCGACAAGCAGGGCTTCCTGCGGTCGGGCACCTCACTGATCCAGACCATCGGCCGCGCCGCGCGGAACGTCTCGGGCCAGGTCCACATGTACGCGGACACGATCACCCCGGCCATGGCGCAGGCCATCGAGGAGACCAACCGCCGCCGCGAGAAGCAGATCGCCTACAACCAGGCCAACGGCATCGATCCGCAGCCGCTCCGCAAGAAGATCAACGACATCGTGGCCACCATCGCCCGCGAGGAGGTCGACACCGAGCAACTGCTCGGCACCGGCTACCGGCAGACGAAGAGCGGCAAGGACGGCAAGCCGGCGAAGACCCCGGTGCCCACGCTCGCCGCCCACACCCCGGCGGCGGCCGCCAAGAGCGGCAAGAACGGCAAGAAGGCCGCCGGCCGGGGCGCCGTGACCAGCGACCGCCCGGCCGCCGAACTGGCCGGGATCATCGAGGAGATGACCGACCGGATGCGGGCCGCCGCGGCCGAGCTGCAGTTCGAGGTGGCCGCGCGGCTCCGTGACGAGGTGGGCGAACTCAAGAAGGAGCTGCGGCAGATGAAGGAAGCGGGCATCGCCTGACCGTTCGTCGTCCCGGGCACGACCCGACTCGGCCCGGTGTGTTGCAACAACGACACAAAAGGACACCGGGCCTGCTCGGGCTCCGGCGCCCCTGCGTAGGGTGACGGGAACCGCGCTCGCGGACGGTCGCGGGGGGAAACGCAAGGAGAGGGGTAGCGGGTGTCGGTCAACCTGAGCAAGGGCCAGGCCATCAGCCTGGAGAAGCAGGGCGGGGGCGCGCTGTCGGCGGTGCGGATGGGCCTGGGCTGGCAGGCGGCCAAGCGCCGGGGCCTGTTCGGTTCGCGCACCCGGGAGATCGACCTCGACGCCTCGGCCGTGCTCTTCGCCGAGAAGCAGCCGGTGGACGTGGTGTTCTTCCGGCACCTGGTGAGCGACGACGGCTCGGTCCGGCACACCGGCGACAACCTGGTGGGCGGCGCCGGGCAGGGCGGCGACGACGAGGCGATCCTGGTCGACCTCCAGCGCGTCCCGGTCCACGTCGACCAGATCGTGTTCACGGTGAACTCCTTCACCGGCCAGACCTTCCAGGAAGTGCAGAACGCCTTCTGCCGGCTGGTGGACGAGACCAATGGCCAGGAGCTCGCCCGCTACACGCTGGACGGCGGCGGGCAGTACACCGCGCAGATCATGGCGAAGGTGCACCGCTCGGGCGCGGGCTGGCAGATGACCGCCCTCGGCAACCCGGCCAACGGCCGGACGTTCCAGGACCTGATGCCGGCGATCCTGCCGCATCTGTGACACCGGCCGCGCCGGGTGCGCCAGGGGCGGCCCGGCCGGTCGTACGACATGTCCGGCAGCTCACCGCGCGAGAGGTCCGCACGACGTCCGCGCGATGGTTCGGCGGGCGACGCGCGCAGGACGCGTGGTGAGGCGACACGAGAACCGTACGGCACGCCCGGGCGGCTCACGGGGTGACGGGCCACCACCGGTGGGCGTCACCCGGCCGGCGGACCACCGGAAGCCGCCGCCCGCCGGGCCGCACGGCGGAGCCGCGCGCGGCACCGATGTCGCAGGCGGTGCCGCTGCCGACGCCACGGGGATGCCACGGGCGGCGCCGACGCCACGGGCGGTTCGAAACGGTGCGACGCGGTGCGACGCGGTGCGACACAGGGGGCGGGAATGACGGTCGAGCTGGTCCGGGGACAGAACCTCGCGCTGCCGCACAGCCGGCTGGCGGTCGGCCTGACGGCGGCGGCGCCGGTGGTGGCCGTGGCCACGCTGGGCGACGAGCGGGGCGCCGTCGGGGACGCCGCGTCGGTGCTCCACCCCGGCGCGCCTGCGCTGCCCGGCGTGGAGCTCTCCGGCCCGTCCGCCGCCGCTCCCGGCCCCCGGTTCGCCGTGGACCTGGCAGTGCTCCCGGAGACGGTGCACCGGGTCGCGGTGGTGCTCGCCCTGCTCCCCGGCGGCCCGGCCGGGTTCGGGGCCGTGCGGGCCTCCTCCGCCGCCGTCACCGGTCCGGACGGCGCTCTCGTCGCCCGGTACGCCCTCGCCGGTCTCGGCGCCGAGTCGGCCGTCGTGGCGCTGGAGTTCTACCGGCGCCAGGGCGGCTGGAAGCTCCGTGCCGTCGGCCAGGGGTACGCCGGCGGCCTGCCCGCGCTCTTCGCCGACCAGGGGCTCACCGGAGCCGCCGCCCTGGCCTTCGCCGTCCTGGCCGCCGCGCCCCTCGTCCCGCCGGCCGGGGGTCCCGCCGTGAGCGTGGGCGCCGCTGCCGGGGCGGCGACCGGCACGGACGGCCGGAGCCCGGCCGGCCCCGGTGCCGAGGCCGCGCCGCCCGTCCCATCCGGCCACCCGGCCGGCCCGGGTCCCGGTGCGCCCCTCCAGGAGGACCCCGCCGGGCCCCCGGCCCCCGTCGGGCGGGTCGACTACACCCACCCCGGCCGCCGTGGTGCCGTACCCGCCGCGCCGGCACCCGGGCCGGTGCCGTCCGGGGACGCCGGGGGCCCCGCCGCGCCGGTCGCCGGGGACGCCACCGGCTGGACCCTGGAGGAGCGCCTCCACAACCAGGTCTGGGGGATGTTCGAGGACCTGGCCAGGAGCACCGCCGCGTACCGGAGCGCCGTCGAGTTCGCGGAGTCCCGGCGGGAACAGGAGCTGGACCGGGTGCTCTCCGATCCGCGCGGACGCACCGGGCCCGCCGCCGACGCCGCCCGCGCGGCGGCCCGGGACCGCCATGACGAGCTGACCGGCCGGGCGCGCGAGGCGTACGACCGGGACGTGGCCCAGCTGCTGGCCGAGGCGGCGGTGGTCGAACCCGCCCTGCCCGCCGCGCTCGCCGCCTGGGAGAGCCCGGTCTGGGACGGCCACCGGCTGCCCGGGCAGGCCCCGCTCGCGGTGCGGCTGGGGGACCTGCATCTGCCGGAGCGGCCCGACCTGCGGATCCCGATGCTGGTCCGGCTGCCGCTGGAACGCGGCCTCTGGGTGGACGCGGGTCGTTCCGCCTCCGGCATCGCCGCCCTGCTGGACGCCGACCAGACGCGGCGGGCCGCCCTGGACACCGCGGTGGCCGTCGCCGCGCGGCTGCTCGCCACGCATCCGGCGGGCACCTTCACCGTGCACGCCGTCGACGCGGCCGGGGCCGGTGCGGCCGCCCTCGCCCCGCTGACCGGGGCCGGTGTCCTCGCCGGGCCGCCGGGGGCCGGTGCCGGGGGAGTGGCGGCGGTGCTGGGCCGGCTGGTCCGGCGGGTCGAGCTGGTGCGGATGGCGGTGTCGGGCGGCGCGACCGACGCGCTGCCGCCGGATCTGGACACCGCCGAACAACTGCTGATCGTCCATGACTTCCCGCACGGCTTCGACGACCGTGCCGTCACCTGGCTCCGGTATCTGGCCGAGGAGGGCCCGGAGGCCGGGGTGTATCTGGTGCTGGTGGCCGACCGGGCCGACGCCCGGGGGTACGGCCCGGTGCTTGACCCGCTGTGGCGCTCGCTGCTGCGGATCACCCCGGCCCCCGACGACCATCTCGCCGACCCCTGGGTGCAGCACGCCTGGACGTTCCAGCCGGCCCTGCCGCCGGCCGGCGGCGCGGTGCTCCGCCGGGCACTCGCCCTGGCGGCCGCCGGCCGGCGCCGGCCCTTCCCGGCTCCCCCCGCGGAACCGGCCTGAACTGCACTCTTGGTACTCCCTTTACTTTTCTCTTTACCTTCTCTTGGTCTTCCGGTACGGTTGCTCGCAGCGGAGGGGAGTACTCCCGCCTGCGGCGTTCCCGTCAGTACGGACGGTCGGACCGAGACCAGTTCCGGGGCGCCGGCCCATGAGCCGAACCGGCGCCCGGCGCCGCCATGTTCACGGGTGGAGGAGACCTCCGGCAGCGACGACGCTGATCAGTAGCCGTACGACGCCGGAGGCGCAGTGGACGTATCGATGAACCTCTGGGCGGTGACCATCCTCGGTCTCTCCGCCCTGATCGCGGTCGACTTCTTCATCGGGCGCAAGCCCCATGACGTGTCGGTCAAGGAAGCCGGAATCTGGACCGTCGTCTGGATCGCCCTCGCCGGGGCCTTCGGGCTCGGCCTGCTCTCCTTCGGCGAGAGCCAGGCGTCCGGCGAGTTCTTCGCCGGATTCATCACCGAGAAGTCGCTCAGCGTCGACAATCTCTTCGTCTTCGTCCTGATCATGGCGAAGTTCTCGGTGCCCTCCCACCTCCAGCAGCGGGTGCTGCTCGTCGGTGTGCTGATCGCCCTGGTGCTGCGCGCGATATTCATCGCCGCCGGTGCCACGATCATCGCCAGCTTCTCCTGGGTGTTCTACCTCTTCGGCGCCTTCCTGATCTACACCGCCTGGAAGCTCGTCCAGGAGGCCCGCTCCGGCGAGGAGGACGAGGAGTTCGAGGAGAACCGGCTCCTGAAGTCCGTCGAGCGGCGCTTCGGGGTCGCGGACAAGTACCACGGCACCAAGCTCTTCATCCGGAACAACGGCAAGCGGGTGCTGACGCCGCTGATGGTCGTCATGCTCGCCATCGGCACCACCGACGTGCTCTTCGCGCTGGACTCGATTCCCGCCATCTTCGGGCTGACCCAGGACCCGTACATCGTGTTCACGGCCAACGCCTTCGCGCTGATGGGCCTGCGGCAGCTGTACTTCCTGATCGGCGGGCTGCTGAAGAAACTGGTGCACCTCAGCTACGGGCTGTCGGTGATCCTGGGCTTCATCGGGGTAAAGCTGGTGCTGCACGCCCTGCACGAGTCCGGGGTGCATGTCCCCGAGATCACGATCCCGTTCTCCTTGTCGGTCATCTGCGGTGTGCTGGTCGTCACCACGATCACCAGTCTGATGGCCTCCCGGAGGCAGGCCCGGCGCGAGGCCGCCGGGGGCGTACCGGGGGCGGCGGAGCGGGACCGCGAGGGCGAGACCGGCAGGGACGCCGGCAAGGACAGCGTGAGCGCCTGACCGCCCACCCACCGGCCCCGGCTCCCCACCGGCCCCGGCTCCCCACCGGCCCCGGCTCCCCACCGGCCCCGGCTCCCCGCCGGAGCCGGTCGGCCTCCGGGGCCGGTACGCCTCCGGGCCGGACTCATCCCTGCGGAGAGCCGGAGAGCCGGAGAGCCGGGGGCCGGAGGTGCCGCCGGGGCCGGGCGCGGGTGCGGCTACCAGCCGCGCTCGCGCCACTCCGCGAGGTGCGGCCGCTCCTGCCCGAGCGTGGTGTCCTTGCCGTGGCCGGGGTAGACCCAGGTCTCGTCCGGGAGCGCGTCGAAGAGCTTGGTCTCGACGTCCCCGATCAGGCTGGCGAAGGCCGCGGCGTCCTTCCAGGTGTTGCCGACCCCGCCCGGGAAGAGGCAGTCGCCGGTGAAGACATGGGGGTGGCCGTGCGGGTCGTCGTAGATCAGCGCGATCGAACCGGGCGTGTGGCCGACCAGCCGGCGGGCGGTCAGGGCGACCCGGCCGACCCGGACGGTGTCCCCGTCCGCGACCGGCACGTCCGTGGGGACGTCGATGCCCTCGGCGTCGTACTGCCCGGCATACGTCCGGGCGCCCGTCGCCGCCACCACCTCGGCCAGGGCCTGCCAGTGGTCGCCGTGGCGGTGAGTGGTGACGACGGAGGCGATCCCGTCGTCACCGATGAGGCGCAGCAGGGTGTCCGGCTCGTTCGCCGCGTCGATCAGCAGCTGCTCACCGGTGGTCCGGCAGCGGAGCAGATAGGCGTTGTTGTCCATCGGTCCCACCGAGACCTTGGAGATCATCAGCTCGCTCAGCTCGTGCACATCCGCCGGTCCCCCGGCCCTCACCACTCCGCTGTAGGTCATACGGCCAGCCTATAGCGGGGGCAGGGAGGGGAGCGGGCCGCCCGTCACCTCCAGCCCCGACCCGTCGCGGCGCCCCGCCAGCCAGCCGACGAGCTCCGCGGCCGGGCCCGAGACCGTCACCGGGGCGCCCTGGTCGCCGCCGGTCCGCCACTCCCCGGCGCCGCCTCCGCCGCCGGTCGCGAGCAGCCGGGCGGGCGCGACCGCGGGGTTGCCCGAGAAGCGGTCCGCGAGGAAGGAGATCTCCCGCTCGGTGAAGGCGGCGGGCAGGTCCTCCAGCTCGTAGCCGACGTCCAGATCGACATGGTGGATCTCGACCTCGACCAGGCGGCGGAAGGGCAGCCGGGCGGCCCGGTCGGTGACCCCGTTGCGGAGCTCCACCGTGCGCTCCCAGTCCGCCGGGGCCTCGCCCGCCCGCCGGACCCGGTCGGCGCTCTCCCGGAGGTCGGCCAGCTGCTCGTCGAGCGGGCGCCGGGCGTCGCGCTCGATGTCGGCGTCCCGGGCCTCCGCGCTGATGTACATGGGCCGGCCCGCCAGGACGTTCACCAGCGCGTCGGCGTTGCGGGCGACATGGGCGAGGAGATGACCGCGGGTCCAGCCGGGCAGCCGTGACGGCCGGCCCAGCGCGGCGTCGTCGAGTCGGGCGACTGCGCTGAGCAGTCGCTCCGTCGCCTCCTGTACGGAGGCCAGGTCACGCTCGTGATCGATCATGCGGTGACCCTAGCGCCGCCACTCGATCGGGTGAAGGTGGCCGGAGAGTGCCGTAAATCGAATGCACGTGCTATAGGCTCGGGCGAGGCATAGTGGGTAGTCAGACATCCATCGCGCCGGCGGCCCTCCCGGAGCTGTCCGGTCCGGACCCGCGCGGCCCGGAGCGGGGCGGCGCCCCGGCTCCTCTTCGGAGACCCGCGCTCCGACCGCTCGCCCCGACGCTCCTCCAGACCCGCTTTCCCCCAGACCAGCTCTTCAGGACCAGCTCTCTCCAGACCAGCTTTCTCAGGACCAGCTTTCTCAAGAAAGGTGCGGACCGGCGTGGCCGACCGTCTCATCGTCCGTGGCGCGCGCGAGCACAACCTCAAGAACGTCTCGCTCGACCTCCCGCGTGACTCGCTCATCGTCTTCACCGGGCTCTCGGGGTCGGGCAAGTCGTCCCTCGCGTTCGACACGATCTTCGCCGAGGGGCAGCGCCGCTACGTCGAGTCGCTCTCCTCCTACGCCCGGCAGTTCCTCGGCCAGATGGACAAGCCGGACGTGGACTTCATCGAGGGCCTCTCCCCGGCCGTCTCCATCGACCAGAAGTCCACCTCGCGCAACCCGCGCTCCACCGTCGGCACCATCACCGAGGTCTACGACTACCTGCGGCTGCTTTTCGCCCGGATCGGCAAGCCGCACTGCCCCGAGTGCTCCCGGCCCATCTCCCGGCAGTCTCCGCAGGCCATCGTGGACAAGGTGCTGGAGCTGCCCGAGGGCAGCCGGTTCCAGGTGCTCTCGCCGCTGGTGCGGGAGCGCAAGGGCGAGTTCGTCGATCTCTTCGCCGACCTCCAGACCAAGGGCTACAGCCGTGCCCGGGTGGACGGCAGTACCGTCCAGCTCACCGAGCCGCCCACGCTCAAGAAGCAGGAGAAGCACACCATCGAGGTGGTCGTGGACCGCCTCACGGTCAAGGACAGCGCCAAGCGCCGGCTGACCGACTCGGTGGAGACCGCGCTCGGGCTCTCCGGCGGCATGGTGGTGCTCGACTTCGTGGACCTCCCGGAGGACGACCCGGAGCGCGAGCGGATGTACTCGGAGCACCTGTACTGCCCGTACGACGATCTGTCGTTCGAGGAGCTGGAGCCCCGCTCGTTCTCGTTCAACTCGCCCTTCGGCGCCTGCCCGGACTGCACCGGCATCGGCACCCGGATGGAGGTCGACCCCGAACTGGTCGTCCCCGACGAGGAGCGCTCGCTCGACGAGGGCGCCATCCACCCCTGGTCGCACGGCCACACCAAGGAGTACTTCGGCCGGCTCATCGGGGGCCTCTCCGACGCCCTCGGCTTCCGTACCGACATCCCCTGGGCCGGACTGCCGCAGCGGGCCAGGAAGGCCCTGCTGTACGGGCACAAGACCCAGGTCGAGGTCCGCTACCGCAACCGGTACGGCCGGGAGCGCGCGTACACCACGCCCGCCTTCGAGGGCGCCGTCCAGTTCGTCAAGCGGCGGCACAGCGAGGCGGAGAGCGACTCCAGCCGGGAGCGCTTCGAGGGCTATATGCGCGAGGTGCCCTGCCCGACCTGTGAGGGCACCCGCCTCAAGCCGATCGTCCTCGCGGTCACGGTGATGGGGAAGTCCATCGCCGAGGTCGCCGCGCTGTCGATCAGCGACTGCGCCGACTTCCTGGGCGAGCTGCGGCTCAGCGCCCGGGACAAGAAGATCGCCGAGCGGGTGCTCAAGGAGGTCAACGAGCGGCTCCGCTTCCTGGTCGACGTGGGCCTGGACTACCTCTCGCTCAACCGCGCGGCCGGCACCCTCTCCGGCGGCGAGGCCCAGCGCATCCGGCTCGCCACCCAGATCGGCTCCGGTCTGGTCGGCGTGCTCTACGTGCTGGACGAGCCGTCCATCGGCCTCCACCAGCGGGACAACCACCGGCTCATCGAGACGCTGGTCCGCCTCCGCGACATGGGCAACACCCTGATCGTGGTGGAGCACGACGAGGACACCATCAAGGTGGCTGACTGGGTGGTGGACATCGGCCCCGGCGCGGGCGAGCACGGCGGCAAGGTCGTCCACTCCGGTCCGTTGAAGGAGCTGCTGGCCAACAAGGAGTCGATGACCGGGCTCTACCTCGCGGGCAAGCGGGCCATCCCGGTCCCGGACGCCCGTCGCCCGATGGACCCGGCCCGGCAGCTCACCGTCCACGGCGCCCGGGAGAACAACCTGCGGGACATCGACGTCTCCTTCCCGCTCGGGCTGTTCACCGCCGTCACCGGGGTCTCCGGCTCCGGCAAGTCCACCCTGGTCAACGACATCCTCTACACCCACCTGGCCCGCGAGCTGAACGGCGCCAAGTCGGTGCCCGGGCGCCACACCCGGGTGGACGGGGACGACCTGGTCGACAAGGTCGTGCACGTCGACCAGTCGCCCATCGGCCGGACGCCCCGCTCCAACCCGGCGACGTACACCGGCGTCTTCGACCATGTCCGCCGGCTCTTCGCGGAGACCACCGAGGCGAAGGTCCGGGGCTATCTGCCGGGCCGTTTCTCCTTCAACGTCAAGGGCGGCCGCTGCGAGAACTGCTCGGGCGACGGCACCATCAAGATCGAGATGAACTTCCTGCCGGACGTCTACGTCCCGTGCGAGGTCTGCCACGGTGCCCGCTACAACCGGGAGACCCTGGACGTCCACTACAAGGGCAAGTCCATCGCCGAGGTGCTGGACATGCCGATCGAGGAGGCGCTGGACTTCTTCGAGGCGGTGCCCACCATCTCCCGGCACCTCAAGACGCTCAACGAGGTGGGCCTCGGCTATGTCCGCCTCGGGCAGCCCGCGCCGACGCTCTCCGGCGGTGAGGCGCAGCGGGTGAAGCTCGCGGCCGAGCTCCAGAAGCGCTCGACCGGCCGCACGGTCTACGTCCTGGACGAGCCCACGACCGGTCTCCACTTCGAGGACATCGCCAAGCTGATCAAGGTGCTGTCCAACCTGGTGGACAAGGGCAACTCGGTGATCGTCATCGAGCACAACCTCGATGTCATCAAGACCGCCGACTGGGTCGTGGACATGGGCCCCGAGGGCGGCAGCGGCGGTGGCCTGGTGGTCGCCGAGGGCACCCCCGAGGAGGTGGCCGGCGTCCCGGCCAGTCACACCGGCAAGTTCCTGCGGGACATCCTGGGCGCCGACCGGGTCAGCGACGCCGCCGTGCCCGCGGCCCGCAAGCGCCCGGCCCGCAAGACGGCCGCGACCAAGGCGACCACCACCAAGACGGCCGCCAAGGCCGTCACGGCCAAGGCGGCGGCCAAGAAGCCGGCCAAGGCGGCCGCCCGGGCTCGCAAGGCCTGACCCCGCCCGCCCGGCCCGGAGCCGGGTGGGCGACCACGGCCGCCCGGGCCCGCGGGGCCTGACCGGCTCCGGCTTCGCGGGCCCGTCCGCCGGCCCCGGCCGCCGTCCGCTCCCGAGGGGACGGCGGCCGGGGCGCCGCCGGATACCCATCGGCTCCGGCGGCCCCGGGTCGGCCGGGCGGCGGAGCCCAGGGGGAGACCCGGCGCGGGGCCGCCGGTCCGGCTCGGTATCGTCGGCACGGACGGCACCGGCGGTATCGGCGGTTCCGTCACCGATGTCCGTGCTGCTCCATGGAGTCCTCATGTCCGGCCAGTCCGCCGCCCGCCGTACCGTGCTGAAAGGCGCCGCCCTCGCCGGGGCCGCCGGAGCCGGCGCCGCCGCCTGCTCCACCGAGTCCAAGCTCGGCCACGCCAGGCAGCCCACGCCGACCGCGCCCGTGGACCTCGGCGCGGCGGACGCGGTGCCGGTCGGCGGCGCCAAGCTCTACCGGGAGCAGCGCCTGGTGGTCAGCCGCCCGGCCGAGGGGCAGTACCGGGCGTTCAGCGCCCAGTGCACCCACGCGGGCTGTGTGCTGGCCAAGGTCGACGGGACGGAGGGCGACTGCGCCTGCCACGGCAGCCGTTTCGACGTGACGACGGGCCTGGTGCTCCAGGGCCCGGCGAGCGTGCCGCTGCCCAAGGTCCCGGTGAAGGTGGTCGCCGGCAAGCTGGTCGCGGGCCCGGACAAGTAGCCCCGGAGCGGTCCCGTACCGCGGCTGTGGCCCCGGAGCGGTCCCGTCCGGCCGGACTGCCGGTTGCCGCCGGAGCGGCCCCGTAGGGCGGCCGTGGCCCCGGATGCCCCGTACCGCGCCGCCGCCCCGGAGCGGTCCTGTGTGGCGGCCGTCGCCCCGGTCTCACTCCCAGTCCCAGTCGATGCCCAGCAGTCCCGGCCGCACCCCCTGCTCCACGACATGCACCGTGCGGTGCTGGCCGCTGAGCGTGAGCTCCGTCCGGCCGGTCCGGGGCGCGCCCGCCGTGGTCTGGGCGAACCGCCGGCACCGTACCGGCAGGGCCGCCGGATCGAACCGGACCTGAAGCACGTACTGCCCGCCCGCGAACCGGAACCCCCGGGCGTACTCGCCGCTCGGGCCGCCGGTCCCGTCCGTGAAGCCGTAACCGAAGAAGCAGGTCTCGCCCGCCCGCAGCCGGGCGTCGAAGAGCAGCTCGGCGACGACCACCCCGGTGGCGCCGTGCCGCCGGACCCGCCCCACCCGGCAGTTCTCGCCCGCCCACACCTCCACCCGCGCCGCCTCGCACCCCGGGTCCCCGTGGTGGACGGCGAGATAGCGGTCCACGCCGTCCCGGTGCGCGCGCACCAGGTGCTGCGAGTCCCGGCCCACCAGCTCCCGGCCGGGACCGATCCGCACCCGCTCGTGGTGGCCGACCGTGTGCACTCCGCCGTCGGCCGGCGACTCCAGCGAGGCGATCAGTTCCTCCACCGCGCCCGAGGGCTCCAGCAGCGCCCGGTACGGCCGGGAGGCGAACCGCTCGCCCACCACCTCCCCGGAACCCCCGCCCCCGGGCCCGCCCCGCCCGGGCGCACCGCGCCCCGCACCGCCCCGCCCGTCGGCGGCCCGGCCCGTATCGCCGCGCCCGCCGGAGGCGTCCGGCCCGGTGAGCAGCCGCAGCAGCGAGCCGTCCGGCACCCGGAGCAGCTCTTCCAGGGCCCGTACCGCCCGGAGGGACTCCGGCCGCTGCGGGCGCCGCAGGCCCTGCTGCCAGTAGGACAGGCTGGTCACCCCCACCTGGATGCCCCGGTGCGCCAGATGGTGCCGGACCCGCTGGAGCGGCAGTCCGCGTACTTCCAGGGCGGCCCGCAGTGCCAGATGGAAGGGGCCGGTGTGCAGGATCTGGGCCAGATCGGCCTCGGTGTGTCCCATGGGGGTTCCTCGGTGAACGTTCACGACGGGGTGGGGCCGGCCCGCGCGTCCGGGTGGGACGGAGCTGATGGGGCGGCCCGGGGCGTTCACAGGGCGGTCGGCGCGTTCACACCCCGGTGTCACCCCGCATTCAACCCTTGTTGACCTGTTCCCGACAACGGCCGATGCTCCGATCAGCGTCCGGACGTGATCCTCCCTCCCCACATCCCCAGCCGGAGGAACACGATGCGCAACCGAAGCAAGCCCCCGCACCTCCCCGCCGCCGCAGCCCCGGGCGGCACCCCCAGTCCCGCCCCCACCGGCCTCCGGCGTTCCCCGCGCCGGGTCCGCCGGTCCCTCGCCCTGATCGCGCTGCTCGCCGCGACGCTGGTGACGGCGCCGACCGCCGCCGTCGCCGCGTCCGCCCCCGGCGCCCGCGCCGCGCTCGCCCAGAAGCGGCTGGACATCACCATGCAGTCCCAGCAGAAGAACAACTGGTGCTGGGCGGCCGGCGGCAACACCATCGCCACCTGGTTCGGCCGGAACTACTCGCAGAACCAGTTCTGCAACGCCGCCTTCAACCGCCAGCAGGGCACCGAGTGCCCCAACGACCAGGCCACCCTCGGCAATGTCCAGAACGGCCTGCGCTGGGCCGGGATCAACAGCGGCTCCTATGTGACCGGCTGGCTGCGGTACGCCACCGTGCAGAGCGAGATCAACGCGGGCCGGCCCGTCGAGACCCGTATCCAGTGGTCGAGCGGCGGCGGCCACATGCACGTGATCTACGGCTACGACGACGCCAACAGCCTCGTGTACTGGGGTGACCCCTGGCCCTCCAGCGACCGCTACAACTGGGCGTCCCACGACTGGTACGTCGGCAACAACTCCTTCTCCTGGACCCACTCCCTCTACCGGATCGGGGCATGAGCGCGATGACCGTACGACGCCTCGCGGCCACCGCCGCGCTCACCACCGCCCTGCTCACCGGGGCCGCCCCCACCGCCCTCGCCGCCGGTGCCCCCGGGCCCGCCGCGACCACCCCGGACCGGGCCGCCTCGGCGCCCGGCACCCTGGACACCCTCGCCCGCTTCTTCGCCCAGGCGGGCCGGTCCGGAACGCCGTCCGGGGCTCCGTCCGGAGCGAAGGCCGCCGCGCCGGCCGGGGCGGTCGCCGCGCCCCGGATCGAGGGGACCGCCGTACCGGTGTACGTGCTGTCGCCCGACTTCGTGGCCGGCCGGGCGGACGCCCCGGTGGCCCGGGTCGAGTTCCACGCCGCCACCGCCGTCGCCGGGGACGGCCGGAAGGCGTCCGTGTGGACCGTGCGCCAGGGCACCTCCTGGCGGGTGGTGAACATCGCCACCGGCGACGACGAGACCCGGTACGCCCGCCAGGGCGCCCGCGCGCTGCCCGGTGGCACCGTCTTCCGGGAGCCGCAGATCGACGCCTGGTACGTCCAGAAGGGGACCAGGGTCCTGCCGCTGGACGAGGACGCGGCCCGGGCGGTCGGCGCCCGGGGTACCAGCCTCGCCGCCTACCGGGACCGGGTGCGGAGCGCGTACGGGGACAAGGCTCCCGGCTCGGCCTACGCGAAGCGGGGCCTGGCCGGCGGCTACGGCGCCCCGGCGGCCGGCACCGTCCCGGCCCCTGCCCCGGCGGACCGGACCGCGCCGGCGGCGCGGGCGGCGGACGCGGCCGGCTCCTCCCCGGCCGGCACTCCGGCCGGTACGCCGCTCGCGGTCGGCGGCGCGCTCGCCCTCGCGGCCGGCGCCCTGGCCGGCACCCGCGCCCTGCGCCGCCGCCGGACCGGCTGACCGGCACCCGGGCCGTGGGCACCCGGCCCGCCACCGGGCGGTGCGCGTCCGCCCGGCGTCCGGGCCGTGGGTGCCCGGCCGATCCCGCCGGGCCGTGAACGCCCGGACCCGGTGAACACCCTCGTGGAGCACCCCCGCCCCGGCGGAGGTGCTCCACCGCCGTTCCCGGC
The DNA here is from genome assembly GCF_024756275.1 of Streptomyces pyxinae. Classification (GTDB taxonomy): domain Bacteria; phylum Actinomycetota; class Actinomycetes; order Streptomycetales; family Streptomycetaceae; genus Streptomyces; species Streptomyces pyxinae. The sequence goes on along the minus strand of NZ_JANUGQ010000013.1, from coordinate 144,690 downwards.
GCCCCCCGGAGCCGGCGACCGCCCGGGACCGGCGGGCGGCCGGGACCGGCGGGCGGCCGGGGTGTCGGTGGCCGCCAGTAGGGTGTGAGGCATGGCAGACCCCTCCAGCTACCGCCCCAAGCCGGGACAGATCCCCGACTCGCCGGGGGTCTACCGGTTCCGTGACGAGCACCGCCGGGTGATCTACGTGGGGAAGGCGAAGTCGCTGCGTCAGCGGCTCGCCAACTACTTCCAGGATCTCGCCGGACTCCACCCGCGCACCCGCACCATGGTCACCACGGCCGCCTCGGTCGAGTGGACCGTGGTCTCCACCGAGGTCGAGGCGCTCCAGCTGGAGTACTCCTGGATCAAGGAGTACGACCCCCGGTTCAACGTCAAGTACCGGGACGACAAGAGCTACCCGTATCTCGCCGTCACCCTCGACGAGGAGTTCCCCCGGGTCCAGGTGCTGCGCGGCCAGAAGAAGAAGGGCGTGCGGTACTTCGGCCCGTACAGCCACGCCTGGGCCATCCGGGAGACGGTCGATCTGCTGCTCCGGGTCTTCCCGGTGCGCACCTGCTCGGCCGGGGTTTTCAAGAACGCCGAGCGCACCGGCCGTCCCTGTCTGCTCGGGTACATCGGCAAGTGCTCGGCGCCCTGCGTGGGCCGGGTGAGCCCCGGGGAGCACCGGGAACTGGCCGAGGAGTTCTGCGACTTCATGACCGGCCGCACCGGCACCTACATCCGCCGCCTGGAGAAGGACATGATGGTGGCGGCCGAGGACCTGGAGTACGAGAAGGCGGGCCGGCTCCGGGACGACATAGGCGCCCTCAAGCGCGCCATGGAGAAGAGCGCCGTCGTGCTCGCCGACGCCACCGACGCCGACCTGATCGCCGTCGCGGAGGACGAGCTGGAGGCCGCCGTCCAGATCTTCCACGTCCGGGGCGGCCGGGTGCGCGGCCAGCGCGGCTGGGTCACCGACAAGGTGGAGGCCGTGGACACGGCGGGCCTGGTCGAGCACGCGCTCCAGCAGCTGTACGGCGAGGAGTCCGGCGACGCGGTGCCCAAGGAGGTCCTGGTCCCGGCGCTCCCGGAGGACCAGGAGGCCGTCAGCCAGTGGCTCAGCGGCCGGCGCGGCTCCCAGGTGTCCCTGCGCGTTCCGCAGCGCGGCGACAAGAAGGACCTGATGACCACCGTGGGCCGCAACGCCCAGCAGGCCCTGGTGCTGCACAAGACCAAGCGGGCCAGCGACCTCACCACCCGGTCCCGCGCCCTGGAGGAGATCGCGGAGGCGCTCGGCCTGGACGCGGCCCCGCTGCGCATCGAGTGCTTCGACATCTCCCACCTCCAGGGCGAGGACGTGGTCGCCTCCATGGTGGTCTTCGAGGACGGGCTGCCCCGGAAGAGCGAGTACCGCCGGTTCCAGATCAGGGGCTTCGAGGGCCAGGACGACGTCCGCTCGATGCATGAGGTGATCAGCCGGCGCTTCAAGCGGTATCTCGCCGAGAAGGAGCGGACCGGCGAGTGGACCGCCGAGCCGGCGGACGGCGTCCCGGCGCCGGACGGCGGGTCCGTACCGGCCGGCGCCCCGGCCCCGGACGAGGCCCGGGACGGCGGGTCCGTACCGGCCGGCTCGCCGGCACCGGACGTGCCCGGTCCCGGCGGCACCGGCGCGGCGGCCGGCGGACCGGTGGCGGAGGACGCGGCGGACGGTGACGCGGCGCCGGTGACCCTCACCGAGGACGACGGCCGGCCCAGGAAGTTCGCCTATCCGCCGCAGCTGGTGGTGGTCGACGGCGGACAGCCCCAGGTGGCGGCGGCCCGGCGCGCCCTGGACGAGCTGGGCATCGACGACATCGCCGTCTGCGGCCTCGCCAAGCGGCTGGAGGAGGTCTGGCTGCCGGACGACGACGACCCGGTCGTCCTGCCCCGTTCCAGCGAGGGCCTGTATCTGCTCCAGCGGGTCCGGGACACCGCGCACGACTTCGCCATCCGCTACCAGCGGAGCAAACGGAGCAAGCGCGTCCGGACCAGTCCGCTGGACGATGTACGCGGCCTCGGGGACGCCCGTAAGCAGGCGCTCATCAAGCATTTCGGCTCGGTCAAGCGGCTCCGGCAGGCGACGATCGAGCAGATCTGCGAGGTGCCGGGCATGGGCCGGAAGACCGCCGAGGCGGTGGCGGCGGCCCTGCTCGCGGCCGCTCCGGCCGCCCCCGCGGTGAACACCGCGACCGGAGAGATCATTGAGTACGAAGACGGCGGGGACACCGGAACCGGCGGGGAGACCCGCGGCTGACCCGGCGGGCGGACTCACCGCCGGCTCGGCGGGAGGAGTCGCGTCCGACGGGGAACGGCTACCTGCGACGGGAAAACCGCACATGACGGGGGCACACCCATGACAGGACACGAACGGCTGCCGGAATCGCCGGACGCACCGGACGCGCCGCGCACACCGGATCCGGCCACAGCGCGAACACCGAAGAACCCGCAAACGGCGTGGACACCGCAAACGGCGTGGACACCGCAAACGGCGCGGACGCCGCAAGAACGGAAGACGGCGCAGACACCGCCCGGCCGGGCGGAACGACACCGAGAAGACCGAGAAGACGGAGCAGCACACGTGAGTACGGGCACGACGATCGAGGCCGGCGAACCGGCGGGGGCGGCCATTCCGGAGCTGGTGATCATCTCCGGCATGTCCGGCGCCGGCCGCAGCACCGCCGCCAAGTGTCTGGAGGACCTCGGCTGGTTCGTCGTGGACAACCTGCCGCCCGCGCTGATCCCCACCATGGTGGAGCTGGGCGCCCGCTCGCAGGGCAATGTGGCCCGGATCGCCGTCGTGGTCGACGTGCGCGGCCGCCAGTTCTTCGACAACCTCCGTGAGTCGCTCGCGGACCTGGAGGCCCGCAAGGTCACCCGGCGGATCGTTTTCCTGGAGTCCTCGGACGACGCCCTGGTCCGCCGGTTCGAATCGGTGCGCCGCCCGCACCCCCTCCAGGGCGACGGCCGGATCACCGACGGCATCGCGGCCGAGCGCGACCTGCTGCGCGAGCTGCGCGGCGACGCCGACCTGGTGATCGACACCTCCAGCCTCAACGTCCACGAGCTGCGCGCCAAGATGGACGCCCAGTTCGCCGGCGACGCCGAGCCCGAGCTGCGCGCCACGGTCATGTCGTTCGGCTACAAGTACGGCCTGCCGGTCGACTCCGACCTGGTGGTCGACTGCCGGTTCCTGCCCAACCCGCACTGGGTGCCGGAGCTGCGCCCGTTCACCGGGCTCAACGAGGAGGTCTCCGGCTATGTCTTCAACCAGCCGGGTGCCAAGGAGTTCCTCGACCGGTACACCGAGCTGCTCCAGCTGATCGCCGCCGGCTACCGCCGCGAGGGCAAGCGGTACGTCACCATCGCGGTCGGCTGCACCGGCGGCAAGCACCGCTCCGTCGCCATGTCCGAGAAGCTGGCCGCCCGGCTCGCCTCCGAGGGAGTCGAGACCGTCGTCGTCCACCGGGACATGGGGCGCGAGTGAGGCCCTACCGCCGCCGGACGGGCACCCTCGCGGTCCGGACGCTCCGCCGGCGCGGCACCCAGCCCAAGGTGGTCGCGCTCGGCGGCGGCATGGGCCTCTCCGCCTCGCTGGCGGCCCTGCGCCGGATCACCGGCGACCTGACGGCCGTGGTGACGGTCGCCGACGACGGCGGCTCCAGCGGGCGGCTCCGCGAGGAACTGGGCGTGTTGCCGCCCGGCGATCTCCGCAAGGCGCTGGCCGCGCTCTGCGGCGACGACGACTGGGGGCAGACCTGGGCCCGGGTCATCCAGCACCGCTTCCAGTCCCGGGGCGAGCTGCACGAGCACGCGGTCGGCAATCTGCTGATCGTCGCGCTCTGGGAGCAGCTCGGCGACCATGTGCAGGCGCTGGACCTGGTGGGGAAGCTGCTGGGCGCGCACGGCCGGGTGCTGCCCATGTCCGCCGTGCCGCTGGAGCTCCAGGCGCTGGTCCGGGGGCACGACCCGGCCCGCCCGGGTGACGTGGACACCGTCCGGGGGCAGGCGACCGTGGCGCTCACCCCGGGCGAGGTGCAGTCGGTGCACCTGGTGCCGAACGACCCGCCCGCCGTGCCCGAGGCGGTGGCGGCGGTGCTGGACGCCGACTGGGTGGTGCTGGGGCCGGGGTCCTGGTTCTCCTCGGTGATCCCGCACCTGCTGGTGCCGGAACTGCTGGACGCGCTGGTGGAGACCAGGGCGCGCCGGGTGCTCTCGCTCAACCTCGCGCCCCAGCCCGGCGAAACCCCGGGCTTCTCTCCGCAGCGTCATGTGGAGGTTTTGGGACGACACGCCCCTAAACTCGCCCTGGACGTGGTGCTGGCCGATGAGGCCGCCGTGCCCGACCGCGAGTCGCTCGCCGACGCCGCCAAGCGGCTCGGAGCCGCGGTCGAGCTGGCCCCCGTGGCGAGGAAGGACGGCTCGCCCAGGCACGACCCGGAGCTGCTGGCCGCCGCGTACGACCGTATTTTTCGGATGCATGGAAGGATCGGCCCATGGCGATGACGGCAGCGGTGAAGGACGAGATCTCCCGGCTTCCCGTCACCCGGACCTGCTGCAGAAAGGCCGAGGTCTCGTCGATCCTGCGGTTCGCCGGCGGTCTGCACCTGGTGAGCGGCCGGATCGTGATCGAGGCGGAGCTGGACACGGCGATGGCCGCCCGGCGGCTGAAGCGGGACATCGCGGAGATCTTCGGCCACGCCTCGGAGCTGATCGTGATGGCCCCCGGCGGGCTGCGCCGGGGCTCGCGCTTCGTGGTCCGGGTGGTGGCCGGCGGTGACCAGCTCGCCCGCCAGACCGGCCTGGTCGACGGCCGGGGCCGGCCCATCCGCGGGCTGCCGCCGCAGGTCGTCTCGGGGGCGACCTGCGATGCCGAGGCCGCCTGGCGCGGCGCGTTCCTGGCGCACGGCTCGCTGACCGAGCCCGGCCGTTCCTCCTCGCTGGAGGTGACCTGCCCCGGCCCGGAGGCGGCGCTCGCCCTGGTGGGCGCCGCCCGCCGGCTCTCCATCGCCGCCAAGGCCCGTGAGGTACGGGGCGTGGACCGGGTGGTGGTACGGGACGGGGACGCGATCGGCGCCCTGCTGACCCGGCTCGGGGCGCACGAGTCGGTGCTCGCCTGGGAGGAGCGCCGGATGCGCCGCGAGGTCCGGGCCACCGCCAACCGGCTGGCCAACTTCGACGACGCCAACCTCCGCCGCTCGGCCCGGGCCGCGGTCGCCGCGGGCGCCCGGGTGCAGCGCGCCCTGGAGATCCTGGGCGAGGAGGTGCCCGAGCACCTCGCGGCGGCCGGCCGGCTGCGCATGGAGCACAAGCAGGCGTCCCTGGAGGAGCTGGGTGCCCTCGCGGACCCGCCGCTCACCAAGGACGCGGTGGCCGGCCGTATCCGCCGTCTCCTCGCCATGGCCGACAAGCGGGCCCAGGACCTGGGCATCCCGGGCACCGAGTCCAACCTCACCGAGGAAATGGCCGACGGCCTGGTCGGCTGACCCGAGCCCCGCCGGACCCGGCCCCCCACCGGACCTCGCCCCCGGCCGGGCCCGGGCCCCCGCCGGGTCCCAGACCCTTACCCGGTCCATGGCCCCGGGCCCCCGCCGGCCCCACGGCCCCGGGCCCCGGCTCCTCGCCGGGCCCGCTACCGCGTCGTCCTGGTTCCCGGTCCCGGCCCTCACCCTTCGTCGGTCCCGGTTCCAGGCTCCCTCGGCTCTGGTCCCCGGCCGGGTACCGGCGCCTGGTCCCTGGTCCCTGGTCCCGGGCCCCGGCTTCCCGACGGCCCCGGCCCCTCGCCGTTCCCGGTACCGGCTCCCCGCCGACTCCGGCTCGTGGTCCCGGCTCCGGCTTCCCGTCGGTCCCGGTTTGCGACCAGGGCCCGGCCCCTCGTCGGCTCTGGTCCCCGGCCGACACCCGGGCCCGGGCCCCCGCCGGGCCTACTCCCGGCCGACCCCGGCCCCCCGTCGTCCCAGCTTCTGGTCCCGGGCCCCGGCCCCGTAGCCCCTGGTCCCGGCGCCTCGTCGTCCTGGTCCCGGGCCCCGGCTCCCTCCTCGGTCCCGGCTCATGACCTTGCCCCCCGCCGGGGCCCGGCGCCTCGTCGCGGGCCTCCGGCGTGTCCCGCCCCGGCCCGTGGCCCCGGGGCGCCGGTCGGACGGCGGCCGGGATGCGGGGCGGGCGTCCGCTCCGCCGCCGCGCGCCCCGTTCGCCTTCGCGCGCCGGGGGATTCGCCTCCGTGCGCCGGGGCATCGACGCGGCCGGGCGACCCGGGCCCGGCGCCGTGCGGCAGCCCCGGGGATCCCGCCAACCACCCCTGCCCGCACGGGTTCCGGAGAGCGGAACCCCGGGGTCGCGCGCGGTGGGCCCCGGGCGCGACCGACGGGTACCGGCCGACCGCGCCGGGGGTGACGGACGGTATCCGCCGCAAGGGACTGCGGGGGCGGTGGCCGGGGTAGGGACGGGGATGTGATCCCGCCGCCTCCCGGCAGCCCCCCGCTCCCGCCCGGGCGGTCCTCCGGTACCGCTCCGCCGGGCCCGGCGCGACCGCCGGACGGGTGCCCGGCCCATACCCGCTGGTAGTCACGGAGCGCAAGGTCGTGCGGATGCGCTCGATGTCACTCGCGCCCCGCCGGGGAGGTAGGGTCGTAAGCGGTCGGGGACATCCCTAATACAGCTCGCCGGCACCTTGGGCCGGCGTACCAACGAGGAGATCGGTTCGTGACGATCCGCGTAGGAATCAACGGCTTCGGCCGCATCGGTCGCAACTACTTCCGCGCACTGCTGGAGCAGGGCGCGGACATCGAGATCGTGGCTGTCAACGACCTGGGTGACACCGCCACCACGGCGCACCTGCTGAAGTACGACACGATCCTGGGCCGCCTCAAGGCCGAGGTGACCCACACCGAAGACACCATCACCGTCGACGGTCACACCATCAAGGTGCTCTCCGAGCGCGACCCGGCCGACATCCCGTGGGGTGAGCTGGGCGTCGACATCGTCATCGAGTCGACCGGCATCTTCACCAAGAAGGCCGACGCCGAGAAGCACATCGCCGGTGGCGCGAAGAAGGTCCTCATCTCGGCCCCGGCCAAGGACGAGGACATCACCATCGTGATGGGCGTCAACCAGGAGAAGTACGACGCCGACCAGCACCACGTCATCTCCAACGCCTCCTGCACCACCAACTGCGTGGCGCCGATGGCCAAGGTGCTCGACGAGAACTTCGGCATCGTCAAGGGCCTGATGACGACGGTGCACGCGTACACCAACGACCAGCGCATCCTGGACTTCCCGCACAAGGACCTGCGCCGCGCCCGTGCCGCCGCGGAGAACATCATCCCGACCTCGACCGGTGCCGCCAAGGCCACCGCCCTGGTCCTCCCGCAGCTCAAGGGCAAGCTGGACGGCATCGCCATGCGCGTCCCGGTCCCGACCGGCTCGGTCACCGACCTCGTCGTCGAGCTCGACCGCGAGGTCACCCGCGACGAGATCAACACCGCCTTCCAGAAGGCCGCCGAGGGCCAGCTGAAGGGCATCCTCGACTACACCGAGGACCCGCTCGTCTCCTCGGACATCGTCAACTGGCCGGCCTCCTGCACCTTCGACTCCTCCCTGACCATGGCCCAGGGCAAGCAGGTGAAGATCGTCGGCTGGTACGACAACGAGTGGGGCTACTCCAACCGCCTCGTGGACCTCACCGTCTTCGTCGGCGGCCGGCTCTGATCACCAGGGCAGGCACCTCGATGTGAGCACAGGGCTCGGGCCGCGCGACGCGACGCGCGGCCCGAGCCCTGTCGCCTGCCTCGGCCTCCCACGCTTCCCCAAGGTCCCCAAGGAGTCTCACACTGATGAAGACGATCGACGAACTGCTCGCCCAAGGCGTGGAGGACAAGCGGGTATTCGTCCGCGCCGACCTCAACGTGCCCATGGAGAACGGCGCCATCACCGACGACGGCCGCATCCGTGCCGTCCTGCCGACCGTGAAGGCACTGATCGAGGCCGGCGCCAAGGTCGTGGTGGCCTCGCACCTGGGCCGCCCCAAGGGTGCCCCGGACCCGGCGTTCACCCTCCGGTTCGCCGCCTCCCGCCTCGGTGAACTGCTCGGTGCCCCGGTCTCCTTCGCCGGGGACACCATCGGTTCCGAGGCGCACGCCGCCGTGGCCGGTCTCGGGCGCGGCCAGGTCGCCGTGCTGGAGAACCTCCGCTTCAACCCCGGCGAGACCTCCAAGGACGACGCCGAGCGCGCCGAGTTCGCCGCCCGGCTCGCCGCCCTCGCGGACGTGTACGTCGGTGACGGCTTCGGCGCCGTGCACCGGGCGCACGCCTCGGTCCACGACCTGCCGCGGCTGCTGCCGAGCTACGCCGGCTACCTGATCACCACCGAGGTCGGCGTCCTCAAGCGCCTCACCGAGGACGTCAAGCGGCCGTACGCCGTGGTGCTCGGCGGCGCCAAGGTCTCCGACAAGCTGGGCGTCATCGACCAGCTCCTGGACAGGGCCGACCGCATCCTGGTGGGCGGCGGCATGGCGTACACCTTCCTCAAGGCCCAGGGCCACGAGGTCGGCATCTCCCTCCTCCAGGAGGACCAGATCCCGACCGTGCTGGAGTACCTGGAGCGCGCCAAGGAGCGCGGCGTGGAGTTCCTGCTCCCCGTCGACGTGCTGGTCTCGGCCGACTTCCCGGACCTGAAGACCAAGGCCCCGGCCAACCCCACGACGGTCGCCGCCGACGCCATCCCGGCCGACCAGGAGGGCCTGGACATCGGTCCGGAGACCCGCAAGCTGTACGCCTCGAAGCTCGCCGACGCGGCCACCGTCTTCTGGAACGGTCCGATGGGCGTCTTCGAGCACCCCGACTACGCCGAGGGCACCAAGGCCGTCGCCCAGGCGCTCACCGACTCCTCCGCCTTCTCGGTGGTCGGCGGCGGCGACTCCGCCGCGGCCGTCCGGACCCTGGGCTTCGACGAGTCGGCTTTCGGCCACATCTCGACCGGCGGCGGCGCGAGCCTCGAATACCTCGAGGGCAAGACGCTTCCGGGCCTCGCCGCACTGGAGGACTGAACACCTGTGAGTACGCGTACCCCGCTGATGGCGGGCAACTGGAAGATGAACCTCAACCACCTGGAGGCCATCGCCCACGTCCAGAAGCTCACCTTCGCGCTGACCGACAAGGACTACGAGGCCGTCGAGGTCGCGGTCCTCGCCCCGTTCACCGATCTGCGCTCCGTGCAGACCGTGGTGGAGGGCGACAAGCTCAAGATCAAGTACGGCGCCCAGGACCTGTCGGCGCACGACTCCGGTGCGTACACCGGTGAGATCTCCGGCGCCATGCTCGCCAAGCTGAAGTGCGCCTACGTGGCCGTGGGGCACTCCGAGCGCCGCCAGTACCACGGCGAGACGGACGAGATCTGCAACGCCAAGGTGAAGGCCGCCTACCAGCACGGCCTGACCCCGATCCTCTGCGTCGGCGAGGGTCTGGACGTCCGCAAGGCGGGCAACCAGGTCGCGCACACCCTGGCGCAGCTCGACGGCGGACTGAAGGACGTCCCCGCCGAGCAGGCCGAGTCGGTCGTGATCGCGTACGAGCCGGTCTGGGCGATCGGCACCGGCGAGGTGGCGACCCCGGAGGACGCCCAGGAGGTCTGCGGGGCCATCCGCGGCCGGCTGGCCGAGCTGTACTCCCCGGAGCTGGCCGGCAAGGTCCGCATCCAGTACGGCGGTTCGGTGAAGTCCGGGAACGTCGCCGCGATCATGGCGCAGCCGGACGTGGACGGCGCGCTGGTGGGCGGCGCGGCGCTGGACGCCGACGAGTTCGTCAAGATCGTCCGCTTCCGCGACCAGTGAGTATGCGGTAGGGCGGATCCGTCGTACCCTTGCGGGGGCCGGGGCTCAACCGTGCCGGCGGGCGGCAGCGCCGCCCGGCCGGGAGCCCGGGCCCCCGTCGTCCGTACGGGCCGGGGCCGGGTCGTCCGCGACCGGTCGGTCCCGCCGTCCGCGGCGGGGCGGTTCCGCAGCCCGTATGTTCCGCAGTCCGTGTCAAATGGTTCCTCGTCGTCCGAGCGTCACCCGAGCGCCGTCCGAGCCGAGAATGTCCAGGAAGTAGGGTCCAGCCGTGGTTATGGGGTTCTCGATCGCCCTGATCGTCTTCAGCCTGCTGCTGATGCTGCTGGTGCTGATGCACAAGGGGAAGGGCGGCGGCCTCTCCGACATGTTCGGTGGCGGCATGCAGTCCTCCGTGGGCGGCTCCTCGGTCGCCGAGCGGAACCTCGACCGCATCACCGTCGTGATCGGCGTGCTCTGGCTCGCCTGCATCATCGTGCTCGCGCTGCTGATGAAGCTGGACGGCTGAACCGTCCGCTCCGCGTCCCGTGGCCGGGTGTAACTCCATGTACTGGACGCGCGTTGGGCCGTACGTAGACTGGGGCATCCGCGAGCACCATCACGCAGGGAGTTACGACCGTGGCAAGTGGCAACGCGATCCGGGGAAGCCGGGTCGGGGCGGGGCCGATGGGCGAGGCGGAGCGGGGCGAGTCCGCGCCGCGTCTCCGCATCTCCTTCTGGTGCTCCAACGGGCACGAGACGCAGCCGAGCTTCGCCAGTGACGCGCAGGTCCCGGACACCTGGGACTGCCCCCGGTGCGGCTTCCCGGCCGGCCAGGACCGCGACAACCCGCCGGCTCCGCCGCGCACGGAGCCGTACAAGACCCATCTCGCCTACGTCCGCGAGCGGCGCAGCGACGCCGACGGCGAGGCGATCCTGGCGGAGGCGCTCGCCAAGCTGCGCGGCGAGATCTGAGCGCGGCGCACTCGTTTTCGTGAAGGGCGGGCTCCGCCGGTGGTGACCTCCACCGGCAGAGCCCGCCAATTCGCGTTCCCGCGCCCCGTGTCGTCGCGTGCGCTCCCCGGGCCCGCCGCATCGTGGCCTCCCCTGCTGTTGCGGGTCCGTCGGACCGCGTCGCCCGATGCCGTTCCGGGGCCGTCGAACCGTGCCGTCCCGTGCGTTTCCCGGCCCGGCGAACCGTGTGTTCCCGCCCGGGGCCGGGCCCCTCACCCGTCCGCGCGGCGATTGTCAGTGGTGCCGCCTACGGTCGTCGGTGGGTGCTTCCCGTGCCCCTGTGTGCCCCGGTGCGGCGCTGCGGGCCGCTCTTCCGTACGGGCGGGCGCTCATCGGTTCGGGTGCGGGGGTGGGGAGTTCGCGCCGGGCTCAACCCCGGCAGGTGCCGTCGCGTCCTCGTGGGGGCAGATCATTTAGGTTGGAGAGGCAGCGGGGCAAGCAGGCAGTTCCGAGGAGAAAAGGACTGATGTCCGAGATGAACGCAGACGGCCGTACCAGGCTGAACCAGCGGCCCGAGTGGGTAGCGCTCGCCGAGCACCGCGAGCGGCTCGGGAGCACTCATCTGCGGGAGCTGTTCGCCGGGGACCCGGCGCGCGGCACCACGTACACCCTGCGGGTCGGTGACCTGTACCTGGACTACTCCAAGCAGCTGGTCACCGACGAGACGCTGGCCCTGCTGCGCGAGCTCGCGGCCGCCACCGACGTGGCCGGGCTGCGGGACGCGATGTTCCGCGGCGAGAAGATCAACACCACCGAGGACCGGGCGGTGCTGCACACCGCGCTCCGCGCCCCGCGCGACGCGGTGATCGAGGTCGACGGGGAGAACGTCGTGCCCCAGGTGCACGCGGTGCTCGACAAGATGGCCGCCTTCTCCGAGCGGGTCCGCTCCGGCGAGTGGACCGGCCACACCGGCAAGCCCATCCGCAACATCGTCAACATCGGTATCGGCGGCTCCGATCTGGGGCCGGCGATGGCGTACGAGGCGCTGCGCGCCTACACCCGGCGCGATCTGACCGTCCGCTTCGTCTCCAATGTGGACGGCGCCGATCTGCACGAGGCGGTCCGCGACCTGGACGCCGCCGAGACGCTCTTCGTCGTCGCCTCCAAGACCTTCACCACCATCGAGACCATCACCAACGCCACCAGCGCCCGGGAGTGGCTGCTCGGTGAGCTGAAGGCCGGTCAGGAGGCCGTCGCCCAGCACTTCGTGGCCCTCTCCACCAACGCGGAGAAGGTCAAGGACTTCGGCATCGACACGGCCAACATGTTCGAGTTCTGGGACTGGGTCGGTGGCCGGTATTCCTACGACTCCGCCATCGGTCTCTCCCTGATGATCGCCATCGGCCCGGACCGCTTCCGGGAGATGCTCGACGGCTTCCACCTGGTCGACGAGCACTTCCGCACCGCCCCGCCGGAGGAGAACGCACCGCTGCTGCTCGGTCTGCTGGGCATCTGGTACGGCTCCTTCTTCGGCGCCCAGTCGCACGCGGTGCTGCCGTACTCCCACTATCTGAGCCGCTTCACGGCGTACCTCCAGCAGCTGGACATGGAGTCCAACGGCAAGTCGGTCGACCGTGACGGCGAGCCGGTCGACTGGCAGACCGGGCCGGTGGTCTGGGGCACCCCGGGCACCAATGGGCAGCACGCCTACTACCAGTTGATCCACCAGGGCACCAAGGTCATCCCGGCCGACTTCATCGGCTTCGCCAAGCCGGTGGCCGATCTGGCGCCCGGCCTGGTCGCCCAGCACGACCTGCTGATGGCGAACTTCTTCGCCCAGACCCAGGCGCTGGCCTTCGGCAAGACGCCCGACGAGGTGCGCGCCGAGGGGGTGGCCGAGGAGCTGGTGCCGCACAAGACCTTCCAGGGCAACCACCCCACCACCACCGTCCTGGCCGACGAGCTGACCCCCTCCGTGCTGGGCCAGCTGATCGCGCTCTACGAGCACAAGGTCTTCGTCCAGGGCGCGGTCTGGAACATCGACTCCTTCGACCAGTGGGGCGTCGAGCTGGGCAAGGTCCTCGCCAAGCGGATCGAGCCGGTCCTGACCGAGGGCGAGGGCGCGGCCGGCGAGGGGGAGCGGCTGGACAGCTCGACCGCCGCCCTGGCCCGTGCCTACCGGACGCTGCGGGGGCGCTGAGCGATGACCACCACGGGGGGAGACGCGGTGCGGCTGCGACCGCCGAACAACCGGCTGGACGGCCGGGCGGTGCGCTGGTGGCGCACCCAGTGGCTGCTGGTGTTCCTGGGGCCGGTGGCGGTCCTGGCCGTGCTGGGCGCGCTGATCGCGCCCGCCCGGTCCTGGCTGCTGCCGCCGGCCGGAGCGCTGGCCGTGCTGGGTGCGGCCGGCACAGTGCTCTTCCCCCGCTGGTGGTACGGGTTCCACCGCTGGGAGGTCACCGAGGACGCCGTGTACGTCCGGACCGGATGGCTCTGGCAGGAATGGCGGATCGCCCCGATGTCCCGGATCCAGACCGTGGACACCGTACGCGGCCCGCTCCAGCAGGCGTTCGGGCTGGCCACCGTCACGGTGACCACCGCCTCCGCGCGGGGCGCGGTGCGCATCGCCGGCCTCGACCACGGGCTCGCCGCCGACCTGGCCGAGCGGCTGACCCGGATCACCCGGGACACCCCGGGGGACGCCACGTGACCGCGCCGCACCCCGGGGACGGACTCGGGGACACTCCCCGCCTCGACACCGGCCCTCCGGGCGCCCCCGCCGGCGGGACCGGCCCGGCGCCGCGCCCCGGTGCCGGTGGCGGTGACCTGACTGTGCCCGTGTCCGAGCCCGGGCCGGTGGCCGGGGCGGAGCCCGGACCGGACGGCTGGCTGCGGCTCCATCCGCGCGCCGTCCTGCTCGCCACCCTGGTGACGGCCGGGGTCGCGGCCGGCGCGGGCTTCCCGGTGCTGCTGGGCCTGGCCGGCGCCGGCTGGGCGGGACACGGGAGCGGTCGACTCCTCGGCCTCGCCCTGCTGCCGGCCGGTTTCGCGCTGGCGGTGGCGAGCGGGGCCGTCGCCGGCCGGGTCCGGTGGAACCGCACCCGCTACCGGATCGGGCCCGAGCGGGCCGAGCTGCACAGCGGGATCCTCCTGGTCAAGCGGCGCTCGCTGGCCCGGGAGCGCATCCGTACCGTCGATCTGGTCGCCCCGCCGCTGCTGCGGGTGCTCGGTCTGGTCAAGGTGCGGATAGGCACCGGCGAGCACACCGGAGGCGGCGAGTCCACCCTGGAGCTGATGCCGGTCGGCCGGGCCGAGGGCGAACGGCTCCGCGCCCTGCTGCTCGACCGCGACCGGGGGCCGGCGCCTGCCGGGCACCCGGACGGCACGCTGGCGGCCCTGGACCCGCGCTGGATCCGGTACGCGCCGGTCTCCTTCCTCGCCCCGGTCCTCGGCGGCGCGGCGGCCGGCGGAGTGATGCAGGTCAGCGAGTGGTTCGGAGCGCAGAGCGAGGTCATCGACTGGGTGGGGGAGCGGTTCCGGGACACCCCGGTGCTCTGGATGGTCCTGGCCCTGGCGGCGATCGCCCTGCTGACCGGTGTCGTCGGGGCGCTGGGCCTCTGGGTCGAGATGTGGTGGAACTACCGGCTGGACCGGGAGCCCGGCGGCACCCTGCGGGTGCGGCGCGGGCTGTTCACCGCCCGCTCGCTCTCGCTGGAGGAGCGCCGGCTGCGCGGGGTGGAGCTGGTGGAGCCGCTCGGCGCCCGGCTCTGCGGGGCGGCCCGGGTGGACGCCGTGGCCACCGGCATAGCCGAGGACGACGAGGACAAGCACGCCGACCACAAGACGCTGCTGCCCGTCGCGCCCCGGGCGGTGGCCGACCAGGTGGCCGCCCGGGTGCTGCGGGAGGCCGTACCGCCGACCGGGGCGCTGCTGACCGCCCATCCGCCCGCCGCCCGGGCCCGCCGGGTGCGCTGGGCACTGGGCGCGGCGCTGATACCCGTCGCCGTCCTGGCCCTGCTCGGCGCGCTCCTCACCGATGTGCTGCTGTATGTGGCGGGCGGCTGCGCGGTGGTGCTGGTGCCCGTGGCGCTGCTGCTTGCCCGGGACGGCTACCGGAGCCTGGGCCACGGCCTGACCGGTGACTACCTGGTCGTCCGGCACGGCTCCGTCCGCCGCAGCACCGTGGCGCTGCGGCGGGAGGGGGTGATCGGCTGGGTGGTCAAGCAGTCCTGGTTCCAGCGCCGGGCCGGCCTGGTCACCCTGACCGCCACCACGGCGGCCGGCTCGGGGGCGTACCACGCCTTCGACGCCGGCACCGGTGAGGGACTGGAGTTCGCCGCCGGGGCCGTCCCGGGGCTGCTCGAACCGTTTCTGGAGCCCGGCCCCGGGGCGGGGACGAGCGGGTAGCCGGACCGGTCAGCAGAACCAGCCGTTCTGGACATAGCCCCGGGCGTTCACATTGCCGTAGGCGAAGCCGTACACCCACTCGCTGCCGAACTCGCCGTCGACGCCCTCCACGGTGAACGTCTGGCCGGAGTGCAGCTGATTGAAGCCGGCGCCACCCCGGGAGTGCCGTACGTCCAGGTCCTGGGCGCAGATGGTGAGCCGGGAGCCGATGTGCTGGGCCATGGCGTAGGTGTAGGGGCCGGCGGCGTGCGCGGGGGAGACCGGTGCCAGCAGCAGTGCGGCGACCGAGGCCACCAGACCTGCGAGTACACCGGGCCGGGCCCGGAACCTCCGGCGTACCGGTATGACGTCCTGCGTGGCGTGCGTCGCCATGACGGCTCCTCTCGGAAGGGGTGCGTCCGGTGCCTCGCCGGACGGCGACCACTCTGGCACAGTGCCGCCAACCGGTCAGCGGAATCCGGGTGTTGAAGCAGGGAGGGACATCACAGCCTCGCCAGGAGCCGCCCCCGACATGACTCGGGCACCCGGCTCCGCGCGGAGAGCGGACCCCGCCCCCGCCAGGAGCCGCCCCCGACACGGCTCGGGCCCGGCCCGCCGGGGTGGCGGACCGGGCCCGAGCCCGGGGTGTGCGGCTTGCCTCAGCCGGAGGAGGCCGCCGGGCGGTACAGCGACTCCGGCAGCTCGGCGGCGGCCGCCGCGTCCAGCAGCCAGAGCGTGCGCTCCCGGCCCCGGGCCCCGGCCGCCGGAGCGGACGCCGGGTCCCCGTCGGAGCCGTCCTCGGTGGCCGCCAGCACGGTCGCCGCGGCCTTCGCCTTGTCCTCGCCCGCCGCCAGCAGCCACACCTCACGGGCCGTCCGGATCGCCGGAAGGGTCAGCGAGACCCGGGTGGGCGGCGGCTTCGGCGCCTCGCGCACCGCCACCACCGGGCGCTCGGTCTCCCGCACCCCCGGCAGTCCCGGGAAGAGCGAGGCGACATGGGTGTCCGGCCCGACGCCCAGCAGCAGCACGTCGAAGACGGGCACCGCCCTGCCACCGGACCGGCCCGCCGCGGCGGCCAGTTCCTCGGCGTAGGCGGCGGCGGCCGCGTCCGCGTCGGAGCCGTACGCCCCGCCGGCCACCGGCATCGGGTGCACCCGGGCCGGGTCCAGCGGCACCGCGTCGAGCAGCGCCTCCCGGGCCTGGGTGTCGTTCCGGTCCGGGTCGCCCTCCGGCAGGAAGCGTTCGTCGCCCCACCAGAGGTCGAGCCGGGACCAGTCGATCGCGTCCCGGGCGGGCGAGGCGCCCAGCGCGGCGAGCAGCCCGTTGCCGTTGCGCCCGCCGGTGAGCACCACGGACGCCGAGCCGCGCGCGGCCTGGGCGTCCACCACGGCGGTGATCAGCCGGGCGGCGGCCGCCCGGGCCATCAGCTCCTTGTCGCGGTGGACGACCAGCCGGGGTGCGCTCACTTGGCCGCCGCCCGCTTGACCGGGGCCTTCTTGGCGGGTCCGCGCTCGGCCGGCTTGGCCCCGCCCTTGGCGCCCCCGGCACCCTTGCCGGACGCGGAGTCGGACCCGGAGCCGGTGTCGGAGTCCGACGCGGACCCGGCGTCGGACGCGGAGCCGGACGCGGCGCCCGCCTCCCCGCCCTGGCCGGCACCGGAGCCCGGGGCGCCGGTGGCGGTCGGCTCGCCCTGCGGCGAGGCCACGCCCTCGGCGGCCGGAGCGGCCTCCGTTCCGGACTCCGCCTCGGCGGCGCGCAGCTTCTCCACGCCGTACCGCAGTGCCGAGGCATAGGTGTCGTCCGGGTCCAGCCGCCGCAGCTCCTCGGCGATCAGCTCGGCCGTGTCGCGGCGCTTGAGCGCCACCGCCCGGTCCGGCTGCCCCTGCATGGAGAGCGTGGCGAGCAGGGCGTCCGGGCGGTGCAGGGCGATCGGCCCGCAGCTGGTCTCCAGCCGTACCGCGGTGAGCCCGGGCCCGGCCGAGGAGGAACGGCGGACCGTCACCTTCAGCCGGTCGGCCAGCCACATGGCCAGCAGCTCCACGCTCGGGTTGTACTCCTCGCCCTCCACCTCGGCCGAGGTGACCTCGCACTCGACCTGGTCCAGGG
This sequence comes from Streptomyces pyxinae, assembly GCF_024756275.1. Taxonomy (GTDB): domain Bacteria; phylum Actinomycetota; class Actinomycetes; order Streptomycetales; family Streptomycetaceae; genus Streptomyces; species Streptomyces pyxinae. Next base: position 127,423 of record NZ_JANUGQ010000013.1, on the reverse strand, counting down.
CGGCGGCCAGCATGGAGCGCCAGGGGGTGATCCGGGTCCAGGACAGATCCGTGTCGCCCGGGGTGTAGGCGTGGGCGCGGGCGATCAGGTCCTCGACCGGCTGCTCGGCCGCGTAGGTGTCGGTCACCCGGCGCTGGCCGAGCGCCCCCAGCGGGTCGTTGGCCGGGTCGGTGGGGCCGGCGACCGGCCACCAGACGACGACCGGCGCGTCCGGCAGCAGCAGCGGGAGCACCACGGACTGGGCGTGGTCGGTGACCTCGCCGTACAGCCGCAGCACCACCGTCTCGCCGGCGCCGGCGTCCGCGCCGACCCGCACCTCGGCGTCCAGCCGGGCGGAGGCACGGGCGCGCGGGGAGCGGGAGACCCGCTTGATGACGACCAGGGTGCGGGAGGGGTGTTCGCGGGACGCCTCGTTGGAGGCCTTGAGCGCGTCGTACGCGTTCTCCTCGTCGGTGACGATGACCAGCGTGAGCACCATGCCGACGGCGGGGGTACCGAGGGCCCGCCGGCCCTGCACCAGAGCCTTGTTGATCTTGCTGGACGTGGTGTCCGTGAGGTCGATCTTCATGGCCGGCGCCAGCTCCGTCCGTCTCGTGCGAGCATTTCGTCCGCCTCGGCCGGGCCCCAGGTGCCCGCCGTGTACTGCGCGGGCTTGCCGTGCTGGTCCCAGTACTCCTCGATCGGGTCGAGGATCTCCCAGGAGCGCTCGACCTCCTCCGTGCGCGGGAAGAGGTTGGAGTCGCCCAGCAGCACATCGAGGATGAGCCGCTCGTACGCCTCGGGGCTGGACTCGGTGAAGGACTCGCCGTACGCGAAGTCCATCGAGACGTCCCGGACCTCCATCGAGGTGCCGGGCACCTTGGAACCGAACCGCATGGTCACGCCCTCGTCCGGCTGCACCCGGATGACCAGGGCGTTCTGCCCCAGCTCCTCGGTGGCGGTGTGGTCGAAGGGCGAGTGCGGGGCGCGCTGGAAGACCACCGCGATCTCGGTGACCCGGCGGCCCAGCCGCTTGCCGGTGCGCAGATAGAAGGGGACGCCCGCCCAGCGGCGGTTGTCGATCTCCAGCTTGACCGCGGCGTAGGTGTCGGTCTTGGAGGCCGGGTCGATGCCCTCCTCCTCCAGGTAGCCGACGGCCCGCTCGCCGCCCTGCCAGCCGGCCGCGTACTGCGCGCGCACGGTGTCCCGGCCCAGGTCCTTCGGGAGCTTGACCGCGCCCAGCACCTTGGTCTTCTCGGAGGCCAGCGCGTCCGCGTCGAAGGAGGCGGGTTCCTCCATGGCGGTGAGCGCCAGCAGCTGGAGCAGGTGGTTCTGGATGACGTCCCGGGCGGCGCCGATGCCGTCGTAGTACCCGGCCCGGCCGCCGATGCCGATGTCCTCGGCCATGGTGATCTGGACGTGGTCGACATAGGACCGGTTCCAGATCGGCTCGAAGAGGGTGTTGGCGAAGCGGAGCGCCAGGATGTTCTGGACGGTCTCCTTGCCGAGGTAGTGGTCGATCCGGAAGACCTGGTCCGAGGCGAAGACCTCGTGCACGATCTCGTTGAGCTCCTTGGCGGAGGTCAGATCGTGGCCGAACGGCTTCTCGATGACCGCGCGCCGCCAGGAGCCGTCCTTCTGGTCGGCCAGCCCGTGCTTCTTGAGCTGCTGGACGACGAGCGGGAAGAACTTGGGCGGCACCGAGAGGTAGAAGGCGAAATTGCCGCCCGTCCCCTGCGCCTTGTCCAGCTCCTCCATCGTCTTCTTCAGGGTCTCGAACGCGTCGTGGTCGTCGAAGTCGCCCTGGACGAAGCGCATTCCCTGGCTGAGCTGCTGCCAGACCTCCTCGCGGAACGGCGTCCGCGCGTGCTGCTTGACCGCCTGGTAGACCTCTTCGGCGAAGTCCTCGTCCTCCCACTGCCGGCGGGCGAAGCCGATCAGCGAGAAGCCCGGCGGAAGCAGACCCCGGTTGGCGAGGTCGTAGACGGCGGGCATCAGCTTCTTGCGCGACAAATCGCCCGTGACGCCGAAAATCACCAGGCCCGACGGCCCCGCGATGCGCGGGAGCCGTCGGTCCTGGGCGTCACGGAGCGGATTGGCTCCGTGTACTCCGGACAAGTCCTCAGCCCTCCGAGGGAGCGAGGCGCTTGAGCTCCGCCTCGGTCGACTTGAGCAGGTCGTTCCAGGACGCCTCGAACTTGTCGACGCCCTCGTCCTCCAGCAGCCGCACGACCTCGTCGTACGAGATGCCCAGCTTCTCGATGGCGTCGAGGTCGGCGCGGGCCTGCTCGTAGGTGCCGGCGATCGTGTTGCCGGTGATCGAGCCGTGGTCGCCGGCCGCCTCCAGGGTGGCCTCCGGCATGGTGTTGACGGTGCCCGGGGCGACGAGCTCGTCCACGTACAGGGTGTCCTTGTACGCCGGGTCCTTGACGCCGGTCGAGGCCCAGAGCGGGCGCTGCTTGTTGGCCTGCGCCTTGTCCAGCGCCGCCCAGCGGTCGGAGGAGAAGACCTCCTCGTACGCCTGGAAGGCGAGCCGCGCGTTGGCCAGCGCCGCCTTGCCCTTGAGGGCCTTGGCCTCGTCGGTGCCGATGCCGTCGAGCCGCTTGTCGATCTCGGTGTCCACCCGGGAGACGAAGAAGGACGCCACCGAGTGGATCTTCGACAGGTCCAGACCGCGCTCCTTGGCCTTCTCCAGGCCGGAGAGGTAGGCGTCCATGACCTTGCGGTAGCGGTCCAGCGAGAAGACCAGCGTGACATTGACGCTGATGCCGAGGCCGATGGTCTCGGTGATCGCCGGCAGACCCGCCTCGGTGGCCGGGATCTTGATCAGGGTGTTGGGCCGGTCCACCAGCCACGCGAGCTGCTTGGCCTCGGCGGCCGTCGCCTTGGTGTTGTGCGCCAGGCGCGGGTCGACCTCGATGGAGACCCGGCCGTCCTGGCCCTGGGTGCGGTCGAAGACCGGCCGCAGGATGTCGGCGGCGTCCCGGACGTCCGCCGTGGTGATCATGCGAATGGCTTCCTCGACCGTCACCTCACGGGCGGCCAGGTCGGACAGCTGCTGGTCGTAGCCGTCACCCTGGGAGATCGCCTTCTGGAAGATCGAGGGGTTGGTGGTGACGCCCACGACGTGCCGCTCGTCGATCAGCTCGGCCAGGTTGCCGGAGGTGATCCGCTTGCGGGACAGGTCGTCGAGCCAGATCGCGACGCCTTCGTCGGAGAGGCGCTTGAGTGCGTCTGTCATGAGGGTTGCATCTCCTAGGGAAACTCGTATATGGGCGTCAGCGCGCGGCGGCGTCGAGGGATTCCCGGGCGGCGGCGGCGACCGCGTCGGCGGTGAAGCCGAACTCGCGGAAGAGGACCTTGGCGTCGGCCGAGGCACCGAAGTGCTCCAGCGAGACGATCCGGCCCGCGTCACCCACGTAGCGGTGCCAGGTCAGGCCGATCCCGGCCTCGACGGCGACCCGCGCCTTCACGGACGGCGGCAGCACGGACTCCCGGTACCCCTGGTCCTGCTCCTCGAACCACTCCACGCACGGCATCGAGACGACCCGGGTCGGCACCCCGGCGGCCTGGAGCTGCTCGCGCGCCTCCACCGCCAGCTGCACCTCGGAACCGGTGCCGATCAGGATCGCCTGCGGCTCGCCGCCCTCGGCCTCGGCCAGGACGTAGCCACCGCGCACGGTGTCCTCGTTGGGCTCGTAGGTCGGCACACCCTGGCGGGTGAGCGCCAGACCGTGCGGGGCGCCCACGCCGAACTCCTTGGTCCAGCGGCGCAGGATCTCGCGCCAGGCGATCGCCGTCTCATTGGCGTCGGCCGGGCGGACCACGTTCAGGCCCGGGATGGCGCGCAGCGAGGCCAGGTGCTCCACCGGCTGGTGGGTCGGGCCGTCCTCGCCGAGGCCGATCGAGTCATGGGTCCACACGTAGGTCACCGGCAGGTGCATCAGCGCGGAGAGCCGGACGGCGTTGCGCATGTAGTCGGAGAACACCAGGAAGGTGCCGCCGTAGACGCGGGTGTTGCCGTGCAGCGCGATGCCGTTCATCTCCGCGGCCATGGAGTGCTCGCGGATGCCGAAGTGGATGGTGCGGCCGTACGGGTCGGCCTCCGGCAGCGCGTTGCCGGCCGGCAGGAACGACGACGTCTTGTCGATGGTCGTGTTGTTGGAGCCGGCCAGGTCGGCGGAGCCGCCCCACAGCTCGGGGATGATCCCGCCCAGCGCCTGGAGGACCTTGCCGGAGGCGGCGCGGGTGGCGACGGCCTTGCCGGTCTCGAAGACCGGGAGCTTCTGCTCCCAGCCGGCCGGCAGCTCGCCCTTGGCGATCCGGTCGAACTCGGCGGCCCGCTCCGGGTTGGCGCTCCGCCAGGCGTCGAAGGACTCCTCCCAGGCGGCACGGGCCTCCCGGCCCCGGTCCAGGGCGCCGCGGGTGTGCGCCAGCACCTCGTCGGAGACCTCGAAGGTCTTCTCCGGGTCGAAGCCGAGCACCCGCTTGGTGGCCGCGACCTCCTCGTCGCCCAGCGCCGAGCCGTGCGCGGCCTCGGTGTTCTGGGCGTTGGGCGCGGGCCAGGCGATGATCGAGCGCATCGCGATGAACGACGGGCGGTCCGTCACGGCCTTGGCCGCCTCGATCGCCGCGTACAGCGCCGCCGGGTCCAGGTCGCCGTTCTCCTGCGGCTCCACCCGCTGCACGTGCCAGCCGTACGCCTCGTACCGCTGGACGGTGTCCTCGGAGACGGCGGTCTCGGTGTCGCCCTCGATCGAGATGTGGTTGTCGTCCCACAGCATGATCAGGTTGCCGAGCTTCTGGTGCCCGGCCATCGAGGACGCCTCGGCCGAGATGCCCTCCTGGAGGCAGCCGTCACCGGCGATCACGAAGACGTGGTGGTCGAACGGGGAGGTGCCGGGGGCCGCCTCCGGGTCGAACAGACCGCGCTCGTAGCGGGCGGCCATCGCCATGCCCACGGCGTTGGCGACACCCTGGCCGAGCGGTCCGGTGGTCGTCTCGACGCCGACCGTGTGGCCGTACTCCGGGTGGCCCGGGGTCTTCGAGCCCCAGGTGCGGAACGCCTTCAGGTCGTCCAGCTCAAGGCCGAAACCGGCCAGGTACAGCTGGGTGTAGAGCGTCAGGGACGAGTGGCCCGCGGACAGCACGAAGCGGTCGCGCCCGGTCCAGTCGGCGTCCGCCGGGTCGTGTCGCATCACCTTCTGGAAGAGGGTGTACGCGGCCGGGGCCAGGCTCATGGCCGTACCCGGATGGCCGTTGCCGACCTTCTGTACGGCGTCCGCTGCCAGGACGCGGGCGGTGTCCACGGCCCGCTGGTCCTCTTCGGTCCACTCAAGGTCTGTGGTGGTCGGCTTGGTACTCACCCTGGGTCAGGGCTCCTCTCCACATGTCGAATGCCGGTGACGGAGATCCCACCGGCCGTTGTCGAGCCTACCCCCGTGAACACGTGCGTTTTCGCGCGTCATTCCACCCTGCGGTCATTGCTTGGATCCCGCCTCCCGACTGGGCTGTCGGGTATTCGGCACATGAATGCGAGGGCGCTCAATCGGGCGCTCGTCCGAGCGCTCTTTCTCCCCTTTGCTGCACCCGGCCCAACACGACCCACCCCCGCGAAGGACGATGTGAGGGCTCCGTCTAGAGTGGCGTGGTACGCGCGAGCCCCACCGGCGATCACGACTCCCGGGCGGGCTCGCTGGGAGTCTCTGTCAGGGGTGTGCGTGACGGCCGTCGAATCCCGTCCGGCGGGTGTGCTCGGAACGAGCACCGGCAAGCGGCCATGGGGGGCCCGCGTCAAGGCGTTCGTGGCGCTGACCAAGCCGCGGATCATCGAACTGCTGCTGATCACCACCGTGCCGGTGATGTTCCTGGCCCAGCAGGGTGTCCCCGATCTGAAGCTGGTGCTCGCCACCTGCCTCGGCGGCTATCTCTCGGCGGGCGGCGCCAACGCGCTCAACATGTACATCGACCGCGACATCGACGCCCTGATGGACCGCACCTCGCAGCGGCCGCTGGTCACCGGAATGGTGTCGCCGCGCGAGGGGCTGGTCTTCGGACTCATCCTCGCGGTGGTCTCCACCCTCTGGTTCGGCCTGCTGGTCAACTGGCTCTCCGCCTGGCTGTCGCTCGGCGCGCTCCTCTTCTACGTCGTCGTCTACACGATGATCCTGAAGCGCCGCACCGCGCAGAACATCGTCTGGGGCGGCATCGCCGGCTGCATGCCGGTCCTGATCGGCTGGTCCGCCGTCACCGACTCCGTCTCCTGGGCCGCCCTCATCCTCTTCCTGGTCATCTTCTTCTGGACGCCGCCGCACTACTGGCCGCTGTCGATGAAGGTCAAGGACGACTACGCCCGGGTCGGCGTGCCGATGCTCCCGGTGATCGCCGGCAACAAGGTGGTCGCCCGCCAGATCGTCCTCTACAGCTGGGTGATGGTCGGCGTGTCGCTGCTGCTCCAGCCGCTCGGCTACACCGGCTGGTTCTACACGGCCGTGGCGCTCGCCACCGGCGGCTGGTGGCTCTGGGAGGCGCACGCCCTCCAGGCCCGCGCCCGTGCCGGGGAGACCGGCGGCCGGCTCAAGGAGATGCGCCTCTTCCACTGGTCCATCACCTATGTGTCGCTGCTCTTCGTGGCGGTCGCGGTGGATCCCTTCCTCCGGTAGATCCCGGGTTCCTCCGGTAGATCCCGGGCCGGCGCCCCGAGGTGCCGATGTGCTCGCCGACGGGCGGGCCGCGTGGCCAAAACCACGCGGTCCGCCCGTCGCCAGTTGATCTACCCGCGAGTAGCATCCAGAGCATGGCAGACACCAAGCAGGCCAAGCAGACCGAACGGAAGGCGGCGCGGCTCGCCAAGCAGATCAAGGCGTTCTCCGCCCGGCACGGCGGCGCCGAGGGTCAGCTCGCGCACCTGGGACAGCGCGGCACCCGGATCGTGCTCGTCGGTGAGGACGGCGGCTGGGGCGACCTGGTGGCACCCACTCACGACATGGCGCTGTCCGCCGCCGAGCGAGCCGGGCTCACCCTGCACGAGAACTTCGACGGCGAGCTCGCCGCCAAGGTGCGCACCGGCCCCTACGAGTGGAGCCGGATGGCCGGCATCCAGGTCGGCGGCCCCTCCAACGGCTGAGGCGGGCCCCGTGACCGGCGAGCACCCGCCAGCACCGGCGAAGACCCTTTTATCGCACCGCACCGCCGGGGAGCCGCACGGCTTGCCGGGCCGCCGGGGAGCCCTGCCCCACCGCCGGAGAGCCTTACCCCACCGCCGGGGAGCCTCCCGGTGATCGAGATCCCGCCCCTGGTGGACCAGTGCGGCCACGGCATGGACCGCGCCGACCTGGGCCTGGGCACCTTCGAGACCCTGCTGGGCGCCACCGCCGGCCCGCCCGCCCCCGGCACCACCCGCTTCGACTCCCCGGCCGGGACGGCGCTGCGCCGCTGGTGCCCGCCGCTGCTGGACCTGGAGCCGCACTGCGCGCCCGCCCGCTATCTGGCCCGCCGCCGGGAGCTGGGCGCCCTGGAGACCGAGCGCCGGCTGCTGGCGGCGGCGGGCACCGGGGAGTGGCTGGTCGACCCGGCCCCCGAGGCCGCCGGTGGCCCCGGCGACTCCGGCACCGACCCCGCCGCTGGTCCCGCGCTCTCCGGTGGCGGCCCGGTCCACGAGGTGGTCCGGCTGGAGCGGCTGGCCGCGCAGATCGCGGACACCTCGGGCACCGTCGACGGGCTGCTGGTCAACCTGGCGGAGGCGGTGCGCGGCACGGCCGGCACGGCGGTCGCCTTCAGCGCGGCGGCCTTCGGCACGGGTGCCGGCACGGGCGTGCCCGGCGCGGCCCCGGTGCCCGCCCCCGCCGCCGACGGGCCGCCGCCGCGCCACGCGGTACGGGCGGCGGCCGGGGCCTGGCTGGCTGGCCGCGACGCCGAGCGGTACGCGACCGGTACGGCTCCGGGGCCCGGCCGCCACGGATGGCCGACCGGGCCGGTGCTGCTGGCCCACCTCCACTGGCTGGCCGTCGCCGCCGGACGTCCGCTCCAGCTCCGGCTGGGCGGCACCGATCCGACGGCCCTCGCCCCCTTCGCGGCGGCCACCGCCGGGCTGGGCGCCGATCTGGTGCTGCTCGGCTGCTACCCGTACCACCGCCAGGCGGCCCTGCTCGCGGACCGGTTCCCGCAGGTGTACGCCGATGTGGGCACCGCCCCGGCCGGGCCCGCGCCCGGGGTGGCGGCGACGGTGCTGGCCGGGGTGCTGGAGACGGCGCCGTACGGCAAGGTGCTCTGGTCCAGCGGCGCCCGGGGCCTGCCCGAACTGCACCTGGTGGCGGCGCGGGCGTTCCGCGAGGCGCTGGGCCGGCTGCTGACCGACCGGGTGAGCGGCGGGGCCTGGCCGGCCGGGGACGCCCGGCGGGTGGCCGCCCTGGTGGCGGCGGGAAACGCCCGGCGCGTGTACCGGCTGCCGGCGCCCTGAGCCCGGCCGCCGCTCCGTACGGCAGCCGGGCGCGCGGGTGGTGCCGGTCAGACGGTGGTGCCGGTCAGGCGGTGGTGGTGAGTGCGGCCTCGGGCCGGGCCAGGACCTCCGGGCGGTCCGCCGGCCGCTCCCGGAAGGAGAGCGCCAGCCGCAGCACCGCGATCCACATCAGCGCGGAGCCGAGCATGTGCAGCCCCACCAGCACCTCGGGCACCCCGGTGAAGTACTGGACGTAGCCGATCGCCCCCTGCGCCAGCAGCACCAGGAGCAGGTCCCGGGCGCGCGCCCGGGTGTCGTCCGGGGCGTCCACCACGCGCAGCGCCACGAACACCGCGACGGCCAGCGCGCAGACCACCCAGGCGAAGATCGCGTGCACATGGGCGGCCGTCACGAAGTCGAACGGCATCCGGGGGACGTCGCTGCTGTCGCCCGCGTGCTTGCCCGAACCGGTCACGGTGGTCCCGGCGGCGACCAGCCCCCCGGCGACCACCACCAGCGCCCAGCCGAGCCTCCGCACCGGCTTGGGCACCCGGGGCCGGGGGGCGCCGTCGCCCTCGCCGGCCCGTACCCAGGTGAGGGTGGCGACGGTCAGCAGGGCGTTGGCGGCCAGGAAGTGGCCGGCCACCGTCCAGGGGTTGAGGCCCATCCAGACCGTGATGCCGCCGATCACGGCGTTGCTCATCACCAGCCAGAACTGCGTCCAGGCGAGCCGCGAGAGCTTCCGGCGCCGGGGCTTGGCGCACCGGGCGGCGACGATCGCCCAGCCGACAGCCGCCGACAGGACGTACGTCAGCATCCGGTTGCCGAACTCGATGGCCCCGTGCAGGCCCTGCTCGGGCGTGGCGAAGAGGCTGTCGTCCGTGCACTTGGGCCAGGTGTCGCAGCCGAGGCCGGAGCTGGTCAGCCGGACGGCGCCGCCGGTGACGATGATGACGACGCTCATCACCACGGCGGCGAGCGCGGCCCGCCGGACCGTCTTGGGCGAGGGCGTCCAGCGCTGGGCGAGGTAGGACAGGGGGGTCAGCACGGCACCCATGGTAGGACGCCGCTTGTGCACGGATTCACGAGGGGGTCGTCCTGGCTCATTTCGTACGCCGGGTGCGCCGGGCGTGCCGGATATGCCCGGTACGCCGGGTGCGCGACAGGGGCCGGTACGCCTCCGTACGCCGGTACGCTTCCGTACGCCTGCGCGTCTGTGCGCCTCGCACGCCGCCACGGCCGCCGGGCTTTCCGGGGCCGTACGGCTCCGGCCGCGGCCTTCCGGGCGCCCTGCCCACCCCGCCGACCGCGGCCTTCCGGGCGCCCTGCCCACCCCGCCGGCCCCCTACCCGGCGAGCGTCGCCAGCCAGTCGTCCACCGTCAGCACGTCCGCCCACTGCGGGAAGACCCGCTCGGTCAGCACCCGGTGGATCCCGGGGTCGGGGTCGAGACAGGCGTCCGCCAGCACGGTGAGGCCGAAGTCCAGGTCATTGGCCTGGCACAGGGTGTGCAGCACCACCCCGGAGGTGGCGATCCCGGCGAGCACCAGGCTCTCGACGCCACGGGTCCGGAGGACCAGATCGAGATCGCTGCCCGAGAACGCGCTCGCCCGCCGCTTGGTCACCACCGCCTCACCCGGCCGGGGCGCGACCGCCGGATGGATCTCCGTACCGGGAGCGTCCTCGGCGAACAGACCGGCCGCCGCGGCGGCGGTGAGCACCCGGTTGCGCGGACCGACGTCCGGCACCCCCGGCCGCAGCCCGACCCGTACATGGATCACCGGCACACCCGCCGCCCTGGCCCCCTCGACCGCCTCGCGCAGGCGCGGCAGACAGCCGGCACCGGCGCCGGTCAGCTCCACGATCTCGCGCTGGATGTCCATCACCAGCAGGGCGGTCCTCGCCATGGTCACCGTGCGCCCCTCGTCCCGTCCCTGTCCCGTCCTCATCCCACGCCCCCCGCTCGGGGCCTCACTCCCAGCGGAAGAACCGCGCCGCCGCGCCGAGCCCCAGCACCGCCCACACCGCGAGCACCCCGAGCTGGGCCACCGGCAGTCCGGCGCCGTCCCGCAGCACCTCGCGCAGGCCCTCGGAGAGCGCCGCGATCGGCAGCAGCTCCAGCGCCGCCCGCGCCCCCTCCGGGAACTTCTCCAGCGGCACGATCACCCCACCGCCCACCAGCAGGAGCAGGAACACCAGATTGGCGGCGGCCAGGGTGGCCTCGGCCCGCAGGGTGCCGGCCATCAGCAGTCCGAGCCCGGAGAACGCCGCCGTACCGGCCACCAGGAGCAGCAGCACGGCGAGCGGGTTGCCGTGCGGCGACCAGCCGAGGCCCAGCGCGATGGCGGCCAGCAGCAGCACCTGGAGCACCTCGGTGACCAGCACCGAGAGGGTCTTGGCGGTCATCAGCGCCCAGCGGGGGAGCGGGGAGGCGCCCAGCCGCTTGAGCACCCCGTACCGCCGCTCGAAGCCGGTGGCGATCGCCTGGCCGGTGAAGGCCGTGGACATCACCGCCAGCGCCAGCACGCCCGGCGCCAGGAAGTCCACGGCGGGCCCGGAGCCGGTGTCCACGATGTCGACCGAGGAGAACAGCACCAGCAGCAGCGAGGGGATGATCACGGTCAGCAGCAGCTGCTCGCCGTTGCGCAGCAGCATCCGGGTCTCCAGCACCGTCTGCGCCGCGATCATGCGGCCCACGGGCGCGGCCCCGGGCCGGGGGGTGTACGTACCGCCGCTCATCGGCGCAGCTCCTTGCCGGTCAGCTCCAGGAAGACGTCCTCCAGGGTGCGCCGCTCCACCGCGATGCCCTCCGCCAGCACTCCGTGCTGGGCGCACCAGGAGGTGACGGTGACCAGCAGCTCCGGGTCGACCGTGCCGGTGATCCGGTAGGAGCCGGGGGTCAGCTCGGCGGCGGCGGTGCCGTCGGGGAGCGCCTTGAGCAGCGCCCCCAGGTCGAGTCCGGGGCGCCCGGTGAACCGCAGGGTGTTCTCGGCGCCGCCCCGGCACAGCTCCTCGGGGGTGCCCTGGACGGCCACCCGGCCGCCGTCGATGATCGCCACCTCGTCCGCGAGCTGCTCGGCCTCGTCCATGAAGTGGGTGGTCAGTACGGTGCTGACGCCGTCGGCGCGCAGCTCCCGGATCAGCTCCCAGGTGGCGCGGCGGGCCTGCGGGTCGAGTCCGGCGGTCGGCTCGTCCAGGAAGAGCAGCTCGGGCCGGCCGACCACCGCCATGGCGAGCGAGAGCCGCTGCTGCTGGCCGCCGGAGAGCCGCCGGTAGCCGGTACGGCCGCAGGAGCCGAGGCCGAGCCGCTCGACCAGCGCGTCCACGTCCAGCGGATGGGCGTACAGCTTCGCCATGTGGCGCAGCATCTCGCCGGCCCGGGCACCGGAGTAGACGCCGCCGGACTGGAGCATCACCCCGATCCTGGGCCGCAGCCGGGCCGCGTCGGCGACCGGGTCGAGCCCCAGCACCCGGACGCTGCCGGCGTCGGGGCGGCGGTAGCCCTCGCAGGTCTCGACGGTGGTGGTCTTGCCGGCCCCGTTGGGCCCGAGGACGGCGGTGACCGTACCGGCCCGGACATCGAGATCGAGGCCGTCCACCGCGGTCTTCGACCCGTACCGCTTGACCAGGCCACGGACCTGGACGACGGACTCGTATCGCATGACGGGAAGTCTAGGCAGCCGTTCGGGTTCCGCCGTCCGGGGGATGCGCATCACCCGGCGCACGCCCGTGTCCCCAGTGCTTCGTGCTGTTCCGTACTGCTCCGTGGTGCCCGGCCGCGCCCGGCGCCCTGAGGGTGACGGCGGGCGGGGCGGCTGGTCACACGCCCGTTCGGGTGAGCCGTCCGGCGGGTCGCGGGGCGGAGCGCGTACGGCGTCGTGGCGGGGTCCCGACTCCTGCGGAGGGCGGCCCGCAGACGGCCCGGGAACGGACAAACCGCCGGTCAGGGCGGTCACGGAGGGTGGCGGGGCCGCGCGCGCGGCCCGCCGCCGGACCTGCGGAATTGATCCCATGAATGATCATTTCCGCAGGTCAGGTTAGGTTTCCCTAAGTGACGCACGGCACCGCGAGTGATCCCGACGCGGGTTGTCACCCCGCTTCGAATTACGCAACAATGGCGTTGTGAAAAACGTCGGCGAGGCCCACCAGGCTCCGGTGGAGGAGCTCGCGGCCGGGGCGCGATCGGATCGATCGACGCGCAACCGGGTCGCGCGGTCCATCCTGGACCACGGCCCCTCGACCGTCACCGAACTGGCCCGGCGGCTCGGCCTCACCCAGGCCGCCGTCCGCCGCCACCTCGACGCCCTGGTGGCCGACGACGTCGTGGCGCCGCACGCCCAGCGCGTCTACGGCGCCCGCACCCGGGGGCGTCCGGCGAAGGTCTTCGCGCTGACCGACTGCGGGCGGGACGCCTTCGACCAGTCGTACGACTCGCTCGCCGTCGACGCCCTGCGCTGGATCGAGCAGCACGCGGGCGGCGAGGCGGCCGTCGCGGCGTTCGCCCGGGACCGGATGGCGGCCCAGGCCGAGGGATACCGCGCCCAGGTCGAGGCCGCGCCCCCGGAGGACCGGGCCGAGGCGCTCGCCAGGGCGCTGAGCGCCGACGGGTACGCTGCCACGGCCCGTACCGCGCCGGTCGGGCGGCAGCTCTGCCAGCACCACTGCCCGGTCGCCCATGTGGCCGAGCGCTATCCACAGCTCTGCGAGGCGGAGACCGAGGTCTTCTCCCGCCTCCTCGGGACGCACGTCCAGCGGCTGGCGACCATCGCCCACGGCGACGGGGTCTGCACGACGTACATTCCGGACGGCGGCCCCCCGCCGCCCCAGACTTCACCGCAGTCCACCCCTGCGTCAGCTTCAGCACGTCCATCAGCATCCGCACGTACGGCCGGGAGGAACCCCGCATGACCACCGAGATCAGCCACCCCGAGCTTGAGGGCCTGGGTCGGTACGAGTACGGCTGGGCCGACTCGGACGCGGCCGGTGCCGCCGCCAAGCGCGGACTCTCCGAGGCTGTCGTCCGCGACATCTCGGAGAAGAAGAACGAGCCGGAGTGGATGCTCAAGCTGCGGCTGAAGGGTCTGCGCCTCTTCGACAAGAAGCCCATGCCGAACTGGGGCTCGGACCTGTCGGGCATCGACTTCGACAACATCAAGTACTTCGTCCGCTCCACCGAGAAGCAGGCCGCCAGCTGGGAGGACCTGCCCGAGGACATCAAGAACACCTACGACAAGCTGGGCATCCCCGAGGCGGAGAAGCAGCGGCTGGTCGCCGGTGTCGCGGCGCAGTACGAGTCCGAGGTCGTCTACCACCAGATCCGCGAGGACCTGGAGGCGCAGGGCGTCATCTTCCAGGACACCGACACCGCGCTGAAGGAGCACCCGGAGCTGTTCCAGGAGTACTTCGGCACCGTCATCCCGGTGGGTGACAACAAGTTCGCCTCGCTGAACACCGCGGTCTGGTCCGGCGGCTCGTTCATCTACGTGCCCAAGGGCGTCCACGTGGACATCCCGCTCCAGGCGTACTTCCGGATCAACACCGAGAACATGGGCCAGTTCGAGCGGACGCTGATCATCGTCGACGAGGACGCCTACGTCCACTACGTCGAGGGCTGCACCGCCCCGATCTACTCCTCGGACTCGCTGCACAGCGCCGTGGTGGAGATCATCGTCAAGAAGGGCGGCCGCTGCCGCTACACGACCATCCAGAACTGGTCGAACAACGTCTACAACCTGGTCACCAAGCGCGCCGTCGCCTACGAGGGCGCCACCATGGAGTGGGTCGACGGCAACCTCGGCTCCAAGGTGACCATGAAGTACCCGGCGGTCTACCTGATGGGTGAGCACGCCAAGGGCGAGACGCTCTCCATCGCCTTCGCGGGCGAGGGCCAGCACCAGGACGCCGGCGCCAAGATGGTGCACATGGCGCCGAACACCTCCTCCAACATCGTCTCCAAGTCGGTGGCGCGAGGCGGCGGCCGCACCTCCTACCGGGGTCTCATCGAGATCGGTGAGGGCGCCCCGGGCGCCAAGTCCAATGTGCTCTGCGACGCCCTGCTGGTGGACACGATCTCCCGCTCGGACACCTACCCGTACGTCGACGTCCGCGAGGACGACGTGTCCATGGGCCACGAGGCGACCGTCTCCAAGGTCTCCGAGGACCAGCTCTTCTACCTGATGAGCCGCGGTCTGAGCGAGGACGAGGCGATGGCGATGATCGTCCGCGGCTTCGTGGAGCCGATCGCCAAGGAGCTGCCGATGGAGTACGCGCTGGAACTCAACCGGCTGATCGAGCTCCAGATGGAGGGCGCGGTCGGCTGACCCGCCGCCCGCCCGTCCGCCGAGCGGTACGCCGCCGGTGCCGTACCGGAGCCGTGGGGCCGTGACCGCGAGGTGACGGCCCCACGGCCCCGGGCCCGGCCTCCGCACCGGTGGCCCTCCTGGTCCGGGGCCCCTCCCGGACCACGGCCGGCCCGGACCCCGGGTGGCCCGGGTGCCGTGCGGCGGGCGGTGCTCCCCGTACCCCCCGCCGGCGGACCCCCACCGGCCGCCGCCCCGCCGACCATGACCCGGCCGGCCCCCGGGCGGCTCCGGAACCCCGGGACCCCGGGACGGGCCCGTGACCCGGGCGAAGCCCCTGACCGGGCCCGCACCGGAGCCGTACCGACCGGACCCGGACAGGACCCCGGCCGGACCCGGAAGGGACCCGGCCGGAGCCGACCGACCGGGCGGCGACCCCCGACCGTCTTCGACCCAGGCTCAGACGCCAGACGCAGGAAGAGAGCAACACGACAGCCATGGCTGAGGCCCAGAACATCCCGGCGGGCTCCACCACCGCCGGATCCATCGCGGTGGCCGCCGAGTCCACCGT
Source organism: Streptomyces pyxinae (assembly GCF_024756275.1). Taxonomy (GTDB): domain Bacteria; phylum Actinomycetota; class Actinomycetes; order Streptomycetales; family Streptomycetaceae; genus Streptomyces; species Streptomyces pyxinae. Next base: position 112,138 of record NZ_JANUGQ010000013.1, on the reverse strand, counting down.
CGCCACGCGCATGAGCGCGCCCCCCTCCTTCGACGTGGCGGACTTCCCCGTGCCGCACGGCCGCGAGGAGGAGTGGCGGTTCACCCCGCTGGAGCGGCTGCGCGGACTGCACGACGGCACCGCGGTCGCCACCGGCGACGGGCTGCGTGTCGAGGTGTCGGCGCCCGAGGGCGTCACCACCGAGACCGTCGGCCGGGACGACGCGCGGCTCGGCCGGGCCGGCACTCCGGTGGACCGGGTCGCCGCCCAGGCGTACTCGTCCTTCGAGAAGGCGTCGGTGATCACCGTCGCCAAGGAGACCGTCCTCACCGAGCCGATCCGGATCGCGGTGCACGGCGAGGGCGGCACCGCCTTCGCCCACCAGGTCGTGGAGCTGGGCGCCTTCGCCGAGGCCGTCGTCGTCATCGACCACACCGGCGACGCCGTACTCGCCGCCAATGTCGACTTCGTCCTGGGCGACGGCGCGAAACTCACCGTCGTCTCCATCCAGGACTGGGCCGAGAAGGCCGTCCATGTCGCCCAGCACAACGCGCTGCTCGGCCGGGACTCCTCCTTCAAGTCGGTCGTCGTCACCTTCGGCGGCGACGTGGTCCGGCTGCACCCGCGCGTCTCCTACGCGGGCACCGGCGGCGAGGCCGAGCTGTTCGGCCTCTACTTCACCGAGCGGGGCCAGCACCAGGAGCACCGCCTGCTGGTCGACCACAACACCCCGCACTGCAAGTCGAACGTGGCCTACAAGGGCGCGCTCCAGGGCGAGGACGCGCACGCCGTCTGGATCGGGGACGTACTGATCCAGGCCGCCGCCGAGGGCACCGACACCTACGAGATGAACCGCAACCTGGTGCTCACCGACGGCGCCCGGGTCGACTCGGTGCCCAACCTGGAGATCGAGACCGGTGAGATCGCCGGCGCCGGGCACGCCTCCGCCACCGGCCGCTTCGACGACGAGCAGCTCTTCTACCTGATGGCCCGCGGCATCCCGGAGGCCGAGGCCCGCCGCCTCGTCGTCCGGGGCTTCTTCGCCGAACTGGTCCAGCAGATCGGGCTGCCGGACGTCGAGGAGCGGCTGATCGCCAAGATCGAGGCCGAGCTGGAGGCGTCGCTCTGATGACGACCTTCCAGCGGGCCTGCGGCCTGAGCGAGCTGGACGAGGACACCCCCAAGCGGGTGGAGCTCGGCGGCACGCCCGTGGCCCTGGTGCGCACCGAGGGGGAGGTGTTCGCGATCAACGACATCTGCTCGCACGCGAACGTCTCGCTCTCCGAGGGCGAGGTGGAGGACTGCTCCATCGAGTGCTGGCTGCACGGCTCCAGCTTCGACCTGCGCACCGGCAAGCCCTCCGGCCTTCCCGCGACGCGTCCCGTCCCCGTTTACCCCGTAAAGATCGAAGGGGACGATGTGCTCGTCTCCGTCACCCAGGAGTCCTGAGTCCCCATGGCTACGCTTGAAATCCGCGACCTGCACGTCTCCGTCGAGGCCGACAACGCCACGAAGGAGATCCTCAAGGGTGTCGACCTGACCGTGAAGCAGGGCGAGACCCACGCCATCATGGGCCCCAACGGCTCCGGCAAGTCCACCCTCGCCTACTCGCTGGCGGGCCACCCCAAGTACACGATCACCGGCGGCACGGTCACCCTGGACGGCGAGGACGTCCTGGAGATGTCCGTGGACGAGCGCGCCCGCGCCGGCGTCTTCCTCGCCATGCAGTACCCGGTCGAGGTCCCCGGCGTCTCCGTCTCCAACTTCCTGCGCACCTCCGCCACCGCCACCCGCGGCGAGGCCCCCAAGCTGCGCACCTGGGTGAAGGAGGTCAAGGAGGCCATGGAGCGCCTCAGCATGGACCCCTCCTTCGCCGAGCGGAACGTCAACGAGGGCTTCTCCGGCGGTGAGAAGAAGCGCCACGAGATCCTCCAGCTGGAGCTGCTCAAGCCGAAGATCGCGATCCTGGACGAGACCGACTCCGGTCTGGACGTGGACGCCCTGCGCATCGTCTCCGAGGGCGTCAACCGGGTCCGCGAGAGCGGCGAGGTCGGCACCCTGCTGATCACGCACTACACCCGCATCCTGCGCTACATCAAGCCCGATCACGTGCACGTCTTCGCCGGCGGCCGGATCGTGGAGTCCGGCGGCCCCGAGCTGGCCGACAAGCTGGAGTCCGAGGGCTACGTGGCCTACACCAAGACCGGCACCTCCGCGTGACCGACGCACCCGCGTCCGCCCCGGGGCCGGCCCGCGCACCGCAGGCCGGCCCCGGAGCCGGATTCACCGGCACCGCCGGCGCGTCCGGCCGAGCCGGAGAAACCCGAGACGTACGAGAAAGGGGAGAGGCGTGACCCAGCTGCCGGGCCTCCTCGACACCGAGGCGCTGCGCAAGGACTTCCCGATCCTGGACCGGGTCCTCCACGACGGCAAGAAGCTCATCTACCTGGACAACGCGGCCACCTCGCAGACCCCGCGCCAGGTCATCGACGTGCTCAGCGAGTACTACGAGCGGCACAACGCCAACGTCCACCGCGGGGTGCACGTGCTCGCGGAGGAGGCCACGGCGCTCTACGAGGGTGCCCGTGACAAGGTCGCGGACTTCGTCAACGCGCCCAGCCGCGACGAGGTGATCTTCACCAAGAACGCCTCCGAGTCGCTCAACCTGGTCGCCAACATGCTCGGCTGGGCCGACGAGCCCTACCGGGTGGACAGCGACACCGAGATCGTCATCACGGAGATGGAGCACCACTCCAACATCGTTCCGTGGCAGCTGCTCTCGCAGCGCACCGGAGCGAAGCTGAAGTGGTTCGGGCTGACCGACGACGGCCGGCTCGACCTCTCGGAGATCGACCGGGTCATCACCGAGAAGACGAAGATCGTCTCCTTCGTCCTGGTCTCCAACATCCTCGGCACCCACAACCCGGTCGAGGCGATAGTCCGCCGCGCCCAGGAGGTCGGCGCCCTGGTGCTGATCGACGCCTCCCAGGCCGCCCCGCACATGGTGCTGGACGTCCAGGAACTCGGCGCCGACTTCGTCGCCTTCACCGGCCACAAGATGTGCGGCCCGACCGGCATCGGCGTGCTCTGGGGCCGTCAGGAGCTGCTGGAGGACCTCCCGCCGTTCCTCGGCGGCGGCGAGATGATCGAGACCGTCTCGATGAGCTCGTCGACGTACGCCCCCGCCCCGCACAAGTTCGAGGCCGGTACGCCCCCGATCGCCCAGGCCGTCGGCCTCGGCGCGGCCGTGGACTACCTGTCCGCCATCGGCATGGACAGGATCGCCGCCCATGAGCAGGCGATCACCGAGTACGCCCTGCGGCGCCTCCAGGAGGTCCCGGACCTGCGGATCATCGGCCCGGCGACGGCCGAGGAGCGCGGCGCGGCGATCTCCTTCACGCTCGGCGACATCCACCCCCACGATGTGGGGCAGGTGCTGGACGAGCAGGGCATCGCGGTCCGGGTCGGCCACCACTGCGCCCGGCCGGTCTGCCTCCGGTACGGAATTCCGGCGACCACCCGGGCGTCGTTCTACCTGTACACCAGCCCGGCCGAGGTCGACGCGCTGGTCGACGGGCTGGAGCACGTCCGTAACTTCTTCGGATAAGGGGCAGGGCCACTAGTGAAGCTCGACTCGATGTACCAGGACGTCATCCTGGACCACTACAAGAACCCGCACGGCCGGGGCTTGCGGGACGGCGACGCCGAGGTGCACCACACCAATCCCACGTGCGGTGACGAGATCACGCTGCGGGTGCGGTACGAGGGCTCCCGGATCGCGGACGTCTCGTACGAGGGCCAGGGCTGCTCCATCAGCCAGGCGTCCGCCTCGGTCCTCAACGAGCTGCTGGTCGGCAAGGAGCTGGCGGAGGCCCGGCGGATCCAGGAGACCTTCCTGGAGCTGATGCAGTCCAAGGGAAAGATCGAACCGGACGACGCGATGGAGGAGGTGCTGGAGGACGCCGTGGCGTTCGCCGGTGTCTCCAAGTACCCCGCCCGTGTGAAGTGCGCGCTGCTGAGCTGGATGGCGTGGAAGGACGCGACCGCCCAGGCCCTGGGCGACGCGGAGAGGAAGACGGCATGAGCGAGAACGAGACGGTCGCCGAGAACGAGACGGTCGTGATGAAGCCGGCCTCCGAGGAGGAGGTCCGCGAGGCCCTCTACGACGTGGTCGACCCCGAGCTGGGCATCGATGTCGTCAACCTGGGGCTGATCTACGGCATCCACGTCGACGACTCCAATGTGGCGACCCTGGACATGACGCTCACCTCGGCGGCCTGTCCGCTGACCGACGTCATCGAGGACCAGGCCAAGGCCGCCACCGACGGCATCGTCAGCGAGCTGCGGATCAACTGGGTCTGGATGCCGCCGTGGGGTCCCGACAAGATCACCGACGACGGCCGCGAGCAGCTCCGCGCCCTCGGCTTCAACGTCTGACCCGCCGCGCTCCCCGGGTCCCCGCCCGGCCCCGCGTCCCCGCCCCCGCCCGCCCGGCCCCGCGCCCGGCGGGCGGCGGCGTTTCCGGCCCCGGTGCCCCGTGAGAGGCTCTGGCACATGATCGCCGAACCCCCGCCGCGTATCCCTGTCCGGAGCCGTACGACCCGCCGCCGGTGGTTACGGACGGCCGCGCTCGCCGCCGGGCTGACCGCCCTCGCCGCCTGCACCACCGGTCCCGGTGCGGACGGCCCGGCGGACCGTGCCGGGGCCGGCGCCGTCACCACGGTCCCGGCGGCCGAGCGCCGGCCGGCCCCCGCGCTGACCGGCGAGTCCCTGCACGGCGAACGGCTCGACCTGGCCGCGTACCGGGGCAAGGTGGTGGTGCTCAACATCTGGGCGGCCTGGTGCGCGCCGTGCCGGGCGGAGGCCCCGCACTTCGCCCGGGTGGCCAGGGAACTGAAGAACCAGGGCGTGGAGTTCGTTGGGATCAACACCCGGAACCAGGACACGGGCGAGCCGCTCGCATTCGAGCGTGACTACGGCATCCCCTACCCCAGCTTCCACGACCCCTCCGGCAAGCTGATCCTCGCCTTTCCCCGGGGCTCCCTCAACCCGCAGGCCATCCCCACCACACTCGTCGTCGACCGGGAGGGCCGGACCGCCGCCCGCGCCCTGACGGCCCTGGGCGAGGACCAGTTGAAGGACATGATCCGCCCCCTCCTCACCGAGCGCCCGGCCCCGGCCCCGAGAGCGGGATGACACCGCTCGGCACACCGCACGCGCTCATCCATGAACGGAGGCGGCCACGGGCAGACTGACCGCATGGCCGCTTCCCTGTACCAGATCGCCATCGACGCGCACGACCTCAAGGGACTCGCCGCCTTCTGGTGCCGGGTCCTGGACTGGAAGGTGCTGTACGAGGCGGAGGACGAGATCGTCATCGGCGCGGGCCCCGACGCCTGGCCGGGCATCGTCTTCCTCCCGGTGCCCGAGGGCAAGACCGTCAAGAACCGCGTCCACCTGGACCTGGCCCCCGACACCGACCGGACCGCCGAGGTGGAGCGCCTCATCGCCCTCGGCGCCCGCCCGGCCGACGTGGGCCAGGGCCCCGACGTCCCCTGGACCGTCCTCCAGGACCCGGAGGGCAACGAGCTGTGCGTCCTCGGCCCGAAACGTTCGCTGACGGAGTGAGCGCCGGGGCCCGCCGCGTCGGACCGGCCGGTCCCGGCCTGCCCGGACCGCCCCGGCGATCCGCTCCGGGCGGGTCGGGTCACGCCCCGTGGCCGCGACAGGGGACTCGGTGCGCCGCGTGGTGCGCTCGCTCACGCACCGGTCCGGCTCCCTTCCCTTCCCTTCCCTTTCCTTCCTCTCCTCTCCTTTCCTCTCCTGACGTGTCCTGCCTGATGTGACCCACTTCACCCGGCGATCCGGCGATGGGAGCGGGTGGACCCGCAACCTCGGCTTCGGCCGCACGTCTGGGGCCATGAGAGAGCTTCCTCGGGAGCCGTGTCCCTACGGTGAAGGATCGTCATGTCTGCATGTCACGCCGGCCCAGGTGGGCCCCGCTTCGGTCGGCCGCGCCTCGCCCCGGCCCGTACCCCCTTCCCGGGCACCGCGCCGGCCGCGGGAGTGATATGAGGGCGGCCGGTGGCTCCGTGCTGTGGGCTTCTCGTCCACGCGACACCCCCGGAGCACCGCGCGACCCGGTGGCCACGGTGGCCGCGGCGCGGGGGATGCGTACGGTGCTGCGCACATGGGGAAGGCTGTCGCGTTCCCCGGACAGGCCGTCGCGGGCCACCCCGGGACTCGCCGTGGCCACGCTTCCTGACCCTGGTGCGGCGGCTCACCCCGCCCTCGCGCCGGATGCCCGCCGCCGGGACGGGAAGATGGACATCGGCCTCCTCTACCACCACCGCCGCCTGGCCCTGATCCGCCTGGCCGTACTGCTCGTCGACGACCTGGCCACCGCGGAAGACGTGGTGCAGGACGCCTTCACGGCACTGCTGCGCCGCCACGGCCACCGCCTGGACGAACTGGGGGAGCCAGAGGCGTACCTGCGTACGAGTGTCGTCAACGCCTCCCGCTCCGTGCTGCGCCGGCGCAGGACCGCGCGCCGCGCCCCGCTCGCCCGGGAGCGTCCCTGTCCGCCGCCCGAGGAGTACGTACTGCTGCGCGAGGAGCACCGCGAGGTCCTCGGCGCGCTGGGCCGGCTGACCCGGCGCCAGCGGGAGGTCCTGGTGCTGCGTTACTGGTCCCACCTGACCGAGGCGCAGATCGCGCAGACCCTCGGCCTGTCCCGGGGCACGGTCAAGTCCACCGCCAGCCGCGCCCTGGCCGCGCTGGCCAGGCACCTGGAGGCCGACCGGTGACCGCCCGCCGGCACGAGGACGACGAGGACGTGCGGGAGCGTCTGCGGGCCGCCCTCGACGCCCGGGCCCGGCTCGTCGGGCCGGAGCACCTGAGGCCGCCGGCGCCGCCGTACGCCCCGGTCGCCGCCGGGCCCCACCTCCGGCGCGCGGCACTGGTCCTGGCCGCGCTGGCCGTGGTCGGCGCGACCCTGCTGTGGTGGGACACCCGTCACCACGACCTGCCCGCCGCGCCGGTGCCTGTCCCGACCGTCACCCGCACGGCCCCGATGCCCGCGTCACCCCCCGCCTCCTCGCCCTCTGTCCCGGCCCAGGACATACCGGCGCCGAGGAGCCCGTGAACCCACCCCGCCCATGGCTCCGGTCCACCCCCGGCTTCCGCCCGACCCACCACGACAGGCTGACCCCATGAAGCTCCCCGCCCGCCTGACCGTCCTCGCCTGCGCCCTCGGGCTCTGCGTCCCCGCCGCCCCCGCGTACGCGGCGGCCCCGACCGCTCCGCCCGGGCGGCGACACGCGGAACCGGCGGCCGCCGACACCGTCCTGACGGCCCGTTACGACCTCGGTGACCAGGCGTTCCGGCCCCCCGCCTCGCTCGGTTACACGGGCCGCGCCGAACTCGCCGCCGATGTCTACTACCCCGCCCGCCCGGGCACCGGCCGGCACCCGCTGGTCCTGATGCAGCACGGCTCCTGGGAGACCTGCGCCGACGCCGCGGCCGAGAGCGAACGCGCCGCCGCGATCAAGGCTCGCGACCACGCGCTGAGCCAGGGCGACGAGGCCGAGGCGGACCGGCAGAACGCACTCCTCGAACGGATCGCCGCACGGCTGTGGGCGTGGCCCTGCGCGCCCGGCATCGCCCCGATCCCCAGCAGCGCCGGGTACGACTATCTGGCGCGCGCTCTGGCCCGGCGGGGCTTCGTGGTCGTGTCGGTCGGTGCCAACGGCATCAACGCCACGGCCGCCGGACAGGCCGACACCGTCTACAAGGCCCGTGCCGCCCTGCTCGACCGGCATCTGCGGATGTGGCAGACCCTCGCCGGCTCGGGCACCGGCCCTCTGCGCGGCGCGCTCACGGACCCGCGCACCGGGGCCCCGGTCACGGCCGGCTTCCGTGGCAGGCTCGACATGAGCCGGGTCGGACTCCTCGGCCACTCCATGGGGGGCGGCGGTGTCATGCAGGAGATCGCCGACTCCTCCCGCGCCCACTGGCCGGCCGGCGTCGACATCAAGGCCGCCTTCACCCTCGGCCCCACCGCCACCTGGGACGGCGAACCGGTGACCCGGACACCGTTCGCCGTGATGTGGGGCACCTGCGACCAGGTCAACACGGGTTCCTACTTCGAGCAGAACCGCGCCGCCAACCGGGTGCCCATTTACCAGTACACGCTCACCGGCGGGAATCACGACTTCTACAACAAGCAGTGGTCCCCCAGCAGCGGCCAGGTGGCCGCCCATGACGACATCGTGCCGGGCACCGCTCCCGGCACCTGCCTGTCCCAGTACGGAGGCACCGACCGGCCCCAGCGGGACCAGCCACGGCTGGCCGAGCGCGCGCAACGGCTGATCACGGTTTACCGGGTCACCGCGTTCTTCGAGCGCTTCCTCCAGGACCGCACCGACCGCGAGCCTCACCTCACCGGCGCCCAGCCCTTCCCCGGGGAACCGGCCGGCACCGTCACCACGTCGTACGACCCGGGCCGGTAGCCGGTAGCCCGGGATCTCCACGGCCCGGCGGCCGGCGAGCGGGAAGCCGACGATCAGCCGCGGGGACGCCCCGGGCGCCGCCGCGCGGGGCTCGCGGGCGTCCGGCTGATCCCGCCGTTGTATGGGACTGGTCGCTCACCTTGTTGAGCGGCCCCACCGCGGTGATTAGTTTGGGCGTGGAACCCCGGCGGCGCGGCGGAATGCGGGTACGGGGAGGGCCGGCCGGAACGGCTCCACGACAAAACCGCGTAACGGCGAGGTGAAGGACTGTGCCTGCTGCCGGGCGAACTCGAATTCCGTGGTTCCGGAGGGCTCACGGCCGATGCCGCTCTCGTCGCTGCCCGCCGGACCGGTGAAGTCTCGTGAGCCGGATGGGATCGAGCGGGGGAAACGTGGCGATTCGCGTCGCTGTAGCTGGTGGCTGCCTTCTCGGGGCGGAAATGATGGCCGCGTCCTTGCATCAGGAGGACGGGCTCGATGTCGTGATCGTCGTGACCGGCTACGACGAACTGGTCGAAGCCGTCGCGCGGACGGACGCGAAAGTGGCCCTGATAGACCCGGAACGGATCGACGGGGACTGCACGACCGCCGTCACCGAGGTGCGCAAGGCGCGCCCCACCTGTGAAGTGGCACTGTCCGTGGACGCTCCGACGGCCGGCTTCGTCGACCGGGTATTACGGGCCGGTGTGCTGAGCGTCGTACCCAAGAGCGCCGGGCTGCGGCGACTGATCGAATCCGTGCGAGGTGTGGCGTCCGGCCAGGTGGTCATCGACCCGCGGCTCGTGCCCGGGGCGGTGAGCCGGGGCAACCCCCTGACGGCTCGCGAGGTGGACGTGCTGCGGCTCACGGCGTCGGGTGCCTCGGTCAAGGAGATGGCGGGCGAACTGCACCTGTCCACCGGGAGAATCCGTAACCTCGCCTCGGCGGCGATCAAAAAACTCGGGGCGCGCAATCGCTATGACGCCATGCGCATAGCGGACGGACAAGGCTGGCTCTGACCGGCCCCGGTCGGCCGCGCCACCGGACAGACCGAAGACCGGCCGGGGGGACTTTCCCCCGGCCGGCCTTTGTACGACCCCCGTGTGCGACAACTCAGCAGGAGACGACCCGGTCCCAGTCCGCGATGGGCACGTTGGGGACGAAATTCTTCACCTTGTCGGGGGCGATGGCGACGCACGAACTGTCGTAGGCGCGCTTGAAGATGGCCCGGACCCGCTTGGTCTCCGTGCACTTGTTGGTGACCTCGAAGGAGCGGTACCCCTGGTCATTGGTGTACTTCTTGATCTTCACACACGACGCCGGTGCCGAGGTCGCCGCGCTTTCGCCGGCGGGGGCGGCCGAGGCGGCCGATCCGGTGGCGATGACGGAAGAGAAGGCCAGGACGACCCCGGCACCGACAACGGCGACCTTGTTCTTCATGAGCAGCATGCGTTTCCCCGATTCGTGGTGCCTGAAGGCTGGAAGGTGAAGGTGGAAGCCGGCGCGGAATGGTCGTTCGCGCCACCTGAAATGTATCTTCGGGCGGGGGACGGTGTATGCGTCACATTCGTCACCTTCCGCGATGACATTTGTCACCGCGTCAGCAGGCCGCACCGGGCACCCGGACTCCTGAACCGGGCCGCCGGGTCAGACCGGCAGGTCCCAGCCCGGGCCGTCCTCGGCACCCATCCACACCCGCTGGCGGGCGGCGGAGACCGTGATGCCGAAGCCCTCCTGGCGCGGCTCACCAACGGCTTGCCAGTGCCGCACCGCCCGTTCGACCCGGTCCCACAGGCGCTCGGGCCCGCGCTGCACCACGTTCCACCCGCCCCCGGGTGCGAGCGCCGTCCGGGCCTGCGAACCGGTCGACACGTCCCAGAGGATCTGCTCCGCCCCCGCCCCCATGCGTACGGCCGAGGGCGCCGCGAGCTGCGCGACCCAACCACCGGTCCAGGTGTCGAGCGTCGCGGGGTCGATCGTGTGGTCGTCCGCTCATCCGCAAGGACGCGGCCACGCCGAGCGTTACCGTGGAAGCCGCACCACGCGCAGCGAACGGCCCCGCGAGGCGAGGGAGTCGGGCACCGGTGCGCACAGCGCGGCGGAACGAGGGACTTGAGCGTCTGCACCGCGAGGCGGGGTGGACGCTGCGTCAAGTTCGCCCGGGCCGTGAACCGCCTGGGCACCGAGACCGGCATGCCGCTCCGGTATCAGGAGCCCTCGGTCCACCAGTGGCTCAGCGGCAAGCTGCCGAGGGAGCCCGTACGCCCCCTGGTCCTGGAAGCTCTGTCCCGCCGCCTGCACCGCCCCGTCACCGCCACCGAGGCCGGGTTCCCCATGGTGGCCGGTGAAGCCGACGTGCCCGCCGGGACGGTGAACGGGCTGCTCGACCTGGGCCGGCAGGACATGGATCCCTCTCGCCGGGGTGTCATGAGCGTTGGTCTGTTATCGGTAGCGCTGTCGGTGCCGGAGTGACCGGATGTGGTGGGGCGGATGGAAGCGGCCGGGTCGGGTGCGGTGGGGCGACTGGGGGTGGCCGAGGTGGACGGCGCAGGTGCCGCACGCGCTCGGGGTCGGGCGGAAACGACACCGTGCAGCGATCCGCGACCGGGGCCCTGGTGGCGGCCGGGGTCGGCGCAGCCCCCGAGCCTGCTGCCGACGAGCCGAGCCACCGCAGGAAGCCCGATGACCAGCGCCGGACTATCGGCTGCGCCCTGGGCGAGCCGGTGCAATGCCTGTCGCCCGGCAGGGCCGTGCGGTTCGTTCACCATGTCCGGTGAACGACGGAACTCATGGCGCATGGTCGGTCCTTCACGATTCTCCCCCGCGATGGAGCCTTGCTCGCACCAGGTGACCGCATGGTCGCTCAGCGGGGTGCCGACGGAAGTGGGTGCGACTTCAAGACCTGCAACCGACTCGTCGGCTCAGCTGTACCGGGCCGATGAGGACCACGGGTATGTGGCGCCCACGTACGTGCCTGCCATGCGGCAGAACGTCCGGTACCAGAGCAAGGGCATCCCCATGGCGGTGGTGCCGTGCGTCAATGCCGCGTACGCCCGGCACCCGCGACTGGCGGTGTCGCCGGAGGCGTTGCGGGTGGCCGGGGTGCGGGTGCTGTACGGGGCGGGCTGGTTCGAGCCCAATCCGCCGGGGGAGAGGCGACCGTACCCCTGGGGGCCGGCCTTGGAGGCGCTTGACGGGCTGGTGCGGCGCCCGGGCGGCTAGGTTCCGGTGGGCGCGGGCGGCTGGGGGGCCGGGGGCGCGGCGGGTGCGGCGGCTGCCATCAGGGTGGGGGCCAGGTTCTCGCGGCGGATGCGCTGGTCGACGTAGAGGAGCGAGATCACCAGCTGCGGGAACGCGGAGGTCAGCAACTGGCCCAGGAGCTGGCCGCCGAGGCCGAAGACCAGGGCGATGACGACGAAGGCGACGACCTCGGGGGCGTCGGCGCCCTGCTGGGGGGCCTGGTTGAAGAGGCCGCCGGCGAGCGAGAACGGGAGCTGGAGCAGATAGGCGGCCACCGAGGCGGCCAGGTACCCGAGCATCGAGATGCCGAAGACCCGCCACCAGGAGCCCTTCACCAGCCGGGAGGAGCGGCTCATGGCGGTCAGGGCGGAGCTGCGTTCGAAGACCGCGACGGCCGGGGCGAAGCTGTACTTCACCCAGAGCCAGGTGGCCAGCGGACCGGCGACGAGGAGGGCCAGGACGGCCAGCCCGAGCACGGCGAAGGCGGCCGTGGCATCGCCGTCGTGGAAGGTGATCACGGTGATCAGCAGGGTGGCGGTGAATGTGCCGATGATCAGGACGACGGGGACGAACACGATCAGCCCGGTGAGCAGCACCGCGCCCAGGACCGAGGTGAGCCGCCGGCGGACCCGCCGCCAGACGGTGCCGATCGTGGTGGGACGGCCGAGCACCGCGTCCTGGAGGACGGCGGGGCAGCCGGCCTGGACGACCGCGTTGGCGATGAGCAGGACCAGGGAGCCGAAGAGGTAGACCACGACCAGCGCGATCAGCGGAGGCAGGAACTCGTCCACCCCCGGCGCCCGGTCGTGGGACCAGTGGACCAGGCGGTCGATGTCGCCCGCGACCGCGAGATACGCCAGTCCCGCCACCGCGACGACGGCCAGCGCGGCGACCGCGTAGGCGGCCAGGGCCAGGCCGAACAACTGGCGCCAGTGGCGGCCGAGGGTGGTGAAGGCGCCGTTGAAGATGTCGCCCAGGCCGAGCGGGGCGAGCGGGATCACGCCGGGCCGGGGTGCCGACCAGCCGGGACCGGGGCCCCAGCCCGGGGCGGCCGGGTAGGACGGGCCGGGTGCGCCGGGCGGGGGCGGCGGGGCGGGGTGGCCGTAACCCGGAGGTATGCCCGGGCCCTGGGGGTCGCTCATGCGGTCTCGTACTCCGTCGATCATGTGGGCGGAACCCGAGTACGTTACCGGGCGCACCGGGGGTGCCGGGCGCGGGCCGGGAGCCGGTCGCTCTCCGTGAGACCGGTTGGCTCCGGCGCGCCCCCGCCGGTTAGGTTCTCCGCATGACCGACACCACTTCCGCACCCCGCACCACCGGCGCCGTCGCCGCCGGCCTCGCCACCATCGCCGGCGACGGCACCGTTCTCGACACCTGGTTCCCCGCCCCCGAGCTGACCGACGCGCCCGGCCCGGCCGGCACCGAGCGGCTCACCGAGGACCAGGCCGCCAACCTGATCGGGGAAGGCGCCGTCAAGGCCGTCGGCGTGGACGCCCGCCGGGGGGTCGAGGTGGTCGCCGTGCGCACGGTCATCGCCTCGCTGGACGACAAGCCGCTCGACGCGCACGACGTCTATCTGCGGCTGCACCTGCTCAGCCACCGCCTGGTGAAGCCGCACGGCCAGAACCTGGAGGGCATCTTCGGGCTGCTGGCCAATGTCGCCTGGACCTCGCTCGGCCCGGTCGCCGTGGACGACCTGGAGCGCGTCCGGCTCAACGCCCGCGCCGAGGGGCTGCACCTCCAGGTGACCAGCGTGGACAAGTTCCCGCGCATGACCGACTACGTGGCCCCCAAGGGCGTACGCATCGGGGACGCGGACCGGGTGCGGCTCGGCGCCCACCTCGCGGCCGGCACCACGGTCATGCACGAGGGCTTCGTCAACTTCAACGCCGGCACCCTGGGCACCTCCATGGTCGAGGGCCGGATCTCCGCCGGAGTGCTCGTCGGGGACGGCACCGACATCGGCGGCGGCGCCTCCACCATGGGCACCCTCTCCGGCGGCGGCAATGTGGTCATCTCCATCGGTGAGCGCAGCCTGGTGGGCGCCGAGGCGGGCGTCGGCATCGCGCTGGGCGACGAGTGCGTGGTGGAGGCGGGCCTCTACCTCACCGCCGGCACCCGGGTGACCATGCCCGACGGACAGATCGTCAAGGCCCGGGAGCTCTCCGGCGCCTCGAACATCCTCTTCCGCCGCAACTCGGTCACCGGCACCGTCGAGGCCCGCCCGAACAACGCGGTCTGGGGCGGCCTCAACGAGATCCTGCACAGCCACAACTGAGCCCGGGGCTCCGCGCTGAAACGAGCCCGGGGCTCCGGCTGATCCCGGCGGCGGTCGGACGGCCGCCGCCGGGCCGGTCGGGGTGCCGCCGGGCCGCCCCAGGCCGCCGGTCCGGTAGGGCCGCCGGTCCGGTCGGCAGGGCCCGGTGGATTGAGCTCCTCGCTCCCCGAGCAGTACGCCGGCGGGGCGCCGACGGCCATGGCCCGGGCGGCGCCCAGCAGGTCGTACGAGCAGTCCTTGACCGCCACGATCCGGGGGTGCCCGGCGAGCCGCAGCAGGGTGGCCGGCTCGACGCGTAACCCGGTCCGCGCCGGGATGTCGTACTGGCCGGGGACTCACCGGTGGTCCCGTTGAGCACCAGCCCGTCGCACCCCTCGGCCAGCAGGGCGACGGCCAGTTCCTGTGCCTGGTCCGGACCGAGCGCCCCGGCGGGGGTGAAGGGGGTGACCAGGGCGCGGAGGGCGCGGAGGGCGCGGCCGAAGGGGCGAGGGGCGGCGGTCGGCGCCGGGGACAGGGGCGCAGGCTGTCGGTCGATGGTGGTGAAGGTCTGCTTAGTTCCACTGGGGCTGATGGGTAAGAGTTGCTGAAGGGTGTGGTGGTTCGGGTTTTCGGTGCCGGGGTACCCGGTCGTCCCCGTACGTGATGGGAGGCGATGGGACGTGGCCGGAGAACCGACGGTCGGCGAGCTGGTCAAGCAGGCATCGGAGCAGCTCACCGACCTGGTCAGGACCGAGATGCGCACTGCGCAGGCGGAGATGGTGCAGAAGGGCAAACGCGCGGGCAAGGGCGGTGGTCTGCTGGGCGCCTCCGCCGCCGTGGGGTACGTGGGGCTGATCGGAATCTGGGCGACGGTCGCCGCGCTGCTGAATCTGGCCCTCGACGTCTGGGCCTCGGTGCTCATCGCGACCGCCGTCTTCCTGGTGGTGGCCGGTGTCCTGGCCGTCCTCGGCCGCAAGCAGCTCAAGAGCGCGGTGCCGCCCAAGCCCGAACGGGCCATCGACGGGGTGCGGTCCGATGTCGACGAACTCAAGGAGAGGGTCCACCGATGACCAAGGAGACGCCGGATTCGCCCAGTCCCGACCGGCTCCGGCTGGAAGCGGCGCAGAAGCGCGCGGAGCTGGGCGACACGATCGACCAGCTGATGGCGAAGACCGATGTGAAGGCCCATGCCGCCAAGCTGGTCCATGAGCACACCCCCGAGCCGGTACGCCGCAACGCCGGGCCGCTGCTCGGTGCCGTGGCCGCGCTGGTGGTGACCGGGGTGGTCCTCTGGCGGCTGCGCCGCAGCGGGAAGTGGGGGTGACCGGGACCGATGGCGACAGGACAGAAGCCCCCGAAGAGCAAGAAGAAGCGGAAGCAGAAGCTGCTTTACCGCCCGGTCGGCATCGCGCTGGGCATGGCCGGCGGTGCGCTGGCGAGCACGCTGTTCGCGAAGACCTGGGCCCTGCTGGGCGACGGCGACGCCCCGGACGCCATGGACGAGGAGCGCACCTGGCGGGAGATCCTGCTGGCGGCGGCGCTGCAGGGCGCGATCTTCGCCGTGGTGAAGGCGGCGGTGGACCGCAGCGGCGCCACCGGCGTCCGCAAGCTCACCGGCATCTGGCCCTCCTGAGGCGAGGCGGCCGCACCGGCGGAAGGGCCGGCTCCCGCGCGTCACGCGGGTGGCCGGCCCTTCGCCGTGCCCGGGGCCCCGGCCGCCCGGCGGGCCCCGGCCGCCCGGAGCGGGCAGGTGGCGGACGGAGAACGGACGGACAGCGGACGAAAAAGCGGCTGCACGGCGGACGGACGGCGGGGCGGCCCGGCGGGCGCCCGTCCGCCCGCCGGACCGGTGGCGAGCCCGGGCCCTGCGGGCGGCCCCCTCGGGCCCTGCGGCCGGTCTCGGGCCCTGCGACCGGGTCCCGGGCCCTGCGGGCGGCCCCCCGGGCCCTGCGGCCGGCCCCGCGCCCTACGGGCCCTCCCGGCTCCTGCGGCCGGCCCCCGGCCCCGCGCCCTACGGGCGGAAGCGGATCACCTGCGGGTCGTGGTCGCTGTCCTGCTGGGCGAACTCCGCGTTGATGTGCACGCTGTCGTAGGCGAAGCGGCGGATCGACGGGCTGGTCAGGATCTGGTCGAGCACCTGGCTGTTGCCCTGGTAGACGTACGAGTACCGCTCGGCGCGCGGCAGCGAGGTGACCGCCGTCCGCAGCGCTCCGCCCGCGGTGAGCGCGCGGGCGGTACCGGAGAACTCGAAGTCGTTGATGTCGCCCAGCGCCAGCACCTTGGCGTCCTTCTGGACCGCCAGCAGCTCCTTGACGAAACCGTTCACCGCCTGCGCCTGCTGGAGCCGCTTGGCCTCGGAGGAGCGGTTGGGCGGCTGGTGGTGGGAGACCAGCGACTCGTCGCCGCCCTTGGAGCCGAAGTGATTGGCGATCACGAACACCGTCCGGCCCCGGAAGACGAACTCGCCGGCCAGCGGCTTGCGGCTGTTCTCCCAGGCGGTGTCGGCCGGGGCGATCCGGCCGGGGGAGTGGGTGAGGGCGGCCCGCCCGCGCTCCCGGACGACACCGGTCGCGGTGGTCGCGTCGCCGGGGGCGCGGTCGGTGAAGGAGACCCGGGCCGGGTTGAAGAGGAACGCCTGCCGGATGTTGCCGCCCGGCTCGCCGCCGTCCTGGTTGTTCAGCGGGTCGATCGAGCGCCACGCGTACGCCGGTCCACCGGCCGCCACAATGGCGTCGGTGAACTTCTTCAGCGTCTGGTCGGCCGCCACCACCCCGTCGTTCCTGGCGCCGGTGTTGTCCTGGATCTCCTCCAGGGCCAGCACGTCGGGCGAGGCCAGGTTCTCCACCACGGCCCGGGCCAGCGCGTCGAACTTCGCCTGCGGGTCGGACGGGTCGAGGTTCTCCACGTTGTACGTCGCCACCGCCAGCTCGCCCGAGCGCTGCTTGGCCGTGCGCTCGCGCTTCAGCCCTCGGTCGGTGACGCTCAGCGGCGTCCGGGCGGCCAGGGTGTAGCCGCCGAACTGGTTGAAGTCGAGCGGGCCCTCGGTGGTGCCGGTGAGCACATCGCCCACATTCGCCCTGGGGAAGGGCTGTTCGGCGGTCGGGGTGAGCGACTGGACCTGGAGCCGGCCGGTGTTCTGGTCGGTGTAGGAGCCGTAGACGGTGCCGCCGCGCCGGTTGTCGTTCTCGTGCGGCTTCACCGTCACCCACAGCTCGCTGTACGGGTCGGTGGCGCCCACCACCCGCGAGGAGCCGATCCGGACGTTGGTGCCCTCCAGCGACTCGTAGTAGTCCAGGGCGTACGAACGCGGCTTCAGCGCCAGGCCGTTGACCGAGCCCCCGGCGGCCGGGTCGCCGGCCGGGGTGTACCGGGACGGGACCGTGCGGGCGGAGACGGTCACCGGGGCGGGCAGCGGGTTGCCCGAGGAGACGACGGTGACGGTGGGCTTGGTCAGCTGGGTCAGCGACTGGTTGCCGGAGGCGGTGCCGCCCGGCACGTACTCCCCGACCGTGCCGGCGACGGAGACCGCGTCGCCGGTCTTCACGGTGGGCGCGCCGCCGGTGTAGACGAACAGGCCCTCGCTGGTGGCCGGGTCGGCGTCGGGCCGCGGGTCCTGCATCCAGAAGCCCTTGGAGCCGTACGTCCGGACCCCGGTGACGATGCCCGTCACCCCGGTGACCTGCTGGTTGACGAGCGGGGAGATCCGGGTGGCGCCCTGGATGTCATGGATGCGGACGACCGCCCCGGGCGCCGGGTCCCCGGCCGGGGCCGCGCTCGCGAACGGGCCGGCGAGCAGCCCCGCGGCGAGGGCGGTGGCGACCACGGCGGCCACGGCGGCGGTGCGCGGCAGTGCGGCGGACACCGGGGAGGCCGGGGACGCCGGGGAGGGGGACGGGGATATGGGGCTGGACATCGATGTGCTCCGGAGCTCCGAGGGAGGGTGAGGGTGCCGCGTACGGTCCGTGGCGTGCCTGGTGCGGTCCGTATGCGATTTCTACGCGCGTCAATGTCCGGTGTGCGCGGGGGACTTGTCAAGGGGTGTCGGGCATACGGCGGTTGAGCATTGGATGAACCGTCTGGCATGCCCCCAAATGCGTCTACGCTAAGCGCTGGCCGGCCGGTCGGAGACCAGGGCCGCCCGGTGTACCGCGCACGTTGACGAGGAGACCCAGCCGATGCCCGCGACCCGCCCCACCCTGCCGCCGGTGCGGCTGCTCTCCGACGCGGAGCTGGCCCGGGAGGCGCTCGCCGCCCCGCTGCTGGCCCGCGCCGTCCGGCTCGCCCGCTGGGCCGGCCCGGAGACCCGGGTGGGCGCGGGCGGCGAGCTGGCCGAGGCCCAGCTGCCCGCCGCCGCCGAGGTGTTGGGGCTCGGCGCGGACGAGGACGGTGCCGCCTGCGCCGCCGAGGCGTGGCGGGTCGCGGCCGAGACCGGCCTGGTCGAGGTCACCGATCCCTCGGCGGACGAGGCGGAGGACGGCACCGCCGCGCCGGGCGAGCAACTGGCGCTGATCACCGGGGGTTCGCCGCGCGAGGTGCTGGCCATCTGGCTGGACGCCCTGGAGGCGGCCTTCGCGGACGCCACCGCGCCGGTGCTGGACGATCTGGCCGACGCCCTCGACGAGAGCGGTGCCTTCGACCTCGACGCCCTCGGCTGGGACCCGGAGGCCGAGGCCGAGTTCCTCGAAGGGGTGCTGGGCAACCTCTATCTGCTGACCGTCAGCGAGGGCGGCGCGGGCGACGGACCGGTGCCGCTGCCCGCGCTCGCCGCCTCGGTGATCGTCCCGGACGACATGCCCGAGCCGACCGACGACATCCTGGAGCGGGTCTCCGAGGCGATGATGCGGCTGGACGACCAGTTCCGGGTGCTCGAACCGACCGGTCTCGTCCAGTACGCGCCGGTGGACGAGGCGCTGATGGCGGAGGAGGACCAGGAGCCGGACGTGCCCGGCGGCGCGGGGACGGACGGGACCGGTGACGCGGTGTCGGGCGGGGCCGGGTCCGCGCTGGACGAGGAGGACGTCTCCCGGTACGGGATGGTCCGGCTGACGCCCCTCGGGCTGTACGGCATCCGCACCCGGCTGCTGGAGGCCGGGGTGGCCGCGCCGGCCGTCGGGGAGCTGGCCGACAAGGGGGCGGACGCGCTGCTGGACGGCATCGGGGACTACCCGGACGCCTCGGCCAGGGCGGAGACCCGGAAGTGGCTGGAGCGGCGCGAACCGCTGGCCGCCGCCCGGGAGTTGCTGGCCGCCGCCCGGGGTGCCGACCCGGGTGCGCCGCTGCGCCGGCTCAGCTGTCAGCAGGCCCTGGCCCTGGTCGGCGCGGAGGCCGAGCCGGCCGCCCGCGAGGTGCTGGACGACCCGCAACTGGGCGGGCTGGCCCGGGTGTGGCTGGCCGAGCGGGGCGCCGCGGACATCCCGCCGCCGCCCGAGTCCATGATCTTCTGGCTGGCCGTCGACACGATCGCCGCCCAACTCGACGCGGACGGGGACCTGGAGGAGCTCCAGGACCTGATCGAGTCCCTGACCGGACAGTACGGCGGCTTCTTCGAGACGGCCTGGCGGGTGGACCACCCGGCCACCCCGGAGGTCCTGGAGGCGATGGGCCGCCTCCACCGGGACAAGCACGCCGCCAAGGACGCCCGGAAGGCCGCGTTCAAGGCGCGCTCCCGCTCGGACGGCTGAGCGACGGCCGGGGGCGCCCGGGCGAGCGGCCGGGTCGGCGGCCGGGACCGGCCGGGCGTGCGGGGGTCCTGCGGGGACGGACGGCTTCCGGCGTACCTCCCCGTAGGACGTATGGACGTATGGACGTACGGTCGGCTTCCGGCGTACGGCTCCGAACCGAGCGTACGGCTCCGAACGGGGCGGTCAGCCCGTCGGCGCCGGGGCCCCGGGCGCAGCGGGAGTCTCAGGCGCTCCGGGGGCGTCGGGCGCTCCGGGAGCCCCGGGCACCCCGGAGCCGTCCGGCGCCGGGTCGGGCGCGGGGACGCCGATCGGGTTGGGGAAGCGCAGCGCCCCGGCGCAGACGCGGCCCAGCGGGCCCAGCGCCTCCGCCAGCCGGTCCGCCGCGCCCGGGGGCAGGCCCCGCCACGGCCGGGCGGCGGCCAGATCGGTGGCCCGCTCCACGGCGGCCAGTGTCTCCAGGCCCGCCGGGGTGGCCGTGCCCGCCGGGTCCAGCAGCCCGCGCCCGCACAGCCGGCCGGCCGCCGCCTCCCACTCCGCGTCGGTCCAGCCCCGGTACGGCTGCGACTCGGTGCGGGGCAGATCGTGGCCGGCCCGCAGCACCAGGATTTCGCAGCCGTCGAGCCCGGCGGCGACCAGCGCGGCGAGATGGCCGTCGCCCCGGTGCTCGCGCAGCACGGTCGCGGCGTGCCAGAGCAGGGCGTACGGCTCCTCCGGCGCCGCCACCGCCAGATTGGCGGCGGCCAGCGGGCGCCCGGCCACGTCCACGTCCCGCGCGTACCGGCTGAGGAGCGCGGCGGCCCGCTCGACGGCCGCCTCCCGGCCCGCCAGCATCCGGCGCAGCGCCGCGCTCGCGCCCAGGCACCGCGCCTCCAGCGCCCGGTCCGGCGGGAGCACGTCCCAGACCCCGGGCACCGCCCGTCGGACCATCGCGGGCGCGAACGAGAAGAAGGCGGAGGCCACCGCCCCGGGCCCGGCCGCGCCCAGCGGAGCCGCCCGGCCCGCGAAGTAGCCGCGCCAGACCCCGCGCAGCCCGGTCGTCTCGAAGGCGGCCCTGGCCTCCGGGGCGAAGTAGGTGACGGCGTGCACCGGTTCGTACAGCGTCCAGAGCGCGCGGGCGGCCCGCGAGGCGTCGTCCATGCCGGGGATTCTCACCCGTACGGGTGCCGGTTGGGGAGAGCGCGTTCACACCCGGGGCTGCTTCCGGGGCGGGTCTCAGGGCGCCCCCGGAGGCGGGTCCGGGCGCGGGTCCCGGGCCGGCTCCGGAGGCCAGGCGTCCGGGTCCAGGACGCCCAGCACATAGGCGCGGGCGACCAGGGCCGTACGGTTCGGGACGGACCAGCGGCGGGAGAGCCGGGTCAGGTGGTAGTTGACCCCGTCCACGGTGAGGCCGACCGACCGGGCGATCCGCTCGGTCGTCGCGCCGGCCGCCGCCAGCGCCAGGATCCGGCGCTCCAGCGGACCGGTGTCGTCCGGCCCCCGGGACGGGCGCGGCCGGTGCTCGCCCAGCACCCGGACCAGCACCAGCAGCCAGAGCGGGGCGTCGGCCGTGTCGCTCACCGTGTCGGCGGTCAGCTCGCCGTACCGCTCCCGGCCGTCCGGCGCCGACCAGCTCACCCGGACCGGATAGCGCGACCGGTGGCCCCGGCGCACCGCGTCCACGATCCGGTGCACCTCGTCGGCGGCCCGGGGGTGGAACAGCTCCAGCACGTTCCGCTCCGGCAACTCCCCGGGCCGTGTCCCCCATTCGGCGGCCATCGCGGGGTTGGCCAGCAGGATCCGCCCGTCGGTGCGGCAGACCGCGATGGGCACCGGCACCCGGTCGAAGACCAACAGCGCCCGGTTGCGCCAGTCGAAGAGGGTGCCGGTGTCCAGGATCTCGTGCGCCTCCTTCAACCGCCCTGCCCCTTCCCGCCGATGAGGCGCCCCGCGCCCGCCCTCCGCATGTCCTCCGCAAGCCGTCCGTACGCGCCCTGTGTACGCGCTCTCCGTACGCCCCTCGCCATGTCCTGCGCACAGGAGCACGCGGACCGCAAGGGCGCCGGGCTCCTTCCGGCTACACAATCATGTAGCCCGGTGGCCCGGACGGCCGGGTCGGCGGCCCGACGCTGGGGCCATGAGCGACACACCCGCACCCACCCTTCCCGTACCCGTCCCGTCCGGGGCGCCCGAATCCGGCGCGCCCGCAGCCGTGTTGCCCGGCGGCACCGGGGACGGCTCCCCCGGCGTGCCCGAGGTCACCGTCGAGGTGGACGCCGAGTCGGGCGTGCCCCTGGTGGACATCTCCGCCGTCGGCCCCACGGACACCCCGGTCCAGCAGATCATGGAGCTGATGCGCGAGCACGGGCCGGTGCTGCGGCGCCGGCTGCACGGCCGCGACGTGCTCTTCGTCTCCGACCCGGAGCTGGTCGCGGAGTTGTGCGACGAGGAACGGTTCGCCAAACAGGTCGGCCCGGCGCTGGAGAACGTCCGCGAGTTCACCGCCGACGGCCTCTTCACCGCCTATGACGACGAGCCCAACTGGGCCAAGGCGCACGACATCCTGATGCCCGCCTTCGCGCTGGGCTCGATGCGCACCTACCACCCGGTGATGCTGCGGGTCGCCCGGCGGCTGATCCGCTCCTGGGACGCGCGGATGGCGGCCGGACAGCCGGTGGACGTGGCCGAGGACATGACCCGGATGACCCTGGACACCATCGGACTCGCCGGTTTCGGCTACGACTTCGGCTCCTTCGAGCGCCCCGAGGGCCATCCCTTCGTCCGGGCGATGGTCCGCTGCCTGGAGTGGAGCATGAACCGGCTGGGCCGGGTGCCCGGGATCGACTACACCGAGCAGGACGAGGCGTTCCGGGCGGACGCGGACTATCTGGCCTCGGTGGTGGACGAGGTGATCGCCAACCGGGCCGGGAGCGGCGGCGGGACCGGCACGAGCGCTGCGGACGGCGGGAATGCCGGGAGTGGCGGGACAGGCGCGGACGGCCGGGACGCCGGCTCGGGCGGTGCGGCGGAGGCGCCGGCCGAGGACCTGCTGGGGCTGATGCTGGGGGCCGTCCATCCCGCCGACGGCACCACCCTGGACCACGCCAACATCCGCAACCAGGTCATCACCTTCCTGATCGCGGGCCATGAGACCACCTCGGGCGCCCTCTCCTTCGCCCTCCACTACCTCGTCCGGCACCCGGCCGAACTGCGGGCCGTGCAGCGGGAGGTGGACGCCCTCTGGGGCGACACGGCCGACCCCGAGCCGGAGTTCGCCGAGATCGGGCTGCTCCGCCGCACCCGGCAGGCGCTCAACGAGGCGCTGCGGCTCTGGCCCACGGCCGCCGCGTTCGGCCGCCGGGCCCGCCGGGACACCCTGCTCGGCGGCCGGATCCCACTGCGCGCCGGGGAGTGGGCCATCGTGGCGGCCCCGATGCTGCACCGGGCGCCGGTCTGGGGCGACAACCCGGAGCTGTTCGACCCGGACCGCTTCGCGCCCGAGGCGGAGGCGGACCGGCCGGTGCACGCCTACAAGCCGTTCGGCACCGGCGAACGAGCCTGCATCGGAAGGCAGTTCGCACTGCACGAGGCGACCATGCTGCTCGCGCTGCTGGTCCACCGCTACCGGCCGCTGGACCACGCGGGCTACCGGCTGCGGGTCAAGGAATCGCTGACCCTCAAGCCCGAGGGGCTCACGCTGACCCTCCGGCCCCGCACCGCCGCCGACCGCCGGGCCCTGGCGCGTACCGCTCCGGCCGCCCCGGCCCCCGGCGGACCGGCCGGCACCGGGACGGACGCCACCACCGGGACGGACGCCGGGCACGGGCCCGCCCGGGTGCGGCCGGGCACCGGGCTGCTGGTGCTGCACGGCTCCAACTACGGCACTTGCCGGGGCTTCGCGGCCGAACTGGCCGAACTGGGCGAGGCGCTGGGCTGTACGACCGAGGTGGCGCCGCTGGACGACTACCCGGACGGGGTGCCGGACCGGGGCCCGGCCGGCGAGGAGCGGCCCGTGGTGATCGTCGCCGCCTCCTACAACGGCCGCCCCACCGATGACGCGGCCCGGTTCACCGGGTGGCTGGAGCGGGCCGAGCCGGGCGCGGCCGCCGGGGTGCCGTACGCCGTGCTGGGCGTGGGCGACCGCACCTGGGCCGCCACCTACCAGCGCGTCCCGACCCTGATCGACACCCGGCTGGCCGAGCTGGGCGGCGTCCGGCTGGCCGACCGGGGCGTGGCGGACGCCGCCGGGGACCTGGCCGCCGGGGTACGGGCCTTCGCCGCCGCCCTCCGCGCCCGGCTGCTTGAGCGGTACGGCGACCCGGAGTCGGCCGGCGCCCCCGCTGCCGCTGCTGCTCCCGGTGCCGTCACCGGCACCGACGCTCCGGCCACCGGCCCCGCGTACACCGTCACCGAGCTGACCGGCGGCCCCCTGGACGCGGCAGCCGCCCGGTACGGCCTGGTCCCGATGACCGTCACCGCGAGCCGGGACCTCACCGCGCCCGGCTATCCGCGCGTCAAGCGGCTGGTACGGCTGGCGCTCCCGGCGGGCGCTGCCTACCGCACCGCCGACCATCTCACCGTGCTGCCCGCCAACGCGCCCGAGCGGGTCACCCGTACCGCCGCGCTGCTCGGCGCCGACCCGGACACCCTGCTGAGCCTCGCCCCGGCCCGCCCCGGGCGCGGCCCACTGGCGGTGGACCGACCGCTGACCGTACGGGAGTTGCTCACCCACCATCTGGACCTCGGCCACCGGCCGGGCGGCGACCGGCTGGCCCGGCTCGCCGCGCTCAACCCGTGCCCGCCGGAGCGGGCCGCGCTCGCCGCCCTCGCCGCCGAGGCGGGAGACGGACCGGGACCGGCGACCCTGCCCGAGCTGCTCACCACCTACCCGGCGCTGCGGGAGGCGCTGGACTGGGCGGAACTCCTCGAACTGCTGCCGCCGATGCGGCCGCGCACCTACTCGGTCTCCTCCTCGCCCGCCGTGGACCCCGGCCATCTCGACCTGATGGTCTCGGTGGCGCCGGAACGGCCGGGCACCGGCTCGGCCCATCTGGCCGCGCTGAACCCGGGGGACACCGTGCTCGCCCGCCTCCAGCCGTGCCGGGACGCCTTCCGGGTGGAGCACGGGCCCCGGCCGCTGATCCTGATCGCCGCCGGCACCGGCCTGGCGCCCTTCCGGGGCGTGATCGCGGACCGCCGGGCGCTGCTCGCCGCGAACCCGGCGGCCGGGGAAACGGCGCCCGCGAACCCGGCGGTCCCGGAGCTGGCGCCCGCGAACCCGGCGGCCCCGGGTCCGTACGGGCGGCTGCTCTGCTACGTCGGCTGTGACGCGCCGGACGCCGACTATCTGCACGCCGAGGAGCTGCGGGCGGCCGAGGCGGCGGGCGCGGTGGAGCTGCGCCCGGCCTTCAGCGCCGCCCCGGTCGCCGGGCACCGGTTCGTCCAGCACCGGATCGAGGCGGAGGCGGCCGAGCTGTGGCCCCTGCTTGAGGCGGGCGCCGGGGTGTACGTCTGCGGGGACGGCGCCCGGATGGCGCCGGGCGTCCGGGCGGCGCTGCGGACGGTGTACCTCCGGCACACCCCGGGGGCCGGGGAGGCGGACGCCCAGCGGTGGCTGGACGGCCTCGCCGCCGAGGGGCGGTACACCGAGGACGTCTACGCCGGCTGAGGCACCGGCGGCGCACGCGGTGGGGCGGCGCCCGGGGCTGTACGGCCCCGGGCGCCGCCCCGCCGGAAACCCCGGGCGCCGCCCCGCCGGAAACCCCGGGCGCCGCCCCGCCGGTACCGACTGGCCCCGGCGGTCAGAGCGCCTGGGCGGCCGGCTTCACCATGCCCCGGACCGTGCGGGACTTCACGAAGTCGCCCATCGCGGTCATCTCCCACTCGCCGGAGAACTGCCGGATCAGCTTGGCCATCAGCACACCGGTCTGCGGCTCGGCACCGGTCAGCTCGAAGCGGACCAGCTCCTCGCCGGTCGCGGCGTCCAGCAGCCGGCAGTACGCCTTGGCCACCTCGGTGAACTTCTGGCCGGAGAAGGAGTTCACCGTGAAGACCAGGCCGGTCACCTCGGCGGGCAGCCGGCCGAGGTCGACCACGATCACCTCGTCGTCGCCCGCGCCCTCACCGGTCAGATTGTCGCCGGAGTGCTTCACCGCGCCGTTGAGGATGGTCAGCTTGCCGAAGTAGCAGCTGTCGATGTGGTCCCGCCGGGGTCCGTACGCGATCACCGAGGCGTCCAGGTCGATGTCCCGGCCCCGGAACGCGGGCTCCCAGCCGAGGCCCATCTTCACCTGGGAGAGCAGCGGACGGCCGCCCTTGACCAGGGAGACGGTCTGGTTCTTGGTGAGGCTGACCCGGCCCTTGTCCAGGTTGATCTTCCCGCTGCCGGGTGCGGCGGGCGCCGGGGCCGGGGGAGCGGCCGGCGGCGGGGGCGTGCTCACCCGGGGGTCCACCGGGGCCGGAGCCGGGGCCGCCGGTGCGGGCGGTGCCGCCGGGGCGGAACTTACCGGGGCGGGGGCCGCGGGGGCCGGAGCGGCGGCGGGGGCGGCCGGCGCCTCGTCCTCCACCGAGACACCGAAGTCGGTGGCGATGCCGGCCAGCCCGTTGGCGTACCCCTGGCCCACCGCGCGGGCCTTCCAGGCGCCGTTCCGCCGGTAGACCTCGGCCACCACCAGCGCCGTCTCGGTGCCGAGGCCGGGCGGGGTGAAGGTGGCGAGGACGGCGCCGCTGTCGGCGTCCCGGAGGGTGGCGGTGGGCTCGACGCCCTGGAAGGTCTGTCCCGCCGCGTCCGGGCTCGCGGTCACGACGATCTTCTCGATCCCGTCCGGCACGGCGGTGGTGTCCACCGTGATCGCGTCGGGTGCGGCACCGCCGCCGGAACGGTAACTCACGCCCGGCCCGGACGGCTGGTTGTAGAAGATGAAGTCGTCGTCGGAGCGCACCTTGCCGGCGGCGGTGAGCAGCAGGCCGGAGACGTCCAGCCGCACGGGTGCGGTGACGTCCACCGTCACCCGCGCGGCGCTGAGCGGGATGTTCGAACCGGGGGTCATTGCGGTCATGCCAGGGGTAACGAGCGACTCCGCTTTGCCGTTCCCTTACCCGCGCCCGCCCGTTCCGCGTCCCCCGAACGGCCCCGGCCCGCCTCCCCGGGAACGGCCCCCGGTCCGCCCCCTGCTCACTCCCGCCACCTCGGCGGGTCGGTGGTGAAGGCACCGCCCAGCCGGGTGTGGGCCGGGTCGGTCTCGGAGAGTTCGCCCTGTTCGGCGAGGAGCCGGGCGGCGTACGGCTCCGAGTCGTCGAGCGGTTCGTAGCCGAGGGCGCGGGCGCTCGACAGGTCCCACCAGAGCCGGGTGTTGGCGGAGGAGCCGTACACCACCGTGTGCCCGACGTCCGGCGCGGTGAGCGCCGCGTGGAAGAGCCGGCCCGCGTCACCGGGGCTGAGCCAGAGGGAGAGCTGGCGCACGTCGACGGGGGCCGGGAGGCAGGAGCCGATCCGTATCGAGACCGTCTCGATCCCGTGCAGGTCCCAGTAGAGCTGGGCCAGGTCCTCACCGAACCCCTTGGAGAGGCCGTAGAAGGTGTCGGGCCGGCGGGGCGCGGCGACCGGGATCGGCGCCTCGCCCGCCCGGGGGCGCGGGACGAAGCCCACGGCGTGGTTGGAGGAGGCGAAGACCACCCGGCGCACGCCTTCCGCCCGCGCCGCCTCGTAGAGCCGGTACGTGCCCTCGATGTTGGCCCGCAGGATCGCGTCGAACGACGCCTCCAGCGAGATGCCCGCCAGATGCACGATGGCGTCCGTCCCGCGTACCGCCGCGCGCAGCGCCTCCCGGTCCGCCAGGTCGGCGGTGATCGCCTCCGGTTCACCCGGCACCGGCCGGACGTCCAGCAGCCGGAGCGCGTACCCCCGGGCGGGCAGCGCCTCCCGGAGGACGGCGCCGACCCCGCCCGCGGCCCCGGTCAGCAGCACCGTACGGGGGGACTCGGCGGGGGTGGCGGGCTCGATGGGCACGGTAGGGAACTCCTCATCTGGACGCGGACAAACGACGGCCGGCCGTCAGTCGTCAGCTGCCAGCCGGGCAGATGGTCGTACGAGTAAGTGCACGAGTAAGTGCGTACGAGTACGAGTACGTGCACGGGCACCGGCGCGGGTACGTGTATGGGCCACGCCCGGCCGACGGCGAGGCTAGGAAGCGGGAACGGCCCGGTCAAGAGGGCCTCCGCCCGGGCGGCGCCGCTCGTGGCGCAGCGCCAGCCCGGTGACCACGGCGCCGAGGCCCTCCCAGGCGCCGACCCCCAGGAGCGCCTCCGGGGCGCGCCCGACCAGTACCGCACTGGTGAAGACGGCGCAGGTCAGCAGCCGGAAGGGCACCGTCCAGCGGAAGAAGGGCCGCCAGTCGGCCAGCGCCGCCAGCAGGTAGTAGACACCCATGTTGAGCGCGGCCATCGAGGAGGCGGTCAGGAACATCGTGGTGTGGTCGCCCGCCGCGCGCCGGGCGCCGGGTATCGGGGCCAGGCCCATGACCGCGACCAGCGCGTCCGGGGCGGCCAGCCCCACGGTGCCCAGCGACGCGGCGAGCAGTCCGAAGACCGCCATGGTCCAGCCGGACAGGGAACGGGGACGGGGCAGCCGCACGGCACTTCCTCCAGGGAGCGGGGGCAACGGAGACAACCGCCCCTGCATACCGTGCGGCGGCCGGCCCCCCGCGCCCGGGGTGCCGGCCGCCGCGCCGGGCACGCGCAAGTGACCAGGCGTACGCGCAAGTGACGGCATACGCACAAGTGACCAGGTCCACGCGCGAGTCACCCGGGCGCACGCGCGAGTGGCCGGGTAACCGGCTCTACTTGAGCGCCGCCTTCATCATCTTCTTGGCCACCGGGGCGGCCAGCCCGTTGCCGCTGATCTCGCCGCGCTTGGAGTCGGAGTTCTCCACCATCACCGCGACGGCCACCTCCTTGCCGCTGCCCGGGTCCTTGGCGTACGAGGTGAACCAGGCGTACGGGGGCTCGCTGTTGTTCTTGCCGCGCTGGGCCGTTCCGGTCTTGCCGCCGACCTCGGCGCCGTCGATCCGGGCGTTGGTGCCGGTGCCCTCCTCGACCACGGTCACCATCGCACCGCGCAACTGCTCGGCGGTGGAGGAGGACATGATCCGCCGGCCCTCCTGATCGCCGTAGGAGTCCAGGGCGTCGCCGTTGGCGTCCACCACCTTGGAGACCATGTACGGCGCCGAGAGCACTCCGTCGTTGGCGATGGCACCCGACACCATGGCCATCTGCAACGGGGTGGCCGTCACGTCGAACTGGCCGATGCCGGTCAGCGCGGTCTGCGCCTTGTCCATCTCGGACGGGTAGACGCTGGCGTAGGCCCGTACCGGCACGTCCTGCTTGTCGTTGTTGAAGCCGAACTTTTCCGCCATCTCCTTGACCTTCTCCTTGCCCAGGTCGGCGGCGATCTTGCCGAAGACGTTGTTGCAGGAGTACCGGAGCGCGGTCCGGAGCGAGGCGTTCTCACAGGGCGCCGAGGCGCTCTCGTTCCTCAGCGGGGTGCGGGTGCCGGGCAGGGTGTACGGGTTCGGGCTGTCGGTGGGCTCGTCCACGGAGCCGTACAGCTTGTTCTCCAGCGCCGCCGCCGCGACGACCAGCTTGAAGGTGGACCCGGGGGCCACCGGCTGCCGGATCGCCCGGTTGACCATCGGCTTCTCCTCGGCGGCGTTGAGCTGCCGCCACGCCTTGCCGGCCGAGTCGCCCGCGATGGCGGACGGGTCGTAGGAGGGGGTGCTGACCATGCCGAGGATCCGGCCGCTCTTCGGATCGATCGCCACGGCCGCGCCCATCTTGTCGCCCAGCGCCTCGTACCCCGCCTTCTGCACGGCCGGGTCGATGGTCGTCAGGACGTTGCCGGGCTTGGTCGACTTGCCGGTCAGGACGTCCAGCGGGTTCTTGAGCCGGGTGTCGGTCCCGTCCAGCACCTTGGAGTAGATGCCCTCCAACTGGGTGGCCCCGAACGCCTGCGAGCTGAACCCGGTGACCGCCGCGTACAGCTTTCCGTCCTTGTACGAGCGTTTCCAGCGCAGGTCGCCGCTGGTGGTCTCCGCGGAGCCGGTGACCGGTGACCCGGCCACGATGATGTCGCCCAGTGGATGGGCGTACTGCTCCATGATGTTGCGCCGGTTGCGCTTGTCGTCCGCGAGCGCCTTCGCCTGATACGCCTGCACCCAGGTTGCCCGCACCAGCAGGGCCAGGACGAGCAGCAGGGAGAAGACGGCGGCTCTTCTGATCGTCTTGTTCATGCCGTACGGAGAGACGAACGGGGAACGGTGATTCGTTCCAGGACCATCGACTTTTCAGACAATCCTCATGTCGGTGTCCGAGCTGTGAACGGTCCGCCGCTCGGTCGGGCACGTCGGGAGGGAATCGGGAGGGGAACGTGACTCCGGTGGCCCCGGGAGCGTTGAAGGGGCATGAAGAAACGAACCATGGCCGCCTTCGCCTCGCTCGCCACCGGTGTGGTCACCGCGCTGATCACTCCCAACGCCCACGCCGCCGACCTCGGCGACAAGCTCTCCGAGCTGCCGGTGCTCGGCAAGATCAGCACGCTGGACACCGAGCTCAACACCGACGGCGGCCTGCCGCTGAACAAGAACTCGGAGAGCAGCACCCACCGGATGTAGTCCGGCGGGCCGTGGCCCCGATCCGCGCGCCGGCCTCCCCCGAGGGCACGGCAGCGGACCCGGGGAGGCGGGTGCCCCGACCACCCGCCTCCCCCTCCCGCCATCACCCGGCCTCCCCCAGCCATCACGGGCCCACCGTCACCGGTCTCCGCGCCCGCCCACCGGTCTCCCCGCCGCCCACCGGCGGGGAGCGCGCCGTTGACGGAAAGTTGATCAACCCCGCAGGCTGGGCGCATGGAGACCCGCCTCGGAGGCGCCGAGTTCGCCCCCGCCCAGACCTATCTGAACACCTCCGCGTGCGGGCTGCTGCCCCGCAGGGCCGTCGCCGCCATCACGGCGCTCACCGGGGAACTCGCCGCCGGGCGGCCGGGCGCTTCCGGCAGTTACGAGGTGCTGGAGGCGGTGCGGGCCTCCTTCGGCCGGATCGCCGGAGCGCACCCGGACCGGGTGGCGCTCGGCTCCTCCGTCGCCGGCCATGTCGGCCTGGTCGCCGCCGCTCTCCCACCCGGCGCCGAAGTCCTGCTCCCGGAGGGCGACTTCGTCTCCCTCAGCAGCCCGTTCACCACGCGTGGCGATCTGAAGACCCGGTTCGTCCCGCTGACGGAGCTGGCCGGCGCCGTACGGCCCGGGACCGCCCTGGTCGCGCTCTCCTCCGTGCAGTCGGCGGACGGGCGGATCGCGGACCTGGCGGCGATACGGGCGGCGGCCCGCGCCCATGGCGCCCGGACGCTGGTCGATCTGACCCAGTCGATGGGCTGGCTGCCGCTGGAGACGGGCGCGTACGACTACACCGTCACCGCCGGGTTCAAGTATCTGATGTGCCCGCGCGGCGCCTCCTTCCTCACCGTGACCGAGGAGGCCCAGGAGTCGCTGCCGCCGCACCACCCGGGGTGGTTCGCCGCCGGTGACCCGGACGCCGGTCTGTACGACCCGATCCCGGGGCTCGCCCGCTCGGCCCGCCGCTACGACGACGCGCCCGCCTATCTCTCGTACTACGGCGCCGAGCAGTCGCTCGCCCTGCTGGAGGAGGTCGGAGTGGCCGCCGCCGGCGCTCATGCCACCGCGCTGGCCGCCCGCTTCCGGGCGGGGCTCGCCGCCCTCGGCCGTCCGCCGGTGCCGGCCGACGGCTCGGTCGTGGTCTCCGTACCGGGCCTCGCGGAGCGCCACACGGAGCTGCTCCGGGCCGGAGTGATCACCTCCGCCCGGGCGGGCGGCCTGCGGGCCTCCTTCCACCTCTACAACTCCGCCGCCGATGTGGACCGGGCGCTGGAGGTGCTCGCCGCCGGCCGCTGACCGGAGGCGGGTGCCGGAGCACGGCGGAGGGCGGGACCGGATCTCCGGTCCCGCCCTCCGCCGTCATGCCCGTACGCGGTGCGCCCGCGCAACCGGCTCATCGGTTCACCCGGTTCACCGCACCGGGGTGAACTCCCGGGCGCCGATGAACTCCGGGCGCCGGACCGGAGCCGCGAACGGCTCCACCGCGGTGTTCTCCACGCTGTTGAACACGATGAACACATTGCTGCGCGGGAACGGCGTGATGTTGTCGCCCGAGCCGTGCATGGCGTTGCAGTCGAACCAGGTGGCCGACCCCGCCTTGCCGGTGAAGAGCTTGATGCCGTGGGCGTCCGCGAACGTGGTGAGCGCCTCGTCCGAGGGCGTCCCCGCGTCCTGCATCTGGAGCGACTTCTTGTAGTTGTCCCGGGGCGTCTCACCGGCGCAGCCCAGGAACGTCTTGTGCGAGCCCGGCATGATCATCAGTCCGCCGTTGGTGTCGTGGTTCTCGGTGAGCGCGATCGACACCGAGACGGTACGCATCCGGGGCAGCCCGTCCTCGGCGTGCCAGGTCTCGAAGTCCGAGTGCCAGTAGAAGCCGGAGGCGCCGAACCCGGGCTTCACATTGATCCGGGACTGGTGGACGTACACGTCGGAGCCGAGGATCTCGCGGGCGGTGCCGACGACCCGCTCGTCGCGCACCAGGTTCGCGAAGACCTCGCTGATCCTGTGGACCTCGAAGACCGAGCGGACGTCCTGCGACTTCGGTTCCACGATGGAGCGCTCGTCGGCGCGGATCGCCGGGTCGTTGACGAGCCGGTTCAGCTCGGCCTGGTAGACCCCGACCTCGTCCTCCGGCAGCAGCTCGTCGACGGCGAGGAAGCCGTCGCGCTCGAACGACCGCAGGGCGGGGGTCGGCGTGCCCCAGACGACCGGGTCCTGGCGCGGGGTCATCACCTCTGCGGCTCCCCGGGTGGGGTAGAGGTCGGTCGTCGTGGTGGTGGTCGTGGTCGCGGTCATACTGTCAGCCCTCCTCGGTCAGCAGCGGGTAGACACCGTTCTCGTCGTGGTCCTCCCGTCCGGTGACGGGAGGGTTGAAGACGCAGACGCACCGGAAGTCGGTCTTGGGCCGCATGGTGTGGCGCTCATGGCCGTCGAGCAGGTACATGGTGCCCGGCTCGATCCAGTGCGTCTCGCCCGTCTCGTCGTTGGTCAGTTCGGCCTCGCCCTCGACGCACAGCACGGCCTCGATGTGGTTGGCGTACCACATCGACGTCTCGGTGCCCGCGTAGAGGACGGTCTCGTGCAGCGAGAAGCCGACCTTCTCCTTGGCGAGCACGATGCGCTTGCTCTCCCAGGTGCCGGAAGCCGCCTTCACATGGCGGTCGGTGTTCTCGATGTCCTTGAAGGAGCGGACGATCACGGTGGTGCGGTTTCCCTTCCTCATGTCACCGGCATGGCGGTGGTCTCGTGTCACCGGTGTGACGGTTGCCTCATGACACCGGTGTGACGGTTGCCTCGTCTCACCGGTGTGACGGTGGTGGGCCGCCCGGCCGGGCGTGGTGGCGCCGGCCGGTGCGGTGGTTCGGACGGCCTTTCCGGTACTGCCGGTACGTCCGGTACGGCTCCGGGGCCGCACCGGACGGGCGGCCGGCGGTCAGTGGCCGGCCGCCGGCGGACGGGGCCGCCTCAGGCGGTCTCGCGCACCGCGCGGGCCAGGGTGCGCAGCCCCTCGTCCAGCTCGTCCGGGGTGATGGTCAGCGACGGCAGCAGCTTGACGACCTCGCTCTCCGGGCCGGAGGTCTCCAGGAGCAGCCCCAGCTCGAAGGCGCGGCGGCAGATCCGGCCGGCCCGGCCCTTGTCCGCGAACTCCAGGCCCCAGACGAGGCCCCGGCCGCGGAAGTGGGCGCCGTCGGCGGAGTTCTCGTCGGCGATCGACAGCAGCGCCTGCTCGACCTGCTCGCCGCGGGTGAGGGTCTGCTTCTCCATCTGGCCGTCGGCCCAGTAGGTGTTGAGCGCGGCGGCGGCGGTGACGAACGCCGGGTTGTTGCCCCGGAAGGTGCCGTTGTGCTCGCCCGGCTCCCAGACGTCCAGCTCCGGCTTGAAGAGGCAGAGCGACATCGGCAGGCCGTAACCGCTGATCGACTTGGAGAGGGTGACGATGTCCGGCGTGATGCCCGCCTCCTCGAAGGAGAAGAAGGCGCCGGTGCGGCCGCAGCCCATCTGGATGTCGTCCACGATCAGCAGCATGTCCTGGCGGTGGCACAGCTCCTGGAGCGCGCGCAGCCACTCGGCGCGGGCCACGTTGATGCCGCCCTCGCCCTGGACGGTCTCGACGATCACGGCGGCGGGCTTGTTGAGACCGGAACCCTGGTCCTCCAGCAGCCGCTCGAACCAGAGGAAGTCCGGGACCTGGCCGTCGAAGTAGTTGTCGAACGGCATCGGGGTGCCGTGCACCAGCGGGATGCCCGCGCCGGCGCGCTTGAAGGCGTTGCCGGTGACGGCGAGCGAGCCCAGCGACATGCCGTGGAAGGCGTTGGTGAACGAGACGATCGCCTCGCGGCCCTTCACCTTGCGGGCCAGCTTCAGCGCCGCCTCGACGGCGTTGGTGCCGGTCGGGCCGGGGAACATGACCTTGTACGGCAGGTCACGCGGGCGCAGGATCACATTCTGGAAGGAGTCCAGGAAGGCGCGCTTCGCGGTCGTCGCCATGTCCAGGCCGTGGGTGATGCCGTCGCGCTCGATGTAGTCGATCAGCGCGCGTTTCAGCACCGGGTTGTTGTGGCCGTAGTTGAGTGAGCCGGCCCCGGCGAAGAAGTCCAGGTAGGTGTGGCCGTCCTCGTCGGTCAGATGAGCGCCCTGCGCGCGGTCGAACACCGCCGGCCAACCGCGGCAGTAGCTGCGCACCTCCGACTCCAGGGCCTCGAAAACACTCAGGGCGGGCGGGGTGATGGTCACAGCGGGTTCTCTCCTCGTGGGGGTCGTCGTCTGGTGCGTCTCGTACGCGGTCGGACCGGGTCGGACGGGATCGGCCGGGATCGGGAGGCGTCCGGGACGGTCCGGGGCCCGGCCCGGGGCGTCCGAGGGGGTCCGGAGGGATCCGGGGAAGTCCGTGGGGGGAGGGGACAGGCGCGGGTCAGGCGGCCACGGGGGCGATGCGGTACAGCACCTCGGGCTCGTGGGTGCCCTCGGGGAAGAGACCGCCGTCGAAGAGGACCTCGCGCTCCAGGGCCGCCCCCCGCCGCTCCGCGAACGCGGCGAAGAGCCGGTCGGAGGCGGTGTTGTCGGGCGTGACGGTCGTCTCCAGGGTGCGCACGCCCTGACCGGCCAGCCGGCTGGTGAGCGCGTCCAGCAGCACTCCGGCGAGCCCCTTGCCCCGGTGCTCCCGGTCCACGGCGATCTGCCACACGACCAGGGTCTCGGGGCGCTCGGGGCGTACATAGCCGGTGACGAAGGCGATGGGCTCGCCCTCGGGGCCGCGTGCCACCAGCGATGTACCGGCGAAGTCCCGGCACCACAGCAGGTAGCTGTAGGAGGAATTGAGGTCCAGGACCTCGGAGTCGCGGGCGATGCGCCATATCGCGGCTCCGTCCTCCACGCGAGGAGCGTCTATACCGATGGCCGGGGGCACTGCTCGGTCGAATTCGGTACGGGCACGTGCCAGGTCTGCTTGTGCGGCGGTCATGTCGTTGCAACTTACCCAGCGGCTTTTGAAAATGCATCGCCGGACGGGGTTGGGCGAATGCGTGCCATGTGTTATCGCGCGAGCGCGAGCCGAGATGAACCACTCTGATATCTGTGCAGGTATGCCCGGTTTTTTCCGGGCAAAATGGGCGCGATGTGGAGTCGGTCACATGATCGTAACCTCGGTGACTCATGTACGAATCGTGAAATCGGACCGATCGGGAAGCGGTTCCGAGGTGGGGTGTTTAAGCCCAGGGATACGGGGCAGGAGGTCGTGGGCAGAGAATCACCGATAAGGTCCCGTAAAAGACTGCGCCGTTATTCTCGGATGAATTCCCGGAAGATTCCAGGGGGTTCGGCGAGGAATGCGCGGCGGTTTCTCCCGGCCGCGCCCCCGCTCCCCGTACGCACGCTGCCCCCGCCGGTCGTACCGGCGGGGGCAGCGGTTCGTGTCACGGGTGATCGTCCGGCGAGTGACCGTACGGCGGGCGGGCCGGATCCACGGCCGGGAATCTACGGCCGGACGGTCACGGCGAGCCCCGCCCGCCCCCGGCCCGCCCGCCTCCGGCCGGTCACCAGGTCTCGGTGACGGCGCGGCGGGCGGCCGCCACGTCCACCCGGGCGCCCGTCTCGGCCAGGGCCGTGCCCAGCGCGGCCAGCGAGGAGTGGACCGCGCCCGCGGTGGCGTGCTGCCCGTAGTGATTGACCCGGACCATCTCCCCGGACAGCGCCCCGCCCCCGGCGACCAGCGGCAGCTCCGGGTCGGCCACCAGGGCGGCGGCGACCAGCTCGGCGGCGTTCACCCCGCCGGAGGTGCGCAGGGTGGTGGCGACCGGAGCCGCGTCCCGGGCCTCGACGACATACGGCTCCAGGCCGCCGCCCAGCGCCAGCACCCCCGCCCGAGTGGCCGCGGCGGCCGAGGCGTGCCGGGCCATCAGCGCGCCCGTGCCCTCCTTCTCGATCCGCTCCAGACACGCCTCCAGGGCGAGCATCTCCAGCTGGGCCGGGGCGTGCGGAAGCGCCTTGCGGCCGGTGTCGATCCAGCGCTCCTTCCAGTCCAGCAGCGAGAGGTAGGAGCGGCGCGGGGCGCGCGGGTTCTCCGCGAACCGGGCCCAGGCCCGCTCGCTCACCGAGACCGCCGAGACGCCCGCCGGGCCGCCCATCGCCTTCTGGGCGCCGATCACACAGAGGTCCACGCCCCAGTCGTCCGGTCGCAGCGGCTCGGCGCCCACCGAGGCCACCGCGTCCAGCATGAACAGCGCGCCGTGCGCCCGTACCACCTCACCGATCTCCGCGACCGGATTGGTGTTGCCGGTCGCCGCCTCGGCGTGCACCAGCGAGACGAAGTCGGTCTCCGGATGGGCGGCGAGCGCCCGTTCCACCTGCTCGGCGGTGACCGCCGTGTGGAACGGCACTTCCAGGTCGGTCACCGTGGCCCCGCAGTCGCGCAGCCAGTCGCCGAAGGTCTGCCCGTACGGCCCGGTCACCACATTGAGCGCGGTGGAGCCGGGCCGGGCGCCGGAGCGGACGCACCCCTCCAGCGGCAGCAGCGCCTCGCCCTGGGTGATCACGACATCGTGGTCGGTGGCGAGCAGCGTGGCCACCCGCCGCTCGATCGCGGCGAAGCGCGCGGCGGTGAGCGGCGGAAGGTCGAGAAGGGGATGCGACACGGTGGGCTCTCTTCCGGGACGTGCGGCCGGCGGGCGGCGGGGACGGTGGTGCTGCGGTACGGGCGGTGATGCCAAGGTACGGACGGTGGTGCCGCGGTACGGACGGCGGCGCCGCGGTCGTGGCCGGGTGGCCGGGTGGTGCTGTGGTCGTGGACGGGTGGAGCGGGGTCCGGCCCGGGGCCGCGAGGTCCGGCCAGGGGCCCGGCCGAGCCTACAGAGCGGCCCCGGACGCCTCGTACAGTGCCGGTATGAGCGATCACACGGTGCTGCACGTGACGGGGCGGGTGCTCGTCGGCCCGGAGGACGTACGGGACGAACTGTGGGTGGTGGACGGGCGGATCAGCCTCACCCGTCCCGCCCTGGCGGAGGACGTCCGGACGGTACGCGGCTGGGCGCTGCCCGGTCTGGTCGACGCGCACTGCCATGTCGGCCTCGACGCCCATGGCGCGGTGGACGCGGCCACCAGCGAGAAGCAGGCACTCACCGACCGGGACGCGGGCACCCTGCTGATCCGGGACGCCGGTTCGGCGGCCGACACCCGCTGGATCGACGACCGGGACGACCTGCCGAAGATCATCCGGGCGGGCCGGCACATCGCCCGTACCAAGCGCTACATCCGCGACTACGCCCATGAGATCGAGCCCGCCGACCTGGTCGCCTACGTCGGCCGGGAGGCCCGGCGCGGCGACGGCTGGGTCAAGCTGGTGGGCGACTGGATCGACCGCGAGGCGGGCGACCTCAGCGCCTGCTGGCCGCGCGCCGAGGTGGAAGCGGCCATCGCGGAGGCGCACCGGCTCGGCGCCCGGGTCACCGCGCACTGCTTCGCCGAGGAGTCGCTGCGGGATCTGGTGGAGGCGGGGATCGACTGCGTCGAGCACGCCACCGGGCTCACCGAGGACACCATCCCGCTCTTCGCGGAGCGGGGCGTGGCGATCGTGCCGACCCTGGTGAACATCGCCACCTTCCCGCATCTGGCGGCGGGCGGGGAGGGGAAGTTCCCGCGCTGGGCGGCGCACATGCGGCGGCTGTACGAGCGCCGGTACGACACCGTGCGCGCGGCCTGGGACGCGGGCATCCCGGTCTTCGTGGGTACGGACGCGGGCGGCTCGCTGGCCCACGGACTGGTCGCCGCCGAGGTCGCTGAGCTGGTCAAGGCGGGCATCCCGCCGCTGGACGCCCTCGCCGCCACCACCTGGCGGGCCCGGGAGTGGCTGGGGCGCCCCGCCCTGGAGGAGGGCGCCCCGGCCGACCTGGTGGTCTACGACGAGGACCCGCGCGCGGACGTCCGGGCCCTCGCGGCGCCGCGCCGGGTGGTCCTCAACGGCCGGGTGGTGGGCTGAGCCCCGGGCCGGGGGCGGCCTGGCCGGTCCGGGACGGCCTGGTCCGGGCCGGGCCGGGGCAGTCGTGGCGGCCCCCGGGCGCCGGCCCCGGTCCGGTGTCCGCCGGCGGCCGCCCGCCCGGCGGCTCCGGGGCGGCCCCCCCGGAACCCGGTGCCGGGCCAGTCTGCGCGGCGCCGGCCGCTCAGCGGCTCAGGAAGACCAGCCGGGCGCGCTTCTCGGGCAGGTGCACCTCCGGCAGCACCACCTCGGGGAGCACCACCTCCGGACCCGCCTCGAAGCCGCTGCGGAGCAGCCGGTCGATCGCCTTGTGGTTCGCGGCGTCCGGCTCCGCCACCGCCCGCTCGTGGTCGGCCAGCACGAATCGCTTGAGGGCCCGGATGAGGTGGGCGCTGAAACCGTGCTCGGGCCGGTCGGTGGGCGCCAGCATCAGATGGAAGCCGATGTCCCCGGGCCGTACCTCGTAGCACTCGCTGACCCGGTCGGCGGCGGGTTCGTAGGTCTGGAACAGCGCCACCGGCTCGCCGTCCCGGTAGGCCAGGTAGGCATGGTGGGTGGTGAGCGAGGCCAGATGGGCGTACACCTCCCGCACCTCGTCCACGGTGGTCTCCCGCATCCCCCAGAACCGGGCCCGCTCCTGGTTCACCCAGCCGTGCAGCAGGGGCGCGTCCCGGTCCGGGTCGAGCGGGGCGATCCGCACGGTGCCGAAGCCCTCGAAGGTCTCCTCGAAGAGGGTGGCGGGGTCGGTGGTCGTCATGGTGGTTCTCGTGTCCTCGGGGTGTGCGGGGTACCGCGCGTCTCAGGGGTGTCGCGGGTCTTTCGGGCACCGCGGGTCTTCGTGGTCGCGGAGGATTTCCGGGCTCTCCGGGCTCTCCGGGGGCCCGGCGGGCGGCGCCGCTACGGTGTGCCGTCGGCGGTGCCGGTGCCGGTGCCCGTTTCGGGGATCTCGTACGTCTCCGCCGGGGTGAGCCGCGCCCAGTCGGTGACGACCGGGACCAGGCCGCCGGCCAGCCACAGCGGCAGCTGGTCCCGGGCGTGCGGGTCGCCGGGCACCCCGGAGGCGCCGAGCGGCACCACCCAGAGGCTGTCCTCGCGGCGGGCCAGGTCCCAGACGTACCGGGCGGCCGGGCCCCGGAAGGCCCGGTCGGTGAGGCCCGGCACGCTGGAGGTGGCCAGTACGCAGTCGTGGTCGCCGGCCAGCCCCGGCCGGACGTCGGCGTCCGGGGCGTCCCCGGGCTCCGGCAGCGCCGTCCAGGGCGCCAGCCGGTGGGTGTCGCCCCAGGCGGCGGGCGGGTCCCCGGCGGCCACCTCCTCCAGCGCCGCCCGGACCAGCGCCGGTCGCTCGGCCGCCGGGACCGGACCGGAGGTGAGCAGCGTCTCCAGGGCGTACGCCACCCGGGGCAGCAGGGCCAGCCAGGGCTGGAAGACCGCCGGGTACGCGGGCGGCTCGGTCAGCCCGGCGAACACCGGATGCCCGGCGAGCCGGCGTACGACGGCCCCGCGCACCGCCGCGAAGGCACCGGCGTCCGTGCTGTCGGCGTCCATCCGGCGGTTCCAGCGGAGCAGCCGGTCGCGCAGCTCGCGGCCGGCCGGGGTGAGTCCGTCGAGACCGGCGAGCAGCGCCAGCAGCGGCCGGGCCGAGGCGAGCCGGGTGTCCATGTGGATCGCGGCCTGCCCGGGGCCGGTCCACTCCTTCGAGGCGTCCAGCAGTGCCGCGATCCGCCGCTCCCGGTGCGGGGGCGCGAACTCCACTCCCAGCGGGGCGGCCAGTCCGCGCGCGTTCGCCATCACCGCCACCACCCCGTCCACCGGGGCGCTCGGCAGCGGCTCCCGGCCGTCCCGCCACTCATGGCCGGGCAGCCAGGCCGGTACGACCCGCAGGGCGTTGTCCGGGTGCCGGACCGGGACGTATCCGGCCACCCGGTGCAGGGTGCCGCCGCCGGTGTCGGCCGCCTGGACGACATTGACGGGCTCGATCCAGGCGTCGAACGCCCGGTCCACATCGGCCACGGTCCGGGCGGCGAGCAGCGCGGGCAGGGCGGCGAACCCGGAGTCGGCGGTGACCCGGGGCGGATAGCGCAGACTGATCGCCTCGAACTCGCCGGCCGTGGAATCGCCGGTCGTGGTCCGGCCGGTCGCGGTCCGGCCGGTCGTCGGCTCCCCGGCCGTGGCCTCGCCGGTACGGGGCCCGCCGGCGCCCGTGCCCCCGACCCCGGTCTCCCCGACCCGTCCGGTCTCCCCAGCCCGTCCGGTCTCCCCGACCCGTCCGGTCTCCCCAACCCGTCCGGTGTCCCGGACCTGCCCGGCCTCTCCGGCCTGCCCGGCCTCTCCGGCGTCCGGGACGATCACCGGGCCGCGCTCGGTCTCGATCACCTCCACGGTCACCGGGCCTGCGCCCCTGACCTCGACGGCCTCGGTGTGGGCCGGGGCCGGGCGCCAGCCGTCCGGGCCGAGCGCCTCCACCGTCCCGCCGGGGCCGCGCCGCAGCCGCTCCCGGTAGAGATCCTGGTAGTCGGCCATGGCGTTGGTGATCGCCCAGGCGACCGAACCGGTGTGGCCGAAATGCGCCAGTCCCGGGACCCCCGGCACGGCCAGTCCGACCACGTCGTACTCCGGGCAGGAGAGCCGGATCTGCTGGTAGACCCCGGGCGCCTCGATGAACCGGTGCGGGTCGCCGGCGATCAGCGCGGCCCCGGTCGCGGTGCGTTCCCCGGTGATCAGCCAGCCGTTGCTGCCCGCCGTGCCGGGACCGTCGGTGGCGAACAGATTCAGCCGGTCGTCGCCCAGCGTCCGGGCCACCCGGTCGCGCCAGAGCTTGGTGGGAAAGCCCGCGAAGAGGATGTGGGTGGAGAGCCAGACCGCCAGTGGGGTCCAGGGCTCCCAGCGGCCGGGGGCCTGGCCCGTCGCGGCGAACTCTGGTGCGTGGCGGGCCCCCTCGGGCAGTCCGGCGCGGACACCCTCGGTGTACGCGGTCACCCAGGCCCGGGTCGGCTCGTCCAGCGCGGCGAAGCAGCGGCGGGCGGTGTCGGTGAGCCGGGCGCGCCGCGCGAAGAGGTCCCAGGAGAGCGCGTCGGGGCCGAGGAAGGCGGCCGTGGTGCCCTGGGCGCGGTGCCGCTCGACCTCCAGCTGCCAGGCCCGGTCCCGGGCGGTGGCCCGGCCCTGGGCATGGGCCAGCTCGCGGGCGTTCCCGGCGCGCAGGTGCGGGATGCCCCAGGGGTCCCGGTAGACCTCGATACTCACAGCTGTCCCGCTCTCTTAGGTTAGGCTGGCCTAAGTTAATTCACGGTGGCGCGGGACGCAATCTCGGGCCGCCGAAGCCGCCCCCCGGACGCCCGGAGCCCCGGACACCCGAGGCGGTCCGGGGGCCCAGAAGGGGCCGGAGGGCGACCGGAGCGGGTACGCGCCCGTGGCCGACCGGGACCCGGCCGGAGCGGGGACAGGGCCCGCCGGGCCGGGTACCCGGGTGGGGGCTCAGCGCTCGGCCGAGGTGCACCCCGCCATCACCAGGGCCTGGTCCAGCGCCTGGAGGAACCGGTTGGTGGTGGCCCGGTCGCGCACCGCCAGCCGCAGCCACTCGGGGCCCAGACCCGGGAAGGTGTCACCGCGCCGGGCCGCGAAGCCCAGGGACCGCAGC
The DNA here is from genome assembly GCF_024756275.1 of Streptomyces pyxinae. GTDB lineage: Bacteria > Actinomycetota > Actinomycetes > Streptomycetales > Streptomycetaceae > Streptomyces > Streptomyces pyxinae. The sequence goes on along the minus strand of NZ_JANUGQ010000013.1, from coordinate 70,252 downwards.
CGCTCCCGTACCGCCGCCGCGCCCTCGATCCGGACCAGCACGAAGGGCCCGGCCGCCGGGGTCACCACCCGTACCTCGTCGAACTCCGCGAGCCCGGCCAGCAGATGGTCCCGCTCCACACCGATCCGGTGCGCCGCCTGCTCGGCCTCGGCCAGGGCCGCCCCGGTCATGCACGCCTCGGCCGCCGCCAGCGCGGGCGTGGACACCGGCCAGAGCGGCTGGGCCCGCTCCAGCGCGGCGATCGTGGCGGGCGGGCCCAGCACATAGCCGATCCGCAGCCCGGCCAGCCCCCAGGTCTTGGTGAGGCTGCGCAGCACCACCACCCCCGGCAGGTCCGTCCGTCCGGCCAGCGACTCCGGCTCGCCCGGCAGCGCGTCCATGAACGCCTCGTCCACCACCAGGGTCCGTCCCGGCCTGGCCAGCCGGGCCAGGGTCGCGGCCGGGTGCAGCACCGAGGTGGGGTTGGTCGGGTTGCCCACGACGACCAGATCGGCGTCCTCCGGCACCGCCGCCGGGTCGAGCCGGAAGCCGTCCGAGGCGCGCAGCAGCACCCGCCGCACCCGGTGCCCGGCGTCCCGGAGCGCCGCCTCGGGCTCGGTGAACTGCGGGTGCACCACGACGGGGCGGCGTATCCGGAGCGCCCGGGCCAGCAGTACGAACGCCTCCGCCGCACCCGCCGTGAGCAGCACGTGCTCGACGGGCAGCCCGTGCCGCCCGGCCACCGCCGCCCGCGCCGCCCGGGCGTCGGGATAGGCGGCGAGGCCGGTGAGCGAGTCCGCGATCCGGTCCCGCAGCCAGGCGGGCGGGGTGTGGGAACGGACGTTGACCGCGAGGTCGGTGAGCTTCTCGTCCCGTACCTCGGCGTCACCGTGGTGACGCAGGTCGTGGGTGTCAGTGTCGGTATGCATGGCCGCCATCGGGGTGGGGGAGGGGGGTGGGGACGGCGGACCGTGGGTGGCGGTCCGCCGGAAGCGCTGCATGTCCAAGGAGCCCGGTGCGGCCGGTGTTGTCAATGCCGTTGTGCAACACCGCTGCTCGGGCGATCGCTCCGCCGCCGGAGCCGCCGCCCGGAGCGGCGGTGCCGGAGCGGTCGCCCGGGGTGGTCGCCCGGGACGGTCCGCGCGCAGGGCCGGGGCCGGGTCTCAGGACGTCCTTCCGGACTGCCTTTCAGGACTGTGTTCGACGCCGCTGTGCGACCGGCCTGTCCGGTGGCTGTGCTCCACCGGTCCACCGGTCCACCGGTCCACCGGTCCACCGGTTTACGGTTCACGGTCGACCGGCTCCACCCGGTGACCGCTGTGCCACCGGCTTACCCGGTGGCCGGGCCGGCAACCCCGGCGGCGGCCCGGCCGGCCGTCTGCCGGGCGGCTCCGCGACCGGTTTCAGCCGGGCGACCGCACAGGTCACCCGCCCCGCCTTCCGCTTGGGGACGAGCAGCTCCGCGCCGGTGCCGGCCGCCAGCGCGGCGGCCTCCGCCACCGAGGGGGTGCCGACGGCGGTGAGCGCCGCCGGGGAGGGATGCGGTACGGGAATCCCCGCCAGCCGCCCGGCGGGGAGCGGGAGCAGCGGCACGCCCAGCCGCCCGGCGGCGGCGAGCAGGCCGGGTTCGGCCGCCTTGGCCTCGACCGTGGCCAGCGCCACCACCTCGGCGGCGGCGAGCCCGGCGGCGGCCAGCGTCCCGGTGATCAGCTCCAGCACCGCGCCGGCGGTCACCCCGCACCCGGCCCCCACCCCGACCACCAGCCCCGGCCCGGTCACCGCCGGGCCGGGACCGGTCGTCGCCAGGCCGGGACCGGTCGTCACCGGGCCGGGACCGGTCGTCGCCGCGCCCGGCCCGGCCGGTGCCGGTTCCGTGTCCCGGTGGTTCATGGCGCGCAGGCCGTGACGAACCGGCGGGCCGTGGCGGGGAGGGCCGCCCAGTGGGTGTGCACATAGCTGGCGTGCACCCCCGCCCGGACGAAGCCCTCCACCCGCCGCTCTGGCTGCCGCAGCCCCCAGGCCGGGGTCTCGCCCGCGCCCGGCTCCAGCACCGTGCGGTGGAACTCGTGCCCCCGCATCCGGGTGCCCGTGGCCGCCAGCGGGCTGTCGTGCAGCGCCACCGCGTCCCGGTAGCCGAGCGTCAGCCGGGGGGTCATCCGGGCGTCCGCGTCCAGCACCCCGCACATCGGCCGGCCGTCCAGCGACCGGGCCAGATAGAGCAGTCCGGCGCACTCGGCGGCGACCGGGGCGCCCTCCCGGGCCAGCGCGGCCACCGCCTCGCGCAGCGCCGCGTTGGCGGAGAGCTCGGAGCCGTACACCTCGGGGAAGCCCCCGCCGATCACCAGACCCCGGGTGCCGTCCGGCAGCTTCTCGTCCCGCAGCGGGTCGAAGGGCACCACCTCGGCCCCGGCGGCGGCCAGCAGCTCGGCGTTCTCGGCGTACGAGAAGGTGAACGCCGCCCCGCCCGCCACCGCCACCACCGGCCGCCCGCCGACCGGGACCACCCCGGCCCCGGGCCCTTGCGCCTCGGCCCCGGCCGCCTCCGCCCCGGCCCCGGCCGCCAGCGCCGCCACCGGGTCCCAGGGGGCGTCCGGCAGCGGGGGAGCGGACCCGGCCAGGGCCAGCAGGGCGTCCAGGTCGCAGCCGGCGCGCACCTGTTCGGCCTGGGCGGCCACCGCGTCCACCGCCTCGGCCTGCCGCTCGGCCACCGGGACCAGGCCCAGATGGCGGGAGGGCGTGGCCACGGCGGGCGCCCGGCGCAGTACCCCGAGCACCGGCACCCCGGAGCCGCCCAGCGCCTCCCGGAGCAGGTGCTCGTGCCGGTCGGTGGCCACCTTGTTGAGGATCACCCCGCCGATGCGCACCTCCGGGTCCCAGGAGGCGAAGCCGTGCACCAGCGCCGCCACCGAGCGGGACTGCGAGGAGGCGTCCACCACCAGCACCACCGGCGCCCGCAGGATCTTCGCCACCTGCGCGGTGGAGGCCAGCTCGCCCTGGTCGGCGGCGCCGTCGTAGAGGCCCATCACGCCCTCCACCACGGCCACGTCGCAGCCGCGCGCGCCGTGCGCGAAGAGCGGGGCGACCAGCGCCGTACCGCACATGAAGGCGTCCAGGTTGCGGCCCGGCCGGCCGGTGGCCAGCGCGTGGTAGCCCGGGTCGATGTAGTCCGGGCCCACCTTGTGCGGGGACACCGCGAGCCCCCGGCCGGCGAGCGCGGCCATCAGACCGGTGGCCACCGTGGTCTTGCCCGCGCCGGAGGAGGGCGCGGCGATGACGAGACGTGCTACCACTCGATGCCCCGCTGGCCCTTCTGCCCGGCGTCCATCGGGTGCTTCACCTTGGACATGTCGGTGACCAGGTCCGCGAAGTCGCACAGCTCGGCCGGGGCGTTGCGGCCGGTGATCACCACATGCTGGCGGCCGGGCCGGTTCCGCAGCACCTCGATCACCTCGGCGGTGTCCACCCAGCCCCAGTGGAGCAGATAGGCGAACTCGTCCAGCACGTAGAACTCGTACGTCTCCGCCGCCAGGTCCCGCTTGACCTGCTCCCAGCCCTCGCGCGCCTTCTCCTCGTGGGAGGGCTCGCCCTCGGCCGTCGGGCGCTGGATCCAGGACCAGCCCTCGCCCATCTTGTGCCAGGTCACCGGGCCGCCCTGGCCGGTGGCACCCAGCGCCTTCAGCGCGTTCTCCTCGCCGACCTTCCACTTGGCCGACTTGACGAACTGGAAGACCCCGACCGGCCAGCCCTGGTTCCAGGCGCGCAGCGCCATCCCGAAGGCGGCGGTGGACTTCCCCTTGCCGACGCCGGTGTGCACCATCACCAGCGGCCGGTTGCGGCGCTGACGGGTGGTCAGGCCGTCCTGCGGTACGACGGTCGGCTGTCCCTGCGGCATTACCCGGCCCTCCCGGTGGTCCTGGTGGTTCCTGTCGTGGTGGTGCTCGCGGTGAGCGTGGTCCTCGTGCTGCCCGGCGGCGCGCTCACGCGACCCGCCCGCCGGCTCCGGCCCGGGCGCCCCCGGTCCGTGCGCCCCGTCCGGCCCGGGTGGCCCGTACGGCCCCCGCGTCGGCGTCCCGGGCGTCCCGCACCACCCCGGCGATGGCGTCGGCGCGCAGCTCGTCCAGGGTGACGGCGGTACCGCCCAAGGCCCGGGCCAGCTCCCCGGCCAGCCCCAGCCGCACCGGTCCCGTCTCGCAGTCGACCACCACGGAGGCGGTGCCCTCGGCGGCGTGCAGCCCGGCCGCCCGGGCGGCGAACGCCAGCGGCTCGCGGCCCCCGGTGGCCCGGCCGTCGGTGACGACGACCAGCAGCGGCCGGCGCGAGGGGTCCCGCAGCCGCTCGACCCGCAGGGTGTCATGGGCCTTCAGCAGCCCGGCGCCCAGCGGGGTGCGGCCACCGGTCGGCAGCCGCTCCAGCCGGGTCGCCGCCGCGTCCACCGAGGAGGTGGGCGGCAGCACGAGTTCGGCGCCGGAGCCCCGGAAGGTGATCAGCCCCACCTTGTCGCGCCGCTGGTAGGCGTCGAGCAGCAGCGAGAGCACCGCGCCCTTCACCGCGCCCATCCGCTTGCGCGCAGCCATCGACCCGGAGGCGTCCACCGCGAAGAGCACCAGATTGCCCTCGCGCCCCTCCCGGGTGGCCTGGCGCAGATCGTCCCGGCGCACCACGAGCCCGGGCCCGCTGCGCCCCCGGCTCCGCTGGTGCGGCGCGGCGGCGTGCACGGTGGCGGCCAGGTGCAGCTTGGTCAGCGCGCCCCGGGGCCGCCGCGCCCCGGTGGTCCGGCCGTGCTCGGTACGCGCCCGGGAACGCCGCCCGGCCGCGCCCTCGCCCAGCCCCGGGACGCTCAGCACCCTGGTGCGGAACGGCTCCGCCGCCCGGACCGGGGCCTGCTCCCCGGCCCCGGGGGCGGGAGCCCCGGCCGGCGGAGTCTCCTGGGGCGTCCCGTCCGGACCGTCGGCCGCCGGCTCCTCCGGCCCGTCGGCCTGCGGCGGTACCTCGGGACCGGGCGTCTCGGGGGCCGGGCCGCCGCCCGGGCCACCGTCGGGCCCATCGTCCGGAGCGCCCCCGTCCGGGCCGCCGCCGTCGGGGCCGTCAGGACCGTCGGAGTCGTCAGGGCCGGCATCGGGATCCACCGGGTTCTCCGGCTCGGGGTCCGGCTCCGGCTCGTCCTCCTCGCCGAAGCGCTCCAGCACCTCGTCGAGCTTCTCCTCGTCCAGTCCCGGCGCGTCGAACGGGTTGCGCCGCCGCCGGTGCGGCAGCGCCAGCAGCGCCGCCTGCCGTACGTCCTCCGAGGCCACCCGGTCCCGCCCGGCCCAGGCGGCCAGCGCGGTCGCGGTCCGGGCCATCACGATGTCGGCGCGCATCCCGTCCACCTCGAACGCCGCACAGGTGGCCGCGATCTGGCGGAGCGCCCCGTCCCCGAGCCGCACCCCGGGCAGCAGCGCCCTGGCCGCCACCACGCGCTCCCGCAGCGCGGCCTCCTCACAGGCCCAGCGCGCCGCGAAGCCGGCCGGGTCGTCGTCGTACGCCAGCCGCCGCCGCACCACCTCGACCCGCTGGTCCGGCTCCCGGGAGGCGGCCACCTCCACGGTGAGCCCGAACCGGTCGAGCAGCTGCGGCCGCAGCTCGCCCTCCTCCGGGTTCATCGTGCCGACCAGCAGGAACCGGGCGGCGTGCCGGACCGAGACGCCCTCCCGCTCCACGTACGAGGAGCCCATCGCCGCCGCGTCGAGCAGCAGGTCGACCAGGTGGTCGTGGAGCAGATTGACCTCGTCCACGTAGAGCACGCCCCGGTGGGCGTCGGCCAGCAGCCCGGGCTCGAACGCCTTGACGCCCTCGGAGAGCGCCCGCTCGATGTCGAGCGCGCCCACCAGCCGGTCCTCGGAGGCGCCGACCGGCAGCTCCACCATCCGGGCCGGCCGGGTCACCCCCGGGCCCGGCTCGTGCGGGCCGTCCGGGCAGCGCGGGTCCGGGGCGGCGGGCGCGCAGGAGAACCGGCAGCCCGGGACCACCGCCAGCTCCGGCATCAGCGCCGCGAGCGCGCGCACCGCCGTCGACTTGGCGGTGCCCTTCTCGCCGCGCACCAGCACCCCGCCGACGGCCGGCGAGACCGCGTTGAGCAGCAGCGCCAGCCGCAGGTCGTCCATGCCGACGACGGCGGTGAAGGGGTAGTGGGGCGCGAGCGCCGCGGTGGTCGGGGCGGCAGAAGTGGTCATCGGGGCACTCCGGGGCTCTGCGCCGGGCGGACCATGACCGGTCCCGGCGCGGACGGAAGAATCACGAAAGGGGCGGAACGGGCCGACGGGCGGCCCGGGCCCATGGACGAGACGGCGGCGCTCACCCGGAACCTCCCGGGGCTCCGGGGGCCGCCGGATCCTCCGGGAACGGGCCTTCCGGGTCTCTCGGGACCCCGGGCCCTCCTGGGCGCAGGCCCTCCGGGGAGGCAGACGACTCCGGGACCCCGGGACACGGGCCCTCCGGGCGCCCGGGCGCTCCCGGGTTCTCCGGGGCGGCGGACGGTTCCGGGCGGGGGCCCACCGGGCGCGTGGGCGCTTCCGGCCGGGCCTCCGGGGAGGCAGGCGGCTGCGGGTACGGGTCCCCCGGCTCTCCCGGGCCCCCCGGCGACGCGGACGGCTCTGGGGACGGGCCCACCAAGCGCACAGGCGCCCCCGGGCCCCTCGGCGACGGAGACGGCTGCGGGTCTCCCGGCTCCCCCGGGGACGGAGACGGCTCCGGGACCCCCGGGTACGGCCCTTCCGGGCGCGCGGGTGTCTCCGGCCGGGGCTCCGGGTACGCCGGCGCCCCCGGCGGGACGAAGGGGAGACCCGGCGGCGGGCCCTGCTCGATCAGCCGGAGCAGCGCCCCGGTGTCGGCGTGCTCCTCGATCAGGTCGCCGAGCCGGTCGAGCTGCTCCTCGCGCAGCACGCCGAAGGAGGTGTCCGGGGCCGGGACGAACCGCCGCCCGGCCGCCGCCGCCACCGCGCGCAGAAACGCCCGGCGGAAGCCGTCGCTCTCCAGCGAGCCGTGCCAGTGGGTGCCCCAGACCGCGCCGACCCGGCAGCCGTCCAGGAACGGTTCGCCGCCCAGCACCTCGGCGACGCCGTGGTGGATCTCGTACCCCTCCACCGGCTCACCGAGCGCCTCGCCCACCGGCCGGGCCAGCGTCTTCTCGCGGGCGAACCGCACCCGTACCGGCAGCAGGCCCAGGCCCTCGACCTCGCCGGCCCGGGACTCGACCTCGTCCACGATGCGCTCGCCCAGCAGCTGGAAGCCGCCGCAGACGCCCAGCACCGGCCGGCCCTCCGCCGCGCGCCGGGCCAGCGCCCCGGCCAGCCCGCGTGCGCGCAGCCAGGCCAGGGCCCGGACGGTGCCCCGGGTGCCGGGCACCACCGCCAGATCGGCGTCGGCCAGCTCCTCGGGCCGGTCCACGAACCGCACCACCACACCCGGCTCGGCGGCCAGCGCGTCCACATCGGTGAAGTTGGACATCAGCGGCACGGCACAGACCGCGACCCGCAGCAGCTCGTCCCCGAGCGGCGGCGCGACCACCGACTCCCGGACCGCCCCGCGCAGCGACACCCGCAGCCCGTCCTCCTCGTCGATGCCGAGGCCGTGGGCGTACGGCAGCACCCCGAGCGAGGGCCGCCCGGTCAGCCCGCGCAGCATCTCCAGACCGGGTTCGAGCAGCGAGACGTCGCCCCGGAACTTGTTGACCAGATAGCCGGCGACCAGCTCCTGGTCCTCCGGCGCCAGCAGCGCGGTGGTGCCGAAGAACTGGGCGAAGACCCCGCCCCGGTCGATGTCCCCGACCACCACCACCGGCAGCCGGGCGGCCCGCGCGATGCCCATGTTCACGATGTCGGTACGGCGCAGATTGATCTCGGCCGGGCTGCCCGCCCCCTCGCAGATCACCGCGTCGTACGTGCTCCGCAGCTCCTCCAGACAGGCCAGGACCGGCTCGAACAGCTCCCGCTGCCGGCCGCCGTGGTAGCCCCGGGCGCTCATCTCGCCCACCGGCCTGCCCAGCAGCACCACCTGGCTCGTCCGGTCGCCGCCCGGCTTGAGCAGTACCGGGTTCATCAGCGCCGTCGGCTCCACCCGGGCGGCCCGCGCCTGCATCGCCTGCGCCCGGCCGATCTCCGCGCCCTCCCGGGTGACGAAGGAGTTGAGCGACATGTTCTGGCCCTTGAACGGCGCGACCTTCACGCCCTGCCGGACCAGCCAGCGGCAGATCCCGGCGGTGACCACGCTCTTGCCCGCGTCCGACGTGGTGCCCGCGACCAGCAGCCCCCCGCTCATGCGCCCCTCCGCTTCCCGGCCGCCCGGCCCCGTGCCCGTACGGCTCCACTGCTCCATGCCCGTACGGCTGCGCCGCCCGAGGCCCGTACGGCGCCGCCGCCCGCCGCCGGTACGGCTCCGCCGCCCCGTGCCCGTACGGCTCCGAGCACCGCCCGGCCGCCCGCGCAGACCGCCAGGGCCAGCAGGCCCACCCGGCGGGAGAGCCGGACCGCCCGCTCGATGTCGGCCACCGCCACGGCGCGCCCGGCCGCGTTCAGCACCGGCCGGTGCTCGACCCGGCCGCCGTACGCCAGGGTGCCGCCGAGCCGTACCCCCAGGGCGCCCGCGAAGGACGCCTCCACCGGGCCCGCGTTGGGGCTCGGGTGCCGGGACGCGTCCGCCCGCCAGGCGCGTACCGCCCCGCGCGGATCACCGCCCGCCACGGCCGCCAGGGCCGCCGTCAGCCGGGCGCCCGGAGCCCCCGCCAGGTCGTCCAGCCGGGCCGAGGCCCAGCCGAACCGGCGGTGGCGCGGCGACTTGTGTCCGACCATGGCGTCCAGCGTGTTGACCGCCCGGAACGCCACCAGCCCCGGCACCCCGCCGACGGCGCCCCAGACCAGGGCGCCGACCACGGCGTCCGAGGTGTTCTCCGCGACCGACTCCACCACCGCGCGGGCGATGGCGGGCCCGTCCAGCGCCTGCGGGTCGCGCCCGCAGAGGTGTGGCAGCCGCTCCCGGGCCACCGCCACGTCCCCGGCCTCCAGCGCCCCGCCGATCGCCCGCGCCTCCCGGCCCAGCGAGGTCCCGCCGGTCACCGCCCAGACGGCGGCGGCGGTCAGCGCCACCGAGCCGGCCGCCCGGGCCCGGGACGGATGGCCCGGCCGGCCGCGTACGGCGCGCGCGGCCAGGGCGGCGGCACCCGCCGCGCCCCCGGCGCACACCAGGGCGTGCAGCGTGCCCCAGCCCCGGTGGTCGTGCCACAGCCGCCGTTCCACGCCCCCGGCGATCCGGCCGAAGGCGGCGACGGGGTGGCCCCGGCGGGGGTCTCCGATCAGCAGGTCCGCGGCGAAACCGGCGAGGGCACCGCAGACGAATATCCGGTCACTGCGCATCCGGCCGACCCGCCCGGATACCGCGGAGGCCCGGCCGGGGGAAGGCGGAGCCGGGTGAGGGGGCAGCAGGGCAGCCGGGCATGGGCGATGTCCTCACTCAGGGTCCGCGCCCTGGCTCGACGGAACCGGCGGCGAGAGTTCCTGGCTCCCGGGGCGTGCGGTCCGCGCGCCCCGGTGACAGTGGCGGGACCGCGCCGGATTCGCACCGGCTTCCTCTCCTGCCGCCGTTATGGGCCCCGGCAGTCCACCACGCCCCGCGAAGGCCCGTCAACTTGCTGTTGACCTGCGAAGGGGCCGGTGTGCGCAGCCCCACACCGGCCCCTCCGCATCCGTCCGTCCGCCCGGCGGCACCCGCCCCGGCCGTGCCCGCCCCCGGCCACCCGGCATGCCCGCCCACGCGCCCTGACCGCCCGGCCCCGGACATGCCTGTGCCCGTACCGGAGACCTCCGGTACGGGCACAGGGGCGCGGCTCGGGCTCACACCGCGTCTCGCACCGCCGAACGGCGCGGGCTCACGCCACGATCAGGAAGATGCCGTACGCCACCGCCGCCGCGCAGAGCGCGAAGCAGGCGTAGGCCCCGATCCGGGCGGGGGCGGCCGAGCCGCCCCGGGCGACGGCCGCCTCCTGGCGGGCGAGGCCGACGACGCCCATGGTGAACAGGCCCACCAGCGCCACGGTGACCACGAGGCTCACGCCGAACACGGAGCCGAGAGCTGCCCAGTCGATCTTCATGCTGCTGTCTTCCTCACACCGTGGCGACGGGCGCCGGGTCGGACACGGCGACGGCGGATACCGGTGCCGGAATGGGGGAGGCCGTCAGGTCCGGCGCCTCGGAGCGCTGGAGCGGCACGGCGAGGGCGGTCGCGGTCGGCGGCGGCGAGACGGCCGCGATGGCCGTGGTGACCACACCGGCCGGCTCCGCCGCGACGGCGGGTCCGCCGGCCGCGACCGGGGTCCGGCCGGTCGCCACCTCGTCCGTCGCCTCGTTCATCACGTCGTTGTGGTCGACCGGCTTGCGGCGGGAGGCCAGCCAGATGGCGCCCGAACCGGCGATGAGCAGCACGGCCACCACCGCGACGCCCCAGGTGCCCTGCTGGGTCAGGAACTCGGCCCCGGCGCCCACCAGGCCGGCGGCCGGCAGGGTCAGGCCCCAGGCGACGAACATCCGGGTGGCGGTCGACCAGCGGACCACCCCGCCCTTGCGGCCGAGGCCCGCGCCCATCACGGCGCCGGAGCAGGACTGGGTGGTGGAGAGCGAGAAGCCCAGGTGCGAGGAGGCCAGGATGACGGTGGCGGCGCCGGTCTGGGCAGCGAAGCCCTGCTGCGGCCGCAGGTCGGTGAGGCCCTTGCCCATGGTGCGGATGATCCGCCAGCCGCCCAGGTAGGTGCCGAGCGCGATGGCCATACCGGCCGAGACGATCACCCAGAGCGGCGGGTTGGAGCCGGGCGCCAGGACGCCGCCGGTGACCAGGGCCAGGGTGATGACGCCCATCGTCTTCTGCGCGTCATTGGTGCCGTGGGCGAGCGAGACCAGACCGGCGGAGGCGATCTGGCCGGCCCGGTAGCCCTTGGCGGTGGCCTTCTCGTCGGTGCCCGCGCCGATCCGGTACGTCAGCCGGGTGGCCAGCATCGCGGCGAGGCCCGCCACCACCGGGGCGGCCACGGCGGGGAGCAGCACCTTGGTGACGACGGTGCCGCCGTTCACCGAGGACCAGCCGGCCGACATCACGGCCGCGCCGATCAGGCCGCCGAAGAGTGCGTGGGAGGAACTGGACGGCAGTCCGAGCAGCCAGGTCAGCAGGTTCCACAGGATGGCGCCGACGAGTGCCGCGAAGATCACTTCGGTTCTGATGCCGGACTCGTTGATGATCCCGCCGGAGATCGTCTTGGCGACCTCGACGGACAGGAACGCGCCGACCAGGTTGAGCGCGGCGGACATGGCCACCGCCGTCTTGGGCTTCAGGGCGCCGGTCGAGATGGTGGTGGCCATCGCGTTGGCGGTGTCATGGAAACCGTTCGTGAAATCGAACACGAGAGCTGTCACAACCACAATGGCGAGCAGCAGCGTGATGTGTTCCATTTACCCAGGCAATCGTTCGACGTCAATGGTGCGGCGAACGTAGGCAACCTGAGTGAACGGAAGGTGAACTGGACCGGGCGGCGTGGTGACTGCCCCCACAGCCGCTCCGTCGCGCCTGCCAGGATCGATGCCATGACACACCGGGGCGGGCGGCGGCAGGACGAGGGATCACGGGGCGAGGGGCGGCGGGACGAGGTGCGGCGGGACGAAGGAGCGCGGGACGAGGGGCGGCGGGACGAGGTGCGGCAAGAACGGCGGCGGCTCGCGGACGACGTGTCCCCGGACGAGACGCCCCCTGACGACGCGCTCGCGGCGGGCTGGGCGGCGCTGGTGGAGACCGCGCGCCGGACGGTGCGGGACGGGCTGGTCGTCGGCACCTCCGGCAATGTCTCGGTACGGGTCGGGGAGCTGGTCCTGGTCACCCCGACCGGAGTGCCCTGTGACCGGCTCGGCGCGGACGACCTGCTCGCCGTCGATCTCGGCGGCCGGCGGGTGCGCGGCACCCTCGCGCCCACCAGCGAACTCCCCCTGCACCTGGCACTCCACCGGCACACCCCGGCCCGGGCGGTGGTGCACACCCACGCCGTGCACGCCACGGCCGTCTCCACCCTGGTGGCCGAGCTTCCGCCGGTCCACTATCTGGCGGCGGTGCTCGGCGGCCCGCCCCGGGTGGCGCGCTACGCCCGCTACGGCAGCCCCGAACTGGCCCGGAACGTGCTGGCGGCGCTCGCCGGCCGCACCGGCTGTCTGCTCGCCAACCACGGCGCCGTCACCTACGGGGACACCCTCGACCAGGCGTACGACCGCACGGCCCAGCTGGAGTGGATGTGCCGGGTCTGGCTGGCCGCCGCCTCGGTGCCCGGCCGCGCCCCCGCCCTGCTCACCCCGGACCAGCTCGCCGAGGCCGCCGACGCCTATCAGGACTACGGTCAGGACAACGGCCGGGACTCGGGCCGGCCGGAGTGACCCCGCCCGGCGGGGCCGTACCGGCCGCCGCCCGCGCGGACCGGCTTCACCCCGCCACGGTCACCCGCTGGCAGTCCCGGCGGCGGATGCGGACACTGGGAGGATGCGCCCGGCTACAGCGACGGCAGCGGCCGTCACCACCCTGATCGGTGCCGGAGCGGCCGCGGTGGCCGCCGGACGGTACGCCAGCGATGCCGCGCTCAAGGCGCCGCCCGGCCGTCCGCTCCCCGGCGAACCCCGGCTGACCGTGCACGCCACGGCCGCCGGACAGGTGACCCTGAGCCGCTGTCTGGCCTCGCTGCGCCCCGGGCGGTACGGCCTGACCGGCCCCGGGGTCCACGCCGTGGTCGGCCCGGTCCTCGCCGGGGCGGCCGACTCCGCCGACACCGTGGTCCGCCGGCTGGAGCGGGTGGCGCACGGCCGGCTGGAGGCGGGCGACCGGGTGCGGATGACCCCGCAGGTGCACAGCGGCACCCCCGCCGAGGCGCTCGGCCTCGACCACCGGGACGTCGAGCTGCCCGGCGAGCTCGGCCCGCTCCCCGCCTGGTACGTCCCCGGGGCCCGCCCCACCTGGGTGATCACCGCGCACGGCCTGGGCGCCACCCGGGAGCACCCGCTGAACGTGATGGGCGCCCTCGCCCGCAAGCAGGTCCCGGTGCTGAACCTCGCCTATCGCGGCGACCCGGGCGCGCCCCGTTCCGCCGACGGGCTCGGTCACCTCGGGGACGCCGAGTGGCACGACCTGGACGCCGCCATCCGGTTCGCCGTGCGCGAGGGCGCCGAGCGGGTGGTGCTGCACGGCTGGTCCACCGGCGCGGCCATGGCCCTGCACGCCGCCGCCGGAAGCGCGCTCCGCGACCGGGTGGCCGGGCTGGTGCTGGACTCACCGGTGCTGGACTGGGAGGTCACCCTGCGCGCCCTGGCCACGGCCCGGCACGTCCCGGCCGCCCTGCTGCCGCTCGCCGTCCGGGCCGCCCGGGGCCGGACCGGGCTCCACGGCGACCGGCTGCGGGCCGTCGCGGACCCCGCCGCCCTGCGGGTGCCGACCCTGCTGGTGCACGGCCCGGGCGACCGGGTCGCCCCCTGGCGCAGCAGCCGCGTCCTCGCCGATCTCCGGCCGGACCTGGTCACCCTCCACACCGTCCCCGACGCGCCGCACGCCGCGATGTGGAACGCCGACCCCGCCGGCTACGAGGAGACCCTGCGCCGCTTCCTCACCCCGCTCGTCTGACCCCGCCGGTCCCTTTCCGCGCCCCGCCGGTCCCGCCCCGCGCCTCACTTTCTCTCGCCCCACCTCTCATCGCCCCGGGGACTCCTCACCACCTCTCACCACCTTCGCGATTCCTCACCACCCCTGTGCGCCCCCGCCCCGCCGGGTCCCACCGGCCCCAGGAGGGTGTGACGGGCCGTCTTGTACCACCCGTCCCCTCCGTCCGGCGCACCGCCCCGGCGTCCGCCATTCCGTTTGGGCTTTCGGGCTGTCACCGGGAAGACTGTTCCTGTGACGTCTCGAAAGCCTGAAGAGCAACTGGCGCGCAATTCCAGACTCCGACTCGTCCGTCCGCGGCCCCTGACCACGGCCCGGCGGGCTGTGACGACCCGGCGCACGCGGCCGGCCTCGCGCCCCCCGGAGGGCACCCCGCCCCCGGCGGAGCTCGCCCGTCAGGCCCGGGCGGTCCTCGCGGACGCCGTCCGGATCGCCCGCTGGGCCGCCGTCCACCGGGAGACCGGCCCGGCCGCCCCCACCGCCGCCCGGCCGGCCACCGCCACCGAACGGGCCGCCCAGGCGCTCGGGCTGACGGTGGACCAGGTGCGGGCCGGCTGGGACCGCGCGCGCCTCGCCGGTCTCGTCGAACTGCACGGCGACACCGCCCGGCCCGGCTGGCGGCTGCGGGCCTGGGACCGCGACGACACGGCGGTGCTGCGCGGCTGGGTCGCCCTCTTCGACGCCTGGTCGCTCGTCCACCCGGCCCCGGACGGCGCCGCCACGGCGGCGGTCGCCGAGGTCGTGGAGGCCGTCCCCCAGGTCCTCTCCCTTCTTCAGCTCTCGGCCGGGCCGGTCCAGGTGCCCGCCCTGCTCGATCTGCTCCAGCAGCGGGTGGCGGAGCTGCGCGAGGAGCGCTGTGAGGTGCCGGACGGCCCCCGCCCCCAGCCGCTCCCCGGCCCCGACTCGCTCGCCCTCCTGCTCGACTGGGCGCTGGACGGGCTCGGGGCGGTCGGCGCCCTCACCCTCGGCGCCGGCCACGCCACCCTGACCCCGCTCGGCAACTGGGCGGTCTGGGTCAAGCTGGAGCAGATCTGCGTGGCCGCGCAGAGCCCCGCCGGGCACATCGAGCAGTCCGCCGAGGACATGCTGCGCGCCTGCGCCCGGCTCACCCCCGGCCCGGCCCGGACCGAGTACCGCGCCTGGCTGGCCGCCCGGACGGTCGGCAGCGCGGTCACCGAACTGCTCGCCGTCGCCCGGGGCGACGACGCCCTGCTGCGCGGTCTGGCCTTCGAGGCGTTGCGGGTGGTCGGCGGCGCCGCCGAGGCGGACGTACGGGCGGTCGCGGACGAGGTGCCGCTGCGCCCCTACGCGCTGCTCTGGCTGGCGGAGCACGAGGGCGCCGACCCGGACGAGGCGACCGAGGTGCTCACCCGCGAGGAGGCCACCTGGCTCTGGGTGGACACCGCGGCGGCCGTCGCCGACCACGGCGAGAGCACCCTGCTCGTCCGGCATCTGGACTCCGCCGTGCAGGGCACCGTGCCCGCCCTGCTGGACGAGGTCCGGGCCGTCAACCACCCCCGGACCGTCCAGGTGCTGGTCGCCCTCGCGGCCGCGCACCCCGATCCCGCGCTCGCCAAGGCCGTGCGCCGCGCGGCCTTCCAGGTGCACACCGGAGGCGCCTGACCCGGCGCCCCCGGCAGCCCCCCGCGCGGCCGGCCCGCACCAGCCGGTCACGGCCGGCCGCGCCGGGGGCGCCCGCCCCGCCCTAGCCGGCCGCGCCGGGGGCGTACGTCCCGAAGCTCCAGACGTTGCCCTCGGCGTCGCGCGCCATGTAGTCCCGCCCGCCGTAGTCCTGGTCGGTGGGCGGCATCACTATCTCCACGCCGTGCTCGGCCGCCCGGGCGTGGTGCGCGTCCACATCCGCCACGACCACGTACACCCCGGTCGGACCGGCGTCGGCCATCGTCTTGTCGAAGACCCCGCCGCGCCCCCGGGAGCCGACCATCACCACGCCGTTGCCATAGGCCAGCTCGGCGTGGAGGACGGTGCCGTCCTCCCCCTCGAACAGGCTGCGCTCGGTGAAACCGAACGCCTCCTTCAGGGTCCTGATCGCCGCCTTGGCGTCGGTGAACAGGATCGTCGGACAGATGCTCGGTGCGTCCGCCATGCCACTCACTCCTCACTCGCTTCCCGGCTCACTCCTCGGCCGCGTGCCCGCGTCCGCCCGCCCGGGCCCGGCGCCCCGGCGCAGCACACGCGGCCGCGCGGCCCGGCCGCGATCGATGTCCCGCGATCGGCGTCCCACGGTCGGTGCTCCGCGATCTGTGATCTGGATCTCAGCCGCGAAACAGTCTGGCACCCCCCACTGACAACGGCCCTCCGGCAGCCCCGGCACCACCCCTGACCAGGTACGACGGCCCCCGGACCGCTCGGCCCGACGGCTCCGGGCCCCCGGCGGCGGAGGCCCGGCCGCCCCCCCCCGCCCGCGCCCCCGCCGTCCCTCCCGCCGCGCCCGTTCCCGCCGTGTCGCCACCCCGTCCGCACCCCGCCCCCGCGGGTGCTCCAAAGGCGGAAAAGCAGTTGCAACCGCCCGTTAGACTGGCCCGTATGGCCATTCTCCTCGCGCATTAGAGCGGCGTCGAAGCCCCGCCACGCAGTCCTTCCGCCCTCCTCACCGCCGTCCTGGAGTCTGTCCGTGATCACCGCCTCCGGTATCGAGCTGCGCGCCGGCGCGCGCGTCCTCCTCGAATCCGCTTCCTTCCGCATCGCCAAGGGCGACCGCATCGGCCTGGTCGGCCGGAACGGCGCCGGCAAGACCACGCTCACCAAGTGCCTCGCCGGCGAGGGCGTGCCGGCCGGCGGCACCATCGCCCGCTCCGGTGAGGTCGGCTACCTCCCGCAGGACCCGCGCACCGGCGACCTCGATGTGCTCGCCCGCGACCGGGTGCTCTCCGCCCGGGGGCTCGACGTCCTCATCCGCAAGATGCGGATGAACGAGGAGCGCATCGCCACCGGCCAGGGCGCCACCCGTGAGAAGGCGCTGCGGCAGTACGAGCGCCAGGAGACCGAGTTCCTCACCAAGGGCGGGTACGCCGCCGAGGCCGAGGCGGCCACCATCGCCGCCGCCCTCGGGCTGCCCGACCGGATCCTGGGCCAGCCGCTGCACACCCTCTCCGGTGGTCAGCGCCGCCGGGTCGAGCTGGCCCGGATCCTCTTCTCGGACGCCGACACCCTGCTGCTGGACGAGCCCACCAACCACCTCGACGCCGACTCGATCGTCTGGCTGCGCGACTACCTCAAGACCTACCGCGGCGGCTTCGTGGTCATCTCCCACGACGTCGACCTGGTCGAGACGGTCGTCAACAAGGTGTTCTACCTGGACGCCAACCGCTCCCGGATCGACGTCTACAACATGGGCTGGAAGCTCTACCAGGCCCAGCGCGAGGCCGACGAGAAGCGCCGCAACCGCGAGCGGCAGAACGCCGAGAAGAAGGCGGCGGCGCTCAACGCCCAGGCCGACAAGATGCGCGCCAAGGCCACCAAGACGGTCGCCGCGCAGAACATGGCCAAGCGCGCCGAGCGGCTGCTCTCCGGCCTGGAGGACGTCCGGATCGCGGACAAGGTCGCCAAGCTCCGCTTCCCGGAGCCCGCGCCCTGCGGCAAGACCCCGCTCACCGCCGAGGGGCTCTCCAAGTCGTACGGCTCGCTGGAGATCTTCACCGATGTGAGCCTCGCCATCGACAAGGGCTCCCGGGTCGTCATCCTCGGCCTCAACGGCGCCGGCAAGACGACCCTGCTCCGGTTGCTCGGCGGCGTCGAGCAGCCCGACACCGGCGCGGTCACCCCGGGCCACGGCCTCAAGCTCGGCTACTACGCCCAGGAGCACGAGACCCTGGACCCCGACCGGACCGTCCTGGAGAACATGCGCTCCTCGGCACCCGACCTCGATCTGGTCGAGGTGCGCAAGGTGCTCGGCTCGTTCCTCTTCTCGGGCGACGACGTCGACAAGCCCGCCGGGGTGCTCTCCGGCGGTGAGAAGACCCGGCTGGCGCTCGCCACCCTGGTCGTCTCCTCCGCCAATGTGCTGCTCCTCGACGAGCCGACCAACAACCTCGACCCGGCCAGCCGCGAGGAGATCCTCGGCGCCCTGCGCACCTACAAGGGCGCGGTCGTCCTGGTCACCCACGACGAGGGCGCGGTGGAGGCGCTCCAGCCCGAGCGGATCATCCTGCTGCCGGACGGCGTGGAGGACCTGTGGGGCGCGGACTACGCCGACCTGGTGGCCCTCGCCTGACGCCCTCGCCCGCCGCCCCGCCCGGACCTCGGCGCCCGGCGGGGCCCGGCGCGGCCCGGTGCTCGGACGCGGCCCCGGGGCCGGGTGCGGCCCGGTGACGGACCGGGGTTCGGCCGCCCGCGCGGTGCACCGGGACGGCCGCCGGGCGGCCGTCTCGATCATTCGGCCTACGCGTGATCCTTCATCTGGGTGAGCGGCTCTCGTATCGCGGCGCGGCACCCGGCGAACGCCCCGCTTCCGGTTCCGCCGCGCCGCGCCGCCACCCACCCGCTCCTGACCTGGCCTTTCCCACTTCCTGCCACGGCGCTGCGACCATTCCGTCGCGGGTGCCCGCCCCGGGACGGCCCAACCTTGTGTCACGGACCTTGTCGAATGGCTGGCCAGGACGCGCCCGAGGGGTGATCATGAGAAGACCAGAGCGCACTTCCCATGAGGAGGCACGGGTGGCCGAGACTCTGAAGAAGGGCAGCCGGGTGACCGGCGCCGCGCGCGACAAGCTCGCGGCAGACCTGAAGAAGAAGTACGACTCCGGTGCGAGCATCCGGGCGCTGGCCGAGGAGACCGGCCGGTCCTACGGATTCGTCCACCGGATGCTGAGCGAATCCGGGGTCACACTGCGCGGGCGCGGTGGCGCCACGCGCGGCAAGAAGGCTCCTACGGCCTGACGCCGGGCGAGGCGTGTCCGGCCCCACCGGTTCCGGGCGGGGCCACCCGGCCGTTCCCTGTGTACGGCCGGGTGGTTACTGTGCAGTCACTTGCGGCTGACCGCACATCCGTACCGGACCCGGAGGCGCTCCATGACCTCGCTCGACCCAGCCGACTCCGCCAGCGCGGTGCCCGACGCCGACACCGGCACCGCGCCCGACACCAGCACGGTCCTCGACAAGGACGGGGTACGGCTCACCGTCGGTGGCGCCGGCGGCACCGAAGCCGGTGAGGCCGCCGGTGCCGTCGCCACCGTGACGCTGACCAACCCCGCCAAGCGCAACGCGCAGTCCCCCGCGCTCTGGCGCGCGCTGGCCGAGGCGGGCCGGTCGTTGCCGGGCGACGTCCGGGTGGTCGTCCTGCGCGGCGAGGGCAAGTCCTTCTCCGCCGGACTCGACCGGCAGGCGTTCACCCCCGAGGGCTTCGACGGCGAGCCGTCCTTCCTGGAGATGGCGCGCGGCTCCGACGCGGAGCTGGACGCGATCATCGCGGAGTACCAGGAGGCGTTCACCTGGTGGCGGCGGAACGACCTGGTGTCGATCGCCGCCGTACAGGGACACGCCATCGGCGCCGGCTTCCAGCTGGCCCTCGCCTGCGACCTCCGGGTGGCCGCGCGGGACGCCCAGTTCGCCATGCGCGAGACCAGCCTCGGCCTGGTCCCCGACCTCACCGGTACGCATCCCCTGGTGGCGGCGGTCGGCTATGCCCGGGCGCTGGAGATCTGCGCCACCGGGCGGTTCGTCCACGCCGACGAGGCCGAGCGCATCGGACTGGCCAATCTCGTCGTACCGGGGGAGGAACTGGACGGCGCGGTGCGCGATCTGACGGCCGCGCTGCTGGCCGCCCCGCGTGACGCCGTGATCGAGACCAAGGCGCTGCTGAGCGGCGCGGCGGGGCGTACGTACGAGGAGCAGCGCGCCGCCGAGCGCGCCGCCCAGGCCCGCCGGCTCCGTGACCTCGCGGGGCTCGCGGACTGAGGGCACTGAAGCGCGGAGCCGCTTCGGCGCCGGGGCGCCCGGATCGCGGAGCCGTTCCGTCCCCGCCCCGGTCCCCGTACGAGGCGTCCGCCCGGACGGCCCCGCCGGTTACGCCACCCCGGTGACCACGACCGTCACCGGCAGCCCGTCCCCGACGGCCCCCCGCACCGCCAGCGCCACATCCAGCGCGCGGTGCCCGGGGGCCGTCGCCAGTTCGATCCGGACGTGGCCGGCGGCCCGGTGCACGGACGGACCCAGGACCGTCGTCAGCCGGGCGACCCCCGGCACCGCGAGCGCCACGGCCGCCTCGGGTGCCGGGGGGCCGTCGCCGGCCGCGCCGGGCTCGTCGAGTCTGACGGTCTCAGGCCGGCCGGCCTCGGGCCCGGAGGCGCCGGGCTCCGGTCCGGAAGCCGGACCGGCCGGCTCCGGCGGCTCGTCCGGGGCGGGACCTCCCCCGGACGGCTCAGTCGGCCGCCGGGAATCCGCCGGGGCGTCCGGCCGGTCGTCCAGCAGGGCGGTGACCCGCAGATCCACCTCGGTCAACGGCAGCCCCAGCCGCTCCGCCGCCGCGGCGAGGAGCACCGTACGCAGCCGCTCCGCGACGGCCGGCAGGGGCGCCGGGCCGGCCGCCGTGAGCTCCACCGCGACCTCCGCCTCCAGCCGCAGCGGCCCCACCGGCAGCGCGCCCGGGGGAGGCGGCAGCGCGGGGCTTCCGACCGCCGCGTCCGGGGCGACCGGTCCGATCCGCCACCGCCCCGGCACCGCCTCCGGTACCTGGCGGGCGGCCTCGCCCAGCACCGTGACGGCGGCCCGCTCGGCCAGCCAGGCGCCCTCCTCGGGGCCGCCCAGGGGCAGCAGCCGGCCGAGGCTCAGCCTGGCCCGTACCGCCGCCGTCCAGGAACGGTCCGCCGCCCCGGTTCCGTCCGTCCCGTCCGCCCCGCCCGTGGTCTGCGCTCCAGCCGTGGTCATCGCTCCAGACTGCCGCATTCCCGGCGCGATTGTGCGCAACGGCACCTAATGTGAACAAGGGGGACATCACCGTGCTGGAAGGGGCGCAGAGATGACCGACGACATGTCGCAGACCGCACAGACGGCGCGGGGCGCCCGTCCGGGCGACCCGGCGGCGGACACCCGCAAGGGGCCCGGCGTCAAGCGGAGCCCCGGCGGCGCCCCGGCGACCCGGGGCCGTACCACCATCGCGGACGGCGTGGTCGAGAAGATCGCCGGGCTGGCCGCCCGGGACGTCGTCGGGGTGCACGCCATGGGCAGTGGTGTCTCCCGCACCTTCGGCGCCGTCCGCGACCGGGTGCCGGGCGGCCGGCCCAGCGTCACCCGAGGGGTGAAGGCCGAGGTCGGGGAGGTGCAGACGGCACTCGACCTGGAGATCGTCGTGGAGTACGGGGTGGCGATCGCGGACGTGGCCCGGGCCGTCCGGGAGAACGTCGTCAACGCGGTGGAACGGATGACCGAGCTCGAGGTGGTCGAGGTCAACATCGCCGTCAGCGACGTGAAGCTGCCCGAGGAGGAGGACGAGGAGTCGGAGAGCCGGCTCCAGTGAGGTGCCCCGCCCGCGGGAGCCGCCCGGGACCCGCCCGGTGGAACCCCGGGACGCCCGGGGCCCCCCGTCACCCGGCGGCCCCGGAGGCCGACGAGGACCCCCGGAGGCCATGGGGATCCCGGGACCACGGCCCCGGCGGGCGGGCACATCGATGGGCAGGACGGCATGACGACAGAACGGCATGACGGCTGACGGCTGGAATGGGAGCGCGTGATGAGCATGGCGGTGATCGGCCTGGTGGCCGGCATGGCGCTCGGCTTCGCCGGTTGGTTCGGCGGTTTCGGGGCGTTTCTGGTGGTCGCCGCGCTGGGACTGGTCGGCCTGGTGGCCGGCCGGTTCCTCGACGGCGATCTCGAACCCGGGGACTTCTTCCGGGTCCGCTCCCGCGACGAGCGGCGGCGGTGACGGGAGGTGGCCGCGGACCGGATCGAGCCGGCGGATCGCGGGGCGACCACCATCGCCGACCGGGTCGTGGCGAAGATCGCCGCGCGGGCGGCGCGTGAGGCGCTGGGCAGCCTGCCCGAGGGCGGCGATCCGCCCCGGGCGAGCGTCCTGGTGCGCCGGGACAGCGCCCGGGTGCATGTGACGCTCGATCTCGGCTACCCCTCCGACATCGGCGCCCAGTGCGGCGCGGTGCGCGGGCGGGTGAGTCGGCGGGTGCGGCAACTGGCGGGCATGACGGTGCCGGAGGTGGCGGTCCGGGTGGAGCGGTTGCTCACGCCGTACGACCGGAACGACCAGGGCGGCCGGGACGGCCGGGGAAGGGGACTGCGATGAGCGACCGCACACCGGCCCCGGAGCCGTCCCGGGGAGCCCGCCGCTTCTGGGCGGCGCGGCGCGTACCGGCGACGCTGCTCGCCCTGGTGGTGCTGGGCGGCTCCGGGCTGCTCCTCTACGACGTGGCGGCGGTACGGGCCGAGCGCCCCGGCATGCGCTGGCGCCGGTTCCTCGCGGACGAGCTGGCCACCCGGCCGCTCAACGACCACTGGGTGCTCATCGGCGCGGCGGTGGCGGTGCTGCTGGGGCTCTGGCTGCTCTTGCTGGCCTGCACCCCCGGGCTCCGTCGGATGCTTCCGATGCGGCGGGACGCCGAGCCGGTACGGGCCGGGCTGAGCCGGGACTCGGTGGCCGAGGTGCTGCGTGACCGGGCCCTGGACGTGCCGGGTGTCCAGTCGGTCCGGGTCAGGGCGCGCCGCCGCCGGGTCGGGGTGCGGGCCGTCTCGCACTTCCGCGAACTGGAGGACGTACGGAACGACGTGACCGCCGCCGTGCGCGCGGGCATCGGGGAGCTGGGCCTGGCCCGGCCGCCCGCCCCGGCCGTGCGCGTCACCCGTGCGGCCCGGAAGAAGGGGTGAGGGCGTGCTGCGGATCGTCAACCGGGTGCTGCTGGGGCTGGCCGGCCTCGTCCTGCTGGCCGTCGGCGGCGCGGTGCTCGCCGCCGGAGCCGGCCTGGACGTGCCGTCCTGGTGGCCCTGGCACGGTCCCGACGGGGTGTTGCTCTCCACCGGTGCCCGCCGCCGCTGGCGGGGCGAGGACTGGTGGTGGCCGGCCGTGCTCGCGGCGCTCGCGGTGCTGCTGCTGGCCGCGCTCGCCTGGCTGCTCGTCCAGGCGCGCCGCCGCCGGCTCACCGAGGTGCTGGTGAACAGCCGGGACGGCGAGGGCGCGGGGCTGCGCGGCCGGACCCTGGAGGACGCGATGGCGGGCGAGGCCGAGACCCTGGACGGCGTCGACCGGGCCCGGGTCCGGCTGACCGGCCGCCGTACGGCTCCCACGGCGCGGGTGGCGCTCACGCTGGAGCCGGGTGCCTCGCCGGGCGAGACCCTGACCCGGCTGCGGGACGGGGCGCTGGCCCACGCCCGGGACTCGGCGGGTCTCAAGCAGCTGCCCGCCAAGGCGTACCTCCGCACCGCCGGCCACCGCCCCGGCCGGGTGAGCTGACCCCGGCGGAGCGGCGACCCGGTCCCGGCGGCCCCACCTGCGGCTGCGCGGGCCGGGCCCGGCGGTCCTCCTCGGAACGGACCCCCCGGGACCCGGCGGTCTCGGACCTCCGCTCGCCCGAGGCCGCGCGGTCCGGGCCCGGCTGACCGTCCCGCCCGGCAGCCGAAGCCGTACGGCCGCGCAGCCGGTGGGGTCCCGGTC
Source organism: Streptomyces pyxinae (assembly GCF_024756275.1). Taxonomy (GTDB): domain Bacteria; phylum Actinomycetota; class Actinomycetes; order Streptomycetales; family Streptomycetaceae; genus Streptomyces; species Streptomyces pyxinae. Next base: position 46,962 of record NZ_JANUGQ010000013.1, on the reverse strand, counting down.
GGCGGCCCTCCCCGGGACGGACCGCTCCGGACCCGGCGGGCCCGGGCCGCGGCTCGTCCACGGTGCGGCGTCCGGGCCCGGCTTGCCGTCCCGCCCGGAGTCGGCGCCATGCGACCTCACGGGCGCCGGGGGCCCGGCCCGACGGCCTCCCCGGGACGGACCGCTCCGGACCCGGCGGGCCCGGACCTCGGCCCGTCCATGGCCGTGCGGTCCGGAAGCTGCGCACCCGCCCCCCGGCAGCCGTCGTGGTACGGCCCCGCGGGTGCCGGGGCCGGTCCGGTGGTTCCGCCTGCACGGGCGCGGGGTGGCCGGGACCGCGCCGGCGAACCAGGGATCGCCGGCGGTTCCCCGCAGTGGGCCCGGACCCCGCTCGTCCACGGTGCCTGGTCCGGGCCGACGAACCCGCTCCGGCGGCAGTCGGCGCCTCGCGGGCGCCGGGGCCCGGCCGGGGCGGCTCCGTGTCCGGGCCGGGCGCCGGGGCTTCGCACTCGGTGGCCGTCGCCCGTGCGGCGGGACCGACCCGGTACGGCTGCCGGTGCCGGGTGTCTCCCCGGGACCCGGCCCCGGACTTCGGAGCTCGGACCTCCGAGCCCGTCCCGGGCGGGCTCGTGCGCACGGCCGAGCCGTCCGGCCACAGTGACCCGACCCGACCCCGGCACGATGATCGGCGTCGGGCGGCCCGGAGCCCCGGTCCGGGGCCGGCGGCTCGGCGCCCGGTGGGGGCCGGTGCGCGGCGGACCCGGGCGCGGTCGCGCGCGGGCTCCTGTACGGCGGGCCCGCCGGCGGTCAGAAGCCGTGCCGGTTGCCGCCGTCCACCGGGAGCATCACGCCCGTCAGATAACCGGCCGCCGGGGAGAGCAGGAACGCGGCCGCGCCGCCGAACTCCTCGGGCGTGCCGTACCGGCGCAGCGGCACCCGCTCCTCGTGGTGGGCCCGGGTGGCGTCCGGGTCGCCGGAGAGGGCGTCCAGCTCGCGCACCCGGCCGGTGTCGATCCGTCCCGGGAGCAGCCCCACCACCCGGATCCCGCGCGGGCCCAGCTCGTCGGCGAGCGACTTGGCGAACCCGGCGAGCCCGGGTCGCAGGCCGTTGGAGATGGTGAGCCCGGGAATCGGCTCGTACACCGAACCGGAGAGGACGAAGCCGATCACCCCGCCCTCGGCCAGGGCTTCGGCCGCCGTACGGGCCAGCCGGACCGCGCCCAGGAAGACCGACTCGAACGCCGTCCGCCACTGCTCGTCGGTGTTGTCCGCCACCCGCCCGGGCGGCGGGCCGCCGACGCTGATCAGTACGCCGTCGAACCGGCCGAAGTGCGTCCGGGCGGCCCCGATCAGCCGCTCGGCTCCCGCCGGGTCGGCGTTGTCGACGGCCAGCCCCACCGCGTTCGGGCCCAGTTCCTCGGCCGCCCGCGCCACGGCCTCCTCGTCGCGTGCCGCGATCACCACCCTGGCGCCGTCGGCCACCAGCGCCCGGGCCGAGGCGAGGCCCAGGCCCCGGGAGGCGCCGGTCACGACGTACACACGGTCCTTCAGTCCAAGATCCATGCCGCCATCCTGCCGCCTCCCGCCACTCCGGCGCGAGGGCCTTCCACCCCGGACCCCGGGGCCCGCGTCCCAGCCGCCGCCCGGCACCGGCCCCGAGCGGCGGCCCCGGGCAGCGGCTCAGTCGCCGGCCTCCGCGCGGGCCAGCGCGATGGCGGAGCTGACCAGACCGATGTGGCTGAACGCCTGCGGGAAGTTCCCGAGCTGCCGCCCGGACACCGGCTCGTACTCCTCGGCCAGCAGCCCCACGTCGTTGGTGAGCGAGAGCAGCCGCTCGAACAGCTCCCGCGCCTCCTTGGTCCGGCCGGTCAGCCGCAGCGCGTCCACCATCCAGAACGAGCAGGCCAGGAAGGTGCCCTCGTCGCCGGGGAGCCCGTCCACCCGGGACCCGTCGGTGGTGTAGCGGCGGATGAAACCGTCGTGGCTCAGCTCCTCCCGTACCGCGTCCACCGTGCCCACCACCCGGGGGTCGTCCGGGGGCAGGAAGCCGACCCGGGGGATGAGCAGGGTGGCCGCGTCCAGTTCCTTGGAGCCGTACGACTGGGTGAAGGTGTTGCGCTCGGGGTCGTACCCCTTCTCGCACACCTCCCGGTGCACCTCGTCCCGCATCGCCCGCCAGCGCGCCGGGTCGCCGGGCAGCGAGGGGTCGGCCTCCAGGGTGCGGACCGCGCGGTCGGCGGCCACCCATGCCATCACCTTGGAGTGCACGAAGTGGCGGCGCGGTCCGCGTACCTCCCAGAGCCCCTCGTCCGGCCGGCGCCAGGTGGACTCCAGGAAGCCCAGCAGACTCAGCTGGAGGTTCCAGGCGTGCGACTGGGCGGCGAGCCCGGCCTCCCGGGCCAGGAAGAGCGAGTCGATGACCTCCCCGTACACATCGAGCTGGAGCTGCTTCACGGCGGCGTTCCCGATCCGTACCGGGCTCGCTCCCTCGTACCCGCTCAGCCAGGGCAGCTCCAGCTCGGGCAGCCGCCGCTCACCCGCCAGCCCGTACATGATCTGGAGGTCCGCCGGGTCGCCGGCCACCGCCCGCAGCAGCCAGTCCCGCCACGCCGCCGCCTCGTCCAGGTAGCCGGCCGCCAGCAGCGCGCCGAGCGTCAGGGTGGAGTCGCGCAGCCAGCAGTAGCGGTAGTCCCAGTTCCGTACCCCGCCCGGGTCCTCCGGCAGCGAGGTGGTGGCGGCGGCCACGATCCCGCCGGTCGGCGCGTAGGTCATCGCCTTGAGGGTGATCAGCGAGCGGAGCACCTCCGCCCGGTGCGGGCCCTCGTAGGTGCAGGTGTCCGCCCACTCGCGCCAGTCCTCCAGGGAGTGCTCCAGCGACTCGAACGGGTCGATCAGCGAGGGACGCTGGTCGTGCGAGGGGTGCCAGGTGAGGACGAAGGCGACCTTCTCGCCCTCGCCGACCGTGAACGACGAGCAGGTGGAGAACTGCTGGCCCCAGGTCTTCACCTCCGGCTCGCTGCGGAGCCATATCGAGTCGGGCCCCGCGACCGCCACCCGGTGGCCGTCCGACCGGCGCACCCAGGGCACCACCGAGCCGTAGTCGAAGCGCAGCCGGAGCGTCCCGTACATCTCGACCGAGCCGCTGAGCCCCTCCACGATCCGGACGACATCGGGCGCCTCGTCGCGCTGCGGCATGAAGTCCAGGACCCGGACCGTGCCGGTGCGGGTCTCCCAGACCGTCTCCAGCACCAGCGAGCTGTCCAGATAGCCCCGGCGGGTACAGGCCTTGGCGTCCTTGGGCGCGAGCCGCCAGTGGCCGTTCTCCTCGTCCCCCAGCAGTGCCGCGAAACAGGCCGCCGAGTCGAAGCGGGGCAGACAGAGCCAGTCGATCGAGCCGTCCCTGCCCACGAGCGCGGCGGTCTGGAGATCCCCGATGAGGGCGTAGTCCTCAATGCGTTGCGTCACGCTGTGGCCTGTTCCCGCCCCGACCGGCGGTTAAGCAGCGGTGGACGAGGGTCACATGGCGGGCGGCCCGGGCGGTGGGCCCGGACGGCCACCGGGGCAGTGATCAGGCGGCCGCGGGCTCCGGCCGGGCCGGGCTCTCCGCCGCGGCCGCCGCCCGGTCGCGCTTCTCGCGCCGGACCAGCACCACCCAGCCGACCGGTACGCCGGCGGCGAACAGCCACCACTGGACGGCGTACGCCATGTGCGGGCCGATGGAGTCGTGGTCGGGCTCGGGGATCAGCTCGGGGGTGTCACCGGACGGCACCGGCGCGGTCTGCTCCAGATAGCCGCCGAGCACCGGCCGGCCCAGCACTTCGGTCTGCTGCTCGCTGTTGATCAGCATGACCTGACGGGGCGGCAGCCCCTTGAGGTCCTTGATGCCGCTGGCGCCGGTGGTCTCGTCGGCCTTCAGCCGGCCGGTGACGGTGACCTCGCCCCGGGGCGCGGGCGGCACCTCGGGGAAGGCCATCTGGTCGGCGGCGGCCGGGATCCAGCCCCGGTTGACCAGGACGGTGGCGCCGCCCCGGAGGTTCAGCGGCGTGAGCACCAGGACGCCGATCCGCTCGTCGGCGGAGGTACGGCGGCGCACCACGACCTCATGGGCGGTGTCGAAGGTGCCGGTGGCGGTGACCCGGCGCCAGTAGTCGGCGCGCGGGACGGTGTGGCCGGGGGAGGTGAGCTCCGTGACCGGCATGGGCCGGGCCCGCAGGTTGTCCTCGATCAGGGCGTTCTGGGCGACGCGGTGCTGGTGCCGGTGGAACTGCCAGAAGCCCAGCTCGATCATCACGGGGATGAGGACGAGGGCGAGCAGGGTGAGGATCACCCACTGCCGGGACAACAGGAAGCGGTACACGCCATCGACCGTACCCGTACGCCCCGCCGCCCCGGCCGCCGGGTCCGGCCGGGGCCGCCGGCTCCGACCCGGGACGGGGGCGGGTGGCGTCCGGACCCGCCACCCCGGCCATGGCGGACGGCGAGGGCGCGGGGCCCCGGGGCCGCCGCCTCCGCCATGGCGGGAACGCGGGGTCCGGGCCCTCGCGGGCGGCGGACCGTATCGTCCCGGTGCCTGCCGGTGCCTGCCGGTGCCTGCCGGTGCCTGCCGGTGCCTGCCGGTGCCTGCCGGTGCCTGCCGGTGCCTGCCGGTGCCTGCCGGTGCCTGCCGGTGTTGCTCAGTGCTTGTCAGCGCTGAGCAGTCCTGGTCAGACCTTGTCAGCGTTTGTTGACGAGTCCCGCCCTCCCCTCGGCCCGGGCGCAGTGCCCGCCGCAGTACCAGTGGCCCTCGACCTCGACGCCCTGGCCGATGATCTGGACCCGGCAGTGCTCACAGATGGGCGCCATGCGGTGGATGGCGCAGGCGAAGCAGTCGAAGACATGCACCGCGCCCTGCGCGTGCACCTCGAACGACATGCCGTAATCGTTTCCGCAGACCTCACAACGTGCCATGCGCCACAGGGTGCGGTCCGGCACCGGTCGCCGGAGCGGCGGCACGCCCTGCGGTCACCCGTCCGGCCAGCCGCCCGTCGCATCGGCCGGGGACGGCCGGCCGCACCCGGCTCCCGGTCCCGCCGCGCCCGCCTCCGGCTCAGCCCCCCGGCTCAGCCCCCGGCCGGGGCCACGTCCCGGAGCAGATGGGTGAAGGCGGCCTCGTCCACGATCGGCGTGCCGAACTGGCGCGCCTTCGCCGTCTTGGAGGTGCCCGCCAGCGGATCGTTGGTGACCAGCAGGCTGGTCAGCCGGGAGACGCTGGTGGCCACGTGCAGTCCCGCCTCGACCGCCCGGTCCTCCAGCAGCTCCCGGTCGATGGAGGTATCACCCGAAAAGGCGACCCGCATGCCCTGCTTGAGCGGCTTGTCCGGCTCGTACCGCCCGGGGTTGGGGTACGGGCAGGCCGGGCGCTTGCGCGCGGGGCGCCAACTGCCGTGCCCGTACGAGGGCTGACGGCCGATCCGCGCGGCCGGGGCCGGCTCCCGCACCCACTCGGTGAGCGGCCGGCACTCCAGCAGCGGCAGCGTCACCCCCCGCTCGGCCGCCGCGTGCAGGCTCGGCCGGAACGCCTCGGCCAGCACCCGGGCGTCGTCCAGCGCGTGGTGGGCCCGGCGCTGCTCCACCCCGAAGTGGGCGGCGAGCGACTCCAGCTTGAGGTTGGGCAGCGGCAGCGCCAGCTCCCGGGCGAGCGCGATGGTGCACAGCCGCTGGCGCACCGGCGCGGTCCGCTCGGCCCGGGCGTACTCCCGGGAGATCATGCCCCAGTCGAAGAGGGCGTTGTGCGCCACCAGCACCCGGCCCTCCAGCCGGGTCGAGAACTCCGCGGCGATGTCCGGGAAGAGCGGGGCCTCCACCAGCATGTCGGCGGTCAGTCCGTGGATCCAGACCGGACCGGGATCGCGCTCGGGGTTGACCAGCGTGTACCAGTGGTCCTCCACATTCCCCTGGGCGTCCAGCCGGTAGACGGCAGCCGACACTATCCGGTCGTCGCGGGCGAGTCCGGTGGTCTCCACGTCGACGACCGCGTACCCCTGCGGGTAGGCGGTCGGCCACATGGCTGTCGTACGGTCGTCGAGCATGGTTCCTGAGAATAGAGCCCGGCACTGACAGCGCCGCGCCCGGGCGTCCCCCCGGCCGGCCGCCGCCGCGCCCGCCCGCCCCCGACTCCGGCGCGATGGACGGGAGTTGCGCCGGGCTCGGCGGGCGGGAACGGGGGAGCGGGGTGACGATCCGTCCGGTGCGGGAAGCCGGGCGATGCGCCCCGATTTGTCCCATATGTTCAGGGAGTGTTCGGCGACTGAGGGACGCCCGGCGGGCGTTGACAGATCGTCTCGCATACTTGTGGGTAACAACCCCTAGCCGCGCCCCGGTGGCCCGCTCTACCGTGCTCGCATGCCGAACCTGCCCGATGTCGTGCTGTGGTCCATACCCGCGTTCGTGCTGCTCACCGTCCTCGAGATCGTCAGCTGCCGGCTGCACCCCGACGAGGACGCCGCCGGCTATGAGACCAGGGACGCCGCGACGAGCCTGGGCATGGGGCTCGGCAGCCTGGTCTTCGACTTCCTCTGGAAGATCCCGATCGTGGCGGTCTACACCGCGGTCTACGAGCTGACGCCGGCCCGGGTGCCCGTCCTGTGGTGGACGGTTCCGCTGATGCTGCTCGCCCAGGACTTCTTCTACTACTGGTCCCACCGCGGCCACCATGTCGTACGGATCCTCTGGGCCTGCCATGTCGTCCACCACTCCAGCCGGAAGTTCAACCTCACCACCGCGCTGCGGCAGCCCTGGACCTCGCTCACCGTCTGGCCGTTCTACCTGCCGCTGATCGTCTGCGGGGTGCACCCGGCGGCGCTGGCCTTCTGCTCCTCGGCCAACCTCGTCTACCAGTTCTGGGTGCACACCGAGCGGATCGGCAGGCTTCCCCGCCCGATCGAGTTCGTCTTCAACACCCCCTCCCACCACCGGGTGCACCACGCCTCCCAGGGCGGCTATCTGGACCGGAACTTCGGCGGGATCCTCATCGTCTGGGACCGGATGTTCGGCTCCTTCACGCCGGAGACCGAGCGGCCCGTCTTCGGGCTCACCAAGAACATCGCCACCTACAACCCGCTGCGGGTCGCCACCCATGAGTACGCCGCCATCGCGCGGGACCTGCGGGCCGCCCGTGGCTGGCGGGAGCGGGCCGGCCGGGTCTTCCGGGGACCCGGCTGGCAGCCCGCCCCGCCTCCGGCCGCCCCGTCTCCGGCCGCCCCGTCTCCGGTCGCCGCGCCTCCGGTCGCCGTGCCCCCGTCGGACCGGACCGGTGCCGGGCCCGCCCCCGCCGGCCCGGAGGGGCGGCCGGCACCGGCGCTCGAGTCCGCCGGGCCGGCCGCGTGACCGCCGGGCCAGGACCGGCGGCCCCCGGGACCGGGGCGGCGACCGCCAGGACCGAAGGCCGCCCAGTCGTCGGAACCGGCGGCCGGACGATCACCGGAACCGGCGGCCGGGCGGTCGTTCCGGCGGCTCGTGCCGGGCGGGCCGGGGCGCTGCTGCTCGGCGCCTTCGGGCTGGCGGTCGTGACCGACCTGACCGCGCTGCTCGGGGGCTCGGCCACCGGCCATCTGCTCGCCAAACCGCTGCTGATGCCCCTGCTGCTGGCGTACGCGGCGGTGTGCCGGGCCCCCCGCCCGCTGCTCGCCGCGCTGGTGTGCGGCTGGGGCGGGGACGTCCTCCTGCTCGCGGACGGCGCCGAGTGGGCCTTTCTCGCCGGAATGGGCTCGTTCGCCCTGGGCCACCTCTGCTATCTGGTCGCTTTTCGCGGTACGCGCCGGGCGGCGGCGCCCGGCCGGGGCCGGGTCGTCACCGGTGGGTACGGGGCCGCGCTGGTGGTCACGGTGGCCCTGTTGTGGCCGGGGCTGCCCGCCGGGCTGCGGCTGCCGGTCGCCGGGTACGCCACCCTGCTGACCGTGATGGCCCGGGGCGCCGCCGGTCTGGGCGCCGTCGCCGGGGCGGGCGGCGCGCTCTTCCTGCTCTCCGACACCCTGATCGCCGGTGGAGTGGCCGGCTGGCCGCAGCCGCCGGTACCCGACTTCTGGATCATGCTCAGCTATGCCGCCGCCCAGTACCTGCTGGTCACCGGGATCCTCGCCCGGGCGTCCGCGCCCCGGCCGCGTCCGGGGAGCTGACCGCCGGGCACCCCTGCGGTCCGTCGGCGGCACGGCTCGGTCGCCGTGCTCGGTCGCCGTGCCTCAGTCACCGGACCAGGCCGGGGCGTCGGTGCCCCACCGGCCCGGCGGCCGGGTCCAGTCGGCCGGGCCGCCCTCGTACGCCACCGGGGAACGGGCGTACCGCAGCCGCCCCAGCGGGCCGTCCACCGTGCTGGTCCAGCGGTCCCGGTTGGCCGGGCCCCCCGGATCGGCCGGGCCGCCCGGGTCCGCCGGGCCGTCCGGGTCCGCCGGGCCGTCCGGACCGGTGGTCCCGTCTCGCCCGAGGTCGTGCACCAGCCAGTGGGCGGTCTCGGTGAGGGCCGCCTCGACCAGGGCGCCCCGGCCGTCCCGGTGCCGCTCGGTCAGTGCCCGCAGCACCCCGGCGGCCAGCAGATAGCCGGTGCCGTGGTCGAGCGCCTGCGCGGGCAACGCACCCGGCTCGCTGTCGGTGCCCTCCAGCAGGGCGATGCCGGTCGCCGCCTGGACCAGGCTGTCGAAGCCCCGCCGGCCGCGCCAGGGGCCGTACCGCCCCCAGGCCGACAACCGGGCGACGACCAGCCCCGGGCGCCGCGCGGCCAGTTCGGCGGGGGAGAGGCCGAACCGGTCGAGCGCCCCGGGCCGGTAGCCGCTCACCACCACGTCCGCCCCGGCCAGCAGCTCGTCGAAGGTACGCCGGCCGGCCCGGCTCGCCAGGTCCAGGACGGCCGACCGCTTGCCGGGCCCGGTGTCGTTGTGGGCCTCCTGGCTCTCCGGCAGGTGCGGGGAGTCCAGGCGCAGCACCTCGGCGCCCAGCAGGGCCAGCGTCCGGGTGGCGACCGGACCGGCGAGGACCCGGGTCAGGTCCAGCACCCGGAGCCCCGCGCACGGCCGGGCCGGCGTCCCGGCCGCCGGGAACGGAACCGGCCGGCGCCCGGGCCCGTCCGACCGCTCCAGGGTGAGCGGCGGCCGGCCCGGGACCAGGGCACCCTGCGGGTGCGCGGCCCACTGCCGTACGTCCCGTACCGCGACGGCCAGCCCCCCGGCCGCGTACACCGCCTCCTCCACCTCCACGGCCCGCCGGCCCCCGAGAACGGCGGCCACGGCCGCCACCGGGGCGCCGTCCGGCAGCCCCAGTGCGGCGAGCAACCTGGCCCGGTGGTGCGGGTAGTTGGCGTGGGTGCGCAGCCGGCCGTCGCCGGTCCGCCAGAAGCGCGAGAGCGGATCGAAGGCCGCCCACGCCCGGCCGTCCAGCCGGACCAGCCGCTCGCTGACGAAGGCCGCCGCCACCGCCCCGTCCGAGACCCGCACCCGGGGCGCCGGTCCTCCGGCGCGGACGGCGGCGAGCTCGGCCGCCGCCAGCGCGGCGGCCGCCACCGAGGTCCGGGCCAGCTCCATGACCGGCAGCCGCGCCGGCAGCCCGGGGCCGTCGCCGCGCTCGTACCGGATTCCCTCCAGCAACCCTGTTTCGGCACCCAGTACCGTCCACACCCGGGGCAGATCGCCGTGCTCAGTGAGGTCCATAGGTTTCATGCTGACACTCAGTGCCAGGAGAAGAAAGAGGAAGCGAGGCCGGGTGCGGTTCCCCGCACCCGGCCCCGTACCGCCGGCCGCCCGCCGTCCCGCATGAGCCCCCCGCGACCCTACGGGCGAGCGGACCCACCCGTGGCCCGGCAGGCGAGCGGGGCCCCGCCGTCATACGCGGGGTCGGGGCGCGCCGGCCGTCATAGGCGGGGTCGGGGCGCGCCGGCCGTCATACGCGGGGACGGGGCGCGCCGGGCGCTACTTGCGGACGGCGTCCAGGGCGTCGGCCAGCCCGGTGCCGTAGAAGCCGTTCTTGTTCTTGCCGCCCTCGCACACCCCGTCGATCTTGCCGTCGCCGTTGATGTCGTACGGGTTGGTGCACGCCTGGTCGTCGGCCTGGGCGTACAGCAGCTCCTTCACCCGGGCCGGGGAGGCGTTCGGGTGCGTCGACCTGATCAGCGCCACGACGCCCGCGACATGCGGGGAGGCCATCGAGGTGCCGCCCTTGTAGCCGAACTTGCCGCCGGGCAGCGTGGAGAGGATCAGCCCGTTGACGGCGGGGGCCTGCGGCGGCTGGTAGGCGGTCGAGTCACCGCCGGGCGCGGCGATGTCCACGACCCCGTTGCCCCAGTTGGAGTACGAGGCCTTCAGGCCCTTGGCGCCGGTCGCGGAGACGGTGACCACACCGGGCAGCATCGTCGGGATGTCGGGGCACTGGCTCGGGTCGACGGTCCGCTTGACCGGGGCCGAGTCATTGGGGCTGGTGGTGTCGGTGACCGAGTGCGAGGCCAGGTCGGTGCTGGAGTTGCCGGCGGCGGCCACATTGACCGCGCCCTTGCGCTCGGCGTACCCGGAGGCCCGCTTGATCGCCTCGACCAGGGCCTTCTGGTCCGGGTCGTTGACGCAGTTGAAGAGCCAGGGGTCCACGTAATAGCTGTTGTTGGTCACCTCGGCGCCGTGGTCGGCGGCCCAGACGAAACCGCAGACGACCGCCTCGGTGTAGAAGAACCCGTCGGGGTTGGAGACCTTGATGCCGGAGACCTTCACCCCCGGCGCGACACCGGTGACGCCGGTGCCGTTCTTGGCGGCGGCGATGGTGCCCGCCACATGGGTGCCGTGGTCGCTCTCGCCGGCGGCGGGCCGCCAGGCGCCCTCGGTGGTGTCGGCCTTGCCCGAGACACAGCTCGCGGAGGCCGCGCGGTCGAAGTTGGGCGCCAGGTCGGGGTGGGTGTCGTCCACCCCGGTGTCGATGACCGCGACGGTGACCTTCCTGCTGCCCAGCGACCGCTGGTGCGCCTTGTCCGCCTTGATGGCCGGCAGATCCCACTGGAGCGGTTCCAGCGCGTCCTGCTCGTCGGACGCCCTGGCCGCCGCGGCCTTCGCCTCCCGGGCGGTGAGCGGCTGTTCGGCGGCTATGTCCTTGGTGGACTGCGCGGCGATCGGCGCGGTACGGGTCGCGCCGGCCGACTGGACGTCCCTGGCCTCCCGTATCGTCTTCGCGAACTCCGGGTTCTTCGAGTGCACGACGACGACACCGATCCGGTCGTAGGCCACCACGACGGTGCCGCCCGCCCGGGTGATCGCCTTCTTCAGCGAAGCGCTCGCCGCGCCGCCGCCCTTGACATTGACGACGTACGACAGTTCCGGGCCGTCCGTGGCGACCGCGGTGGCCGGTGCCTCGTCCGCCGGGGCGGCCGAGGCCGCGCCGATCGGCAGCAGTCCGAGCGAGGCCGTGAGTACCAGACCGGCGGGCAGGGCGAGCACGCGCCCGCGCCTGGATCCCAGATGAGCCATGGGTTCGGTTCTCCACATCATCCGTGACGTCCGCCCGCACAGCTGTACGGGCGGCAGGTGCATGACGAGTGAAGTTAGCGCTGATCATCACGGCTCAGCAACGACTTCTTCCGGAAAAACCCGGAGGGTGAACCGCTTCGTGCCGGGCGCCGTGCCGTTGACAGGGAAGAGCCGGTGTCAACCGCACGCCGGACCGTGCCCACCCCCTATCCACCGCGAGGAGTCTTCCGTGGCCACCGACGCAGCGCCGCCCCCGGGCGGCCGGGACGACCGTCCCGCACAGCCCACGACCGCACAGTTCGCCGAGGTGCAGCAGAGCGCGGAGTTCGGTGAACTGCGCCACGCCTACCGGTCGTTCGCCTTTCCGCTCACCATCGCCTTCATCGCCTGGTACCTGCTGTACGTCCTGCTCTCCAACTACGCCGGCGGCTTCATGGGCACCACGCTCCTCGGCAACGTCAATGTGGCGCTGGTGCTCGGACTGGCCCAATTCCTCACCACCTTCCTGATCGCCTGGTTCTACTCACGGCACGCCGCCGCGAAGCTCGACCCCAAGTCGCGGGCGATCAAGGCCCGGATGACCCGCACGGAGGCCGACGCATGAGCACCGTCCACCCCGCCGCCACCCTGCTCGCCGCCCCCAGTGCCACCACCGAGCACCGGCCGCTGATCATCACCCTGTTCGGCTGCTTCGTCGTCGCGACCCTGGTCATCACCGTCTGGGCCGGCCGGCAGACCCGCAGCGCCGCCGACTTCTACGCCGGCGGACGCCAGTTCAGCGGTTTCCAGAACGGCCTGGCCATCTCCGGCGACTACATGTCCGCCGCCTCGTTCCTGGGCATCGCCGGGGCCATCGCCCTCTTCGGCTACGACGGGTTCCTCTACTCCATCGGCTTCCTGGTCGCCTGGCTGGTCGCGCTGCTCCTGGTCGCCGAACCGCTGCGCAACTCCGGCCGCTTCACCATGGGCGACGTGCTCGCCTACCGGATGCGCCAGCGTCCGGTGCGTACCGCCGCCGGCACCTCCACCATCGTGGTCTCGATCTTCTATCTGCTGGCCCAGATGGCCGGCGCGGGCGTCCTGGTCTCGCTGCTGCTGGGCATCACCAGCGACGCCGGCAAGGTCGGGATCGTCGCGCTGGTCGGGCTGCTGATGATCGTGTACGTCACCGTCGGCGGCATGAAGGGCACCACCTGGGTGCAGATGGTCAAGGCGGTGCTGCTGATCGCGGGCACCCTGCTCATCACCTTCCTGGTGCTGCTCAAGTACGGCTTCAACGTCTCCGAACTCCTCGGTGACGCCGCCGAGAAGAGCGGCAAGGGCGCGGCCTTCCTGGAGCCCGGGCTGAAGTACGGCGCCACCGGCACCTCCAAGCTGGACTTCCTCTCGCTCGGCATCGCCCTGGTGCTCGGCACGGCGGGGCTGCCGCACATCCTGATCCGCTTCTACACCGTGCCCACCGCCAAGGCCGCCCGCACCTCGGTCAACTGGGCGATCGGCATCATCGGGGCCTTCTATCTGATGACCATCGCGCTGGGCTTCGGCGCCGCCGCGCTCGTCGGGCCCGCCGAGATCACCGCCTCCAACAAGGCCGGCAACACCGCCGCCCCGCTGCTCGCCCTGCACATCGGCGGCGAGAACTCGGCGGGCGGCGCCATCCTGCTGGCGGTGATCTCCGCCGTCGCCTTCGCCACCATCCTGGCCGTGGTCGCGGGCCTCACCCTCGCCTCCTCCTCGTCGTTCGCCCATGACATCTACGCCAATGTGATCCGCAAGGGGCACGCCTCCGAGAAGGAGGAGGTCCGGGCCGCCCGCTGGGCGACCGTCCTCATCGGAGTGGTCTCCATCGGCCTCGGCGCCCTCGCCCGCGATCTCAATGTCGCCGGACTGGTCGCCCTCGCCTTCGCCGTGGCCGCCTCGGCCAATCTGCCGACCATCCTCTACAGCCTGTTCTGGAAGCGGTTCACCACCCAGGGCGCGCTCTGGTCCATCTACGGCGGGCTGATCTCCTCGGTGGCGCTCGTCCTCTTCTCCCCGGTCGTCTCCGGCAAGCCCACCTCGATGTTCCCGGAGGCCGACTTCGCCTGGTTCCCGCTGGAGAACCCGGGTCTGTTCTCCATCCCCCTGGGCTTCCTGCTGGGCTGGCTGGGCTCGCTGCTCTCCCGGGAGACCCCGGACGCCGGCAAGTACGCCGAGCTGGAGGTCAAGTCCCTCACCGGCATCGGCGCGCACTGAGCCGTACGCCCGCCGGGACGCCTGCCGCCCGGACCCCGTGCCGTACGGGCGCCCGGCGCCGTGCCCCCGCCCGGACACCCGTACCGCCCGGGGCCCCGCGACGTACGGCTCCCCGGTCCGTACGGGACCACCCCGGGGCCGGTTCGTCGGAAGCTACGAGCCGGCCGCCGGGGTCCTGGTCACCGGGGCCCTGCTCGTTCTCGCCGAACGCCGCGTAGGCTCGGTCGAAGAGACGAGAAGCCGGACTACCGGGGGAGGAGGGGCCGCGGTGCTCATCGACACCTATGGCCGTACGGCCACCGATCTGCGGGTCTCACTGACCGACCGGTGCAATCTGCGCTGTACCTATTGCATGCCCGAGGAAGGGCTCCAGTGGCTCGGCAAGCCGGAGCTGCTCACCGACGACGAGATCGTCCGACTCATCACCATCGCCGTCACCGAACTGGGCGTCACGGACGTCCGCTTCACCGGCGGTGAACCGCTGCTCCGCCCGGGCCTGGTCTCGATCGTGGCCCGTTGCGCCGGGCTCCGCCCCCGCCCCCGGATGTCGCTGACCAGCAACGGCATCGGGCTGCGGCGCACCGCGGCGGCGCTGCGGGAGGCCGGGCTCGACCGGGTCAATGTCTCCCTGGACACCCTGCGTCCCGAGGTCTTCAAGGCACTCACCCGCCGGGACCGGCACCGGGACGTGCTGGACGGTCTGGCGGCCGCCCGGGACGCCGGCCTCACCCCGGTCAAGGTCAACACCGTGCTGATGCCGGGCCTCAACGGCGACGAGGCCCCCGAGCTGCTCGCCTGGGCGCTGGAGCACGGTTACGAGCTGCGCTTCATCGAGCAGATGCCGCTCGACGCCCAGCACGGCTGGAAGCGGGACGGCATGATCACCGCCGGGCACATCCTGGCCGCGCTGCGCACCCGCTTCACCCTGGAGCCCGAGGGCGACGAGCGGCGCGGTTCGGCCCCCGCCGAGCGCTGGATCGTGGACGGCGGCCCCGCCCGGGTGGGCGTCATCGCCTCCGTCACCCGGCCGTTCTGCCGGGCCTGCGACCGCACCCGGCTCACCGCCGACGGCCAGGTCCGCACCTGCCTCTTCGCCCGTGAGGAGACCGATCTGCGCGGCGCGCTGCGCTCGGGCGCGCCGGACGAGGAGATCGCCGGGCTGTGGCGCACGGCGATGTGGGGCAAGAAGGCCGGCTCCGGCCTGGACGACCCGGACTTCCTCCAGCCGGACCGGCCCATGTCGTCCATCGGCGGCTGACTCCGGCCCGTCGGCGGCCGAGTCCCGGCCCGTCAGTTGCTGACCCCGGCCCGTCGGCGGCCGGGCCCCGTGGCTCCTCCGTGGCTCCGGGTCCTTCTCGCCCCGGCGTCCTCCGGCGCCCGCCACGCCCGGCCGCCCCCGCCCGCCACGCTCAGCCGCCGGCGCCCCGGCCGGTCTCCCGGCTCCGCCACTCGGCCAGCTCCACCACGTCCTTGAGAAACCCCCGTACGCCCAGGAACCGCGACAGGTACTCCCGGTGCTCCTCGCAGGCCAGCCAGGTCTTGCGGCGCTCGGGCGGGTGCAGCTTCGGGTTGTTCCACGCCAGCACCCAGACGGCGTCCGCCCGGCAGCCCTTGGCGGAGCAGATCGGATCGGTCTCGTCGCTCACCGCACGCACGTCCATACCACCAGTGGGGCCCGACGGGGGCCCGGCCGTGTCCGGCGGGAGAGTGACCGGGAACCCGGGCGGACGGCACCGGGTGCCTCCGGGGGTTCCGGCGGTTTCCGGACAGGGCAAGTCTGCCAGGCCCGACACGATGCCCAGGTCAGGGCGGTGCGCCGCGAGGGTGAGGAGAAGGGGCGAGGCCCGGAAATGGCGACACCGGGCAGCCACGGGGGGAGCTGCCCGGCGTCGGTCCGTCGCTCCGACGGGGGATGCGGAGCGCCTACGCAGTATGTCACGGCGAACGCGCTGGAGTGCACCGGAACTTCAGGATTGATCTGAGGTTTTCCTGAGCTTGCCGGACGCGCTCGTTCCGGACCGGTCAGTGCGGTTCGCTGCCCGCTCGCTGATGCTCGCGGTCGGCATCACGGCCGGTGGCGCGGTCGGCGCGCTCCTCAGGGTCGGTGCGATCCTCATGGCCGGTGCGGTCCGTGCGGTCGGGGCCCGGACCGCCGGCGCCCGGGGGCGTCGTCCGCCGCTCACCGGCCGGCTCGTGCTCGGAGGCACCGAGCGCGGGGCGGACGGGCGGGGGCAGATAGGCGGAGGGCAGCGAGGGCGCGCTCTCCCGGCCGGCGTTGGCGATCACCACGGCGACGTACGGCAGCACCGCGCCCAGTACCAGGGCGACGATCGCCACATGCCGCTCCACGTTCCAGAGACCGGCCGCCGCGATCACCGCCACGGTCCGGACCGACATGGAGATCACATAGCGCCGCTGACGGCCGCGTACGTCGTCGGCGAGGCCCTGACGTGCCCCGGTGATCCGGAAGACTTCGTCGTGCCTGCGCTTCCGCATCGTCCCACCACCCGGCTCCGGTGTCCCGGCAGCTCACCCGGCCGGGACCTGCCCTCCACGGTACGCCCGCCCCCGCCCCCGTACGAGACCGGGGGCCGCGCCCCGTACCGTACGAAACCGGGGCCGTCCCCTTCCCGGACCGCCCGTTCGTCACCCGTACGAGACGCCCGAAATGCGCCGTACGGCGGATGACCCCAGACTGTCGATGACTGCTCACGTCGATCCGTACCGAGGAGGCAGCCATGGGCTGGTTGTGGGCGATTATCGTGGGATTCGTGCTGGGCCTGCTGGCCAAGGCGATTCTGCCGGGCAAGCAGCACAGTCCACTGTGGCTGACGACCATCTTCGGCATCATCGGCGGAATCGTCGGCAACGCCCTCGCCAGAGCGTTCGGCATCGAGGCGACCCCCGGCATCGACTGGGGCAGGCACGCGCTCCAGGTCGTCGCCGCCGTGGTGATCGTCGGCATCGGGGACATGCTCTACATGGCCCTGCGCGGCAACCGCCAGCGAACGCGAGCCTGACCGCGCGTGCCGGAACAGCCGGAAGGGCGGCACCGGCGGAGGCGCCACGGAGGTGCCACGGGGTTCGGCGGCAGGGGAGGGAACGGGGGCCGGGAAACGGGGGCGGAACAGCACCAGGGCGGTGGGCCCGGGAGACACCCGGAGCCCATCGCCCTGCGTGTGCGACTCGTGTACGGCGCCGCCGCCGCTCAGCCGCCGGTGACCTCGATCGCGGCCAGGTTGCGCTTGCCCCGGCGCAGCACCAGCCAGCGGCCGTGCAGCAGCTCGTCGGCCGTGACCTCGGCGTCCTCGGCGGTCACCTTCACGTTGTTCACGTAGGCGCCGCCCTCCTTGACCGTGCGGCGGGCCGCCGACTTGCTGGGCGCCAGGCCGACCTCGGCGAAGAGGTCCACCACCGCGCCGAGCCCGGCCACCCGGGCGTGCGGCAGCTCGGAGAGGGCCGCCGCCAGCGTCGGCCCGTCCAGCTCCGCCAGCTCGCCCTGGCCGAAGAGGGCCTTCGAGGCGGCGACCACGGCCGCGCACTGGTCGGCGCCGTGCACCAGGGTCGTCAGCTCCTCGGCCAGCGCCCGCTGGGCGGCCCGGGCCTGCGGACGCTCCTCGGTCAGCCGCTCCAGCTCCTCGATCTCCTCCCGGGTCTTGAAGCTGAAGATCCGCAGGAACTTGGCGACGTCCCGGTCGTCCGCGTTCAGCCAGAACTGGTAGAACGCGTACGGCGTGGTCCGCTCCGGGTCCAGCCAGACGGTGCCCGACTCGGTCTTGCCGAACTTGGTGCCGTCCGCCTTGGTGATCAGCGGGGTGGCCAGCGCGTGCACCCCGGCCTCCGGCTCGACCCGGTGGATCAGGTCGGTGCCCGCCGTCAGATTGCCCCACTGGTCGCTGCCGCCGGTCTGGAGCACACAGCCGTACCGCCGGTACAGCTCCAGGAAGTCCATGCCCTGGAGGATCTGGTAGCTGAACTCGGTGTAGCTGATGCCCGCGTCGGAGTTGAGCCGCCGGGCGACGGCCTCCTTGGCGATCATCTTGTTGACCCGGAAGTACTTGCCGACGTCCCGCAGGAAATCGATGGCCGAGAGGCCGGAGGTCCAGTCCAGGTTGTTGACCATGGTCGCGGCGTACGGTCCCTCGAAGTCGAGGAACCGCTCGATCTGCGCCCGCAGCCGCTCCACCCAGCCCGCGACGACCTCGGGCGCGTTGAGCGTGCGCTCCGAGTTGGGCTTGGGGTCACCGATCAGCCCGGTGGCCCCGCCGACCAGGCCCAGCGGACGGTTGCCCGCCTGCTGGATGCGGCGCATGGTGAGGATCTGCACCAGGTTTCCCAGGTGCAGGCTGGGCGCGGTCGGGTCGAAGCCGCAATAGAACGTGACCGGACCGTCCGCGAACGCCTTCCGCAGCGCGTCCTCGTCGGTGGACTGGGCGATCAGCCCGCGCCACCGCAGTTCGTCGACGATGTCCGTCACGTTCCCGGGTCTCCTTCGGTGCTCGTGTTGCTCGTGTTGCTCGTTTTACTTGTGTCGCGCGTGCCGCTCATGCCGCTCGGGGCGCTCCTGCCGCCGCATCGCTGCGGTGCCGTGGCGCCGAGCCGCCGAGCCGCGGGTGTTGCCCCGCCAGTCTAGGCGGGTCGCGGCCGGCCCCGGTCACGGCCGGGTGCCGGCGGCGGACCCCGCGGGCGCCCGGGACCGGATCGCGCGGGCGCCCGGGACCGTACCCCGGAGCCGGGCATCGAGCCGGAAGCCGGGGCCGTGCCCGGAGCCGTACCCCGGGCCGGCGGCCCGGGACCGGAAGTCGCGGCCGGCCGGCGGGCACCGGCGTGGGCCGGACGCCGGCGGGGCCCGGGGCGGCCCGGGGCGGGTCAGACGCCCTGGCTGACCGAGCTCATGTTGAAGTCGGGCACGCGCAGCGGCGGCATGGCCGCCCGGGTGAAGTAGTCGTTCCACTCGCGCGGCAGCGTCCGCTCGGTGCGCCCCGCCTCCACGGCGCGGGAGAGCAGGTCCACCGGCGACTCGTTGAACCGGAAGTTGTTCACCTCGCCGACCACCTCGCCGTCCTCCACCAGATACACCCCGTCCCGGGTCAGCCCGGTGAGGAGCAGCGTCGCCGGATCGACCTCGCGGATGTACCAGAGGCAGGTCAGCAGCAGCCCGCGCGAGGTGGCGGCCACCATCTCCTCCAGCGACCGCGTGCCGCCGCCGTCCAGGATCAGGTTGCCCGCCGCCGGCGCCACGGGCGACTGGGTGAGCCCGGCGCTGTGCCGGGTGGTGACCAGCCGCTCAAGACGACCCTCCCGCACCCAGTCCACCGGGCCCAGCGGCAGCCCGTTGTCGAAGACCGAGGAGTCGTCGCCGGAGGCGTGCGCGATCACGAACGGCGCCGACTCCAACCCCGGCTCCCCGGGGTCGCTGCGCAGGGTCAGCGGCAGCGGCGAGAGCGTCTCCCCGGTCCGGGTGCCGCCGCCGGGCCGGGAGAACACCGTACGGCCCTCCGCCGCGTCCCGGGCCGCCGACGACCAGAGCTGGTAGATCAGCAGATCGGCCACGGCGGTCGGCGGCAGCAGGGTCTCGTACCGGCCGGCCGGCAGCTCCACCCGCCGCTCCGCCCAGCCCAGCCGCCGGGCCAGCTCGGCGTCGAGCGCCACCGGGTCCACATCGGTGAAGTCCCGGGTCGCGCGCCCGGCCCAGGCCGACCGCGCCCGGTCCGGCGACTTGGCGTTCAGCTCCAGCGTCCCGGACGGCTGGTCGTGCCGGAGCCGCAGCCCGGTGGAGGTGCCGAGATAGGTGGAGGTCAGCTCGTGGTGGGCGAAGCCGTACAGCTCCCGGCCACCCGCCCGGGCCCGGCCGAACGCCTCGCCCAGCGCGGGCGCGAACGCCGCGAAGACGTCCGAGGTGGTCTCGGCGGGCGCCGCGGTGAAGTCGGGCGACCCGGGCACGTCCGCCACCAGCGGCTGGGCGTCCTCGGCAGGGCCCGCCGTCCGCGCGGCCGCCTCGGCGGCCCGGACCAGCGGCTCCAGCTCCTCGGCGGTGACCGCCGACCGGGACACCACCCCGGAGGCGGTGCCCTCCGCCCCGTCCACGGTGGCGATCACGGTGAGGGTACGGCCCCGGGTGACCCCGTTGGTGGTCAGCGCGTTGCCCGCCCAGCGGAGGTTGGCGGAGGAGCGCTCGTCCGCGATGACCACACAGCCGTCCGCGCGGGACAGCTCCAGCGCGCGTTCGACGATCTCGTGCGGCGCGTAGGACGCGCGCGGCCCGCGGGACGTGGGCGACGTGTGCGTCTTGTGCGGCTTGGCGGCGGGGCTCATCGGCCGGCCTCCTGCGTCGTGTTGAGGATGTTGACGCCCCGGAAGAGGGCGGAGGGGCAGCCGTGCGAGACGGCGGCGATCTGGCCCGGCTGGGCCTTGCCGCAGTTGAAGGCGCCGCCCAGGACATAGGTCTGCGGGCCGCCGACCTTCTCCATCGAGCCCCAGAATTCCGTCGTCGTCGCCTGGTACGCGACATCGCGCAGCTGGCCGGCGAGCCGGCCGTTCTCGATGCGGAAGAAGCGCTGCCCGGTGAACTGGAAGTTGTACCGCTGCATGTCGATGGACCACGAGCGGTCGCCCACCACATAGATGCCGCGCTCCACGCCGCCGATCAGGTCCTCCGTGGAGAGCCCGCCCGGATCGGGCCGCAGCGAGACATTCGCCATCCGCTGCACCGGCACATGGTCCGGCGAGTCCGCGAAGGCGCAGCCGTTGGAGCGGCCGAGCCCGGTCAGCCGGGCGATCCGCCGGTCCAGCTG
Source organism: Streptomyces pyxinae (assembly GCF_024756275.1). Lineage (GTDB taxonomy): Bacteria > Actinomycetota > Actinomycetes > Streptomycetales > Streptomycetaceae > Streptomyces > Streptomyces pyxinae. Next base: position 26,486 of record NZ_JANUGQ010000013.1, on the reverse strand, counting down.
ATAGCCGACCAGGGTGCCGCCGCGCACCAGGTCCCAGGACTGGGCCTCGACGCCCTCGTCGTCGTATCCGATGGTGGCGAGCCCGTGCTCGGCGGTGCGGTCGCCGGTCACATTCATCACCGGGGAGCCGTACGCCAGCGTGCCCAACTGGTCGAAGGTGGCGAACGAGGTACCCGCGTACGCCGCCTCGTACCCCAGCGCCCGGTCCAGCTCGGTGGCGTGGCCGATCGACTCGTGGATGGTCAGCCACAGATTGGACGGGTCCACCACCAGGTCGTACGTCCCCGCCGTGACGCTCGGCGCCCGCATCTTCTCGGCCAGCAGCGCCGGCATCTCCTCCAGCTCGCCGTCCCAGTCCCAGCCGGTGCCGGTCAGATACTCCCAGCCCCGGCCCACCGGCGGGGCCAGCGTCCGCATGGAGTCGAACTCACCGGTCGTCCCGTCCACCGCGACCGCCGTCAGCTGCGGATGCAGCCGCACCCGCTGCTGGGTGGTGACGGTGCCGGCGGTGTCCGCGTAGAACTTGTTCTCATGGACGGTGAGCAGCGACGCGTCCACATGCGCCACCCCGTCCGCCCGCAGCAGCCGCGCGCTCCACTCGGCCAGCAGCCCGCTCTTCTCCGCGTCCGGCACGGTGAAGGGATCGATCTCGTACGAGGAGACCCAGGTCCGGTCCGCGTGCACCGGCTCCTCCGCCAGCTCCACCCGCTCCCGCGAGCCGGCCGCCGCGATCACCTTGGCCGACAGCTTCGCCATCGCCACCGCCTGCGAGGCGACCCGGGCGGCGGCGTCCATGGACAGGTCCACGCCCGACGCGAACCCCCATGCCCCGCCGTGCACCACCCGCACCGCGTATCCGAGGTCCGTGGTGTCCGAGGAACCGGCCGGCTTGGCGTCCCGCAGCCGCCAGGAGGCGCTGCGCACCCGCTCGAACCGGAAGTCGGCGTGCTCGGCCCCGAGCGCGCGGGCCCGGGCGAGCGCCGCGTCGGCGAGCGCCCGCAACGGCAGCGCGAGGAACGTCTGATCGATGTCGTGGGCCACGGGCGCCCTTCCCTTCACATCACGCGGGTCACATCACGCGGGCTCGGTCCGTCGGATCGGCTGGTGAATCAGTGAATCAGTGAGTCCACGAACCCATGAATCAACGGGTCGGTCGGGTCAATTGGGTCAGTGGATCAGCAGGCGAAGTCAAGCACGGGCCGCCCGCCCCGCACATGCCGCATGGGCGGAAAGGGCCGGAGCGCGCGGCCGGGCGGGCTCGCCGCCGGGGCCGGGCGGCACGGCAACGGAGCCGCCGCCGGGGACCGGGCACCACGGGAATCCGGGGGAGGGACGGAACGACGGGAACTGACGACGGGAACTGCCGGGGGAGTGCCGGGAACCGCCGGGAACCGCGACGGGAACTGTAGGGACCCGACAGAGCGTGGCTGACGCCACTGTCAGGGGCCGATTCCCCGCGCGGGGCCGGTGACCGATAGGTTTTCGGAGTACCAGACCGCCAGGAAAGGGTGAACCGTTGAGCCGCTCGGTTCTTGTGACCGGAGGAAACCGGGGCATCGGCCTCGCCATCGCGCGCACCTTCGCCGAAGCCGGCGACAAGGTCGCGATCACGTACCGGAGCGGGGAGCCCCCCGAGGAACTGCTCCGGCTCGGCTGCCTGCCCGTCCGGTGCGACATCACCGACGCCGAGCAGGTGGAGCAGGCATACAAGGAGATCGAGGAGAAGCACGGTCCGGTCGAGGTGCTGGTGGCCAACGCCGGTGTCACCAAGGACCAGTTGCTGATGCGGATGTCGGAGGACGACTTCACCTCCGTCCTCGACACCAACCTCACCGGCACCTTCCGGGTCGTCAAGCGCGCCAACCGCGGCATGCTGCGCGCCAAGAAGGGCCGGGTCGTCCTGATCTCCTCGGTCGTCGGGCTGCTGGGCTCGGCCGGACAGGCCAACTACGCCGCCTCCAAGGCCGGTCTCGTCGGTTTCGCGCGGTCTCTCGCCCGGGAGCTCGGCTCGCGCAACATCACCTTCAACGTCGTCGCACCCGGTTTCGTCGACACCGACATGACCAAGGTGCTCACCGAGGAGCAGCGGGCGGGCATCGTCGCCCAGGTGCCGCTGGGCCGCTACGCGCAGCCCGAGGAGATCGCCGCCGCGGTGCGCTTCCTCGCCTCCGACGACGCCGCGTACATCACTGGAGCCGTCATCCCGGTTGACGGCGGATTGGGCATGGGTCACTGAGCAACATGAGCGGAATCCTCAACGGCAAGCGCGTCCTGGTCACCGGCGTGCTGATGGAGTCGTCCATCGCCTTCCACACCGCCAAGGTGGCCCAGGAGCAGGGTGCCGAGGTCATTCTGACCGCCTTCCCGCGCCCCACCCTGACCGAGCGCATCGCCAAGAAGCTGCCCAAGCCCGCCAAGGTCGTGGAGCTCGACGTCACCAATGACGAGCACCTGGCCCGGGTCGAGGAGACGGTGCGCGCGGAGCTCGGCGGTCTCGACGGTGTCGTCCACTCCATCGGCTTCGCGCCGCAGGACGCCCTCGGCGGCAACTTCCTGAACACGCCGTTCGAGTCGGTCGCCACCGCCATGCACGTCTCGGCCTTCTCACTGAAGTCGCTGACCATGGCCTGCCTCCCGCTGATGGAGGAGGGCGGCTCGGTGGTCGGTCTGACCTTCGACGCGCAGTACGCCTGGCCGCAGTACGACTGGATGGGCCCGGCCAAGGCGGCCCTGGAGGCCACCAGCCGCTACCTCGCCCGTGACCTCGGTGAGCGGAACGTCCGCTGCAACCTGATCTCGGCCGGCCCCATCGGCTCGATGGCCGCCAAGTCCATCCCGGGCTTCGGCGACCTGGCCAAGGTCTGGGACGAGCGCTCCCCGCTCCAGTGGGACATGTCCGACCCGGAGCCGGCCGGCCGCGGTGTGGTCGCGCTGCTCTCGGACTTCTTCCCGAAGACCACCGGCGAGATCGTCCACGTCGACGGCGGCGTGCACATCATGGGCGCCTGAGCTTTTCCTCCCTCATGTGACCTCCTGTGAGGCCGGGTGCGGGTACGAGGCCGTGTGCCGCCCTTCCGGCGGTACGCGGCCTCCGCCGTTTCCGGGCGGACGCGGCCACGGCCGGGCCCGGGCGCCCCGGTGCCCCGGGCCGCTCCGCTCTGTCATCGTTCGTCACTCCCGAGTCGTGAAGTCGGAGAGATCACGGCAAACTGGTACGGAACGGACAGAAGTGTCCACCGGTCGGGGAGGAGATGTCGCCGTGCGTACGAGACGCACCGCGGTCCTGGTCACCACGGCGGTCCTCCTGGCCGGGCTCACCGTCTCCGCGGAGGTGTACGCGCGGGCGGCGCACGGCCCGGACGAGCCCCCCGAGGAGGAGTACATCGCCTCCTGCCGGACCGAGGTCGAGGGCTCCAGCGTCACCGCGTACTGCCACAACCCGTTCCCCCGGGTCGACCGGGTCCAGCTCCATGTCGAATGCGACCGGTGGTGGGACCTCGACTCCGACAGCGTCCCGGCCGAGGTCGGCCCGACCGCCTACGCGGAGCTGACCCTGCGGTGCTGGAAGGAAGTCGGCTCGGCCTGGATCAGTCACCAGCCGGTGCCGGACTGACCCCGGGTGCCCGCGTCGGCTCCGGTGCCGGACCGGCCCCGGGTCCCCGCGCCGGTTCCGGGGCCGCCACCGGCACCGGGCCGGGGCAGGAGACGAACGGATAGCCCGCCGCCTCGGCCGCCGCCGTCTCGCCGTCGCCGGCCCGGATGGCCGCGATGAGCCGTCCGTGGTCCATGTACCCCTCGGGCCGCAGCTCCTGGCCCACGTCCTCCCGCAGCGTGTCCCGCAGCAGATGGCCGAGGTCGGCGTAGACCTCGGTGAGGACGTCGTTGTGCGAGGCCGCCACCACCGCCAGGTGCAGGGTGGCGTCCGCCGAGACGAACCGTTCGGAGTCCCCGGCCGACCAGGCCTCCTCCCGCCGCTCCAGCAGCGCCTCCAGCTGCCGTACGTCCCGGTCGGTGCGCCGCAGGGCCGCCAGCCGGGCGGCCGACGACTCCAGGATGCAGCGCAGCTCGGCGATGTGCCGGGGGTCGGCGTCGGTGAACCGGCGGTGCATCACCCCGGCCAGCTCGCTGGTGGCGACCACATAGGTGCCCGAGCCCTGCCGGATGTCCAGCAGTCCGTTGTGCGCCAGCGCCCGTACCGCCTCCCGGACCGTGTTACGGGCCACCCCGAGCTGCTCGACCAGCTCGGGCTCGGTGGGGATCCGGGAGCCGACCGGCCACTCGCCGGAGGTGATCTGGTTCCGCAGCTCCGCGATGACCTGGTCGCAGAGGCCGGACCGCCGGGGTGAGCTCAGCGTCATGATGCTCCTCGTCGATGGGTGCTGGGGACATGGTGCCGTGCGTCCCGGCCGTCCGCCGGGGGTGCGGTGGTCCGGTGGCCGGACAGGGCGCCCGGCCGGCCGCCGCTCCGGGTCGGTGGGCGGTCTCTCCGGGCCCCCGGACCGTCTCCCCGAGGCCCCGAAACGTCTCTCCGGGGCGGCGGGCCGTCTCCCCGGACCCGTGGGTCGTCTCTCCGGATCGGCGGCGGTGGACAATCAATCATCCCATGATTCTATGATGGTCTCATGTCCGACCAGTCGGCGGCCTCCGCCCCCATCCAGACCCCGCCCCCCACCGCCCCCTCCGCCCCGGAGCGGACGGCCGCCCCCGCGCCGAAGACCGCCGCCCCCGCGCCGAGGACCGGCGTCTGGTTCCCCCGGCTGCTCATGGCCGGCCTCGTGCTCGCGGCACTCAACCTCCGCCCGGCCATCACCAGCCTCGGCGCACTGCTGGAGGAGGTGCGGGACGGACTGCACATGAGTGGGAGCGTGGCGGGCGTCCTCACCTCCGTACCGCCGCTCTGCTTCGCCGTCTTCGGCATCACCGCGCCCCGGCTGGCCCGCCGCTTCGGCCCGGGTGCCGTGGTCTGCGCCGGAATGGCGGCCATCACCGCCGGACTGGTCCTGCGGCCCTTCGCCGGCGGCACGGTGGCCTTCCTCGCCGCCAGCGCCCTCGCCCTGGTGGGCATCGCGCTGAGCAACGTCCTGATGCCGGTGATCGTCAAGCGCTTCTTCCCCGACCGGGTCGGCACCATGACCGGTCTCTACTCCATGGCGCTGGCCCTCGGCACCTCGCTCGCCGCCGCCGCGACCGTCCCGCTCACCCAGGCGCTGGGCGGCTGGCGGGCCGGCCTCGGAATCTGGGCGGTGCTCGGCGTCCTGGCCGTGCTGGTCTGGCTCCCGCTCGCCCGGGCCGGCTCGGCCCGGACCGGCCGGGGCACCGCCACCGAGGCCGCCGCCCGGGCCACCGGCACCGCCGCGACGGCCGGACCGGTCCCCGCGACCGCCGAGGCCCCGGCCCTCCGGATCACCCGCAGCCGCACCGCCTGGGCGCTCGCCTGCTTCTTCGGCCTCCAGGCCACCGGCGCGTACATCACCATGGGCTGGATGCCGCAGATCTTCCGGGACGCCGGTGTCTCCGCCTCCACCGCCGGCGTGCTGCTGGCGCTCACCATGGTCATGGGCGTGCCGCTCGCCTTCGTCATCCCCCGGGTCGCCACCCGGATGCGCACCCAGGGGCCGATCGCCCTGGTCCTCGCCGCCTGCGGGCTCACCGGCTACGCCGGCCTCTACCTCGCCCCGGCCGGTGGGGCCTGGCTCTGGGCCCTGCTGCTGGGCATCTCCAACTGCGCCTTCCCGCTCGCCCTCACCATGATCGGCATGCGTTCCCGGAGCGGCGCGGGCGTGGTGCGGCTCTCCGCCTTCGCCCAGAGCGTCGGCTATCTGATCTCCATCCCGGGCCCCATCCTGGTGGGCGCCCTCTACCAGCACAGCGGCGGCTGGGGCGCCCCGCTCGCCCTGATGGCCGGGCTGCTGCTCCCGCAGATGGCCGCCGGGATGCTGGCCGGACGGGACCGGACGATCGAGGACGAGGGGTGAGGTGCGAAACTGGAGCCATGCAGCAGCCTGTGCTCGACCCCGACCCGCAGAACGGCCAGAAGAAGCTCCTCACCGTCTTCGGCGTGATGCTCGCGATCGGCGTCCTCATCGCCATCATCGCCTCCATCGCCGCGCCCTGACTTTCTGGGGCTCGGTCCTCTCCGGCGTGCGCTCAGGCGTCCGCGGAGGGTACGGGGCCCTCGTATGCTCGGGCGCCCCAGGGGGCCTCGGGGGCTCCGATCGCCGGCGTCCGGTCGGTCCGGGCCGGGGGTTGGCCCCCGTACCCCTAGGGGGTCTGCCTCAGGGGGAACTGGGTGGCTCACCGGATGGGCCGGGGGTGCCCCGGCGCCTAGCGTGGAGACCACCTCGGCGGAGTGCCGGGGCCCCGTCCACGGACCTCGGAGGCGGCCATGCCGGCCCGCACGCATCGTTCGACGCCCGGTGCCGACATACGGCTGCCATGGTGGGCCCTGGCTCTCCCGGCGCTGGCGTTCACGGTGCTGCTGGCGCTGATCACCACCGGGGCCGGCGGGGCGCCCGCGCCGGTCGGTGACCCGGCCATGGGGCGGGTTCTGGAGCAGGTCCACCACACGCTGCCCCACTGACCCCGCCCTGGTCCGCCTGCCCGGGGCGGGCACCAACGCCCTGCGCCCCGTGGCCTGTTTCGTGCGAAGCTGGGGAGCATGAGCGCCGATACACCCCGCAGGATCGTGGTACTCCGGCATGCCAAGGCCGACTGGCCGGACGTGTCCGACCATGAGAGGCCCCTGGCCGAGCGCGGCCGCCTGGACGCCCCGGCGGCGGGCCGAGGGCTCGCCCAGACCGGTATCGACTTCGACCTGGTCCTCTGCTCCACCGCGCTGCGGACTCGGGAAACCTGGAAGCTGGCGGTGCCGGAGCTGCCCAAGCGGCCCCGCACCGTCTACGAGGAGCGTATCTACGAGGCCACCCTGGGTGACCTCCTCGCCCTGCTCAACGAGACCCCCGAGGACGTGGACGACCTCCTTCTCGTCGGCCACAACCCGGGCGTCCACGCGCTGGCCGACGCGCTCGCCGGCCGTGCCGAGGGGGACGCCCTGCCCCGGATGAACCGGGGCGGCTTCCCGACCACCGCGTTCGCCGTGATCACCTTCACCGGCCCCTGGAAGACCGTGGAGCACGGCGTGGGCACCCTCACCGGCTACTGGGCGCCGCACGCCTGAGCCCGGCGGGACGCGAAGGCACGGGCCCTGCTCCGGGGCGCTGCGCCGGCCGGACACAGGGCCGTACGAGACGGGGGCAGGGCCGTACGGCTGCCGTACGGCACGGCGGAACGTGCCCGCGGCGGTACGGCGGAGGCGCGCGGCGCGGCTCGCGGTCAGTCGACGAAGGTGTCCGCCGCCTCGACCTCCTCGCGGGTGATGCCCAGCAGATAGAGGACGGTGTCCAGGAAGGGCACATTGACCGCCGTGTGCGCGGCCCGGCGGACGACCGGCTTGGCGTTGAACGCCACCCCGAGCCCCGCCGTGTTCAGCATGTCCAGATCGTTGGCGCCGTCCCCGATGGCGACCGTCTGGGCCAGCGGCACCTCGGCCTCGGCGGCGAACCGGCGCAGCAGCCGGGCCTTGCCCGCCCGGTCCACGATCTCGCCGGTGACCCGCCCGGTCAGCTTGCCGTCCACGATCTCCAGCGTGTTGGCGGCCGCGAAGTCCAGCCCCAGCCGCACCCGCAGCTCGTCGGTGACCTGGGTGAATCCGCCGGAGACGATGCCGACCTGGTAGCCGAGCCGCTTGAGCGTACGGACCAGGGTGCGCGCGCCCGGGGTGAGCCGGACCTCGGCCCGCACCTTCTCCACCACCGACTCGTCGAGGCCGGCCAGCAGCGCCACCCGGGCGTGCAGCGACTGTTCGAAGTCCAGCTCCCCGCGCATGGCCCGGGCCGTCACCTCGGCGACCTCCTCCTCGCAGCCGGCGTGCGCCGCGAACAGCTCGATCACCTCGTCCTGGATCAGGGTGGAGTCCACGTCCATGACGATCAGCCGCCGGGCCCGGCGCTGGAGCCCCGCCGACACCACGGCCACGTCCACCCCGATTCCGGCGGCGGCGGTGGCGAGCGCGGTGCGCAGCGGCTCGGTCTCGGTGCCCGACACGGCGAACTCGACGGCCGTCACCGGATACTTGGCCAGCCGGAAGACCCGGTCGATATTGCCGCCGGTCGAGGTGATGGCGGCCGCTATGGCCGCCGTGGACTCGGCGGTCAGCGGATGCCCCAGCACGGTGACATGGGAACGGCCCACCCCGCGCGGCAGATTGTCGCCGGTGCCCGAGATGATCTCGGCCTGGAGCCGCAGCGACTCCGCCCAGCTGTGCACGGTGGACCGCAGCTCGCCCTCCGTGCCGGCCGACGGCTCGGTCACCAGCGCGCACAGCACGATGCGGCCCCGGGTGACGACCTGCTCGATGTCCACGACGTCGACGGAGAAGGCGGCGAGGGTGTCGAAGAGTCCGGCGGTGATGCCGGGCCGGTCCTTCCCGAAGATCTTGACGAGGAGGGTGGGAACCTCGGGGGTTCGCGATGCGGTCTGCGATGCGCTCATGGTGGGACCACCGTATCCGTCCCGGGACTCCCGGCGTCCCGCGTCCCGGCCGCCGGACAGCCGGTGCCCGGGCGCCCTCCGGCACACCCGGCGCACGGGCCGGCGGAACAGGCTCCGGGTGCCGGCTCCAGGAACAGGCTCCAGGGGCCGTGTCCGGTGACGGGGGAGTTGTCCCGGAGTGGGCTGCCCGGGGTGCCGGAGCCCCGGACCGCTCGACTTTCGGATCAGGTCTTCGGCCTGAAATAGTTCCCCCGATGTTCGCCATCCCTGGCTCCCTGCACGGGGGGAACACGGGGGACAAGTAGTGGGGCATGGAGTGCCGGAACTCGTACTGGAACTGAACGGAAGAACCTGGACGCTCGATCCGTCCAGGTCGTACACGATAGGGCGCGACCCCCAGGGCGACCTGGTGCTCGACGACGCCCGGGTCTCGTGGCGGCACGCCACGGTCGGCTGGGACGGCCGCGGCTGGGCGATCGAGGACCATGGCTCCACCAATGGCACCTTCGCCCAGGGGCAGCGGATCCAGCGCCTGGAGCTGGGCCCGGGCACCGCGCTCCACCTCGGCAACCCGAACGACGGCCCCCGGCTGACGCTGACCGCCGCCCCGGCCGCCGCCGGCGCCCATTCCGCCCCGGCCGTCGCGCCGCAGCCGGGCCCGGTGCAGCACCAGGCCCCCGCCCCGGCCGTCGCGCCGCAGCGGGGCCCGGTGCACCACCAGGCCCCGCCCGCCCAGCAGGCCCCGGCCGAGTACCCCGGCGCCCCGCGGCAGGCCGCGCACCACCAGCCGCACCCGCCGCAGCAGGGGGCCCCGTACCAGGGAGCCCAGCAGCAGGCCCCGCAGCAAGGGGCCCCGTACCAGGCGGCCCCGCAGCAGGGGGACCCGTACGCCCCGCAGGTCCCGGGGGCGCACGGGGACCGCGGCCCCACCACCTTCCACCAGCTCGCCCTCGGCCGGGTCATGCGCATCGGCCGCGCGCTGGAGAACGAGCTGGTCGTCTCGGACCTCCAGGTCTCGCGCCACCACGCCGAGCTGCACGCGACCCCGGACGGCCGCTTCGAGCTCCGCGACCTCGGCTCGCACAACGGCACCTATGTCAACGGCCAGCCGCTCGCCAAGTCCGGCTCCGCCCTGATCGGCCCGGACGACATCGTCGGCGTGGGTCACTCCACCTTCCGGCTGGTCGGCGACCGGCTGGAGGAGTTCGTCGACACCGGCGAGGTCTCCTTCTCCGCGCGCCACCTCACGGTCACCGTGGACGGCGGCAAGCAGATCCTGAAGGACGTCTCCTTCGGCGTACCGGAGAAGTCCCTCATCGCGGTCATCGGCCCGTCCGGCTCCGGCAAGTCCACGCTGCTCAAGGCGCTGACCGGCTACCGCCCGGCCAATCAGGGCGACGTCCTGTACGACAACCGGGACCTCTACAAGCAGTTCGCGGAGCTGCGCCAGCGCATCGGTCTGGTCCCGCAGGACGACATCCTGCACAAGGAGCTGACCGTCCGCACCGCGCTCAGGCACGCGGCCAAGCTCCGCTTCCCGGCGGACACCACCGCGCGGGAGCGCGAGGCCCGGATCGACGAGGTGCTGCGCGAGCTGAAGCTCGACATCCACAAGGAGAAGAAGGTCACCTCGCTCTCCGGCGGCCAGCGCAAGCGCGTCTCGGTCGCCCTGGAGCTGCTGACCAAGCCGTCGCTGATCTTCCTGGACGAGCCGACCTCGGGTCTCGACCCGGGCATGGACCGCGATGTGATGCAGCTGCTGCGCGGCCTCGCCGACGACGGCCGCACGGTACTGGTCGTCACCCACTCGGTGGCCGAGCTGGCGCTCTGCGACAAGCTGCTCGTCATGGCGCCGGGCGGCTCGGTGGCGTACTTCGGCCCGCCGGACGAGGCGCTGAACTTCTTCGGCTACGACAGCTGGGCCGATGTGTTCTCCGCCTTCGAGAACTACCGGGACTACGACTGGGCCGGCCGCTGGAAGGGCTCCCAGCACTACCAGCTGTACGCCGCCGATCTCGACGCCGTCGCCCCGCAGCCGGTGCGGATGCCGCCCGCCCAGGCGATCCGGCCACCCAAGCCGCAGGGCTGGGGCGCCCAGCTCTGGACGCTGATCCGCCGCTATGTGGCGGTGATCGCCTCCGACAAGGGCTTCATGGGACTGATGGTGATCCTGCCGGCCGTGCTGGGCGCGGTCTCGGTCGTGATCCCGGCCGACTTCGGCCTGGGCAAACCCACCCCGCCGTCCCGGTTCAACGGCGACGCCGGAACGATCATGCTGATCCTCGCGGTCGGCATGTGCTTCTCCGGCGCGGCCAACTCGGTCCGTGAACTGATCAAGGAACGGGTCATCTACGAACGGGAGCGGGCCACCGGTCTCTCCCGCTCGGCCTATCTGATGTCCAAGGTGATCGTCCTCGGGGTGATCACGGCCGTCCAGGGCGTCATCATCTGCGCCATCGGCTTCGCCACCCGGGAGCTGCCCGAGGAGGGCCTGCTGATGCCCCCGGCCGTCGAGCTGTGCCTGGTGATCATCGCCCTGGGCTTCACCTCGATGATGTTCGGCCTGGTGATCTCCGCGCTGGTGAAGACCGCCGAGAAGACCATGCCGCTGCTGGTCATGTTCGCCATCGTGCAGGTGGTCTTCACCGGCATCCTCTTCCAGGTGTACGGCTCTCCCGGCCTGGAGCAGTTCGCCTGGCTGATGCCCTCGCGCTGGGCGATCGCGGGCGCGGGCGCCACCCTCGACCTGGCCCATCTGATGCCGCCGTGGGACCCGAAGAACCCCACCGACCTGGACCCGCTGTGGAAGCACACGGCCGGCCAGTGGGGGCTGAATGTCGGTGTGCTGCTGTTCCTCGGCGTCCTCTGCGGCTTCGCCGTGGCCCGGCTGCTGCGCCGCCATGAGCCGGAGGTCATGCGCAAGTAGCACGCGAACGGGCCCGTACGGCGGAGAGGCCCGTACCGCGAACGGTCCCGGAACGCGAACGAGGGCGGCACCCCGCACGGGGGTGCCGCCCATCGACGTTTCGGGCGCCGGGATCCGGCGCGGGGCCCCTTCGGCGGGGCCCGGTCCGTGGCCGCCCGGCCGGGAGCGACGGTGCTCGACCGGCTCGGCTGGCGGACGGAGGTACCGCGGGCCTGCTACGGCCCGGCGGACTGCTGCCTACGGCATCGGAGGCTTCGCGGCCGGCTCAGTAGGCGCTGTTGACGTTGTCCATGGAACCGTAGCGGTGGGCCGCGTAGTTGCAGGAGGCCACGATGTTGGCGACCGGGTCGTACTGGCTCTTCTTGGTGCCGGCGACGTGGTAGGTGTCGAAGGTCGGCTTGATGATCTGGAGCAGACCGATCGACGGGACGCCGTTGATGGCGTTGATGTCCCAGTTGTTGATCGCCCGGGGGTTACCGCTGGACTCCCGCATGATGTTGCGGTGGATGCCCGCGTAGGTGCCGGGGATGTTGTGCTTCTTCATGATGGACAGCGACTCGCGGATCCAGCCGTCCAGGTTGTTGGCGTAGACCGGCTTGCGAGCGGCGGCACGGGAGGCGGCGGCCTTGGCGGCGGCGCGCTTCTCCGCGGCGGCCTCGGCCTTCGCCTTCGCCTCGGCCTTGGCCTTGATGGCCGCGGCGGCGTCGGCCTTGGTCTTGGCGTCGGCCTTCGCCTTCAGGGCGATGGTCGAGTACTGGTCGGCCAGACCGTCCTGAAGCAGGTTGGTCGTCTTGGTGGAGAAACCGGCCGGGGCGGCGGCGGCCGGGGCGGCCACGGCCTGCGGCTCCACCTCGGTCTGGGCGTGACCCGGGACGGCGGTGAACGCGACGGCGGCGGCGCCGGCGGCGGCCACACCCGCGATCGAGATCTTCTTCTTGTTGCTGACGAGACGGCTGAAGCCAGTGATGCGGGACGCGGACATGCAGTCGTACCTCTTCGAGTAGCGGAACGTCGCCAGGCCGGGGATCGGCGCTTCGCCTGCTCGGCGGGGCAACGGCTGCAATTGTTAGCGGCCGCAAAAACGGACGGCAAGGGTGTGACGTACGAAGTCGGGTAGTGGATCACGAGACACCCCGAACTATGACAAAACCCCCTAGAGGTGCAGGTCAGAACAGTCTCACATGTCCTTTATCCACCCACTATGCACTTTCGTAAGTGACCTGGCTCCTATGCCCGGGCTCACACGGCGCGCCGCCCCGTCTCACTGTGCGTTGCACAAGCGATGCTCCGTGTGGACCGCTTCGGCCGGGGGCCCGACCCCGGTCTCAGGCCCGGTCCTCCGGGAGCAGGAGGTGGACATCGCCGAACTCGTGCCAGAGATAGCGCCGGTCCAGCGCCTCGGTGTACGCCCGGCCGAGCGCCGCCCGCCCGGCGACCGCCTCCAGCATCAGCAGATGCGAGGCCGCCGGCTCGTGCAGCCCGGTGAGCAGCCCGTCCACCGCCCGCACCCCGCGCCCCGGCGTCACCACCAGGCCGGTCCAGCCGTCCGCCGCCCGGACCGTCCCGTCCGGGTCCGCCGCCGACTCCAGCGCCCGTACCGCCGTCGTCCCCACCGCCACGATCCGGCCGCCGCCGGCCCGGGCCGCGTTCACCAGCCACGCCGTGGTGGCCGGCACCGAGAACCGCTCCGGATACGGCGGCTCGTGCGCCTCGCCCGACGCCACCCCGGTGTGCAGGGTGAGCGGCGCGAACTGCACCCCCCGGCTCACCAGCTCCGCGACCAGCCCGGGCGTGAAGGGCCGGGACGCGCTCGGCATCTCCGCCGAGCCCGAGCCGTCCCCCGGGTCCACCGCGAAGACCGTCCGGTACGCCGAGAGCGGCTGGTCCCGCTCCGTGTAGCCGTACCGGATCGGCCGTCCGTACCGGGCCAGCAGTCCCGGCACCCCCGCCCCGCCGGCCGCCTCCGCCGTCAGCGAGGCCCACCACAGCCGGACGGCCGCCGGGTCCAGCGGCTCCTCCAGCACCAGCCGCGCCCCGCCCGGCAGCCGTACCGCCGCCCCGGCGGGCCCGCCCGGGCGCGGCCGGGTGGCGCCCCGCCCGTCCGGGGCGCGCAGTTCCACCGCCCACCGGCCGTCGTCGCCGTGCGTGGAGAAGTGGACCACCACCGGCTCCGCGCCCAGCCGCCCCGACACGGCCGCCGCCAGCGTGGGGGAGGTGTTCACCACCAGCACGTCCCCGGCCCGCAGCAGCCCGGGCAGCTCCCGGAAGGCGTGGTGCGACACCGCCGTACCGCGCGAGACCATCAGCCGTACGTCGTCCCGGCCGCCGCCGCGCTCCTCGGCGGGCACCCGCGCGGACAGCTCCTCCGGCACCCGCAGCGCCTCGAACACGCTCACGCCCCCACCCCCGGCACCAGCAGCGGGGCGGTGTACCGGCCGCTCGCCGGCCGCCGGTCCAGCAGCTCCAGGAAGCCCGGCACCACCGACTCCGGGGCCGGCCGGGGGCCCGGGTCGTCCGGCACCGCCGCCCGGTAGAGGTCGGTGGCCAGGTCGCCCGGGTCCACCGCGTACACCCGCAGCTCCGGCTCCTCCACCCCGAGCACCGCCGCCAGCTGGTCGAGCGCGGCCTTCGACGCCCCGTACCCACCCCACGTCGGATACGCCTCGGCCGCCGCGTCCGAGCTGACCGCGACCACCGTTCCGGCCCCGCTCGCCCGCAGCAGCGGCAGCGCCTCCCGTACGAGACCGAGCGCGGCGACCACATTGGTCTCCAGCGCCGCCCGCAGCCCCTCCAGCGGCAGCGCGTCCAGCCGCACCAGCGGCTCGGCGCCCAGCGCGGAGGCGTTGTTCACCAGCAGGTCGCAGCCGCCCAGCTCCCGGGCGGCCGCCACCAGGGCCGAGCGGTGCCAGGGGTCGGTCACATCCCCCGGGAGCGCCACCACCCGCGTCCCGTGCGCCCCGGCCTCCCGGGCGCTCTCCTTCAGTACGTCTCCGTTCCGGGCGTCGAGGACCAGGTCCCAGCCCCGCCGGGCCAGTGCCGAGGCGAGCGCCCGCCCCAGCCCCTTCGACGCTCCGGTGACGATCGCGACAGCCATGGTGTCTCTCCTCTATGTCCTGTGTCTCTGCGCGTCTTTTCGGGGGCGGCCGGGCTCCGGGGATCCTCCGGCCCTCGGACGGCCCCCGGTCCCGGAAGCTCGGGTTCGCGGGCCCGGAGGCTCCCGTCCGCCGTCCTCAGCCTGGTGCGGCTCCCCCGCCGGCCGCTTCGTCCGGCGGACCGGGGCGCCGGGGGAATAGGACCTACGCCCGGCGCGGGAGCCGCCGTACTCCGGAGGTCGGGCCGCCGGCCACGGAGGACCTGGGCCGGTTCTGAGCCGGGGCCGCGCCGGACCTAGGTCTCCTGGCCGGGGCGGGACGGTCCCGTGTCCGATACGGACGGTCACCACCCGCCGGTACGGTGAACACATGACCGACCGACCACCCCGCACCGGCCTCGCCGCCGTCAGTGCGGCGCTGCTGGCGATGAGCCGGCACCTGGAGGTCCACGACGTCCTCAAGACGATCGTGGTCTCGGCCCGCGAACTGCTGGACGCCGAGTACGCGGCGCTGGGGGTCCCCGACGACCACGGCGGCTTCGCCCAGTTCGTGGTGGACGGGGTGAGCGACGAGCAGTGGCGGGCGATCGGGCCGCTGCCCCGGCAGCACGGCGTCCTCGCGGCGATGCTGCACGCGGCCCGCCCCGAACGGCTGGCGGACGTACGCCGGGACCCCCGCTTCGAGGGGTGGCCCGCCGCCCACCCCGACATGTCCGACTTCCTGGGCATGCCCGTCCGGGACGGCGAGGAGACGATCGGCGCCCTCTTCCTGGCCAACAAGCGCCGCCCCGCCCCGGGCGGTCGCGGCTTCACCGAGGAGGACGAGCGGCTGCTCGGCATGCTCGCCCAGCACGCCGCCATCGCGCTGACCAACGCCCGGCTCTACGAGCGCAGCCGCGAGCTCACCATCGCCGAGGAGCGCTCCCGGCTCGCCCATGAGCTGCACGACGCGGTCAGCCAGAAGCTCTTCTCGCTCCGGCTCACCGCCCAGGCCGCCGCCGCCCTGGTCGACCGCGACCCGGCCCGCGCCAAGGGCGAGCTCCAGCAGGTGGCCGCGCTCGCCGCCGAGGCCGCCGACGAACTGCGCGCCGCCGTGGTCGAGCTCCGGCCCGCCGCGCTGGACGAGGACGGACTGGTCGCCACCCTCCGCACCCAGGTCCAGGTGCTCGACCGGGCCCACACCGCCCGGGTCACCTTCGACACCTGCGGCGTCCGGGCCCTGCCGGCCGCCCAGGAGGAGGCCATGCTGCGGGTGGCCCAGGAGGCCCTGCACAACGCGCTGCGCCACTCCGGCGCCGCCGAGGTCGTCGTCACTCTCACCCGGTGCGGCCAGGGCGCACGGCTGAGCGTCACCGACGACGGTAAGGGGTTCGAGCCGCGCGCGGTCCGCCGGGCCGGGCGCCACCTCGGACTGGTCTCCATGCGGGACCGGGCGAGCGGCGTCGGCGGGACACTGTCGGTGGAGTCGGTGCCCGGCAAGGGCACCACCGTCGAGATGGAGGTCCCCGGCGACCCGGACCGGGGGCGGGAGCGAGAGGGAGGTCTCCGGTGACCGATGCCGAGTCCCGTGCCAAGCCGGGCATCCGGGTCCTGCTGGTCGACGACCACCAGGTCGTCCGCCGGGGGCTGCGCACCTTCCTGGAGGTCCAGGACGACATCGAGGTCGTCGGCGAGGCGGCCGACGGCGCCGAGGGCGTGGCCCGCGCCGAGGAGCTGCGCCCCGATGTGGTGCTGATGGACGTCAAGATGCCGGGGATGGACGGCGTCGACGCCCTGCGCAAGCTCCGCGAGCTGGCCAATCCGGCCAGGGTGCTGATCGTCACCAGCTTCACCGAGCAGCGCACCGTGGTCCCCGCCCTGCGCGCGGGCGCCTCCGGGTACGTCTACAAGGACGTGGACCCGGAGGCGCTGGCCGGCGCCATCCGCTCGGTCCACGCGGGCCATGTACTGCTCCAGCAGGAGGTGGCCGGAGCCCTGCTCTCCCAGGAGGAGACGGGCGGCATCACCGGCCGGGGCTCCGCCCTGACCGAGCGGGAGCGCGAGGTGCTCGGCCTGATCGCGGACGGCCGCTCCAACCGGGAGATCGCCCGGGCCCTGGTGCTCTCCGAGAAGACCGTCAAGACCCATGTCTCCAACATCCTGATGAAACTGGACCTCGCCGACCGCACCCAGGCCGCGCTGTGGGCGGTACGCCACGGGCTGAGCGGCTGAGCGGCGCCGGGTATCGCCCCCAGGGGTGATCGTCAAGCGACATGGCTGACGCTGGTCCGAGATTCATACCGTCGGGTGTACGTAACCCACATGGCGTAACCGGGGGACCGGACGGCCGTTCTCCAGGGCGCACCGCGGCACTCGCCGCGGTGGGCGCGGGCGCACCGGCGGTGCCGGGCGCGTCGGCGTACCCATGGAGCACCCACCCACGGAGGAATCCCAGTGAAGAGCATGAAGAAGGCCGCCGCCGTCACCCTGGTCGCGGGCGGGCTGGTCGCCGCCGCCACCGGTGCCGCGTCCGCCGCCTCCGGCGCCGAGGGCGCGGCCATCGGCTCGCCCGGCATCGTCTCCGGCAACCTGGTGCAGGCCCCGGTCCATGTGCCGGTGAACGTGGTCGGCAACAGCGTCAACGTGGTCGGCCTGCTGAACCCGGCCTTCGGCAACCTGGGCGTCAACCACTGACCGCCGCCCCCTGACGCGAGCGGTCCCCGGCCTCCCTGTCCCGGGGACCGCTCGCCACCCGCCAGGGCGCGCCCCCGCCCGCCCGGCACGCATACGCCCCCACCCGGCGGGCCCGCCCCGGCTCGGCGGCCTGGGCTCGGGATGGCTCGGCCCGGAAGGCTCGTACCCGGGCGGCTCGGCCCCGGGTGCCCGGCCCCGGCAGGCCCCGGCTCCTCGGCCGCCTGGGCCCGGCAGGCCCGTGCCCGCCCCGGCCCAGGCGGCCTGGGCCCCGGACGGCTCGTACCCGGGCGGCTCAGTCCCGGGCGGCCTGGCCCCGGGAGACCCGCAGAGACCCGCACCCCGGCTCCTCGGGCGCCCGGCCCCGGCAGGACCGCGCCCGGGCGGCCCGGGCCTCAGATGGCTCGGCCCGGCAGGCTCGTACCCGGGCGGCTTAGTCCCGGGCGGCCTGGCCCCGGCAGGACCGCGCCCGGGCGGCTTGGCCCCGGAGGGTGCGCGTCCCCACCGCTCGGCCTCCGTAAGACTTGCTCCTGGACGGCTTGGCCCTGAGTGCCGGTCGATGGCCGATTGTCCCGGCAGGCCCGTGCCCGCCCTGGCTCGGCGGCCCGGACCTGGATGGCTCGTCCTGCGGGGTGCCGACCACTCGGCCGAGCGGGGGAGTTCCGACCGGAAGGCCCGCGCCCCGACGGCCAGGCCCCGGACGGCTCGTACTGCGGCGGCCAGGTCCCGGCAGGCCCGCGCCCGCCCCGGCTCGGCGGCGCCGCCCCGGGCGCCCCGCGCTCGGACGCCCCGGCTCGGCGGCACGGCCCTGGGCGCCCCGAGCTGGGCGGGCCCGTACCCGGGCGCCCGGCCCCCGAAGGCGCGCAGGGGCCCGCACCCGACAGCCCCCGGCTCCTCGGGCACCGGCCCCGGAGGGCCCACGCCCGCGTCCGCCCGGCCCCTGTCTGAAGGCCCGGCCCCGGACGCCCCGCGCCTGCCTCGGTCCGGCGGCCGGTCCGGGAGGCCCGTAGAACCCGGACCCCGGCGGTTCCCCGGGCCCGCAGGCGGGGACGCGGGGGCGCGGAACCGGGCGGAGGACCGGCACCGGCGGCCCCCCGGGCCCGCAGGCGAGCGGCTACCGTCCGCGCTCCCGGTCCCGCTCGCGTTCCTCGACGTACGCGTTGTACGCCGCCACCCGTGCCCGGCGCGCCACCCGTTCCACCGGCCGCAGCGCCGCCACCCGGGCCGCCATCTCGGAAGCGCTCACCGCGCCGCCGGGCCCGTGCTCGTACGCCAGCGACACCAGCAGCCCCACCCGCCCGGCCAGCTCCATCACCCGTACCGCGCGCGGCGGGTACCCGGGCGCCAGCGGCTCGCCGCCCGCCTCCGCCCGGGCCCGGTAGGCGTCCAGCGCCGCCTCCGCCACCGGGCCGGAGCCCGCCACGTCGAGGCGGGTCAGCACCACGGTCGCCTCCCGCAGCGCCTCCGCCAGCTCCCGCTCGGCCTCGCCCAGCGACGGCACGTCGGCCGGCGGCGCCTCTCGCACCGGCAGGCAGTGCCAGACCACCTCCACATGCAGGTCCGTGTCGTCGGGGCCCGCCTCGGACACCTCGGGCACCAGCCCGTACGGCGCCCCGAAGCCGACCGCCGCCTCCGTCGCCTCCAGCGCCCGGGCATTGAACTCCGGCGGTCCGCTCAGCCCCAGCGGATGGCCCGGCGCCGGCAGCGCCACCCGCCACCCGGTGACCCCGAGCCCCCGCAGCCGCCCGAGCGCCAGCGTCAGCCCGACCGGCGCCTCCTCGCCCGGCAGACCCGCCACCCGGTGCCGGGCGTCGTCACCGACCACCGCGAGCGCGGCGTCGTCCGGCGACACCAAACCGGCCAGCAGGGCGTTCCCCCAGGCGGCCAATCGTCCTGAACGTGGTTCCGAGAGCTCCGAAAGCATGGCCCAAGCCTAGGGACCGTCCCCGCTCTCGTCCCAACCCGCGGCCCCGGCCGTCCGGGCGGCACCCGGCCGCGTCCTGGCCACGCGGCCCCGGCCACCGGCACCCGCCCCCGTGGGGGAGCCGGTGAACCCGGGCCCTCCGGACCGGCCGGCCGCCCCGGTGGCGTAGGTTTTCCCCTGGGAGCTTCCGCCCGCAGGCGGAAGTGACGACGAGACTCGACCGCAAGGGGAGACAACGCGCTCATGAGCGATGTACTGGAGCTGCTGGACGTATCCGTGGTCCGCGACGGACGTGCTCTGGTGGACGATGTCTCCTGGTCGGTCAAGGAGGGCGAGCGCTGGGTCATCCTCGGCCCGAACGGCGCCGGCAAGACCACCCTGCTCAACCTCGCCTCCAGTTACCTCTACCCCAGCACCGGCACCACCCGCATCCTCGGTGAGCAGCTCGGCAAGGTCGACGTCTTCGAACTCCGTCCCCGCATCGGCATGGCGGGCATCGCCATGGCCGAGAAGCTCCCCAAGCGCCAGACCGTCCTCCAGACCGTGCTCACCGCCGCGTACGGCATGACCGCCACCTGGCACGAGGACTACGAGGCGGTGGACGAGGAGCGCGCCCGCGCCTTCCTCGACCGCCTCGGCATGACCGAGTACCTGGACCGCAGGTTCGGCACCCTCTCCGAGGGCGAGCGCAAGCGCACCCTCATCGCCCGGGCGATGATGACCGACCCCGAACTGCTGCTCCTGGACGAGCCCGCCGCCGGGCTCGACCTCGGTGGCCGCGAGGACCTGGTGCGCCGTCTCGGCCGCCTCGCCCGCGACGCCTACGCCCCCTCCATGATCATGGTCACCCACCATGTCGAGGAGATCCCGCCGGGCTTCACCCATGTGCTGATGATCCGCCAGGGCAAGGTGCTCGCCGCCGGTCCCATGGAGATGGAGCTCACCTCCCGCAACCTCTCCCGCTGCTTCGGCCTCCCGCTCGTCGTGGAGCACGTCGGGGACCGCTACACCGCCCAGGGCCTGCCCCTCTCCTGACGCCCCGGCCCCGCCGGCACTCCCCGTCCTCCCGGCCCCGCCGGCCCTTCCGGTCTGCCCGGTTCCTCCGGCAAGCCTCTCCCGGCCCCGCCGCACACCCCCGTGCGCCGGGGCCGTGCGCCGGGTGCGTGCCCCCACCGCCGCCGTCATCGCGCCCTGTCCCGGCCGGGGTTGACGGATCTACCATGGCCGGGTGGACATCGACGCATGGGTCTGGTGGCTGATCGGCGCGGTGGGGCTCGGCATCCCGCTCGTCCTGACGGCCATGCCGGAACTGGGAATGCTGGCCCTCGGCGCGGTCGCCGGAGCCGTCACCGCCGGTCTCGGCCTCGGCGTGGTGGCCCAGGTCGTCGTCTTCGCCGCCGTCTCGGTCGCCCTCATCGCGGCCGTACGCCCCCTGGCGGCCCGCCAGCGCGACGGCGCCGGCCACCACCGCAGCGGCGTCGACGCCCTGAAGGGCCGTCAGGCCGTCGTGCTGGAGCGGGTGGACGGCAGCGGTGGCCGGATCAAGCTCGCCGGTGAGGTCTGGTCGGCCCGCGCCCTCGACTCCGGCCAGACGTACGAGCCCGGCCAGCAGGTCGACGTGGTCGAGATCGACGGGGCGACCGCCGTGGTCATCTGAGGCCCCGGACGGCGACGAGCCGTCAACTCCGGTCGGCGGAGCGGCAGACCGAACCCGGCCAACCCCGGGGAACGGTGCACATGACAGCCCGCCGTCTGACAAACTCGATCATCGAAACCGGCAACCCGGCAGTCAACCGGCAGCGAAGGGCACGGGGAACACGATGCCATCAGTCATCATCGTCCTGGTCATCCTGGTGGTGCTCGTCTTCATCGCCCTGATCAAGACGATCCAGGTCATCCCGCAGGCCAGCGCCGCCATTGTCGAGCGCTTCGGCCGCTACACCCGCACCCTCAACGCGGGCCTCAACATCGTCGTCCCGTTCATCGACTCCATCCGCAACCGGATCGACCTCCGTGAACAGGTCGTCCCCTTCCCGCCCCAGCCGGTGATCACCCAGGACAACCTGGTCGTCAACATCGACACCGTCATCTACTACCAGGTGACCGACGCCCGGGCCGCGACCTACGAGGTCGCCAGCTACATCCAGGCGATCGAGCAGCTCACCGTCACCACCCTCCGCAACATCATCGGCGGCATGGACCTGGAGCGGACCCTCACCTCCCGCGAGGAGATCAACGCGGCCCTGCGCGGGGTCCTGGACGAGGCCACCGGCAAGTGGGGCATCCGCGTCAACCGGGTGGAGCTCAAGGCCATCGAACCGCCCACCTCCATCCAGGACTCGATGGAGAAGCAGATGCGCGCCGACCGCGACAAGCGCGCCGCGATCCTCACCGCCGAGGGCATCCGGCAGTCCCAGATCCTCACCGCCGAGGGCGAGAAGCAGTCCGCCATCCTCCGCGCCGAGGGCGAGGCCAAGGCCGCCGCCCTGCGCGCCGAGGGCGAGGCCCAGGCGATCCGTACGGTCTTCGAGTCCATCCACGCCGGCGACCCCGACCAGAAGCTGCTCTCCTACCAGTACCTCCAGATGCTGCCGAAGATCGCTGAGGGCGACGCCAACAAGCTCTGGATCGTGCCCAGCGAGATCGGTGACGCGCTCAAGGGCCTCTCCGGCGCCTTCGGCAACCTCGGCAACGGCGCCCCTGGCTTCAACACCGGCACCACGGGAACCACCGGCGGCAACGGCGGCCCCGGAAACGGCCCCGCCGACGGTTCCGGCACCGCCGCGACCGGCGGGGGAGTCGGCAAGCAGCTGCGGCGCGACCAGCCCCGCATCGACTGAGCCCGCCACCGCTCCATCCGGCCACCGCCCTCCGTCCCTCCGTCCCTCCGTCCCTCCGTCCCGCCGCCCGGGCCGGGCCCCACTCGGGCCCGGCCCCGCCCGGCCGCCACCCCGTCCCTGCCCCGGACGGCGGTTGACACCCCACCCTCCGGCATGATCGGTTCAACAACCACTGATCCGGTACGACCGGTACGAGGGGCACAGCGTGACGATCTGGGAGATGCTCGCCGTCTTCGCGGCCGGCGTGGGCGCGGGCACCATCAACACCATCGTGGGCTCGGGGACCCTGATCACCTTCCCCGTCCTCGTCGCCACCGGGCTGCCCCCGGTCACCGCCACCGTCTCCAACGCCCTCGGCCTCATCCCCGGCTCCATCAGCGGCGCCATCGGCTACCGCGCCGAACTCAAGGGCCAGCGCCGCCGGGTGCTCCGGCTCGGCGTCGCCGCCGCGATCGGCGGACTCTGCGGCGCCATACTGCTGCTGCTCCTGCCCGCCACCGCGTTCGAGACCATCGTCCCTGTACTGGTGGGGCTCGCCCTGGTGCTGGTCGTCCTGCAACCGCGCATCTCCAAGGCGGTGCAGCGCCGCCGCGAACGCCAGGGCGACCCCGCCGGCGGCGACCCGGCCGGCGGGCCGCTCCTCTTCACCGGGCTGCTCCTCGCCAGCGTCTACGGCGGCTACTTCACCGCCGCCCAGGGGATCATCTACCTCTCCCTCATGGGCATGCTGCTCCACGACACCCTGCAGCGCCTGAACGCCGTCAAGAACATCCTCGCCGCCGTGGTCAACACCATCGCGGCGATCTTCTTCCTGTTCGCCGCCCACTTCAACTGGACGGCCGTGCTGCTCATCGCCGTCGGCTCCGCCATCGGCGGCCAGCTCGGCGCCCGCGTCGGCCGCCGCCTCCCACCCACCGTGCTGCGCGCCATCATCGTGGTCGTCGGCGTCGCCGCCATCGTCCAGCTCCTGCTGCGCTGACCCAGCGGTACGCCCTCACCGGACAGCAGCCTCCGTCGGACGGCAGCCCCCGCCGTACGGCAGACCGCGCCGGACGGCGGACCCTGTCAGGTGGCGGACCGCGCCGGACGGTACGTCCCCGGGGCGGACACACCGGTCAGGCCGCCGCCGCGGGCCGTACCAGCCACTCCGGCAGCTCCGCCCGCTCACCCGCGCGCATCCCGAGCAGCATCGCCTCCGCCGGCGAGGGCACGAACGGCTGCCGCAGCAACGGCATTCCCGCCTGCTCCGGCGTACGGTCCGCCTTGCGGTGGTTGTCCTGCGCGCAGGAGGCCACCGTGTTCAGCCAGGTGTCCCCGCCGCCCTGCGCCCGGGGCACCACATGGTCGACGGTCGTCGCCCGCCCGCCGCAGTACGCGCACCGGTGCCGGTCCCGCACCAGCACCCCCCGCCGTGACCACGGGGCCTGTCTTCGGAAGGGCACCCGGACGTATCTGCACAGCCTGATCACCCGGGGCACCGGCAGTTCGAACGCCGCCGCGCGCACCCGCAGCGCCGGATGGGACTGCTCCACGACGGCCTTGTCCTGAAGCACCAGGACCACCGCCCGGTTCAGCGTGACCGTCGACAGCGGCTCGAAGCTCGCGTTGAGTACCAGCGTGTCCCGCACAGTGCCCACCTCCCGTTTTCCGACCCACCCCTGGTGGGCTTGGACGGTCAACTCTGGCCGGGCCTGCCGGGTTGGACAACGCAATAAAGAATGCCCGCCTCTGATCTCTCCAGGACCAGAAGCGGGCAAACAACGGATGACGGCTCAACCCGCCGCGGGAGCCTCGTACTCACCGATCAGCTGGGCGCGGCCCAGCGTGTGGAAGCGGAGATTGAAGCCGACGAACGCGGGCGAGGCGTCGGCGTCCGGACCCAGCTTCTCGGTGTCCGCCGCGTACACGGTGAAGACATACCGGTGGCTCTCGCCGGCCGGCGGCGCGGCACCGCCGAAGTCCTTGGTCCCGTAGTCGTTCCGGGCGTGCACCGCACCCGCCGGCAGCCCCTCGAACTTCCCGCTGCCCGCGCCCGCCGGCAGTTCGGTGACCGTCGCCGGAATGTCGAACAGCACCCAGTGCCAGAATCCGCTTCCGGTCGGGGCGTCCGGGTCGAAACAGGTCACCGCGAAGCTCTTGGTCTCCGCCGGGAAACCCTCCCAGCGCAGCTGCGGCGAGGAGTTCCCCTTGTCGTACACCTGCCCGTCCGCCAGGGCACCCCCCGGAGCCAGCTCGTCGCTCACCACGGTGAACGACGGCACCTCCGGGTGGAAGTCGTGCGGAAGGGGTGCCCTCTGCTGCTCGGCCACGTCTGAACCTCCGGGTTCGTCTGTCTGGTCGTTCGGTCCTGCCGGCCCGTACGCGTGCCCGCTCGCGACGCCTGCCATTCCCCGGGGTGCCCGGCGATCCCCGGGCACCTCACCCCTGCGGTTCTCCGGGGACGGGCAGGCGCGCCGAGCCGGACCACCGGGTCCCGGCACGGGCCCGCCGGCCGGCCACGCGATCCGTGACCGGCCGGCCGGGCCGGCAGCCCCGAGACTAGAACCAGTTGCGACGGCCACCCACATCGGCGAGCCACTGGTTCAGGTAAGCCGCCCAGTCGGTGGCATGGAAGTCGTGCAGCCCCACCTTGAACGCCCGGTAGGAGTCGCTGCCCTCGCTGAACAGCCCCGGCTTCTTGTCCATCTCCAGGACGACGTCCATCTCGTGCTCGTCCGCGACGAACGTCAGCTCCACCTGGTTCAGCCCCCGGTACTGCTGCGGCGGCAGGAACTCGATCTCCTGGTAGAAGGGCAGCCGCTGCCGGGTGCCCCGGATGTGGCCGCGCTCCATGTCCGCGCTCTTGAAGCGGAAGCCGAGCTGGATGAAGGCGTCGAGGATCGCCTGCTGCGCGGGGAGCGGGTGCACATTGATCGGATCCAGATCACCGGAGTCCACGGCACGGGCGATCTCCAGCTCGGTCGCCACCCCGATCTGCATTCCGCGCAGCCGCTGCCCGGCGACACTGGTCACCGGCGTCTCCCACGGGATCTCCAGGCCGAACGGCACCACGTGCACGGCACCCGGCTGCACCTCGAAGGCCCCGCCCAGCCGCACCTTGGCGAACTCGATGTCCTGTACGGCCTCGTGATCGCCGCCCTCCACCTCGACCCGCGCCTGAAGACCGACGGACAGCCCCTCGATCTGCTGCGCCACCGAACCGCCCTGGATACGGACCTCACCCTGGACGACCCCACCGGGCACCACGTTCGCCTCGGTCAGCTCCGTCTCCACGGACGCGCCCCCGGCCCCCAGGCTCGCGAGCAGCTTCTTGAACCCCATCGGTCTCTCCTTCTGGATCCTTCTCGATCCGTACCGCGCCGTACCGCCGCATGGCGCGACCGCACAACTGACGCGCGTGTCCGTGCGCGCATACCCGCACACGCGCGACGACCGTAGCCGGTTCCCCAGTACGCTCGTGCGACATGATCGAGAGCCCTGACCGTACGCCGCTGCCCCGAGACTTCTTCGACCGTCCCGTGCTGGAGGTCGCCCCCGATCTGCTGGGACGCGTCCTGGTCCGGACGACGGACGACGGCCCCATCGAGCTGCGCCTCACCGAGGTGGAGGCGTACGCCGGCGAGGACGACCCGGGCTCGCACGCCTACCGGGGCCGCACCGCTCGCAACGCCGTGATGTTCGGTCCGCCCGGACACGCCTATGTCTACTTCACCTACGGCATGTGGCACTGCCTGAATCTGGTGTGCGGCCCCGAGGGCAGGGCGAGCGGAGTCCTGCTCCGGGCCGGCGAGGTACGGGTGGGCCAGGAGCTGGCCCGGAAGCGCCGGCTTTCGGCCCGCAACGACAAGGAACTGGCCAAGGGCCCGGCCCGGCTGGCCACCGCCCTCGACGTCGACCGCACCCTGGACGGCACCGACACCTGTGCCGACGGCGCCGCCGCGGTCTCCCCGCTCGCCGTCCTCACCGGGGCGCCCATCCCGCCCGGCCAGGTGCGCACGGGCCCCCGCACCGGAGTCGGCGGCGAGGGCGCCGACCACCCCTGGCGCTTCTGGATCGACGGCGACCCGACCGTGAGCCCGTACCGGGCCCACGCGCCGCGCCGCCGGAGGTCTTGACAGAGCCGGAGCAGGGGCTTGACTTCGTGAGGCGGAGGGCCTAGTGTCGATCGAGTCGCTGGAGCCGGGCATGTCCTTCGAGGACCCCTGGATGGCGGCAAACCACCACAACGATCACTCTCCCTGCTCTGGCATTCCTCCTCTTTCGGCATGCCGGAACGGGTGACTTCCCTGGCATCCATGGCGTACCCATTGGGTCATTTCCATGGTGATGGCTTCCGATCGGGCCCCTGAGGCCCGATTAGGAACCACCGGGAAAATGGTCTAACGTAGTGGACACGCCGAAAGGGAAAGTCGAAAGACAGAACCGGAAGGCAAGGCCCCCAGTGGCCGCCGGATACGAAATTCCGAGAGCAGGAAGCGGAAAGAG
>NZ_JANUGQ010000012.1 GCF_024756275.1 Streptomyces pyxinae | reverse complement strand
CCCCGCCCCCCCCGGCGGGGCGGGGGGGGGGCGGGGGGGGCGGCGGCGGCGCGGGGGGCGGGGGGCCGGCCGGCCCCGCGGGGGGGGGGGGGGGGGGGGGGGGGGGGGGGGGGGGGGGGGGGGGGCGGGGGGGGGGGGGGGGGGGGGGGGGGGGGGGGGGGTGGGGGGGGGGGGGGGCGGGGGGGGGGGGGGGGGCGGGGGGGGCGGGGGGGGGGGGGGGGGGGCCCGGGGGGGGGGGGGGGGGGCCGGGGGGCCCGGGGGGGGGCGGGGGGGGGGGCGGGGCGGGGCCGGGGGCAGAGGAGTGCAGGGGGGGGGCCAGGACCGGGGGGGGCCGGGGGGTCGGGGGGTGGGGGGGGGTTGCCAGGTGGCGCAGAGGGTGGCGTAGGCGGTGCGGCGGGACTCGAAGTCCGCGAGGGCGGCGGCGACCGCCCGCCCGACCGCGGTCGGGTCCGGCCGGACCGGGCCCTCGCCCTCGGCGGGCTGGAGCACCACGGTGCCGGTGCCGCGCAGGACGGCGCCCGACGCGCCCTCCTCGGCGAGTTGGGCGGTGACGAAGACCGACGGGTAGGCGCCGGTGGCCGGGTCCGGTTCGAGGCCGCCGCCGAGGGCGGTGTCGTAGACGCGGACGTCCACGGTGTGGCGGCCCTCGGTGAGCCGGGCGCGGCCCGCGTAGTCGATGGCCACGCCCCAGGGCTGGGCCGGATCGGTGGACATGGAGACTCCTCGGTCAGGGGGGCGGGACGGTCAGCTCTGGGTGCCGTACATCATCGCGGGCTGGGCGTAGACGGTGCCGGAGGCGCTGGTCAGCTGGACCTGGAGCTCCACCTTCAGCAGGCTGCCGAAGCGGCCGTTGAGGTCGTCGGTGACCTTGGCGGTGTGGTCGAAGGTGGTTCCGGCGGCGACGACCGGCCCCCACGCGGTGCCGTCGACCAGCACCCGCACCTGGCCGGTGGCCCCGCTGGACACCCTGCTGTACACGTAGAGCCGCAGCCGGGGCTGCCAGAGCGGATTGAACGACTGGGCGACGGTGGTCCAGGTGGTCGCGGACGTCTGGGGCCAGTGCGCCGAGTTCAGCGACTGCGGCGGCAGCATCGTCAGCCAGGGGCGGGCCAGCCCGCCGGCGGAAATGTCGTCGGAGAGCACCTCATGGCCCTGGATGTCGAACATCCGCAGCACCTGCGGGGCGGCGCCGGAGCCGTTGCCGTTGTAGAGCGCCAGCGCGTACTCGCCGGTCTGCCGGCGCAGTGCCATGCCGTACTCCTCGCCGCTCCACGAGCCGACGCGCAGCACGGCCGTCCCGCCGGGGGCCTTGACGGCCAGCGAACCGCCGTCGGTGATCTCGACCGAACCACCACTGATCCGGTTGAGTGCCGGACGGGTGTTGACGGCGGTGGAGAGCTGCTGGATACGGCGTTCCATGGCGATGAGCCGGTCGATGATGTCCTCGGGCAACTGGGGCATCAGGCAACCTCCAGGTAGAGCTCGGCGGTGTCGGGACGGCCGCGTTCCGCGGGCTGGACCTTGCAGCCGATGATCCGGTAGCGGACGTCCAGCCCCTCGGGGAACCACTCGTCGGTGATCCGCACGCGGGCGGTGCGGCCGAGCAGCGCGGGCGGCACGACGCCGTCCAGCCGGACGGTGATCTCCGGGATGACGACCGCCCCGCGGGCCTCGGCCAGCTCGGTGGCGGCGAGCGAGTCCAGGGCGGCCCGGTCGCCCACCTCGTTGTGGTCCGAGGAGAGGTCGACGCGCGGCCAGCCGGCGGCCAGCAGATCGCCGGCCACCTTCTCGGCCGAGTACAGCGGCCGGGACTCCTCGGCCTGGTTGTTGTTGACGGAGGCCCCCCGGGCCCGTGCGGTGGTGCCGCCCCGGGTGGCGTCGCGGGGGAAGGCGTACGAGAGGATCGCGCCCGGCCGGTCGAGCAGCAGATCGGTCGCCCCGGTACGGACACGGGGGCTCCCCAGCCGGAGCCGGCGGACCCGCTCGCCGGTGACCGGGTCCCGGTAGACGGCGATGTGGTGCTCGAACCCGTCGGTCGGCGCGGCGAGTTGTTCCAGCGCCTCGGAGTACGGGGTCTCGTCGCCGTCCCGCCAGGACGCCTTCCGGAGCACCCCGGAGGTCTCGGAGCCGTAGTCCACGCGGATGTCCCCGCCCGGCGCCGACTGGAGCTCCCGCCACAGTTCACGGGCCACCTCCAGCTGGTCGGTGGCGGGGTAGGAGAGATCCTTCCGGATCCGGCGCCGGGCGGCGTACGAGTCGAAGGTGGCGGCCTGGATGCCCAGGGTCAGCACGCCGCGCTCGCTGCTCGCCAGGGTGCTGGTCCAGATGATCCCGCCCCACCAGAGGTCGCCGCCGCGCTCCAGGTAGACGGCGGTGCGGCCCTCGGCCACCCGCCGCACCCGGGCGGCGATGGCGGCGTCCGGGATCGGCACCGTTCCGGAGAGGGAGCCCGGCTTGCCGATGAAGTCGTCGAGCGTCACGTCCCGCAGCGGGAGGATGTCGAGGGTCTGATCGGTGAGCAGGTCGCAGAAGATCGCCCGGTAGGGCGTGTCGAGTGTCATGGGTGGGCCTCACGGTCCGGTGGTCTCGGGGACTTCGGGCGGCAGCGTGCCGGCGGGAGCGGACGGCAGCGGTACGGATGGGGACGAACAGAGCAGCGGTGCCGACGGGGGCGGACGGCAGCGGTGCCGAGGGGAGGGCAGGCCACAGCAGCACCGACAGGGCGGGCCACAGCGGTACCGACGGGGCGGGCCGCAGCAGCACCGTCGGGGCGGGCCGCAGCAGCACCGACGGGGCGGGCGGCTCCCGGGCATGCCCGGGAGCACGCTGCCCGGCGCGCGGTCACGTGCTGGCGTCGACGCGGATGAAGGTGTTGGTGAACGTCGCCTTGACCTGGGTGGTGTTGGCCCCCGCCCGGTACATCCCGGTGATGGTGTGGGCGCCCGGGGTGAGGCCGTAGAGGCGGGTGGTGGTGGAGGCGGAAGCGGCGTTGAGGCCCGTGCTGGTCACCGCCGCCTGATCGTTCGCCTCCCACACCACGGTGGAACCCCTGGTGATCCGGAAGGTCATCCAGCCGGCGACGGAGGCGCTGGACGTCTGCATCCGGGCGCCAAGGGTGATGAGCACGACGCCGGACGGGGGAACGGTGAAGGTGAGGCTGTTCGCCGCGTTGGCGGCCCGGTCCGTCAGCGTGGCCGTGTAGGTGGTCGAGGTCGTGTAGCCGTCGTCGAAGGTGCCGGCGAGGGTCGGCACCGGGACGACCGGTGTCCAGGCGGTGCCGTTCCAGCGCTGGAGGGCGCCGCCGGCGTCCCGGTACTGGCCGGTGTAGCTCGCCGTGCTGACCGCGCCGGACGGGGCGATGCCGCCGAGGGCGTACGGGTACGGGACCCACGCCGAGCCGTCCCAGCGCTGGAGGGCGCCGCCGGCGTCCTGGTACTGCCCCGGGTAGGCGCCCGGCGGGTTGGCGCTGCCCTCGGCCGGCAGGATGCCACCGAGTCCGACGACCACCGAACGCAGGTCGGTCACCGCGGAGTTCCAGTTGATGCCGCCGTTGCCGGCACCGGCTCCGGCCGGCACCGAGACCGTGTAGAGCGGCAGGCTCAGCGGCGGTACCGCCGGGGCCGCGGGGGTCGCCGCCGGGGTGCCCGGGACGATCTCCACCACGGCCTCGTGGCGGTTGGAGGAGTCGTAGAGGCTGTCGTAGACGCGGACGACGACCAGGTCGACCCGGCCGTACTGGCCGTCCCCGGCGTCGAAGGTGAGCGCCTCCGGGGTGGTCAGGGTCACCGGGTAGACGCCCTGGCCGCTCTGGCCCTGGATCACCCCCCGGCCCTCCGCGACGGTGGCGGACATCGCGGAGGTGCCCTCCAGCCGGAAGCCGGTGAGCCGGGAGCGGCCGTCGGACGAGCCGGGCAGGACTCCGGTACGCGCCTCCAGCGCGGTGCGCGGGGTCGTCGCGCCGACCTGGGTCAGTCGGGTGTCCTCGCGGGTCTGGCCGGTCTCGGCCACCCAGCTGCTACGCAGGTTCATGGCAAAACTCCGTTCAAGGGCGGGGGCGGGGGTGAGGCGGGGCGAAGGGGGCCGGCGGACGGGAGCCGGGCGCCGGGAGAGGGGCGGGTCACCACTCCGCGTCGCGCCAGCGGACGGTCATCTGCGCCTCGTCGCCGGCTCGTTCGGGGCGGAAGGACAGTTCCGAGACCCCTGGTTCGAGGGCGAACAGTTCCTCGGGGCCGGAGTCGGCCGCCGCGGTGTGCCGGCGGGCCGCCGAGCCGTTCAGGGTGACCGTGCCGGCGGCGGTGTCCACCGTCAGCTCGTCGTTGGCGGCCAGGTCGATGGCGTACCGGAGCCTGCGCCGGGTCGCCCGGTCGGTGACGGTCGGGGTGGAGCAGGGTCCCCGGAAGACGATCACCGGGTGGGCCGGGGCGGAGCCGGTGTTGTCGGCCAGGGTGTCCCCGGTGCTCCTGGCCCGGCCCCAGTCGAGCGGCCAGGTCAGCGGCCAGGCCAGGCCGGGCTCCGGCTCGGGTGCGCCGGTGACGGCCGTCCGCTCGGCGACCGCGTACCGGCGCGGGTCGGCGGCCAGCCACTGGACGGCGGCCTTGCCCGTGCCCTGGGTGGCGAACAGCCGGTCGGCGGGAAGCACCCGCTGGCTGACCCGGGCGCGTACGGCCAGGGTCTCGCCGTGCAGCCGGACGGCGAGCCAGCGCTCCCGGTCGGTGAGCGCGAGGGCCTGGCGGAGCGCTCGTACGGCGTCCGGGACGGCACCGTCCCCGGGCAGCAGCCAGACGGTGCCGGCCACCTTGCGCGGCTTGGCGTACCGGGCGCCCGGCCAGGCGCCGTGCGAGGTGGGGCGGTCGGCGTCGGAGGAGTCGTATTCGGGGAGGTCCTCCCAGCCGGTCAGGCCGGACCGGTCGACGGCGAACGGGGTGCCGGGGCCGATGAGGAGGCCGGCCCACTGCACCTGCCCGTCCTGGGTGATGAGGGAGCCGGGCGGAAGGTCGGCGGTGTGGTCGGTGGTGAAGTCGGCGGTGGTCTCGGCCATGGGGCCGTCACCTCACTCTCGTGGGTACTCGAAAGGCCGTGGGGGCGGTTCGCGGGACGGCCGGCCCCGGCGTGCCCGGGCCGGGAGTCCCGGGCGCGCGGGTCCGGTCGGGGCGCGCGATCAGGGATTCCGCAGCCCGGGGCGTCCTGCGGCTTCGGGCGTCCCGCGGCTTCGGGAACGCCTCGCCTCAGGAACCCGGCAGCGCGGTCGCGGTCGCGGTGGCCAGGAAGAGCAGGTCCTCGGCGGTCGAGCGGGGGCCCGCGCCCGCTTCCTCGCGGAACTCCGCCAGCCGGGCCGGCGGCGCCGGAGCGGCCGGGGCGAGCACCCGGCGGTGGTCCAGCTCGGAGAGCGGCAGGATCCGTGGCGCCCGGTCCGGGGCGCCGGGGAGGACGACACCGCCCTCGGCGAGCATCGGGAGCTTGTCGAAGTGGACGCCGAACTTCTTGCCCAGCACGGAGAAGCTCAGCTCGTTGAGCCCGTCGATGAGCCAGTTGGCGAAGGCGATCAGCGCGTTGACCGGCCCCTTGACGACACCCAGCACGATCTGGAGGCCGCTTTCGACGAAGCGCCCGATCGCGCCGAGCGTCCCGGACACCGCGGTCCGCACCCGGCTGAAGAAGCCGGGCACGGACGAGGTGATCCAGCGGACGACCGGGCGCACCGCGTCGCGCAGCCCGGTCCAGACGCGGGCGGTGATCCCGCGCAGCGCGTCGCCGGCGGCGGAGACGGTGGAGCGGATCCGCGTCAGCCCGCCGACGGCGGCGCCGATCCCCCGGAGCACGCCGGTGATCACGGTCCGCCAGCCCCCGGCGGACGCGGCGACGGTGCTCCCCAGGGCCCGCAGGACCGGTCCGAGGAAGGCGAGGACGGACCGGAAGCCCGCGAGGGCCTGGCTCATGACCTGGGCGATGATCCGCTGCCCGGTCCTGGAGTTGACGGCGAGCTCGACGAGGTACGCCGCCACCGGGACGAGGATCCCGATCAGGAAGCCGACCGGGTTGGCCCGCATGGCGGTGTTGATCCCGGTCATGGCGACGGAGCCGACGGTCAGGGCCGTACCGAACGGGCCTAGCAGCCCGGAGAGGAGCCCGCCGACGTCGATGAGCGGCGCGAACAGGGCGAGCAGTCCGCCGACGCCGGAGCCCAGCCGCGCCGCGGCGGTCCTGGCGCGGGCCGCCCCGGTCCCGGTCCCGCGCACCCCGGCGCCGGCGCCCGGTCCGCCGACCCGGGTCACCGCCCCGGCCGTGCCCGCCGC
Organism: Streptomyces pyxinae; assembly: GCF_024756275.1. Classification (GTDB taxonomy): domain Bacteria; phylum Actinomycetota; class Actinomycetes; order Streptomycetales; family Streptomycetaceae; genus Streptomyces; species Streptomyces pyxinae. Next base: position 206,538 of record NZ_JANUGQ010000012.1, on the reverse strand, counting down.
GGGGGCGGCGAGCCGCCGTACGGAGGTGGCCGAGGCCCGGATGCCGGCCGCGATCCGGTCGGCGGCGCCAGCGGCCCGGCGGATGGCGCCGGTGGCCGTACGGAAGGCCGCCGCCGAGCCGGTGGCGTGCTGCCGGGCGGTGCGCAGCACCGGGGTGCCCCGGGCGAACGGGCCCCGGGGCAGGGCCGCGGCCGCGCTCATCCGCGTGCCTTCGCGAGGTACATCAACGCGTCGGCGGTGGCCTGGGGGTCACTGGAGCGGGCGGCGTGGTAGTGCTCGATGTGGAATCCGGCGCCGCCCGTGCCCAGGCGTTCCCGCTGCTGGAGCAGCCGGGCCCGCCGGGCGGTGAGCGCCAGCAGCCGGTCCAGCTTGGAGAGCGGCAGGACGGCCTCGGCCTCGCCCGCCTCGGCCAGGATCGCCGGTACGCCACCCCGGCGCGGCTGGACGACACCGCCGGCGGCGAGCTGGGGAATGGTCGGCAGGTTGACGCCGAAGGTCTTGCCACCGACCAGCGGGACCCAGCCGGGCACGCTCACCCGGATGCCGTTGAGCCGGCCGATCATCGAGTTGATGAGCCCGATGACGCCGTTGATGGGGGTCCGGACGGCGTTCTTGATGCCGTCGAAGGCGCGGGAGGCGATGCCCGAGAGCCCGTTCCAGATGCTCGCCATCTTGTCCTTGACGGCGCTGAAAGCCCTCGGGACAGCGGACTTGATCCAGTCGATCACCGGGGTGATGACGGCCTTGACGCCGCGCCAGACGGCGGAGACCACCGACTTGATGGCGTTCATCACCGTGGTGATGATCTGCTTCCAGACGTTGACATAGGTACGTACGACGGTGGCGACGGCCTTCACCACGGTGGAGATGGCGGTCCGGATGCCGTTCCAGACCGTCTTGATCAGCGAGCCGGCCTGCTTCATGATCGGGCCGATCGCCCGCATGACCGAACCGACCACCGAGCGGATGGCGTTGAACGCGGTCCGCATGACGTTCTGCAGGGTCTTCGAGCGGGTCGCCATCTCGACGACCTTCTCGATGAGCGGCATGAACAGTTCCAGCAGCCGGGCGAGGAAGTTGCCCTTCATCGACTTGTTGAGCCGGTCCTGCCCCTTGGCGGCCTTCTCGGCGCCGGACTGGAACTTTCCCAGCCGGGTCCCTGCCGTCTGGCCGGTCTTTCCCGCCCTGGTCAGCGAGCGTTCGACCTGGTCGGCGGCGGTCCGCAGGCTCTTGAGCCCGCCGCCGGCGCCCTGGGCGGATGTGCCGAGCGTACGCAGCCGGCCGGACGCCTGCCCGCCCGCGTCCCCGATCCGGTTCAGCGGGGCGGCAGCACCGGAGGCGGCCGTCCGGAGGCCGCCCAGCGCGGTGGAGGCCTTCTTCATCGAACTGACGAGACTCATCCCGCACCTCCTTTCTCACGTTCGGGACGGTCAGTTGGTGCCGACGGCCGAGGCGACCCCGCGCGCGGCGTCGGCGAGCTGCCGGAAGCCCTCCCGGAGACCGTCGGTGGCCCGGGTGAGGTTGCCCGCCGCCGACGCGGTGCTGTTCATGGCGGCGGCGTTCGGCAGTGCGTTCGGCCGGTACCGGTCGGAGGCGTTGTTGAGCCGGTTGACCGCCGCGGTGAGATTTCTGATGGGGGTCACCGAAGGAAGACCCGTCAACGCTCTCTTCAGCTTCTCGATGGCCGCGGCGGACTTGGATATCTGGCGGGCGGACGGCAGCGCGCGCACCGCGGTGTTGAATTCGGTCACCTCGGGCCGGAGGCCCTGGAGGGCCCGGTTCAAGGCGTCCAAGGACGCCGTGTCGGCGTTCGCGACGCTGACGAGCGGTGGGGTTTCCACCTCGGCCCGCGGCCGGAACGACGGGATACCCCGCTCGTTCAGCGTCAGAATCCGGCCCTGGCTCGTACTGTTCGGGTCCCGGCGCAGCGCGACGGCCTTCCACAGTTTCTCCAGGCCGAAGTTGAACAGCTTTCCCAGGTCAAGCAGCTTTCCCAGCAGCAGGGTGCCGACCGCCGCGATGGCCAGATACAGGGCGTTCTGCCACTGCGGCTCCTTCACTGCGGCGACCAGATCCTTCAGGCCGAGTGCTTCGAAGAAGGATTCCCAGGCGGACTTGTTCTCCTTGTCGGGGCCCTTCTTGATGGCCTCCAGGACCTTTTTCGTCTGTTCCGAGAGTTCGGCGTTGGTGACCGTATTATCGGCCTTTGCGTGCGTATTAAGCGTCGTTTTGACGGAAGCGACTTCCGTCTTTATCTCCGTAATCCTTCTCAGGACTTCTTCGTCGTTCTGTGCCATCATCGCCTCGCGCTATCGGGGGGTTGACGCTCTCTCTTTTGATCTGCTACTTTCTCTCGGTTCGGTCGGGCGGGTGGTTTTTGTCAAAAGGCCGGGGGTGGGGGCGGTGATTTTTCTGTTCTGGCTGGGTGTGGCCATGGCGGTGCTGGGAGCGGTTTTTCTGGTCGGCTGCACGGGCAACCTGCTGGAATTCCGCAGGCTGCGGCTGCTGGAGCGGCGAGGTGTCCAGGGGGAGGCGGTGGCCCGCTATCAGAACTGGATGAACGGCAAGTACCGGGTCTGCTACGAGGTCCGGTTGCCCGAAGGGCGGCGCCGGTCCCAGTTCTACGAGTTCTCGACCGCCCGGCCCGAGCCCATGGGCACGGTGGTGCCCGTCGTCTACGACGAGCGGAAGCCGAGCCGCGCCCGGACCGGAACGCTCGACGCGATCGACCCGTCCGGAGAGGGCCGGGTGGTGGCCGGCGCGGGCGGCTTCGGCGCGGTGGCGCTGGTCCTCGGCCTGGTGATCGCCATTGTCTTCGCGCCCTGAGCGCCCTGAGCGCCTTGAGCTCCCCGGGTGCCCTGAGCGCCATGGCGGGCCGGAGGTCCGGGCGGCCGGTCCCGGCCCGGGGCCGGCCGCGTCAGGGGGTGCCGTGTCCCGCCGCCCGTGCGATCGGCCCGCGACCGGGGTGCTGCCACGGCCCGCCGGCGCCGGGGCGAACCATCGGGAGCGGCGGCGTGACGAGCCGGACGGCGGCGAGGGTGTCCGCGCCAGTGCGGGACTCCGGTGGCCGTCGGCGAGATGTGCCCGGTGGTCTATGACCCGGAGAGGCCGAGCCGGGCGGTGATCGGCGTCATGGGGGAGAGCTTCGACTCCCGGGGCGCGCTCAAGGAGGTGGGGCGCCTGCTCGCGCTGGGACTGCCGGTCCTGGCCCTGGGGGTGCTGCTCATGGCGCTCGCGTGAGGGGGTGCGGCCGGCCGGTGGGGGTGGGCCGGTCCAGGCGGCCGGACCGGTGGGACGGACCGGTGGGACGGGCGAGCGGCGGGCCCCCGGGGCCCGGGGGCCGGGGCGGCGTCCGACGGCGGGGCGTCAGGAGCCTTGCGTCAAGGGCGTGTGCCGGGAGCCGGGCGTCAGGGCCCGAGTGTCAGGAACGGCGGCGCAGTTCGGCGAGTGCGTCGTTCCAGCCGGACCGGTAGGCCGCGTTCTCGCAGGCCGTGAACTCGTCCCGCAGCGCGGACAGCAGGGCGGGCCTGTCGAGCGGGGGGCGGGTGTCGAGCAGGGCGCTGATGCGGTCGTCGAGCGGGCCGCGCGGCTGGTTTCCCCCGTTTTGGAACGTCATGGTGCCCTGCCTTCCGATTGCTTGCCGGCCCGGCGGCAGGTGTGTCACACCTCCCGCACAACCGACTCTATCGAACAAACGTGCGATCAAGTGTCGGGCGATCATCTCGCGTTGTCGAGCGCGATACCCGCCATATGGGGTGTCACCTGGGGTTCCGCCGCGGAAGTGAGGCGTTGTCAGAGGGGCGCGGTACGGTCCGGCGGGCGGCTCATGCCGGTAATTCCGGGCGGACGGGCGGGGCGGACGGGCCGTACCGGGGTCACGCCGGAAGCCCGCCCGGCCCGCCGTACCCCTGGCTCCGGTGGTGGGCCGGGCCTCCGGAAGGGCGCGGGGGGCGCGATCGGGCCGGTACGTCATGGGGTGACGGTGGCTGAAACCGATCGCCCCGCGACGCCTTCCGGGCCGTGCCCCGGCAGGCCACGGCGGCCGGGCTCAGCCGAAGAACCTCGCGAGCGCCGCCGGGGACGGCCCGGACGCGTCGTCCGCCGTGCCCGGCGGGTGCTCCGTCTCGCCGGGCAGGTCCGCCTCATCGGGCCCGTCCGGGACGCCCGGGCGCGGCACCGGCTGCGGGGGCTCCGGCTGGTCGCCCTCGTCCCCGGTGTTGACGCAGGCGAACATCCAGTTCGCGGCGGCCAGATGGTCCACGGCCGCCGCGAGCAGATGATCGGTCACCGACCAGTCCGCGGCCTCCCCGTGCAGCTCCCGGTGGGTGGCGCTGTCCGCCGGCAGATGCTTGAGCAGCACCGCGAGCCGGCGGCTGGTGAGCCCGCCCCGGTGCCAGTCGAGCAGGTCGGTGCCGTAATAGCGGAGCAGGTCCGCCTCAAGGGCCTCGGCGTGTTCGTCGACGAACGCGGCGAGGCTCAGCCTTCCCCCAGGCCGAGCCCGGTCTCCTTGCCGTACGCCTCCAGGATGGCGGCGATGTCCTGCATGGTGATGTCGTGCTCCGCGAAGCGGCTGAACTGCTGCTCGCCCATCAGCAGGGCGAGCAGCCCGTCCACGTCGTTGTCGTCCAGGGTGCGCAGCGCCCTGGCGGTGGCGCGGCTCAGCTCGGTGGGCAGGGTGAAGCTCTCCCCGTCCAGTTCGAAGGACCAGGTGCGGCCGAGCGCCTCCAGGCGCTGGGCGCGGGCGGCGTTGACGTCGAAACGAGCCATGTGGCCAGTGCTCCTTGTGCTGCCGGACGATGCCGGCGGTCGGGGTGGGGGGACGGTTGCTGTTTCTGGGAGTGGAGGCCGGGGAGAGGAGGGGGCGTCCCTCCCCTCCCCGGGTCTCTCAGGCGGCGTAGGCGGTGTCCTTCATGACGAAGCTCGCCAGCGGCTTGCCCTCGCCCTTCGACATGGCGGTGAAGGTGATGCCGAGCTGGGCCGCGGACTTGCGGGCCAGCTTGATGTCGTCGGAGGCGGTGACCTGGCCGCGCGGGATGAAGAAGCGGTACTTCACCGCCGTGGTGCCGCCGGCCTTGATGTCGGTGAACTCCAGGCCGAGGGCGCGCACGTCCGCGTACGGGCGCTCGGCGATGTCGTACCGGTAGACATCGGTGGCCGGCGCGGCCTCCGCCTTCACCTCGCCGCCGCCCATGAAGAACGGCAGGGTGTCCTCGTTGAACTGGAGCAGCGAGAACTTCAGCGTCAGGTCCCGGTCCGAGTAGAGGAAGTGGACCGGGCTGACCGCCTGCCAGGAGTCGACCGGCTCCAGCTTGTCCTTCTTGGCGAAGGTGACGCCGTCGGCGGAGGTGAAGCCGAGGTCCTTCCAGCCGCCCTTCGTCCAGTCGCCGGCGGAGTCGTCGGTGAAGGCGGCCGGCGCGGCGGTGTCCGCCGCCGCGACATAGAGCCGGCCGGTGCCGGCGACGCGGATCTCGGACGAGTTGGTACCTGCCATGGTGGGTCTCTCCTTGATGAGGGGGACGGTGCCGATCCGGGCGGTACGGGGGTGAGCCCGGTCCCGGTACGGCGAAGGCCCCGCCGGGACGGCGGGGCCTCGATCGGTGGCCGGCGCGCGGGGCGCCGGGCGGGGCCATGCGCGGTGGGGCCGGGCAGGGCTCCGGTGAGGGTTCCGGTGGGGCTTGTGCCGAGCCGCTGCCGGCTCCGGCGGGGCGCCTGCCGGGCTCCGGCGGAGCTCCGGCGGGAGGGGGCCCGGCGCCCGTCAGAAGACGTCGAGCGAGAGCCGGATCACGCACACATAGCGGTTGGCGGCGCGGTAGAGGTAGTCGGGGAGCCAGCGGGGGCCGTCCTGCTCCTCGGCGTCGGCGACGAGGTTGGTGCCCCAGCGCGTGCCGATGGCGGCGAGCAGCGCCCGGCGGGCCGCGTTGGCCAGGGTGTGGGCGCCGGTCTTGTCCGGCCCGTACACCTCCAGCTCGATGAGCGGCATGTCGACGTGCAGGTCCCCGGTCCAGGCGCCGCCGCGCCGGTTCACCAGGACGGCCCGCTGGGTCCCGTCGAAGCCCGGCGGCGCGGCGGCGGCCACCGTGGCGCCGGCGAGGGCGGGCTCGGCCTTGAGGGCGTCGACGACCAGCGCCTCGACGTCGGGAAAGGCACTCGGCGGTGTGGTCATGACGGTTCACCTCGGTGGGTGGTGGTGGGTGGGCGCCGGCCGGACGGCCCCCGCGGGGAGGGGAACGGGGGCGCGGAGGCCGCCCGACGGCGAACGGCGGAGTGCGGCCCGTCGGTCACGCGGGCACAGCTCCGCCGCTGCGTTCACTGTGACAGCAATCGTGCGCGCACGCAACTAGCGTTTTCCCGAGAGGCGCTCCGCCCTGGCCGCCCCCGCCGCATCGCCCCGTCTCGCCCTGGTTCACCGGCCCCGCCCGCCCCTGCCGTCGCACCGGTGCGCACCGCCCGCCCGGGCGGCAGGCGACCGGGCGCCCGGGCGGCGGGTGACCGCGGTGCACGACGGGGGCGGGCGGGGTGGCGGGGACAGGCACGCGAAAGCGCCCCACGTCCAGGGCTGGACACGGGGCGCCGGGTGGCGGGGGCGGGAGAGGTGAAGGGGGGTGCCTGGGGTGTCAGGGGCGGCGCCGGGCCGCGCGCTCGGCCGCGAAGACGTCCTCCAGCCGGTAGAGGAGGGCGCGGCCCCGCCGCCCGGCCGGCCGCAGATGACCCAACTGCACCCACTTGCGGATGGTGGCGGGCACGACCCCGGTCTCGGCGGCGGCGAGTTCACCGGTGATCAACGTGTCCCCGGCGATCACCGGACCTCCCCCTCCGGAGTGTGCGCGGCCCCGGGGGCGGAGGCCCGCCCGGCCGCCGCGTCGTGCGCACCCCCGGCGGCCCGTGCGGTCTCCATCGGCTCCGTCGCCCGCGTGGTCTCCAGGGCCGTCGCGGCGTCGGGATCCGTCCGGCCGGCGCTGTGCCGGGCACCGTCCCGGCCCCGCCGCGACCCGCCGGTCCGTGCCCCGGCCGTCGCGTCGTGCGCACCGGCGGCGCGGACCGGGGTTCGTACGCCCCGGCCCCCGTCCGCCGGCCCGGTCTCGTCCATCGAGGCGTCGATCTCCGTCCGGTCGCCGCCCGACACCCGGGTCAACGCCGCCCACTCGGCCTCGGGCCAGACGTGCCGGTACGCCGGATCCGTACCGCAGTCGCAGCCGGCGTCCCCGCAGCGGCAGGCCGGGTTCACGCAGAGCACCGCCCGGCGGGCCGGGAAGGCGCGCAGCGACACCGAGTCGCACCACGGGCACCGACCGCCCAGCCGGACCATCGACTCCGTGTCGCCCAGCACCCGGCCGCAGCGGCGGGCCATCCGCCGGGCCTCGTCCCGGACGTGCGCGGCGAGCACCGGATGCCCGGCGATCTCGTCCAGCAGTCCGGCCAGCCGGGCCAGCCGCAGCGGTACCCGGGCGTGGCGCGGGCGGCCGAGGCCGAGCTTCTCGTGGACCGCCTCGTCCAGCTCGACCACCCCGTCGGTGATGTCCCGGATGGCGTCCGACACGTACAGCCGCAGCGGAGCGGTCGAGGGGCCGGGCACATCGAGGCCGTGCCGCTGCCGCATGAGCAACGCCTCCCGCCGTTCCGTCCGGACGCGCTCGTCGGCCTCCGGGGACGGCGCCCGGCGCTCGCCGGTACGGGAGGCGGGGGAGGGGCGGCCCGGCGCCAGCTCGGTCAGCAGCTCGGGGAACTGCCGGATCAGCGCCTCGATCCAGAGGGCGGCGTCCCGGACCAGACGCTCCGGAGCGGAGGCGGAGGCGGAGGCGGAGACGGGCGCCGGGGCCTGGGTCGGGGCCGGGACGGGCGGCGACACCGGTGCGCTCGGCGGGGGAGAGGGGATCGGGGTGCTCGGGGCGCTCGGAGTGCTCGGTGGGGTCTGGCCAGTCACGGTGCCTCCCGGCTGTTCAGTGGGTGGTACGGCTCCGGCGCCGGCCTCCGGGCCGGGGTCGTACGGCTCTGCACCCTGGCATGTTGCGATCGAGCGCGCAACTTACAAACCGGGATCCCCCTTGGCCCTTTGTGAAACTCGTACCGATCCGTCATGTGCGGGTAGGTAATTCCGTGCGCGCAAGCGCGCTAGAGTGGGACCGCTTTGGAGGGAGGCGCCCCATGACCGCCAGCGACCTGGACCGGTTCGCCGCCTGGATCGAGGACCTGATCCGTCGTCGCGGCTACGACATCGACAGCCCCCGGGGTGGAGGAAAGTCCCGGCTCGCCGACGAGGCGGGCGTCCACCGCGCCGCCATCACCCGGCTGCTTCAGCGGCAGAGCATGCCGGACCTGGAGACCACCCGGCGGCTCGCCCGGGTGCTGGGCGTGCCGGTGCGGGACATGCTCATCCGCTCCGGCCGGCTCACCGAGGAGGACCTGCCGCTGCCCCCGCTGCCGGGGGCCGCTCCGGCCGGACCGGGCGAACGACGGCTCACCCTGGAGGAGGCCGCCGACGCGCTCGGCGTCCCGGCCGACCGGCGCGAGATGTTCCTGCGGGTGGCCGGCCAGTTCCTCCCGCCCCCGGACGCCGGCCCCCGGGGCGGCGGGCCCGCCGGCGACTGACCCCGTGCCGAAGTCCTGCGCACCGGAGTTTCGCGTGCCGGTGCTCCGGGTGCCGTGGTCCCGGGTGCGGGAGCCCCGGTTCGCGCCCTCCCGTCACCCCTCCCGCCCCGCCCGTACCCGCTCCGCGGGGCGTTCTCCGAGGTCGGGCGGGGCGCCGGGGGTGCGGGCATTTGTTTTGACCGGAGTCGATGCGGTAGGTACGCTCAGACCTTGTGCCTGGGGTGTGCCTGGGCTCGTGTGCGTGTCCTCAACCGCATGGCGAGTCCGCCGACGGCCACCGTGATCTGCGCCCCTTCCCGCTTCCGGCGGAAGTCCGCAGCATTCGACACACCCGACCGCGTGGGTCGGTGACGTTCCAGGTTAGCTTCACTACACGGCACACAGAAACCGGAGAAGTAGTGCCTACGATCCAGCAGCTGGTCCGGAAGGGCCGGCAGGACAAGGTCGAGAAGAACAAGACGCCCGCACTCGAGGGTTCCCCTCAGCGCCGCGGCGTCTGCACGCGTGTGTTCACGACCACCCCGAAGAAGCCGAACTCGGCCCTGCGTAAGGTCGCGCGTGTGCGTCTGACCTCTGGCATCGAGGTCACGGCCTACATCCCGGGTGAGGGACACAACCTGCAGGAGCACTCGATCGTGCTCGTGCGTGGTGGCCGTGTGAAGGACCTGCCGGGTGTTCGCTACAAGATCATCCGCGGCTCGCTCGACACCCAGGGTGTCAAGAACCGCAAGCAGGCCCGCAGCCGCTACGGCGCCAAGAAGGAGAAGTAAGAATGCCTCGTAAGGGCCCCGCCCCGAAGCGCCCGGTCATCATCGACCCGGTCTACGGTTCTCCTCTTGTCACCTCGCTGATCAACAAGATCCTGCTCAACGGCAAGCGCTCCACCGCCGAGCGGATCGTGTACGGCGCCATGGAAGGCCTCCGCGAGAAGACCGGCAACGACCCGGTCATCACGCTGAAGCGCGCGCTTGAGAACGTCAAGCCCGCCCTCGAGGTCAAGTCCCGCCGTGTCGGTGGCGCCACCTACCAGGTGCCGATCGAGGTCAAGCCCGGTCGCGCCTCCACCCTCGCGCTGCGCTGGCTCGTGGGCTACTCCCGCGCCCGCCGTGAGAAGACCATGACCGAGCGCCTCATGAACGAGCTGCTGGACGCCTCGAACGGCCTCGGCGCCTCGGTCAAGAAGCGCGAGGACACGCACAAGATGGCCGAGTCCAACAAGGCCTTCGCGCACTACCGCTGGTAGTCGCACCCCACATCGAGACCGAGAGAAGACTGAAGCCTTATGGCTACCACTTCGCTTGACCTGGCCAAGGTCCGCAACATCGGGATCATGGCCCACATCGACGCGGGCAAGACGACCACCACCGAGCGGATCCTGTTCTACACCGGTGTCTCGTACAAGATCGGTGAAGTCCACGACGGCGCTGCCACCATGGACTGGATGGAGCAGGAGCAGGAGCGCGGCATCACGATCACGTCTGCCGCGACGACCTGCCACTGGCCGCTGGAAGACGTTGACCACACCATCAACATCATCGACACCCCGGGGCACGTCGACTTCACCGTCGAGGTGGAGCGTTCGCTCCGCGTGCTCGACGGTGCCGTGACGGTGTTCGACGGCGTCGCCGGTGTTGAGCCGCAGTCCGAGACCGTCTGGCGTCAGGCGGACCGCTACGGCGTTCCGCGTATCTGCTTCGTCAACAAGCTCGACCGCACCGGCGCCGAGTTCCACCGCTGCGTCGACATGATCGTGGACCGCCTGGGCGCGACCCCGATCGTCATGCAGCTGCCGATCGGTGCCGAGGCCGACTTCAAGGGCGTCATCGACCTCGTCCGCATGAAGGCCCTGGTGTGGTCCGCCGAGGCCACCAAGGGCGAGATGTACGACACCGTCGACATCCCGGCCACGCACACCGAGGCCGCCGACGAGTGGCGCGGCAAGCTGCTGGAGACGGTGGCGGAGAACGACGAAGAGATCATGGAGCTGTACCTCGAGGGCCAGGAGCCTTCCGAGGAGCAGCTGTACGCCGCGATCCGTCGTATCACCATCGCCTCCGGCAAGGGCGGCGAGACCACGGTCACCCCGGTGTTCTGCGGTACCGCGTTCAAGAACAAGGGCGTCCAGCCCCTGCTCGACGCGGTCGTGCGCTACCTCCCCTCCCCGCTCGACGTCGAGGCCATCGAGGGCCACGACGTCAAGGACGCGGAGCAGGTCGTCAAGCGCAAGCCGTCCGACACCGAGCCGCTGTCGGCCCTCGCGTTCAAGATCGCGAGCGACCCGCACCTCGGCAAGCTCACCTTCATCCGGGTCTACTCGGGTCGCCTGGACGCCGGCACCGCGGTGCTGAACTCCGTCAAGGGCAAGAAGGAGCGCATCGGCAAGATCTACCGCATGCACGCCAACAAGCGTGAGGAGATCGACTCGGTGGGCGCCGGCGACATCGTCGCCGTCATGGGCCTGAAGCAGACCACCACCGGTGAGACGCTGTGCGACGACAAGAACCCGGTCATCCTGGAGTCCATGGACTTCCCGGCGCCGGTGATCCAGGTCGCCATCGAGCCCAAGTCCAAGGGTGACCAGGAGAAGCTGGGTGTCGCCATCCAGCGTCTCGCGGAGGAGGACCCCTCCTTCCAGGTTCACTCGGACGAGGAGACCGGCCAGACCATCATCGGTGGTATGGGCGAGCTCCACCTCGACGTCCTCGTCGACCGCATGCGGCGCGAGTTCAAGGTCGAGGCGAACGTCGGCAAGCCGCAGGTCGCGTACCGCGAGACGATCCGCAAGGCCGTCGAGCGCGTGGACTACACCCACAAGAAGCAGACCGGTGGTACCGGTCAGTTCGCCAAGGTGCAGATCGCGATCGAGCCGATCGAGGGCGGCGACGCCTCGTACGAGTTCGTGAACAAGGTCACCGGTGGCCGCATCCCCAAGGAGTACATCCCCTCGGTGGACGCGGGTGCGCAGGAGGCCATGCAGTTCGGCATCCTGGCCGGCTACGAGATGACGGGCGTCCGCGTCACGCTTCTCGACGGTGCCTACCACGAGGTCGACTCCTCCGAGCTCGCCTTCAAGATCGCCGGTTCGCAGGCGTTCAAGGAGGCCGCGCGGAAGGCTTCGCCGGTCATCCTCGAGCCGATGATGTCGGTCGAGGTCACCACGCCCGAGGACTACATGGGCGAGGTCATCGGTGACATCAACTCCCGCCGTGGCCAGATCCAGGCCATGGAGGAGCGCAGCGGCGCCCGCGTCGTGAAGGGCCTCGTGCCGCTCTCGGAGATGTTCGGCTACGTCGGAGACCTCCGCAGCAAGACCTCGGGTCGCGCAAGCTACTCGATGCAGTTCGACTCCTACGCCGAGGTTCCGCGGAACGTCGCCGAGGAGATCATCGCGAAGGCCAAGGGCGAGTAACTCACCCGAGTTCACGCTTTAGGCTTGATACCAGCCGCCGGGGCCCGGCCCCACCCGAGGCAGGGGTCCCCGGCGGCTGGCACCCCAGCAAAGATCACCTGGCGCCGATGAGTAAGGCGTACAGAACCACTCCACAGGAGGACCCCAGTGGCGAAGGCGAAGTTCGAGCGGACTAAGCCGCACGTCAACATCGGCACCATCGGTCACATCGACCACGGTAAGACGACCCTCACGGCCGCCATTACCAAGGTGCTGCACGACGCGTACCCCGAGCTGAACGAGGCCTCGGCGTTCGACCAGATCGACAAGGCTCCCGAGGAGCGCCAGCGCGGTATCACCATCTCCATCGCGCACGTCGAGTACCAGACCGAGTCGCGTCACTACGCCCACGTCGACTGCCCCGGTCACGCGGACTACATCAAGAACATGATCACCGGTGCGGCGCAGATGGACGGCGCCATCCTGGTGGTCGCCGCCACCGACGGCCCGATGCCGCAGACCAAGGAGCACGTGCTCCTGGCCCGCCAGGTCGGCGTTCCGTACATCGTCGTCGCCCTGAACAAGGCCGACATGGTGGACGACGAGGAGATCCTGGAGCTCGTCGAGCTCGAGGTGCGCGAGCTCCTCACCGAGTACGAGTTCCCGGGCGACGACGTTCCGGTCGTCCAGGTCTCGGCGCTCAAGGCGCTCGAGGGCGACAAGGAGTGGGGCGAGAAGCTCCTCGGCCTCATGAAGGCCGTGGACGAGTCCATCCCGCAGCCCGAGCGTGACGTCGACAAGCCGTTCCTGATGCCGATCGAGGACGTCTTCACCATCACCGGTCGCGGTACGGTCGTCACCGGCCGTATCGAGCGTGGTGTCCTCAAGGTCAACGAGACCGTCGACATCATCGGCATCAAGACCGAGAAGACCACCACCACGGTCACCGGCATCGAGATGTTCCGCAAGCTGCTCGACGAGGGCCAGGCCGGTGAGAACGTCGGTCTGCTCCTCCGTGGCATCAAGCGCGAGGACGTCGAGCGCGGCCAGGTCATCATCAAGCCGGGCTCGGTCACCCCGCACACCGAGTTCGAGGCCCAGGCCTACATCCTGTCGAAGGACGAGGGTGGCCGTCACACCCCGTTCTTCAACAACTACCGCCCGCAGTTCTACTTCCGTACCACGGACGTGACCGGCGTCGTGACCCTCCCCGAGGGCACCGAGATGGTCATGCCGGGCGACAACACCACCATGTCGGTCCAGCTGATCCAGCCGGTCGCCATGGAGGAGGGCCTGAAGTTCGCCATCCGTGAGGGTGGCCGCACCGTCGGCGCCGGCCAGGTCACCAAGATCAACAAGTAAGCTTGTCGGTCTGACCTGGTAGCTCCCCGGAGCAACCCAAGAGCCCCCGCCCCCGGATTCGTCCGGGTGGCGGGGGCTCTTGCGTGTGCGGAGCGCGAGGCGCGCGGGACGGGCGCCCGGTGCGGGCCCCGGGCAGCGCGCGGGGTGGCCCCGGAGGTTCGGGGGCTCGCGCGCGGGACGGCGGGACCCGGTGGGCTCACTCCTCGCCGGCGAAGATCTCCTCGGCGGTGGTCGCGTTGGCCGCCCGCGCCAACCACTGCTGGAGAGTGTCGTGGTCGCGGCAGGCAATGACCCGCTCCCGGAGGGCCTCCGGGACGTCGATGCCGCGTGCCTTGAGGACGTTCAGGACGCTGAGCGCTACGCCTTGCTCGCGGCCCTCCGCAAGACCTTTCTCATGGCCTTCGTCACGGCCTTCGTCGCGGATCCCCTCCGCGAGGGGAGAGGTGTAGAAGGAAAGATCCACGGTCACCAGGTCCCTCCAATGCTGACCGGCCGGGCGGGTGCCCAGCCCCTGTGAAGTGAGTTCGATGAGCGGGTTGGCAATGTCTTCGGGGGTGTCCCGCAGAGCGGTGGACAGCGCTTTGAGTATGGCACCGAAGCCCTGGTCCTTCGCGTGGGCGATGGCCGCCAGCGAGGCGAGCACCGGGTCGGCCAGCGCCTCCTCCGGATCGGTGATCACCGGCAGGTTGTGCGGCCCGACCACCAGCGGGCGCAGGGTGAGCAGGTCCGGTTGCAGCAGCCCGACCGGCGTGGGGCAGTGCGCCGCCCACTCGGCCGTGGCCCGGTCCTGGCACACGACCAGGAAGATCAGCGGCAGCTCGTACTTCTCATAGAGATGGGTCACGTAGTTGGCCCAGCCGGTGGGCTTCCGCGGGTCCTTCTTGCCCTGGGCCTCGACGGCCAGCAGGAAGCTCCCGCCCGTCTCGGACTCGCAGCGCATCAGCGTGTCGATCCGGCGCTCAAGGGGGCGCAGCTCCGTCAGGTCCGTCGGCAGCGGGGTCGCGGAGGCCGTCCGGGGCGCCGGCAGCTGGAGCGCGCCGCACACGCCGTCCACCAGCTTGGGGAACTCCTGGAAGATCCGGTGCATCGCTTCATGGGGTGAGCCGACCATGCGGACTCCTTCGGGCGGGTCGGGTGGGGAGGCCGGCGGGTGCCGGGTTCCGTGGATGTGACCGGTCGCTCACTGGGGGGCGCCCGGGCCCTCGGGCGGGGCGGACGGCTCGGCGGGCGACGCTGGAGCGGGCGCGATCGCCCGGCTGGTGGAGGAGGGCCGAGGGCTGTGCGGCGGCTTTCCGGTCGCGAGGGCGGGTGCCTTCTCCTCTGCCGGGAAGACGACGGCGACCCTGAGCCACTTCTCCAGCTCTTCGGCGTCGCGGCAGGCGGAGATGTGCCGGAGGAGCGCGTCCGGCAGGACCACCTCACGTGCCTTCAGGACGATTTGGATCGATTCCACACACCCTCGGCGTAGGCCTCGACGCACCAGGCCGGGTAGTGATCGGCGCGGCCCTCCTTGTACGCCCGGACGAAGTCCTTGGCGATGTCCCTGACCAGTTGGCGCCCGAGGGGGCTGAGGGACGCGCGGGCGTCGGGTTCACGGGGTGAGCTGGTCATGCGGGCTCCTCGGTTCGGGCGGTTCGGGTGGTTCGGGGTGCTCGGGCGGGCAGGCGCGGCAGCGGCCGGGGGCCGGGGCGCGGAAGGCGCGGTCGCAGCCGTCGCAGGTCTGGATCGGGTCCGGCCGGGCGGCCGGGGGTGGCCGGAAGGCAGGCGCCGGGGGGAGCTGGGCGGTCAGCCGGTGGGCCAGCAGGGCGGCCGGGTAGCGCATCGCCCCGGGCAGTTCGGCCGTCAGGGCGTGCCGTACCGCCTCGGGCGCCACGTCCCGCTCCAGCCAGGCCGCCACCCCCGGGGCCAGCCGATCGGTGTCCCGCGCCGACAGCAACAGCCGGGGGTCCGCCCGGTGCAGCCCGGCCAGCAGTCCCGCCGCCGCCCGGAGCAGCTCGGGCGCCGGGAACCCGGGCCGGGGCACGGCGAGCGGAGCCACCGGTCGACGCGTCCGCCGGCCGGGCTTCGGCGGTACGGCTCCGAGGGGCGGCCCGCACTCCCACTCCGGCCCGGGCGGCGCGGGGTCGGCGCCACGCCCCGGCGGCGCGGGAACAGACCCCACCTCGGGCTCGGCCGGGTCGGTTCCCCGGGCCCCGGGCTCGGCCGGGACGGATGCCCGGGGCTCGGGCTCGGCCGGGGTGGACGCCCGAAGCTCGGGCTCGGCCCCCACCTCGGGCCAGGTCCCGGGCCCCGTCTCGGGCTCGGCCGGGGCGGAAGCTCGGCCCCCAGGCTCGGGAGCCGAAGCGGGCTCCGGCCCGGGGGTCCGGGGGAGCCGGGTGCCCGGCTGGTTGCAGGAGACCGTCCGGGTGACCACCCGGCCCCGGGCGTCCCGCACCCGCTCCCGGCGCAGGTAGCCGTGGGCCTCCAGCTCTCGGAGCCCGGCGGCGATCCGGTCGGTGCCCTCGGGGAAGCGTCCGGCCAGCGATCTGATGTCCACCGGCGTACCGGTCGGCAGCGACTGGATGTGCACCGACAGCCCGATGGCCAGCAGCGACAACCGGGCGTGCTGGGCCAGGTGGTTGCCGATGACGGTGAACCGGGTGGTGTGCCGGGTGTTCTGGTGCGTCACCCCGGAGGGCCGACGGCGGCGGTCCGTACGGCGCGAGTCACCGGCAACGCCGGACAACGCGCGCACGGGAGCGCTAAGGTGCTGAACATCCATCGGGAAGGTTTTGGCTTCCTGGGTGGTCAGGCCCTCGCAGTGGGATGGCAGTCCCCGCGAGGGCCGACGTATGTCTGGGGCACGCCGGGGGTGACGTGTCGCGGCGAGCGTAGGACACCCAACCCGGCGCCGCGCCAGCTCAGTTGCCCAAGTTCACTCGACGGAGTGAGCCCACCGTCCGGGCGGGAGGGGCGGGGCTGAGCTGGGTTTCTTCTCGCTCGTTCCTTTCCCCGGAGGGACCGCCGGGCCCGCCGCGACCCGGTTCACCGGAACCCGGAAACCCGGTCTCCGGTGCGAGATCCAGCTCGGCCCACACCGTCTTGCGCGGCACCGGCTCGGACGCCGCGCCCCACCGGCTCGCCAGCGCGTCCACCAGCAGCAGTCCGCGCCCGGACTCCGAGTCGAACACCGGCCGGCCGGGCCGGGTGCCCGGCAACCGTTCGGCACGGGTGTCGGTCACCTCGATCCGCAGCACCCGGCCGTCACCGGGCACCTTCAGCGCGAGCCGGAAGTCCCGTCCCGGCAGCCGTCCATGGGTGAAGGCGTTGGCGGCGAGCTCGGCCACGATCAGCGCCGCCGCCTCGACAGCGGCTTCCGGCACCTCCCAGGCGCCGAGCCGGGCGACGGCCAGCAGCCGGGCGGCCCGGGCGCCGTGCGGGGTGGGCGCGAGCTTTACATCGAAGTCGCGCTCTTCGGGGGGCATTTCAGAGGTGTTGTGGTTCACGTCACAAACTCTGAAGGCGTTGCACATTCGGCCGCCAGTGACTCCGGGGGTGCGTACGGTGACTGTCCGAGTTTTGTCCGACCCTGTCCGGGCTGTCGGGGGCCTCGGCGGGGGCAAGGTGGTTTCGGACTTGACGGCACGTCGGAGGTGGCGCGCGTGGCAGCGAACGAGGAACAGGACCCCAGCGGGTGGCAGCCCAACGAAGAGGCGGAGGACGGGTCTGGTTGGGAGGTAGACCCGAGCGATGAGAACGGTGCGGCTGTCGTCAGGGCGGTGGGCCGGCAGATCCGCTTGCACCGCAAGAGGGCGGGGATGAGCGGCGCCGAGCTGGGCCGCCGGACCGGGTACGGCGAGGCCATGATCTACAAGATGGAGACCGGCGTCCGCATCCCGCGTCCCGAGTTCCTCGATGCTGTGGACACGGTGCTGAACGCGGGTGGGCTCATCGCCGCCACCAAGGAGGACGTCGCGGAGGTCGGTTACCCGAAGGAAGTCCGCGAGCTGGCTCAGATGGAGAACAGGGCCGTCGACATCCTGACGTACGGCATCCACAACCTCCATGGGCTGCTCCAGATCGAGGAGTACATCCGGGAGCTGCTCAAGACCCGGCGCCCTGCCTATGTGGAGGAGCACCTGGAGCGGCGGGTGGCGGCTCGGCTGGCCCGGCAGAAGGTCTTCGAGCGCTCCCCGGCCCCCGAGATGAGCTTCATTCAGGAAGAGGTGACGCTCACCCGTCCGATCGGGGGCAGAATGGTGCTGCGGCGACAGCTCGAACATCTGCTGCATGTAGGGCGGTTGCCGCACGTGGAGATCCAGGTGATGCCGACCTCGTGCGGCGACCATCCGGGCACGGGCGGACGCATCGATATCCTGAAGTTCCCGGACGGGACGGGCGTTGGGCGGATGGACGACGAATTCGGCGGCCGTCCGGCCTCCGACCCTCGTCATCTGCGGCTGCTGGAGCTGCGCTATGGCATCATCCGGGGTCGGGCCCTGACTCCGGAGAAGTCCATGGCCTTCATCGAGCGACTGCTAGGAGAGAGATGATCCGCAAGACCTCTGCCGGGGTGTCCGACGGGCTCGTCTGGTTCAAGAGCAGCTACAGCAGCAGCAGCAACGGCGATTCCTGCGTCGAGGTCGCCTCCGCCCCCGCCGCCGTCCATGTCCGCGACTCCAAGGTCGCTCCGGGGCCCAGCCTCTCCGTCGCCCCCACCACCTGGGCGGACTTCGTCTCGTACGCCTCCACGCGCTGACCGGTTCCCGCTCCACTGGCGCCCTCCCTCGTCGCCCGAGGTGCGGGCGTCAGCGCCGTATGGGCGCGGAACACCGGCCGTACGACGGGGTCATTTGCTCCAGGTCCGGCGGCGCAGGACCTCGCGGGTGGCGCGGACCGGGACGGTGCCGGCGTGCCGGGCCAGGCCGTCGCGGAGGTCGGCCAGCGGGGGGTCGTCGCCGAGGGTGGGGGCCTGCCACTCGTGGCGCAGGTCGCTGTTGAGGTACACCCAGACCGCGCGGCGCTGGACGTGCCCGGACTTCCCGGGCTCCTCCGGGTTGAAGTGGTACGTCTCCAGGGTTCCGACGACGACCTCACGTATCTCCGTCCAGCCCGCCCGGAAGCGGCCGCAGCGCACCCCGGCCGGGTCCGCCCGCAGCACCGGCACGAAGAAGCCGCGCACCACGAGGAGCAGCCCCACCACGCCGAACGTCAGGCACAGCAGCGGCCAGGCCCAGAAGAAGATCACGCCGAACGGGTTCTCCATGTCCCACGGCGGCCACGCCCAGAACGACATGGTGCCCAGGCCCGCCGCCACCAGCCCGCCGAACAGCGCCGATCCCAGACTGTCGCCGTAGATCTCGTACGGGGCGCCCCGCGTTTCCTCTGCCATCGTTCCCCCTTGGCAGTCCCCCCGGTTCCAGCCCCATGTTGCCCGCCACCGCCCCCCGGGACACCGGCGGTTTCCGGCCGCCCGGTGGCCGGGGGGTCCGGTAGGCGGTGGATCCCCCGGAGCGGGTGCGGCGGCCGACGCCCGCCTTCACTCGCCCAGGCGTCCGGCCGCACCCCTGTGCCATACGCTGTCATGCCCATGGCGCCTTAGGGCATGGGCGCAGGGCACGGGACGCGGGAGATCCGATGGCGGGTACGACACCCCGGCGGGGCCCGGGGGCAGCCGGCGATCCGCTCGCGGAGGAACTGGCCCGGCTGCTGGAGCGGGGGCCGTTCGCGGACGCGCTGCGGACGGCCATCGCGGCCGGCGGGCTGAGCCTGGACCGGGTGCGGGACCGGCTGGCCCGGCGCGGCGCACCGCTGAGCGTCGCCACCCTGAGCTCCTGGCAGTCCGGGCGCCGCCGGCCCGAGCGCCCCGAATCCCTGCGGGCGCTGCGGCAGTTGGAAGCCGTACTCGGCCTGCCCGACAACGCCCTGCGCGCCCTGCTGGCCCCGGCCCGGCCGCGCGGGCGCCGCACCCTGGCCGACCGGATGCCGGCGACGGCCGATGTGTGGGCCACCCGGCCCGGGGCCGCCGCCCTGCTGGCACCCTTCGCCCCGTACTCGGACGCCGCGCTGCGCCGGCTGAGCGTGCACGACCGGATGATCGTCGGGCCCGACGGCCGCGCCCGCGAACTGCACGCCACGCTGGTGCTGCGCGCCGAGGAGGACGGGCCTGACCGGCTGGTCCTGCTGACCGACTGGGGCGACGGGCCGCGGCGGGGAGCCCCGGTCCCGGTGACCAACCCGCGCAACTGCCGCGTCGGCCGGGTCGTCCGGCACCCGGACTCCGGCCTGACCGCGGTGGAGCTGCTCTTCGAACGCGCCCTGCGCAGGGACGAGACCGTGCTCATCGCGTACGAGTCCGTCCGGCCGGACGCCCCGGACCGGACCTCCGCGCGCGGCGACCGGGTCTCCCGGTACTTCCGGGGCGTGGTGCGCGCCTATGTGCTGGAGGTCTGCTTCGATCCGGCCGCGCTCCCGGCCCGGTGCCGGCAGCTCACCACACGCATCGGTGAAGCGGAGCCGAAGGCTGTGCGAAATCTGGAGGCCGGCCCCTCCGGAACGGTGCACGCCATTGGTCTGGACTTCGGTCCCGGCAAATTCGGCATCTCCTGGCACATGGCGGAATAAAGCGGGTGCGCCGTGCCGTGCCGAACGCCGCTCTCCACCGGGCGCGCGTCAAATATGTGAACGGGTGCCGGGCGAACACTCCTCCAGGGGGCCGGATTTCGCTGCTAGCATCCAGACCGCAAACTCCATTGCAGCGCCCCGGAAATAGGGGCGCCCCCATCTGCTCTTTTCTCGGTTGCGAGAAAATGAATGGAGAGCGAACAAATGCATTCCCGTACGCGCCGGGCCGCCGCCGCGGTGGCCGGACTGCTCGCCCTCGGCCTGGCCGCCGCCCCCTCCGTCACCGCGGCTCCCCGCGCCACCGCGCCCACCCCTGGTGCCGCCGCCTCGCTGCCGAGCTACGAGACCTGGCAGCGGGACGTCCGCAAGGCCATGGACCCCGCGATCCCCTACCTCAAGGACCGGGTGGCGCAGGGCGGTTCGAAGCTGGCGATCGTCCTGGACATCGACAACACCTCGCTGGAGACCGAGTACCACCCGGGCGCTCCCAACAAGCCGGTGCTGGAGTTCGCCAAGGCGGCGGCCGGCAGCGGAGTCCCGATACTGATCGCCACCGCCCGCTCGGAGAGCGGCAAGTCGGCCGCGCTCTCCGCGCTGAAGAAGGCGGGCTATCCGGCGATCACCGAAATCTGCCTGAAGAAGAACGAAAGCCACGCGGTCGATGTGAAGATCCGCTGCCGCAAGCAGTTCGTCGCCGAGGGCTACACCCTCATCGCCAATGTCGGAAACCGGCCCGGCGACCTGGAGTACAAGAACTACGAGCGCGGATTCAAGCTCCCCGACTACGACGGCCAGCTTTCCTGACGCCGCCCTCAGTGGCGCGGTCACCCGCAGCGCTGTCGCCCGCCCCGGCCGGTCCTCCCCGACCGCCCGGGGCGGTCCCGGTCCCCGGCCCGCCGCCCGGGCAGGGAAGGCGCCGCCGGGAGGAACACCGCCACGGGCTGCGAGGCTTGGCCCATGCGGGTGGAGGTGCTGGAGGTGCTCCGGGGCACGGAGGACGAGAGCGGCGGCGGTGTCGGGGTCGTCTTCCGGAGCGCGGCCGGGCGGGCCTGGGCCCGGTGGTGCGGGGCGGAGGTGCCGGGGGCCGGGACAGTCGTCCATGGGGAGGTGGACGTCCCGGGGGAGGTGGCGGCCTGGAGGCCGGCGGAGGGGCCGGACCTTCTGGTGGCGGACGCGCCGGGGGCCGCCGTCCGGCTCCGGGGCACGGTGGACGGGGTGGGCGAGGACTCCGTGGTGGTGATCCGCCTCGGCGGCGCGATTCTGCTGGCGGAGTTCGCCGGGGGGACGGCGGGGGAGCGGGGCGACGAGGCGCTGCCCTCGGTGGGGGAGCGGGTGGAGTTCTCGGTGCCGGAGATCGGGCTCTATCCGGTCTCCGTCTGACCGGGCGCGTCGGCGGGGCGCGGGCCGTGCCAGTCGAGGCAGAGGGCGGTGGCGTCGTCCTCCAGGTGGTCCTGGGAGGCGTCGGACACGGCGGCGGTGAGGGTCCGTACCACCTCGCGAGGGTGCTCGGAGGCGGTGTCCCGGAGGAGGGCCGCCAGGTCGACCAGCTGGGCCCGGCGTTCCCGCATGCCGTCGGTGTAGAGGAGCAGCCGGTCGCCGGGGCACAGGTCGAGGTCCTGCACCTGGTACGGAGTCGGTCCGGGGACACCGAAGGGCAGGTTGACGGCGAGGCTCAACTCCTCCGTCCGGCCGTCCCGCATCAGCAGCGGCCAGGGGTGGCCCGCGTTGACCAGCTGGGCGCCGCTCCCGTCCAGGGCGATCCGGAGGAACTGGCCGGTGGCCAGGGCGTGGCCGCCGTGGTCCAGCAGGGCCTGGTGGACCTGGGTGGCCTGCTCGGCCAGGTCGCGGCCGGCGCGGCGGGCTCCCCGGGAGGCGTTGACCAGGAGGGTGGCCAGCAGGGCGGAGGCGGTGTCGTGGCCCATGGCGTCGGTGACGGACAGATGCAGGGTGTCGTGGTCCAGCGTGTAGTCGAAGGTGTCGCCACCGATGTCGTCGGCGGGCACCAGCGCGGCGGCCAGGGCGAATTCGGGTGCCTCGCAGCAGTGGGCCGAGGGCAGCAGGCCGCGCTGGATCTCGGCCCCCAGGCTCATGGAGGTGGTGCGCTGGCCCCAGTGGTAGAGGTCGGTGAAGCGGCCGTCGGTGACGAGGAGGTACGCCAGCGCGTGAGCGGTCTCCTGGACCTGCTCCAGGATCTCTTCGGTGACTTGGGGGAGGAAGAGCTCCAGGACGCCGATGGTGTCCCCCCGGTTGCTGACGGGTGCGATCACCCGCTGCCCGAGCCCGCCGTCCGGTGCCTGGACCAGCCGCTGGTGGCGGAGCACCTCGTCGTAGACGCTGCCGGCGAGGGGGATCTGATCGGCGCTGCGGCCCCGCTGGGACGCGACCTCCTCGCTCACCCGGACCATCCGCCGGCCGACGACGTCCGTGAACAGGAACGACACGACCTGCGCGCCGAACCGGTCCCGCAGATTGCGCGCGACCACGTCGAGGGAGGCCACCGGGGAAGCGGCCTCCGCCGCCGCGAGGACCTCGCCGAGCCCGAACCGTTCGTCCGCCATGCCGCCTCCTCCGCCGTGGCCTCACCGGTCCGGGTACTCCTTCCCTGGCACAGTCTTGCCGCCCCTCAGCCGGATCTGGATCGCCCGGATGGCTGAACCGGGTGCACCGGGGGCGCCGGGGGCGCGGATGTGCGGCGCTTACGCCCGGGCGCGGCCGGCCGGCGGCCCCGGGGGCAGGCAGCCGGGGCGCCGACGGTGCTACAGCGGATCGAGCGTGCGGATGTACACCCGTTCGAAGGGGAGAGCGATCACCAGCACGGTGATCACGGTGTGCTGGAGCACGAGCAGCCGTTTGACCGGGCCGTCCTCGGGGTGCTCCTCCGTGGTGCGGTACGGGTCCAGGCACACCTTGAGCAGCGCCTCGTCCAGCTCATGCCTCGCCTCGCCGGTGAGCGAGTCCCATACGGATTCGATCTGCGCGTCGTATCGGAGCTTGTACACACCGTGAGTGTGGCAGGGTCAGGCGGCCCCGCGGGCTCCGCCTTCGTTCATCCCGGGCGTGAGACGCCCGGTGCCGTCGATCCAGTCGCCGGGGGGCTCCTCGCCCCGCTGCGTGTGCTCGATGATCTCCCGGCTCCGCTCGTCGGCGTGCCGCATGTTCTTGGCGATGCGCTCCCAACGGGCGAAGACCGGCAGGATCTCGTGGGCCGGGACCCGGTTGATCTCACCGAGGAAGCGCTGGGCGAGGGTCGGGCTGCCGAGCGCGTCACAGATGCTTTCGATCGTCCACGGCGCGCTGCTCATGCCAGTCCTCCGACGGGAATCACGAATAGTGAATCCACGCTAACGCATCCGGAACCGCGCGGGCGGCGTGATTCAACGTCCCCCGTTGGTTTCCCTTCGCCGGCCGGGAAGCGCAGGCCCGGGCGGCCCGTCCGGGCCACCCCGGACGCTCCGGCCACCCCGGTCCGCTCAGCCCGCCACACCCCCGGCCGGGCGCCAGGTCCAGGGGTGGCCGTCGGCGCCGAGGCCGACGACGACGGCGCCGTCACGGGTGAGATGCAGCGCGGGGGCGCCGATCGGGACGGCGCCGTGGGCCCGGACGGCGGGGCGCTGGCCGGGCGCGGCCAGCACCACCCGGCCGCGCGGGTCCTGGCCCAGCACCAGCGGGCCCCGGGGCGTGCCGGTCGCGGTGAGGGCGCCGTACCCGTCGAGCGGGACCCGGGTCGGGGCGGCGCCGTCCAGCCGTACGGCGCGCAACTGCTTGCGGGCCGGCTCCCGGTAGAACAGCTCCAGGTCGCCGGAGGGGGTCGTGGTCACCGCCACCGGGTCGGCCGACAGCGGCAGGGCGGCGTCCGGCCGGTGGACCACCGGGCCGCCCGGTTCCGTCTGCGCCCAGTGGGCGATCGCCGTCCGGCCCGCCGCGAACAGCCGCACCCGGCCCAGCTTGTCGACGGCGGCCGTCAGCCCGTCCTGCACCTCGCCGCCGCCCAGGTCGGTCCAGTCGCCCCAGCTGCCGTCAGGCTCGCGGACCCGGGTGCTGACGGCCTTGTCGGCGTTGCGCACGAAGAGGTGCACCCGCCCGTCGCCGGCCGTCACCGCGACCGGCACACCCAGCCGCCGGCTCCGGTCGTCGCCGCGCTCCGGGCTGCCCAGGCCCTTCCAGACCGAGCCCTGGAGCACCACGATCTCCCGGTGGTTGGCGCCGCCGTGGCCGCCGAGTGCGGCGAACCGCAGCCCGAACAGCAGCCGGTCGCCGTCCTTCAGCACCGCCGAGCCCAGCGCCGGGGCCAGCGGGCCGCCGCCCAGGTCGGCCGGGTCGCCCCACTCGCCGCTGCCCGGCTTCGTCTCGGTCCACCGCACCGCGCGCAGCCCCAGCACCCCGTACGCGGTGAGCCGGCCGTCCGGCTCGGTGGCCACCACCGGGCGGGCACCCGGATGGCGGTAGTGGGTGGCGCGCACCCAGCCCTTCTTGTTGGTGAGCGGTCGCCGGCCGCCGACGCTGTAGTCGCCGCAGCCGCTCGGGTTGCCGCACTGCCAGTCCGGGGCGCCGCCGTACGGGACGAGCTGGGCGGCCTTCTCCCCGAGCACCTCCGGCGGGAGGTTCTTCGGCCAGTGGCGGTTGTAGTAGCCCCGGAACGCGGTGGCGGCGAAGCCGGGTATCGCGCCGCCACCCGCGCTGGCGTGCGCCACCCAGCGGGTCATCGCCGCCCAGCTGAACGAGGCCACGGCGGTGTGGTCGCCGTGGTCGGAGTAGCCGCGCTGCTCGGAGTCCTTCTTGCGGGTCTGCTCGTCGCTGTGCTGGATGTCCGGGTCCGGGTCCAGCGTGTGGACGACGGTCGGCCGGTACTGCTCCATCAGCCCGACCAGGACGTCGATCAGCTGGTCGTAGTCGTAGTCGTCCGCCCGGCGCACCGGCGAGTCGGCCGCGACGACGGTACGCAGCCCCAGCTGGCGGTCCTGCCAGAGACTGGGCACCGCCATATAGCGGCGGGGCATGTGCATGGCCAGGTTGAGGAAGATCAGCTCGACCCGGCGGCCGCCGTTGACCAGCGTGTTGATCTCGGCCCGGCGGTCCCCGCGCAGCGTCAGCACGCCCTTCTGCCACGCGGTGAACCGGTCGAGCCCCAGCATCTCCGCGTACGCCTGGCGCAGCCCCTGGTGCCGGGCGGAGGAGTACGCCGCCGGGTCGGCCTTCTCGTCGTCCCGGCCGGGTACGTGATTGCGGCCGTCGTGCTCGCCGGCGGTGACGTACACGGAGACCAGCGGGACCCCGGCGTCCAGCATCCGCCGGCCGTCCGGGTTCATGAAGTAGAGGTCGTCGTCGGGGTGGGCGGCGATCTGCATCAGCTGCGCCCGGCGGCTGCTGGTGATCGGCATCCCGGGCGCCGGGTCCGCGACCGGACCGGTGCGGCGCGGGGTCGGCACGGTGCAGCCGGTGAGCACCGCCGCGACGGCCGCCGCCAGCGCCCCGGCGGAGGCCAGCACCCCCCGCCGGCGCGGTCCGGAACCGGGCCCCCGGCGCTCCCCGGGACCGCT
The DNA here is from genome assembly GCF_024756275.1 of Streptomyces pyxinae. Lineage (GTDB taxonomy): Bacteria > Actinomycetota > Actinomycetes > Streptomycetales > Streptomycetaceae > Streptomyces > Streptomyces pyxinae. Next base: position 181,062 of record NZ_JANUGQ010000012.1, on the reverse strand, counting down.
CCCGCCGCCCGGCGCGGTGCGCGGCCCGGGGAGCCCGGGTCCGCCGGCCGCTTCCCGGCGGGGCCCGGGCCCGGCGGCGGTGGCGGTGGCGGTGGCGGCCGGGCGCGGCTGGGCCGGGTGTCGCTGGTTCACTTGTTCCGCTCCGTCCGCATGCCGTGGCCCCGTGGTTCCCCCGCAGCGGACGACCCCGACTGCGTACCGACTCCGACTCCGACCCCCGCACCGAGGTGCGCTGAGGTGCGCTGAGGTGCGCGGACGGCATGGTCAGGGCCGCCCGCGATCTGACAGACGGATTATCGACAGTGCGGGTTGCCTGGCCGTCGCCCGGGGTTGCCCGGCCCGCCGCCGGGGGTTCACCCGACCGCGGCGTCCGGCGTACGCCAGGCCGTGAGGCAGGCGTACGGCAGACGCGCGACAGGCTCACGACAGGCCGTGCGCCCGGCGTACGACAGGCGGTGAGGCGGGCCGAGCGGCAGACGCACGGCAGGCCTACGACAGGCCGTGCGCCCGGCGTACGACAGGGGGTGAGGCGGGCCGTGCGGCACATCGCGCGGCAGGCCATTCGGGGGCTCCCCGGCGCTGCGCCACCGGGGAGCGGGCGGTGTCGGGTAAGCGAATACGCATGCCCGCGACACGGTGGTTCGGACGGCTGCACGCCGCTTTTCAGGGATCGGCCGCCGGGCGGGGGCTGCGGCGGGGCAACGAGATGGAGCTGATGCACCGGTCGATGGGGTTCGCCGCGCTCGGGCTGCTCACCCTCGTGCCGCTGCTCATCGTCGTCGCGGCGGCCGACCCGGGGAACGGCCAGGGGTTCGCCGCCTGGCTCACCGACGGACTCGGGGTCGAGAAGAGCTCGCAGGACGAGGTGGAACGGCTGTTCGCCCCACCGAACAAGGCGCTGGAGACCACCACCGGCTTCGGTATCGCCGCCGTCGCGATCTTCGGGTTGCCGTTCGGCGGGGTGGTGCAGACGGGGTACGAGAAGATCTGGGAGGTGCCGGCCGCCCGCTGGCACACCATGTGGCGCCACCTCGTCTGGCTGGCCGCCCTCATCGGCTATCTGCTGCTCTCCGCGCACATCGCCACCCGGCCGGTCAGCACCGGCGACCTGGCCTGGCGGGCGGCCGCCGCCGCGATCACCGCCGTCCTCTTCTTCTGGGGCTCCCAGTGGCTGCTGCTGGGCGGCCGGCTGCCCTGGTCGGCGCTGCTGCCGGGGGCGGTGGCGACGGTGATCGGACTGGCCGGGCTGCGCGGCTTCTCCCGGCTGGTGTTCTCGCCGCTGATCGCCTCCAACGCGGTGTCGTACGGCGCCGTCGGCACCTTTCTGGTGGTGCAGTCCTGGCTGGTCGGCGTGGGCTTCGTGGTCTTCGGCGGGGCGCTGGTGGGGCGGCTGCTCTACGAGGAGCGCTGGCACCTGGCCCGTGGCGCCGCCCGTCTCCGCCGCGCCGCGAGCCGCCGGCTGCGGAGGCGCTGAAGTGCTCGGGGAAGCGCCGAAGCCCCTTGCCGGCCCGGGCAACCGCTGAACGGGTAATTCGGTGGACGGCTTTCCCTAGGGGCTCTAGGTTTCTGCCTGGGGAAGTGAGGAACGAACTCCCGCGCCGGGGTGGCCGACCGCCCCTCCCCGGCCCCCACCCACCATCCGGAGGTACGCATGGCGCGCGCGGGCATCACCGTCGACCGGCTCACCCGGGCCGCCGCCGAACTGGCCGACCGGGAGGGTCTGGAGGCGGTCACGCTCTCCGCGCTCGCCCGGGGGTTCGGGGTCCGGGACGCCAGCCTGTACGCCCATGTGCGCAGCCTCCGCGAGCTGCGGGTCCGGGTGGCGCTGCTGGGCGCGGACGAGATGACCGACCGCATCGGTGTGGCGGTGGCGGGGCGCGCCGGACGGGACGCGCTGGTCGCGTTCGCGGACGCCTACCGGGCGTACGCCCTCGACCACCCCGGCCGGTACGCCGCCACCCAACTGCGGCTGGAGCCGGAGGAGGCCGAGGAGCTCGCGGACGCGCCCGGCTTCCGGCGGAGCGTCGAGCTGACGTACGGGATGCTGCGCGGCTACGGCCTCGCCGAACCCGATCTGACCGACGCCGGGCGGCTGCTGCGGAGCACCTTCCACGGCTACGTGGATCTGGAGCTCCGGGGCGCCTTCGGCCATCCCCGCGCGGTCGCGGACTCCTGGGCCCGGTCGCTCGGTGCCCTCCATCTGCTCCTGGAGAACTGGCCGCGGGCCCCGTCCGGGGAGCCCGCGCACCGGCCACCGCACGAACGGAAGAACCCATGACCACCACCCCCACGCCCCGCACCGGAACGCTCCGGGTGTCCGGCGCCACGCTGCACTACGAGTGGCGCGGCAGCGGTCCGGTGCTGCTGCTGATACCGGGCGGCGCCGCCGACGCCGGGGTCTACGACGCCATGGCGGACGCGCTCGCCACCCGGTACACGGTCGTCTCCTACGACCCGCGCCCGCTGTCCCGCAGCCGGCTGGACGGCCCGCTCACCGACCAGCGGGTGGCGGAGTGGAGCGACGACGTGCACCGGCTGCTCGCCCTGGTCTCGCCGGACGAGCCCGCGTACGTCTTCGGCAGCAGCTCGGGCGCGATCGTGGCGCTCGACCTGCTGGCCCGGCACCCGGACCGGCTGCGGCGGGTGGTCGCCCACGAGCCGCCGCTGGTGGAGGCGCTGGCCGACCCCGCGCCGTACCGCGCGCTCTTCGCCGAGGTCCGGGAGGTCTTCCGGGCCCGGGGCGCCGCCGCCGCGATGGCCCGATTCGCCGAGGCCACCGAGCCCGCGGCGGCAGCGGAAGCCCCGGAGGAGCCGGTGGCCACGGCGGAGCCGACGGCACCCGCCCCCGCCCGTGCGGCCGCTCCGGAACCGGCCGCCGCGACCGCCCCGGCACCCGCCCGTACGGCCGCCCCGGCACCGGCCCCCGCGACCGCCCCGGCACCCGCCCGTACGGCCGCCCTGGCCGAACTGCCGCCCGCCGTCCGCGCGATGGCCGAACGGATGCACGCCAACATGCCCGTGTTCCTGGACCGGATGCTGGTTCCGTTCACCTCGGTGGTCCCGGACACCGGGGCGCTGCGCCGGGCCGCCGGCCGGCTGGTCCTGGCGGTGGGCCGGGACTCCCGGGCGCAGGTGCCGCTGGCCGGTCCCGCACTGCGGCTGGCGGAGCTGCTGGGCGCCGGGCTCGTGGAGTTCCCGGGCGGCCATGTGGGCGCCGCTGAACACCCGGAGGCGTTCGCGGACCGGCTGCTCGCGGTCCTGGCCGACCCCGCCCCGGCCGCCCCGCACCCCGCCTGACCGGCCACCCACCGACCCCCGGCGGCCCCGGCCGGCCGGCGCCCGGCCCGACCGCCCGCATACCCGGGCCCCCGGTCCCGCCCACGGCCCCCGCCGCGCCCCCGGTCGTACGGCTCCGCCGCCCGGCCGCCCCGGAGCCTCCCGCCCCGGGGGCCGCCGCCCCGGGGGCCGTCACCCGTCCAGGGAGATCCCGGCCTTGGCCCGGGCCATCGACGCCTCGGCGGGCGGGCCGCCCGGGTTCTCGGTGGCCAGCGCCTGGTTGAGCGCGACGAACGGCCGCATCCGGGCCTCGTACCGGGCGAAGGCGGCCGCGTGGTCGCCGTCGGCCCCGGCGAGGGCCTCGGCCAGCAGATGGGCGCCGACCAGGGCCAGGCTGGTGCCCTGTCCGGAGAGCGGGGTCGGGCAGTACCCGGCGTCGCCCAGCAGCACCGCGCGCCCGTGCGACCAGTGGTCCATCCGCACCTGGGCGATGGCGTCGCAGTGGAAGTCCGGCGCCTCCCGGGCGGCCTTCGCCAGCCGGTCGCCCTCCCAGGGCACGGCGGCCAGCCGCCCGCTGATCACCGCGCGCAGGTCGGTGTCCCGGGGCAGCGGCCCGGAGTCGAACCCGGCGGCGACCCGCAGCTCGGTGTTGCCGCGCACCGGCATGATGCCGAAGCCGGTGCCCTCGTTCCGGTACCAGACCTGCCAGTCCTCCAGGCCCAGGAAGTTCTCCGCGCCGAAGACGGCGACATAGCTGCCGAGGTGGTGGGTGAACTCCTCGGCCGGTCCGAAGACCAGGTGCCGCACCGCCGAGCGGAGCCCGTCGGCGCCCACCACCAGGTCGAAGACCCGGGACGGGCCGTGCCGGAAGTCGGCCCGGACGCCGCCCGGCTCCTCGGTGAGCGCGGTGAGGCCGTCCCCGAAGACGTACTCCGTGCCGCCCCGCTCGCGGGTGGCCGCCAGGAGCAGCTCCACCAGGTCCTCGCGGAGCAGCTCGATGTCCGGACCGTCCAGCCGGCCGCTGCTGTAGGTGAACTCGGTGGAGCGCTCGACCTCGTGACCCTCGGCGTCCAGCACCGACATCCCGCGCATCCGGGTGCGCGCCTCCCGGGCCCGCTCCAGCAGTCCCGCCCGCTCCAGCACCTCCAGGGCGACGCCCCGTACGTCCACCGCCTGGCCGCCGGTGCGCGGCGCCGGCGCCCGTTCCACCACCGTGGGCGCGAAGCCCCGCTCCGACAGCAGCAGCGCCAGCGCACAGCCGGCGATGCCCCCGCCCGAGATCAGTACGTTCCGCATGGTCGGTCGACCTCCTCGCTATGACCCCCGTGGCCAGCGTAGACAGTGCGAATACGCCGTACGCCTCTGAATGTACGGCGTACGCGCAGGGTGTTCAATGGGGTGCAAACCGCTTCTGTACTAGGTCAGTCGGCGGTTGCCGCACTGTCGGGCCGGAGGTGCCCAGGTGGTCTCTGTGCTAGAACAGAGGCACAGCTGAGCGAAATATTTTTCGAGAAGGAGGCCGGTGTGGCCGAGCGGACCGACCCTCCCTACCTCCGGATCGCCGCCGATCTCCGGCGACGGATCGCCGCCGGCGAGCTGGCGCCCGGCGACCGGGTGCCGTCCACCCGGCGGCTCGCCGCCGACTGGGGGGTGGCGCTCGCCACCGCGACCAAGGCGCTCACCGCGCTCCGGCTGGAGGGCACCGTGGAGGCCCGCCCGCGCGTCGGCACCGTCGTCGCCCCCCGGCCCGGCCCGGCCCGTCCCCCGGGCGCCGGGGCGGCGGCCGCCCCGCCCGCCGGCCCTCGCGCCGCGGGACCGGCCGCCGGCGGCGCGGGGCCCGCCCCGGACGACCTCAGCCGGGACCGGATCGTCCGGGCCGCCATCGCCATCGCGGACGCCGAGGGGCTGGCGGCGCTCACCATGCGGGGGGTGGCGGCCCGGCTCGGGGTGGCCGCCATGTCCCCGTACCGGTACGTCGGCGGCCGGGAGGAGCTGGTGCTGCTGATGGCCGACGCGGCCTTCGGGGAGCTGTCCTGTCCCGAGCCGCCGGCCGGCGGGTGGCGGGAGCGGCTGGAGACGAGCGCCCGGATCCGCTGGGCGCTCTACCGCCGCCACCCGTGGCTCGCCCAGTTGGGGCCGCTCACCCGCCCCCAGTTGATCCCGAACCTGCTGGCGCACGGCGAGTGGACGCTCGCCGCGCTGGACGGCCGGGGGCTGGCCCCGGGCCGGATGCTGGACATCAGCGTGCTGCTGCACGGCCACATCGAGGGGCTCGCGGTGCACCTGGAGCGGGAGGCGCAGGCCCGGGCGGCGACCGGCCTCGACGACGAGGAGTGGATGGAGACGCAGCTCACCGGGGTGGAGGCGGTGACACTGTCCGGGCGGTTCCCGGTGTTCGGCCGGCTCGTCCGGGAGCTCGGCCCGGACGGCTACGACCTCGACTTCGACCACCTCTTCGAGACCGGCCTGCGCGCCTTCCTGGACGGCCTCGCCCGCCTGGTGGAGGGGTGAGCCCGTCGGCGGGGCGCCGCCCGGCCGGGCCCGGTGCGGGCCTGCGGAGAGTGCACGGAGAGCCCGCGGAGGGGTGACGCGTATCTCGTCGTCCGGTGGGGTAATCTCTTCAGCTCGATTGGCGCCGGGCTTTCCCCGTATGGCAGACTGTCGGGGTTGCTCGGTTGAGTGCCGATGCTGCGCGCCTCCCGCCGGGGGGACCGGAAGCGAGTCCCACAGTACTCGTCGTCCCATGCAGTGCGCCGAAAGGCGCAGGGGCGGACGTACGGGAATCTTCCGGGAAGTGTCAGCGGGGCGCCGACCAGGCACCCGGTGGGTGTTCTCCGCCCCGCCTCGCGGTCCTCGGGCCCGCACCCCCTTGGTTGGGAAATCCTTCGGGAGATCTGCGTAGAGGGGTTGCGACACGCCCGACCGCGTGGGTCGGAGGAGAACAGCACGCCGACGGACGGCCGAGAGGCCGCCGGCGGGGCGCGGCCCATCAGGTTCCAGAGCGTTACGAGAGACAGGACTACTGAGTAGCCATGGCGGGACAGAAGATCCGCATCCGGCTCAAGGCCTACGACCACGAGGTCATCGACTCCTCGGCGAAGAAGATCGTCGAGACGGTGACCCGCACGGGTGCGTCGGTCGCGGGCCCGGTGCCGCTGCCCACTGAGAAGAACGTGTACTGCGTCATCAAGTCGCCGCACAAGTACAAGGACTCGCGCGAGCACTTCGAGATGCGCACGCACAAGCGCCTCATCGACATCCTCGACCCCACGCCGAAGACGGTCGACTCGCTCATGCGTCTCGACCTGCCGGCGGGCGTCGACATCGAGATCAAGCTCTGAGGTGACGCGCGAGATGGCTAAGAACATTAAGGGCGTTCTGGGCGAGAAGCTCGGCATGACCCAGGTCTGGGACGAGAACAACCGGGTGGTCCCGGTCACCGTCGTCAAGGCCGGGCCGTGCATCGTCACCCAGATCCGCACCAACGACAGCGACGGCTACGAGTCGGTCCAGATCGCCTTCGGCGAGATCGACCCCCGCAAGGTGAACAAGCCCCTCAAGGGCCACTTCGCCAAGGCCGACGTCACCCCGCGCCGCCACCTGGTGGAGATCCGTACCGCCGACGCCGGCGAGTACACCCTCGGCCAGGAGATCACCGCCTCCGTGTTCGAGTCGGGCGTCAAGGTCGACGTCACCGGCAAGAGCAAGGGCAAGGGCTTCGCCGGTGTCATGAAGCGTCACAACTTCAGGGGCCTCGGCGCCGGTCACGGCACCCAGCGCAAGCACCGCTCGCCCGGTTCCATCGGTGGCTGCGCCACCCCGGGCCGTGTGTTCAAGGGCCTCCGCATGGCGGGCCGTATGGGCAACGAGCGGGTCACCACCCAGAACCTGACCGTCCACGCCGTTGACGCGGAGAAGGGTCTGCTGCTCATCAAGGGCGCGGTCCCCGGTCCGAACGGCGGCCTCGTCCTGGTCCGTACCGCGGCCAAGGGGGCCTGAGGTAACCGATGAGCACCATTGACATCCTTTCGCCGGCGGGCGACAAGGCCGGGACCGTCGAGCTCCCCGCGGAGATCTTCGACGCCAAGACCAGCGTTCCGCTGATCCACCAGGTCGTCGTCGCGCAGCTGGCCGCTGCCCGTCAGGGCACGCACAAGACCAAGACCCGTGGCGAAGTCCGCGGTGGTGGCAAGAAGCCGTACCGCCAGAAGGGCACCGGCCGCGCCCGTCAGGGTTCGACCCGCGCCCCGCAGTTCGCCGGCGGTGGCGTGGTCCACGGCCCCGTGCCGCGTGACTACTCGCAGCGGACCCCGAAGAAGATGAAGGCCGCCGCCCTGCGCGGTGCCCTCTCGGACCGGGCGCGCCACTCCCGCATCCACGTCGTCACCGGCGTGGTCGACGGCGACATCTCCACCAAGGCCGCCAAGACGCTGTTCGGCAAGATCTCGGAGCGGAAGAACCTGCTCCTGGTCGTCGAGCGCTCCGACGAGGCCGCGTGGCTGTCCGCCCGCAACCTGCCCCAGGTTCACATCCTGGAGCCGGGCCAGCTGAACACGTACGACGTGATCGTCTCCGACGACGTGGTCTTCACCAAGGCCGCCTTCGAGTCCTTCGTGTCTGGCCCCCAGACCGCTGAGACCGAAGGGAGCGACGCCTGATGACCGAGGCCGTCGTCACCAGCAAGACCTTCTCGGACCCGCGCGACATTCTCGTCAAGCCGGTCGTCTCCGAGAAGAGCTACGCCCTGCTGGACGAGAACAAGTACACGTTCGTCGTGGACCCCCGCGCCAACAAGACCCAGATCCGGCAGGCCGTCGAGGCCGTCTTCTCGGTCAAGGTCGTGGGCGTGAACACGATCAACCGTCAGGGCAAGCGCAAGCGCACCCGCACCGGTTTCGGTAAGCGCGCCAACACCAAGCGCGCCATCGTCACCCTTGCTGAGGGCAGCCGTATCGACATCTTCGGCGGTCCGACCGCCTAAGGGCGGTCCGGATCGTCCGAATATCGGACGAGGACTGAGAAATGGGTATCCGCAAGTACAAGCCGACGACTCCGGGCCGTCGTGGGTCCAGCGTCGCCGACTTTGTCGAGATCACGCGGTCCACGCCGGAGAAGTCGCTGGTCCGCCCCCTGCACAGCAAGGGCGGCCGTAACAACGCCGGTCGTGTGACCGTCCGCCACCAGGGCGGTGGCCACAAGCGCGCCTACCGCGTGATCGACTTCCGTCGTCACGACAAGGACGGCGTGCCGGCCAAGGTCGCTCACATCGAGTACGACCCGAACCGCACCGCGCGCATCGCGCTGCTCCACTACGTGGACGGCGAGAAGCGCTACATCATCGCCCCGCGCGGCCTCTCCCAGGGCGACCGGGTCGAGAACGGCCCCGGCGCCGACATCAAGCCGGGCAACAACCTGGCCCTCCGCAACATCCCGGTCGGTACCACGATCCACGCGATCGAGCTCCGTCCCGGCGGTGGCGCCAAGTTCGCCCGCTCCGCGGGTGCCTCCGTGCAGCTGCTCGCGAAGGAGGGCCAGATGGCCCACCTGCGCATGCCGTCCGGTGAGATCCGGCTGGTCGACGTGCGCTGCCGCGCCACGATCGGCGAGGTCGGCAACGCCGAGCAGTCGAACATCAACTGGGGCAAGGCCGGCCGCAAGCGCTGGCTGGGCGTCCGCCCGACCGTCCGCGGTGTGGCGATGAACCCGGTTGACCACCCGCACGGTGGTGGTGAGGGCAAGACCTCCGGTGGTCGCCACCCGGTCTCCCCGTGGGGTCAGAAGGAGGGTCGTACTCGTTCTCCCAAGAAGGCGAGCAACAAGTACATCGTCCGCCGCCGCAAGACGAACAAGAAGCGCTAGGAGCGGGTTTAGATGCCGCGCAGTCTCAAGAAGGGGCCCTTCGTCGACGACCACCTGATCAAGAAGGTGGACGCCCAGAACGAAGCCGGTTCCAAGAACGTCATCAAGACCTGGTCCCGTCGCTCGATGATCGTCCCGGCCATGCTCGGCCACACGATCGCGGTGCACAACGGCAAGACCCACATCCCGGTGTTCGTCACCGAGTCGATGGTCGGCCACAAGCTCGGCGAGTTCTCGCCGACTCGCACCTTCCGCGGCCACGTCAAGGACGACCGGAAGTCGAAGCGCCGCTAACGCGGAGTGGAACGACTCATGACTTACACCGAAGGGACAACCATGGAAGCCAGGGCCCAGGCGCGGTACATCCGCGTCACGCCCATGAAGGCCCGCCGCGTGGTGGACCTCATCCGTGGCATGGACGCCACGGAGGCTCAGGCGGTCCTGCGATTCGCTCCGCAGGCCGCGAGCGTGCCGGTCGGCAAGGTGCTGGACAGCGCCATCGCCAACGCCGCGCACAACTACGACCACACCGACGCCTCGTCGCTGTTCATCAGCGAGGCGTACGTGGACGAGGGTCCGACCCTGAAGCGGTTCCGGCCGCGCGCCCAGGGCCGTGCCTACCGGATCCGTAAGCGGACCAGCCACATCACCGTGGTCGTCAGCAGCAAGGAAGGAACCCGGTAATGGGCCAGAAGGTAAACCCGCACGGGTTCCGGCTCGGCATCACCACCGACTTCAAGTCGCGGTGGTACGCCGACAAGCTGTACAAGGACTACGTCAAGGAAGACGTCGCCATCCGCCGGATGATGACGTCCGGCATGGAGCGCGCCGGCATCTCCAAGGTCGAGATCGAGCGCACCCGTGACCGCGTGCGGGTGGACATCCACACCGCGCGTCCGGGCATCGTCATCGGCCGCCGCGGCGCCGAGGCCGACCGCATCCGCGGCGACCTGGAGAAGCTCACCGGCAAGCAGGTCCAGCTGAACATCCTCGAGGTCAAGAACCCCGAGGTGGACGCTCAGCTGGTCGCGCAGGCCGTCGCCGAGCAGCTCTCCTCCCGCGTCTCCTTCCGCCGTGCCATGCGCAAGAGCATGCAGTCGGCGATGAAGGCGGGCGCCAAGGGCATCAAGATCCAGTGTGGTGGCCGTCTCGGCGGCGCCGAGATGTCCCGCTCGGAGTTCTACCGCGAGGGCCGGGTGCCGCTGCACACGCTCCGCGCGAACGTCGAGTACGGCTTCTTCGAGGCCAAGACGACCTTCGGCCGCATCGGCGTGAAGGTCTGGATCTACAAGGGCGACGTCAAGAACATCGCCGAGGTCCGCGCCGAGAACGCCGCCGCCCGCGCCGGCAACCGCCCGGCCCGTGGCGGCGCCGACCGCCCGGCCCGTGGTGGCCGCGGTGGCGAGCGTGGCGGTCGCGGCCGCAAGCCGCAGCAGAACGCCGGTGCCGAGGCCCCCAAGGCCGACGCCGCCGCTGCTCCGGCTGCTGCTGAGAGCACCGGAACGGAGGCCTGACCGAAATGCTGATCCCCCGTAGGGTCAAGCACCGCAAGCAGCACCACCCGAAGCGTGATGGCATGGCCAAGGGTGGTACGCAGGTCGCGTTCGGCGAGTACGGCATCCAGGCCCTCACTCCGGCGTACGTGACCAACCGCCAGATCGAGGCGGCCCGTATCGCGATGACCCGCCACATCAAGCGTGGCGGCAAGGTCTGGATCAACATCTACCCGGACCGTCCGCTGACCAAGAAGCCGGCCGAGACCCGCATGGGTTCCGGTAAGGGTTCGCCGGAGTGGTGGATCGCGAACGTCAAGCCCGGACGGGTGATGTTCGAGCTGTCCTACCCGAACGAGAAGATCGCGCGTGAGGCGCTGACCCGTGCGGCTCACAAGCTGCCGATGAAGTGCAAGATCGTCAAGCGCGAGGCAGGTGAAGCGTGATGTCGGCCGGAACCAAGACGTCCGAGCTGCGCGAGCTGGGCAACGAAGAGCTTGTCGCCAAGCTCCGCGAGGCCAAGGAAGAGCTGTTCAACCTCCGCTTCCAGGCGGCGACCGGTCAGCTCGAGAACCACGGCCGGCTCAAGTCCGTCCGTAAGGACATCGCGCGGATCTACACCCTGATGCGCGAGCGCGAGCTGGGCATCGAGACGGTGGAGAGCGCCTGATGAGCGAGAGCAACGTGACTGAAGAGAAGACCGCCCGCGGTTTCCGCAAGACCCGCGAGGGTCTGGTCGTCAGCGACAAGATGGACAAGACCGTCGTCGTCGCCGTCGAGGACCGTGTGAAGCACGCGCTGTACGGCAAGGTCATCCGCCGTACCAACAAGCTCAAGGCCCACGACGAGCAGAACGCCGCGGGTGTCGGCGACCGCGTCCTCCTCATGGAGACCCGGCCGCTGTCCGCGACGAAGCGCTGGCGCGTCGTCGAGATCCTCGAGAAGGCCAAGTAAGCACCTGAGGGGTATCCCTCAGGTTCGTTCCGCCAGGCTCGGCGGGGCCGCAGGAGACCGCGGCCCCGCCGGGAACCGGCAGACAATCAGGAGATAAGACGTGATCCAGCAGGAGTCGCGGCTGCGTGTCGCCGACAACACTGGTGCCAAGGAAATCCTTTGCATCCGTGTTCTCGGTGGCTCGGGCCGCCGCTACGCGGGCATCGGTGACGTCATCGTCGCCACCGTCAAGGACGCGATCCCCGGTGGCAACGTGAAGAAGGGTGACGTCGTCAAGGCGGTCATCGTTCGCACCGTGAAGGAGCGCCGCCGCCAGGACGGCTCGTACATCCGCTTCGACGAGAACGCCGCCGTCATCCTCAAGAACGACGGCGACCCTCGCGGCACCCGCATCTTCGGCCCGGTCGGCCGTGAGCTGCGCGAGAAGAAGTTCATGAAGATCATCTCGCTCGCGCCGGAGGTGCTGTAAGCATGAAGATCAAGAAGGGCGACCTGGTCCAGGTCATCACCGGTAAGGACAAGGGCAAGCAGGGCAAGGTCATCGCGGCCTTCCCCCGCGAGGACCGCGTCCTGGTCGAGGGTGTCAACCGGGTCAAGAAGCACACCAAGGCCGGTCAGACCGCTCGCGGTTCGCAGACCGGTGGCATCGTCACGACCGAGGCCCCGATCCACGTGAGCAACGTTCAGCTCGTGGTGGAGAAGGACGGCAACAAGGTCGTCACGCGCGTCGGTTACCGCTTCGACGACGAGGGCAACAAGATCCGCGTTGCCAAGCGGACGGGTGAGGACATCTGATGGCTACCACCACCACTCCGCGTCTGAAGACGAAGTACCGCGAGGAGATCGCGGGCAAGCTGCGTGAGGAGTTCTCGTACGAGAACGTCATGCAGATCCCCGGCCTCGTCAAGATCGTGGTCAACATGGGTGTGGGCGACGCCGCCCGCGACTCCAAGCTGATCGAGGGCGCCATCCGCGACCTCACCACGATCACCGGTCAGAAGCCGGCCGTCACCAAGGCCCGTAAGTCCATCGCGCAGTTCAAGCTGCGTGAGGGCCAGCCGATCGGTGCCCACGTCACCCTCCGTGGCGACCGCATGTGGGAGTTCCTGGACCGCACCCTGTCGCTCGCGCTGCCGCGCATCCGCGACTTCCGCGGCCTGTCCCCGAAGCAGTTCGACGGCCGTGGCAACTACACCTTCGGTCTCACGGAGCAGGTCATGTTCCACGAGATCGACCAGGACAAGATCGACCGGGTCCGGGGCATGGACATCACCGTGGTCACCACGGCGACCAACGACGACGAGGGTCGTGCCCTCCTCCGTCACCTCGGCTTCCCGTTCAAGGAGAACTGACCGTGGCGAAGAAGGCTCTGATCGCTAAGGCCGCCCGCAAGCCGAAGTTCGGTGTGCGCGCGTACACCCGCTGCCAGCGCTGCGGCCGGCCCCACTCCGTCTACCGCAAGTTCGGCCTGTGCCGCGTGTGCCTTCGTGAGATGGCTCACCGTGGCGAGCTGCCGGGCGTGACCAAGAGCTCCTGGTAATCCCCTACTTGGGGATGACCGGAGTCTCTCGGTAAGCATCTGGTCGGCAGGAGCCCGGCCCCCCGTGCCGTAGGCTTGTGGGGTTGGGCGCCTGCCGCCCTTACGACTTACTACGCCGTAGGTCCCCGCGCCGCACCCGTCCCGCCCATGAGTGGGGAGAGGGATGGCGCAGACAGGAAACCCCGGCGAGAGAGGCCGAAGGCCAATTCATGACCATGACTGATCCCATCGCGGACATGCTCACGCGTCTGCGGAACGCGAACTCGGCGTATCACGACTCCGTGATCATGCCGCACAGCAAGATCAAGTCTCACATCGCGGAGATCCTCCAGCAGGAGGGCTTCATCACCGGCTGGAAGGTCGAGGACGCCGAGGTCGGCAAGAACCTCGTGCTCGACCTGAAGTTCGGTCCGAACCGTGAGCGCTCCATCGCGGGCATCAAGCGGATCTCGAAGCCCGGTCTCCGGGTCTACGCGAAGTCCACCAACCTGCCGAAGGTCCTCGGCGGCCTGGGCGTGGCGATCATCTCCACGTCCCACGGTCTCCTGACCGGCCAGCAGGCGCAGAAGAAGGGCGTGGGTGGGGAAGTCCTCGCCTACGTCTGGTAGTCGGGAACGGAGGAAAAGCCAATGTCGCGTATCGGCAAGCTCCCCATTTCGGTTCCCGCCGGTGTGGACGTCACCATCGATGGCCGCACGGTCCAGGTGAAGGGCCCCAAGGGCACCCTCACCCACACCGTCGCCGCGCCGATCGAGATCGTCAAGGGTGAGGACGGCGTGCTCAACGTGAGCCGTCCGAACGACGAGCGTCAGAACAAGGCCCTGCACGGCCTGTCCCGCACGCTGGTGGCCAACATGATCACCGGCGTGACCGCGGGATACACCAAGGCGCTCGAGATCAGCGGTGTCGGTTACCGTGTCGCCGCGAAGGGCTCCGACCTGGAGTTCCAGCTCGGCTACAGCCACCCGATCCTGGTGAAGGCGCCCGAGGGCATCTCCTTCAAGGTCGAGTCCCCCACCAAGTTCTCGGTCGAGGGCATCGACAAGCAGCAGGTCGGCGAGGTCGCCGCGAACATCCGCAAGCTGCGCAAGCCCGACCCGTACAAGGCCAAGGGCGTGAAGTACGCGGGCGAGGTCATCCGCCGCAAGGTCGGAAAGGCTGGTAAGTAAGCCATGGCATACGGCGTGAAGATCGCCAAGGGCAAGGCGTACAAGGGCGCCGCGCTGAAGCGTCGCCACATCCGGATCCGCAAGCGGATCTCGGGTACGGCGGAGCGTCCGCGTCTGGTCGTCACCCGGTCCAACCGCGGCATCACCGCTCAGGTGATCGACGACCTCAAGGGCCACACGGTCGCCTCGGCGTCCACCCTGGACTCGTCCATCCGCGGCGGCGAGGGCGACAAGTCGGCGAAGGCGAAGCAGGTCGGCCAGCTCGTGGCCGAGCGTGCCAAGGCCGCCGGTGTCGAGTCTGTCGTGTTCGACCGTGGCGGCAACCGGTACGCCGGGCGCATCGCCGCCCTGGCGGACGCCGCCCGCGAAGCCGGCCTGAAGTTCTGAGCCGGTTCCGTAGCTCAGCGGATAACGAAGAGAGGTAATTCCAATGGCTGGACCCCAGCGCCGCGGAAGCGGTGCCGGTGGCGGCGAGCGGCGGGACCGGAAGGGCCGTGACGGCGGCGCAGCTGCCGCCGAGAAGACCGCTTACGTTGAGCGCGTTGTCGCGATCAACCGTGTCGCCAAGGTTGTGAAGGGTGGTCGTCGCTTCAGCTTCACCGCGCTGGTCGTGGTGGGCGACGGTGACGGCACCGTGGGTGTCGGTTACGGCAAGGCCAAGGAGGTGCCGGCCGCCATCGCCAAGGGTGTTGAGGAGGCCAAGAAGCACTTCTTCAAGGTCCCCCGTATCCAGGGCACCATCCCGCACCCGATCCAGGGCGAGAAGGCCGCGGGCGTCGTCCTGCTCAAGCCGGCGTCCCCCGGTACCGGTGTGATCGCCGGTGGCCCGGTGCGCGCCGTCCTGGAGTGCGCGGGCGTGCACGACATCCTGTCGAAGTCGCTCGGCTCGGACAACGCGATCAACATCGTGCACGCGACCGTGGCGGCCCTGAAGGGCCTGCAGCGTCCCGAGGAGATCGCGGCCCGCCGCGGTCTGCCGCTGGAGGACGTCGCCCCCGCGGCTCTGCTGCGTGCGCGTGCGGGAGCGGGTGCGTAATGGCTCGCCTCAAGATCACGCAGACGAAGTCGTACATCGGCAGCAAGCAGAACCACCGCGACACCCTGCGTTCGCTCGGCCTCAAGCGGGTCAACGACGTGGTTGTCAAGGAGGACCGCCCCGAGTTCCGCGGCATGGTTCACACCGTGCGGCACCTCGTGACGGTCGAGGAGGTCGACTGACATGGCGGAGAACAACCCGCTGAAGGCCCACAACCTCCGTCCTGCCCCGGGCGCCAAGACCGCCAAGACCCGGGTGGGTCGTGGTGAGGCGTCCAAGGGTAAGACCGCGGGCCGTGGCACCAAGGGCACCAAGGCCCGTTACCAGGTTCCGGAGCGCTTCGAGGGTGGGCAGATGCCCCTCCACATGCGCCTCCCGAAGCTCAAGGGCTTCAAGAACCCGTTCCGCACCGAGTTCCAGGTCGTGAACCTGGACAAGCTGGCCGCGCTCTACCCGCAGGGTGGCGAGGTCACGGTGGCCGACCTGGTCGCCAAGGGCGCGGTGCGCAAGAACAGCCTCGTCAAGGTCCTGGGCCAGGGCGAGATCTCCGTGGCGCTGCAGGTGTCGGTGGACGCCGTCTCCGGCTCCGCCAAGGAGAAGATCGCCGCCGCCGGCGGCACCGTCACCGAGCTCGTCTGAGACGACTCGATGGCTTGAACATCCGACCGGGGATGCCTCTACAAAAGGGGCATCCCCGGTTGGTCGTTCCTAGGGGACCGCACTCGCCGGTAAGGTGGCGTCCACTGTGGTAATTTCCCGCGCTGTCCGCCCACCGGCGGCCGGCGCGGGAGCCTGTCCGAATGTTGCTAAATTCGTCGATCCTCAAGACCGTCACCTCTGACGCATAGCGCGGGGGTCGCAGGAGGCACCGTGCTCACCGCGTTCGCCCGGGCGTTCAAGACGCCCGACCTGCGCAAGAAGCTGCTCTTCACGCTGGGCATCATCGTTCTGTACCGGCTCGGGGCCCACATCCCGGTCCCCGGTGTCAGCTATCCGGCAGTGCAGCAGTGTGTGGACGAGGCACAGCGCAACAACAACAGCCTGTTCGGGCTCGTGAACATGTTCAGCGGCGGTGCGCTGCTGCAGATCACGATCTTCGCGCTCGGGATCATGCCGTACATCACGGCGAGCATCATCCTGCAGCTGCTGACCGTGGTCATCCCCCGGCTGGAGGCCCTGAAGAAGGAGGGGCAGGCCGGCACCACGAAGATCACGCAGTACACCCGGTACCTCACGGTCGCCCTCGCCATCCTCCAGGGCACCGGTGTCGTCGCCGCCGCCCGCGCAGGCGGTCTGTTCAGCGGCTGCTCGGTGGCGAGCCAGGTCGTCCCGAACAGCTCCATCTTCACCACCGCCACGATGGTCATCACCATGACCGCCGGCACCGCCGTCGTGATGTGGCTGGGTGAGCTGATCACCGACCGCGGCATCGGCAACGGCATGTCCATCCTGATGTTCGTCTCGATCGCCGCCGGCTTCCCGGGCGCCCTGTGGGCCATCAAGCAGAGCGGCAAGCTCGCCCAGGGCTGGATCGAGTTCGGCACGGTCATCCTGATCGGCTTCGTGATGGTGGCCCTGGTGGTCTTCGTCGAGCAGGCCCAGCGCCGCATCCCGGTGCAGTACGCGAAGCGGATGATCGGCCGCAGGTCCTACGGCGGTACCTCCACCTACATCCCGCTCAAGGTGAACCAGGCGGGTGTGATCCCCGTCATCTTCGCCTCGTCGCTGCTCTACATCCCGCTACTGGTCGTGCAGTTCGCCGGCAACGACACCAGCTGGTCCGGCTGGGTCCAGCAGCACCTCTCGGACGGCAAGCCGCTGCACACGGTCGCCTACTTCCTGCTGATCGTGTTCTTCGCCTTCTTCTACGTGGCCATCTCGTTCAACCCCGAGGAAGTCGCGGACAACATGAAGAAGTATGGTGGCTTCATCCCGGGCATCCGGGCCGGTCGTCCCACGGCCGAGTACTTGAGCTATGTGCTCAACCGGATCACCTGGCCGGGCTCGCTGTACCTGGGCCTGATCGCTCTCGTGCCGACAATGGCGTTGGCCGGCTTCGGCGGTGCCAACCAGAACTTCCCGTTCGGCGGCACCAGCATCCTCATCATCGTGGGTGTCGGTCTGGAGACCGTGAAGCAGATCGAGAGCCAGCTCCAGCAGCGCAACTACGAAGGGTTCCTCCGCTGATGCGAATCGTCCTCGTCGGACCGCCCGGGGCCGGGAAGGGTACGCAGGCCGCGTTCCTTGCCAAGAACCTGGACATCCCGCACATCTCCACGGGCGACCTGTTCCGGGCCAACATCAGCCAGGGCACGGAGCTGGGCAAGCAGGCCAAGGCGTTCATGGACGCGGGCAACCTGGTGCCCGACGAGGTCACCATCGGCATGGCCAAGGACCGCATGGAGCAGCCGGACGCCGAGGGCGGCTTCCTGCTGGACGGCTTCCCCCGCAATGTCGCCCAAGCCGAGGCGCTCGACGCCATGCTGACCGCCGAGGCCATGCGGCTCGACGCGGTCCTCGACCTGGAGGTCGAGGAGGACGAGGTCGTCAAGCGGATCGCCGGCCGCCGCATCTGCCGGAACAACAGCGCGCACGTCTTCCATGTGTCGTACGCCTCGCCCCGGGCCGAGGGCGTCTGCGACCTGTGCGGCGGCGAGCTGTACCAGCGTGACGACGACTCCGAGGAGACCGTCCGCAAGCGGCTCGAGGTCTACCACACCCAGACCGAGCCGATCATCGACTACTACAAGTCCCAGGGCCTGGTCGTGACCATCTCGGCCCTCGGCAAGGTGGACGAGGTGACGGAGCGCGCCATGGAGGCGCTGCGCCGTCGCCCGGAAGCGGCCTGACCGCCGCCCGGCCGGGCCGGATCGGTTTGGTTGGTTCATCAATAGTTCGTCGTTCCGCCGGTCGTACGGCTCCGCTCCGTACGGCCGGCGGAACCGTTACGGCGCGCACACCGGCCGCGGCACCCCCCGGGGAGCCGCGGCCGGCGCCGTGCCGGGACCCGGGCCGTATCGTGGATGGGAGCCCCCGGGACACCGGGCCCGCGCCGGGTCCGTCCGGTACCGGCTCGTCCGTCCCCGGGCTCGCTCCGGTCCGGCACCGGCTCCGGAGCCCGCCGGCGCCCGTGCCCCGGCTTCCTCCCGACCGCTTCCTCCCTCGTTTCCGAAAGGCGTCCGCCGACATGGTGCAGATCAAGACTCCCGAGCAGATCGCGAAGATGCGCGAGGCGGGGCTGGTCGTCGCCGCCATCCACGCGGCCACCCGCGAGGCGGCGGTGCCCGGCGCCACCACCAAGGACCTGGACGAGGTCGCCCGCAAGGTGATCGCGGACCACGGCGCCAAGTCGAACTTCCTCGGGTACGGCGGCTTCCCCGCCACCATCTGCACCTCGGTGAACGAGGTCGTGGTCCACGGCATCCCCAGCGAGGACGTGGTGCTCAAGGACGGCGACATCATCTCCATCGACTGCGGGGCCATCGTGGACGGCTGGCACGGTGACGCCGCGTACACCGCCTTCGTCGGCTCCGGCCACGCCCCGGAGCTGCTGGAACTCTCCCGGGTGACCGAGGAGTCCATGTGGGCCGGCATCGCCGCGATGCGGAACGGCAACCGGCTGGTGGACATCTCCCGGGCCGTCGAGTCGTACATCCGCCGCCAGCCCCGCCCGGCCACCGGCAAGTACGGGATCATCGAGGACTACGGCGGCCACGGCATCGGCACCGAGATGCACATGGACCCGCACCTGCTGAACTACGTCTCCCGCAAGCGCGGCAAGGGCCCGAAGCTGGTGCCCGGCTTCTGCCTGGCGATCGAGCCCATGGTGTCGCTGGGCACGCCCCGCACCGAGGTGCTCTCCGACGACTGGACCGTGATCACCACCGACGGCACCTGGTCCTCGCACTGGGAGCACTCGGTCGCGCTGACCGAGCAGGGCCCGCTGGTGCTCACCGCCCCGGACGGCGGCCGGGCGAAGCTGGCCGAGCTGGGCGTCACCGCCGCCCCGGACCCGCTGGGCTGAGCCCGCGGCGGGGCCGGGACGGGACCGCCGGGGGCCCGGGACCGGGGTGGGCCGGGCCGGTGGCCGGGGTGCCGCTGGCCGGCCGAGGCTGATCGGTGGCCGGGCGGCCGGGATGGCCCGGGATGGCCCGGTGGCCGGGATGGCCCGGTGGGATAAGGATCTTGCCGGGTGGGCAGACTCCCTGGATTCGTCTTTTCACAGGCCCTGACGTAGACTGATGCGTCGGCTCTCGTGTATCCGTGTGTCCTCATGCGGCGACGGAAGTCGATCAAGGTAGCCGATTCGAAGGGCGAAGCGTGGCCAAGAAGCAAGGTGCCATTGAGATTGAGGGCACCGTGATCGAGTCCCTGCCGAACGCCATGTTCAAGGTGGAGCTCCAGAACGGTCACAAGGTCCTCGCGCACATCAGCGGAAAGATGCGGATGCACTACATCCGTATTCTTCCGGACGACCGGGTCGTCGTGGAGCTGTCTCCGTACGACCTGACGCGCGGCCGGATCGTCTACCGATACAAGTAGATCTTGCCCGCATCCCGCTCCGGCGGGGTGGTGGCACTGACCCGGAGAACCTCACATCCCATGAAGGTCAAGCCGAGCGTCAAGAAGATCTGCGACAAGTGCAAGGTGATCCGCCGTCACGGCCGGGTCATGGTCATCTGCGACAACCTGCGCCACAAGCAGCGCCAGGGCTGACGCACGCCGACCTGCACCTCGCAGTTCTTCGCGCGACGCAAGTAATACCCGAAACATACGCAGCGCCCGTCCAAGCCGTGCGCCCCACGGCTGACGGCACCTCCGGCGGGGGCCGGGGACCCGGACGTACCACCCCTTCCGCGCACGTACCTCGTGTACGCGCACGGATCCGAGGGTCGGCGGTCGGGAGCGGCGCTGTGGCAGACCCCCGAACACACAGGAGCCATTGAATGGCACGCGTTTCCGGTGTCGACATCCCGCGCGACAAGCGTGTGGAGGTCGCACTCACCTACGTCTTCGGCATCGGCCGCACCCAGGCGCAGGCGACTCTCGCCGCGACCGGTGTGAACCCGAGCACCCGCGTTCGTGACCTGGCCGAAGAGGACCTGGTCAAGATCCGCGAGTACGTGGACGCCAACCTCAAGACCGAGGGTGACCTCCGCCGCGAGATCCAGGCCGACATCCGCCGCAAGGTCGAGATCGGCTGCTACCAGGGTCTCCGCCACCGTCGCGGTCTGCCGGTCCACGGCCAGCGCACCAGCACGAACGCCCGTACCCGCAAGGGCCCGCGTCGCGCCATCGCCGGCAAGAAGAAGCCGGGCAAGAAGTAGTCCGCAGCAGGACGCTCATCAGCGGTCTTCGCTGTAGGACCGACCACCTCCCGTAGGAGTTAAGACATGCCCCCCAAGGGACGTCAGGGCGCTGCCAAGAAGGTGCGCCGCAAGGAAAAGAAGAACGTCGCTCACGGTCACGCGCACATCAAGAGCACGTTCAACAACACGATCGTGTCCATCACGGACCCGACCGGCAACGTGATCTCCTGGGCCTCCGCCGGCCACGTCGGCTTCAAGGGCTCGCGCAAGTCCACCCCCTTCGCCGCGCAGATGGCCGCCGAGTCGGCCGCCCGCCGCGCGCAGGAGCACGGCATGCGCAAGGTCGACGTCTTCGTCAAGGGTCCCGGCTCCGGCCGTGAGACCGCGATCCGTTCCCTCCAGGCCACCGGCCTCGAGGTGGGCTCGATCCAGGACGTCACCCCCACCCCGCACAACGGCTGCCGCCCGCCGAAGCGCCGCCGCGTCTGACGCGGCGGTCGTGCGGCCGGGCGCCACGGGCGCGGGCCGCCGGGTTGCTTCTCGGGTTCCGGGCGGTACGGCTCTTCGGGGCCGTGCCGCCCGTACCCTTGCAGTACGCAGTACTGACGGACGTCAAATAGCGGGCGTCCACGACTGAAGGAACACACCATGCTGATCGCTCAGCGTCCCTCGCTGACCGAAGAGGTTGTCGACGAATACCGCTCGCGGTTCGTCATCGAGCCGCTGGAGCCGGGCTTCGGCTACACCCTCGGCAACTCGCTCCGCCGTACGCTCCTCTCCTCGATCCCGGGTGCGGCGGTCACGTCCATCCGCATCGACGGTGTCCTGCACGAGTTCACCACCGTGCCGGGCGTCAAGGAGGACGTCACCGACCTCATCCTCAACATCAAGCAGCTGGTCGTCTCCTCGGAGCACGACGAGCCGGTCGTGATGTACCTGCGCAAGCAGGGCCCCGGCCTGGTCACCGCCGCGGACATCGCCCCGCCGGCCGGTGTCGAGGTGCACAACCCCGACCTGGTCCTCGCCACCCTCAACGGCAAGGGCAAGCTGGAGATGGAGCTGACCGTCGAGCGCGGTCGCGGCTACGTCTCCGCCGTGCAGAACAAGCAGGCGGGCCAGGAGATCGGCCGCATCCCGGTCGACTCCATCTACTCGCCGGTCCTCAAGGTCACCTACAAGGTCGAGGCGACCCGAGTCGAGCAGCGCACCGACTTCGACAAGCTGATCGTCGACGTCGAGACCAAGCAGGCCATGCGCCCGCGTGACGCCATGGCGTCGGCCGGCAAGACCCTGGTCGAGCTGTTCGGCCTGGCCCGCGAGCTCAACATCGACGCCGAGGGCATCGACATGGGTCCGTCCCCGACGGACGCCGCGCTCGCCGCCGACCTGGCGCTGCCGATCGAGGAGCTGGAGCTCACGGTCCGCTCCTACAACTGCCTCAAGCGCGAGGGCATCCACTCCGTGGGTGAGCTCGTCGCCCGCTCCGAGGCCGACCTGCTCGACATCCGCAACTTCGGTGCGAAGTCGATCGACGAGGTCAAGGCGAAGCTGGCCGGCATGGGCCTGGCCCTCAAGGACAGCCCGCCCGGATTCGACCCGACCGCCGCCGCCGACGCCTTCGGGGCCGAGGACGACGCGGACGCGGGCTTCGTGGAGACCGAGCAGTACTGAGCAGTGCCGGACCCTTCCGGTGCGGCGCGGCGGACCCGAGCGGTCCGTCCGTACCACCGGGGGTCCACCCCGCCACCGGGTGGTGCGCGCCCCGCGCGCGCACCGGCCGGCGGCGGGACCCGCAGGACTTCCCCCGGGATTCCCCGGAGGGGTGCGCGGAGGGCGCGACGGCCCTTCGCACAGGCTGACACCGGTACCTGACACGGCCGGTGCAGATCACAAGGAGAAACACCATGCCGAAGCCCGCCAAGGGTGCCCGTCTGGGCGGCAGCGCCGCGCACGAGAAGCTGCTCCTCGCCAACCTGGCGAAGTCGCTCTTCGAGCACGGCCGCATCACCACCACCGAGGCCAAGGCCCGCCGCCTGCGTCCGGTCGCCGAGCGTCTGATCACCAAGGCGAAGAAGGGCGACATCCACAACCGTCGCCTGGTGCTGCAGTCGATCACGGACAAGGGTGTCGTCCACACCCTGTTCACCGAGATCGCGCCGCGCTACGCCGAGCGCCCGGGTGGCTACACCCGTATCACCAAGATCGGCAACCGTCGTGGCGACAACGCCCCGATGGCGGTCATCGAGCTGGTCGAGGGCGAGATCGCCAAGAAGGCGACCGTCGCCGAGGCCGAGGCCGCGACCAAGCGCGCGGTGAAGGAGTCCGACGAGGCCAAGGCCGCCGAGGACACCAAGGCCGAGGAGACCGAGGCTCCCGCCGCCGAGGCGAAGGACGCCTGAGTCCCCGCTTCCGGGGCCGCCTGAGCGCGGTCCCGGGGCTCACGGGCCCGTACCCCGCACCTGTGGCGGGGGCGGGCCCGTTCCCGTACGTACGCCCCCGCCGGCCCCCGGCTCGTGGGGGCGGTGGCGGTGCGGGCGACGCGAAGGAAAGGAACGGTCGCGTGAGCGACGAGGTGGAGCCCGGCTTCGTCCGGGTGCGGCTGGATCTGTCGTACGACGGCAGGGACTTCTCCGGCTGGGCCCGGCAGGCCGGCGGGCGCCGGACCGTGCAGGGCGAGATCGAGGACGCGCTGCGCACGGTGACCAGGTCGGCGGAGACGTACGAGCTGACCGTGGCCGGCCGCACCGACGCCGGGGTGCACGCCCGGGGCCAGGTCGCCCATGTGGACCTGCCCGAGGCGCTCTGGGCCGAGCACCGGGACAAGCTGCTGCGGCGGCTGGCCGGGCGGCTCGGGCACGACGTACGGGTGTGGCGGGTGAGCGAGGCGCCGCGCGGCTTCAACGCCCGGTTCTCGGCCATCTGGCGGCGGTACGCCTACCGGGTCACCGACCACCCGGGCGGTGTGGACCCGCTGCTGCGCGGCCATGTGCTCTGGCACGACTGGACGCTGGACGTGGACGCCATGAACGAGGCGGCGAAGCCGCTCCTCGGCGAGCACGATTTCGCGGCCTACTGCAAGCGGCGGGAGGGCGCCACCACCATCCGCACCCTTCAGGAGCTGCGCTGGGAGCGGCTGCCCAGCGGCATCCTGGAGGCCACCGTCCGGGCCGACGCGTTCTGCCACAACATGGTCCGCTCGCTGGTCGGCGCCCTGCTCTTCGTGGGCGACGGGCACCGCCCGGCCGACTGGCCCGGCACGGTGCTGGCGGCCGGCGTCCGGGACTCGGCGGTCCATGTGGTGCGCCCGCACGGGCTCACCCTGGAGGAGGTCGGCTACCCGGCCGACGAACTGCTGGCCGCCCGGAACCTGGAGGCCCGCAACCGGCGCTCGCTCCCGGGCGACCGGACCACCGGCGGCGACGCGGGCTGCTGCTGAGGCCGGGGGGTACGGCCCGGCCCGGGGCGGGAGGCCAGTGGGTCCGGGCGCCCGGTGGCCCGGGGCCGTCAACCCGGTGCCCCCGACCGGCCGGGCTGGCGACGGGGCCCACCCGGTGCCCCGACCGGCCGGGCGCCGGGCTCGGGCCCGGAGACCGGTGGTCCGGCCACCAGGGCGGGCGGCCGGGCGCGGTAGGTCGCTGGAGGCGCCCGGTCGGCCGCCGGCCTCACGCCCGGGACGCCGCGCGCCGGACGGCCCCGGTGACCCGGCCGGTCGGGCGGGTGTCCGGGGACGGGAGGCAGCCGTCCCGGCCGGGCGGCCGGTCAGCCGTGCGGGGCACCCGGACCGTTCAGCCGGTCCGGGCCGGGGCGGTGGCCGCCGCCGACGCCTGGGCCCGGCCCCGGGCGTAGATCTGGTCGAAGGTGAAGGTGCCGAGGTCGTCGCTGGCCTTGAAGACCTGGGCGTCGTCCCGGGTCACCTTCCGGCCACTGGTCCAGCCCGCCTGGGTGAAGTAGGCGTACCGCCCCACCGCGTTGGCGCGGCGCAGACAGACCGTCGCCCGGCAGAACTCGCCCACCCCGGAGCCGGCCAGCGGCGCGATCCCGCCGGTGGCCTCCTGCTTCGCGCGCCGGGCCGCCGCCTCGTTCTCGAAGAGCGCCACGCCGACCGTGACCGCCACCCCGTCCCGGACATAGGTGGCCCGGAGGACCCGGTCGCAGCCGTGCTTCGCCAGCACCGCGCCGAGACCGCCCTGGGCGGCCGAGCCGCAGCCGTCCGTGGCGGCGGTGGCGCCCTTGCGGTACGCCCGGTCGCCCACGGTCAGCCGGCTGCCGGGGAAGAGGGTCTCCGGGCCGATCGGTGCCTTGTCCTTGGCGGCGCTGGCGATGAAGTCCCGGGGGTTGGGCGGCGGCGGGGGAGCGACCGAGGAGAACGAGGGCTCGGGGCGGGCGCTCTCGCTGGGCAGCACCGGGGCGGCGCCGTTCTTCGCCGGATCCCGCCCGGAGCCGCCGTCGGTGGTGACGACCGCCGCCGCCACGACGGCGGCGACCGCAGCGGTGGCCAGCACCCCGCCGCCGATGAACAGCCGCCGCCGGCGCCGCGCCCGGGCCGCCGAGGCGTCCGCCAGCGCACCCCAGTCCGGGGTGTCCGCCCCCGTCTCACCGAACCCGAAGCCGGGGCCGCCGCCGGGCCCGCCCGGACCGGGCGCGGGGGCGCCGGGGCCCGTGCCGTACGACGGCTGTTGCTGGTACGGACGGTCGTTCCCCTGGTGCGGCTGCTGCGGCCACCCGGGCCCCCCAAAGCTCATGGCGCGCATCTTAGATGCCCCCGGGGACACGCGGATCCTCCCGGGGACACACCTGTCCGGAACCGGGGTAATCCGGTTGGGCGGAGCGGGGCGCGGCCGGAACAATGCCCTCCATGGGACATCTGGAGGCCGCGCACCTGGAGTACTACCTGCCGGACGGGCGGGTACTGCTCGGTGATGTGTCGTTCCGGGTCGGCGAGGGCGCGGTGGTCGCCCTGGTCGGTCCGAACGGCGCGGGAAAGACGACACTGCTGCGGCTGATCGCCGGCGAGCTGGAGCCGCACGGCGGATCGGTGGTGGTCTCCGGCGGGCTCGGGGTGATGCCGCAGTTCGTCGGCTCGGTACGGGACGACCGGACCGTCCGGGACCTGCTGGTCTCGGTCGCGCCGGCCCGGATCCGGGAGGCGGCGGCCGCGGTGGACGAGGCCGAGCACCTGATCATGACCGTGGACGACGAGGCCGCCCAGCTCCAGTACGCGCAGGCGCTCAGCGACTGGGCGGAGGCGCGCGGGTACGAGGCCGAGACGCTCTGGGACATCTGCACCACGGCCGCGCTGGGCGTGCCGTACGACAAGGCCCAGTTCCGCTCGGTCCGGACGCTCAGCGGCGGCGAGCAGAAGCGGCTGGTCCTGGAGGCGCTGCTGCGCGGCCAGGAGGAGGTGCTGCTCCTGGACGAGCCGGACAACTACCTGGACGTGCCGGGCAAGCGCTGGCTGGAGGAGCGGCTCGCGGAGACCCGTAAGACGGTGCTCTTCGTCTCGCACGACCGGGAGCTGCTGGCCCGGTCCGCGCAGAAGATCGTCGCCGTGGAGCCGAGCCCGGCCGGCTCCGACGTCTGGGTGCACGGCGGCGGCTTCGCCACCTTCCACGAGGCCCGGCGGGAGCGGTTCGCCCGCTTCGAGGAGCTGAAGCGGCGCTGGGAGGAGAAGCACGCCCAGCTCAAGAAGCTGGTGCAGGACATGCAGCAGTACGCCGCCCGCAGCGATCTGATGGCCTCCCGCTACCAGGCGGCCCAGACCCGGCTGCGGAAGTTCGAGGAGGCCGGGCCGCCGCCGGAGCCGCCGCGCGAGCAGGACATCCGGATGCGACTGCGCGGCGGCCGTACCGGCGTACGGGCGGTGACCTGCGCGAATCTGGAGCTGACCGGGCTGATGAAGCCGTTCTCGCTGGAGGTCTTCTTCGGCGAGCGGGTGGCGGTGCTGGGCTCCAACGGCTCCGGCAAGTCGCACTTCCTGCGGCTGCTGGCGGGCGACGCCTCGGTGGCGCACCGGGGCGAGTGGAAGCTCGGCGCCCGGGTGGTGCCGGGCCACTTCGCGCAGACCCACGCCCACCCCGAGCTGCTCGGCCGGACCCTGGTGGACATCCTCTGGACCGAGCACGCCAAGGACCGGGGCGGCGCGATGTCGGCGCTCCGCCGGTACGAGCTGGAGCGCCAGGGCGACCAGGCCTTCGAGCGGCTCTCCGGCGGCCAGCAGGCCCGGTTCCAGATCCTGCTCCTGGAGCTCTCCGGGAGTACGGCGCTGCTGCTGGACGAGCCGACCGACAACCTGGACCTGGAGTCGGCGGAGGCGCTCCAGGCGGGTCTGGAGGCGTACGAGGGCACGGTGCTCGCCGTCACCCACGACCGCTGGTTCGCCCGCTCCTTCGACCGGTTCCTGGTCTTCGGCTCCGACGGCGTGGTCCGGGAGACCCCCGAGCCGGTCTGGGACGAGCGCCGGGTGAAGCGGGCGCGATAGCGGAGCCGTACCCCCTCGGGGACCCGGGTGCCCCGGGGAAGAGCCGCGCGGAAGCCGCAAGCCGCCGGGAAGTCGTACGGCCCGTGCGACTTCCCGGGCGGGCCCGAGCCGGGACTCGTACGGCCCGTGCGGCCGCGCCACCGGGGGGCCGACGGGACCGGCCACGGGCCCCGGCCCGTACGCCCGGGCCACGGGCCCCCGCCGCCGGTCACCGGCAGGGGGGCGGCCAGGGGACCACCAGGCGTTTTGACCCCGCCGGGGGCGCCCGAGTATCCTGCTGGTTCGTTATGCGTATTGGCTTGGTCGTTCTCACGCGAGGGGCCCTTACGCCGGCCCACCGGGCCGATGAGCAGCGGCGAGTATCCGGAATGCGTCACCGGAGACCGCCAGGGCTGTTGTGATCGTCCGGGTGGCTAGTCAGGACCCTTTCCCCTCGGACCTCCGGGTCCCCGGGGAGCCCATCACTGAAGAAGCGAAGGCTACTACCGTGCGTACGTACAGCCCCAAGCCCGGCGATGTGACGCGTCAGTGGCACATCATCGACGCGCAGGACGTTGTCCTGGGCCGTCTGGCGACCACCGCCGCAACCCTTCTGCGGGGCAAGCACAAGCCGATCTATGCCCCGCACGTCGACGCCGGCGACTTCGTCATCATCATCAACGCCGACAAGGTGCACCTGTCCGGCAACAAGCGGACCCAGAAGATGGCGTACCGCCACTCCGGTTACCCGGGTGGTCTGCGCTCCGTCCGCTACGACGAGCTGCTCGACAAGAACCCCGAGAAGGCTGTCGAGAAGGCCGTCAAGGGCATGCTCCCGAAGAACTCCCTGGGCCGTCAGATGCTCTCGAAGCTGAAGGTGTACGCGGGCGAGAACCACCCGCACGCCGCCCAGCAGCCGGTCCCGTTCGAGATCACCCAGGTCGCGCAGTAAGTCCGGCCACCCCCTAAGACGAAAAGAATCTGAGGAGAATCGTGGCCGAGACCACTGTTGAGACCCCCGTCGAGGGCGAAGAGACCTACGCGGAGGTCACCACCTTCGAGTCGGAGGTCCCCGTCGAGGGTGAGTACACCTCCGAGTCCCTGGCGTCCCGCTTCGGCGACCCGCAGCCGGCCGCCGGCCTGGGCCGCCGCAAGAACGCCATCGCCCGTGTCCGGATCGTTCCGGGCTCCGGCAAGTGGAAGATCAACGGTCGCACCCTTGAGGACTACTTCCCCAACAAGGTGCACCAGCAGGAAGTCAACGAGCCCTTCAAGGTGCTCGAGCTCGACGACCGCTACGACGTCATCGCCCGCATCTCGGGTGGCGGCGTCTCCGGCCAGGCCGGCGCCCTGCGCCTCGGTGTGGCCCGCGCGCTGAACGAGGCGGACGTGGACAACAACCGCGGCCCGCTGAAGAAGGCCGGCTTCCTGAGCCGCGACGACCGTGCCGTCGAGCGCAAGAAGGCCGGTCTGAAGAAGGCCCGTAAGGCCCCGCAGTACAGCAAGCGGTAATCACCGCCCGCGCGGACTGCTCGGTCTGCTCGTACGTACGCCCCGGTGGCACCTCCGTGCTGCCGGGGCGTACGTCTATTCACGGGCGTACATCTATACGCTTTATCCAGCCCACCCGGGCTTCACCCGGCCTTCCCGGCCTCACCCGGGTCCGGGCGGCTTTTCACACGGAGTGACTCGGAGGACAGCTGTGGGACGACTCTTCGGCACGGACGGGGTGCGCGGCGTCGCCAACGCGGATCTGACGGCGGAGCTGGCGCTCGGCCTGTCGGTCGCGGCGGCGCATGTGCTCGCGGAGGCGGGCAGCTTCGAGGGCCACCGCCCGACCGCGGTGGTCGGACGGGACCCGCGCGCGTCGGGAGAGTTCCTGGAGGCCGCCGTGGTGGCCGGGCTGGCCAGCGCGGGCGTGGATGTCCTCCGGGTCGGCGTGCTGCCCACCCCGGCCGTGGCGCATCTGACCGCCGCGCTCGGCGCCGACCTCGGTGTGATGCTTTCGGCCAGCCACAACGCCATGCCGGACAACGGCATCAAGTTCTTCGCGCGCGGCGGCCACAAGCTCGCGGACGAGCTGGAGGACCGGATCGAGACGGTCTACGAGCAGCACCGCACCGGCGCCCCCTGGGACCGGCCCACCGGCGCCGGGGTCGGCCGGATCGCGGACTACACCGAGGGCTTCGACCAGTACGTGGCCCACCTCCTCCGGGTGCTGCCCAACCGGCTGGACGGGCTGAGGATCGTGCTGGACGAGGCGCACGGCGCGGCCTCCGGCGTCTCCCCGGCCGCCTTCGAGCGGGCCGGCGCCCAGGTGGTGACGATCGGCGCCACCCCGGACGGCCTCAACATCAACGACGGCTGCGGCTCCACCCACCTGGAGCTGCTGCGGGCCGCCGTGATCGAGCACGGCGCCGACCTGGGCATCGCGCACGACGGCGACGCCGACCGCTGCCTTGCCGTGGACCACACCGGTGCCGAGGTGGACGGGGACCAGATCCTCGCCGTGCTGGCGCTGGCGATGCGCGAGGCCGGGACGCTGCGCGGGGACACCGTGGTCGCCACGGTCATGTCGAACCTGGGCTTCAAGCTGGCCATGGAGCGCGAGGGCCTCTCGCTGGTCCAGACGGGCGTCGGCGACCGGTACGTCCTGGAGTCGATGAAGGAGCACGGGTACGCCCTCGGCGGCGAGCAGTCCGGCCATGTCATCGTGCTGGACCACGCCACCACCGGGGACGGCACCCTCACCGGTCTGCTGCTGGCCGCCCGGGTCGCCGCCACCGGCCGTCCGCTGGCCGAGCTGGCCGGGGTGATGGAGCGGCTGCCGCAGGTGCTGGTCAACGTCAAGGACGTCGACAAGTCCCGGGTGGCCACCTCCGCCGAGCTGAAGACCGCCGTCACCGAGGCCGAGACCGCCCTCGGCTCCACCGGCCGGGTGCTGCTCCGCCCCTCGGGCACCGAGCCGCTGGTCCGGGTGATGGTCGAGGCCGCCGACATCGAGCAGGCCCGCGCGGTCGCCGGCCGCCTCGCGGACGCGGTGAAGTCCGCCCTGGGCTGAGCCGTACCGGGCCGGCCCGGCCGTACGGCCCGAGCCGGGCCCGTGCCGGGCCTTGGCCGTACCGGCCGCCGCGTCGGCACCGCCGCACCGTTTCGCCATACGGCCCCGGGGCGCCCCGCCACGAACTGTGGCGGGGCGCCCCCGCGTGTGCCGGGGACGGGGCCGGTCAGGGGCGGGGCGGGGTCCGGGCGTGGGCCAGCCGCCACAGGGCCTTCTGGGCCAGCAGGGTCAGCGTCCCGGCCAGCACGATGCCGGCCAGATTGGCCAGCAGCTGGACCGCCGAGCCCCAGGTCTGGGCGTAGTCGGCGTAGCTGAAGGCCACCGCCGCGTTGGCCGCCGCCGGGACCGTGGTCACCGAGATCGCCACGCCGATCAGCGCGCCCGACTTGGCCGAGGTGAGGGAGAGGGTGCCGGCCACCCCGGCGAGCAGCGCCACCACGAACGACATCCAGTCCGGGTGCCAGATGAACCCGGTGTTCGGCCGGTCGGCGGTCACCATCTCGTCCCGGAACAGCCCCAGCGCGTCCAGCAGCCAGGAGAACCCGGCGGTGACCGTCATCGCCAGCGCGAACCCGGCGAGCAGCGCCCAGAGCGAGCGCCCGGCCAGCCGGGGTGCCCGCTGCACCAGGGCGGTCGAGATTCCGGCGAGCGGGCCGAACTCCGGTCCCACCGCCATCGCGCCCACGATGAGGATCGCGTTGTCCAGCATCACTCCGCAGGCGGCGAGCATGGTCGCCACCGCCAGGAAGGCGACATAGGAGACGCTGAGCGTGGACTCCTCGTGAGTGACCTCGGTCAGCTCCTCCCAGAGCACCGCGTCCGAGCCCTCGCCCGGTGCCTCCGCCTCGGCCCGGTCGGCGTGCCGGGAGAGGGAGAGCCCGACCTCCTCGGCGGTGATCGCCCCCGACTCGTCCAGACCCAGCCTCCGGAGCCGGCCGATCAGCTGGTCGCCGGCCTCCCGGGCGACATCGCAGAGCACCAGGTCCCCGGCGGGTTCGCGGGCGGCCCCGGGCAGGACGGCGAGATGGGTGGCGCCGACCGTCCCCCGGACGGTGGCGATCACCTCGTCGGTGCGGTCGGCCGGCACGATCAGGCGCAGATGCAGCACGTGGACGGGCTCCCCGGTCGGTCGGATGGGTCGGTCGGTCAGCTGGTCGGTCGGTCAGAGCTTGCGCAGCGAGAGGCGCTGGACCTTGTGGTCCGGGCCCTTCCGGACGACCAGGGTGGCCCGGCCCCGGGTGGGGGCGACGTTCTCTAGCAGATTCACCTTGTTGATCGTCCGCCACATGGTGCGGGCGTACTCCAGCGCCTCCTCCTCGGAGACCTGGGTGTACCTACGGAAGTACGAGGACGGGTCCTGGAACGCGGTCGCCCGCAGCTTGCGGAAGCGGTTGAGGTACCAGGACTCGATGTCCTCCGGGCGGGCGTCCACGTACACCGAGAAGTCGAAGTAGTCCGCGAGCCCGACCCGGGTACGGCCGTCCTTGCCGGGCAGCGCGGGCTGGAGGACGTTGAGGCCCTCCACGATGAGGATGTCCGGGCGGCGTACGGTCAGCCGCCTGCCGGGCACGATGTCGTAGATCAGGTGCGAGTAGACCGGCGCGGTCACCTCGTCCTTGCCGGCCTTGATGTCGGCGACGAACCGGGTGAGCGCCCGGCGGTCGTACGACTCCGGGAAGCCCTTGCGGGACATCAGGCCCCGCTCCTTCAGCTCCTTCATCGGGAGCAGGAAGCCGTCCGTGGTGACCAGCTCCACCCGTGGATGCTCGGGCCAGCGGGCCAGCAGCGCCTGGAGCAGCCGGGCGACGGTGGACTTGCCGACGGCGACCGAGCCGGCCACCCCTATGACGAACGGGGTGCCGCGCTGGGCGCTCCGCTCCCCGAGGAAGGTGTTGAGCGCGCCGCGCAGATTGTCGGTGGCGCCGACGTAGAGGTTGAGCAGCCGGGAGAGCGGGAGGTAGATGTCCCGGACCTCGTCCAGGTCGATGACGTCCCCGAGCCCGCGCAGCCGCTCGACCTCCTCGGCGGTGAGCGGCAGCGGCGTCTTGTCCCGCAGCGCGCTCCACTCGGACCGGGTGAGGTCGACGTACGGGGTGGTCTCCGCGCGGCGGTGGGCGGGGGTGGGAGGAGGCGGACTGATCACCAGGCCATTGTCGGGGGTGCGGCCGCGGCGTGGGCGGTGGGCTCGGTCACGCCGGAGCGCGCGCCGGGGCGGCACCCTTCCGGACGGCGGCGGGGGCTCCGTACGAACGCGGTGACGGGGCCCCGTACGGGCGTGGTGGCGGGGGCTCCGTGCGAACGTGGCGGCGGGGGCTCCGTACGGGCGTGGTGGCGGGGATGCCGTACGGGTACGGCCGGGCCGGTCGGTCGGGGTGCGGCGGCGGTCCGGGGGGTCCGTGTGGGCTCGGTCGGTCGGGGTGCGGCGGCGGTCCGGGGGATCCGTGCGGGGCCGGCCGGGCGGGGTGCGGGCGCGGTTTCCCGGGGCCTTGTGGGGTGATGATCACGAAGTCGTCACGGTCCCGCACCGGAACCTGACATACATGATCAGGTCTATGGCTGATCCGCCTATGGTGCTCACAGTCTGTACACAGAAAGTTGGGCCATGCGATCCACCGTCATCCGCCGTTCCGCCCTCGCCGCCGCGGCCGTCTCCCTGGCCGTGCTGGCCACCGCCTGCGGTTCCTCGGACTCCGGGGCCTCCGGCGACAAGGCCGCCGACCAGGGCAAGGGCGGGGACAAGGCGGCCACCGCCGCCCCGGCCGCCGGGGGCACGGGGAAGGCACTCCCCGCCGCCGAGCTGGAGAAGCTCGTACTGGCCCAGGGCGACCTCAAGGGCTACACGGTCCAGAAGTCGCCGGAGGTCGACAAGATGTCCGCCGCCGGGGTCACCGCCGACAAGCCCGCCTGTGAGCCGCTCGCCGAGCTGGTGGCCACCGCCTCGCCCGGGAAGCCCGGTGCCACCGTCAAGCGCCAGGCCGCCGAGGACGGCTCGGCCAAGCCGAAGCAGCCCGCCGCCAAGGACATGGCCAAGATGTCGGACGCGGAGGTGCAGAAGGCGATGGCCGCGATGCTCTCCACCACCGCGGTCAACGTCACGCTCTCCTCGTACGAGGGCAACGGCGCCGCCGACGCGTTCGCGGCCGTCCGCACCGCCGCCACCGCCTGCGCCGGTGGCTTCACCGGTGCCGCCGACAAGTCCCCGCAGAAGGTGTCCAAGGTCGAGAAGGCCGAGATCACCGGCGGCGACGAGGCCGCCGCCTGGACGGTGACGGTCGATCAGGAGGGCAGCCCGATGCCGATGAAGGTCGTCGCCGTGCGCAAGGGCGCGGTGCTCGCCTCCTTCACGGCCATCAACCTGGCCTCGGCCGCCAACGGCAAGGACTTCCCGATGCCGACCGCCGTCGTCGACGCCCAGGTGAAGAAGCTCGGCTGACACCGGGTCCGCTCCGGACCGTCCCCGGTCCGCTCCCGGCCCGGGGACGGGGCTGCCCGGTCGCCCCGGGCCTCCGGGCCGGTCCGGCCGCCCCGGGGACCCAGCGGGGGCGCGTGCGGCCGGTCCGGGCACCCCGGCGCCCGCCGGGCGCGTCCGGTCGGCGGGAACGCGCCAGGGGCCGCGTGCGGCTCACCGGGACGCGCGGGCCCTGCCCGTAGGCTGCCGACATGTGCGGAATCGTGGGTTACGTCGGCGGTCAGTCGGCGCTCGATGTGGTCATCGCCGGCCTCAAGCGGCTGGAGTACCGGGGCTACGACTCGGCCGGGGTCGCGGTGCTCGCCGACGGCGGGCTGGCCGCGGCCAAGAAGGCGGGCAAGCTCGTCAATCTGGAGAAGGAACTGGTCAGCAGGCCCCTGCCGGCCGGCTCGACCGGGATCGGGCACACCCGGTGGGCCACCCACGGCGGCCCCACCGACGCCAACGCCCATCCCCACCTCGACAACGCCGGACGGGTCGCCGTCGTCCACAACGGCATCATCGAGAACTTCGCCGCGCTCCGGGCCGAACTGGCCGAGCGCGGACACGCCCTGCGGTCCGAGACCGACACCGAGGTGGTCGCCCATCTGCTGGCCGAGTGCCACTCGGCCACCGGTGACCTGGCGGAGGCGATGCGGCAGGTCTGCCGCCGGCTGGAGGGCGCCTTCACCCTGGTGGCGGTGGACGCCGACGAGCCGGACGTGGTGGTCGGCGCCCGCCGCAACTCCCCGCTCGTGGTGGGCGTCGGGGAGGGCGAGGCGTTCCTCGCCTCGGACGTGGCCGCCTTCATCGACCACACCCGCTCCGCCATCGAACTGGGCCAGGACCAGGTGGTGGAGGTGCGCCGGGACGCGGTGACCGTCACCGACTTCGAGGGCGCCCCCGCCGAAGTCCGGGCGTACCACGTCGACTGGGACGCCTCGGCCGCCGAGAAGGGCGGCTACGACTACTTCATGCTCAAGGAGATCGCCGAGCAGCCCCGGGCGGTGGCCGACACCCTGCTGGGCCGGATCGACGCGGCGGGCTCGCTCACCCTGGACGAGATCCGCATCCCGGCCACCGAACTGCGCGAGGCGGACAAGGTGGTGGTGGTCGCCTGTGGCACCGCGTACCACGCCGGGCTGATCGCCAAGTACGCCGTCGAGCACTGGGCCCGCATCCCCTGCGAGGTCGAGCTGGCCAGCGAGTTCCGCTACCGGGACCCGATCCTGGACCACCGCACCCTGGTCATCGCCGTCTCCCAGTCCGGCGAGACCATGGACACCCTGATGGCGCTGCGCCACGCCCGGGAGCAGGGGGCCCGGGTGCTGGCCGTCTGCAACACCAACGGCTCCACCATCCCGCGCGAGTCGGACGCGGTGCTCTACACCCACGCCGGGCCCGAGGTGGCGGTCGCCTCGACCAAGGCGTTCCTCACCCAGCTGGTCGCCTGCTATCTGCTGGCGCTCTACCTCGCCCAAGTCCGGGGCGCCAAGTGGGGCGACGAGGTACGGGCGGTGATCCGGGACCTGGCCGGGATCGCCGAGGAGGTGGAACGGGTCCTGGAGACCATGGAGCCGGTCCGGGAGCTGGCCCGTTCGCTGGCGGCGAAGAACACCGTCCTCTTCCTGGGCCGCCATGTGGGGTACCCGGTCGCCCTGGAGGGCGCGCTCAAGCTCAAGGAACTCGCCTATATGCACGCCGAGGGCTTCGCGGCGGGCGAGCTGAAGCACGGGCCGATCGCGCTGATCGAGCCGGGCGTGCCGGTCGTGGTGGTGGTGCCCTCGCCGCGCGGCCGGTCGCTGCTGCACGACAAGATCGTCTCCAATATCCAGGAGATCCGGGCGCGCGGGGCGCTGACCATCGTGATCGCGGAGGAGGGCGACGAGTCGGTCGTCCCCTACGCCGACCACCTGGTCCGCGTCCCGGCCACCCCGGTGCTGCTCCAGCCGATGGTCTCCACGGTGCCGCTCCAGGTCTTCGCCTGCGAACTGGCCACCGCCCGGGGCAACGAGGTGGACCAGCCGCGCAACCTGGCCAAGTCCGTGACGGTGGAGTGAACGGAACCGGCACCGGAGTGATCAGAACGGCAGTGAACAGAACGACGGAGTGAAGAGATGATCATCGGGGTGGGGATCGACGTGGCCGAGATCGACCGGTTCGGCCAGTCGCTGGAGCGGACACCGGGGCTGCTGAAGCGGCTCTTCGTCCCGGGCGAACTGCTGCTGCCCAGCGGCGAGCGGCGCGGTACGGCCTCCCTGGCGGTGCGGTTCGCCGCCAAGGAGGCGCTGGCCAAGGCGCTGGGCGCGCCGCCCGGGCTGCTCTGGACGGACGCCGAGGTGTACGTGGAGGAGAACGGCCGCCCCCGGCTGCGGGTCATCGGCACGGTCGCCGCCCGCGCCGCCGAACTGGGCGTACGGCACTGGCATGTGTCGCTCAGTCATGACGCGGGAGTGGCCTCGGCGGTGGTGATCGCGGAGGGGTGAGGGACTCCCCGGCCGGTGGTGACTTCGCCGTTCCGGTGGTGGCCTTCTCGTTCCCTCGGCGGCCCGGCGCCGGGACGGGCCGACGCCCGGATGGGGTGACGCCGGGGGTGGGGTGGCGCGGGGCGGTGTGATCGCGGAGGGTGGGGGCCATGCGTACCGCTTACCGTATCGAGACCGTACGGGCCGCCGAGGCCGCGCTCATGGCGAAGCTGCCGCCCGGGGCACTGATGGACCGGGCGGCCGCCGGACTGGCCGCCGCCTGCGCCGGGTTGCTGGGGCGGGGCCGGGTCTCCGGCGCCCGGATCGTGGTGCTGGCCGGCAGCGGGGACAACGGCGGTGACGCGCTCTACGCGGGTGTCCGGCTGGCCCGGCGCGGCGCGGGGGTGACGGTGGTACGGCTCGGCTCCCGGGTCCATGAGGCCGGGCTCGCCGCGCTGCTCCGGGCCGGCGGCCGGGTGGCGGACGACCCGTACGCGGCGCTGGCCCGGGCCGATCTGGTGCTGGACGGCATCACCGGGATCGGCGGGCACGGCGGACTGCGCCCGGAGGCGGTGCCGCTGGTGCGGGCCGCCCGGGAGTCCGGCGCGGTGCTGGTGGCGGTGGACCTGCCGAGCGGGGTGGCGGCCGACACCGGGGAGGTGGCCGGCGAGGCGGTACGGGCGGACGCCACGGTGACCTTCGGCGCGTACAAGCCGGGCCTCCTGGTGGACCCGGCCCGGGAGTACGCAGGGGCGGTGCGGCTGGTCGGCATCGGTCTGGAACTGCCCGGCGAGCCGGACCTTGAGGCGCTCCAGCACGCCGATGTGGCCGGGCTGCTGCCGGCGCCGGCCGCCGAGAGCGACAAGTACGGCCGGGGCGTGGTCGGGGTGGTGGCCGGCTCGAAGCGCTACCCGGGCGCCGCCGTGCTGGCCGTCGCGGGCGCGCTGCGGGGCGGCGCCGGGGCCGTGCGGTACGTCGGACCGGCCCGGGACGAGGTGCTGGCGCGCTTCCCGGAGACCCTGGTCCACGAGGGGCCGCCGGGCGAGGCGGGGCGGGTGCAGGCCTGGGTGATCGGCCCGGGGCTCGGTGACACCCCGGGCCTGGACGAGGTGCTGGCGGCCGAGGTGCCGGTACTCGTCGACGCCGACGGGCTCGGGCTGCTGGACCCGGAGGCGGTGCGGAGCCGGCCGGCCCCGACGGTGCTCACCCCGCACGCCGGGGAGGCCGCGCAGCTGCTGGGCACCTCCCGGGAGCGGGTCGAGGCCGGGCGGCTGGCGGCGGTGCGGGAGCTGGCCGCGCGGTTCGGGGCGACGGTGCTGCTGAAGGGTTCCACGACGCTGGTGGCCGCGCCCCCGCCCGGCCCCGGTGCCGGTGGCGACGGCCCGGCCTCCGGTGGCGCGGTGCGGGTGAACCCGACCGGTACGCCCTGGCTGGCGACGGCCGGCAGTGGGGACGTCCTCTCCGGGCTGACCGGCTCCCTGCTGGCCGCCGGCCTCGCCCCCCGGGACGCCGCATCGGCCGGTGCCTACCTGCACGGCCTGGCCGCCCGCCGCGCCGCCCGGGGAGCGCCGGTCGCCGCGCTGGACGTGGCGGACGCGCTGCCGGCGGCGTGGCGGGACGTCGCGGGAACGGAGCCGGGCGACTGACGGGACGGCGCGGTGGCCGCCGGGGCCCGGGCGATCACCGGAGGCGCACGCCCCCGGCGCCGGGCGCCCGACGGCCTCATCCGGCCTCCTCCGGTGACCGGGCGGGGCCGGGTGCCTGACAGCCATGTGCCTCCGGTGACCGGACGAGGCCGGGGCGGACCGGACGGCGCGCCCCGAGCCCGGCCGGGCCGGACGGCCGGCGTCGATCCGCGCCCGGGCGGGAGCCGGGCGGCTGTTGACGGGGTGTGCGGCTGACGGGGCGGAGCCCGTACGCCTCCGGCCGTGCCATCGGGCTCGGGGCAGTGCGTTTCCGGAGTGCCCGCCGGTGCGGGGCCCGTACCGGCGGGCACGCCCGGCCGACTCGGGCCCGTTCGCTCCCGGGCCCGGGCAGTGCCGTCGGGGGCGTCCGCCGGACCCGGGGCAGTGCGCCTCCGGGGGCGACCGGGGCGTGAGCCGTACCTGGCTGCGGGCAGCCGCCCACCGCTGCGGGGCCCGTGTCGTCTGCGGTGTCCGCACGGTTGGGGGCGGTGCGTGCCCGGGACGGGAGCCGTACGTCTCCGAGGTACCCGCCGGGCCCGGGACCCGGATGCCGTTCGGACGCCGGCGGGGCCGGAAGCCGTATGTGGCCGGGCGGCCGCCCGACGCGTAGCCGGTACGCCTCCGGGAGGGCGGAGATCCGTACCGCTCGGCGCGCCCGCACGATGCGGGCCCGTATGCCTCCGCGCGTGCCGGTCGGGCTCGGAACCGCACACGTACGGGTGGTCGCCGGTGCGGGACCCGGGCCGTTCGGGACGCCCGACGCGGGCCTGTCGGCCTCCGGGGCGGGCAGGACCGGGGCGTCCTCCGGACGCGGAGCTCGTACGCGTCCGCGCGTACCGGTGGGGGCGTGAGCCGTACGCGTCCGGGGCCCCGCTCGGTGCCCGAACGCCTCGGCACCGAGCGGGGCGTGAGCGGCCGGTACCGGGGCCGTCCGGCGGGTTCGGAGCCGTACCGTCCGGGGCCCTCCGGTCTCCGGGGCCGGTACGCCTCCGGCCCGGGGCCGTGCACGGCCGGGCGATGTGGCGGCCGGGGCGTGACCGGGGCGACAGGCGCGGTCGGCCCGGGCGCGCGGCGGCACCTGAGACACTGAGCGCGATGAGCGAGACACCAGAGCCCCTCCGCGCCCGCGCCGAGATCGACCTCGGCGCCCTGCGCGCCAACGTCCGTGCCCTGCGGGCCCGGGTGGCGCCCGGCACTCAGGTCATGGCCGTCGTCAAGGCCGACGCGTACGGCCACGGCGCCGTGCCCTGCGCGCGGGAGGCGCTGGCGGCCGGGGCGTCCTGGCTCGGTACGGCGCTGCCGCAGGAGGCACTGGCCCTGCGTGCCGCCGGTCTCGACGCGCCGCTGCTCTGCTGGCTGTGGACGCCCGGCGACCCCTGGCGGGAGGCCATCGAGGCGGACATCGACGTCTCGGTCAGCGGCCGCTGGGCGCTCGACGAGGTGGTCGCCGCCGCCCGCGCGGCCGGCCGCCCCGCCCGGGTGCACCTCAAGGCCGACACCGGGCTCGGCCGCAACGGCTGCCAGCCCGCCGACTGGCCCGATCTGGTCGGCGCGGCGCTGAAGGCCCAGGCCGGGGGCGAGCTGCGGATCGTCGGCCTCTGGTCGCACTTCGCCTGCGCCGACGAGCCCGGCCACCCCTCCATCGCGGTCCAGCTCGCCGCCTTCCGCACCATGGTCGGCCAGGCCGAGGCGGCCGGCGCCGAGCCGGAGGTGCGGCACATCGCCAATTCGCCCGCCACCCTGACCCTGCCGGAGACCCACTTCGACCTGGTCCGGACCGGGATCGCGATGTACGGGATCTCGCCCGGCCCCGAGCTGGGCACCCCCGCCGACTTCGGGCTGCGCCCGGTGATGCGGCTCTCCGCCGCGCTGGCCCTGGTCAAGCAGGCCCCGGCCGGCCACGGGGTGAGCTACGGCCACCACTACGTCACCGAGCACCCCACGACCCTGGGCCTGGTTCCGGTCGGGTACGCCGACGGGGTGCCCCGCAACGCCTCGGGCCGGGGCCCGGTGCTGGCCGGCGGCAAGGTCCGCACGGTGGCCGGGCGGGTCGCGATGGACCAGTTCGTGGTGGATCTGCACGGCGACACCCCGGCGCCGGGGGAGCGGGCGGTGCTCTTCGGACCGGGCGACGACGGCGAGCCGACGGCCGAGGACTGGGCACGGGCGGCGGACACGATCGCGTACGAGATCGTGACTCGCGTCGGATCGCGGGTACCACGGGTCCATAAGAACGCGTCGGCGGAGGCCGGGCGGACCGGGGAGGCGTGACCGTGACCGAGACCAGCGCGGAACAGGCGGCCGTGGCCGCCGTGACGGAGGCCGCCGCCGGCACCTGGCGCCGGGCGGGCTTCGCCGGGGCCGCGGTGGGCGTGATAGCGGCGGGCGCCGCCGCCGGAGTCGCCCTGGAGCGGCTCACCGTGGGGCGCGGAATACGCCGCAGGGCCCGGCTGGCGCTGGACGCGGCCGGGCCGTACGGGGGCCTGCGCGGCACCCCCGGCCGGGCGGTCGCCGACGACGGCACCGGGCTGTACTACGAGATCGATGAGATCAATGCGGTCTCCGGGGTCGCTGCGGTCTCCGCGGCCACCAGGGCCACCGGGGTCTCCGAGGGCGCCAGCTCCACCAAGGGCACCAAGGGCAGCAAGGGCAGCAAGGGCAGCAAGGCCGCCGCCGGGTCCGCCGGAGCGGCCGGCTCCGGCGGGCGGCGGCGGCTCTTCGGCCGGCGGCGGCCCGCGCCGGTCACCGTGGTCTTCAGCCACGGCTACTGCCTCAACCAGGACTCCTGGCACTTCCAGCGGGCCGCCCTGCGCGGGTTGGTGCGCACGGTCCACTGGGACCAGCGCTCGCACGGCCGTTCCGAGCGCGGCGCCGCCCAGTGCGGCCCGGAGCGGGTGCCGGTCTCCATCGACCAGCTCGGCCGCGACCTCAAGGCGGTCATAGACGCCGCCGCGCCCGAGGGGCCGCTGGTGCTGGTCGGGCACTCCATGGGCGGCATGACGGTGATGGCGCTGGCCGACCAGTACCCGGAGCTGATCCGGGAGCGGGTGGTCGGGGTGGCCTTCGTCGGCACCTCCTGCGGACATCTCGGGGAGGTGAACTTCGGGCTCCCGGCGGCGGGCGTCAGCGCCGTACGCCGGGTGCTCCCCGGGGTGCTCCGGGCGCTCGGCTCCCAGGCGGAGCTGGTCGAGCGGGGGCGCCGGGCCACCGCCGACCTGTTCGCCGGGGTGGTCAAGCGCTACTCGTTCTCCTCGCGGGAGGTCGACCCGGCGGTCGCCCGGTTCGCGGAACGGATGATCGAGGCCACTCCGATCGACGTGGTCGCGGAGTTCTACCCCGCCTTCACCGAGCACGACAAGGCCGGGGCGCTGCGCGTCTTCACGGAGGTGCCGGTGCTCGCCCTGGCGGGGGAGAAGGACCTGGTCACGCCCAGCTCGCACACCGAGGCCATAGCGAGGCTGCTCCCGGACGCCGAGCTGGTCCTGGTCCCCGACGCCGGCCATCTGGTGATGCTGGAGCACCCCGAGGCGGTGACCGGCCGGCTGGCGGAGCTGCTGGCCCGGGTGGGTGCCGTACCGGCAGCGGCTACCGTTGGGGCGTATGGAAGCACCGCACAGCCCCGCCCCTGACTCCGCCGCCCCGCCCGTCTCCCCGGCGGCCCCGACACCCCCCGTGTCCTCCGTCCCGCCGGTGCCGGCCGCGTCCCCGGCGCCCGTGCCCGCCGGGGGCGTCGTCTCCGCCCGGCTGACCCTGAACTCCGCCGAGGAGACCCTGGCCCTGGGCCGGGCACTGGCCGGACTGCTCCGGCCGGGCGACCTGGTGCTGCTCACCGGCGAGCTGGGTGCCGGCAAGACCACCCTGACCCGGGGGCTCGGGGAGGGCCTGGGCGTCCGGGGCGCGGTGACCTCGCCGACCTTCGTCATCGCCCGGGTGCACCCGCCGCTGGGCGACGGGCCCGCGCTGGTGCATGTGGACGCCTACCGACTGGGTGGCGGTCTGGACGAGATGGAGGACCTCGACCTGGATGTCTCACTGCCCGAATCGGTGGTGGTCGTGGAGTGGGGCGACGGCAAGGTGGAGGAGCTGTCGGACGACCGGCTGCACGTGGTGATCGACCGGGTGGTGGGCGAGCCCGGCGGGGACGGGGACGGCGCGGACGGCCGGGAAGCGCACGGCGACGACCACCGGGTGGTCACCCTGACCGGTGTCGGCACCCGCTGGGCGGACGTGGACCTGGAGCCGGCCCTGGCCCCGACCCGGCGCTGAGGCGGTGCGGAACCGCGCCGGGCCCCGGCCCGGCGCCGGGACGGGTCGCCGGGGCCGTACCGGGCGCCGGGCGGTGTGAGCCCGTATGGGGAAAACGGACCCGGTTCCGGGGCGGGCGGCCCGGGACCGCTCCGTACTTTCCGACAAGCCGTCGGTACGTTCTTGCGCCCCGGCCATGGGGCGTGGTCACATGGACCCCAGGATCCACGGTCAGGTCTGCCTAACCACGCTCCCGGAGCCCCAGGAGGCACGCCATGCCGACGACCCCGACGCAGCCCAGGAAGGCCCCGGTGCCGGCCGTCCCCATGCGTGAGCTGCTGGCCTCCTGCGCCGCTGCCACCGCGGTCTCCACCCCGCCTGCGCCCGCCCGGGTCCGGGACGCGGACGGGCGGCACGGCCGGCCCGAGGCGTACGACGGACACCACGAGGCGTACGACGGGGTCCCGGGCCTCCGGGGCGGACGCGGCGAGACACCCCGCGCCGCCTGACCGGCCGGGAGCCCCCAAGAGGCCCACGGCCCATGGTCTCAGGGCCCCACGGGTCTCAGGGGATGACGACGACCTTCGCGTGGACGCTCGCGAACTTCCACAGCGCGTCCCCGTCCGCCCGCTGCATCCGGACGCCGCCGGTCTTCCGCGACGGGTCCGGGCTCGGCAGGCTGCCGTCCACGGCCGCGCTGAAGCCGATGGTCACCCCGCTCACGGTGGCGAAGCGCACCACATGTTCGATCCGCACCCCGTCAGAGCCGGCCACGCTGTTCGACCGGGAGGTCACGGAGTAGGCCCCGGGGGGCGGGCTGATCGTGCTCGGCACCACCCGGAAGGTGCGGACGGTCGTCTCCTCGGTGCCCTTGCCGCCATCGGCACCCTTGGCGTCCTTGGCGTCGACCAGCCAGACCGTACGCGCGCCCAGCGCGTAGACGACCCGCTTCCCGGAGCCGGAGTGGGCGGGCGGGGCGCTCGGATCGGGGGACGGCTTTCCCGCGCCGGACGGCGCCGGGGCGGTGGCCGAGGGCTTGGCGCCGGTGGCCCCGCCCCTGTCCGTGAGATGCGCGGGGGCGGTGGCCGATGCCTGGTAGGCGAGGAAGGCGACCGCGGCGACCGCCGCCGCGGTGAGCCCGGCCACGATTCCCGAGCTGCTCCGTGCCACGCTGCTGCCCGCCTCTCATACGTACGTATCGGTGTGACGGTAGCAGCAGCGGACGGTAGGACCGGGGCGGCCGTACTCCCGCGCGCGGAGCCGTAGGCTGTTCGCGTGCTGTTGCTCGCCATGGATACCGCCACGCCCGCCGTCACCGTCGCCCTGCACGACGGTGAGACCGTCGTCGCCCGCTCGGACCAGATCGACGCCCGCCGCCACGGGGAACTCCTGCTGCCCGCCGTGGACCGGGTGCTCGCGGAGGCCGGACGGCGGCTCGACGCCGTGACCGGGGTCGTGGTGGGTGTCGGCCCCGGCCCGTACACCGGACTGCGGGTCGGGCTGGTCATGGCCACCACCTTCGGCTCGGCGCTCGGGGTCCCGGTGCACGGGCTCTGCACCCTGGACGGACTCGCGTACGCCTCCGGGCTGACCGGGCCGTTCGCGGTGGCCACCGACGCCCGGCGCAAGGAGGTCTACTGGGCGCGGTACGAGGACGCCAGGACCCGGGTCACCGAGCCCGCCGTGGACCGGCCCGCCGAGATCGCCGAGCGGCTGGCCGGGCTGCCCGTGGTGGGGGCCGGGGCGCGGCTGTACGGCGAGCACTTCCCGGACGCCCGTGACCCCGAGCACCAGTCGGCGGCGGCGCTCGCCGCGCTGGCGGCCGAGCGGCTGCGGGCGGGCGGGGAGTTCCTGGACCCGCTCCCGCTCTATCTGCGCCGGCCGGACGCCCAGGTGCCGAAGAACTACAAGGTGGTCACGCCCCGATGACCGCCGAGGGCGACGGGAGCGGCGGGGGCTCGGGGCGTTCCGGCCCGGGCGCCGCTCCGGTGCTCGCTCCGGTCCTCCAGGAGATGCGCTGGTGGGACATCGCCCCGGTGCTGGAGCTCGAACGTGAGCTGTTCCCCGAGGACGCCTGGTCGGAGGGGATGTTCTGGTCCGAGCTGGCCCACGCCCGGGGCCCCCGGGCGAGCCGTCGCTATGTGGTGGCCCGTGACCCGGCGGACGGCCGGCTCGCCGGATACGCCGGACTCGCGGCGGCCGGCGGGCTCGGCGACGTACAGACCATCGCCGTGGCCCGGGAGCAGTGGGGCACCGGGCTCGGTGCCCGGCTGCTGACCGAGCTGCTGCGGCACGCCACCGCCTTCGAGTGCGAGGAGGTGCTGCTGGAGGTACGGGTGGACAACGCCCGCGCCCAGCGGCTCTACGAGCGCTTCGGCTTCCGGCCCATCGGCTTCCGGCGCGGCTACTACCAGCCGGGCAACATCGACGCCCTGGTGATGCGGCTGGAGCTGCGGGACGCGCCGGTCACCCGCGCCCAGCCGGCCTGTGACAATCTGCCCGGGTGATGATCACTCTGATGTGGGAGGCCCGGGCCGCCGAGGGCCGGGGCGCCGAGCTGCTCGCCTGGGCCCGCGCCCAGCCGCTGCCGGCCGAGCCGGTACGCCGGGAGACCTTCACCGCGCCGGGTGACCGGGTGCTGGTGCTGACCTGGTGGGACGTGCCCGGGGGTGACGGCGACGACGGCGACGACGGGATGTCGGCGGCCGGGCCGGGGGCCGGGCCGGCGGGGCCTGGGGAACTGCCGGAACCGCCGGAACTGCCGGAGCCGGACGCCGGGCTGGTGACCCGGCCGGTGCACCGCTGGCGCTTCGAGTCGCAGGGCACCGACCCGGCCGGTCCGGCGACCGGGCCCCTGGCCGGCTGACCGGCCGGCCCCCGGCGGACCCTCCGGAGGGCCTCCCCGGCAAATCCCCCAAGGGCTTCCCCGGCCGGTTCTCCACGGGCTCGGCCGACCGGCTTCCCGGCCGGC
This sequence comes from Streptomyces pyxinae, assembly GCF_024756275.1. GTDB lineage: Bacteria > Actinomycetota > Actinomycetes > Streptomycetales > Streptomycetaceae > Streptomyces > Streptomyces pyxinae. Next base: position 136,094 of record NZ_JANUGQ010000012.1, on the reverse strand, counting down.
TCGGCCGACCGGTTTCCCGACCGGCTTCCCGGCCGGCCGAGGCAACCTCCCGTCCGCCTCGTCCGTCCCCCAGAACGCAGACTGATCAGGCGTTCGAACATGGGGTTCCAGGGTGGGCAAGAGGATGGCGGGGGTGGTGGCGCTCTGCGCCGCCCTGCTCGTACCGGTCATATCGGGCTGCGGCGCCACCGCGGAGCCGTCCGGGCCCGGCGGCGGACGGCCGGCGTCCTCCGTGTCCCCGTCCCCGTCGCCGGACCGGGCGGGCGGGGGCGAGGGGACCGGCGACACGGCGGCGGGCGAGCGCGCCGCTGCCGCCGCCCGCTTCGCCCGGTGGGACCTGAAGCCGCTCCCCGCCGCGCCCGCCCCGCCCGCGAGCCCCCCGGTGCGGACCGGCGGCGGCAAGGTCCCGGTGATCAGCGAGATACCGACCAGGGACAAGGTGGTCTTCCTCACCTTCGACGACGGCGCCGAGAAGGACCCGGAGTTCGTCCGGATGATGCGGGAGCTGAAGGTCCCGTTCACGATGTTCCTGACCGACGCGGCCATCCGGTCCGACTACGGCTACTTCACGCCACTGGCCGCCCTGGGCAACGGGGTCGCCAACCACACCCTCACCCACCCGAACCTGCGCACCCTCGGCGCGGAGGCCCAGCGCCGGGAGATCTGCGGCCAGCAGCGGAAACTGGCCGGCACCTATGGCGCCACGCCCCGGCTGATGCGGCCGCCGTACGGCAACTGGAACGAGGACACCAGGGCCGCCGCCGCTTCCTGCGGGGTGGAGGCGATCGTGCTGTGGCGGGAGTCCATGCAGATCACCAACATGCAGTACCAGCGGGCCGACCGGAAGCTGCGCCCCGGCGACATCATCCTGGCCCACTTCCGGGGCCCGTCCGAGCTCAAGGGCACCTCGATGACGGAGATGACGGCCAATCTGCTGCGCCATGTCCAGGAACAGGGCTTCGCGGTGGCCCGGCTGGAGGACTACATCGGCCGGGCCCGCTGACGGCCGCCCCGGCCGTTCCCGTTCCCGTCTCCGTCCCCGTCTCCGTACGAAGGCCGGCCCGGCCGCCGTACGGAGACGGGGCCCGGCAGGACCGGGGCTCAGCAGGGGCGGCCGATGAGCATGGCCGGGGCGCCCGCCACCCGGGTCAGGAAGACCGTCGCCGCGTTCGGGCCCTTGGGCTTCACCCGGCGGCGCACCTCCTCGGGCTCCACCGCCGAGCCCCGCTTCTTCACGGTCAGGGTGCCCACCTCGCGCTCCCGCAGCAGCGCCTTGAGCCGCTTGAGGCCGAACGGCAGCTCGTCGGTGATCTCGTAGCACGTGGCGTACGGCGTCGGGCGCGGCTCGTCGGCCGTCAGATAGGCGATGGTCGGGTCGATCAGCCCGGCGCCCAGCTCCTCGGCGACCTCCGCGACCAGGTGTGCCCGGATGACGGCGCCGTCCGGCTCGTAGAGGTACCGTCCCACCTTCCGTACCTCCGGGTCGGGCAGCCCCCGGCCGGTCAGGGTGGCGCCCGAGGGGAGCAGGGTGGCCCGGAAGACCCCCGGCCGGACGGCCCCGGTGCTCCCGGGGCCGGCGCCCTCGGATCCGCTGCCCGGGTGCGTGGCGGCGGTCCGGCCGTCGTGCCAGAGCACCGCCTCCTTCACATCGCCGCCGTCCGAGATCCACTCCGCCTCGAAGTCGTCCGGGACCAGCTCGTGCGGGATGCCGGGCGCGATCTTCACCGCTCCGGCGCCCACCCGCCGTACCGCCTCCAGCGCCCAGGAGAGCGGCGGTGAGTACGCCTCCGGGTCGAAGATCCGGCCCCGGCCGCGCGCGGCGCCCGAGGTCCGGCGCGCCGGGTCGGTGAACAGGGCGTCGGTGCCTTCGGTGCCGTCAGTGGCGTCGGTGTGTCCGGGGCTGTACGCCGTCACATCCTCCTGGCGCACCTCCAGCGACCCGTCCGGGACCAGCGCCGCCCCATTGGCCCTGACCACCTCGCAGGTGAGCGGGTCCAGATCGACCGCCGTCACCGCGAACCCGGCCCGCAGCAGGGCGACGGCGTCCCCGCCGATCCCGCAGCAGAGGTCCGCCACCCGGGCCGGTCCGCCGCTCGCGGGCAGCAGCTCCCGGAACCGCCGGGCCCGGTACTCCGCGACCGGGCGGCGCGTGGCCTGCTCCACCCCGTGCGGGGTGAAGAACATCCGGTACGCGTCCTCCGCGCCGAACTTCGCCACCGCCCGCTGCCGCAGCCGTGCCTGGCCAAGCGCGGCCGAGACCAGCCCGGCGGGGTGCTCGCGGCGCAGCCGGGAGGCGAGCGCCAGCTCCTGGTCGGGGGTGTGGTCGCGCAGCGCGGCGAGCAGCTCGCGGCCCTCCTCGGTGAGCAGCGCGCGGAAGGAGTCGAGGTCGTTCACCGGCCCATTGTGGGCCAGCCGGGCGATGGTGCGCGCCGGGCGGCGGTGTCGGCCGGGGGCCGGGGCCGAGCGCTGACAGGATGCGACGCCATGCATCTTGTACGACAAAACGGAAAACACGGTCAGCGGAACGGCCAGAGGAACGGCCAGAGGAATGGCCAGAAGAGCGGCCAGGAGAGCGGTCGGGGGAACGGTCAGGAGGGCGGCCAGGGGGCCGGCCGGGGGAACGGTCGGCGGAGGCATCGGTTCCGGGTCCGGGCGACCGGGGCGCTGCTGCTCGTCGCCGCGCTCGGTTCCGGCTGCGCGGCGGAGGGCGGGAGCGGTGGAGCGGCGCACCCCGCCGGGGGCGCCCAGGGCCGGCCGGCCGCCGGCGGCCCCGCCCAGGCGCGGGGGCCGGCCGGGGCCCTCTCCGCGTACGTCCAGAAGGTCCGGGCCGCCCGGGCCGCCCGTGTCGCCGCCGCCCGCAAGTGGGGCCTGAAGCTCACCCCGCTGCCCGCCCCGGCGCCGCCGAGGACCAAGCCGGAGATCACCTTCCGCAAGGGCTTCGAGGTCGGTGACGACAGCCTGCCGCCGGTCTTCACCACCGTCCCCACCAAGGAGAGGATCGTCTTTCTGACGATCGACGACGGCTCCGAGAAGGACCCCGAGCTGCTGAAGATGATGACCGAGCTGGACATCCCGTACAGCGCCTTCCTCAGCGACTACGTCACCAGCGACGACTACGGCTACTTCGAGCGGATGCAGGGGCGCGGGGTCGTGCTGAACAACCACACCCTCAACCACCGCTATCTGCCCGGACTCTCCTACGACGAGCAGGAGAAGGAGATCTGCGGGCAGCAGGAGATCATGGAGAAGCGGTTCGGCAAGCGCCCCCGGCTCTTCCGCCCGCCGTACGGCAACTACAACGGCGACACCCTGCGCGCCGCCCGGTCCTGCGGGGTCGAGGCGGTGCCGCTCTGGTCCGCCGAGGCCTTCCCGGACCACATGGAGTGGCGGGAGTGGGACCGGGACCTGCACCCCGGCGACATCGTGCTGACCCACTTCCGGGGCAAGGCGGACTGGAAGGGCACGATGCCCGACATGATCCGCCAGGTGATGAATGTGATCACCGCCAAGGGGTACGCCGTGGCGAAGCTGGAGGACTACGTGTGAGCGACGGCCCGGGCCGGGGCGGAGCCACCCGGCGCCCGCCCCGGCCACCTCGCCCATCGCGGTCGTCACCTCGCCCACCCTGGTCACCTCGCCCGCAGCGGCAGCCCCGGCCGGCCCGCCCGCACCGGCCGGTGGCCGCTCTGCTGGCCGTCGCCGCGCTCCTCCTCGCCGCCGGCTGCGCCCCCTGCGCCCCCGCCATGGACCCGATCGGCCGGCTGGGACGCGAGGCGGCGCATCGCATCGACGCGCTCGACGGGCTCGACGCGCTGGGCGCCGCCCGCGGCCCGGCCCTGCGCGCCCCGCTCGCCGGGCCCGGCGGGAGGGTGGATTCCGGCGACGAAGGGGGCGACATGGCCCGGAACTGGCACTCCGCTTGACCGAGTGCTAATCGCGGTCATAGTCTCGCCTCTGGCACTCCCCACCGGAGAGTGCCAACACAGCGACGGGCAGGTCCGGCACCCGCGACGACGGATCGACCTGGTCGCCACCTCAGACAGTTGACCCCGTGAGATCTCCGAAGGGGGAGGTCGGATCGTGACGACCACCAGCTCCAAGGTTGCCATCAAGCCGCTTGAGGACCGCATTGTGGTCCAGCCGCTCGACGCCGAGCAGACCACCGCCTCTGGCCTGGTCATTCCGGACACCGCCAAGGAGAAGCCCCAGGAGGGCGTCGTCCTGGCCGTGGGCCCGGGCCGCTTCGAGAACGGCGAGCGCCTGCCGCTCGACGTCAAGACCGGCGACATCGTGCTGTACAGCAAGTACGGCGGCACCGAGGTGAAGTACAGCGGCGAGGAGTACCTCGTCCTGTCGGCGCGCGACGTTCTCGCGATCGTCGAGAAGTAAGCACCGCTTCACCCTGTTCGATGTGAGCTGCGCCCCTGGTCACCCCGCTGATTGCCGGGCGGCGAGGGGCGCGGTTCGTTGCACCCGTTTGATTTCCGAGAGGGCTGAACCGCTCCCATGGCGAAGATCCTGAAGTTCGACGAGGACGCCCGTCGCGCCCTTGAGCGCGGCGTCAACAAGCTTGCCGACACGGTCAAGGTGACGATCGGCCCCAAGGGCCGCAACGTCGTCATCGACAAGAAGTTCGGCGCGCCCACCATCACCAACGACGGTGTCACGATCGCCCGTGAGGTCGAGATCGAGGACCCGTACGAGAACCTCGGTGCCCAGCTGGTGAAGGAGGTGGCGACCAAGACCAACGACATCGCGGGTGACGGCACCACCACCGCCACCGTGCTCGCCCAGGCGCTCGTCCGCGAGGGCCTGCGCAATGTCGCCGCCGGCGCTTCCCCGGCCGCCCTGAAGAAGGGCATCGACGCCGCGGTCAAGGCCGTGTCCGAGGACCTCCTCGCGACCGCCCGCCCGATCGACGACAAGTCCGACATCGCCGCCGTGGCCGCGCTCTCCGCGCAGGACCAGCAGGTCGGCGAGCTCATCGCCGAGGCGATGGACAAGGTCGGCAAGGACGGTGTCATCACCGTCGAGGAGTCCAACACCTTCGGTCTGGAGCTGGACTTCACCGAGGGCATGGCCTTCGACAAGGGCTACCTCTCCCCGTACATGGTGACCGACCAGGAGCGTATGGAGGCCGTCCTCGACGACCCGTACATCCTGATCCACCAGGGCAAGATCTCCGCCATCACCGACCTGCTCCCGCTGCTGGAGAAGGTCATCCAGGCGGGTGGCTCCAAGCCGCTGCTGATCATCGCCGAGGACGTCGAGGGCGAGGCCCTGTCGACCCTGGTCCTCAACAAGATCCGCGGCACCTTCAACGCGGTCGCGGTGAAGGCCCCCGGCTTCGGCGACCGCCGCAAGGCGATGCTCGGTGACATGGCCGCCCTCACCGGCGCCACGGTCATCGCGGAGGAGGTCGGCCTCAAGCTCGACCAGGCCGGTCTGGACGTGCTCGGCACCGCCCGCCGGGTGACCGTCACCAAGGACGACACCACGATCGTGGACGGCGGCGGCAACTCCGACGACGTTCAGGGCCGCGTCAGCCAGATCAAGGCCGAGATCGAGACCACCGACTCCGACTGGGACCGCGAGAAGCTCCAGGAGCGTCTCGCCAAGCTGGCCGGCGGCGTGTGCGTGATCAAGGTCGGCGCCGCCACCGAGGTGGAGCTGAAGGAGAAGAAGCACCGTCTGGAGGACGCCATCTCCGCGACCCGCGCCGCGGTCGAGGAGGGCATCGTCTCCGGTGGTGGCTCCGCGCTGGTCCACGCCGTCAAGGTGCTGGAGGACAACCTCGGCAAGGACGGCGACGAGGCCACCGGTGTGGCGGTCGTCCGCCGCGCCGCCGTCGAGCCGCTGCGCTGGATCGCGGAGAACGCGGGCCTGGAGGGCTACGTGATCACCGCCAAGGTGGCCGAGCTGGACAAGGGCCAGGGCTTCAACGCCGCCACCGGCGAGTACGGCGACCTGGTCAAGGCCGGCGTCATCGACCCGGTGAAGGTGACCCGTTCCGCGCTGGAGAACGCCGCCTCCATCGCCTCCCTGCTGCTCACGACCGAGACCCTGGTCGTCGAGAAGAAGGAAGAGGAGCCGGCGGACGCGGGCCACGGCCACGGCCACGCCCACTGATCCGGTCGTACGACGGTACGTACGCGACCAGGGCCCGGCGCTCCCCACACGGGGGCGCCGGGCCCCGGCGCGTCCGGCCCGGGTGCGTTCCGGCCCCGGCGCGTTCCGGGCTGGGTGCGTTCCGGCCCCGGCGCGTCGCCCGGTCCGACGCATTACCGGCCCGGCGTGTTCCGGCCTCGGCCCGGTGCGCCGCCGCCCCGGCCCGTTCGGGCCCGGCGCGTCCGGCCCGGCCCGTTCAAGCACGGTCGCATCCGGTACGTCGGCGTCCGGCCCGGCACGTGCGGGCCTGGCCCGGCACGCTCGGGGTCGGCCCGGACGTGTCCGATCCGGCCCGGTAGGGTGCCGGCCCGTCCGGCCCGTCGGGTATCGGCCCCGTCCGGCCCGTCGGGTGCCGGCCGGGCCTACTGGGGCCCGTACTTGCGGCCCATCCGGGTGCTCACCCCGCCCAGCAGGGCGCGCGGCGCCAGCTTCACCACGCCCATCAGCGCCTTGTAGCGCGGGTCCGGAATCGAGAGCGTCCGGCCGCGCGCCAGGTCGGCCAGCGCGTCGGCGACCACCTTGTCGGCGTCCAGCCACATCCAGCCGGGGATGCCGTCCGTGCCCATGCCGGCCCGCTGGTGGAACTCGGTCCGTACGAAGCCGGGGCAGAGCGCCATCAGCCGGACCCCGGTGCCCGCCAGGTCCCGGGCCGCGCCCTGGGTGAACTGCACCACCCACGACTTGGACGCGCCATAGGTGCCGCGCGGCACGAAGGCGGCGACCGAGGCCACGTTGACCACCCCGCCGCGCCCCCGTTCCCGCATCGACCGGGCGCCCGCGGCGGTGAGCCGCAGCACCGCCTCGCAGTGCACCTTCAGCATGGTCAGCTCGTCGGCCATGCCGACGTCCAGGAAGCGGCCCTTGTTGCCGAAGCCGGCATTGTTGACCAGCAGATCGACGGGCTGGCGCGGATCGGCCAGCCGGGTCTCGACGGCCGCGATGCCGTCCTCGGTGGAGAGGTCGGCGGGGAGCACCTCCGCCTCGACCCCGTGCCGGTCGTGCAGTTCGGTCGCCTGCGCCCGCAGCCGCTTCACATCGCGGGCCACCAGCACCACGTCGTGGCCGTCCGCCGCCAGCCGCCGCGCGAAGGCGGCCCCTATGCCCGCCGTCGCTCCGGTAATCAGTGCAGTCGTCATAGGCCGAACGTTAGTGCCAGGCGCGCCGCCCGGCCCGTCCGCCCGCGCCTCCCGGCCACTCCGCCGGACGGATGACTCCGGGGAAGCGGCGGGAAGTCGGGACCCCACCGCCGGTCCCGCCGGCGCCGGCCCCTGCCGCCGGCCCCGCGCCGCCGGGCCCCTGCCGCTGATCCCGTGCCGCCGGCCCCGTGCCGCCGCCCCGTCAGATCGTGGCGCTCGCCGTCCGCGTCCGCAGATAGGTGTGGGCGGTCTCCCGGAAATCCGGGTGGAGCGCCTCGCCCGCCGCCAGGATCTCCGGCAGCAGCGGCCGCTCCAGGGTGACCGCGCGGAAGACGAGACGGGTGGTCACCTGGTGCGCCGGGCGGTGCACCACCCGGATCGGCTCGCCCGCGCGCACCTCGCCCGGCTCCAGCACCCGGAAGTACGCCCCCGGGGACGCCCGCCGGGTGAACCGCTTGACCCAGCCCCGCTCGTCCAGCCAGCCGGCGAACGTACGGCAGGGCAGCCGGACCGAGGCGACCTCCAGCAGGGCCGTACCCACCCGCCACCGCTCACCGATCAGCGCCGCGTCCAGATCGGCCCCGGAGGTGGTGAGGTTCTCGCCGAACGAGCCGTTGGCGAGCGGCCGGCCGAGCTCCGCCTCCCAGTGGTCCAGCTCCTCGCGGGCGAAGGCGTACACCGCCTGGTGCGTACCGCCGTGGAAGCGCAGATCGGAGACGGTGTCCCCGGCCACCCCGCTGCCACCGGCACCCGGCGCCCCGGGGTCCGTCACCCGCACCGGCCCGTCGGCCGGCCGCTTGTCGATGCCGGTCGTCCCGCTCGGGGCGTCGGTGTAGCCGGCGGATCTCGGCCGTCCCACGTTCACGGTCAGAAGCTTCATGGCGGCACGTTAGCGGGCCGTTCTCAAACAATCCAACGATCATCGCCAACACCACCCAAGAAGTGCTTATAGTCGAAGGGTGATCGAAGCCCGGCACCTCCGTGTCCTGCGCGCCGTCGCCGCCACCGGCTCCTTCTCGGCGGCCGCGCGCGAGCTCGGCTGCACCCAGCCCGCCGTCAGCCAGCAGATGAAGGCCCTCGAATCCGCTGCCGGCACCCCGCTGCTCATCCGCACCGGCCGGGAGATGCGGCTCACCCAGGCCGGCGAGGCCCTGGTCCGGCACGCCTCGGGCATCCTCGCCGGGCTGACCGCCGCCGAGGAGGAGGTCGCCGCCATCGCGGGGCTGCGGGCCGGCCGGGTGCGGCTGGTCTCCTTCTCCAGCGGCAACTCGACGCTCGTCCCCACCGCGCTCGCCGCCCTGCGCGCCGCCCATCCCGGCACCCGGGTCTCCCTGGTGGAGGCCGAGCCGCCGCGTTCGGTCGAGATGCTCCGCGAGGGCGACTGCGACGTGGCGCTGGCCTTCCGGTACGGCCCGGCCGCCGCCGGCGAGTGGGGCGACCTGGTGGTGCGCCCGCTCCGCACCGACCGGCTCGTCGGGCTGGTTCCGGAGGATCACCGGCTCGCCGGCGCCGGCTCGGTGGTGATCGGGGAACTGGCCGGCGAGTCCTGGATCGCCGGCTGCCCGCGCTGCCGCCGCCAGCTGGTGGAGGTCTGCGAGGAGGCCGGTTTCAGCCCGCGCATCGACTTCGCCACGGACGACTACCCGGCCGTGGTGGGGCTGGTCGGCGCCGGGCTCGGGGTCGCCGTCCTCCCCGAGCTGGCCATCGAGTCGGTGCGCGCCAAGGGGGCCCGTACCGTCGCCCTGGAGCCCCCGGTGCGGCGGGAGATCGTCGCCCTCACCCTGCCGGACCTCGCCCGGGTCCCGGCGGTCGCCGCCACCCTGGACCAGCTCGCCCTGGCGGCCGGACGCGACTAGTGGCCCCGGTCTCCCCGCCAGGTTCCGGCTGCGGCCCCGGCCCGCCACTCGGCCTCCGGCCGCCCCGCGAGGCTCCGGCCCGCCCCTCCCGCCCGGCTTGCGGCCCGGCCATCCGCGAGGCCCGGAACCCCGCCCTGCGTGCGGGCTCCGGTCCCGTCCGGGCATGGCGGGGCCCGGGATCCCGCCGCCCCGCCGCCCGGGGCCGTGCGGCCCGGTGACACCCCCGGCACCCCGTGGTGCCCCCCTGGAGAAACGTTCCTTCAGTTCTGCTCGGCCGGTCCCGCCGACGCGCTGATCAGCCGGTGGCGGGCCCGGCCCATGAGCTCTTCGCGCTCGTCCTCGGTGAGCCCGCCCCAGACGCCGTACGGCTCCCGGACGGCCAGCGCGTGCGCCGCGCACTCGGCCCGTACCGGACAGCGCATGCAGACCTCCTTCGCGGAGTTCTCGCGAGCGCTCCGTGCCGCGCCGCGCTCACCCTCCGGGTGGAAGAAGAGCGAACTGTCGACCCCACGGCAGGCCGCGAGCAGCTGCCAGTCCCACAGGTCGGCGTTGGGCCCTGGAAGGCGGGAGAAATCTGCCATGGCGCATGTCCCCTTGAAGCCGGTTGAAGCCGATGCTGGGCGGATGGCCGGGCCGGCAGGTCGGTGGGTCCGATCCGACGTCGGCGGTCGGCCGGCGGCTGTCTGTCAGCCACCAGCAGTTCCTACTGTCTAAGTAGATGTAAATATGACTCATTGCGAATCTAGCCATAGACACCAGCAAACGGAAGGAAAAGCCGCTAAATGGGGCATAGCTCTACGTGAAGCCATGGTGACCTGCGGTACTCCCGCCGTATCCGGGCCCTCACGTAGCGTGTCGATTGAGTCGGCGTGGCCCGTAACTCTTTCGAGTGACCGTCGTTGAGAGGTGCGGAAGCGGTTGAGAGAACAAGCACTCGGGCGGGTGTCCGGGAGCGCTTACCGCTCAGGTGACGAAACGACCAGCCTGGAGGCTCAAGGTGACGCGCATCAGCTGCGGAGGCCCGTCATGACATCCGTCCTCGTCTGCGACGACTCCCCGCTCGCCCGAGAAGCGCTCCGCCGCGCCGTCGCCACCGTGCCCGGTGTCGAGCGCGTGACGACCGCGGCCAACGGCGAGGAAGTCCTCCGCCGCTGGGGCGCGGACCGCTCGGACCTGATTCTGATGGACGTGCGCATGCCCGGACTGGGCGGCGTCGAGACCGTCCGCCGGCTGCTCTCGGCCGACCCCGGCGCCCGGATCATCATGCTCACCGTCGCCGAGGACTTGGACGGCGTGGCGCTCGCGGTGGCCGCCGGTGCCCGCGGCTACCTGCACAAGGACGCCTCGCGCGCCGAGCTGCGGGCCACCGTCACCCAGGCGCTCGCCGACCCGACCTGGCGGCTCGCGCCGCGCCGGCTCCGCTCGGCCGAGATGGGCGCCGCGCCCACCCTCACCGCCCGGGAGATCCAGGTGCTGGAGGGCATGAGCCACGGCCGGTCCAACGCCGAGATCGGCCGCGAGCTGTTCCTCTCCGAGGACACCGTCAAGACCCACGCCCGGCGGCTCTTCAAGAAGCTGGGTGCCTCGGACCGGGCGCACGCGGTGGCCCTCGGCTTCCGCTGGGGTCTGGTGCGCTGAGCCCGCCGGGTCCGCCGAGCCCGCTCGGGCGGCCGGGGTCGCTCCACCGGACCCCGTCCGGCCGTCCGGGGGCGTCCGCGGGCGGAGGCCCGTACGTATCCCGTCCGCCGCCCGGCGGACGGGGCGGCGGAGGCCCGATGTCTGTTTCCCGCCCGATGCCGCATCCTTGAGGGGTGGAGTTCCTCGGGGACGAGTCGATCGAGCGGAAATCGAGCGGAAGGGGAGGGCGCAGGGGATGAGGTCCGGCGTACCTGCTCATAACGCTTCGGTGCACAACTACGCACGCGGCGGTACGGACCAGCGGTCCGCAGGGCACCATGGTCCGATGCGCGACGAGGAGGCGGCCGCCGCCCGGGGGACGATCGGCGCACTCGTCCACCGCGCCGTCGAGGGGGACGAGCAGGCCACCCACGATCTGCTGGCCCATGTCCACCCGCTGGCACTGCGCTACTGCCGCACCCGGCTGAACCGGCTCCCCGGTGACGCCCGCCACTTCACCGAGGACCTGGCGCAGGAGGTCTGCGTCGCGGTGCTCATGGCCCTGCCGCGCTACAAGGACACCGGGCGCCCCTTCGAGGCGTTCGTCTTCGCCATCGCCGGCCACAAGGTGGCGGACCTCCAGCGGGCCGCGATGCGCCACCCGGGCTCCACCGTCGTGCCCTCCGACGAGATGCCCGAGCGGCCCGACGACTCGCTCGGCCCCGAGGAGCGGGCGCTGCTCAGCGACGACGCCGAGTGGGCCAAGCGGCTGCTCGCCAACCTTCCGGAGAACCAGCGGGAGCTGCTGGTGCTGCGGGTGGCGGTGGGGCTGACCGCCGAGGAGACCGGCCAGATGCTCGGCATGTCCCCGGGCGCCGTCCGGGTGGCCCAGCACCGCGCGCTCAGCAGGCTCCGGGCCCTGGCGGAGCAGTAGGCCCCCGGATCCCCCCGATCCGCCCTTCCGTCGAGCCGCGCGAAGCGGTGCGCCGGCGGGCCCGGCGGGCGGTGAGCCGGGCCGTGGCGGAACGGCTGGGTGGTGCGCCGGCGGGCGGGTGTGCGGTGGGGCGTCCCGGGGGGGCGTACGGACGAACGTACAAAGCTTTTGTCTGATCTTGCTCGTGGAATGAGACACGGCCGAAGCCCGTTAGCATGGACATCCGCACCGATCAAGGCCATTTGGGGAAGGTGTCATGACTGCCAACGTCGACGGAGTGCCCGGAAAATTCGCGACACTCGGGCTGACCTACGACGACGTGCTGCTGCTGCCCGGCGCGTCGGACATGGCGCCCGACCAGATCGACACCGCCTCGTACATCTCCAGGAACGTACGGGTGAACATCCCGCTGCTCTCGGCCGCCATGGACAAGGTGACCGAGTCCCGGATGGCGATCGCCATGGCCCGCCAGGGCGGTGTCGGCGTGCTCCACCGCAATCTCTCCATCGCGGACCAGGCCAACCAGGTCGACCTGGTGAAGCGGTCCGAGTCCGGCATGGTGAGCGACCCGATCACGGTCCACCCGGATGCCACGCTCGCCGAGGCCGACGCCATCTGCGCCAAGTTCCGCATCAGCGGCGTCCCGGTCACCGACCGGGCGGGCAAGCTGCTCGGCATCGTCACCAACCGCGACATGGCCTTCGAGACCGACCGCAGCCAGCAGGTGCGGGACGTCATGACCCCGATGCCGCTGGTCACCGGCAGGGTCGGCATCTCCGGGGTGGACGCCATGGAGCTGCTCCGCCGCCACAAGATCGAGAAGCTGCCGCTGGTGGACGACGAGGGCGTCCTCAAGGGCCTGATCACCGTCAAGGACTTCGTCAAGGCGGAGAAGTACCCCAACGCCGCCAAGGACAAGGACGGCCGGCTGCTGGTCGGCGCCGCCGTCGGCGTCGCGGGGGACGCGTACGAGCGCGCCCAGGCGCTGATCGAGGCGGGCGTGGACTTCATCGTCGTGGACACCGCCCACGGCCACTCCAAGCTCGTCGGGGACATGGTCGCCAAGATCAAGTCGAACTCCGCCGTCGATGTCATCGGCGGCAACATCGCCACCCGGGACGGCGCCCAGGCGCTGATCGACGCGGGCGTGGACGGCATCAAGGTCGGTGTCGGCCCCGGCTCCATCTGCACCACCCGGGTCGTGGCGGGCATCGGCGTCCCCCAGGTCACCGCCATCTACGAGGCGTCCCTGGCCGCCAAGGAGGCCGGCGTCCCGGTGATCGGCGACGGCGGGCTCCAGTACTCCGGCGACATCGCCAAGGCGCTGGTCGCCGGCGCCGACACGGTGATGCTCGGCTCGCTGCTCGCGGGCTGCGAGGAGTCGCCCGGCGAGCTGCTCTTCATCAACGGCAAGCAGTTCAAGTCGTACCGGGGCATGGGCTCGCTGGGTGCCATGCAGACCCGGGGCGAGCAGCGCTCCTTCTCCAAGGACCGGTACTTCCAGGAGGGCGTCGCCTCCGACGAGAAGCTGGTCCCCGAGGGCATCGAGGGCCAGGTGCCCTACCGGGGCCCGCTCGCGGCGGTCGTCCACCAGCTGGTCGGCGGTCTGCGCCAGTCGATGTTCTACGTCGGCGGCCGGACCGTGCCGGAGCTCCAGGAGCGCGGCCGGTTCGTCCGGATCACCTCGGCGGGCCTCAAGGAGAGCCACCCGCACGACATCCAGATGACGGTCGAGGCGCCGAACTACAGCCGGAAGTAGCCGGCAGCGATCGACGAGGGGCGGGCGCGGCGGTGCGACCGCGCCGACGCCCGGCGGTGCGTGCGAGGGGCGGTTCCGGACCTGACCGGAACCGCCCCTCCCGCATGGGTCGGGGATACTGGTAGGCGCAGACGTAGAGGGAAAGGCCACACATCGTGACTGAGATCGAGATCGGGCGCGGCAAGCGCGGCCGCAGGGCGTACGCGTTCGACGACATCGCCGTCGTACCGAGCCGGCGCACCCGGGACCCGAAGGAGGTCTCGATCGCCTGGCAGATCGACGCCTACCGGTTCGACCTGCCGTTCCTGGCGGCTCCGATGGACTCGGTGGTCTCCCCGGAGACCGCCATCCGCATCGGCCGGCTCGGCGGCCTCGGCGTCCTCAACCTGGAGGGTCTGTGGACCCGCCACGAGGACCCGCAGCCGCTGCTGGACGAGATCACCGGCCTGGACGAGGCCACCGCCACCCGCCGTCTGCAGGAGATCTACGCCGCCCCGATCCAGGAGGAGCTGATCGGCCGGCGCATCAAGGAGGTGCGCGACTCGGGTGTGGTCACCGCCGCCGCGCTCTCCCCGCAGCGCACCGCCCAGTTCTCCAAGGCGGTCGTGGACGCCGGGGTCGACATCTTCGTCATCCGGGGCACCACCGTCTCCGCCGAGCACGTCTCCGGCGCGGCCGAGCCGCTGAACCTGAAGCAGTTCATCTACGAGCTGGACGTGCCGGTCATCGTCGGCGGCTGCGCCACCTACACCGCCGCCCTGCACCTGATGCGCACCGGCGCTGCGGGCGTGCTGGTCGGCTTCGGCGGCGGCGCCGCGCACACCACCCGCAACGTCCTGGGCATCCAGGTCCCGATGGCCACCGCGGTGGCCGATGTCGCGGCCGCCCGCCGGGACTACATGGACGAGTCCGGCGGCCGGTACGTCCACGTCATCGCGGACGGCGGGGTGGGCTGGTCCGGCGACCTGCCGAAGGCCATCGCCTGCGGCGCCGACTCGGTGATGATCGGCTCCCCGCTGGCGCGGGCCACCGACGCGCCGGGCAAGGGCCACCACTGGGGCATGGAGGCCGTCCACGAGGACGTACCGCGCGGCAAGCTGGTCGACCTGGGCATGGTCGGCACCACCGAGGAGATCCTCACCGGTCCCTCGCACAGCCCGGACGGGTCGATGAACATCTTCGGCGCGCTGCGCCGGGCGATGGCCACCACCGGCTACAGCGAGCTCAAGGAGTTCCAGCGCGTCGAGGTCACCGTCGCGGACTCCCAGCACCGCCGCTGACGGCCGCCGCCGGGGCCCGGCCGGACGGCCGGTCCTCGGCGCACCGGCGCGGTCCTCGGTTCGCTCCCGGCCCGGTCCCCGGTTCGCTCTCGGCCCGGGGAGTGCGTCGGTTTCGGCCCGGGGAGCGGAGCGGTTCCGCTACGGAGAGGGGCCCGGACCCATGAGCGGTCCGGGCCCCTCTCCGTGTGCCCGGGGGACCGTGTCCCTCTCCCGTGTGCCCGGGAGCGAGCCCCCTCATCGGGTGCCCGGGGCGGGTCAGAGGCGGTGGGCGGCGCCGGCCGGGGTGGCGCCGCGGGTGTCCAGCAGGAGCTGCGCCTTGACGGCCAGGCCCTGGAGGTCGTACGTCCGGTGGTGCTGGAGCAGCACCGTCAGATCGGCCGCGGCCGCCGCCTCGTAGAGCGAGTCCGCGCGCGGCACCGGCCGGTCCCGTACCCGCCAGTCCAGGACATGCGGGTCGTGGTAGCTGACCACCGCGCCCAGTTCCATCAGCCGCCGGGCGATCTCGCCGGCGGGGGCGGCCTCCCGGTCCGGCAGATCGGGCTTGTAGGTGACGCCGAGCAGCAGGATCCGGGCGCCGCGCGCCGACTTGCCGTGCTCGTTGAGCAGCTGGGCGCACCGCCGGATCACGTACTGCGGCATCCGCTCGTTGATCTGGCCGGCCAGTTCCACCAGTCGCAGCGGGCGGTGGCCGCCGACGGTGTCGACCGGTACGGAGTGGCCGCCGACCCCGGGACCCGGGCGGAACGCCTGGAAGCCGAAGGGCTTGGTCTCGGCGCACCGGATGACGTCCCAGAGATCGACGCCGAGTTCGTGGCAGAGCACCGCCATCTCGTTGACCAGCGCGATGTTGACATGGCGGAAGTTGGTCTCCAGCACCTTGACCGTCTCCGCCTCGCGCGGGCCCCGGGCCCGGACCACCTTGTCGGTGAGCCGTCCGTAGAAGGCCGCCGCCGCCTCGGTGCAGGCGGGGGTGAGGCCGCCGATCACCCGGGGGGTGTGGGCGTACTCCTGGGCGCGGTTGCCCGGGTCGAGACGGCCGGGGGAGTAGGCGAGGTGGAAGTCGCGGCCCGCCCGCAGCCCGGATCCGGCCTCCAGGAGCGGCCGCAGCACCTCCTCGGTGGTGCCGGGGTGGACCGGGGACTCCAGCAGCACCGTGGTGTTCGGACGGAGCCGGGCGGCGAGGGCCCGGGCGGCGTCGGTGACGGCGGTGAGGTCCGGGGCGCGGTCGGCGCCGGGCGGGGTGGGGGCGCAGATGACGGCGGTGCGCACCCGGCCGAGTTCGGTGGGGTTGGTGGTGGGCCGGAAGCCCCCCGAGAGCATCCGGCGGATCTCCGAGGCGGTGAGCGAGCCGTCGACCGGGGGGCGCCCGGCCGCGAGTTCCGCGACGGGGCGGGGATCGGTGTCGAAGCCGACGGTGGCCACCCCGGCGGTGGTGGCGGCCTGGGCGAGGGGCAGTCCGAGGTGGCCGAGGCCGATGACGGCGAGATCTGCGGGCATGGAGGGCCGTCCTTCCCAGTAGCCGGAGTGAGCTGGGCGCGCAACCGCTGAGGGCGGAATGAGCGCGCGCAATGTCACACTAGGCGTAAATATGACCGTTATGCCGTATTGGAAGCGTGTGATCGCCCGGGTGTTGTGGACAGCCGGTGGCTGAAGTGGGAGGCCCGGGACAGAATCAAGTCTGTGAGCCCGATCACGGGATGAATCCGGTGAGGGGGCGCACCCGGTCATGGGGCGTGCGCGCGGTGCGTTCCGCCCGGTGCCGGGCGGACGGTGCGGCGCCCTGCCGGACGGACAGGCGAGGCGGGCAGGCAGCCGGACGGGCAGGCAGCCGGAGGAACAGGCGGCCGGTCGGGGCGGGGTCGTAGGGGCCCGACCCGGCTTCGTGCGGGCCACACGGGCCATATGCAGGCCATATCCCACATACGGGGGACAGGACGGGAGGCAGCGGTGAGGACAGCGACACTGGGACCCGCGGAGCGCGCCGAGGCGCTGGCCGCCATGGCCGAGCGCGAGCTGGACGTGCTGGTGGTGGGCGCCGGAGTGGTGGGCGCCGGCACCGCGCTCGACGCGGCGACCCGCGGACTGGCCACCGGGCTGGTCGAGGCGAGGGACTGGGCGTCCGGCACCTCCAGCCGGTCGAGCAAGCTCATCCACGGCGGGCTGCGCTATCTGGAGATGCTCGACTTCGCCCTGGTGCGGGAGGCGCTGAAGGAGCGCGGGCTGCTGCTGGAGCGGCTGGCGCCCCATCTGGTCAAGCCGGTGCCCTTCCTCTATCCGCTCCAGCACAAGGGCTGGGAGCGGTTCTACGCCGGCTCGGGCGTCGCGCTCTACGACGCCATGTCCCTCTCCTCCGGGCACGGCCGCGGGCTGCCGACGCACCGCCATCTCACCCGGAAGCACGCCCTCCGGGTGGCCCCGGCGCTCCGGAAGGACGCGCTGGTCGGCGCCCTCCAGTACTACGACGCCCAGATGGACGACGCCCGCTTCGTCACGACCCTGGTGCGCACGGCCGCCAGTTACGGCGCCCTGGTCGCCAGCCGGTCCCGGGTGGTCGGCTTCCTGCGCGAGGGCGAGCGGGTGGTGGGCGTCCGGGTGCGGGACGTCGAGGCGGGCGGCGAGTACGAGGTCCGCGCCAAGCAGGTGGTCAACGCGACCGGGGTGTGGACCGACGACACCCAGGCGCTGATCGCCGAGCGCGGGCAGTTCCACGTCCGCGCCTCCAAGGGCATCCACCTGGTGGTGCCCAAGGACCGGATCCACTCCACCACCGGGCTCATCCTGCGCACCGAGAAGTCCGTGCTCTTCGTCATCCCCTGGGGCCGGCACTGGATCATCGGCACCACCGACACCGACTGGGACCTCGACAAGGCCCACCCGGCCGCTTCCAGCGCCGACATCGACTATCTGCTCGACCATGTCAACAGCGTGCTCGCGGTCCCGCTCACCCGGGACGACGTCCAGGGCGTCTACGCGGGGCTCCGCCCCCTGCTGGCCGGCGAGTCCGACGCCACCAGCAAGCTGTCCCGGGAGCACACGGTCGCCCACCCGGTGCCCGGCCTGGTCGTGGTGGCGGGCGGCAAGTACACCACCTACCGGGTGATGGCCAAGGACGCGGTGGACGAGGCGGTGCACGGCCTGGACGCCCGGGTGGCCGCCTGTGTCACCGAGGACGTGCCGCTGCTGGGCGCCGAGGGCTACCGGGCCCTGTGGAACGCCCGCGCCGGGATCGCCGCCCGGACGGGTCTCCATGTCGCCCGGGTGGAGCATCTGCTGAACCGGTACGGGACGCTCACCGAAGAGGTCCTGGAGCTGATCGCCGCCGACCCCTCGCTCGGCGAACCACTGACCGCCGCCGAGGACTATCTGCGCGCCGAGGTGGTCTACGGCGCCTCGCACGAGGGCGCCCGGCACCTGGACGACGTGCTCACCCGGCGCACGCGCATCTCCATCGAGACCTTCGACCGGGGCACTCGCAGCGCCCGGGAGTGCGCCGAGCTGATGGCGCCGGTGCTCGGCTGGGACGCGGAGCAGATCGAGAAGGAGGTGACGCACTACGAGAAGCGGGTCGAGGCCGAGCGCGAGTCCCAGCGCCAGCCCGACGACCTGACCGCCGACGCCGCCCGCCTGGGCGCACCCGACATCGTCCCCCGCTGACGCTCTGAGCGACGTCCCCCTCCGAACCCCCGTCCGCCCGCGCCGGAGCGGAGCCGTCGATGGCCCTTTCCGGCCCCGTCCCTCCGCGCTCCGGCCCCGCCCGCTCGCCCGGGAGCGGGGCCGCCGCTCCGGCCCCGCCCGCCCCCGAAGCAACGGCCGCGCCGATCACGGCGGTACGGCGGTATGGCAGTACGGCTGTCACGGCAGTGGCGACGACCGTGAAGACGCGACGGTCTCTGCCCGCCCGTCCGCCTGTCGCTGACGCGTGGCCGGGGGGTGCGGCAGAGCCGTACTCCGCGTCCGCCCGTGATCTGTCCCGCGTCGTACTGCTGCCGACCGGCCGTCTGTATCGCCGTGTCCGCGCACTTCCGCGCCACTTCCGCTTCTCGGTACTTCTTGTCCCACGGTGGGCTCCGGGTGCCGGTTTGTGCGGGTCGGGCGGGGCGATCGCGGGGTGAATGCTGCCCGTTGGCGGGCACGCGACGGCAAGCCTTGCTCAGCGGGGTGTTCTTGACGGACGGTGGACCCTGGGACAATCGCCACTCCTGGAGTGAGAGACAATGGCAGCTCTTCCAGGGCGGGTTACCGCATCGCGCGAAAGCGGCAGTCGCGGGCGAGGATCAGGGATCGCAGAGGGGACGCATGTCGGGAGCGGAGCAGTCGCGGGACGCGGCGCGGGAACCTCAGCGTGACGCGACGAAATCGGGTGTCGGTGAAGCGGCCAGGCCGGAGAACGGCGACGCCGGACGCCAGGCGGCCGTGACACCGGAGAGAACGCCGGAGAGCGGGCCCGGCGAGGGTCCGGCCGGCGCCGGTGGCCGGGGGCGGGTCCCGGCGGCCCGCTCGGGCGACCGCCCGGAGGGCGGCGCCACCACGGGCGGTGACGCCGCGTCGGGCGCGGCGCGGGACGGCGCCCGGGGCGGCGCGTCCGGCGCGGGCCGGGCGCCCGGCACCTCCTGGGGCCGCAAGGACGAGGAACCGGCCGGTCGCTCGGCCGGCGCGGGCACCGGCGGCACGGCGGCCGGTGGCCCCGACGCCGGCGCGGGCACCGGCGGGCGCGGCGCCGCGGGCCGGAGCGACGGCTCCATGGGCCGGAGCGCCGGTACCGGTGGCACCGGGCGCCCCACGGCCGAGGGACGGCTGCTCGCCGGGCGCTACCGGCTCGGCGGGGTGCTCGGCCGGGGCGGCATGGGCACCGTCTGGCGCGCCGTGGACGAGACCCTCGGCCGCACGGTCGCGGTCAAGGAGCTGCGCTTCCCCAACAGCATCGACGAGGAGGAGAAGCGCCGGCTCATCACCCGCACCCTCCGCGAGGCCAAGGCGATCGCCCGGATCCGCAACAACGGCGCGGTGACGGTCTACGACGTGGTGGACGAGGACGACCGCCCCTGGATCGTCATGGAGCTCATCGAGGGCAAGTCCCTCGCCGACGCGGTGCGCGAGGACGGCGTGCTCACCCCGAGGCGCGCCGCCGAGGTCGGCCTCGCCATCCTCGACGTCCTGCGCTCGGCGCACCGCGAGGGCATCCTGCACCGCGATGTGAAGCCGTCCAATGTGCTGATCGCGGAGGACGGCCGGGTCGTCCTCACCGACTTCGGCATCGCCCAGGTGGAGGGCGACCCGTCCATCACCTCCACCGGCATGCTCGTCGGCGCGCCCTCGTACATCTCGCCCGAGCGCGCCCGGGGCCACAAGCCGGGCCCGGCCGCCGACATGTGGTCGCTCGGCGGACTGCTGTACGCGAGCGTGGAGGGCTGCCCGCCGTACGACAAGGGCTCCGCCATCGCGACGCTCACCGCCGTGATGACCGAGCAGCTCGACCCGCCGAAGAACGCGGGCCCGCTGGAGGAGGTCATCTACGGCCTGCTCCACAAGGACCCCGCCCAGCGGCTGGACGACGCCGGGGCCCGCCGGCTGCTCAACGCCGTCATCCACGCCCCCGAGCCGGTCGCCGCGCCCGCGGTGCCGGAGCCGCCGCCGGCCGAGGTCACCCGGGTGGTGCCACTGCTGCCGCCGCCCGGCGAGACGCCCCGCCCGGTCCAGCCGGTGGACGAGCCCAAGCCGGTCCGTCCGGCCAGGTCGTCCACCGACACGGCCGAGCGGCTGCGCGGCGCCCTCCGCTCGGTGCGGAACGCCGCGGCGGCCCCCCGGACCGACTCCCGGCCCGGCCCCGGCCGGCGCCCCGGGGAGCGGTCCGGGCCGCCCGCCCCGCAGCGGGCGCCGCTGACCGATGTGGTGCCCCGCCGCACCCTGGTGATCATCGCCGTGGTGGTGGTGCTCGCCGTGCTCGGCGTCGTCCTGGCCATCGCTCTCAGCGGTGACGACGAGCCGGGCGCGGGCAACGGCACATCCGGAGCCGCCGCCGTCTCCCCGGCCGGCAGTACCGCGGCCGACGCCGGTACCGGCGCCACGGGCGGCAACGCGGGCCGGACCGACGGCGAGCAGGGCACCGAGCAGAAGCCGGGCGAGGGCCGGAGCCAGGGCGGGGAGAAGGGCCAGGACCGGCCGGGGAACACCCCCGCCGCCCAGCCGTCAGGACCGTCCGGCGGCGCATTGCCCGCCGGGTACACCTCGGTCCAGAACCCCCGCTTCCACTTCTCCATGGCCATGCCCGCCGGCTTCCGGATGACCGGGGTGGCCGGGCAGAACTCCGGCGGGATATTCAGCGCCGACGGCGGATTCCCGCGCGTCCAGGTGGACTTCACCGACGGCCCCAAGGACGACGCCGCCGCGGCCTGGAGCGCGGCGGTCGCCGCCGTCTCGGCCACCAGCAAGGGCTACCGCCACCACGGCATCTCGGCGGTCGACTACAAGGGGTATCCGACCGCCGCCGACTGGCAGTTCGAGCGCGACCAGAGCGGTCAGCGGGTACGGGTGCTCAACCGGGGCTTCAAGGTCGACGCCGGACACGGCTACTCGATCATGGTCTCCTGCCCGGCCGCCGAGTGGGAGGCCGCCGCCTGCAAGACCCTGCGGGAGACGGCGTTCGCGACGTTCAAGCCCCTGGGCTGACCGGCTGCACGTATCGTGAGACCCTGCGGACCGTACGCAGCCGGAAAATGCTCGCGAGGGTATGTGAACCGGCCGCGTACGACCGTACTTTGACGGTTTGACGTCTTGATTCCTTGACGTCTTGATGGCTTGACGGTCTGGCGTTTTGGCGGTTTGGCCGTTTCCGATGATTCCGCCGTGCTGACGCTTCCGACGGCCCGGCGGATCTGAGGAGTTATCCGGGTTCGTGCGACCTGCGGGCCCCTGGGGACAGCGCGCTCGTGGGGAGGCGTCGTGGACGACTACGCGGGAAGGGTGCTCGCCGACCGCTACCGCCTGCCGCTGCCGCCCGCCGACGAGTACGAACTGGTCGAGGCGCGGGCCTTCGACACCTATAGCGGCCAGGAAGTCGTGGTCCGGCAGTTGCCGTTGCCGGAAGTGGTGGACGCCGAGATGGTGGAGCCCGGCGACGCCGCCGGGGCACCCGACCCGTCCCCGTACGGCCGCCCGTCCCCCTACGGTCATCAGTCGCCGTACGGCCGCCCGGTCCCGGGCCGTCCCTCCCGGGGCTTGACCGACCCGGCGGTGCGGCGGGCCGTGGAGGCGGCCCAGGCGGCGGCCCGGATCCCCGACCATCCGCGGCTGGACCAGGTCTTCGACGTCTTCACCGAGGACGGCTCGCTGTGGATAGTGAGCGAACTGGTCGACGCCCGGCCGCTCGCCGCCCTGCTCGTGGAGCGGCCGCTCGACCCCTACCGGGCCGCCGAGATCGGCTCCGACGTGCTCACCGCGCTGCGCGCCCTGCACGTCCACGGCTGGACCCATCGCAACATCACCGCCCGCACGGTGCTGGTCTGCGACGACGGCCGGGTGGTGCTCACCGGTCTCGCGGCGGGCGCCGCCGAGGAGGCCCTCTGCGGCTACGCCCCCGTCCCCGAACCGGACCCGGACTCCGATCCGGACGGCTCGTACGGCCCGGAGGACCCGTATGGCCCCGGCGGGGCCGGTCATACGGGTGACAGCGGTGATGCCGGCGAGGCCGACCACCCGGGTGCCGCCGACGCGTACGACGCCGGTGCGTACGGCCGCCAGGACGGCCATGACGGCCACGACGGCCAGGAGAACGAGTACGGCACCGGCCACCGGGGCGCCCCCGGCACCGGTCTCGGCCCGGTCGCCCGCGCCGGGTACCCCGCCGGGTACGAGCTCGCCGCCGCCCCGGAGCAGCCGCCCGAGCCGCCCGGCGGCCCGGCGGGACCCGTCCGTGCCGCCCCGGCCGGCTACGGCCCGGGCCCGGGCGGATCGGTCGCGCCGTACGGTACGCCCCCGGAGCCGCCGTACGGTACGGCTCCCGGCGCCGGGGCGGTGGCCCCGTACGGCACCCCCGGCTCCCCCGAGACGGGCCATCGCCGGCCGGGCAGCGCCATCGCCGCCTACCGGGCCGGGGCCAGGGCCGCCGCCCGGGCGGACGAGGCGGAGGCGGCCCGGGAGGCCCTGGACGCCGCACGCGGCCGCGCGGACTCGGGCCGGCCTCCGTCGGCCGAACCGCCCTGGTGGGCCGGGACGGTGGAGGACGACTCCACCGCCCCCGACGAGGACGGGCCCCACGAGAACGGGCCCTACGAGAACGGTCCTTACGAGGACGGTCCGTATGAGGACGGGCCGTACACGGACAGGACCTACGCGGACGCGCGGTACGAGGACGGCCCGCACGAGGACAGGCCCTATGCCGACCCGGTGGACCCGGAAGGGCCGTACGGCTCCGGCGGCCCGGGCCGCCCGGGGGGCCGGCCGCACCGGGCCCATCTCGCCGGCAGCTGGCACGACGGCCCGTCCGCCGGAGCGGGCCGGGAGGACGACCGCCCGGTCCCGGCGGGCGGCGGCCCCGTCGTCCCGTACGGCCGCCGCTCCGCCCCGGCGTACGACGACCGCACCCCGGTCCCCGGCCACCCCGCGGCGGACCACCGGGAGCCGGCCGGATACCGGGGCCCGGCCACCCCGCTGGCCGCCGAGCGCGCCCGCCAGGCCCGGATCGCCATGGTCGGCGCCGTCACCGAGCGCTGGGCACCCGAGCAGGCGGGCCCGGTCCACGACACCTGGCAGCTCGCCCCGCCCATCGGGCCCGCCACCGACCTCTGGGCCCTCGGTGCCCTGCTCTACCGCGCCGTACAGGGCCACGCCCCGTACCCGGAGGAGAACTCCGCCGAGCTGGTCCAGCTGGTCTGCGCCGAGCCGCCCGCCTTCGCCGAGGAGTGCGGCCCGCTCCGGCCCGTCGTGGAGTCGCTGCTCCGTCAGGATCCCACCGAGCGCCCGGATGTGGAGGAGCTGCGCGGCTGGCTGCGCTCGCTCGTCCGGTCGGCGCCCGAGCCGGACGCGGGCGTCGCCGTCGTCCCCATGCCGCCCGCCGACGCCGCCCGGCTGCCGGTGGTACGGCGCCGCGGCGAGCTGGTGCGCAGGCGCCGGGCGGCCGCCGCCCCGGACGCGGCCCACGGCCGGCACCGGCAGTCGAGGGCCCGGTCCGCGCGTCCCCCGGAGCGCGACCGGAGCCCCCGCGCCCTCGGCCGCACCCTGCTGGTGGTGATCCTGCTGGTGCTGGCCGCGGCGGTGGCGTACGCGATGCTCTTCCTGCCCGAGTCCGGTCCGGACGCCGGTCCGGACACCGGGCGGCCGGGCGGTGCCGTGCCGTCCCAGGGGCAGCCCGCGCCGACCCCCGGGGACACCACCAGGCCCTCCGGCACCGGGCCGTCCCCCGACTCCCCGGCGCCCTCCGGCCAGACCGGTACCGCCTCCGCCCCGGCCCTCGCCCCCGGTTACGCGCTCCGCGAGGACCCCGAGGGCTTCCGGCTCGGCGTCCCGGAGGACTGGCGGCGCAGCCCGATCAACGACGCGGGCCAGGTCCGGTACACCGGCGGCGACTTCACGCTGATCGTGGTGCCCGGCCGGGACACCGTGGCGGACAACGGCGCCGACCCCATGGAGTACCAGCGGAACAAGGAGCGGGAGCTGACGCCCTGGCGGGACTCCTCCTGGTCCTCCGTCACCGGGCTGCGCCGGACGGACGTCGGCCGGCAGGCCATGGCCGAGGGCCAGTTCACCTGGCAGGACAGCACCGGCCGTGAGGTGTACGTGCGGAATCTGGCGCTGGTCGTCGGCGGTGCGTACCACGTGATCCAGGTGATCGGCCCGGAGGGCGCGCGCGACAAGGTGACCGAGGTCTACGGCCAGGCCATCACCTCCTACCGTCCGACCCGATAACCACCCATCGTCCGATACGACCTGGGCGCTGCCCCGGTCCGGTCGCGGTCCCGCCCGGGGTCTGGTCGTCGTCCCGCCCGGGGCCGGGCGGGGCCCCGCACGGCTCCCGTGCGCCGGTCGGACGGCCGTGTGCGCCGTCTTCCGCGCCCCCGGGTCCGCAACGCGCCGGGGACCGGGCGGTTTCGGCCTACTTCCCGCCGGAAGCCCCGCGCGCCTCCGCTCGTTGTGCAGAAAGGGGCTGAAGAAGCGCCGGTCGCGGTATGAACCGGGGGCAGCCGCTCACGCACACATGCCGTCACACGCCGTGACGCCCGGCCGGCCGTGCCGGGCGGACCAGCACCCGGAAGCCGCCCGGCGCCGGGCCGCGCGACCGCGACCGGCCGGGGAGCCACCCCGGCGCGAGCAGAGGGGATGAGCCGTGGCCGGAGGACCGCAGGAACCTGAGGAGCAACGGCGGATCGCCGGCCGCTACCGGCTCGGCCCCCGGCTCGGGCGCGGCGGCATGGGCACCGTCTGGCGGGCGTACGACGAACTGCTCGGCCGCCCGGTCGCCGTCAAGGAACTGCACGTGGACGCCGGGACCAACACCCATCCGACGCTCCGGGAGGCGCGGGCGGTCGCCCGGGTCCACCATCCGCACGTCGTCTGCGTCCATGACGTGGTGGAGGAGGACGGCGTCCCGTACATCGTGATGGAGCTGGTGGAGGGCGGCTCGCTCGCCGCCCTGGTCGCCGCGCACGGTCCGGTGGACACGCGCCGGGCGGCGGCCGTGGGCCTGGCGCTGCTGGGCGCGCTGCGCGCCGCGCACGCCATCGGGGTGCTGCACCGCGACCTCAAGCCGGCCAATGTGCTCCTCGAAGCGGCCACCGGGCGGGTGGTGCTCACCGACTTCGGGGTGGCGCAGCTCGCCGGGGCCACCACCATCACCGAGGCCGGGACGTTCGTCGGCTCGCCCGAGTACACCGCGCCGGAGCGGATGCGGGGCGCTCAGGCCGGGCCCGAGACCGACCTCTGGTCGCTGGGGGTGCTGCTCTGCGCGCTGCTGACCGGGGAGTCGCCGTTCCACCGGGACTCGCTGGGCGGGGTGTTGCACGCCGTGGTGGAGGGCGAGTTCCGGCCGCCGCCCGAGGCCGGGCCGCTGCTGCCGGTCGTCCGGGGGCTGCTGGAGCGGGACCCCGCCCGCCGGATGGGCGCGGTGGAGGCGGAACGGCTGCTCGCCGCCTATCTGGCCACCGGGATCGCCCCGGCCGATCCGTCACCCGCCCGGCCCAAGGGCCGCCGTACGCCGCTGATGGCCGCCGCGCTGCTCGCCGCCGCGCTCGCCGGGGCCGGGGCGGCGGGTGTGGTGCTGCTGATGCGCGGGAGCGGCGACGGGGACGGCGACCGGCGGGTGCCGCCCTCGGTGACCGCCTCCCCGTCGGTGCCCGCCTCGTCCTCCGCGACGGGCTCCCCCGGGGCGGGACCCGACGGGCCCGGGAGGTCCGGGGCCCCGGGCTCGGGGGCGTCGTCGGGTCCGGCGCGGAACCGGCCCTCGCCGACGGCCGGCCCCGGTTCGGGCCGGGCGCCCCGGCCGCCCTCGGAGCCGGGCGGGGGCTCGGCTCCGGACCCGTACCGGCCGCCCGCTCCCGGCGGTGCCCCGCCGGCCGGCGAGCGGCCCGGTGTGCCGCCGCTGCCGGTGGACCCCGGCGCGCCGCTGCCGGCGGTGCCCGGCGTGACGGCCCTGCCGGGGTGGCCCGGAGTCCCGGTGGGCGGCGCCCCCGGCTTCCCGATCGGCTGACCGGGCGGGGGCCGGGGCTCCCGGGGGCGGACCGCCCGGGGACCGTGGCCCTCGGCCCGGGGCGAACCGCGCGGCGCTGGGCCCGCGCGCCGACGGCCGCGCCGACGCGTGTCGGGATGCGCCCGGGACCCGCGCCCGTCCGGAAGCGGCTCGGCCGCAACCCGCGCTCGTCCGGGGCCCGGCGCAGGGCGAACCGCCCCTCGGGGCCTGGGGCCCGGCTCCGGAGGCCGTCCGGGTCCCGGGCCTGGTCGTGAGCCCGGGCTCGTCCGGGGGCTCGCGCCGACGCGTGTCGGGATGCGCCCGGAGCCCGTGCGCTGACGGGCTGCGGCCCCCGGGCGGCCCGGGGCGTACCGCCCGGGACCCGTGGACCGACGGGCCGCCGCTCGTTGGGGGTCCGCCCGGGGTGCCACCGGGGACCCGGGCGCGTCTCCGGAGGCCGTCCGGGGCGCGCCCGTGCCTTGTCCGGGCCCGTCTCCCCAGCCCATCTGGGACCCGTGGACCGACGGGCCGCCGCTCGTCGGGGGTCCGCCCGGGGCGCCGCCGGGGACCCGGGGCGCGTCTCCGGAGGCCGTCCGGGGCCCGTGCCCATCCCGGGCCCGTGCCTCGGGCCCGTACCCGTCCGGAAGCGGGCTCGTCCGGGGCCCGGGCCCGACCGGGAGCCTTCCGGGCGCCAGTCCTGTCGTGAGCCCGGGCTCGTCCGGGGGCTCGCGCCTGCCCAGGGCCCGAGCCCGTCCGGAAGCGGCTCGGCCGCAACCCGCGCTCGTCCGGGGCCCGGCGCAGGGCGAACCGCCCCTCGGGGCCTGGGGCCGACCGGAAGCCTCCTGGCGCCAGTCCTGTCGTGAGCCCGGGCTCGTCCGGAAGCGGGGGCTCGTCCGGGGCTCGCGTCCGCCTGGAATCAGGGCTTGTCCAGGGCCCGCGCCCCGACGGGCGTCGGAACCCGTGCCCCGACGGGCCGCGGCTCGTCCGGAACCCGCGCCCCGATGCGCGCCGGGATACGCGCCGACGCGTGTCGGGATACGCACCGGGGGCGCGCCCCCGAAACGCTTCCGGTGGGCTTTTCACCCTCCTGAGCCGCTGATCAGGGGTTATGTGCCAGTGAACACTGGCGCGATGCGCGAGGCCGGGGAAAAGCTGTTACCGGCGGGTACCGGACGGCTCCCTTTGGGCTTACTCTCGCCGTCATGACGGACTCGCAGCCCACCGCCGCCCCGGCCGGCCCGCCCGGCCCGCCCCCCGGCACCAACCCCGTCGCCGCCTTCCCGGCCGGTGCGCGTACCGCCGCCGACGTGGTGACCCCCGAGGTGGTCGCACGGCTGGTCCGGGGGGTCGTCGGCTCCGGGCGGACCGCCAACCACACGCCGTTCACCGGCGAGGTGCTGGCCGAGCTGCCCGAGTCCACCCCGGAGGACGTGGCCGCCGCCTTCGACCGGGCCCGTGCCGCCCAGCGGATCTGGGCCGCCGTCCCGGTCCGCGAGCGGGCGGCGGTGCTGCTGCGCTTCCACGATCTGCTGCTGGACCGGCAGGCCGAGATCCTGGACCTGATCCAGCTGGAGACCGGCAAGGCCCGGCTGCACGCGCACGAGGAGGTGCAGGCCGTCGCCCTGGCCGCCCGGCACTACGGCCGCCGGGCCGCCGCCTACCTCGGGCCGAAGCGCCACACCGGGGTGATACCGGTGCTCACCAAGGTCACCGAACTCCGCCAGCCCCGTGGGGTGGTGGGACAGATAGCCCCGTGGAACTACCCGCTGGAGCTCTCGGTGGGCGACGCCCTGCCCGCCCTGGCCGCCGGCAACGCGGTGGTGATGAAACCCGACACCGAGACCGCGCTGACCGCGCTCTGGGCCCGCGACCTGCTGGTGGAGGCCGGCCTGCCGGAGGACGTGCTGCCCATGGTGCTGGGCGACGGGCCGGTGGTCGGGCCCGAGGTGGTCCGGGGCGCCGACTACGTCTCCTTCACCGGCTCCACCCGCACCGGCCGGGAGGTCGCCCGGGGCGCCGCCGACCGGCTGATCGGCGTCTCGCTGGAGCTGGGCGGCAAGAACGCCATGCTGGTGCTGCGGGACGCGGACGTGGAGAAGGCCGCCGCCGGAGCCGTACGCGCCTGCTTCTCCTCCGCCGGGCAGCTCTGCATCTCGGTCGAGCGGCTGTACGTCCACGAGTCGGTGGCCGCCGCGTTCCTGGAGCGGTTCGTCGCCCGCACCCGGGGGATGCGGCTCGGCGGCGCCCTGGCGTACGGCGCCGACATGGGCTCGCTCGCGGGCGAACGGCAGCTCGCGACCGTCGTCCGGCATGTCGACGAGGCCGTCGCCAAGGGCGCCACGGTGCTGGCGGGCGGGGTGGCCCGGCCGGACATCGGCCCGCTGTTCTACGAGCCGACCGTCCTGGAGGGGGTGGAGGCGCCCATGGCGGTCTGCGCCGAGGAGACCTTCGGCCCGGTGGTCTCGGTCTACCGCTTCACCGACGAGGACGAGGTCATCGGGCTCGCCAACGCCACCCCGTACGGGCTCAACGCCAGCGTCTGGACCCGGGACGGCCGCCGGGGCCACGCCGTCGCCGCCCGGCTCCGCACCGGCACCGTCAACATCAACGAGGGCTTCGCCCCCGCCTACGGCAGCGTCCAGGCGCCGATGGGCGGCATGAAGGACTCCGGGCTCGGCCGCCGGCACGGCTCCGAGGGCATCCTCAAGTTCACCGAGGCGCAGACGGTCGCCCACCAGCGGCTGCTGGCGCTCGGCCCGTCCCTCGGCATGGACGACGCCAGATACGCGGCCCTGATGACGACGGGTCTGAAGGCCATGAAGGTCCTGCGCCTGCGCTGACCCCGCCGACCGCCCACCGCGCGGGCCTCCGGGCGCCCGCCGGGCGCGCCTCTTCGCCCCCCGACTCGCCTTCCGGTACGAGGAGATGCCATGCCTCAGCTTCCCCCTGCTCAGGATCCGGGCCCCGAGCCGGCCGTCCCCGGCCCGGCCTCCACCGTCCCCCCCACTGTCCCGGCCCCCGCCCGCCGGGACGACCGCCCCCAGGAGTCCGCCCCGCATGAAAGCGACCGCGAGAAGGACCACGACCGCGAGAACGCCCGCGCCCGCGAGTACGACTACGACGTGATCGTCGTCGGTTCCGGGTTCGGTGGCTCGGTCGCGGCGCTGCGGCTGACCGAGAAGGGCTACCGGGTCGGTGTCCTGGAGGCCGGGCGCCGGTTCACCCCGGCCACCCTGCCGCGCAACTCCTGGGACCTCCGCAACTACCTCTGGGCACCCGCCCTCGGGTGCTACGGGCTCCAGCGCGTGCATCTGCTCGGCAAGGTGATGGTGCTCGCGGGCGCCGGGGTGGGCGGCGGCTCCCTCAACTACGCCAACACGCTCTACGTACCGCCCGCCGCGTTCTTCGAGGACCGGCAGTGGGCCGCCATCACCGACTGGCAGCAGGAGTTGGCGCCCTACTACGACCAGGCCAAGCGGATGCTGGGCGTCCGGCTCAATCCCACGACCACCCCCGCCGACCGGCACCTCAAGGCGACCGCCGAGGCGATGGGCGTCGGCGACACCTTCCATCTGGCACCGGTCGGCGTCTTCTTCGGGGACGGCCGGGACGCCGGGGGCACCGGCCGGGTGCGGCCGGGCGAGGAGGTGCCCGACCCCTACTTCGGCGGTGCGGGACCCGCCCGGCGCGCCTGCAACGAGTGCGGCGAGTGCATGACCGGCTGCCGCCACGGCGCCAAGAACAACCTCACCCAGAACTACCTCCACCTGGCCGAACGGGCCGGGGCGGTGGTCCATCCGATGACCACCGTCACCACGGTCACCGAGGATCCGGCGGGCCCCGGGCACCTGGTCACCACCGTGCCCACCCGGCGGCGCAGGCGGGCCGCCCCGCGCACCCTGCGGGCCCGGTACGTCATCGTCGCCGCCGGCACCTACGGCACCCAGACGCTGCTGCACACCATGAAGGACCGGGGGTTGCTGCCCCGCCTCTCCGAC
Organism: Streptomyces pyxinae; assembly: GCF_024756275.1. Classification (GTDB taxonomy): domain Bacteria; phylum Actinomycetota; class Actinomycetes; order Streptomycetales; family Streptomycetaceae; genus Streptomyces; species Streptomyces pyxinae. The sequence goes on along the minus strand of NZ_JANUGQ010000012.1, from coordinate 105,690 downwards.
CGGCTCGGGGAGCTGACCCGCAGCAACTCCGAGGCCCTGGTGGGCGCCCAGACCAGCGACCGGCGCTACCGGGCGCGCCACGGCGAACCGCGCGCGGACTTCACCCGGGGCGTGGCCATCACCTCGTCCATCCACCCGGACGCGCACACCCACATCGAACCAGTGCGCTACGGCAAGGGCTCCAACGCCATGGGCTTCCTCACCACCCTCCAGGTGCCGTACGGCACCCGGCGGGTGAGGGGCTGGCTCGGCAATGTGGCCCGGCATCCCCTGATCACGCTGCGCTCGCTCTCCAACCGCCGCTGGTCGGAACGGAGCATCATCGGACTGGTCATGCAGTCGGTGGACAACTCCCTGACCACCTACCGCAAGCGCGGCGGTCCGGGGAAGGGGCTGCTCACCGCCCGCCAGGGCCACGGCGCGCCCAACCCCACCCAGATCGAGGCGGGCACCCGGGCGGCGAGCCTGCTGGCCGAGGAGATCAACGGGTTCGCCGGGTCCAACATCGGTGAGCTGATGGGCACTCCGCTCACCGCGCACTTCCTGGGCGGCTGTGTGATCGGGGCGACGGCGGCGGAGGGGGTCATCGACCCGTACCACCGGGTCCACGGCCATCCGGGCGTCTCGGTGGTGGACGGCGCGGCCGTCTCGGCCAACCTCGGCGTCAACCCGTCGCTGACCATCACCGCCCAGGCGGAACGGGCCATGTCCTTCTGGCCCAACAAGGGTGACCCGGACCCCCGTCCGGCGCAGGGCGCCCGGTATGAACGCCTCGCCCCGGTGGAGCCCAAGGCACCGGCCGTCCCGGCCGACGCGTTCGGCGCGCTGCGGCTGCCGTTCCTGGGTATCCCCGCCGTCCCGCCCAGGGACTGAACGGGGTCCGGGAATTCCGGCGGCGCCGCCAAGGGGCCGTACGCCGACAGCAGGAGCGCTGCGCCCCCCTCCGTGCGCAGCGCCCCTCCCGTCCGGGCACGGGTCCCCGGGCCGACGGGACGGTGGGTGAGGCCGTGGGCCGTGACCACCGCCGTGACCGGGGATCCGCATGTTTGACCCGTGACCGGCGGGAGGGGTTGTACGCGGTGAAGTGAAATTTCATGTGGCCTGGAGCACCCCGCCGTGCCGCCGTCCGTCGCCCCGTCGTCCGGTGTGCTCGGACAGTGCGAGGGCCCGCGACGGCGATGCTGTCGCGGGCCCTCGGTCTCCGGCGCCGGGCGTCAGGGCGGCGCCGGTGCCGGGTGCGGCGCCCTGGGGGGAGGGGAGGCGCCGGGATCGGGAGCTCGGAAGGGGGAGGAGGGAGGAAGGGAGCCGGGAAGGGAATCCCGACGGGACCGAGACCGGGTGAGAGCGGAGAGCGGGCGGAGCTGCGGTGCGGAGTGGTGGGGAGCGGTGCGCCGGGGCCGGTCGGGACGGATCGGACCTGGTGCGGTCGGTCCCGGGCGTCCCCGGAACCGACCGCTTCGGGTGACCGGGCTGCTGTCCCCTGCCGTCCGGTCACGCACGCTGGAGCGAGGTCCCACGACATGCCTGCTCGGCACGCCACACGCTCCAGCGGAGCCACGCGTGGTTTTTCTCGGCCCGCCCCTGGCTGACACGGACACCGGGACAACGAAGCCCGGCCGGATCCGGTCACGCGCCGTACGGGTGAGAGCGCGCCCGAACTCAGATGCGGCCCCGGCCCAGCTCCAGCAGGGCCATCGCCAGCGTGGTGCCCGGCTTGCCCAGCGCGTCCCGGTAGTGGCCGAGCACCTCCATCTCGCGCGCCAGGTTCACCCGCCGGCCGCCCGAGGTGATCCGGGCCTCCTGGATGACGGCGGAGACGGCCGTCCGTTCCTGGATCAGTCCGATGATCCGGTCGTCCAGCGTGTCGATCCGCTCACGGGCGCCGGTGATGACCCGGGCCGCGTCCCCGGTCCGGGCGCCGGTCCATTCGGCGGTCCGGTCCGCGGTCCGGTCCGCGGCGGAGCCCACCGGAGCGCCGGAGGTGGTGGTGACATGGGCGGTGGCGGTGGCGGGCTCGGTCTCGAGTGCGGTCATGGCGGGGGCTCCTTCGATGAGGGGGCCCCGGACGTCTCCGGCGAGTCCCCGGGAACGACCAGACGCCCCGGGCCTTGCCGGGCCCGGGGCGTCTGGGGAAGTCGTTCGTCAGGTGCTCAAGCGGAGCAGCCTTCGGACCCACAGCAGCCGGCCGGGCCGGTGCCATAGGTAAACACGAAGGTCGAGAGCTCACGCACGGAGCCAGTATGGCCCATCCGCCGGCCGCCGCCGCACCGGGCCCGGATGGTGAGACACCGCCCGCGCCCGGCGGAGCCCGTACGGCGGAGGGAGCCCGCCCGGCGGAGCCCGTACGACCGAGAGGCGGGGCCTGGAGCCGTACGCCCGGAGCCCGTACGACCGAGAGGGGCCCCGGAGCCGTACGCCCGGTCGGCGACCACCCGCCCCCGGCCCCGGACCGGCGCCCCCGGGCCCGTCCCGTGCCCCGGCATCCCCGACCCCCGGCGCCCCCGGGACGTGGCCCCCGCGCCTCCGGCCCACCGGCCCGGCGCCCCCCGGGCCCGGGGGGCGCCCCGGCACCCGGCCCCCGGCCCCTGGCCCGGCATCCCCAGCCCCCCGGCGCCCCCGGGCCCGGCCCCCAACCCCGGCCCCCCGCCCCCTGGCCCGGCCCCCGCCTCGGCAGCCCCGGCCCGCCTGACCACCGGCCCTGACCCGGCACCCCAGCCCCCCGGCACTCGGCGCTCCGGCCTGCCCCCGGCACCCCAGCCCCCAGCCCCCGACGCTCCGGCCTGCCCCCGGCACCCCGGGCCCCCGCCCCAGCAGCCCCGGCCCACCTGGCCATCGGCCCCCGGCCACCGGCTGCTGGTCCGGCCTCCCGGCTCGGCATCCCCGGCCCCCCGGGTCTCCGCCCCCCCCGGGGCCCCGGCGCCTCGGGACCGCACCTGATCCCCCGGGCGCATCCGGGATCAGCCGCGATCGACCGGATCACCCGGATCATCCGGTGAGGGCGACCGGGCGGCTTCGGAGGGTGACACAAAGAAGGGCCCTCGGTGCGGCCGGTAGAATCGCCCTACAGACCCCCTCATCCCCGCCGGAAGGCCGCCGTAGTGTCATCAGCGAATCCCGCTGCCGCGCCCGACGCCGTGCTCGTCGTCGATTTCGGCGCGCAGTACGCCCAGCTCATCGCCCGCCGCGTCCGTGAGGCCCGGGTCTACAGCGAGATCGTCCCGTCCACCATGCCGGTGGCCGAGATGCTGGCGAAGAACCCGAAGGCGATCATCCTCTCCGGCGGCCCGTCGTCCGTGTACGAGGAGGGCGCCCCGCGGCTCGACCGCGCGCTCTTCGAGGCCGGTGTCCCCGTCTTCGGCATGTGCTACGGCTTCCAGCTGATGGCCACCGCCCTCGGCGGCACGGTCGACAACACCGGCGCCCGGGAGTACGGCCGCACCCCGCTGCACGTCTCCAAGCCGGGTTCCACCCTCTTCGAGGGCACCCCCACCGAGCAGCCGGTCTGGATGTCGCACGGCGACGCCTGCTCGGCCGCGCCCGAGGGCTTCGCCGTCACCGCGTCCACCGACGTCGTCCCGGTCGCCGCCTTCGAGAACGACGAGAAGAAGCTCTACGGCGTGCAGTACCACCCCGAGGTGATGCACTCCACGCACGGCCAGCAGATCCTGGAGCACTTCCTCTACCGGGGCGCCGGCATCGAGCCCGACTGGACCACGGGCAATGTCATCGAGGAGCAGATCGAGGCGATCCGCGCCCAGGTCGGGGACCGCAGGGCGATCTGCGGCCTCTCCGGCGGAGTGGACTCGGCGGTGGCCGCCGCGCTGGTGCAGAAGGCCATCGGCTCCCAGCTGACCTGCGTCTATGTCGACCACGGCCTGATGCGCAAGGGCGAGACCGAGCAGGTCGAGAAGGACTTCGTCGCCGCCACCGGGGTGCAGCTCAAGGTGGTCGACGCGCAGGACCGCTTCCTCGCCGCGCTCGCCGGGGTCTCCGACCCCGAGGAGAAGCGGAAGATCATCGGCCGGGAGTTCATCCGGGTCTTCGAGCAGGCCCAGGCGGAGATCATCGCCGAGGCGCCGAACGACCAGCCGGTGGAGTTCCTGGTGCAGGGCACCCTCTACCCGGACGTGGTGGAGTCCGGTGGCGGCGCCGGCACCGCCAACATCAAGTCCCACCACAATGTGGGCGGCCTCCCCGAGGACCTCGAGTTCCAGCTGATCGAGCCGCTGCGGAAGCTGTTCAAGGACGAGGTCCGGATGGTCGGCCAGGAGCTGGGCCTGCCGGACGAGATCGTCCAGCGCCAGCCGTTCCCCGGCCCGGGCCTCGGCATCCGGATCGTCGGTGAGGTGACCAAGGAGCGGCTGGACCTGCTCCGGGACGCCGACGCCATCGCCCGCGAGGAACTGACCGCCGCCGGACTCGACCGGGACATCTGGCAGTGCCCGGTGGTCCTGCTGGCCGACGTCCGCTCGGTCGGCGTACAGGGCGACGGCCGTACCTACGGTCACCCGATCGTGCTGCGCCCGGTCTCCTCCGAGGACGCCATGACCGCCGACTGGACCCGGATGCCGTACGACGTGCTGGCCCGGATCTCGACCCGGATCACCAATGAGGTGCGGGACGTCAACCGGGTGGTGCTGGACGTGACCTCCAAGCCCCCGGGCACCATCGAGTGGGAGTGACCCCACCTGTCCGTACACGGCCGGAGCCGCCGCCCACCCGAGGTGGGCGGCGGCTCCGGCCGTTTTCTCTCCGTACGCGTGTCAGCTCCCGCTCTCCAGCAGGGTGAAGTCCTCGTAGGCGAAGCCGGGCGCCACCACGCAGGAGACCAGCACCGGTTCGTCGCCCGCCGGCTCGGCGGACTGCCAGTGGGCGGCCGGGACCAGCAGCTGCGGGCGCTCACCGGTCTCCACCGACGGCCCCAGCATCAGCCGGTCCGGCGCCGGGGAGGGCGTCTCCTCCGTGCCGCCCAGCGAGAGCCGGAGCGGCCCGCCCCGGTGCCAGAGCCACAGCTCGTCGGAGCGCACCCGGTGCCAGGCCGAGGACTCGCCGGGGTGCAGCAGGAAGTGGATGGCGGTGGCGTACGCGCGGGGCCCGGGATAGCCGTCGGGCGTCACCGAGGCGTCGGTGCGCCAGGTCTCCCGGTACCAGCCGCCCTCCACATGGGGCTGGAGGCCCAGGAGTTCGACGAGCGGGGAGCGCGCGGGGCGGGCGGAGGGCGCGGAGCCGGCCAGATCATCGGTCATGCCCCGCATTCTGAACCCGGCCGGGCTCCGGCGCGTACCCCTGGGGAACGGTCTCGCGGACCATCGGCGCGGGACCCGGCACGGAGAGGCGGTACGGCGATGAGACACGGTCACCGGGCGGCGGACGGGCCGGCCTCCGCCGGGGCCCGGTACGCCCTGCTGCCGCTGAGGACCTTCCTCGGAGTCACCTTCTCTACGCGTGCCTGGACAAGCTGACCGACGGCCGCTTCCTCGCCGCCTCGGGGGCCGGTTCGGTCGGCGACACCGTGCGGGTGGTCCGGGACGCCTCGGCCGTGCCCTGGCTGGTCGACGTGGCGCTGCGGGACCCGGGGGCGTTCGGCGCGGCCCTCGCCCGGGGCGGGCCGGCGGTGGGCGCCGGGACCCCGCTGGGGCTGGTCGCCCGGGTCGCCGCGCTCGGCGGGGCGCTGATCTCGCTGAGCCTCTGGCTGACCGTGAGCTGGGCGACCCGGCCGTACTACTACGGCAACGACCTGGTCTATCTGGTGGCCTGGCTGCCGCTGGTGCTCGCCGGGGCGCCGTCGTTCTCCGCCGACGCGCTGCTCGGCGCCCGGCGCCGATGGCGCCGCACCAGATAGCCGGCCACTCCGGCGACGGCGGCCAGGAACAGCCCGAGGAACAGCAGCGGCAGCCCGGCGTACCAGGGGGTGTACCAGGCCCCGGCGGCGTCGCCCAGATACGCCACCGCGACCGCGAGGCCGGTGACCCCGGTGATCAGCCGGCCGGGCCGGAACGGATGCGGGGTCACCGGACACCTCCTGCGAGTTCTGTGAGTTCTGCGCGTTCCGCGATGTCGGTGCGGCCTGCGCCTCCCGCGCCTCCCGCGCGTCCTGCCCGCCCGGCGCGGATACGGATGCGGATACTGCGGACGGAACCGACGGGTGGTTCAGCGGGCCGCACGGACGACCTCCACCTGGCCGATCGCGGCGTTGAGCCGCAGCTCCAGGGTGCCCGCCGGGGCGGCGCCCTTCGGGGGCCGGACGGTCCGGCTGGTGTCCCGGTCGGGGGCCACCTCCACGTCGTCCGCCGGGTCCGAGGGCAGTTGTACGTCTCCGAGCCCGACCTGCGCGCGTACGGTCACGGTCACGTCCTCCGGCACGATCACCCGCAGTTGTCCGGCGCCCACCTCGGCCGCCACCCGGACGGTGCTCCCGGGGGCCACCGCCACCGACGACAGGTCCAGGGTGCCGACCCCGGCGCCCAGCGCGTACCGGGGGCGCAGCTCGGAGACGGCGGCCGGCCGCCATTCCGTACGGGTCCAGTCGGTGCCGATCCGGTGCGGCAGGGCCGAGGCGCCGGCCAGCAGCAGCGCGGTGAGCACGGTCATCACGATGGTGCCAGGCCCGGTCCGGCCGGCGAAGGCGCTGACCAGCAGGGCCAGCGCGAAGACGGCCAGCGCCGAGGCCAGCCCGAACTGGAGGCAGACGCCGAGCGGGTGGTCGCCCCAGGGCACGGCCGTGGCGACCGCCCCGGCGACCAGGGCCAGCAGCAGCGCGGCGCCCCCGATCGAGCGCGGGCGCCGGCCGCCGGGCCGGGGGACCGGTCCGCGCCAGGGATCGGCGGCGGAGCCGTACGGTTCGCCGGGCCCCGTGTCCCGGCCCGGCCCCCCGGGCACGGCGTCGGACGGGCCCCAGAGATAGCCGGTGGCCACCAGACCGGTGGTGCCGTCCTTGACGATCGGGTCCCGCCACCAGGACGGCGAGTCCGGCGGGGGCGGCGCGGTCGGCTCCGGCGGCGCCTCGCCCATCGGCCGCGCCGGGCTCCGGGTGCCCGGGGGAGCCGGAGCCCGGGCGGCCGGGGAGTCCGGGGGGCCCGCCGGGGCGTGCGGGACCGGTGGACCGGCCGGGGCCGCGCCGCCACCGGGGACGGCCGGCTCCGGCGGCCGGGTGCCCGCCGGGGCCGGGGCGGCGGCCGGGTCGGCCGTACCGGGGCGCCGCCGCCGCGACCACACGGCGGCCCCGCTCACGGCGAGGACGAGCAGGACCGAGAAGGAGACCGTGCCGCCGTTGTTGGCGAGCATGGAGAGCGCCAGCCCGCAGCCGACCAGCGCCATCAGCACCGCGATCAGCGAGGCGCCGTCCACCCGGCCGGAGAGCAGCCGGCGGCCCTCGGTCTCCTCCTCGCCGTCGGCCGGCAGCAGCAGCCAGGCGAAGCCGTAGAAGATCAGCCCAAAACCGCCGGCCAGGGCCAGCACCCCGGTCACCACCCGGAAGATCACCGGATCCAGGTCGAAGTGGCGCCCCAGACCGCCGCACACCCCGGCCACCACCTTGCGCCGGACGGTGCGGTGCGGCCGCGCCGGGGGCGGGGCCTCCGGCGCGGACGGCGGGGGAGCGGCCTGGGTGCTGGTCATGGCTCCATGGTGACCGCCGCCCGGCCCCGGCGGCACCGGCGCCGACCCTGGCCCTTCCCTGATATCGGCCCGCCCCCGTACGACCGGGGGCCTGTGGCGGCCCGGTTCTCAGGGTCGGTACGGGGTCGGTACCGGGTGGTCCCTGATGTGGGGCCGGTCGCCGCCGTGTGACGATCGGACCATGCCAGTCGCCGCCCGCGTGCCCGAGACCGAGGAGCCGCCCCCGCGCCGGCTCTACCGCAGCGCCGAGGGGCGGCTGCTCGGCGGGGTGGCCCGGGGGCTCGCCGGCCATCTGGGGCTGCCGGTCGTCTGGGTGCGGCTCGCCTTCCTGGTCCTCTTCGCCGCCGACGGCCTGGGGGTGCTGCTCTACGCGGTCTTCTGGATCGTGGTGCCGCTGGGCGTCGGCGGCCGGACCACCGAGCCGCGCTCCCTCTTCGAGGTCACCGCCGACGGCCGGCGCCGGCTCCGCACCCCCGACCTGGGCCAGATGGTGGCGATGGTGGTGCTGGCGGTCGGGGCCGTCGCCTTCGTCAGCACCGTGGACCTCGGCGGCAGCGCCAACCGGTACATCTGGCCCGCGCTGCTCGTCTGCGTCGGGGTGGTCCTGGTCTGGCGCCAGGCGGACAACGCCCGCCGGGCCCGCTGGAACCAGTCCGGCGGCCGGAAGCGGCTCTTCCAGCTCGCCCGGGCCGTCGCCGGGGTGGCGCTGGTCGGCCTCGGGCTCACCGCCTTCCTGGTGGTGCGCGGCTCGGCCGCCCAGCTCGGCACCGCGCTCACCGCCGCCCTCGCGGTGCTGGCCGGGATCGCCCTGCTCGCCGGTCCCTGGCTGGTCCGGATGTCCCAGGACCTCTCCGAGGAGCGGACCATGCGCATCCGCGCCCAGGAGCGGGCCGAGGTCGCCGCGCATGTCCATGACTCGGTGCTGCACACCCTGACCCTGATCCAGCGCAACGCCACCGACGCCGGTGCGGTCCGGAAGCTGGCCCGCGCCCAGGAACGGGAGCTGCGCGAGTGGCTGTACCGGCCGGAGAGCACCGGCCGGAGTGGGGACGGCAAGCAGGGTGACGAGGCCGCGGAGCCCGAGAACCTGGCCGCGGCGGTGAAGCGGACCGCCGCCGAGGTGGAGGACACCCACGGGGTGCCGCTGGAGGTGGTGGTGGTCGGCGACTGCCCGCTCGACGACCGGCTGGGCGCCCAGCTCCAGGCCGCGCGCGAGGCCATGGTGAACGCCGCCAAGTACGGTGGCGGGGGCGGTGCCGTACAGGTCTACGCGGAGGTGGAGGGCCGTACCGTCTTCGTGTCCGTACGGGACCGGGGGCCGGGCTTCGACCCCGACGCCGTACCGGCCGACCGGATGGGCGTACGAGAATCGATCATCGGCCGGATGCGGCGCAACGGCGGCACCGCGCGGCTGCGGCCGGCGCCGGGCGGCGGCACCGAAGTGGAGCTGGAGATGGAGAGGGCGGACGGATGACCGAGGCGACACCGGGCGGCGGGGAGCGGGGCGGACGGTCTCCCGGCGAGGCGGCGGCCGGACAGATGCCCGGCGAGGCATCGGTCGGGCAGGTGCCCGGCGAGGGAGCCGGGGAGCGCCGGGTGCGGGTGGTGCTGGTGGACGACCACCGGATGTTCCGCACCGGGGTGCGGGCCGAGATCGGCCGTACCGAGCTCACCGGCGTCGAGGTGGTGGGCGAGGCGGCCGACGTGGAAGAGGCGGTCACGGTCATCACCGCCACCCGCCCCGAGGTGGTCCTGCTCGATGTGCATCTGCCGGGCGGCGGGGGCGTCGAGGTACTGCGCCGCTGCGCGAGCCTGCTGAGCTCCCCCGAGCGCCCGGTGCGCTTCCTGGCGCTCTCCGTCTCGGACGCCGCCGAGGACGTCATCGGGGTCATCCGGGGCGGGGCGCGCGGCTACGTCACCAAGACGATCACCGGCTCCGACCTGGTGGACTCGGTCTTCCGGGTGCAGGAGGGCGACGCGGTGTTCTCGCCCCGGCTGGCCGGTTTCGTGCTGGACGCCTTCGCCTCCACCGACGCCCCGCCGGTCGACGAGGACCTGGACCGGCTCACCCAGCGGGAGCGCGAGGTGCTCCGGCTGATCGCCCGGGGGTACGCGTACAAGGAGATCGCCAAGCAGCTCTTCATCTCGGTGAAGACGGTCGAGTCGCATGTCTCGGCGGTGCTCCGCAAGCTCCAGCTCTCCAACCGCCATGAGCTGACCCGCTGGGCCACCGCCCGCCGGCTGGTCTGAGCGCCGGGTTCCCGGTCTGTCGGGGTGCCGGTCCGGCGGCCGTCGGCCGGCCCGGGGTGCTGGTGCCACCGGCCGCCGACCGGGCCCGGACCCGGGTCGGTACGACCATCACATGAGCCATGATGTGACCCAGTCGGTACGGACAATCGGTACGGACGACGCAACCGGTACGACGGCCGCCCCCTCCTAGTAACCGTGATGAGCCTGACGGGTACCCCCTTCCTCGTGACGGCGATCGTGCTGGCCGTGATCGCCGTCCTGCTGCCCCTGGCGCTGTGGAGCCGGCTCCCGGGACCGGCCGTCGTCCGGAACACCGGGCGGCTGGGCATGGTGCTGTTCGCGCAGCTGACGGCGGTCGTCGCGGTCTTCGTACCGGTGAACAACGCCAACAACCTGTACGAGAGCTGGGACGATCTGCTCGGCACCGGCGACCATGTCACCGCCGCGGCCGACCTGGGGCCCGACGGGACCGGCGGCAAGCGGGTGGCCGATCTGCCGAAGGTCCGGCAGAGCTTCGAGCCGGCGGACGACCCGGTGGTCGGTGACGGGGTGCGCCGCACCACCCTGAAGGGCCGGATCTCCGGGGTGGAGGCCGAGGTGTACGTCTGGCTGCCGCCGCAGTACGACGACCCGGCCTACCGCGACAAGAAGTTCCCGGTGGTCGAGGTGCTCAACGGCTTCCCCGGCTCGCCCAAGGCGTGGTTCGGCTCCATGCGGAGCAACCAGCAGCTGGAGCCCCTGATGCGCAACGGCAAGGTGGCGCCGTTCATCCTGGTCGCGCCGCGGACGACGCTGCTGGGGGACACCGACACCGGCTGCGCCAACATCCCGGGCAAGGTCAACGCCGACAGCTGGCTGAGCGTCGATGTGCGCAAGATGGTCGTCGACAACTTCCGGGTCACCGACCGGGCCGACGACTGGGCCGTCGCGGGCTACTCGGCCGGGGCGCACTGCGCCATGAAGCTGGCCGTCGCCCATCCCGACCGCTACCGGTACGCGATCGCGCTCTCCGGCTACACCGACCCGGCGGCCGAGCGCGCCTCGCTCACCGGCAAGGACCCGAAGCTCCGGCACTCCGAGAACCCGCTCAACATGTTCAAGCTCGCCAAGACGCCGCCCCGGATCAGCATGCTCTTCACCGGCGACGGCTTCGACGGCTACAACCAGGGCATCGGCTTCCAGGAGGCCGCCGAGCCGCCGACCCGCATCGACGTCCACCGGGTGGTCGGCGGCCACCGGATGGACACCTGGCGGGAGCAGGTCCCGTCCGTCTTCCGCTGGCTGACCAAGCGGTACGCCGCCGACGCCGCGGCCGAGGGCCGGGATCCCCTGCCGGGCCCGGTCACCGGCGGCGGTACGGAGCGGGTTCCCGGCGTCCCCGGCGGGCGGGACGGCGGTCCCGGTGCCGGCACCGGCCGGCCGCCCGGGCACGCGCCGGGCCACGCCCCGGGGGCCGGCCGGACCGACGGGCGCCCGGGAGTGGCCCCGGCCGTCCGGCTGACCGGGGCGTAGGGCCGGGGCGTAGCGCTTCGGGGCCCGTGGGTGGCCGGCGGGGCGCCGGAGGGTCGTGGTGAAGATAGGTTCACCTGACCGGAGCGGCCCGATATGGCCCCGTTAGGCTCCGCCGCATGGACGTCCTCACCCATGTGCTGGTTGCCCTGCACATCATCGGTATCGCCGCCCTGCTCGGCGGATTCCTGGCCCAGCTGAAGGCGGTGGGCGCCGGCGCGGCGCGGTTCACCCCGGCCATGCTGCACGGCGCGCTCACCATGCTGATCACGGGCGTGGCCCTGGTGGGGGTCCACCAGGCCGAGGGCCACACCCTGAACAACATCAAACTCGGGGTGAAGCTGGCGCTGCTGGTCGTCATCCTCGGCCTGGTCTACGTCAAGCGCGACGAGGAGCGGGTGGACAAGGGCTCCTTCGCCGCGGTGGGCGGGCTGACCGCCGCCAATATCTTCATCGCCACGCTCTGGGTGTGAGCCCCGGGCGCCCGGCACCCGGGCGCCCAGCCTCCGGGTGCCCAGCCCCGGGTGCCCAGCCCCGGGCGCCGAGCCTCCGGGCCGGTCCTCCGGTCCTCGGGGCCGGTCCTGCGGGCCGGGGCCCTGTTCTCCGGGCCGGTCCTCCGGGCCGGAGCTCGGTCCTCCGGCCGGGACGCCGGCGCCTCGGGCCGGGGCCCTGTTCTCCGGGCCGGGACGGGGCCGTAGCCCGGTTCCGGCTCCGGCCCCGTCGGCGGCTCAGGCGGGACGGACCCCGCCGTAGACCGGCAGATGGTGGATCGACTCCTCGCGTACGTTCGTCCCGGGACCGGGCGCGTGGATCATCGTGCCGTCGCCCTGGTAGACGCCGACCCGACCGAGACCGTCGTCGAAGAAGACCAGATCACCGGGGCGGAGGTCCGCCACCGCGACCCGGGCGCCGGCTTTCGCCTGGCTCCAGGCCGCCCGGGGCAGCTCCACCCCGGCCGCCCGCCAGGCCGCCCGCGCCAGCCCGGCCCCGTCGTACGAGCTCGGCCCGGTGGCGCCCCAGACGTACGGCTTGCCGAGCTGGGCGCGGGCGAAGGCGAGCACCTTCCCGGCCCGATCCGCCCTGTCCGCCCGGTCCGCCCTGTTCGTGTGTCCGTCCCCCCGGGCCGGGCGCGGGCCGGCCCCGAGCGGTACGTCCGCCCCGGGCGCGTCGGCCCCGTACCCGGTGGCCCGGCCGGCTCCGGGCGCGGCGGCCGGGGGGAGCTGCCGGTGGCGGGCGTCGGCCGAGTGCCGGGCCAGCAGGATCCGGGCCACGGCCAGCTTGTCCTGGGCGCTCTCCTTGCGTATCCGGAGGGTCTCCCGCCCCGGCTCGTCCGGCTCGTCGTCCGGCCCGCCCGCTTCCGCCGGTCCGTCCTCCGGTCCTTCCGTCTCTTTCGACCCTTCCGGTCCTTCCGTCTCCCCCGCTTCTCCCACGGCCTCCGGTGCCGTGCCCGGCTCCGGCCCGGCGGTCCCGGCCATCCCGGCGGTCCCGGTGGTGAGCGCCCGTACCGGCTCCGGTCCGGGCGGTGCCGCCACGGCGGCCGGCGCGGCGACCGGTTCCGCCACCGGGGCGCTCCCCGGCAGCGGGCGCGGGGCGGCCGGGGGCAGGGCCGGCGCGGGGGCGCCGGCGGTGAGCCGGGCGGTGCCGTACGGGCGGCCGGTGGCGGCGGCGGTACCGGCCTGCCGGTACAGATCGGTGACCTTCTGCCGCACCTCCTCGACCGTCGGCCGGGACGGCGCGGCCGGAGCGGCGGGCGCGGCGGCCGCGCTCTGGGCGGACAACAGGGTGACGGAGGCGATCGCGGCCGTCGTGACCCCGACGGCGGGGGAGTGACCGAGGGGGCGCGCGGTACGGCTGCGCGGCTTGCGATGCGACGCCAAGGCCGGCATCTCCTTCCGTGGGCCGCCTACCGGGTGGACCGGCGGGTCCGGGCGGGCGGAAGACGCCCCGTGGTCGCCGCCGCGCGGCGCCGTCCGGCGTGGGCGGCGGGCGGCGGGACGGCGGGGTCGGTTCCCCCCGGTCCCGCGTGGTCCTGCGTGCGGGTCCTCGGTTCCGGACGGCCCGGAGGCAGCCGGATTCGGCGTGGGCGGCCCGGTTGGCGCTCTTCGCCGATGGTGAACGAGCCGCTTGGGCGAGCACGCTAGCCAAGCTGTGGTGGTGCTGTGAAGGATGATGTTCGATATGCCCGATACTTTTTCGTGACCTTCGGATGCCGGTGGTGCCGCGTACGCGAGGAGTTACGGATACCGGCAGGTCGGGCCGGGGATCCTGCGGTCGGCACGGTGATCCGGACAACGTTCGCGTTCGGTTCCGGTCTCCGGTCCCGGCTGTCGGTGCGGCGGCCTAGACTCGTGAGGCGATGAGCAGCCTCTTTGACGACAGCTTCCTGGCGGACCTGCGGAACCACTCCGGCGACCCCGGCCACGCCGAGCAGCCCCCGCCGCCCGAGCCGGACGAGCACCCCGGCGAGGAGGTCCCGCACGACCTCTTCGACGGCCGGTACGACGCCCCGCCCGCCCGGGACGCGTACTACCGCGACGGCGCCCCGCGCCCGGCGGTGGACGCGGCGGCGCTGCTGGAGGGGCTCAACGAGCAGCAGGGCGCCGCCGTGGTGCACACCGGGTCCCCGCTGCTCATCGTGGCCGGGGCCGGGTCCGGCAAGACCCGGGTGCTCACCCACCGCATCGCCCATCTGCTGGCCACCCGGCACGTCCACCCCGGCCAGATACTGGCGATCACCTTCACCAACAAGGCCGCCGGTGAGATGAAGGAGCGGGTGGAGCAGCTCGTCGGCCCGCGCGCCAACGCCATGTGGGTGATGACCTTCCACAGCGCCTGCGTCCGGATCCTGCGCCGGGAGTCCAAGCGGCTCGGCTTCACCTCGTCGTTCTCGATCTACGACGCGGCCGACTCCAAGCGGCTGATGGCGCTCTGCTGCCGGGACCTGGACCTCGACCCGAAGAAATTCCCGCCGAAGTCCTTCAGCGCCAAGGTCTCCAACCTCAAGAACGAGCTCATCGACGAGGAGACGTTCGCCGATCAGGCAGCCGGGGGCACCTCCCAGACGGAGTCTGGGGGAGGCTTCGAGAAGACGCTGGCCGAGGCGTACCGGATGTACCAGGCGCGGCTGCGCGAGGCCAACGCCCTGGACTTCGACGACATCATCATGACCACCGTCCATCTGCTCCAGGCGTTCCCGGACGTGGCCGAGCACTACCGGCGCCGCTTCCGGCACGTCCTGGTGGACGAGTACCAGGACACCAACCACGCCCAGTACACCCTGGTCCGCGAGCTGGTCGGCACCGGATACGAGGACCAGGGCCCGGCCGAGCTGTGCGTGGTGGGCGACGCCGACCAGTCGATCTACGCCTTCCGGGGTGCCACCATCCGGAACATCCTCCAGTTCGAGGAGGATTACCCGGACGCCACCACGATCCTGCTGGAGCAGAACTACCGCTCCACCCAGACGATCCTCTCCGCCGCCAACGCGGTCATCGAGCGCAACGAGAGCCGCCGTCCCAAGAACCTCTGGACCAACGCCGGGGCCGGGGCGCGGATCACCGGCTATGTGGCCGACACCGAGCACGACGAGGCGCAGTTCGTCGCCGAGGAGATCGACCGGCTGACCGACGCGGGCGACGCCAAGGCCGGGGACGTGGCCGTCTTCTACCGGACCAACGCCCAGTCCCGGGTCTTCGAAGAGGTCTTCATCCGGGTCGGACTGCCGTACAAGGTCGTCGGCGGGGTGCGGTTCTACGAGCGCAAGGAGGTCCGGGACGTCCTGGCCTACCTCCGGGTGCTCGCCAACCCCGAGGACAGCGTGCCGCTGCGCCGGGTCCTCAACGTCCCCAAGCGGGGCATCGGGGACCGCGCCGAGGCGATGATCGACGCGCTGGCGCTGCGCGAGAAGATCAGCTTCCCGCAGGCGCTGCGGCGGGTGGACGAGGCGTACGGCATGGCCGCCCGGTCGGCCAACGCGGTGAAGCGGTTCAACACCCTGATGGAGGAGCTGCGCACCATCGCGGACTCGGGCGCCGGCCCGGCGGTGGTGCTGGAGGCGGTCCTGGAGCGGACCGGCTATCTGGCCGAGCTCCAGTCCTCCACCGACCCGCAGGACGAGACCCGGATCGAGAACCTCCAGGAACTCGCCGCCGTGGCGCTGGAGTTCGAGCAGGACCGGGCGGAGGACGAGGGCGCCGGCACGCTGGCCGAGTTCCTGGAGAAGGTCGCCCTGGTCGCGGACTCGGACCAGATCCCGGACGAGGACGAGGAGGGCGCGGGCGTCATCACCCTGATGACGCTGCACACCGCCAAGGGCCTGGAGTTCCCGGTGGTCTTCCTGACCGGCATGGAGGACGGCGTCTTCCCGCACATGCGGGCGCTCGGCCAGACCAAGGAGCTGGAGGAGGAGCGGCGCCTCGCGTACGTGGGCATCACCCGCGCCCGGGAGCGGCTCTACCTCACCCGCTCGTCCATGCGCAGCGCCTGGGGCCAGCCGCAGTACAACCCGCCGTCCCGGTTCCTGGAGGAGATCCCGGGCGCCCATCTGGAGTGGAAGCGCACCGGACCGATGGCCAAGCCGGCCGGACCGGTCTCGGGGATCGCCTCGTCGCTCTCCTCCTCGCGCTCCCGGTCGAGCGGCCCCTCGGGCTTCGCCACCCGCCGTACCTCGGACAAGCCGGTGATCTCGCTGGCCGCCGGGGACCGGGTCACCCACGACCAGTTCGGTCTGGGCACGGTGGTGACGGTGACGGGCACCGGCTCGGACGCCCAGGCGACGATCGACTTCGGCGACGAGAAGCCCAAGCGGCTGCTGCTGCGGTACGCGCCGGTCGAGAAGCTGTGACGTGACGTGACGTGACGTGACGTGACGTGACCGGCCGGGCCGCTCGGGCCCGGCCGGCCGGTCCGGTCCGGCGTCCGTTATGACGTGGGGTCGAGCCCGTGGCTCCGGAGCCACGGCAGCGGGTCGATGGCCGAGCCGCCGCCCGGGCGCACCTCGAAGTGCAGGTGCGGGCCGGTGGAGTTGCCGGAGTTGCCGGAGTAGGCGATCACCTCGCCCGCCTTGACCTCGCCGGAGCGGAACTTGGTGCTGCTCAGATGGCAGTACCAGGTCTCGGTGCCGTCCTTGGCGGTGACGATGGCCATGTTGCCGTAGGCACTGTTCCACTGCGTCCGTACGGTGCCGTCGGTGGCGGCCATGACCGGGGTGCCGTACTGCACCGGGAAGTCGATACCGGTGTGCAGCGACATCCAGTTGACGCCGGCCTGGCCGTACCGGGCGCTGAGCTGGTGCAGGGCGACCGGGAGGGCGAACTTGGGGCGCAGCGCCTCGCGCCGGGCCGCCTCCTCCTCGCGCTTCTTCTTCTCGGCCGCCTGGCGGGCCTTCAGGTCGATGCGCTCCTGGGTGCGGCTGGCGCGGTCCCCGAAGTCGCGGGCGTCGGCGCTGAGGGCGGCGAGCTGGGTGTCGAGCGCGCTGTTGGCGGCGACCGACTGGACGGCGGCCGGGTCGGCGGCGGTGACCACCTTGTCGTCCGTGGGCTCGGCCGGCGCGCTCTTGGCGAGTCCGCCGACGGAGGCGGCGGCGATCCCGGCGACGCCCATGACACAGGCCGAGGGCACGGCGACGGTCAGCAGCGCGGACCGCTTGGCGGGGGTACGGCGCCGGCCCCGGCCGCCGCCCGCTCCGGAGCGCCGGGCGGTACGGGCGCCGACGGCGGTGGCCGCCGGGACGAAGGCCGCCGACTCGGCGTCGTCGCCGGGCTCCTGTTCGGCGTCCGCACCGGCCCCGGCCTCGAACTCCGGGCCGGCCGGCTGCTCCCCGTCCGGCTCGGTCAGGTCCAGTGCCTCGAAGGTGGCGGTGGTGGTGAGCGCCTCGAAGGCGGCGGTGGACTCGGCCGCCGGCTCGTATCCGTCGTGGCCCCCGGGCGCCTCGTGCGGCGGCTCGTGGTGCGCGTCGTGCCCGGCCTCGGCTCCGGGGGCGTACGGCGCGGAGGCGTACTGCCCGGGGACGGCGTAGCCGCCCGTCCCGGTGTCCGGCGAGGCGTAGTTCCAGGCGGTGGCGTCATAGGCGCCGGTGTCGAAGGCGGCGGTGTTCCACTGCCCGGTCTCCCCGGTCTGCCCGGTGGTCGCGGCCGTCCGCTGCCCCTGACCCGGGGAGGTGTCCTGATCCTGGGCCCGGTCCCGCACCTGCTCCTGAACCGCCTGCCGGGCCTCGGCCCAGGCGCCGGCGTCCCACTGACCGGTGTACTCGGCGTACTCGGTCCTGCCGGTCGCGGACGGGTCCCACGACGAGGCGCCGTTGGCCGAAAGGGACCACTGGCCGGTGTCGTAACCGCCGGTCTGCTCCGGGGCGTAGTCCTGTCCCTGCGGGTGAACCCCGTGGTTTCCGGCCGGTGTTCCCGGGAAGGCGCCGTACAGCGGGTCGTACGCGTAGCCGCCGGCCGGGAAGGTGCCGGTGTCGCCGTCCACGGCGCAGTCGGTGAACCCGGCGAAGGTGCCGTAACCGGTGCCGCCGATGGTGTCCCCGGCGGCGAGGGCGCCGGTGTCGTAGCCGCCGGTGGTCCCGGTGACGTCAGAGGTCCCGGGGCCGGGAGTGGTGCCTGTGCTGCTCGCGCTGCCAGTGCTGCCGGAAAAGGCGGGGAACCCGGGAGATCCGGGGAATCCGGGGAACTCGGAAAAAGGAGTCCCGTCTCCGGCGTACCCGGCGTGGGGGTGCTGGTCGTTCACCAACTTCTCTCTCGCCTCGGCAGCAGGACCAGCTCTGGGCATGACCGGGGGCGGGCACTCCAGAGGGGGAAGCAGTGGGCGCGACTGTACCCGGCGGTATGCGCGAGCGACAATCTTCCGCCGGGTTTGATCCTGTGAGAAACGGGCATTCGGCCGCCTTTCGGCGGAGTGCGGGCACAGCCTTGGCCTTACGTTCGAGCTGTGTTCGATCCCCATTCGGGTGTATCAGGCCACCGACGCGGAATCTCCGGTTCCGGCGGACGGCTGAACGGCCTCCAGTGCCTGGCGCACGGCGACCGCCACCGCCGGATGGACCGGCAGCGCGAGATGGCCCACCCCGCTGACCCGCACGTTCTCCGACATGAGGTCCGGATGGTCGAGCCGGGCCGTCTCCACCGGGACCATCACCCGGTCCAGATCGCTCCAGAAGCAGACGAAGCGCGTACGGCACTCCGGCGCCGGCTCGGCCAGCTCCCGGAGCACGGCCGAGCCCGGGCGCATCTGGCGGACCAGCGGGTGGGCGCCGGCGAACGGGGCGACGGCGGTTCCGGAGTGCGGAGTGCCGAGGGTGACCAGGGTGCGCACCCGCCGGTCGCCGCCGAGCCGCTGGACGTAGTAACGGGCTATCAGCCCGCCGAGGCTGTGCCCGACGATGTCCACCCGCGCCTGGCCGGTGCGGGCGCAGATGTCCTCGACATGCCGCCCCAGCAGGCCGGCGGCGGTGCGCAGATCGGAGGTGAGCGGCGAGTAGTTGAGGGATTCCAGGTGGCGCCATCCGTGCCGGGCGAGCGACCGCCGCAGCAGCACGAAGACCGACCGGTTGTCCACGAAGCCGTGCAGCAGCAGGGTCGGCACCCGGTTGTGTCCGGCGAGCTCCCGGCGGCCCCGGGCGGACCGGCGTTCGGGCGCGATGCCGGTCGGATAGAGGAGCAGATGCCCGGCGAGGATCGCCACCTCCAGGGCGGTGGCCCGTAACAGCGCGGCCGACGGCACCAGGCCACCGGGCAGTGCGAGCGCCGGGAGCGGCGGGGCGAACCGGCTCGGCGGGGCGAACCGGAGCGGCGGGACGAACCGGCTCGGCGGGACGAACCGGACCGACGGGACCGTCGGGAGACGGGGGAGCGCCGGGGAGCGGGAGAGCGGAGAGAAGCGTATGAGAGAGGAGAGGCGGTCGGGACGGGAGAGCGGCCTGAGGTGACCGGGGTGCGGAAACGGCCCGGGACGACCGAGGCGCGTGAGCGGTCCGAGAGTGCCGGGTCGCGTGAGCGGTACGAGGTGGCCGGGGGCGGAGAACGGAAGGAAGGCCATGACGAACCCCTGTGCCTGCCGGGGGCCGTGAACGGAGGGGGATGGGCCGCCGTACCGCCCTGCCGAGCGGCTGTGGGCACGGTGATGCGGCGGCCCCGTCGCGGCTCCCCGGCGGGCGTCCGAAACGACGGTCCCGGAGACCGGCGGGACGGCGGCCGTGCCACCTGTGCGGCGGCGCTGACTGCCGGTGATGATGTCCCTCATGTGATTTCCCCCTCGGTGTCCTCCGTGAAACGGCCGGGTGCGGGATGCTGTGGATAACGTTCGTTCACTTCCCAGGCAACGGTGCCCGGGGGACGCATGTGGAGGCAGTGATGGGTGTGACCGGTCCGATCCGCGTGGTGGTCGCCAAGCCGGGCCTCGACGGGCACGATCGCGGCGCGAAGGTGATCGCGCGTGCGCTGCGGGACGCCGGTATGGAGGTCATCTACACGGGACTCCACCAGACCCCCGAACAGATCGTGGACACCGCCATCCAGGAGGACGCCGACGCCATCGGCCTCTCGATCCTCTCGGGCGCGCACAACACGCTGTTCGCCAAGGTGATCGAGCTGCTGAGGGAGCGGGACGCCGAGGACATCCAGGTCTTCGGCGGCGGCATCATCCCGGAGGCGGACATCGAGCCGCTGAAGAAGCTCGGCGTGGCGGAGATCTTCACCCCGGGCGCCACGACCACCTCCATCGTGGAGTGGGTCAACGCCCATGTCCGCGCCACCTCGGAGACCTGACCCCGCCCCCGCCCGGCTCCCGGCCGGGTCGCCCCGACGCCTCGTCACCCCGGCCTGGGCCGTCGTCGCCTCCTTTCGCTTCCTCCCCGTCCCCCGGCTCAGGGCGCGGCGGGGGACGGGATGAGCTCGGCGAGCATGGCGGCGCGGAGGCGCAGGGTGGCGACCAGGCGCTGGAACGCCTCCGCCCAGTAGTCGCCGGACCCCGGCGAGGCGCCCTCCCGCTCCCCCGGGGCGCCGGCCGGCAGCTCCAGCCGCTCCGCCTCGCCCGGGTCCAGGCACCGCTCGGCCAGGCCCATCACCCCGCTGAAGCTCCAGGGATAGCTGCCCGCCTCCCGGGCCGCGTCCAGGGCGTCCACCACGGCCCGGCCCAGCGGCGGTGACCAGGGCACCGCGCAGACGCCGAGCAGCTGAAAGGCGTCCGACAGGCCGTGCGCGGCGATGAAGTCCGCTACCCAGCGGGCCCGTTCGCCGGCCGGCAGCACGGCCAGCAGTTTCGACCGCTCGGCCAGCGAGGCGGGCGGAGTGGCCGGCGGACCGAGCAGGGCCCGGGCCCAGGCGGGGTCCCGCTGCCGGACGGCCGCCCGGCACCAGGCCCCGTGCAGCTCCTCCTGCCAGCCGTCCGCGACCGGAAGCGCCACGAGCTCCGCCGGCTCCCGGTCACCGAGCCGGCCGGACCAGACGGCGAGCGGGGTCGCCTCCACCAACTGGGCGAGCCACCAGGAGCGTTCACCTCGCCCGGCCGGTGCGGCGGCCACCACCCCGTCCCGCTGCATGGCGGCGTCGCACTCGTGCGGTGCCTCCACCATGACGGTCGCCGGGCCGCTCGTACGGTCCAGGGCCACACAGCCGGCCGCCCGGTCGGCCATCCGGGCCGCGAGCGCCGAGTGCGGCAGTGCCGACAGCAGCTCGGCGGCGGTGGCCCGGACATTGCGGCTGCGGTCGGCCAGCGTCTGCTCCAGGAAGGGTTCGTCCGGGTCGGCGAGCCCGTTGCGCAGCGAGTCCAGGAACATCAGCCGGTCCTCGGCCCGTTCGGCCGACCAGGTGGCGGCGAGCAACTCCCGGGCGGCGGCCGGGTCGTCGGCGCGTACGGCGCCGAGCAGGGCGACCCGTTCGGCGAACAGGCCCTCGTCCCAGAGCCGCCGCACCGCGCCGGTGTCGGCCGGGGAGGGCAGGGCGCCCGCCCCGGAGGCGCCCCGCAGGGCGAACCGCCACTCCGGGTTGAGCCGGGCGAGCCAGAGCGCCCGGGGCCCGGCCAGCGCCAGCGCCCCCGGCCGCAGATCGGTACGCGCCCGGGCGGCGTCCAGCAGGGCGGGCAGCGCGGTCGCCGGGGCGCGGTAGCCGTACTCGTTGGCGGCGGCCAGCCACTGCGGCAGCAGCTCGGTGAGGTCGGGTGCGGTCCCGCGCCGCCCGCCGCTCCCCTGGCCCGCGCCGGCCCGGTCGGCCAGCAGCAGGGTGAGCCGCCGCGCGGCCGCCCCGGGCAGCGCCGGGCGGTCGTCGCGCGGGGCCGGCTCGGGCACGGGTGCGGCGGGCGCGGGCAGCAGCCCGGCCCGGCGCCGCACGGTGTGCAGGGCCGCCGCGTCCAGCAGCACCACCGGCGCGTCCCGCCCTGCCGCCGGGCCGTTCGGGCCCAGCAGATCCGGGGCCGGGGCGCGGCGATCGGTGCCGAGCAGGGCCATGGTGACGAGGTCTTCCCAGGTCGTGGTGGTGGCCGTGGCGGTTTCCGGGACGGTCGTGTCCGGGGTGGTGGTCGTGGTGGTGTCCGGGATGGTCATCGGGCCTCCATGGTCGCTCCGTCGGCGGATTCTCCGGCCGGGGTCCGGCCCCGCCGCCCAGCCGCCGGGCCGGCTGTGCGGCCCCTCTGCCGGGCCGCCGGGCCGCGGTGTCCCGGGCCGCCGGGTGTGGTCCCCGGTGGGCGTCCCGGGGGGTGTGTCCAGGGGTGCGCGGGAGCACGCTCGGACGCGTTCCGAAGGGGTTACGGGCGGACTCGGGACGGCTCAGGTGAGCGGAACCGCCCCGGTGGCCTCCGGTGACCAGGCGGCGAGCGGGGTGAGGCCCCGGTGGCCGCAGAGTCCGAAGACGGTGACCGGCGCCCCGCCGGAGAGCGCGGCCAGCCGCCAGAGCGCGGGCCGGGCGAGCGCGGCCGGCGCCACCGGGAGCGCCGACCCGCCGTCCGCGTCGGCCAGTTGCCAGCCGCCGTCCGGGACAGGCCCGGGTATGACCCCGGTCAGCGTCACCGGCCAGGCGTCCAGCCAGGGGTCGTCGGTCAGCGCCCGCCCATAGGCGGCGAGCGCGTCCGCGACCGGGCCGCCCGGAGGCGGGACGGCACCGGGGACGGGCGGGCCGAACTGCTCGCCCAGATCGGCCCGGAGCTGTCCGGCGCCCGGGTGCGGGGTCAGCTCGGCGTCGATCACCGTCCCGGCCGGCGGCCCCGGCTGCGGGGCCCGGCCCGCCGCCCCGAAGGAGAGCAGCAGCGCCGTACGCCCGCTCGCCGCGCCGTGCAGCCAGGTGCGCCGGGTGGTGAGCCGGCCGTCCCAGGAGTCGTACCGCGCCAGCACCGACCAGCGGTCCCGCACCGGTGGGGCGTCCACCGTCGCGGTGAGGCCGACCCGGGTGCGTACCGTGGCGGCCAGCGGCTCCGGCAGCCGTTCGACCTCCAGCCAGGCCCGGTCGAGCAGATGGGTGAGCGCGCACTCCTCCAGGAGCCGACCCGGCCAGCCGGGGCCCGAGCCCGGTATCGCCCCCAGCTCCCGGACCCGGCCGGCCAGCCCGGGCGCCTGCGCGTCGACCATCCGGGCCGCCGTCTCCTCCCAGGGTCCGTAACCGCCCCGGTCGGCCGAGGCCAGCCCGCCCCGCAGCAGATCCGCGAGCCGCTGCTCCAGCTCCTCCGCCCCGGCGGTGATCCGCGCCGCCCGCTGCTCGGCCCGGCGCCTGGCCGCCGCAGAATCCACCGTCTTCACCGTCCGCCCGCCGGCCTCCCGGGGCCGCTCGGACCGCTCGTGGCGGCCGGCGAGCCACTGCCCGGCCCACTCCGGCACCTCCCCCTCGGGCACCGCCGCCCCGTCGGCCGCCCACAACAGCAGCAGCCCGAGCGCGTGCTTGCACGGGAACTTCCGGCTCGGGCAACTGCACCTGTACGCCGGGCCGGTGGTGTCTATCACCGTCTGATAGGGCCGGCTGCCACTGCCCTTGCACAGCCCCCACACGGCGCCCTCCCCGCCGCTGCCCGTCTCCGACCACGGCCCGGCCGTGCCGAGCCTGCCGCCCGCTCTGCGTGAGGCGTCGTCAGGAGCCAGAGCCAGCACCTGTTCCGCCGTCCAGCGCGCCCCCTGCTGCTGATTCATGGGAACGACCGTACGACCAGCCACTGACAACGGCCCCGGCCTGCGGGTTTCACCCTCCAGCCCCCTTGGTCGCACCGCCGGACTTTGCATGCGCTTTACTGTTCGTCACTGTCGTCCGGCCGATCCCGGCCGGGACCGACTCGTACAGGCTCAGGCCGGCCCGCGCCGGCTCGCGCCGACTCATCAGGGGGTATCCGATGAACCGCATCAGCCGCGCCATGGTCTCGATCTGCGCCGCCGGGGGACTGGCGCTCGGCCTCGGCGCCTGCTCGCAGGTGGCCGACGAGGCGACCAAGCAGGTGGACAAGGCCGTCGACGAGGCGGTCGACACGGAGTACGAGGTCACCTACGAGGTGGGCGGCACCAAGGTCGACTCGATCCAGTACAACGCGGGCGGCGGCACCGCGGCCGACCCCGAGATGGAGACGGTGGAGAACCCCGCGCTGCCGTGGAAGAAGACGGTGAAGCTGCGCGGCATCGAGGCCCCGCTCGTCCTCCCGGTGGCCCTGGACGCCACCGGCTCCGGAAAGGTCACCTGCAAGATCGTCCACCAGGGCAAGGCGCTGGTCGAGAAGTCCGGCGAGGGCGTCCTCTCGGCCGGCGGCTGTGTCGCCGTCTCCCCGGCCGTCGGCTGACCGGGAGCTCCGGGGCGCGTGAGGGCCGCCCGCCCAGAGAGCCGAGCGGACAGCGCCCCGCGCACCGTCCGGGCCGACGGCATTCCCGCTCGCGGGCACGGCCGGTGACCGGCGCCGGGGACGGTGCACTGGAGACGGACGACACGGCGGCGGTCACACCGGTGACGGCGCCGGTCGTCACCGTCGTGGCTCCGGCGGGCCCGGCCCTCGTGGCACGCACTTCGCCGCGGACCCGGCGTCGGGACCATCGCTTCGACGCGGGCCCGGTCGGTGTGGGTATCACCCCGGCGGGGCCCGGTCGGTGTGGGCGTCACCTCGACGGGGCCGGTCGCGGCGGTCGTCGCTCCGGCGCGGTTCCGGTCGCGTCCGTTCGTGCCAAATGTGCTTCCCATCTGCGGAGACGACGGATTGTCAGTGGTGTGGTGCACGGTGATTCCCACACCCGGTCGCACACGATCTGGAGGGGGACACGACCGTGCCCGAAACCACCGAGACCACCCGAGCCGAGGCGCTCCGGCCGCACGCGGAGGAGGCGTTCGCCGATGAGCTGGCGGCGCTCGCGGCGGCCGACGACCGGCCGCGCCCGGCCCGTTGGCGGCTGTCGCCGTGGGCCGTCGCCACCTATCTGCTGGGCGGCACCCTGCCCGACGGTACGGTGATCACACCGAAGTACGTCGGGCCGCGCCGGATCGTGGAAGTCGCCGTCACCACGCTCGCCACCGATCGGGCGCTGCTCCTGCTCGGTGTCCCCGGCACCGCCAAGACCTGGGTCTCCGAGCATCTGGCCGCCGCCGTCAGCGGGGACTCCACCCTGCTGGTGCAGGGCACCGCGGGCACGCCCGAGGAGGCGATCCGGTACGGGTGGAACTACGCTCAGCTGCTCGCCCACGGCCCGAGCCGGGACGCGCTGGTGCCCAGTCCGGTGATGCGCGCCATGGCCGAGGGGATGACCGCCCGGGTCGAGGAGCTGACCCGGATCCCGGCCGATGTGCAGGACACCCTCATCACCGTGCTGTCCGAGAAGACCCTGCCCGTCCCCGAGTTGGGCGAGGAGGTCCAGGCGGTGCGGGGGTTCAACCTGATCGCCACCGCCAATGACCGCGACCGGGGTGTCAACGAGCTCTCCAGCGCGCTGCGCCGCCGGTTCAACACGGTGGTGCTGCCGCTGCCCGCCACCGCCGAGGCCGAGGTGGACATCGTCTCCCGGCGGGTCGACCAGCTGGGCCGGTCGCTGGACCTGCCGGCGGCGCCGGAGGGGCTGGACGAGATCCGGCGGGTCGTCACCGTCTTCCGGGAGCTGCGGGACGGTGTCACCAGCGACGGCCGCACCAAGGTCAAGTCCCCGTCGGGCACCCTCTCCACGGCCGAGGCCATCTCGGTCGTCACCAACGGCCTGGCCCTCGCCGCCCACTTCGGTGACGGGGTGCTCCGCCCCGGTGACGTGGCGGCCGGCATCCTCGGCGCGGTGGTCCGCGACCCGGCCGCCGACCGAGTGGTCTGGCAGGAGTATCTGGAGACCGTGGTCCGGGAGCGGGACGGCTGGAAGGACTTCTACCGCGCCTGCCGCGAGGTGAGCGCATGACCACCGCGGCCCCGACCGCCACCCGGCCCGCCGGCCCGCTGCTCCTCGGTGTCCGGCACCACGGCCCCGGCTCGGCCCGGGCGGTGCGGGCCGCGCTGGACGCCGCCGCCCCGGCCGCCGTGCTGATCGAGGGGCCGCCCGAGGCGGACGCCCTGCTGCCGCTCGCCGCCGACGAGGGCATGCGCCCGCCGGTCGCGCTGCTGGCGCACGCGGTG
This sequence comes from Streptomyces pyxinae, assembly GCF_024756275.1. Classification (GTDB taxonomy): domain Bacteria; phylum Actinomycetota; class Actinomycetes; order Streptomycetales; family Streptomycetaceae; genus Streptomyces; species Streptomyces pyxinae. The sequence continues at coordinate 79,779 of NZ_JANUGQ010000012.1, read as the reverse complement.
GACGATCCGGGCCGCGCCGCCTTCTGGCCGCTGGCCGCCTTCTCGCCCGAGTGGGTCGCCCTGCGCTGGGCGCTGGAGCGGGGCGCCGCCGTCCGCTTCATCGATCTGCCGGCCGCCCACTCGCTCGCCCTCGCCGCCGACCCGACCTGGGGCGACGAGGAGGACGAGGCAGTGCCGGACGGGCCCGGCGGACCGGGCGCCGACCCCCGTGCGGTCCGGATCGACCCGCTGGCCGTGCTCGCGGAGACGGCCGGCTACGACGACCCGGAGCGCTGGTGGGAGGACGTCGTCGAACACCGAGCACACCGAGCGCACCGGGCCCCGCCGGTCCCGGGCGGCGGCCCGGGACCGGACGCGGCCGCGCCCAGGCCGGGCCCGGCCGCCGGCGATTCCTCCGGCCCCTCCGCCCCTTCCGGCTCCTCCAGCCCCGCCGACCCCTTCGCGCCGTTCGCCGCGCTCGCCGAGGCGATGGCGGTGCTGCGCGAGACCCACGGGGACGGCGGCCACCGGCGCGATCTCGTCCGCGAGGCGTACATGCGGCTCCAGTTGCGGGCCGCCCGCAAGGAGCACGGGGACGCGGTGGCCGTGGTCTGCGGCGCCTGGCACCTCCCGGCGCTCACCGCGAAGACCACCGTCACCGCCGACCGGGCCCTGCTCAAGGGGCTGCCCAAGGTCAGGGCGGAGCTGACCTGGGTGCCCTGGACCCACCGCAGGCTCTCCCGGCACAGCGGCTACGGCGCCGGCATCGACTCGCCGGGCTGGTACGGCCACCTGTTCGCCGCCCCCGACCGGCCCGTCGAGCGCTGGCTCACCAGGATCGCCGGGCTGCTCCGGGACGAGGACCGGATGGTCTCCTCGGCCCATGTCATCGAGGCCGTACGGCTCGCCACCGCCCTGGCGGCCATGCGCGGGCGCCCGCTCGCCGGGCTGACCGAGACCCTCGACGCCGTCCGGGCGGTCATGTGCGACGGCTCCGACGTGCCGCTGGAGCTGATCCGCGACCGGCTGATCGTCGGGGATGTGCTCGGCGAGGTCCCGGACGACGCCCCGGCGGTGCCGCTCCAGCGCGATCTCACCCGGCTCCAGCGCTCCCTGCGCCTCAAGCCCGAGGCACTGGAGCGCGAACTCGACCTGGACCTGCGGAAGGAGACCGACGCCGGGCGCAGCCGGCTGCTGCACCGGCTCCGGCTGCTCGGCGTCGGCTGGGGCGAGCCGGTGGCCGGGCGGTCCGGTACGGGCACCTTCCGGGAGAGCTGGCGGCTGCGCTGGGAGCCGGAGCTGTCCGTGCGGGTCGCGGAGGCCGGGATGTGGGGCACCACCGTGCTCTCCGCCGCCACCGCCCGGGCCGAGTCGGCCGCCGCCGGGGCGACCGCGCTGGCGGAGATCACCGCCCTCGCGGAACAGTGCCTGCTCGCCGCCCTGCCGGAGGCGCTGCCCGCGGTGCTCCGGGCGCTGGCGGACCGGGCGGCGCTCGACGCGGACGTGGGCCACCTCGCCGGGGCGCTCCCGGCCCTGGCCCGCTCGCTGCGCTACGGGGACGTACGGTCCACCGACACCTCGGCGCTGGCGGAGGTCGCCACCGGGCTGGCCCTGCGGATCTGCGTCGGCCTGCCGCCCGCCTGCGCCGGGCTGGACGCGGACGGCGCCGCCGCGATGCGCCGCCAGGTGGACGCCGTCCACGAGGCGATCCGGCTGCTCCCCGCCGGTGACGCCGCCGTCGGCACTGATGCCGGTGCCGGAGTGGACGGCGAGCCCCGAGCGGCGGCCGGTGCCGGTCCGGAGGCCGGTGCCGGGGTGGCCGGGCGATGGACGGCCGTGCTGCGGACGCTCGCCGGCCGGGAGAGCGTGCCCGGGCTGCTGCGGGGCCGGGCCGCCCGGCTGCTGCTGGACGACGAGCACCTCGGCGGGGAGGAGGCCGCCCGGCTGATGGGGCTCGCCCTCTCCCCGGGCACCCCGCCCGCCGAGGCCGCCGCCTGGATCGAGGGGTTCGCGGGCGAGGGCCCGGGCGGCTCCGGCGGCGGGATGCTGCTGGTCCACGACGAGCGGCTGCTCGGGCTGATCGACACCTGGCTGACCGGGGTGCCGGCGGAGGCGTTCACCGATGTGCTGCCGCTGCTGCGGCGCACCTTCGCGGCGTACGAGCCCGGCGTTCGCCGCACCCTGGGCGAGCGGGTGCGGCGCGGCCCGGCCGCCCGGGCCCCGTCCGGCGGCGCCGAGCCCGGCGCGCCCGGCTTCGGGCCCGGTCTGGACCCGGCCCGGGCGGCGGCCGTGGAGCCGCTGGTCCGCCGGCTGCTGGGCCTCCCGGCCGCCGGGGAGCGGGACGGCGGGGCGCGGAGCACCCCGGAGGACGAGGACGAGGACGACGGACGAGCGGCGGACGACGGACGAGCGGCGGACGACGGGCGGATGGGGGACGACGGGCGGATGGGGGAGGAAGAGCGCGTGGGGCAAGAAGGGCGAGCGGAGGCCGGGGGACGGCCGGCGGACGAGGGACGAGTGGGGGCGGGACGATGACGGGGCCCGAGGGGGCCGGCGGGACCGGGGCCGGGGCCGGGGACGAGCGGCTGCGCCGCTGGCGGATGGTGCTGGGCGGTGGGCCCGCCGACGGCACCGGTCGGGTGCTCGGTGGCCGGGACGCGGCGATGGACGCCACCCTGGCCGCGCTCTACGGCTCCGGATCCGGCTCCGGGGACGAGGGCGGCGCGGCGGGCCGGGGCGGCTCCGGTGGCCGGCGGTCGGCCGGGCTCGGCGGCTCGGCGCCGTCCGTCGCCCGCTGGCTGGGCGACATCCGTACGTACTTCCCGACCTCCGTCGTCCAGGTCATGCAGCGGGACGCCATCGACCGGCTGGGTCTCTCGGCGCTGCTCCTGGAGCCCGAGATGCTGGAGGCGGTGGAGGCCGACGTGCATCTCGTCGGCACCCTGCTCTCGCTCAACAAGGCCATGCCGGAGACCACCAAGGAGACCGCCCGGGCCGTCGTCCGCACGGTGGTGGACGACCTGGAGCAGCGGCTCGCCACTCGAACCCGGGCCACCCTCACCGGGGCGCTCGACCGCAGCGCCCGGGTGGCCCGGCCCCGGCACCGGGACATCGACTGGGACCGCACCATCCGGGCCAACCTCAAGAACTACCTCCCCGAGCACCGCACCGTCGTCCCCGAGCGGCTCATCGGCTACGGGCGCGCCGCGCAGGCGGTGAAGAAGGACGTGGTGCTCTGCATCGACCAGTCCGGTTCGATGGCCGCCTCGGTCGTCTACGCCTCGGTCTTCGGCGCGGTGCTGGCCTCCATGCGGTCCATCGCCACCCGTCTGGTGGTCTTCGACACCGCCGTGGTCGATCTCACCGACCAGCTGGACGACCCGGTCGACGTCCTCTTCGGCACCCAGCTCGGCGGCGGCACCGACATCAACCGCGCGCTCGCCTACTGCCAGTCGCAGATCACCCGGCCCGCCGACACCGTCGTCGTCCTGATCAGCGATCTCTACGAGGGCGGCATCCGCGACGAGATGCTGAAGCGGGTGGCGGCGATGAAGGCGTCGGGCGTGCAGTTCGTCGCGCTGCTCGCCCTCTCCGACGAGGGCGCGCCCGCCTACGACCGGGAGCACGCGGCGGCGCTGGCCGCGCTCGGGGCACCCGCCTTCGCCTGCACCCCCGACCTCTTCCCCGAGGTGATGGCGGCGGCGATCGAGAAGCGGCCGCTGCCGATACCCGACCCCGCCGCCCCGCGCTGACCGGCCCGGCCGTGCCGCGCCGACCGACCCCGCCGCCCCGCGTCGACCCCGGCCGCCCTGCGGTGACGGGCGGCGGGCCGGGCGGTGGGGCCGGTGGGACGGCGGTGGCGGCGCCCGCCGGGCGCCGGGGGCCGGGCCCGGCGGGCGTCGATGGCTGTGACAGTTATCACCGCGCGGGTGTGAGCTGCGATTTAGGGAGCCCGGGGTCACGGCGATAACCTGCGAGACGGACATGCCGCGTCCACGGACACCGTGTACGCCTCCCCTGTGACAGCGCAGTCACGTTGCCCTTCGCGGCACGCCCACGCAGACAACGAACCGCGATCTTCAGAAAAGGGACGGACGCGCGTGGACCTGTTCGAGTACCAGGCGAGGGACCTCTTCGCCAAGCACGGTGTACCGGTGCTGGCCGGTGAAGTCATCGACACGCCTGAGGCGGCGCGCGAGGTGACCGAGCGTCTCGGCGGCCGGTCGGTCGTCAAGGCCCAGGTCAAGGTGGGCGGCCGGGGCAAGGCCGGCGGTGTCAAGCTCGCCTCCTCCCCGGACGACGCGGTCGAGAAGGCCGGTCAGATCCTCGGCATGGACATCAAGGGCCACACGGTCCACAAGGTGATGCTGGCCGAGACCGCGCCGGAGATCGCCGAGGAGTACTACGTCTCGTACCTCCTCGACCGCACCAACCGCACCTTCCTGGCCATGGCCTCCGTCGAGGGCGGCATGGACATCGAGGAGGTCGCGGCTACCAAGCCCGAGGCCCTGGCCAAGGTCCCGGTCGACGCCCACGAGGGTGTCACCGAGGAGAAGGCGGCCGAGATCGTCGCCGCCGCCAAGTTCCCGGCCGAGGTCGCGGACCAGGTCGCGGACATCCTGGTCACCCTCTGGGAGACCTTCGTCAAGGAGGACGCCCTCCTGGTCGAGGTCAACCCGCTGGCCAAGGTCGCCGACGGCCGGGTCATCGCCCTGGACGGCAAGGTGTCCCTGGACGCCAACGCCGACTTCCGCCAGCCGGAGCACGAGGCCCTGGAGGACAAGGCCGCGGCCAACCCGCTGGAGGCCGCCGCCAAGGCCAAGAACCTCAACTACGTCAAGCTCGACGGCGAGGTCGGCATCATCGGCAACGGCGCCGGCCTGGTCATGTCGACCCTGGACGTCGTCGCGTACGCCGGTGAGGCCCACGGCGGCGTGAAGCCGGCCAACTTCCTGGACATCGGCGGCGGCGCCTCCGCCGAGGTCATGGCGAACGGCCTGGAGATCATCCTCGGGGACCCGGACGTCAAGTCCGTCTTCGTCAACGTCTTCGGTGGCATCACCGCCTGTGACGAGGTCGCCAACGGCATCGTCCAGGCCCTGGAGCTGCTCAAGTCCAAGGGTGAGGACGTCAACAAGCCGCTGGTCGTGCGCCTCGACGGCAACAACGCGGAGCTGGGTCGCAAGATCCTGTCGGACGCCAACCACCCGCTGGTGCAGCGCGTGGACACCATGGACGGCGCGGCCGACAAGGCCGCCGAGCTCGCGGCTGCGAAGTAAGGGACGAGGTCAGAAACACATGGCTATCTTCCTGACCAAGGAAAGCAAGGTCATCGTCCAGGGCATGACCGGTGCCACGGGCATGAAGCACACCAAGCTCATGCTGGGTGACGGCACCAACATCGTCGGTGGTGTCAACCCGCGCAAGGCCGGCACCAGCGTCGACTTCGACGGCACCTCGGTGCCCGTCTTCGGCTCGGTCGCCGAGGCGATGGAGAAGACCGGCGCGGACGTCTCCGTGCTCTTCGTGCCGCCGGCCTTCGCCAAGGCCGCCGTGGTCGAGGCCATCGACGCCGAGATCCCGCTGGCCGTCGTCATCACCGAGGGCATCGCGGTCCACGACTCCGCCGCCTTCTGGGCGTACGCCAAGGCCAAGGGCAACAAGACCCGGATCATCGGCCCGAACTGCCCCGGCCTGATCACCCCCGGCCAGTCCAACGCCGGCATCATCCCGGGCGACATCACCAAGCCGGGCCGTATCGGTCTGGTGTCGAAGTCCGGCACGCTGACCTACCAGATGATGTACGAGCTCCGCGACATCGGCTTCTCGTCCGCCGTCGGCATCGGTGGCGACCCGGTCATCGGCACCACCCACATCGACGCGCTGGCGGCCTTCGAGGCCGACCCCGAGACCGAGCTGATCGTGATGATCGGTGAGATCGGCGGCGACGCGGAGGAGCGGGCGGCCGACTTCATCAAGGCCAATGTGACCAAGCCGGTCGTCGGCTACGTCGCGGGCTTCACCGCTCCCGAGGGCAAGACGATGGGCCACGCGGGTGCCATCGTCTCCGGTTCCTCCGGTACCGCGCAGGCGAAGAAGGAGGCCCTGGAGGCCGCCGGTGTGAAGGTCGGCAAGACCCCGACCGAGACCGCCAAGCTCGCGCGCGCCATCCTCGAGGGCTGATCCGGGCCACGCCTGGCATCACCCGAGCACGACGGACGGGCCCGCCCCCGGGAACTCCCGGGGGCGGGCCCGTCCGTGTCTCCGTGTCTCCGTCTCCGTGCGGGTGCGCGGGGGAGCCGGTCCCGGACGGCCTCAGCGGGTGTCCGGGATCAGACGGGAGGGACCGGCCGGCTCCCCGGCCAGCCGTTTCCGGAGCGCCTCGTCCCGGGGGGTCAGCTTCTGCGGGCCGCTCAGCACCGGGGCCCCGCTCACCGGTTCGCCGGGGGCCAGTGGCGGCCGGTAGTGGTCGGGGGCGGTGACCAGGGTGAGCGCGGTCGCCCCCACGATCACCGTGGTCAGCCCGATGGCCGCCCTGGTCCAGCGCCGCACCCGCTGTTCGCTGCCGCCCCGCACCACCGCCGGCGGGGCCAGCGACAGGGTGGGGCCGGAGGTGAGCAGGATCTCAAGCCGGTGGCAGAGCAGGTCCGCGTCGGTCAGCTCGGGCACCCGCTTGGCCACGGCCGCCCGGGCGTTCAGCACCCGGTGACCGGTGGCCGGGGTGCTCGCCTCGGTCTCGGCGGCCGTGTCCGGCAGCCGCAGCCGCAGCCCGTCGTAGAGGAGCAGGGCGCGGCGGTGGGCCGGGGGCAGCTCCAGCAGCGCGGCCCGCAGCACATCGGCGGCCTTCTCCTCGACCGGCAGGTCGCAGTGCCGGTGCGCCCGGCGCAGCCGGTGCCAGGGGGAGAGCGCGTGGTCGTGGACGGCCGCCCGCACCCAGCCGACCGGGTCCCGGTCCACGGCGACCTTCGGCCACTGCTCCCAGGCCCGGTGGAACGCGTACTCGACCGACTCGCTGGACAGCGCCAGCCGCCCGGTGAGCAGATATGCCTGCTGGGCCAGGCCGGGGGCGGCGAAGCCGTAGAGGGAGTCGAACGCCTCGGCGGGGGAGAGCCGGGGCGCCTGCCCCCACCGACCACCCGGCCTGCCCGGGGCGGGGCGCGAGCCGTCGCCGTCGGCCGGGTGCGAGCCCTTGCCGCCGGCGGGGTGCGATCCCTTGCCGACGGCGGGGTGTGGACCCCCGCCGTCGGCCGGGCGCGCGTTCCCGGCCGGGGGCGGGGCCTTCTCCGTCGCAGAACGGGAGTGGGGCGCCGGCGGGGTGGTGCGGCCGGCGGGCGCCCCGCCGGTCCCGGCTCCGGGATCGGCGCCGGTGCCGGCCCTGGACCCCCGCCCGGTCCTGGTCCCGGTCCCTGTCCCCATCCCAGTCCCGCTCCCGCTCCCCGTGCCGGTCCCGATCCTGGTCTCCGTCCCGGTCTTCGTTTTCGTACCTGTTCCGGTCCGGCCCTCTGCCTCTGTCCCGGTCCTGTCCTTTGTCGCGGTCTTCGCCGGGGCCTTCGCTCCGGTCCTGGTCTTCGCCCGGGCCTTGGCCTGTGCCCCGGTCCTGGTCTTCGGGCCCGGTCGGGTCCGGTCCCGCTCCGCCGTGCCCGGCCCGGGCTTCGTGGTCTTCGCGAGGTTCGCGTTCTTCGTGGTCTTTCCGGTCTGCGCGGATGTGACCGGCTTCGGTGCGGTCCCGACCGCTTGGCCGGTCTTCTCCTCGGGCTTGTCCCGGTCCTCGCCGTGACCGGTGGCCGGCGCTCCGGCGGTGCCCGGTGCCGGTGCCAATGCCGGTTCAGGGGGCGGGGCCGGGGCGGGGGCCGGGTGCGTCGCCGGGGCCGGTGCGGAGCCGGTGCCCGCGCCGGTCTTTCCGCCGGGCTTCAGGTGTCGCCGCACCCGGGCCCACGTGCCGCCGGTCGTGGGTTCCTCCGCCGGGCCGGGCGGGCGGGTGGCTGCCCCGGCCGGCCCGTCCGGCGCCCGGCCCGGCTCCCCGGCGGGCTCCGGGCGGGGGCCGGAGGCGACCGCTCCCGGCCCTGGCCCCGGTTCCGGGGCGGGCGCGGGGGGCTGGAGCAGCGCCAGGTAGGCCTCCAGCTTTCGGCCGCGCGGGGCGGTGCGTCCGGCCTCCCAGGAGCGGATCGTCGCGGTGGTGACATCGAGCGCCCGGGCCAGCTGACCCTCGCTCAGCGAACGTGCCCGACGCAGCCCGCGCCGTTCCTCGGGCGGCGGCAGGACCGCCGGGGGGCGGGTCGTGGCCCGGGTCATGACCGGCCTCCCGCCGCGTCACCGCACTCATGCGCACCGCGCCGGAACGCACCGCTCTCTGGAAAAAATGACATAAACGTATATTGAGCGACACAACGGTCGATCGCCTGTTACATGGATACAGAGCGTGTCGTTGGCAGCATGACCGCGTGACGCAGACGCAGACCGCCGAACAGCGGTCACCCGCCTCGCTCCTGACGGCGTCGCCGGTCCCGGCCACCCGGGCCGGCCGCGCCGCCGCCCTGGTCACCGCCTGTCTGCGCGGGGTGATCGCCGCCGGCCTCGGGCTCGGCTCGCTGGCCGTGCTGGTGACCGTGCTGTGGATCAGCTCCCCGTATCCGGAGAGCGGACCGGACGGCGCCCTTCAGGTGACCGCCGGGCTCTGGCTCCTCGCGCACGGCGTCGAGCTGGTGCGGCCCGCCTCCGGCGGCCCGGCGCCGGTCGGAGTCGCCCCGCTGCTGCTCGCCACGCTGCCGCTCTGGCTGGTGTACCGGACCGCCAGGGGCGCGGTGGACGCCGAACGGCTGATCGCGGCCGGTCGGCCGGTGCCCTCCGGGCCGGGGGCGGTGGCCACGATCGGGGTGGGCTATCTGGTGGTCGCGGTGCCGGCGGTGGCCTATGCCTCGGGCGGCCCGCTCGCCGCCGATCCGCTGAGCGCCGTGCTCCATGTTCCCCCGGTCGTGGTGCTGGCGTCGGTCGCCGGGGTGTGGGCGGGACACGGCCGGCGCCCGGCCGACGCCGTGGCCGCCCTCGCCGGCCGCCGGGTTCCGGCCCGGTGGCGTACGGCGCGGGTCCGCGCCCGTACCGCCGTCGCCGTACGGGCGGCCGGGGCCGGGCTCGCGGTCCTGCTGGCCGGCGGCGCGCTGCTGGTGGCGGTGTCACTGGTGGCGCACGCGGGCGCGGCCAGGGGCGCCTTCCTGGGGCTCGCGGGGGAGTGGTCGGGCCGGGTCGCGCTGGTGCTGCTGCTCCTGGCGCTGCTCCCGAACGCGGCGGTGTGGGGGGCCGCGTACGGCCTCGGCCCCGGTTTCGCGGTCGGGACCGGGGCCCTGGCGACCCCGCTCGCGGTCACCGGGACGCCCGCGCTGCCGGTCCTGCCGCTGCTCGCCGCCGTACCGGACCCGGGCCGGGGGAGCTGGCCGCACTGGGCCGCGGCCGTGGTGCCGGTGGCGGCGGGCGCGGCCGTCGCCCGCCGCTCGGCCCGTACCGCCACGGGGTGGACCGCCCGGGGGACGGCGCTGGTCGCCGGGCTGGCGGCCGTACTGTGCGGGTGCGTCGTCGCGGTGCTGGCGGCCGTGGCGGGCGGCCCGCTCGGCACCGGCCGGCTCGCCGAGTTCGGGCCCGTCTGGTGGCGCGTGGGCGCGGCCGGCCTGGTGTGGACGGCGGTGCTCGGGGTGCCGGGCGCGCTGCTGGTACGGGCCTGGCGGCGGCGGGGCGCCCGGACCCGTACCCGCCCCGATCTGCCCCTGCCGGCCCCGCCGCCCTCGCCGCTCCCGGCGGTTCCTGCTGTCGTCGGGCGGCCGGGTGCCGAGGCGGTACCGGTCCCGGAGGCGGACGTGGTGCCGGACCCGGGGACGGGCCCGGACGTGCAGGTGGCCGTAGATGTGGATGTGGATGTGGATACGGACATGAGCCCGGGTGCGGGCCCGGACGTGGACGCGGCCCGGACCGGGGGACCGGACCCGGAACGGGACCTGGGGTCGGTGACGTACGCGGGGTCGGTGACGTACGAGTGGCGGCCGGCCGGCTGGGAGGAACCGGGTGCCCGGGCGGCGCGCTGGGCGGCGTTCAAGGAGGCCTCGGGCGAGCCGCCGGCCGCGCTTCCCGCCCCGGCGGACGCCTCCCGGGAGGACCACCCCTGGGACGGACCCCGGGAGGACGGATCCCGGGAGGACGACCCCCGGGAAGGCGACGCTCGGAAGGACGCGTCCCCGGCGGACGGGCCCTCGAAGGACTGCGGCCCGGACGGCTCGGAGGGCCCGGACGCTCCGGACGGCGCGGACGGCGCGAATGCCGCGGCCGGCCCCGATGGCGCGGAGGACCCGGCGGGGCGGGGCGGCCGGCACGACGTGGGCGGCGGCCCGGATGACGTGGACGGTACGGACGGTGGTCCGGACGAGCCGGCGGGCGACGGGTCCCTGGGGCCGGAGCCCGTCCGCCCCGCCGGGCACTCGGAGGACGAGGCTCACGGGGCCGGGCGGCGGGCGCTGTCCCCGGCGGACTGACCGGCCCGCCGGGGAGGGCGCTCCGGCCTCCCGCCCCCGCCTGCCACTCCCGCCTACTCCTGCTACTCCCGCTACTCCTGAACGCCGAAGACGTCCCGCAGCGGGGCCGGCAGCTCCTTGTTGCAGGCCAGCTGGCCGGTGCGGGTCAGGGCGTCGTCCACGCAGGTGTAGTAGTCCCGGTAGACCAGCTGCACCGTGAAGGTGGCGGCCACGATGACCAGCGCCAGCGCCGCCGTCACCAGTCCGCTCACCGCGGCCGTCCGCTGCGACCGGCCGGGGCTCGGGGTCCCGTAGCCGGGCGCCGTCCCGTAGCCGGGTGCCGGGGCGGCCGTACCGTTCGCACCGGACGCCGTACCGCCGGGTGCCGTACCGGGGGAGCCGGCCGGCGTACCGGGGGAACCGGCCGCCGTCCGTTCCGTACCGCCCGGCCGGGCGCGCAGGGAGCTGATGCCCCAGTAGAGGCCGAGGGCGCCGAGGAGCAGGGCCACCTCGGAGAAGTCGAAGATCGAGAAGAAGAACGCCCACATGCCCGAGAGCAGGGCGTACCGGGCGCGGCGCTGCGCGGGGTCGGTGGGGTCCCAGCGCGGCTTCGCCGGTCCGCCGCCCTGGCCGTTCCCCGGGCGCTGCTCGCCGCCCGGCCGGCCCCAGCCCTCCTGCTGGTCACCGCCCGGCCGGCCGCCGAAGCCACCGGAGGAGCGCCCCGGCTGGCGCGGGCTCCACTGGCTCCCCCAGCCGGACTGGCCCGGCTGCCCATCCTGTTCGCCGCCGGTGCCGGCGCCGGTGCCGGGGGAATCCGGGGAGCCGGCGGGATCCGAGGAGCCGGAGCCGGACGCGCCGGAGGAGTCCGACGAGCCGTGCGGGCCGTGGGCCGGACGGCGGGGCTGCCACGGCTGGTCGGGCCGGCCCTCGGGCGGAGGGGCGAACGGGTTGTCCTCGTCCGTCTGACGGCGGTCCCGCGGCAGGAGGTGGTCGGCCGTTCGGCGGCGTCGGTCCGGCATGTGGTGAACGTCTTCCCCTCAGACCCAGAACAAACAGGGGTCTTCTGTCGTCGTGCCCGTCCGGCTGGGGACGGCTCCGTTCCCAGACGCTACCCCCCGGTTCCGCCCCCGTCCCGTGGGGGCGGTCCGGTGTGCCGGTATCGTTGCTGACGGTCGGCGGCTTCGTAGAGTTCCCCTACTGAGGGACGCGTTTCGTTCGTACGACCGTACAAATACGTAGTCAAGCAGCCCACGAGCAGTCCACCGGGCGGTCCCGAGGTGTGCCCCGGACCGGCGGCGGACGGGCCCGCGCGGCGCCCGCAACGCGAAAAGAGTCCCCCGTGGCCGCCCCCGCCCGCCTCGTCGTCCTGGTCTCCGGATCGGGGACCAACCTCCAGGCCCTGCTCGACGCGATCGCCGCCGATCCCGACGGCTACGGCGCCCGGATCGTCGCGGTCGGCGCGGACCGGGACGCGATCGCCGGTCTCGACCGGGCCGAGCGGGCCGGGCTGCCCACCTTCGTCCGCCGCGTCAAGGACTACCCGACCCGGGACGACTGGGACCGGGCGCTGGCCGAGGCGACCGCCGCGTACCGCCCCGACCTGGTGATCTCGGCCGGGTTCATGAAGATCGTCGGCCAGGAGTTCCTGGCCCGGTTCGGCGGCCGGACGGTGAACACCCACCCGGCGCTGCTGCCCAGTTTTCCCGGTGCCCACGGGGTGCGGGACGCCCTCGCGTACGGCGCGAAGGTCACCGGGTGCACCGTCCACTTCGTCGACGACGGCGTCGACACCGGCCCGATCATCGCCCAGGGCGTGGTCGAGGTGCGGAACGAGGACGACGAGAGCGCTCTGCACGAGCGCGTCAAGGAAGTCGAGCGCTCGCTGCTCGTCGAGGTCGTGGGGCGTCTCGCCCGGCACGGCTACCGCATCGAGGGACGAAAGGTTCGTGTTGGTGACGTCGGTTAATTCGGTGGGTTCGATGGGTCCGGTGAAGTCGGAGGAGTCCGGGGAGTCCGTGAAGTCGGGAGAGCTGGTGGACCCGGTGGCCTCGGGGGAGTCGGTGAACAAGCCCATTCGTCGCGCGCTGATCAGCGTCTATGACAAGGCCGGCCTGGAGGAGCTCGCGCGCGGGCTGCACGAGGCGGGCGTGGAGCTGGTGTCCACCGGGTCCACCGCCGGGCGGATCGCCGCCGCCGGGGTGCCGGTCACCAGGGTGGAGGAGCTGACCGGCTTCCCCGAGTGCCTGGACGGCCGGGTCAAGACCCTGCACCCCCGGGTGCACGCGGGCATCCTCGCCGACCTCCGGCTGGACGCCCACCGCGAGCAGCTGGCCGAGCTGGGCGTGGCTCCGTTCGAGCTGGTCGTGGTGAACCTGTACCCGTTCCGGGAGACGGTCGCCTCGGGCGCCACCCCGGACGAGTGCGTGGAGCAGATCGACATCGGCGGCCCCTCCATGGTGCGCGCCGCCGCCAAGAACCACCCGTCGGTCGCGGTCGTCACCTCGCCCGAGCGGTACGCCGATGTGCTCGCCGCCGTCCGCACCGGCGGCTTCGACCTGGCGGCCCGCAAGCGGCTGGCCGCCGAGGCGTTCCGGCACACCGCCGCCTACGACGTGGCCGTGGCCTCCTGGTTCGCTTCCTCGTACGCCCCCGCCGACGAGAGCGGGCTGCCCGACTTCATCGGCTCCGCCTACGAGCGGGAGAACGTCCTGCGGTATGGCGAGAACCCGCACCAGGACGCGGCGCTCTACGTCTCCGGCGAGGGCGGCGGACTGGCCGGTGCCGAGCAGCTGCACGGCAAGGAGATGTCGTACAACAACTACACCGACACCGACGCCGCGCGCCGGGCCGCGTACGACCACGCCGAGCCCTGTGTGGCGATCATCAAGCACGCCAACCCTTGCGGCATCGCGGTCGGCGCCGATGTGGCCGAGGCGCACCGCAAGGCGCACGCCTGCGACCCGCTCTCCGCGTTCGGCGGGGTGATCGCGGTCAACCGGCCGGTGTCGGTGGCGATGGCCGAGCAGGTGGCCGAGATCTTCACCGAGGTCGTGGTCGCCCCCGGCTACGAGGACGGCGCCGTCGAGGTGCTGGCCCGCAAGAAGAACATCCGGGTGCTCCGCGCCCCCGGCGCCCCCGCCGGCGCGGTCGAGGTCAAGCCCATCGACGGCGGGGTGCTGGTGCAGGCGGCCGACCGGCTCCAGGCCGAGGGCGACGACCCGGCCAATTGGACGCTCGCCGCCGGTGAGCCGCTCTCCGCCGACGAACTGGCCGAGCTGGCGTTCGCCTGGCGGGCCTGCCGGGCCGTCAAGTCCAACGCCATCCTGCTCGCCAAGGACGGCGCCAGCGTGGGTGTGGGCATGGGCCAGGTGAACCGGGTGGACTCCGCCAAGCTGGCCGTCGAACGGGCCGGCGCCGAGCGGGGCCGGGGGTCGTACGCCGCCTCCGACGCCTTCTTCCCGTTCCCAGACGGGCTGGAGATCCTCACCTCGGCTGGTGTCAGGGCCGTGGTGCAGCCGGGCGGTTCGGTCCGTGACGAGCAGGTGGTGGAGGCGGCGCGGGCGGCCGGCGTGACGATGTACTTCACCGGCACCCGCCACTTCTTCCACTGACTCCCGATCACGGGAACGGGAACGGGAACGGGAACGGGCACGGGCACGGAACGGGGCCGCGCCGCACCGCCGGACGGCGGGTGGCGCGGCCCCCGGGCCGAGAGGTCGTGCCGGGCGGTCCGCCCGGCACGACCTCTCGGCGTGCCCGTTGTGCGGGGTCGCCTGTCGCTCAGCCCTTGTTGACCTTGATGACGACGGTGCTGCACACCTTGTCGGCGAAGGTCTGGTTCTTGTCGTCCCAGAGCGGCCACAGCCAGCCGAGGTAGCAGGCGATGCTGTCCAGGAAGTGGGCCAGCTTGCGCACGAAGGCGAAGCCGAAACCGAGGGTGCGGCCGTCCGCCTCGCGCAGCAGGCTGATGCCGAGGACCTTCTTGCCGATGCTCTGGCCGGTGCTGCCTTCCTTGATCAGCTGGAAGATCGCCATGCCGATCATGTAGACGAAGCCGAGCAGGCCCAGGATCGTGGCGAACGCGGAGTTCTCGCCCGCCGCGGCGCCGATGCCCGAGAGCAGGTACATCGGGCCCATGATGATCAGCATGTCGAGCAGATAGGCGCCGACGCGCTGCCCCCAGTGGGCCAGCGGCGGCAGCCCGCCGCCCATGCCCATCGGCGGTATCGGGGCCTGCGGGTACGCGCCGTACGGCTGGCCCGGCTGCTGGGGGTAGCCGTAGCCGGGCTGACCGCCCTGCGGGGGCACGCCACCGGGCGCCTGCTGCGGGTAGCCGTAGCCCGGCTGACCGGCCGGCGGCTGCGGCTGCCCATAGGGCTGCGGGGGCTGGCCGTACGGCTGCTGGGGCTGCTGGGGCTGCTGAGGCTGCTGCGAGTAAGGATTGTTCGGATCGCCGAAGCTCATGGCGAAATCCCTCCGTTGTGAATCGGGGACGAAGCGGTTCGAGGCGGAGGAACTTCACAATTTGAGCGGTTTGCTCCCCCCTGCGCACCCGCGTATTGCGCCGATCATCGTTGTATTAACGCCGACTTTTTGTCCAGTCGGAGGCGAGTCGGGGCCGCACCATGCCGTTCAGCACCGCCCACTGCCGCTCACCACCGCTCGGTGTCACTCAGCGCCGCGCCCCGGTGCGCGGACGTGATCGGCGGTGATCGGCTGGTGCTGGGCCGGTGATCGGCGCTGGACGACCCGGGGGGGATTCCGGTGCCGAGGCGAATTGGAACCGGGCACCGTCATCCGCGAGGATGGGCCGTATGACCGCCCAGATTCTCGATGGCAAGGCCGCCGCGGCCGCGATCAAGTCCGAACTGGCCGCCCGTGTGGCGGCCCTCAAGGCCCGAGGGGTGACGCCCGGCCTCGGCACGATCCTGGTCGGGGACGATCCGGGCAGCCAGAAGTACGTCGCGGGCAAGCACCGCGACTGCGCGGAGGTCGGTATCGCCTCCATCCAGCGCGAACTTCCCGCCACCGCCACCCAGGAGGACATCGAGGCGGTCGTCCGGGAGCTCAACGACGACCCGGAGTGCACCGGTTACATCGTCCAGCTCCCGCTGCCCAAGGGCATCGACGAGAACCGGATCCTGGAGCTGATGGACCCGGCGAAGGACGCCGACGGGCTGCACCCGACCAACCTGGGCCGTCTGGTGCTCAACGAGCCCGCCCCGCTGCCCTGCACGCCCAACGGCATCATCCGGCTGCTGCGGGCGCACGGGGTGGAGCTCAACGGCGCCGAGGTCGTCGTGGTCGGACGCGGCACCACCATCGGCCGCCCGATGCCGCTGCTGCTGACCCGCAAGTCCGAGAACGCCACGGTCACCCAGTGCCACACCGGCACCCGCGACCTCGCCGCGCATCTGCGCCGGGCCGACATCATCGTGGCCGCCGCCGGGGTGCCGCACCTGATCAAGCCCGAGCACGTCAAGCCGGGCGCGGCCATCCTGGACGTGGGCGTCAGCCGGGACGAGAACGGCAAGATCGTCGGGGATGTGCACCCGGGGGTCAACGAGGTCGCCGGGTGGCGCGCCCCCAACCCGGGCGGTGTCGGCCCGATGACCCGCGCGCTGCTGCTGGTCAATGTCGTCGAGGCGGCCGAGCGCGCCGTGTCCGCCGCCGCGAACTGAGCCTGGAGGGCGGACCCATGGGCGTACGGGCGAACGACGGGCCGCCGCCCGCCGCGCCGGACGGCGGCGTGCCTCAGCGCACCGCGCCGGATCGCGACCGGGCGACCGGCGCTCCGGCGGGCGCCTCCGGCACGGAGGTCGCGGGCACGGAGACCACCGGCACAGAGGTCGCGGGCCGGGACCTGCCCGGCCGGGACCTGTCCGGTGCGGGTGGCTCCGGTGAGGGCGTTTCCGGTACGGCTCCGATCCCGGACGATCCTTCATCGGGCGGTCCGGCCCCGAAGGGTTCCGCGCCGGACGGCCCGGTGCCGGACGATCGCGCGTCGGTCGGCCCGGTGTCGGTCGGCCCCGCGTCGGACCGACCGGCCTCGGACGATCCCGCGTCGGACCGACCGGTGTCGGAGGCGACCGCTTCGCCGGACGGACTGGTGTCGGACGATCCCGCGTCGGGCCGACCGGCCTCGGACGATCGCGCGTCGGACCGACCGGTGTCGGAGGCGACCGCTTCGCCGGACGGTCCGGTGCCGTTCGATCCCGCGTCGGACCGTCCGCTGTCGGAGGGGTCCGCGCCGGGCGGCTCCGCGCCGGATGCTCCTGGGCCGGAAGGCCCCGTGTCGGACGGCCTCGCCCCGGGCGGCGGCCCTTCGGACGGCGGCTCCTCGGAGGACTCGGGCGCCGGGGCCGGGCGGACGCGCCGTCCGCCGACGCTGACCCGGGACACCGCCCGGCCCGAGGGCGGTGGCCGGGCCGCGGCCGGTGACGCCCCGGCGCCCGCCCGTCAGTGGCCGCTGCTCACGGTGCTCGGCATGACCGGGCTCGGCCTGTTGGTGGTCGGCTGGGACCCGTTCGCCGAAGCGTCCCGGATCGGCGCCATCCTGATCGGGGTCGCCCTGCTCACCGGTGCCGTACTGCGCCGGACCGTGGCGTCGGTGGGGATGCTGGCCGTCCGGTCCCGCTTCACCGACATGGCCACCTACGGGGTGCTCGGCGGCGGCATCGTGCTGCTCTCGCTGATGACGCAGCCCCATCCCTGGCTGGAGGTCCCGTTCCTGGAGGAGGCCGTCCACTTCGCGGTCCGCTGAGGGGCCGTCCGCCTCCGCCGAAGGACCGGGAGCGCGGCTGAACCGACGACGACCGTCCCCACCCCCGAGGAAGGACGGGCGCCGCCGGAGTGTCTTCTCAGCGTCATGCACGTGCCAAGAAGGATCAAGGCGCCGGGGAGCGCTGTGGCACGGAGGTGACCATTCCGGTACGTCGCGGTCGCCGTTCGGCGGATGCGAAACTGGGCGGCACGCCCGGAACATGAGCAAGTGCAGGGGGAACCGGTGTCGCGTTGGAAGCCGTTGCCGGAGAAGTTGGACCCGCGAATCGCGGAGTTCGCCGGACAGCTCCGGGGAGTGGTCGACCGGGGTGGTCCCGGTCTGGCGGCCGTCGCCCGGCGTACCGGCTACAGCCGTACGTCCTGGGAACGCTATCTGAACGGCCGGCTGCACCCGCCGCAGGGCGCCGTGCTCGCGCTGGCCGAGGCGACCGGTGCCGAGGCGGCGCACCTGACCACCCTGTGGGAGCGGGCCGGCCGGGCGTGGAGCGACGCCGGGGCGCCCCCGGACACCACGGCCGAGGCGCTCCGGGCGGCCGAGGCGCGTGCCGCCCTGGAGGCCGCTGCCCCGGGGGCCGCCGCCGCTCCGGCCGCCGCCGGCAAGCGCCGGGGTCCGCGCCTGGCGGCGCTCTCCGCCCTGCTGCCAGGGAAGCGCGGCACCGGACGCCCGGCCGCCGGACCGACGACCGCCGCCCCGGGCACGGGCGCGGGCACGAGTGGGCGTACGAACCCGGGTACGGCAACGGCCCCGGCGGCGGGCCCCGGTACGGCCTCCGCCACCCCGCCGACGTCCGGCCGGGCCGCCGCCCAGTCGCTCAGCAAGGGCGGCTCCGCCAAGGGCGCCCCCGCCAGGAGCGGGTCCGCCGCGACCGCCTCCGCCAAGGGCACCTCCGCCTCCGGCGCCGAGGGGGCGCCGTCCTCCGGCAAGGTGGCGTGGCCGACCGCCACCCCCGGGCCGGACCTGGCCGTGTGGTCGGCTCTCACCAAGTCCGGTGCCCCCCAGTCCGGTGCCCCCCAGCCCGGCGCCGCCAAGTCCGGTGCCGCCGCCGGGGAGGCCCGGCCCGCCGGGAGCGCGATATCCAAGGGTGCCGGGAACCCGTCCGCCGCCCCGGCGCCCACCTCCGCCGCCCCCGCCGACGGTGCCCCCGCCCAGCCGGGAGCCGCCTCCGCCGGGTCCGCGCCGACCGGCACCCCGGCCCCGGCCGCCGACAAGGCCGCCGCCACCCCGCCGGCCACCGCCACCACCGCCGGCTCGGCCTCCGCCCCCGCCGCGCCCCGGGCCACCGGCTGGCGGGCGGTCCTGCCGACCGTGCTCTCCGGGGCGCTCGGCGCGCTGCTGGTGATCGTCGCGACCGTGCTGCTGACCGGCTCCTGGGGCGGCTTCGGGTTCGGCGGGGACGACCGGGGACAGGGCGCCGCCCCCTCCGCGCCCGCGCCCGGGCGGTCGGCCGCCTCCCTGCCGCCCGGGGTGCGCTGCTCCGGGGCCGGGTGCACCGGCAAGGACCCGGAGGCCATGGGGTGCGGCGGCGCCCACGCCACCACGGTGGCCGCCCGGGCGGTCGGGGCCGGGGCGGTCGAGATCCGGTACAGCAAGGTGTGCGGCGCCGCCTGGGCCCGGCTCACCCGGGCCGACGCCGGTGACCGGGTGACCCTCACCGTGAACGGCACCACCCGGGAGGGTGAGGCGGCCGGGACCTCCGACGCCTACACCCCGATGGTGGCGGTGCCCGGCAAGGCGCGCCCGACCGCCTGCGCCGTGCGGCCCGACGGCTCCCGGAACTGCGCCACCCCCCTGACCGGCGGCTGACCGGCAGGGCGACCGACCGGCACCTGACCGGCAGGGCGACCGACCGGCACCTGACCGGCACGGCGACCGACCGGCACCTGACCGGCACCCGGAATCGCGCCACCTCCCCCCACCCCGCGCACGGCACAGCTGCCCGAGCGGTGCGGAGCGGAGTCGTACCCTCGTTCGTTCCCCCGTCCCGGCCCGCACCCGAAGGGGTGAGACGGGACACAAGGGGGCAGGGGTTCGGGCACGCCGGGGTCGGATAGCCTGACCGCTGGATATCTCTTCACGTCGAGACACCGATCGATCATGGGGATGTCCAGCACCAGGGGCAGGGACCCCCACCGCCAGCTGTCTTACGGAGATCGCCATGACCCGCACTCCCGTGAATGTCACCGTGACCGGCGCGGCCGGCCAGATCGGTTACGCACTGCTCTTCCGCATCGCCTCCGGCCACCTGCTCGGCGCGGACGTGCCGGTCAAGCTGCGCCTCCTGGAGATCCCGCAGGGCCTCAAGGCCGCCGAGGGCACGGCGATGGAGCTCGACGACTGCGCCTTCCCGCTGCTGCGCGGCATCGAGATCACCGACGACCCGAACGTCGCCTTCGCCGGCGCCAACGTCGCGCTGCTGGTCGGCGCCCGCCCGCGCACCAAGGGCATGGAGCGCGGCGACCTGCTGGAGGCCAACGGCGGCATCTTCAAGCCGCAGGGCAAGGCCATCAACGACCACGCCGCCGACGACATCAAGGTCCTGGTCGTGGGCAACCCGGCCAACACCAACGCGCTCATCGCGCAGGCCGCCGCCCCGGACGTGCCGGCCGAGCGCTTCACCGCGATGACCCGGCTGGACCACAACCGCGCCATCTCGCAGCTGGCCGCGAAGACCGGCGCCGCCGTCTCCGACATCAAGAAGCTGACGATCTGGGGCAACCACTCGGCCACCCAGTACCCGGACATCTTCCACGCGGAGATCGCCGGCAAGAACGCCGCCGAGACCGTCGACGACGAGGCGTGGCTGGCCGACACCTTCATCCCGACCGTCGCCAAGCGCGGCGCCGCGATCATCGAGGCCCGGGGCGCCTCCTCGGCCGCCTCCGCCGCCAACGCCGCCATCGACCACGTGCACACCTGGGTCAACGGCACCGCCGCCGGCGACTGGACCTCCATGGGCATCCCCTCGGACGGCTCCTACGGCGTCCCGGAGGGCCTGATCTCCTCCTTCCCGGTCACCTGCAAGGACGGCAAGTACGAGATCGTCCAGGGCCTGGAGATCAACGAGTTCTCCCGCACCCGCATCGACGCCTCGGTGCAGGAGCTGGCGGAGGAGCGCGACGCCGTGCGCGGTCTCGGCCTGCTCTGACGCCCCGGCCCGGCCCGCCGGGACCGCCCGCCCGGCCCCCGGTCGCCACGTCCCGGGTGCTACGGCTCGGGCCACGTCCCGGGTGCTACGGCCCCGGTGCTACGGCTCCACCACCTCACCGCGCCCCCGGTGGCTCTCCAGCCGCCGGGGGCGCGGTGTCTCCGCCGACGGGGTGACGGCCCCCGTCCCGATCGCTGTCCCCGGCTCCGGCCCCGGTCCCGTCCCAGTCGCTGTCGCCGTCCCGGTCGTCGTTGCTGTCGTCGTCGCTGCCGCCGGGGGCCGGGGCGCCGTCGCCGGGCCGGTGTACGGGCGCCGCAGCCGCAGGAACGGCAGTTCCACCGCGTGGTACGTGACGAACGACAGCGCCAGCGTGACCGGCAGCGCCACCAGCAGGGCGGCGGCGAACGCGCCCCACACCGGCGGCAGTCCGGCCGGCCACCAGTCCGGCCGGTCCCGGGGGACGTACGCGCACAGCGCGGTGAGCACCATGAAGTGCGTCAGATACACCGAGAAGCTGACCTCGCCCACCCGGGCCACCGCGCGCGAAACCGCCCCGTGCGCCGGGCCGTTGGCGACGTACCCCGCCACCACCAGCGCCCAGACGGCCCCTTCCGTACCGCTCCAGAGCAACTTCAGCGGGCTGTCGGAGACATACCCGTGCAGTTGGTTGAAGGCCCACAGGGTGGCCACCGCCAGCGTCAGGGCGCCCGGCACCAGCCAGCGGGAGCGCAGCCGTTCGCGGTGGTGCAGAAAGGCCCAGGCGGCCAGCATCCCCAGCAGGAACTGGTCGATCCGCCCGGCCAGTCCCAGATAGAGCGCGGCCGTGTCCGGCACGGGGCCCGGGGCGCTCAGCCAGACCAGTGCCCGCAGCAGCGCGACCGCGCCCAGCAGCCGGAGCAGGGCGCCGGGCCCGCGCTCGGTGAGCAGCCGGTTGAGCAGCGGGAAGACCAGATAGAACTGCATCTCCACACAGAGCGTCCAGAACACCCCGCCGTACGGCTGGACGGGGGTGGCGAGAGTGGCGATGCGCAGCAGCTCCCCGGCGTCCGGCAGCGCCACCCGGGTGGCCGTCCCGAGCACGGCGACGACCAGATAGAGCGGGTAGATCCGCAGCAGCCGGTTGGCGAGGAAGCGGCCGGCCCGCACCGGCCGGCCGTGCGCACCCACGGTGAAGACGAAGCCCGACAGCACCATGAACAGGGCCACCGCGGTGTGCCCCTCGAAGACCAGCGCGGCCAGCGGATTGGCGGAGTAGAGCCAGTCGGTGCCGGGTGAGAAGGCGCGGTGCTCCAGCCGGGCGCCGATCAGCTGGCAGCCGTGGTACAGCACGACCAGCACGGCGGCCCCGGCGCGCAGATGGTCGACGGGGGCGAGATAGACGCGATCGTCGCTGCTGCGCATGGACCGCACCCTAGGCACGCCCGGCCGCCCGGACGGGGGAGTGGAGCCGGTCCCGTCATGATCCTCATCCGAACGGATCATTGCGTAAGTGCGATCAAATGTAGTACTTCTTATACATGAGCGAGCAGGTACACAACAGGCTGGCGGTGATCCGGGCGGAGCGGAAGGTGTCACGCCAGGCGCTGGCCGAGGCCGTCGGTGTCCACTACCAGACCGTCGGCTACATCGAGCGGGGCCAGTACAACCCCAGCCTCGATTTGGCACTGCGGCTCGCCGCGCACTTCGAGCTGCCGGTGGAGGCGCTGTTCTCGCTGGAGCCGTTCCCGCCGCTCACCGCCACGGTCTACGGCGCCGGACCGGCGGCCACGACCGGATCGGGGCCCTCGGCCGGGTTCGGGTCCATGACCGGGCCGGGGTCCACCACCGGGCCGGCGGCCGGCGCCGCCTCGTCCGGCGCCGGAGCCGTTCCGGCCGGCGAACCGGCCTGACCCGGGACCCGGCGGCCCCTGACCCGGCCCGGCGGCCCGAGGCCTGATCCGGCGGCCCCTGGCCTGACCCGGCTGCCTCCGGCTCGGGCCCGTACCCGGCCCGCCCGGGAACCGCGGGCCCGCACCGCCGCGCGACCGACCGACGCGCGGCCCCGCACCACCCCGCGACACCGCACCACCAGCGGCAGCACCGTGACACCGCACCACCGCACCACTTACGGGAGGGACCCCATGACCACCGACGCCACCGGCACCACCGGCGCGACCCGCTACGACCGGCGCATGTACGCGCTCATGAACCGCACCGAGGCGGTCTCCTGGTGGGCCACCGCCGGGCGCCGCCGGGCCTGGGTGGCGCTGCACATGGTGCTGACCGCCGCCCTGGTCCCGGCCTGGCTCGGCTCCGTCCACGGCGACTCGCTCCCGGCCGTCTGGGCCCTGCCGCTCCTGACGCTGCCCTGGTGCGTGGCGATGGGTGTGATCAACGGCTGCACCCGGGGCCTCTTCGAGCTGCGCGGCCGGATGCTGGACGAGCGCCAGCTCGCCGAGCGTGACCAGGTGCGGGCGGTCGCGCACCGGATCACCACCGCCCTGCTGCTCGCCGCCGCGACCGCCGCCGGGCTGCTCACCCGGCTCACGGACGTACGCCTCGACGGGCTGCTCTTCCCGGTGCTCTTCGCGGCGCTGATCGTGGTGTGGATGACCCCCCGCTGGACGGCCGCGCTCCGGGTCCGCGGCGACCTCCGCGACGAGGCCCGGGAGGACTTCCGCGACGACCTCCACGGCGCCTCGGAGTAGTCCGGCGTAGCCCGGCAGCGGCCCCCGTGGCGGCTCTCGCGGCCGCCCGCGCGGCGGCTTCCATGGACCGGTCGATGGGCCCGGCGACCGCGCCCGGCCTCCCGCCGATCGCGTGACGGCACCGTCGCCGGCTGCGAGGGCGTACCGTACCGCCGTCCTCCCGGACGTGAGCAAGCCCACTTTCAGGCGGAGTTCGCGCATGCTTTCCCGCCCTCGGGGCAGGCACCCCGGTCGCTGACCCGGGTCACCGGCCCGGTCGGCGCGAGACATCCCCGGGAAGACGGAAGGCGATACGCGACGTGTCGGAGCAACACACCATCCATGTGGGCGGAAGGTGGCGGGCCGCCGCCTCCGGAGCCACGCGGGACATCCTCGACCCCGCCGACGCCACGACCCTGGCGGTCGTCGCGGAGGGCGGCGCCGAGGACACCGACGCCGCGATCGCCGCCGCGCGTACCGCCTTCGACACCGGCGCCTGGCCCGGCACTCCGGTCGCGGAGCGCGCCGCGCTGCTGCGCCGGGTGGCGGACCTCCTCCAGCGCGACCGGGAGAAGCTCGGCCTGCTGGAGGCCCGGGACGCCGGAAAGACCGTCGAGGAGGGGCGCGTCGACATCGACTGCGTCACCGACGCCTTCCGCTACTTCGCGGACCTGGTCGTCGGTGAGGGGGCCGGCCGGGTGGTGGACGCCGGTTCGCCGGACATCCACAGCGTGGTCGTCCATGAGCCGGTCGGTGTCTGTGCCCTGATCACCCCCTGGAACTACCCCCTTCTCCAGGCGAGTTGGAAGATCGCTCCGGCGCTGGCGGCGGGCAACACCTTTGTCGTCAAGCCCAGCGAGATCACCCCGCTCACCACCATGGCGCTGATCGACCTGCTCACCGAGGCGGGGCTGCCGGCCGGAGTGGCCAACCTGGTGACCGGCCCCGGCGACCCGGTCGGCGCCCGGATGGCCGAACACCCCGATGTGGACCTGATCTCCTTCACCGGCGGCATCGTCAGCGGCACCAAGGTGATGCGCGCCGCCGCCGACACGGTGAAGAAGGTCGCCCTCGAACTGGGCGGCAAGAACCCCAATGTGGTCTTCGCGGACGCCTGCGCCACCGACGAGGGCTTCGACACCGCCGTCGACCAGGCTCTGAACGCCGCCTTCATCCACAGCGGCCAGGTCTGCTCGGCCGGTTCCCGGCTGATCGTGCAGGAGTCGGTCCGGGAGCGGTTCGTCACCGAACTCGCCCGCCGCGCCGAGAAGATCAGGATCGGCCGGGGCACCGAGAAGGGCGTCGAGTGCGGTCCGCTGGTCTCCGCCCAGCAGCTCGCCAGGACCGAGGAGTACGTGGCCTCCGCCCTCGCCGAGGGCGCCGTGCTGCGGGCCGGCGGCGAGCGGCCCACCGGGGCCGAGTACGGCGAGGGCTACTTCTACCGGCCGACCGTCCTGGACCGCTGCCACCGCCGGATGCGGGTCATCCGCGAGGAGGTCTTCGGACCGGTCCTCACCGTCGAGACCTTCCGCACCGAGGACGAGGCCGTCGCCCTCGCCAACGACACCGAGTACGGCCTCGCCGGCGGTGTCTGGACCTCCGACGCCGGACGCGCCCGCCGGGTCGCCGCCCGGCTGCGCCACGGCACCGTCTGGATCAACGACTTCCACCCCTACCTGCCGCAGGCGGAGTGGGGCGGCTTCGGCAAGAGCGGCATCGGCCGCGAGCTGGGCCCGGCCGGACTGGCCGAGTACCGCGAGACCAAGCACGTCTACCAGAACCTCGCCCCGCGCCCCGTGCGCTGGTTCGCGGGCTGAAGCGCCGAAGCGCCAGAACGCCGACGCGGCGAAGCGCTGAGGCGCGGCGCCCGGGGCGGGCCCCGGTCACACTCCGGGGCCTGCCCCGGGCGCCCGCCGCACCGAAGCGCTGAAAACCGGAAATCGGGACAGGAAAACAACATGAACACCGGCAACACCCCCACCCCCAACCCCGGCTCCACCACCGGGAACAGCTCCGAGCAGGAGCACGACTCCGCGTACGAGCACGAGCAGGACCCCGCTTACGAGCACGAGCACGAGTACGACTACGTCATCGTCGGCGGCGGCACCGCCGGGTCCGTGATCGCGCACCGCCTCAGCGCCGACCCGGGCACCACCGTCGCCGTCATCGAGGGCGGCCCCTCCGACGTGGACCGCCCGGATGTGCTCACCCTGCGCCGCTGGATGGGCCTGCTCGGCGGCGACTTGGACTACGACTACCCCACCACCGAGCAGCCGCGCGGCAATTCGCACATCCGCCACAGCCGCGCCCGGGTGCTCGGCGGCTGCTCCTCGCACAACACCCTGATCTCCTTCAAGCCGCTCCCCTCCGACTGGGACGAGTGGGAGGAGTCGGGTGCCACCGGCTGGAACGCGGCCGCCATGGACCCGTACTACGACCGGCTGCTCAACAACATCGTCTCGGTGGACGAGAAGGACCGGAACGCCATCGCCCGCGACTTCGTGGACGCGGCGCGGAAGGCGCTGGACGTCCCGCGCGTGGAGGGCTTCAACGCCCAGCCGTTCCACGAGGGCACCGGCTTCTTCGACCTCGCCTACCACCCGGAGAACAACAAGCGTTCCTCCGCCTCGGTGGCGTATCTCCACCCGGTCATGGACGAGCGGGCCAACCTGCGGATCTTCCTGGAGACCTGGGCGTACAAGCTGGAGCTGGACGGCGACCGGGCCCGCGGCGTCCACGTCCGCGACAAGGACGGCGCCGAGCGGCTGCTGACCGCCCGCCGCGAGGTGCTGGTCTGCGCGGGCGCGGTGGACACGCCCCGGCTGCTGATGCACTCCGGCATCGGGCCGCGCCAGGACCTGGAGGCGCTGGGCATCCCGGTCGTCCACGACCTGCCGGGTGTCGGTGAGAACCTGCTGGACCACCCGGAGTCGGTCATCGTCTGGGAGACCGAGGGGCCGCTGCCGGAGAACTCCGCGATGGACAGCGACGCCGGGCTCTTCGTGCGCCGCGACCCCGAGTCGCGCGGGCCGGATCTGATGTTCCACTTCTACCAGATCCCCTTCACCGACAACCCCGAGCGGCTGGGCTACCAGCGCCCCGAGCACGGCGTGTCGATGACCCCGAACATCCCCAAGCCGCGCAGCCGGGGCCGGCTCTACCTCACCTCGGCCGACCCCGAGGTGAAGCCCGCCCTGGACTTCCGCTACTTCACCGACGAGGACGACTACGACGGCCGCACCCTGGTCGACGGCATCCGGATCGCCCGTGAGGTCGCGAAGGCCGAGCCGCTGGCCAAGTGGCTGAAGCGCGAGGTCTGCCCGGGACCCGAGGTCACCGGCGACGAGGAACTGAGCGAGTACGCCCGCAAGGTCGCCCACACCGTCTACCACCCGGCCGGCACCTGCAAGATGGGCGCCCCCGACGACGACATGGCCGTCGTCACCCCTGAGTTGAAGATCCGAGGGCTGAAGGGGATCCGGATCGCGGATGCCTCGGTGTTCCCGACGATGCCCGCCGTCAACCCGATGATCGGAGTCCTCATGGTCGGAGAGAAGTGTGCCGAGCTGCTGGGAGGCGATGCGTGATGAGCAGCCCCAGTATCCCGGGCGTCCCCGGTACCGAGCGCGCGTCCCGTACCGCCGGGTCCGCCAACTCCCCGCAGGAGCCGGCTGCCAGAGCCTCGGCGCCGGCCCGGTCCCCCCGGAACCCGGCCCCCGCCCCCGTACCTGAGGCCACCCCCGCGACCGCCGCCACCGGTCCGGCCGCCCCCGCCACCGGCCCGGCCGCCCCCGCGACCGCCGACGCGCCCACCGACCGGACGACCGCCGACGCGACCGCCGTCGACCCGCCCGCCACCACCGGCACCGGCCCCACCGCCGCCGCGCCCGTCAACACGTCCGACGGCCGGACGCCCACCGGCGCGACCGTCGTCGACGCGCCCACCGACCAGGCGGCCGCCGACGCGACCCCCAACGCGTCCACCGGCCGGACGGCCACCGCTGCCACCGGCCCGGCTGTCACGGGCACCGACACGTCCTCCGGCCGCCCGGCCACCGACGACACCCCGGCGGCTCCCCCCGTCTTCGCCGTCCGCAACCTGTGGAAGGTCTTCGGCCCCAAGGCCGACCGGATACCCGGGGACGCGGAACTGACCGGGCTGCCCGCCGCCGAGCTGCGCGAGCGCACCGGCTGCACCGCCGCCGTCCGGGACGTCTCCTTCGACGTGCGCAAGGGCGAGGTCTTCGTCGTCATGGGCCTCTCCGGCTCCGGCAAGTCCACCCTGGTCCGCTGTCTCACCCGGCTCATCGAGCCCACCTCCGGCACCGTCGAGATCGACGGCGAGGACATCGTGACCATGGACCGCACCCGGCTGCGTGAACTCCGCCGCCACCGGGCCGCGATGGTCTTCCAGCACTTCGGCCTGCTCCCGCACCGCAGTGTGCTGGACAATGTCGCCTACGGCCTGGAGATCCAGGGCATGGGCCGTGCCGAACGCCGCGAGAAGGCCGCCGAGATGGTCGCCAAGGTCGGTCTCGGCGGGCTGGAGGAGCGCCGCCCCGGCCAGCTCTCCGGCGGCCAGCAGCAGCGCGTCGGCCTCGCTCGGGCACTCGCCGTGGACCCCGAAGTCCTGCTGTTCGACGAGCCGTTCAGCGCGCTCGACCCGCTGATCCGGCGGGACATGCAGGAGGAGGTCGTCCGGCTCCACCAGGAGGAGGGCCGCACGATGATCTTCATCACCCACGACCTCAACGAGGCGCTCCGGCTCGGCGACCGCATCGCGCTGATGCGCGACGGCCGGGTGGTGCAGCTCGGCACCCCCGAGGAGATCGTCGGCTCGCCCGCCGACGACTACGTACGGGACTTCGTCCGCGATGTGCCGCGCGAACAGGTGGTCACCGTGCGCTCGGCCATGCGCCCGCCGTGCGACGGCCCGGGCGAGGGCCCGGCCGTGGCGCCCGGCGCGACCGTCTCCGAGGCCATCGAGGCTGTCGCCCGCACCGGCGGGCAAGTGCGCGTGGTGGAGGGCGGCCGCTGCGTGGGCGTCGTCGACCAGCAGGACCTGCTGGCGGTGGTCGCCGGCCTCCCGGTGGCGCCGGGCGGAAAGGCGGCGGCGTGACAGCAGCCGTGACCGCACCCTCCTCCCTCCGCGACAGCGGCGCCCGGGTGTTCCGCAGAACCGTGCCGCTCACCCTCGGCGCCCTCGCCCTCCTCGCCGTCCTCGGCGCGCTCCTCATCGGCGGCGGCAGCTGGCCCGCCGCGCTCTCCGTCGACCTCTCCGAGCCGCTCTCCTCGGTGAGCGACTGGATCATCGACAACCGCGACAGCCACCCGCTGTTCCTCTACTTCTTCGGCCACATCAGCAACGCCGTCACCCTCTCCGTGCGCGGTGTCTATCTGCTGCTGCTCGCCGCCGGCTGGGCCGGGGTCACCGCCGCCGCCGGGCTGATCGCCTGGCGCGTCGCGGGAGTGCGCCTCGCCGTCACCGCCGCCGCCGCGTTCGCCGTCTGCGGGCTGCTCGGCATGTGGGTGCCGACCATGCAGACGCTCGCCCTGATGATCGTCGCGGTCGCCGCCTCCGTGCTGCTCGGCGCCCTGCTCGGGCTGGCCGCCGGCCTCTCCGACCGCACCTTCCGCGCGCTGCGCCCGGTGCTCGACACCATGCAGGTGCTGCCCGCCTTCGCCTACCTCCTCCCGGTGGTGCTGGTCTTCGGCATCGGGGTGCCCGCCGCCGTGCTGGCCACCGTCGTCTACGCCGCGCCCCCGATGGCCCGGCTCACCGCGCTCGGGCTGCGCGACGCCGACCCCGGCGTCCTGGAGGCGTCCGCCTCGCTCGGCGCGACCCGTCGCCAGCGCCTGCTGTCCGCCCGGGTGCCGCTGGCCCGCAAGGAACTGCTGCTCGGCGTCAACCAGTCGATCATGATGGCGCTCTCCATGGCCGTGATCGCCTCGGTGATCGGCGCGGGCGGCCTCGGTGACCGGGTCTACCAGGCGCTGGCCTCGGTCGACGTGGGCGCCGCGCTCGCCGCCGGCATCCCGATCGTGCTGCTGGCCGTCGTCTTCGACCGCACCGCCGCCGCGGCCGGCGACGACGACACCGGGCCCGTCGCGCTCCCGTCCCGGCTCGGCTGGGCCCTCGCCCTCGCCGGCACCCTGCTGGTCGCCGTGGCCGGCCGGCTGGCCGGGCGGCAGGAGTGGCCGCAGTCCTGGTACGTCGCCATCGCGGAGCCGGTCAACCGGGCCGTCGACTGGATGACCGCCCACCTCTACTCGGGCGTCCCGGTGATCGGCGGCACCGCCGACTGGGCGGCCGGCTTCACCGCCTGGGTGCTCGACCCGCTGCGCGACGGGCTCCAGGCACTGCCCTGGTGGGCGATGCTGCTGCTGGTCGGCGCGCTCGCCCTGCTGATCGGCACCTGGCGCACCGCGCTCACCGCCGTGCTCGCCATGGCCGCGATCGGTGTGCTGGGCGTCTGGAACGACTCGCTCGACACCCTCGCCCAGGTGCTGGCCGCCGTCGCCGTCACCCTGGTGCTCGGCTTCGCGGTGGCCGTCGCCGCCGCCCGCAGCGCCCGCGTGGAACGCGTGCTCCGGCCCGTACTCGACGTCTTCCAGACCATGCCGCAGTTCGTCTACCTGATCCCGGTGGTCGCGCTCTTCGGTGTGGGCCGCGCCCCGGCGGTGGCCGCCGCCGTGGTGTACGCGCTGCCCGCCGTCGTCCGTATCACCACCCAGGGCCTGCGCGGTGTCGACCCGGTCGCCATGGAGTCCGCCCGGTCGCTCGGCGCCACCGGCTGGCAGCAGCTCCGCCAGGTCCAATTGCCTCTCGCTCGGCCCGCGTTGCTGCTCGCCGTCAACCAGGGCGTGGTCCTGGTCCTCGCCGTCGTCATCATCGGCGGCCTGGTCGGCGGCGGTGCCCTCGGCTACCAGGTGGTCTTCGGCCTGGCCCAGGGCGACCTGGCCACCGGCCTCGTCGCGGGTGCCGCGATCGTCTGCCTGGGCCTGATGCTCGACCGGGTCACCCAGCCCGCCCGGAAGGAGGCCTGACATGCGTACGACCCTCCCGGCCCGTCGAGTCCGCAAGGCGGCCGTCGCCGTCCCCGCCGCCCTCGGCCTGCTGGCCCTCACCGGCTGCGGCGCCGCCGACATGACCAAGCAGGCGTCCCCGTACGCCGCCGCCCAGGGCACCCGGTCGGTCACCCTCTCCACCCAGTCCTGGGTCGGCGCCCAGGCCAATGTGGCCGTCGCCAAGTACCTGCTCGAACACGAGCTGGGCTATCGCGTCGACACCGTCCAGGTGGACGAGGTGCCCGCCTGGGACGCCCTCTCCCAGGGCCGGGTGGACGCCCTCCTGGAGGACTGGGGCCACCCGGAGCAGCAACAGCGGTACGTCGAGGACAAGAAGACCATCGTCTCCGGCGGCGGACTCGGGGTGACCGGCCACATCGGCTGGTTCGTCCCCACCTACTTCGCCAAGCAGCACCCGGACGTCACCGACTGGAAGAACCTCGACAAGTACGCCGCCCAGCTGCGCAGCGGCGAGTCCGGCGGCAAGGGCCAGCTCCTGGACGGCTCCCCGTCCTACGTCACCAACGACACGGCGCTGGTGAAGAACCTCAAGCTGGACTACAAGGTCGTCTTCGCGGGCTCCGAGGCGGCGCAGATCACCCAGATCAAGCAGTTCGCCAAGGAGAAGAAGCCCTTTCTCACCTACTGGTACTCACCCCAGTGGCTCTTCACCAAGGTCCCCATGACCGAGGTGAAACTGCCGCCCCACAAGGAGGGTTGCGACGCCGACCCCGACAAGGTCGCCTGCGCCTACCCGCACACCCCGCTGGAGAAGTTCCTCAACGCCGGCTTCGCCCGCAAGGGCGGCGACGCGGCGGCCTTCCTCAAGAAGTTCCGCTGGACCACCGAGCAGCAGAACGAGGTCGCCCTGATGATCGCCGACCAGAAACTCTCCCCGGACGAGGCCGCCGAGAAGTGGGTCAAGGCCAACAAGCCCACCTGGCAGTCCTGGCTCCCGTAGCCCGCCCGAGTGATACGGCACCCCCGAGGGGCACGGCATCCCGCCGTGCCCCTCCGCCGTCCTCCCGGGCACGCGTCTCGCGGTGCGCGGCCAGGAGGACGAGGCGTCCGGTGCTTTCAGCGTGCCGGACGCACCACCACCGCCTGCACCATGCCGCCACTGAGGAACGCGGCGAATGTCTCCGGCCCGAACGCGAGAGCCGGCCCCTGAG
Source organism: Streptomyces pyxinae (assembly GCF_024756275.1). Lineage (GTDB taxonomy): Bacteria > Actinomycetota > Actinomycetes > Streptomycetales > Streptomycetaceae > Streptomyces > Streptomyces pyxinae. Next base: position 48,472 of record NZ_JANUGQ010000012.1, on the reverse strand, counting down.
GTGCCTTGCTGTCGCGCAGCGCGTACCCGCCGCCGGGCAGAACGGCCACCTCGACGCAGTTGCCTTGGGCGCCGGAGTACGACGACTTCACCCAGGCCAACCTGGCGCCAGGCGCCTTACTGATCAATCGAGTTACGGCGTCCGGGACGAACCCTCGGGCCGCGCTGAAGCCGGCGCTTGCAGCGGAGACATAGGCCATGGCGAACCGCCGGCTCACGATTCCACCGGTCGTCCGTCGCTGTCCACGAGACCGCTGTAATCACCTGCGGCCAGACGCACGAACAACTCCTCGTCCGCCTGCCGCGCCTCAGCAGGCAGCGCCCAGCGGACCGCGACCCGTGTCAGATCCTCCAAAGCGGTCGCATTCATCTCCGCCTCGAACACCGGCCGCTCTTCGTCCGTCAAGGCTGCCTGGAGTTCCCCCAGCGTCGCCGGGAGCGTCACCCACTCACCGTCAATGACCGTACGCAACATCCCGCACCCTTCTCTCTCCGCCCGGACCCTGCCCGGGCCACTGGGGTCCGTGTCACATCCTTCTACCGTGCCCGCATCCCCGAACGCCGCAACCGGTACTCACTCAGCGGCCAAGAGCGCATTGCCGCTGAACCGCACCCCGAGTCGTGCCGCAGAACGTCTAGGTCCCCTCAAGCCTTTGACGAGTCGGGACCAGCCCAGGAACTCCAGCTGCCGCAGAGCTGGCTCCGGGGCGGAGCTCCCGCTGAAGCCGGGGCCGGACCACGACCCAGAAGCCGCCGGGCCGGAGCGACGGATCACTCCCGCCGGCGTGGGGTCGACTCAGCGGTAGCCGAGCACCACCGCTGGGGGATCCCAACCGGGCGCACCTCGGCGTCGTATCTCCTGCGGGCCTCGGCAGAGGCCGCCCTCTCCGACCGCACTCGGCCGAGAGTGCCGACCGCCTCGCGGACGCGGTTACGGGGTGCGGCACCGGGGGCAGGCGCACGGAGGAAATCCGCCCCTCGGCGGCCGACCGCGGTCCGGCTCGTAACCGAAGCGGGGCACCACCTCCTGCTGGTTGCCGTCGGCGTCGAACCGGTAGACCCTGAGCGTCATTGCCGCGTCCGTCTCCGCCAGCGGTGCGAGGCCGTACTGCCGGCGGCAGCGGGCGCAGGCGTAGAGACTCTTCCCGGGGCCGGTGCCCTGGTCGATGCTGCGGACGGCCAGTGCCGTGTCCGAGGAGTCCTGGTGCCAGTGACACCATCCGTACGGACTGGCGTCCAGGTCGTGCTGGAGTACCGAAGGGCGGGGGGTATCGTCCATGGCCCGACTGTGTCCCGGCGCGGTGGGCGCCGGGAATATGACGTCCTATGACACGGAGATGATCATGCACGCTGTGGCGATCACCGGCACCAGGACCGTCGACAACCTCACGGACTGCGGACCGACGTTCGCCACCTACCTCGGCCCCTTCGCCACCAGCACCAGTCACTTCTTCATCGGTGGGGCCCTCGGCATCGACACCCTGGCCCTGCTCTGGCTCGCTGACCACACAGCAGCCGCTCTCACCGTGGTCACCCCGGGCACCCTCGCTCAGCAGCCGGACGCCGCACGCGCTGCCGTCCACAGTGTCGGAACCCGTGCCGACCTCATCGAGCTCGGCGCCGGCGAGCTACGGGCACCCGCCTACCACGCGCGCAACCGGTACATGGTCGACCGGTCGCAGTTCACCATCGGGTTTCCCGCCATGGACACCGACCCCGAGTCCGGGTCCGGCACCTGGCAGACCCTCGGCTACGCCGCTCAGAAGGGGCAACCTCGGCTCATCGTCCCCATCTGAGCACCCGCCCGGGGCAGCATGGAGTGGTGACCGACAGAACGACCGGTGCCGCCCGGCTGAAGGCTCTGCGCAAGAGCAGGGGACTCTCCCTCGCTGAGACGGCCCGTGCGCTTCTCGCTGTCGCGGAACGCTCCGGGCGCACCCTTCTGCCGTCCGTGGCCGGGCTGCAGCGGTCCGTCGCCCGATGGGAGGCGCCCTCACCGGTCCGTCCGGATGAGCGGCACCAACTGCTCCTCGCCCATCTTTACGCCCGTACCCCTACGGGAGCGCTGAGCCTCGGCGCCGGGTCCGACTTCGCCGAGCTCCTCGACGCCCTGGCCAATCTGGGCGAGAGCGAGGACCAGCTGGCCCGGCTGCGCACGCTCGTGCTGCGCTCGGCCACGGAACGGGGAGGCGGGCTGCTGATGCTGCTCTCTCCGGCCGCGCAGGTCGGTATCGCCGCGGCCCTGGCTGATCCGCGCCGCCTCGACGCGGACGCGCTCCGCGCCCTGGAGACCCTTGTCGCGGACGTCAACGCGGCCATCGGATCCGTCCCGTTCGTCCGGCTCCAGCTCCTCTTGGCCCCGGGCTGTCGACGCCTGCCGTCAGCTGCTCACCGGCCCTGTGCCGGTTGAGCAACTGCCCGCGCTCCGGCAGACCGCCGTCGCCGCAGCCACTCTCGCGGGCCGGCTCGCCTTCGAGACCCGGGACGACGCGGCTTCCCGCGCGCTGTACGAGGAGGCGACCCGGGAGGCGGAACACCTGGCGCTGTGGAGGCGGGCCACGGTGCGCATGTCCCACGCGCTCGTCACCCTGTACTCGACCGCGGGCACTGGGAGCGCTCAGCGGTTGGTCGACGCCGCTGTCCGCGATGCCCAGCACGGAGGCAGCACTGCGATCCGCGCCCGGGCCCACGCTCTTGCAGCGGAGATCGCGGCCCGCGCCGGGCAGGAGCGGCAGTCACAGGATGCCCTCAGGCTGGCCTGGTACGACCTGGACCGCGTGGTGGACGGAGACCCGGCACCGACGAGCTTCTCGGCAGCGCATCTACGCGGCTTCGAAGGCGTCTGCGAGCTGTACGTCGGCAGCCCGAGTGTGGCGCACGACCGGTTCGCCAGGGCGGCGGGCGCCCTGAGCCGCCCCCGAGAGCAAGTCCAGCGTGCCATCGTGATGACGGATCAGGCTCTGGCCCGGGTGCGCATGGGCGAGCCAGAGGCAGCTGCCGATCTGCTGCACGAGTGCGTCGCTGCGGCGACGGGGACCGGGGGCCGGGTGGCGGTGATACGGCTCCGGCGTGCCCGACGGGACCTGCGGCCGTGGCGGCACGAGGCGTGGGCGGCGGAACTGGACGACCACCTGATGGATCACCTCGGCAACTGACCTCCGGGAATTCCACCGGCTCGCTCACTTGTCCTGATGAGCCTTCGGCCCGGTCCCGTCATCGACTCGCTTGGAGACACCTGCGCATGTTCTGAGCTCTCGCTACCAGGAACGAGAACCCCAACAGGCCTTGTCGACGCCAAGGATTGCCAGGAACACACCGCGTCACCCAAGTCGCCGGGCAGCGGCCCAGATCACCGGATCACCAGAGGAAAACCCCCGCCGGCGCAGGGCCGACAGTTCCTGATTGCGGGGGTCCTGCCCGGCCCGCGGAACACCCCCGCTGGCGCGGGGCCGACGAGGACGAGGCGCGGCAGATGGTGACCGCCGGGGGAACACCCCCGCTGGCGCGGGGCCGACCTCGCGCGAGGACGGCGCGGGGGCACCGGCGTCGGAACACCCCCGCTGGCGCGGGGCCGACGCTCACTGGCAGCTTGGCGTAGGTGCCGATCAGGGAACACCCCCGCTGGCGCGGGGCCGACGGCGCGCCGGGCCCGGGAGAACAGGCTCACTCCGGAACACCCCCGCTGGCGCGGGGCCGACTTGTAGGCCGAACACCCCACGGCCACAAGGCGCGGAACACCCCCGCTGGCGCGGGGCCGACCGTCACGGGCCCTCAACTCCTCAGTCGTACAGGTGGAACACCCCCGCTGGCGCGGGGCCGACCGGGTAAAGCGCCTGGGGGAGGCTCTGTTCTGGGGAACACCCCCGCTGGCGCGGGGCCGACGAGTCGGCCGTCCCCGCCCAGCCGGGCGAGTTCGGAACACCCCCGCTGGCGCGGGGCCGACCGTGGGGTCGGGGACCCAGATCTCGCCCGACTCGGAACACCCCCGCTGGCGCGGGGCCGACTCCTCCAGGGAGTAGTGACGCTGGCCTCCCTGCGGAACACCCCCGCTGGCGCGGGGCCGACACCGCCGTGGTGGCCGCCGCGCTCATGGCCCGGGGAACACCCCCGCTGGCGCGGGGCCGACGCTGCGCTGGCCCGCCGGATGCCCGAGCAGCAGGGAACACCCCCGCCTGCGCGGGGACGACACTTCTTGAGCTGGGATTTTATCCGGGGGGAGGGGTGTTTTCATTCGGTTGGGTCGGAGGAGACGGGCCTCGGGCGGGGAGGGCCGGGAGGGGGCGGTTTCGATCGCCTTGCCCTCCTGTTGGTGGCCGTTGCTGGGCTGCGGGTACAGCGTACAAAGTCTCTGGGGGAGTGGGTGGTTGGGATCGACGGGCTGTCGGTGCGTCGTTCCTGAGTGGATTGGGGCGCCGTCACCCACGCAGGTGCGGGGCCAGGTTGCGGAGGGTGGTGAGGGTGGTGTGGAGGAGGGCGGGGCCGAAGGTGAGGCGGGTGGCGCCGGCCTGGGCCAGGGTGGTCACGGAGGTGCCGTCCGGGCGGGCCAGGGCGTTGAGGGGGAGGGTCGGCGGGAGGCCGGCGCGCAGTGGGGGGAGGTCGGCCGGTCGGGCGCCGATCGGGTACACGCAGTCCGCGCCCGCCGCCGCGTACCGCCGCGCCCGGTCCAGCGCGTCGGCCACCAGTTCGGGTGCCGAGCGGTCGGCGGTGCCCCGCAGGGACGGCAGCAGGCTGTCCACCCGGGCGTTCAGGAACAGCCGGTCGCCCGCCTCGGCGCGTACCTCGGCCAGCCAGTCGGCATGGGCCTCCGGGTCCTTGAGGGTGCCGGGGGCCGAACCGTGCGCCGTGTCTTCGAGGTTCATGCCGACGACGCCGGACTCCAGGGCGCGGGCGACCAGTTCGGCGGGCGGGAGCCCGTAGCCGCCCTCCAGGTCGGCCGAGACCGGTACGGAGACGGCGCGGGCGATCCGGGCCACCGCGGCGAACATCTCGGCGGCCGGCACGGCCCCGTCGGCGTACCCGAGCGAGGCGGCCACACCCGCGCTGGGCGTGGCCAGGGCCGGGAAGCCGGCCTCCTCGAAGGCGCGGGCGCTCGCCGCGTCCCAGGGGCCGGGCAGCACCAGCGGGTCGCCGGGTGCCCGGTTGTGGTGGAGGGCGCGGAAATCATGCACGAGGTCGGTCACGTGAACTGGCCGGGGGTGTAGTGGCCGGGCACCGCGCGGGTGGTGACGGCGAACCGGTTCCAGGCGTTGATCACGGCGATCGCGGAGATGAGATGGGCCAGCTCGGTGTCGTCGAACTGCCCGGCGGCCCGCGCGTACACCTCGTCCGGCACAAAGCCGTCGGTGAGCACGGTGATCGCCTCGGTCAGCTCGATCGCGGCCAGCTCGCGCTCGGTGTAGAAGTGGCGCGACTCCTCCCAGGCGCTCAACTGGACGATGCGCTCGACCGATTCGCCCGCCGCCAGGGCGTCCTTGGAGTGCATGTCGAGACAGAAGGCGCAGTGGTTGAGCTGGGAGGCGCGGATCTTGACCAGCTCCAGCAGCGAGGACTCCAGGCCGCGTTCGGCGGCCTTCGAGAACTGGAGCATCGCCTTGTAGACCTCGGGGGCGTGCTTGGCCCAGGTGAGGCGGGGGGTGTGCTCCGGGGCGCGGGAAGAAGCGGCCGGGGCGGTGCCGGTGCCCATATTGGTGTCGGTGTCAGTGTCGGTGTCAGTGTCGGTGTGGGTGCCTGCGTTGGTGTTGGTGTTGGTGTGGGTCGTCATGGTGATGAGCGTAGGAGAGCGCTGGCGCAGTTGTATGGTCCACTTTCATGGGGAAAACGTGGGCCAATTCGGGGCCGGGCGGTGGCGGCGGGTTCGGTGATCTGCACCTCGAACTGCGCGGCACCGGGCTGCGCGCCGGGCTGATGGACGCGCTGCGGGACGCCGTACGGAACGGCCGGCTGGCGCCCGGCACCCGGCTGCCGTCCTCCCGGTCGCTCGCCGCCGACCTGGGCATCGCCCGCAACACGGTGGCCGACGCCTATGCCGAGCTGGTCGCGGAGGGCTGGCTCACCGCCCGGCAGGGCTCGGGCACCCGGGTGGCCGAGCGGGCCGATCCGCGCCGGGCCGACCAGCGCCGTTCCGGCAGCGCACCGGTCCCGCCGGCCCCGGAGCGGTGGCGCTCGCCGTTCCATCCGCCCGGGACGCACACCACCCTCCACCCCGGCATGCCCGACCTCTCGTCCTTCCCGCGCGCCGAGTGGCTGAAGGCGGCCCGCCGCGCCCTCACCACCGCCCCGCACCAGGCGTTCGGCTACGGCGAGCCGCACGGCCGGATCGAGCTGCGCACCGCGCTCACGGAGTACCTGGCCCGGGCCCGGGGTGTGTACGCCGACCCGGACCGGATCGTCGTCTGCTCCGGCTTCGTCCACGGCCTGCGGCTCCTCGCCCAGGTGCTGCGGGACCGCCGGGCCGGGGCGGTCGCCGTGGAGGCGTACGGACTGGACGTGCACTGGAATCTGCTGGCGGCCACCGGGCTGCGCACGCCCGCGCTGCCGCTGGACGAGCACGGCACCGACACCGGGGCACTGGACCGCCAGGGCGCGGTGCTGCTCACCCCGGCCCACCAGTTCCCGCTGGGCGGTGCGCTGTCCCCGCAGCGGCGGGCCGCCGCCGTGGACTGGGCGCGGCGCACCGGCGGGCTGATCCTGGAAGACGACTACGACGGGGAGTTCAGATTCGACAGGCAGCCCGTCGGTGCTGTTCAAGGGCTCGACCCCGAGCGGGTGGTCTACCTCGGCACGGCCAGCAAGTCGCTGACGCCCGGGCTGCGGCTGGCCTGGATGGTGCTGCCGCGCGACCTGGTGACGGAGGTGCTGGCGGCCAAGGGCTGGACCGACTGGGTCTCCAGCGCCCTGGACCAGTTGACGCTGGCGGAGTTCATCGCCTCGGGCGCGTACGACCGGCATGTACGGAACATGCGGCTCCGCTACCGCCGGCGCCGTGACCAGCTGGTGGCCGCGCTGGCCGAGCGGGCGCCCGGGGTGCGGGTCAGCGGGATCGCGGCCGGGCTGCACGCGGTGCTGGAGCTGCCGCCCGGCACCGAGCGGGAGGTGGTCCGGGCCGCCGCCTGGCAGGGGCTCGCGCTCCAGGGGCTGGACCGGTTCCGCCACCCGGACACCGCGCCGGGCCGGGACGCGCTGGTGGTCGGGTACGCCACCCCGACGGACAGCGCCTGGTCCGGTGCCCTGGACGCCCTCTGCCGGGCGATGCCGCGGTGAGCGCGGTCCCGGTGGGGTGGGTGTGGCCGGGGCGACCGGGGTTACGAGTATCCCGGGCGGCCCTCTAGGCTGACTGCCGCACCGGGCGCCCGCACCCGGCATCCGGGCGGCACGCACCCGCACGGCACGGAGGACGAACAGACCGGGCCGGCCGGGAGACGTGCCGGGCGGACGAACAGACGTGAACAACAGAACGCGGGCAACGGGGAGGGGACGGAAGGATGCGCAGGCTCAGGTCGAGCACGGTGGTGCTCGGCGGCATGGGGGTGCTCGCGATGACGCTCACCTCCTGCGGCTCCGAACCGGACAAGCGCTGCGTCGACCGGGTCACCCGCGAGAAGCTGCCCAGCTACAAGTGCGACGACAACCGGGGCGGCACCACCGGCGGCGGCTACTACTACGGCGGCAAGGCGGACGACAAGGGCCGCTTCTCCGGCGGCAGTTTCGACAAGGCGGCGGTCGACCGGGGCGGCTTCGGCTGCTCGGGCTCGGGCGGCGGCTGAGCGCGGAACCCGACGGAGCGGACGACCATGCAGCGTCACACCATCGAGCCGCGCCCCGGCTGGCAGGCGACGGTCGAGGAACAGGGCCTGATCTACCCGCTGACCCGCCACCCGGACGGCGTGCTGCGCCCGTACTGGGACGAGAGCGCCTACTACTCCTTCTCGCTGTCCGAGATCGAGGCGCTGGAGGAGGTGGTCGAGGAACTGCACGCCATGTGCCTCGCCGCCGCCGCGCACATCGTGGAGCGGGACCGCTTCGCCGAGCTGGGCATCACCGACCCGGTGCTCGCCCGGCTGGTCGGCGAGTCCTGGCGGCGACGTGCCGAACTGCCTTCGGTATACGGAAGGTTCGACCTCCGGTACGACGGTACGGGCCCGGCCAGGATGCTGGAGTACAACGCCGACACGCCCACCTCGCTGGTGGAGGCGGCCAGCCCGCAGTGGTTCTGGATGGAGGAACGTTTCCCCGGGGCCGACCAGTGGAACTCCCTGCACGAACGGCTGGTCGCCGCCTGGCGGCGCCAGGCCCCGCTGCTGCCGCCGGGACCGCTGCACTTCGCCCACAGCGACGGCGACGAGCTGGGCGAGGACCTGATGACCGTGGCGTACCTCCGGGAGACCGCCGAGCAGGCCGGCATCCGCACCGAGGCGCTGTCGGTCGAGCGGATCGGCTGGGACCGGCTCTCCGGCCGGTTCGTGGACGAGCGGCTGCGCTTCATCCGCAGCTGCTTCAAGCTCTACCCCTGGGAGTGGCTGACCACCGACCGGTTCGGCCCCCAGGTGCTGGCCACCCTGGACAACGGCGGTTCCTCCGGCTCCACCTGCTGGATCGAGCCCGCCTGGAAGATGCTGCTCTCCAACAAGGCGCTGCTCGCCGTCCTCTGGGAGCTGTACCCCGGCCACCCCAATCTGCTGCCCGCCTATCTCGACGGACCCCGCGAACTGGCGGACGGCCCGGGGTACGTCTCCAAGCCACTGCTCGGCCGGGAGGGCGCCGGGGTGCTGCTGCACGAACCCGGCGCCGCCCCGCTCGTACGCGAGGAGTCCTGCTGCTACCAGGAGTTGGCCCCGCTCCCCGACTTCGACGGCAACCGGGTGGTGCTCGGCGCCTGGGTGGTCGAGGACGAGGCGGCGGGGCTCGGCATCCGGGAGTCGGCGGGCCCGGTGACGGACGAGTACGCGCGCTTCCTGCCGCACGTCATCCGCTGAGCCCACCGTCTGCCGGACCCGGGAGTGCCCGGGCCGGAGACCGCCGCGCACCGGACCCGGGTCCGCGCCGCGCGCGTACCGGACCCGGGGGCCATGCTTCCCGGGGCCCGCGCCGCACGAGCAACCCGGCCCGGGGCCGGACCCGGAGCCGTACCGGCCGGGCCCCGGCATCGGATCCGGCCGCCGCCCCGCGACTCAGGCGGTCCCGCACGGAAGCCCGGCTCTCAGGCCGTCCCGCACGGGCAGGCCCGGAGGTCAGGCCGTCGCCGCCGCGCCCAGGACCGCCCGGAGCTGCTCCAGGCCCCAGTCCAGGTCCTCCTTGGAGATCATCAGCGGCGGGGCGATCCGGATGGTGGAGCCATGGGTGTCCTTGACCAGCACCCCCCGCTTCATCAGCCGCTCCGAGAACTCCCGCCCCGTCCCGAGCGCCGGCACGATGTCCACGCCCGCCCAGAGTCCGCGCCCGCGCACCGCCTCCACGGTGCCGCCGCCGACCAGCAGCCCCAGCTCGTGGTGGAGGTGGTCGCCCAGCTCGGCGGCCCGCTCCTGGTACTCGCCGGTGCGCAGCATCGCCAGCACCTCCAGCGCCACCGCGCAGGCCAGCGGGTTGCCGCCGAAGGTCGAGCCGTGCTCGCCCGGCCTGTGCACGCCCAGCACCGCCGCGCTGGACACCACCGCCGACACCGGCACGATGCCGCCGCCCAGCGCCTTGCCGAGCAGATACATGTCCGGCACCACGCCCTCGTGCTCACAGGCGAAGGAGCGGCCGGTGCGGCCGAGCCCGGACTGGATCTCGTCCGCGATGAACAGCACGTTCCGCTCGCGGGTCAGCTCCCGCACCCCGGCCAGATAGCCGGCCGGCGGCACCAGTACGCCCGCCTCGCCCTGGATCGGCTCCAGCAGCACCGCCACCGTGTTCTCGGTGACCGCCTCGGAGAGCGCGGTCAGATCACCGTACGGAACGATCTCGAAGCCCGGGGTGTAGGGCCCGTGGTCGTCGCGGGCCTCCGGGTCGGTCGAGAAGCTGACGATCGTGGTGGTCCGGCCGTGGAAGTTGTTGGCCGCGACCACGATCTTCGCCATGCCGTCCGGCACGCCCTTGACCCGGTAGCCCCACTTGCGGGCGGTCTTGACGGCGGTCTCCACCGCCTCCGCCCCGGTGTTCATCGGCAGCACCATCTCCATGCCGCAGAACTCCGCCAGCCGCTCGCAGAACTCCGCGAACCGGTCGTGGTGGAAGGCCCGCGAGGTGAGCGTCACCCGCTCCAGCTGCGCCCTGGCCGCCTCGATCAGCCGGCGGTTGCCGTGCCCGAAGTTGAGCGCCGAGTAGCCGGCGAGCAGGTCGAGATAGCGGCGCCCCTCCACATCGGTCATCCAGGCGCCCTCCGCCGTGGCGACGACCACGGGCAGCGGGTGGTAATTGTGCGCGCTGTGCGCCTCGGCGGAGGCGATCGCCTGCCGGGTCACCGAGGAATCCGGTGTGCCCGCCGTTTCCGGCGTGCCCGGTGTGCCCGGTGTTCTGGGCGCTCCCGGCGCCTGGGCGGTCCGCCGGGTGCTCGGCTGCTGCTGCGTACTCGACACGGGGTCTCCGTTCGGCCTGCGGCTGGGACGGCGGGGGCGTCCGGCGGCCGGAGCGGTGGTGGTGCCCCTCGCCGCCCCTTCGTCGCCCCCTCTGCTCTGTATCGTCGCTCACCGCGTGCGCCGGGGAAACCTCTCTTCGCCCCCCGGGTGCGCCCCCGGGACCGCCGGCGCACCCCCGGAGGACGGTCGGCATCCGGTCGGCGGGACGGTCGGCATCCGGTCGGGGGACGGTCGGCATCCGGCGGGGGGACGGCCGGGGTCCGGCCGGGGGACGGCCGGGGTCCCGCCGTCGAGAAACCCGCCGGGCCGGCCGCCCCCCCCGACGAGCCCCCGGGACTCCCGAACCCTGCCGGGACCGCCGCCCGGGCCTCCCGAACCTTCGCCGGGGCCGCCGCCCGGGCCCGGCCCGGGCCCTGCCAGGACGAGCTCCCGAACCCTGCCGGGCCCCGCCGGGACGGCGGCCCGGGACCGACGGGCAACATTCCGGCGCCCCGCCGGACAACGCCATCTGCCCCCGCCGTCCCTCGGCCCCGCCCCGCGCCGCCCCCGCGCGTCCCCCTCCCGCCCCCCGAACCGCCCCCGCGCCCCCGAACCGCCCCCGCGCCGCCCGCGCGTGCCGCCCGTGCGCTCCCCGTACGGCCCGTGGACGCCGGTCGTGAGCCCCCGGCGCGGCGGGGGAGCGAGCCGCGGGGCACTGTGGTCCTCGTCTCATTCGGGCCCCGCGCCCGCACCCCCGGCCCATCGGCTCCCGAACCGAGGGCGGCACCTGAGAGAATGAACGGCATGGCTTCTGATCGTCCCCGTGTGCTCTCCGGAATCCAGCCGACCGCCGGCTCGTTCCACCTCGGCAACTACCTCGGCGCGGTCCGTCAGTGGGTCGCGCTCCAGGAGACCCACGACGCCTTCTACATGGTCGTGGACCTGCACGCGATCACCGTGCCGCAGGAGCCCGGCGTGCTGCGCGCCAACACCCGGCTCGCCGCAGCCCAGCTCCTCGCCGCCGGGCTCGACCCGGACCGCTGCACGCTCTTCGTCCAGAGCCATGTCCCCGAGCACGCCCAGCTCGCCTGGGTCATGAACTGCCTCACCGGCTTCGGCGAGGCGTCCCGGATGACCCAGTTCAAGGACAAGTCCGCCAAGCAGGGCGCCGACCGGACCACCGTCGGCCTCTTCACCTACCCGGTCCTCCAGGTCGCGGACATCCTGCTCTACCAGGCCGAACAGGTCCCGGTGGGCGAGGACCAGCGCCAGCACATCGAGCTCACCCGCGACCTCGCGGAGCGGTTCAACGCCCGCTTCGGTGAGACGTTCACGGTCCCGGCGCCGTACATCCTCAAGGAGACGGCGAAGATCTACGACCTCCAGGACCCGGCGGTCAAGATGAGCAAGTCGGCCTCCACTCCGAAGGGGCTGATCAACCTGCTGGACGAGCCGAAGGCAACCGCCAAGAAGGTGAAGAGCGCGGTCACCGACACCGATACGGTGATCCGCTACGACGCCGCGAACAAGCCCGGCGTCAGCAACCTGCTGACGATCATGTCCACCCTCACCGGCTCCCCGGTCGCCGATCTGGAGCAGGCGTACGAGGGCAAGATGTACGGCGCCCTCAAGACCGATCTGGCCGAGGTCATGGTGGACTTCGTCACACCGTTCCGGGACCGCACCCAGGGATACTTGGACGACCCCGAGACGCTGGACTCCATCCTGGCCAAGGGAGCCGAGAAGGCGCGCGCCGTCGCCGCCGAGTCGCTCGCCCAGGCGTACGAGAAGGTGGGTTTCCTGCCCGCCAAGCACTGAGCACCCCGGCCCCGTCCGGGGTGGGCCACCCCGGACGGCGGACCACCCCAGGCGGACCGTCCGGGCGAGACCACCCCGGCCACCCGGCCACCCCGGTCAGCCGGCCACCCCGGCCACCCGGCCCGGACGACCTGCCGCCCCGCCCGCACCACCCGACGCACCCGATCCGTCCGCCCGCCCGAACCGTGATGTGAGGAGATTGACGTGGGGACCGTAACGCTCGGCGTTTCGATCGCGGTCCCGGAGCCCTACGGCAGCCTGCTCCAGAAGCGGCGCGCGGACTTCGGGGATCCCGCCGCGCACGGCATCCCCTCGCACATCACCCTGCTGCCGCCGACGGAGACCGAGCGGAACCGGCTGCCCGCCATCGAGGCGCACCTCGCCCGGGTCGCCTCGGAGGGCAGGGCGTTCCCCATGCGGCTCAGCGGTACGGGGACGTTCCGGCCGCTCTCCCCGGTGGTCTTCGTCCAGGTGGTGGAGGGCACCTCCGCCTGCTCCTGGCTCCAGCAGCGGATCCGGGACGCCTCCGGGCCACTGGTGCGGGAGCTCCAGTTCCCGTACCACCCCCATGTCACGGTGGCGCACGGCATCTCCGAGGAGGGGATGGACCGCGCGTACGAGGAGCTGGCCGGGTTCGAGGCCGAGTGGACCGTCGGCTGCTTCGCCCTCCACGAGCAGGGCGCCGACGGGGTCTGGCGCAAGCTGCGGGAGTACGAGTTCGGCGGCAACCGCCCGGTCAAGGGCGTCCCCGCCCAGGGCGGCGCCCCCATCGACGCCCCGGCCCCCACCCACCACTGACCCCGGCCCACCACTGACCGGCCCACCACTGACCGGCCCACCACTGACCCCGGCCCACCACTGACCGGCCCACCGCCGCTCCGGCGCCGGCTCCCGCCCCCGGCGGGCTCTACATCGGCAGCCGGCGGAAGAGCGGGCGCGGCGCGTGCCGCAGCGCCGACATCACCAGCCGCAGCGCCCCCGGCACCCAGACCGTCTCCGAGCGCCGCAGCAGCCCCCGCTCGATCGCCTCGGCCACCGCCTCCGGCTCGGTGGCGAGCGGCGCCTCGGTCAGCCCGGCCGTCATCCGGGTGCGGACGAAACCGGGCCGGACGACCATGACATGCACCCCGGTCCCGTACAGCGCGTCCCCCAGGCCCTGGGTGAAGGCGTCGAGCCCGGCCTTGCTGGAGCCGTAGATGAAGTTGGCCCGGCGGGCGCGCTCGCCGGCCACCGAGGAGAGCACCACCAGCGAGCCGTGCCCCTGGGCCTGGAGCTCCCGGGCGCAGATCAGCCCGGCCGAGACCGCCCCGGTGTAGTTGGTCTGGGCGACCCGTACGGCCGCGAGCGGGTCCGTCTCGTCCTGGCTCTGGTCACCCAGCACCCCGAACGCCAGCAGCACCAGATCGACGTCCCCCTCCGCGAACACCTTGCCGAGCGCCGCCTCGTGGCCCTCCGGCTCCAGGGCGTCGAAGGGGACGGTACGGGCGTCCGCGCCCAGCTCCCGCAGCGAGACGGCCGCCGCCTCCAGCGCGGGCGAAGGCCGCCCGGCCAGCCAGACCGTGCGCACCCGGCGGGCGATCAGCCGGCGGGCGGTGGCCAGACCGATCCCGGAGGTGCCGCCGAGCAGCAGCAGGGACTGGGGCGAGCCGAAGGCGTCCTTCATGACGGGTCACTCCTGAGGCGTGAGGGGCACGGCGAGCGGGCGTGGGGTGCGGGACCGGGCGTGGGGCACGGCGAGCGGGCGGGGGTACGGGACCGGGCGTGGGGCGCGGCGAGCGGGCGGGGGTACGGGACCCGGCCGGGACCCCGTACCGCTCCGGCCCGGTCCCGTACCGCCCCGGCGGGCGGCGGGCTCAGATCCCCAGCCGGCGGGCCAGGTCCGAGGCGAAGACGGCGTGCGGGTCCAGCTCGGCGCGCAGCGCCCGGAAGTCGGCCAGCCGGGGGTACATCGCGGCCAGCAGCTCGGGCCGCAGCCGGGCGTCCTTGGCCAGGTAGACCCGGCCGCCCGCCCCGGCCACCTCCTCGTCCAGCTCGTCCAGGAAGGCGCCGAGGCCCGGCAGCCCGGCCGGGACGTCGAGCGCCAGCGTCCAGCCCGGGCGCGGGAACGACAGCCAGCCGGGGTCGCTCTCCCCGAACCGCTTCAGCACCGCCAGGAACGAGGGGCAGCCCCGGCGCGCGATCCGGCGCACCACCCGGCGCAGGGTCTCCTCCCGGCCGTACGGGACGACGAACTGGTACTGCACGAAGCCGCCGCGCCCGTAGACCCGGTTCCAGTGCGGCAGGCCGTCCAGCGGGTGGAAGAAGGAGCCGAGCCGCTGGAGCGCGCCGGTGCGGCGGCGGGGCGCCCGGCGGTACCAGAGCTCGTTGAAGGCGCCCACCGTCGTCCGGTTGAGCAGCCCGTCCGGGAGGAAGCGGGGGGCGGCCGGCAGCGGGGCACCGGGGCGGAAGGCCAGCGGGGCGCGGCGGGCGCGGCGGGGGAGGGCGTCGAGTGGGGCGTGGTCGCCCCGGGTGAGGACGGCCCGGCCGGTGGCGGCGCCGCGCGCCAGCAGGTCGATCCAGGCGACCGAGTAGCGGTAGTGGTGGTCGGTGGCGGTGAGCCGGGCCATCAGATCGTCCAGGTCCCGGGCCCGCTCGGTGTCCACCCGCATCAGCGAGGTCTCGACCGGCAGCAGCCGCAGGGTGGCGGAGAGGACCGCCCCGGTGAGCCCCATGCCCCCGGTGGTGGCGTCGAAGAGGTCGCTGCCGGGCCGTACGGTCCGGATGCCGCCGTCGGCGGTGAGCAGCTCGAAGGCGTCCAGATGGCGGCCGAAGGAGCCGGAGACATGGTGGTTCTTGCCGTGGATGTCGGCGGCGATCGCCCCGCCGACGGTCACCTGGCGGGTGCCGGGGGTCACCGGGACGAACCAGCCGAGCGGCAGCAGCATCCGCGTCAGCCGGTGCAGACTGGTGCCCGCCTCGCAGACGACCCGGCCGGCGCGGGCGTCGAGCGACCTCACCCGGGCGAGCCCGGTCAGATCCAGGACCGTGCCGCCGGCGTTCTGCGCGGCGTCGCCGTACGCCCGGCCGAGCCCCCGGGCGATGAACCCCCGCCCGGCTCCCGGCGCGGCGCGGTCCCGGACGGCCGCCACCAGCTCGTCCCGGTCCCGGGGCCGCAGCACCCGGGCGACGGTGGGCGCCGTCCGCCCCCAGCCGGTGACCGGCAGCCAGTCGCCCTCCTGGGGGTCGGCGGACCGGTGATCGGCGGACAGCGGATCGGCCCCGGCGGGCGACCCGTCAGCGGGCGATCCGTCGGTGGGAGAGCCGTTGACGGTGGGGCCGTCGGGGGAGGAACCAGCGGTCGAGGAACCGTCAGCGCTGGGGCCGCCGGGGGAGGAACCGTCGGGCGAGAGGCCGTCAGCCGGGGGGCCGTCGGTGGGGGCGCCTTCGGCGCGGTGCGGCAGGGGGGCGGGTCCGGTGGTGGTGTCGGCGGACATGGGGGCGACCGTATCGCCGCATACGTCCCTTTACCGGCTTTGATGGCCGACTCGCCGGAATGGGTGATTAAACGAGTGTCATAAAAAGATTGCCGTGCCGTCCGCCGGGCCCCGGGTCAGAGTCGCCCTGGAGCACCGAGGAGAGGGGCGGCGGATGCGCGGTGTCGATCGGACGAGCGGCTGGGCCCGGCGGTTGGCCGGTGCCGACCGGTGGCTGCTCGCCGTGGCGCAGGGCCGGGGGCGGCGCATCCCGGGGGTGGTGGCGTCCGCGCGGGCACTGTCGTACGGGGGCGAGCACGCGGCGCTCTGGCTGGCGGCCGGCTGCGCGGGGGCGCTGGCCGACCGGGACCGGCGCGGCGCCTGGCTGCGCGGTACGGCCCTGGTCGCCGCCACCCAGCTGACCAGCAGCGGCCTGAAGCACCTGGTCCGCCGGGCCCGCCCGGCCGGTCCGGTGCGGCCGCTGGTCTCCACGGCCGGGCGGTACGCGTTCCCGAGCTCGCACGCCGCCTCGGCGACCGCCGCCGCCGTGACCTTCGGCGCGCTGGGCGGCCCGGCGGTGCGGCGGCTCCTGCGGCCGGCCGCCGCCGCGATGTGCCTCTCCCGTCTGGTGGTGGGCGTCCACCACCCGGCCGATGTGGCGGCCGGCGCCCTGCTGGGCGCCCTCACCGCCACCGCCGGCCGCCACCGGCTCCGGGGCGGGACGGCCACCGGGACGGCGGTCGGGACGCCCGGCCGGGTGACCACGACGGCCGGGGGTCCCGGCCGGGCGTCCGGGACGGGCACGGCACCCACGACGACCGGGGCGCCCGGCCGGGCGGCCACCACGGAGGACGGCCCCGCCCCCGGCGCCTCCGGCACGGATCCCGCCCCCGGCGCCTCCGGCACGGATCCCGTCTCCGTCACGGCCCCCGCGTCCGAGGACCCCGCCGAGGGCCCCGCCCCGGACTTCGCCCCCGTGACGGGTCCCGCCCCGGACTCCGCTCCCGCCGAAGGCCCTGCCCCGGGCCCCGCCCGCCCGCTGCTCCCCGTGCTGCCCATCGGGCCCGTCGCCGTCTCCCGTGGCTGCGGCGCCGCCGCGCCCTGCGGGCCCGGTGAGGACGGGGGCTCCACCCCCTGCGGCTGCCGGCGCACCCGGGGCGGGGCATGACCGAGCGCACCGCCGTACTGGAGCCGTCCCGGCCCGCGCGGCGGGCGGCCGGGGCGGGCGGCCTGCTGCCCGGGCTGCTGCGCACCGCGCGGCCCCGCCAGTGGGTGAAGAACCTCCTGGTGGCCGCCGCGCCCGCCGCCGCCGGCCAGTTGGGCTCCCGGCACACGGCCCTCCAACTGGCGCTGGTCTTCGTGCTGTTCACCGCCGCGGCGGCGGCCGTCTACCTGGTCAACGACGCCGTGGACGCCGAGGCCGACCGCGCCCACCCGGTCAAGTGCCGCCGCCCGGTGGCCGCCGGAGAGGTCCCGCTCCCGGTGGCGTACGGCACCGGGGCCACCCTCGCGACCGGTTCGGTGGCCGGGGCCGCCGTCCTCTGCAACACCCTGACCGCCGCGCTCCTCACCGCGTACCTGGTGATGCAACTCGCCTACTGCGTACGGCTGAAGCACATCCTCGTCGTGGATCTGGCCGTAGTGACCACCGGCTTCCTGCTCCGGGCGATGATCGGCGGGATCGCCCTCGCCATCCCGCTCTCCCGCTGGTTCCTCATCACCACCGGCTTCGGCGCGCTCTTCATGGTCTCGGCCAAGCGCTACTCGGAGGCGGTCCAGATGGCCGGCCGGGGCGGCGCCACCCGGGCGCTGCTCACCGAGTACACCACCGGCTATCTGCGGTTCGTCTGGCAGCTCGCCGCCGGGGTGGCCGTGCTCGGCTACTGCCTCTGGGCGCTGGAGAGCGGCGGCACCGCCAATGGCTCGCTGCTGCCCTGGCGCCAGCTCTCCATGATCGCCTTCATCCTCGCCGTCCTGCGGTACGCGGTCTTCGCCGACCGGGGCACGGCCGGCGCCCCCGAGGACGTGGTGCTCCGGGACCGCCCGCTCGCCGTCATCGGACTGGTCTGGCTGGCCATGTACGGGATGGCGGTGGCGGACCTGTGAGGCTCGCCGCCCTCCGTGCCGGCCGGGGCCTCCGTACCGTACGGGCTCTCCGCGCCGGAGGGAGCCTCCGTGCCGTACGGGCTCTCCGCGCCGCACGGGGCCTCCGTATCGCGGGGGCCGCAGGGGCCGGACGGGCTCCGTGGACCGCTCCCCGTGCGGCACGCGCCACCGAGCTGGCCGGCTTCCTGACCGCCGGGCTCGCCGCGTACGCCGCCGATCTGGCCCTCTTCCTCTGGCTGCGCGGCTCACTGGGCCAGGACCCGCTGACCGCGAAGGCCCTCGCCTTCCTGGCCGGCTGCACCGTCGCGTACCTGGGCAACGCGCTCGGCCCGTACCGGCGCGAAACCCGGGGCGACGGCGGGAACGGCGGCGACGGCGGTGACAGCAGTGACAACGGCGGTGACGGCAGCGGCATTGACGACAGCGGCAACGGCGTCCCCGGCCCCGCTCTCGCTCCCACCCGCCATCTCCTCCGCTACGGCGCCTTCTTCGCCGTCAACGCGGCCGGCGCGGCGGTCCAGCTCGGCTGTCTGGCCCTCTCGCACTACGGGCTCGGGCTCACCTCCCCGCGCGCCGACGCGGTCTCGGGGCTCGGCGTCGGCATGGTCCTCGCCACCGGTCTGCGGTTCTGGGGGACGAGAACCTTGGTCTTCGGCGGCTCACGAGGGTAGGGGCACCACCATGGACTGGCTCACCAAGCTTCCCGTCGTCGGCCCCTGGCTGGCGCGCCTGATGCGTACGCACGCCTGGCGTTCGTACGAGACCCTCGACCGGGTCCACTGGACCCGGCTGGCGGCCGCGATCACCTTCCTGAGTTTCCTCGCCCTCTTCCCGCTGATCACGGTCGCCGCCGCGGCGGGCGCCGCGCTGCTCAGCCCGGACCGGGTGAAGAGCCTGGAGGACAAGATCGGTGAACAGGTGCCGGGCATCTCCGAACAGCTCGACATCGGAGCGCTGGTGGACAACGCCGGGACCATCGGGCTGATCGGTGGCGCCGCGCTGCTCTTCACCGGTGTCGGCTGGGTCGGCTCGATGCGCGACTGCCTGCGGGCGGTCTGGGAGCTGGACGACGTGGACGAGGGCAACCCGGTCGTCCGCAAGGCCAAGGACGCCGGGATCCTGCTGGGACTGGGCGCCACCGGGCTCGCCTCGATGGCCGCCTCCGGGCTCGGCGCCACCGCCGTGGGCTGGACCGCCGAGCGGCTCGGCATCCCGGAGGGCGGCGCCGGCGGGGTGCTGCTCCAGGTCGCCGGGGTGGTCGTCGGCGCGCTGGCCAACTTCCTGATCCTGCTCTATCTGCTCACCCTGCTGCCCGGCGTCCATCCGCCGCGCCGCCGGCTGATCGTCGCCGGGGTGGTCGGCGCCATCGGCTTCGAACTGCTGAAGCTGCTGCTCGGCGGCTATATGAAGGGCGTGGCGGCGAAGTCCATGTATGGCGCCTTCGGGGTGCCGGTCGCCCTGCTGCTGTGGATCAATTTCACCGCCAAGCTGCTGCTCTACTGCGCCGCCTGGACCGCCACCCGCTCCAAGGCGGAGACGTCCGCCGGGACGCCTTCCGAATCCCCCGCCGGAACACCCGCTGGAACACCTGCTGGAACGCCCGCAGGACCGGACGCAGGACCGGATGTGCAAGGGCCCTCGCGGAAGGGCG
This sequence comes from Streptomyces pyxinae, assembly GCF_024756275.1. GTDB lineage: Bacteria > Actinomycetota > Actinomycetes > Streptomycetales > Streptomycetaceae > Streptomyces > Streptomyces pyxinae. Next base: position 28,914 of record NZ_JANUGQ010000012.1, on the reverse strand, counting down.
GCGGCACCGGCCGGCCGGGCTGACAGCGGCCACCCGCAGGCCCGGTTCCTTCCGCCTCCCGCCCGGCCCCGCGTGGGCCGGGCGGGGCCGGTGGCACCCCGCTACTTGCGCGGCAGCTTGCGGGCCAGGTGGGGGAGTGGCCAGCGCTTGTTGACCAGGAAGATCCCGCCTGCCAGCACCGCCAGCACCCCGCCGGTCACTCCCAGCGCCGTACCCACACCGGTGGAACCGCCCGGGGCGACCGCGTCGTGGTGCCCGGCCGCGTGGTCGCCCCCGCCGCCGGGGCCGGTCCCCTCGGCCGTACCGGAGCCGTCACCCGATCCCGTACCGGCGGACTTCGGCGCCACCAGTTCCCCGACCGGCTTCACCTTGCCGGAGGCCGCGAAGCCCCAGTCCAGCAGCCGCTGGGCCTCCATGTAGACGGCGTGGCTCTCCTTCGGGGACGGGTTCATCACCGTGACCAGCAGCACCCGGCCGTTCCGCTCGGCCACCCCGGTGAAGGTCGCGCCCGCGTGGGTGGTGTTGCCGTTCTTGACGCCCGCCATGCCCTGGTACGGAGCTATCCCGAAGTCACCGGTGAGCAGCCGGTTGGTGTTGGCGATCTCGAACGTCTCGCGCTTCTTGCCCGGCTTCTTCTCGCCCGGGAACTGCGCGCGGGCGGTGGAGCAGTACTCCCGGAAGTCCTGGTTCTGCATGCCGCTGCGGGCGATCAGGGTGAGGTCGTACGCGGACGAGACCTGGCCCTCGGCGTCGTACCCGTCCGGCGAGACCACATGGGTGTCCAGCGCCTGGAGCTCGTCGGCGCGGGCGTTCATGTCCCGCACCGTCTTGGGGACGCCGCCGTTCATGGCGGAGAGCACATGCACCGCGTCGTTCCCGGAGCGCAGGAAGACGCCCAGCCACAGATCGTGGACGCTGTAGCTCTGCTTCTCCTTCACCCCGACCAGGCTGGAGCCCTCCCCGAGCCCGGTCAGGTCCTGCGGGGTGACCGTGTGCACCTGGGTCTTGGGCAGCCGGGGCAGCACGGTGTCCGCGAAGAGCATCTTCAGGGTGGACGCCGGGGGCAGCCGCCAGTGCGCGTTGTGCGAGGCGAGTACGTCTCCGCTCTCGGCGTCCGCGACGATCCAGGAGCGCCCGGTCACCTGCTTGGGCAGCACCGGGACGCCCGGCGCCAGGTTCACCTGGGTGCCCGCCCGGCCCAGCAGTGATCCGCCGACCGTGGACATGACGGCTGGCGGCTTCGGCTGGCGCTCCTCCTTGGCCGGGTCCTTCCCTGGACCCGGGGCGGCCGACGCGGGGACGGCGACCGCGAGGGGCAGCACGGCGGCAGCGGCGATCACCGCTGCGGTCTTTTTCAGTACGGACACGGTCGGAAACGTACCTTTACCGGTCACCGAGACCGGCACCCCACCCCGCAGGAACCCCGGACGGCGGGACGGCGATACTGGCTCCATGAAGCTCAGCCGCTCCGCCTCCTGGTTCCTGCTCGCATTCGGGGTGTGGAGCTGGTTCATCTGGATCACTTTCGTCAAAAACCTCTGGAACGACGGGAGCGGGCTCGCCTTCGACGACGCCGGTGACCCGACCGCCTACTTCTGGGTGCATCTGCTGCTCGCCATCACGTCCTTTGTTCTGGGGACGGTGATCGGGGTCATCGGGTTGCGTGCCGTCCGCGCGTCGCGCCGGGAAAAAACCGGCGAATAGCCGATTAGCCGGTCAGTAGGCGCACCAAGAACCATCACCTTCGGTCGTCACCGACCACAATCGATCAGCTTTCGATCATTCAGAGCGGGCAGTTCAGAGGGGCAGGGAGGAGCCGGCCGTGCTGGTCGTCCTGGTGGTCATGGTGGTCGTCCTCGCCCTGCTCGGCGCGGTGCACTGGTACGTCTGGCGCAGGCTGGTCCGCGATGTGACCCGCCCGGGTGGCGCCGTGCGCCGGATCGGCGCCGGGGTCCTGGTCCTGCTCCCCCTGCTCTCGGTCGGCGCCCTGGTCGCGGGCCGCGCGGGTGCCCCCTTCTGGCTGGAGCGGATACTCGCCTGGCCCGGCTACCTCTGGCTCGCCCTGCTGCTCTACCTGGTGCTGGCCCTGCTCGTGGGCGAGGCCGTCCGCCCCCTGCTCCTCCGCCTCCTCCCCGCCGCCTCCGGAGCTGGGGCCCCGCCCGCCACCGACGCCCCTGAGCCGGAGGCCGCGCCCGCTGCTGAGGCCGCTGCCCCGGAGGCCCCCGGCCCGGAGGCCCCGCCCATCCCAGTGGCCCCGTCAGGTTCGGCGGCCCCGCCCGCCACCGACGCCCCTGAGCCGGAGGCCGCGCCCGCTGCTGAGGCCGCTGCCCCGGAGGCCGCGGAGGCCGTCGCCCCGGACGCCCGGCCCACCCCGCCCCCCGCCCGGCCCGCGCCCGTCCGGACGGCCTCCGCCGGGACGGCCCCCGACCCGGCGGTCGGCCCGGCAGCCGGTTCGCCCGGTGCGGCCGGCTCGGCCAGCGGGGCCGGCCCGGCCGACGTCCCCCGGCGCAACGGCCCCGTCTCCCGCCGCCTCTTCGTCTCCCGCATCGTCGGCGGCACGGCGGCGGCCGCCGCCGTGGGCACGGTCGCCCACGGCGCCCATGGTGTCCTGCGCGGTCCCCGCCTCAAGCGGATCACCGTACCGCTGGCCAAGCTCCCGCGCGCGGCGCACGGCTACCGGATCGCCGTGGTCAGCGACATCCACCTGGGGCCGATCCTGGGCCGGGCCCACACCCAGCGGATCGTGGACACCATCAACGGCGCCCAGCCCGACCTGGTGGCCGTCGTCGGTGACCTGGTCGACGGCAGCGTGGCCGACCTGGGTCCGGCCGCCGAACCCCTGGCCCGGCTGGAGGCCCGGCACGGCAGCTTCTTCGTCACCGGCAACCACGAGTACTTCTCCGGTGCCGCCCAGTGGGTGGACCACGTCCGTGAGCTGGGCCTGCGCCCCCTGGAGAACCAGCGCGTCGAGCTGCCCGGCTTCGATCTGGCCGGGGTCAACGACGTGGCCGGCGAGTCCGAGGGCCAGGGGCCCGACTTCGCCGCCGCTCTGGGCGACCGGGACCGTGCCCGCACCGCCGTGCTCCTCGCCCACCAGCCGATCGTCATCGACGAGGCCGTACGCCACGGGGTGGACCTCCAGCTCTCCGGCCACACCCACGGCGGCCAGCTCTGGCCCGGCAACTACCTGGCCGAGCTGGCCAATCCCACCGTCGCCGGGCTGGAACGCTACGGCGACACCCAGCTCTACGTCAGCCGGGGCGCCGGCGCCTGGGGTCCGCCCGTCCGCGTCGGCGCCCCCTCCGACATCACCCTGGTCCAGCTCGCCAGCCGCCAGGCGTGACGGCCCGGGCGCGGCGCGCCCCGCGCCGCGCGGGCTGTCGGACGACGTGAGCTGTCGGACGACGTGAGCCGTCGGGCGGCCCGTGCCGCGCGAATCGCCGGACGACGCGAGGCGGTCGGGCGGGCCGGGCGGGAGAGCGCCACCGGCCATGGTAGCTTCATGCACTCGCATCATGACTCTTCGTGTTCATGCGGAGAGGATGGACGGTGTGCCGGTGGTTTCGCCGAGGCCGTCGATTCCCAGGAGCCGAAAGGCAGGAACTGGTGGCCGATGGCCCGGCGGGGGTCTCCGCCGAGAAGTTCAGCGGGTCCCGGTGGGACGGCGCGACGGACCGGCTCACCCGCACAGCGGTGGGCCGGGGCCGGCTGATCATGGCGTTGTGGGCCGCTCTGGTGGTGGCGTCGTGCGCGTTCGCGTTCATGCGGCCGGAGAGTTTCGGTGCCCCCGCCCTGACCGTCCCCGGCTCCGAATCCCAGCGGGCCGCCGCCCTGGTGGCCCGTGGGATGCCGGGGCTGGGGACCGAGCAGATGATGCTGGCCTTCACCTCGTCGTCCCTGCGGGTGGAGGACGAGGCGTACCAGCGGGCGATGGCGGCGACGGTCCGGGAACTGGACGAGGAGCCCGGAGCGGGGGAGGTCGTACCGCTCCCCGGGGAGACACGCCCGGGCTCTCGTCACGCCTACCTGCTCCTGGGCATGCCGGGCGGTCAGGGAGAGCGTCAAGCGGCGTTGCCCCGGGTGGCCGACGCGGCCCGGCACGCGGCCGAGTCGGCCTCACGGGGGCGCGTGACGGTCTCGCTGACCGGAGTGACGCCCGTCTTCACCGAGCTGGCCCGTTCGGACCTGCGTGAACTGCGGACGATCGAATGCTTCACGGTACCGGTGGCGGCCCTGGTGCTCGCGGTCGGCATGGGCTCACTCGGCGCGGCGCTGGTGCCCCTGCTGGTGGCCGGGGCCGGCATCGCGGTGAGCGTGGGAACACTGGCGGTGCTCGGGCCGGTACGGCCCGTCGACACCGTCATGCTCGCGGTGGCCACCACGGTCGGGCTGGGGCTCGGGCTGGACTACGCGCTGCTGATCCTCATGCGGTACCGGCAGTCCCGGGAGCGCGGGGAGCCGCCCGGGGAGGCGATGGCCCGGGCGATGGCCACCGCGGGCCGTTCGGTCCTCTGGTGCGGCGCGGCCGTCCTCGTCACCGCTTCGGCACTGCTGACGGTTCCCGTGCCGGTGGCGCGCGGTATCGGCCTCACCGCCCTGATCACCACCCTGGTGACACTGGCCGGGGCACTCACCTTGTTGCCCGCCGTCCTGCCGCGCCTCGACCCCTGGCTGGACGCCGGTTCGCTGCGCCGCCGGACGAGCCGGGGGGCCGGGTCCCTCTGGGTGCGCTGGGCCCACCACCTGATGCGGCGCCCGTGGCCGTACCTGCTCGGTGTCACGACGGCGCTGCTGCTGGCCACGGCGCCGGTCGCCGGCCTGCGCCTCGGCATGCATGTGGACCGGGGCAGCGTCGCCGCGAGCGACACCGGCCGGGGCCTGGCCCGGATGGAGGCGGACGGCATCGCCGGCGTCACCCTGATCGCCCTGCCGCACCCGCCGGAGGACGGCCCGGTCGACACGGAGGCCCTGCTGGACGCCCTGCGGGCGGACCCCCGGGTCGCCCTGGTCACCGCCATGGACAACGGGAAGGACCTCACCCTCGTGGAAGTGGGGGAGCGCTTCCCCGCCGACAGCGCCACGGCAGCCGCTCTGGCACGGCACATCCGCGCCGCCGCCCCCGGTCTGCTGCCGGACCGGCAGCCGGTGCTGACCGGCGGTCCCGCCGCCACGCTGACAGACCTCAGGAGCAGCGTGGTCGCCGCCGTGTGGCGGGTCGCCGCCATCGTCCTGGCGGGCACCTTCCTCCTGCTGCTGGTCCTCTTCCGGAGTCTGCTGATCCCGCTCAAGGCCATCGCGATGAACCTGCTGACCGTGGGGGCCGCCCTGGGGCTGCTCGGGCTCACCGCCGGGCACCTGGGAGGAAACGGCGAAGTCAACGTCATCGTCCCCCTGTTGGCGGTGACCATTGTCTTCGGCCTGTCCATGGACTACGAGGTCTTCCTGGTCCATCGCATCGCCGAGCACTACCGCTCCGGCGGGGACAACCGTGCCGCGGTCGCCCACGGACTGCGGCACACGGCCCGGCCGGTCACCCTGGCGGCAGCCGTCATGTCCGTCGTCTTCCTGGGCCTGATGGCCAGCGGCCGCAGCGAGTTGCGACAGGAGGGCTTCGCCGTCGCCGTCGCCGTCTTCCTGGACGCCACCGTCGTCCGTATGGTGCTGGTCCCCTCGCTCATGCGTCTGCTGGGCCACCGCAACTGGTGGCTGCCGCCTCCACTGGCGCGGGTCCTGCCCCCGGTCTCCCCTCGGGGCACCGGCGTACCGGCCCCCCGCGAGCGCGCACCCGCGACCGGGGTCCGCGACCGTACCGCTGCTCCCTGATCACCGCTCCGCCGCCCGCCGCCCGCCGGCCACCGCTCCGCCGCCCGCCGAACACCGCTTCGTCCGTCCCTGGAAAGGAACCTCATGGCCGTCTCTCCTCGTACCTCCCGCGCGCCGTTCTCCTCGTGGACCGCCCGGTCCGCCGCGGTGGCCGTGCTCGTCACCGCCACCCTCCTGGCCGCGACGACGACCGCCGGCGGTGCCGCCGCCCCGCGCGCCCAGGCCGGAGGCCGCAGCCTCGCCTGCCGGGCCGCCACGCCCGCCGGACACCCGATCACGCTCAGTCCCGCGCTGGGCCTCACCCCGCGCACCGTCAAGCTCGCGGGCGAGCTGTCCTTCACCGGCTGTTCCTCGCCCGACGGTACGCACCGGCGCGTGCGCAGCGGCATGGCCACCCTCCGTGGTTCGGGGCGCGCCAGTTGCTCCGAGACGAGCGGTATCAGCGGGGAGATGTCCGTCAGGTGGTACGACGGGAACGGGCGCCGGATCGGCACCTCCACCGTCCGGCCGTCCGGTTCCAAGCTGACCAGCCGCAACCCGGGTGACGCCCTGCTGACCGGCGAGGTCGTCCGGGGCACGCTCTCCGGCGCCCGGGTCTCCGGCAGCGCCACCCCCACCAGTGACGTCACCCGGTGCGCCAAGTCCGGGCTGCGGAGCCTCACCGGCCGCGGATCGGTCCGCTTCACGTCCTGAGCCAGGGCGCCGGCCGCTCCCGGGCCGCTCAGGAGCCAGGGCGCCGATGCCCGCTCCGGGGCGCTCCCGGCGCTCAGGTGTCCAGGGGCCGTACGCGGTGCCCGTCCGCGCGGAAGCTCCGTGTCCGGGCCCGGTAACTCGCCACCGAGCCCGGCCACAGGGCCGTGTTGTGGCCGTGTTCGCCGTCCAGGTACCAGCTGTCGCAGCCGCCGGACTCCCAGACGGTGTGCCGCATGCGCCGGCGGACCCGGTCGGCATGGGCGTGCTGGGTACCGGGCAGCACCTCGACCTCGGCGAGGCCGTGACGTTCGAGGTGCGCCAGGCAGCTCGTCACATAGCCGAGCTGGGCCTCCAGCATCAGCGTCAACGAGGAGTGCCCGAGGCCGCTGTTGGGGCCGAGCAGCAGGAACAGGTTGGGGAAGCCGGCCACCATGACGTTGTGGTGTGCCGACATCCCGGGACGCCAGGTCTCCGCCAGGCGCCGGCCGGCACGGCCGGTGATCCGCTCCGCGACGGCCGGCCGGCCGGCCGTGAACCCCGTGCCGAAGACGATCAGATCGGCCGCCCGGGTGCTGCCGTCGCGGGTGACGATCGCTCCCGCGGTGATGTGGTCGACGGGATCGGTGACCAGTTCGACGCCGGACCGCTGGAGCGCGGGGTAGTAGTCGTTGGACAGCACCACGCGCTTGCAGCCGAAGCGGTAGTCCGGTGTCAGACGACGGCGCAGGGCCCGGTCGGCCACCTGACGGCGGCGGTGGAGGTGCGCGAGGGCTTCCAGCCCGGGGCCGAGGATCCGCCGGAGCGGTCCAGTGAAGCCGAGCACCCAGCTCTCGCGATACCAGTAGACGGCCGTCCTGGCCAGCCGGCGCAGCCGGGGGAACCGCCGGTACAGGGCGGCCTCGGCCGGCCGCACCCGGCGCCCCAGGCGGGGCAGCACCCAGGGAGGGGTGCGCTGGTAGACGGTGAGCGACGCGGCCCGCGCCGCGAGCGGGGGAACGCACTGGACGGCCGAGGCTCCGGTCCCGATGACCGCGACATGTTTCCCCGCCGGGTCCCAGCCGCCGACCCAGCGCGAGGTGTGGAAGGCGTCGCCGCCGAAGGTGTCGAGACCGGGGATGCCCGGGACGTGGGGGCGGTCGAGGAATCCGGTGGCGACGATCAGATGCCGGGCGCGACACCGGAAGCCGGACGCCTGGACGTACCAGAGTCCCACCTCGTCACTCCAGCGGGCCTCCAGCACTTCGCAGTTCAGGCGGAGACGCGCACCGAGCCGGAGTCCGTCCGCGCACTCCCGCAGATGATGAAGGATCTCCTCGGCGGCCGGTGGCGTCGAACTCCACCGCGGGGCGGGGCCGAAGGAGTAGGCGTACAGGAGTCCGGGCACGTCACAGGCGGCGCCCGGATAGCGGTTGTCACGCCAGGTGCCGCCGATGTCGTCGGATCGTTCCAGGACGACGAAGTCCCGGATTCCGGCCTGTTGGAGACGGATGGCGGCACCGAGTCCGGCCAGGCCCGCGCCGACGATCAGCACCTGGTGATCCCCGCCGGGCGGCCGACCGGCCCCGGGCCCGGACGGGGCCGCCGGGACGGACCGTGGTGGCTTGGGGCCGTCCGGCGGGCCCGTGGCGCCGGAGCCGGGGGCGCCCGGAGCGCCGGTTCCGGTGCTCATCCGGCCGGCTGTGCCGCGAGCGAGGGAAGCCGCTCTCTCACGGCCTCATAGGCGAACGTGCGCGTCAGGTAGTCCTGGTCGATCGGTTCCGGCCCCGGGAGATCACCGACGAGCGACAGCAGGTTGGCGCGGTCGTAGGTGCGGCGGTGCGTGGCGAACCGCAGCAGCGGCGCGATGTGCTGCTGGATCGCGGCCTCGTAGCGGTTGGGGTCGGGGACGGACGGCTCCAGGGTGAGCCGGAGCCCGGGGTAACGGGATGCCAGGGCCGCGAACGCGACCTTGAGGCCGGTGTCCACCGGGTGGGTCACGTGCAGGGTGCGCAGACCGGACGAACCGGCCCGCGCGTGGACCGCCCTCACCATGGCACGTGCGGCGTAGTCCACTTGCAGCATGTTGATGGTGGCGTCGGGGTCCCCGGTGAGGCGCAGACGCAGCACGTGACCGCTGCGGTGGGTACGGGCCAGCAGGCGGTCGGCCACCCTGGCGGTGCCCGCCTTGGCACGCAGCATGTCGTCGATGGTCCTGGAGAGGACGTCGAGCGGTTGGCCGGGAAGACCGGCGGGCGTGCTCCGGTCCGCCACCAGCAGGCTCGGCCGCAGCACGGTCGCGGTACGGCCGGTCGCCCCCGCCCACGCCCGTACCAGCCGCTCGGCGGTGTACTTGGATTCCTCGTAGTACGTCATGAAGCCGTCGGCCTCGCGGAGGTCCTCCTCGGCGATCCGGCCGTGGTCGCGCCGGCCCGCGACGAACGCGGTGCTGATGTGCGCCAGTTGGGCGCCGGGTGCCTCGTCGAGCAGTCCCAGGACCCGGCGGACCCCCAGCACGTTGGTGACATGGAGGGGGGCCGGGTCGCCCTCCAGGGCCAGGCGCGCGGCGCCGTGCCAGACCGTGGTGAGCCCGTCGAGGGCCGTGGCGCGGTCCCGGGGGGAGAGGCCCAGGGCGGGTTCGTCCAGGTCGCCGCTGACGCAGCGCACCCGGTCCATGGCCGCCGGGGGAGCGCGGGCCCGGCCGTCCGGCCGACGACGCCCTCGACGCGCGCCCGGAGGTCCGCCGCCGTGCCCCGCCCCAGCACGGTGATCGCCTCCCCCGAGCCGTCGGCCAGGAGTTCGCGCAGAAGGCGGCAGCCGAGAAAGCCGGTCGCGCCGGTCACCAGGACGGACATGGGGCACAGCTCCTTGAAGTGGTGTGTCATGGGGCGGACGAGCGCGGAGACCGCGATGGTAGGTCTCCCGGTCCGGTCCGGAGGCGAGCGGGAACGGCGGCACGGCGACCTGCACTCCAAAGGATGGGGAAACACGGAGCGCCGCCGCGATCACCCGTGAGCGTGAAATGCCTGATTCCCGCGCCGACTTCGGCGCCGCCTGCCGTGTCCCGGTGGGGAATCGTGCAATAACGAGTCGGCCTCCCGGGCAGTCCGGGCCGCTCGGCGCGGTCCGATTCGAGAAAGGCCACGAGCCATGTCCGAGCACCGGCCACGCGCGTCCCGGCCCCCCGTCATGCCGATCGCGATCGTGGGGGTCTCCTGCCGCCTGCCGGGCGGCATCGAAGGACTGGACGATCTGCGGACGGCCGTCTGGCAAGGGCGCGACCTGGTGGGTTCGGTGCCGAGGGACCGCTTCGACGCCGAACTGTTCGTGGACACCGCCATGCCGCGGCCGGGCAAGAGCTACACCGCGGCCGGTGGATTTCTCGACAACATCAAGGATTTCGACGCCGCTTACTTCGGTATCTCCCCGAAGGAAGCCGCTCATATGGACCCCCAGCACCGCCTGCTGCTGGAGCTCGCCGCGGAGGCGTTCGACGACGCGTCCATCTCCCCGGAATCCCTGGCCGGCCGGGACACCGCGGTGTACGTGGGCATCTCCGACTCCTCCTACGGCGCGCTCCAGATGGTCGCGCCACGGACCATCGGCCCGTACACGATCGCGGGCGCGGCCTCCTCGATCGCCGCCAACCGCCTCTCCCACGCCTTCGACCTGCGCGGCCCGAGCATGGCGGTGGACACGGCGTGCTCCTCGTCGCTCATCGCCCTGGACCGCGCCTGCCGCACACTGTGGGACGGCACCAGCAGGACCGCGCTCTGCGGTGGGGTGAACGTCCTGCTCAGCCCGTTTCTCTACGTGGGTTTCTCACAGGCGGCCATGCTCTCGCGCCGTGGCGTCTGCGCCTCGTTCTCCGCCGACGCCGACGGGTTCGTACGCGCCGAGGGCGGTGGCATGGTGCTGCTCAAGCTCCTGGCGGACGCCCAGGCCGACGGAGACCGGGTGCACGGCGTGATCCTCGGAAGCGCCAGCAACTGCGACGGCCGGACGCTGGGCATCGCCCTGCCCGACGCCCGGGCCCAGGAGGATCTGCTGCGCGAGGTCTACGCGGACTTCGGGGTCCACCCCGACGAACTCGTCTACTTCGAGGCGCACGGCACCGGCACCCCGGTGGGGGACCCCGTGGAGGCCCGGGCGATCGGTCGCGCCCTGGGGATGCGCCGCATCACGGGAGAGCTGCCGATCGGTTCGGTCAAGACCAACGTGGGCCACCTGGAACCCGCCTCCGGCATCGCCGGACTGTGCAAGGCGCTGCTCGTCCTCAAGGAGGGTTCGGCTCCGGCCTCCCGGTACGCCGACAGGCCCCACCCCGACATCGACTTCACCGGACTCGGCCTTCGTCTGCCGACCGAGAACCACGCCCTGCCCGCCACGGGCCGGCCGGTCGTCGGTGTCAACTCCTTCGGCTTCGGCGGCGCCAACGCCCATGTCATCGTCGCCGCGGCCGACCCCGCCGCTCCGGGCCCGGCGCACACGATGCCGGAGGAGGGGCTGCCCGTCGTGGTCTCGGCACGCACCCCGGCGGCCCTGACCGAGGCGGCGGTACGGATGTCCGGCCGCCTGGCCGAAGCCGACCCCGGCCAGTTCTACGACATCGCCTACACCTCCTGTCTGCGCCGCGGCCTCCACGAGTACCGGACCGCGGTTTTCGCGCGCACGCCCGAGGACGCGGCGCGCAGGTTCACCGATTCCGCCGGCGAGGGCGCCTCCGCTCCGGTCGCCGCCGTGTCCGACGGGCGGGTGGCGTTCGTGTTCGCCGGGAACGGCTCGCAGTGGGCCGGCATGGCCGCCGACCTGATGGCCACCGGGACGGTCTTCCGCGAGACGGTCGCGGCCGTGGACGCGGAACTCGCCCCGCTGCTGGGCTGGTCCGTCACCGAGCGCCTCACCTCGCCCGTGGACACCTGGCGTCTGGAGGCGACCGAGGTGGCGCAGCCGCTGCTGTTCGCCGTGCAGCTCGGCATCATGGCCGTGCTGCGCGCCCAGGGCGTACGGCCGGACATGGTCGTGGGGCACAGCGTCGGTGAGATCGCCGCGGCCTGCGCCTGCGGAGCGCTCACCCTCCCCGAGGCCGCCCGGCTGGTGACCGTACGGAGCCGGGCGCAGGCGCGGGCGGCCGGCGGCGGCCGGATGGCGGCGGTGGGGCTGAGCGCTTCCGAGGCGGCCGGCGAACTGCGGTCCTTCGAGGGGCGTCTGGAGATCGCCGGCGTCAACAGCCCCCGGGACGTGACCGTCGCCGGCGAGGCCGCCGCGCTGACCGAGCTGGGCGAAGGGCTGCGGGAACGCGGCGTCTTCTTCCGCGACCTCGGCATCGACTACGCCTTCCACAGCCGGGCCATGGAGCCCCTGCGGCCGTCGCTGCTCACCGGGCTCGCGGACCTGGCGCCCGGCGAGGCGTCGACGTCCTTCTACTCGACGGTGACCGGCGCCCAGGCCGACGGCCCCGACCTGGACGCGGAGTACTGGTGGCACAACGTGCGCCGACCGGTGCTGTTCATGGCGGCCGTCGAGCAGATGCTCGAGGACGGCGCCGATGTGTTCGTGGAGATCGGCCCCCACCCGGTGCTGCGCACCTATCTGCGCCGTGCCGCCGAGCTTCGCCCCCGGATGAAGGTGGCGATCCTGCCGACGCTGCGCCGGGCGGCCGACGGGCCCCGCTGCCTCACCGACGCCCGCGCGGCCCTCGTCGCCGCGGGGGCGCGTACCGACTGGAAGCGCTACTTCCCGCACCCCGGCCGGGCGGTCGGTCTGCCGTCCTACCCCTGGCAGCGGGAGCCGCACTGGGGCGGCGGCAAGGAGCGGTGGACCGGAGCGGGCGAGCGCGAGCACCCGCTGCTGGGAGCCCGGACCGAGGCTCCGCTGCCGACCTGGACCACCGCCGTGGAACCGGCCCTCGTCCCCTGGCTGAGCGGACACCGGGTGGGCGGCTCCGTCGTGATGCCGGCCACCGCCTTCATCGACATGGCCCTGAGTGCCGGGAGCTCCGTGTCGCGGGCACCGGCCGAGGTCGAATACCTGGACATCACCAAGGCGCTGGTCGTCCCCTGGGAGGACGCGTCCGGTGTCCGCGTCCAGACGGCCCTCGACCCGGAGGACGGAGTACTGCGCATCTCCAGCGGTGACACGTTCGCGAACGGCACGCACGCCCGTGCCCGGGTGCGCGCCCTCGTGCGCGAGCCCCGCGCGGCCGTGGACCTCGACGCCTGGCGGCAGCGGTGCCCCCACGAGATCGAACCGGCGCGGTTCTACGCGTCCTGTGCCGAGGCGGGTCTCGGCTACGGCTCCGATTTCCAGGTGCTCCGGGCGCTGCGGGTGGGGGAGGACGAAGCCCTCGGGCACTACTCCCACGACGCTCCGGGTGACCCGTACACCGTCCACCCGGCCCTTCTGGACGGGGCGTTGCAGACCGGCGCCGCCCTCCTGCTGGACCGTCTCGACGACGGCGTCAGCCATCTGCCGGCGACCGTCCGGGCCGTCCGCGCCTGGCGGACGCCCGCGCCGTCCGGCTGGTTCACCGTCCGGGAAGTGTCCCGGACGCCCGAGGAGGTGTGCTGGGACATCGCCGTCGTCGACCCCGACGGCACGGTCGCCGTCGAGCTCGAAGGCTGCCGGCTGCGCCGGTCCGCCATGGTGCTGCGGCAGGCGCCCGGGACGACGCACACGGTGCTGAGGGCCGCGCCGCACCCGGACACGCCGTCCCTCCCGTCACCGCTGCCCGGCCCGGAGGACGTCGTCGCCGCCTGTGCCCAGGACATCGCGGACCTGCGGGCCCACTGGCGGGATCTCGGGTCCGAAGCGGTCCTCCCGCTACTGAAGGAGCGGTTCCTGCGCGCTTTCGCCGGTGTCGTCGCCCGCGCCCTGCCCGATGCCACGGCCGCGTTCACGCCGGAGACCCTGAGCCGGGCGGGCTTCGACCCGGAGCGGTACGCGCGCCTGGAGCGACGGCTCGTACCCGCCCTGGAGGAACACGGGCTCGCCGTGCGCGAACCGGGGGGCGGGCTGCGGCTGACCGGAGAACACGGGACCACCGGGCCCGACGCCTGGCGGGCGATCGACACCGCCCCGGAGTTCGTGACCTCCCTGGCGCTCGTCACCCACCAGGAACAGCGTCTTGAGAACGTTCTGCGGGGCGAGGAGGACCCGCTGGGAATCGTCCTCGACGAGACCACCGGCAAGATGCTGGAACAGCTCTACGACACCTCCCCGTACTGCCGTTTCCACAACCGGCTCGCGCAGGCCCTGGTGCGCGACATCGTGCGCCGCTGGCCGGCGGACCGGCCCCTGCGCGTCCTGGAGGTGGGTTCGGGCACGGGCGGTCTCACGGCTGCCCTGCTGCCTCTGCTGCCGCCGGACCGAACCCGCTACCACTTCACCGACACCTCCACGTACTTCCTGCCCCGTGCCGAAGCCCGTTTCGGGGGCTACGACTTCGTCGAGTACCACACCTTCGACCTGGACACTGACCCCGCCGAACAGGGGTTCACGGCCCACTCCTTCGACCTGGTCGTCGCCGGCAACGCCCTGCACACCGCCCGGCACCTGGCGGATGCCCTGCGGGCGGTGGCCGGTCTTCTCACGCCGGGCGGACACCTGCTCGCCGTCGAGCCGCACACCGAGGATCTGCTGCTTCCCATCTTCGGCACGCTGGACAGCCTCTACACCCAGTACGACACCGAACTCCGGCCGGACGGCGCGCTGTTGCCCCGGCACCGCTGGCCCGAGGTCCTCAGGAGCTGCGGTTTCGCCCGAGTCGCCCAGACCGGCGACGACCGGCCCCCCAACCGTGAGGCGACGTCCGTCATGCTCGCCGCGACCCCGGCCGTGCCGGCCCGTACCGATGGCGCGGACGCGCTCGTACCGGCTCCCGGAGCCGCCACCCACCACCTGGTCGTGACCGGGGCCGAGGACGCGGACGCACTCGGCACGGCCACGGTGGAGGCGCTGAACGGCGCCGGCCGCACGGCCGCCGGCCCGCTGCGGGCGTGCGCCACCGTACCGGAGTGGACCGAGTCGCTCCGCCGGGCCGCGCCCTCCTCCGGGACCCTGGCCATCACCCTCCTGACCGGCGGGAGCGACCGGGAGGACCCGGCCGGGACCGTCGGGTACATGACCCGGCGACTGGAGGCGCTGCGCACGCTCACGGCGGCGTGCCAGGAGCTGCCCGAGTCGGTGCGCCCCGAACTCTGGATGGTCATGGGGCCCGAAGCGGCTCCCGTGGCCACCGGTGAGCCGGAGGAGACACCGCCGGTGAACGCGGCTCTCTGGGGAGCGGTCCGCAGCCTGGCCAACGAGCACCCGGAACTGAGCAGCCGCAGCATCTCCCTCACACCCACCGCCGACACCGCCGGCGACGCCCGCCGGATCGTCCGTGAGCTGCTCGGGCCCAGCGCGGAGAACGAGATCGTCCTGACGGCGCGGGGGCGGTTCGTGCCGCGCGAACAGAACCGGCCGACCGCGGTGCCGGCCGCGCCGGGGCAGGCGTTCCGTCTGAAGGCCGACCGGCCCGGCCTGTCCTACCGGCTCTCCTGGCAGGAGATGGCGCTACCGGTGCCCGGACCCGGGCAGGTCCTCGTCGAGGTCAGGGCCGCCGCCCTCAACTACCGTGACCTGATGCAGGTGGTGGGACTGCTGCCGCAGGAGGTGCTCGGAGACACCCCGTCCGCGGCCGGCTGGGGACTTGAGGCGTCCGGCGTCGTGGTCGCCTGCGGCGAGGGTGTCCACGACCTCCGGCCCGGGGACCGGGTGGCGGGTTTCGCACCTGACGCCCTCGCCTCGCACACGGTCGCGGACGCCCGCGGTGTCTGGCCCGTCGCCGACGAACTCGCGATGACCCACACGGAGGCCGCGACCCTGCCGGTGGCCTGCGCGACCGTCCAGTACGGCCTGGGAACACTGGCCCGGCTGCGGCCCGGTGAGACGGTGCTGGTGCACGGCGGGGCGGGCGG
This sequence comes from Streptomyces pyxinae, assembly GCF_024756275.1. Lineage (GTDB taxonomy): Bacteria > Actinomycetota > Actinomycetes > Streptomycetales > Streptomycetaceae > Streptomyces > Streptomyces pyxinae. The sequence continues at coordinate 13,462 of NZ_JANUGQ010000012.1, read as the reverse complement.
CGTGGGACTGGCCGCGCTCCGGTACGCCGGGGCCCGGGGCGGCCGTGTCATCGCCACGGCGGGCAGCGCCGTCAAGCGCGATCTGCTGCGCGCCCTCGGAGTGGAACACGTACTGGACTCACGCCGTCTCGACTTCGCCGACCAGATCCGGCGGATCACCGGCGGCCGGGGCGTCGACGTCGTCCTCAACAGCCTCGCCGGTGAGGGCATGGTCCGCAGCCTGGAACTGCTCGCCCCCGGCGGGCGCTTCGTGGAGATGGGCAAGCGCGACCTCTTCGAGAACAAGCCGCTGTTGTTGCGTCCCTTTCTCAACAACATCGCCTTCTTCGGCATGGACCTGACCAAGGTACTGGCGGACCCGGGAGCCACCCGGGCGCTGCTCACCGAAACCCTCGATCTGGTCGCCGGGGGAACCGTCCGGCCACTGCCGCACAGTGTCTTTCCCGCCGCACGCGTCACCGATGCCTTCCAACTGATCCAGCACTCCCGGCACATCGGGAAGGTCGTCGTCGCGTTCGACCCCCTGGACGAACCTCCCCTGGTGGAGCCCGCGCATCGCGCGCCGGACCTGGACGCCGAGGGCACCTATCTGATCACCGGCGGCACGAGCGGCCTCGGAGCGGCCACCGCCGGCTGGCTGGCCGACCGCGGCGCCCGGCACGTGGCCCTGGTCAGCCGTCGTGGCCCCGGGGCACCGGAGGCCGCCGCGGTCCTCGCAGGCCTCCGCCGCCGGGGAGTCACGGCCACCGCTCACGCCGCCGATGTCACCGATGCCGCGGCGATGAGGGACCTGGTCGACCGCATCGACGCCGGCGGGCGCCCGCTGCGCGGCGTCGTCCATTCCGCCATGCACCTGGACGACGACGACTTCCTGTCGCTCAGCGCCGAGCGCATGGCCGCGGTACTGGCCCCGAAGATCGCCGGGGCCACCGTGCTCGACGCGCTGACCCGTGACCGCGCGTGCGATCTGTTCCTCATGTACTCGTCGTTCGCGGCTGCGGCGGGCAACGTCAAGCAGGTCCCCTACGTGGCGGCCAACTACTACCTCGAAGCCCTGTGCCGGCAGCGCCGCCAACGGGGCCTGCCCGGGCTGGCCGTGGGCTGGGGCGCCATCGGCGGCACGGGGTTCGTGCAGCGGAACAACCTGGCCGCGTCCCTGGCGAGCGTCGGCATGGACACGATGACGCCCGCGCAGGCGTTCCGGATGGCGGAAACCCTCCTCGCCACGGGCGCGGACGCCGCGCGCGCCGGCAGAATCGCCTGGGACCGCGTGCGTGCCTTCTTCCCCACGGCGGCCAGTCCCCGGTGGTCCGGCCTGGTCCCGGACGCGGGTGACATCGCGCTGAGCCGCGGCGAACTGGTGCGCGCCCTGGACCGGATGTCCCGCGCCGACGGTCTCGTCCACCTCACGGAGCACCTGACCGTGCTCCTGGCCGGGGTTCTCCAGATGGCGCCCGAGGACATCCATCCCCACCGGAGGATCGAGGAGTACGGGATCGACTCCCTCATGGGCGCCGAATTGCTGGTGAAGATCCACAGTCGCTGTGGCATCGAGATCCCGCCCATGGAACTGCTGAACAACATCAACAGCACGACGACCGATCTCGCGCGGCTGGTGTACGTGCGCCTCGGCGTGCACGCGGACCAGTACCAGGAGGGACCCGGCGCGCCTCCGGCGCCGCCCCGGGCCGCGCAGGACGACTCCTCCCTCCGGCTGCCGCACCAGCCGCAGAGCCGGCCGCGGGAGACCGCGCGCCACTGACCCGGAGTGTGCGGGCCGCCCGAGCGGGGCGGCCTGCACGCGTGCGACCCGCCGGCCGCCGGCCGTCAGGCGGGACGGCGGCGGTTCACGGCCGCCCGGCGACGGGCGCCCGCCGCTCGTAGACGGTCACCCGCCGGCCGCGTACCTGCTCGTCGGCGGCCACCGTGAAGTGCTCCTCCAGCACGGCGTACTTCACCCGGTCCCGCGCGGCCGTCACCGGCCTCGCCACCCGGGCCGCGTCCGTCACCAGCAGGATCCGCCGCTGTGCCAGCATCGCGGCACGGACGCGGGCCGGGTCCGCCTCGATCCCCTTCAGGGTCCCGGAGTTCTCCGGGCTCTCCGCCAGCGCGATGTCCCGCAGACCGGTGAAGGCGTCCGGCGAGACGGAGGCGGTGTCCCGGCGGGCCGCCGGGACGAAGAGCACCGCGTCCCCGTCCTCCTTCATCCGCCGTACGTCCGCCGCCACCGCCAGCACGTCGTCCACCCGGCTTTCCGGGGAGCGCTTCTCCAGGGACTGCGGCAGCAGCGCCACCACCGCCACGGCGAGCACGACGGGCAGAACCCACACCGACGCCCGGGGGCACCGGGGCCGTACCGCCCGCACCGCCGCGCCGACGGCCGCCCCGATCAGCAGAGCCAGTCCCAGCATGCTGAAGAGGACGTACCGGTCCAGGAAGAGCGGCTGGACCAGGGAGAGTCCGGCGAGGCCGAGCTGCGGCACCGCCAGCAGCGGCAGCCCGACGGCCGCCACCGACAGCCGGCCCGGACGGGGGCGGTCCAGCAGGGCGCCGAGGCCGCCGATCGCCAGCAGCACCGCAGGCCCGATCAGCATGTGCCAGGTCAGTGGCGGGATCCAGGACACCTGCCCGGACTGGCTCCGGCTGAAGAGGACCAGGGGCAGCACCCCGGCCGTGGCGGCCACCGAGGCCACCGCCCAGCGCATCCAGGTCCCCTGGCGGGGCCGGGACCGGAGCAGGGTCGCCGCGTGCGCCGGGAGGATCAGGAGCGAGAGCCAGTTCAGCAGCCCCATGACCAGGACGGTGAGGCCGTAGGCGGCCCAGCGCGGCCACCGGGCACGCCGCTCCAGGGCGGTCACCAGGAGCAGGGTGGAGACGCCCGCCCCGGCCGCGACCAGTGCGTAGGGCCGGCCCTCCTGGAGGTAGAACTGCACGGCGGGGACCAGCCCGAACGCCATCCCGCCCGCCAGCCCCGCCCAGGTGCCCGCCAGCCGGTGGCCCACGACCGCCACACAGGCCGCCGCCACCCCCATGGCCAGCACCGACGGCAGCCGCAGCGTCGTGGTGCCGGGCCCGAACCACTCGAACAGCGCGTGCATCAGCAGGTAGTAGCACCCGTGCACCACATCGACGTTCCCCAGCATCTGCCAGATCTCCGCCGTGGAGCGCCGGGCCACCTGCCAGGTCGCCGCCTCGTCCCGCCACACGCTGTTCTGCCGGGACAGCCCCCACAGCCCGAGGGCGCAGGTCCACAGCGCGGGTATCAGCCAGACCAGGACACCGCGCCGCGATAAGCCGGACGGGCGTTCCCCGGGTGCCGCCCCGCCTTCCGGAAGGCGGGGCGGCCGGCGTATCTCATGATCGACGGACATACGGGTGGAACTCCTGTGGGGCCGGTGACGCGGAAGACCAGGAGCGGGTGTTCTCTGGCCAAAGATGTGCACACCGTAACCACTTGGCGCGGGTCGCCCCGGCTCGGCTCCTTGTCCGTCAACCGTCCCCCGAGGTCGGACCGCCGGCGCGCGTCCTGTCGGGCCGCACGACGTCCCGGGCCGCTGAAGCCCTGTCCGCCTGCGTGATCGGCACGTCCCGGAGGGAGGGCCCGGAGGCGCGGGTCGCGGCCGACGACGTCACGAACCCTCCCTGAACGCGGGGGTGTGGTCGACGGCCCACTGGCGAAACGTCCGAGGCGCGGTCCCGAGAATGTCGGCCACCGTCGTGGTGATGTACGCGGGCTGTCCGACCGCCGCGCTCCACGCGGCGAGCAGCATGTCGACGACCGGGCCGGGCGCCGTACCTTCCCACAGGCTCCGGAACTCGTCCGGTGTCATCTCCTCGAACGCGATCCGGCGCCCCAGGACGTCACCGATGATCTCCACCTGCGCGGCGTGGGTCAGCGATTCGGGGCCCGTCAGGACATAGTCGCCTCCGTCGTGACCGCCCTGCCAGAGCGTCCGCGCCGCGACGGCCGCGACATCGCGGTCGTCGACCGGTGCCGACTCGGCAGCGCCGTAGGGCCACCGGACGACCTCGCCGGCCCGGATCGCGGGTGCCCACCAGGCCGGCGCGTTCGACGCGAGCATTCCCGGGCGGATGACCGTCGAGTCGAGTCCGGTGGCCGCGATGAGTTGCTCGATGCCGGCGTGCAGCACCGCCATGGGATTGGGCTGCTCGAAGAAGGGGTGCGGCGTCCGGTGCGGGGAGGAGAGGAAGACGATCCGCCGCACGTGGGCCGCCAGCCGCTCGACGACTGCCTCGGCGGACCCCGGCGGGGCGGTCCAGACGAGGAAGACCGCACCGGCGCCCCGCAGTGCCGGGTCGAGCGACTCGGGCACGGTGAGGTCGCCGGTGAAGACCTCGACCTCCGCCGGCAGCGTCGCCGCCGCCTCGGGACGACGGAGGAGGGCGCGAACCGGCACGCCCGCGGCGAGGAGTTCGTCGATGACGACCCGGCCGACCCGGCCGGTCGCCCCGGTCACCAGTACAGGAGGGATGGCTACCTGGTTCATACCACCCATGAAAACCTTACTCAGTCAAAAAGGCAACTCAGTAATAGAAACGTCCACCCGGGGCCGTGGTCGACGCCGATCTGGCTTCGGCGGACTGCGCCGACAGGCACCGCCCCCGGTCAAGCAAGGCCCCGCGTCCCGGACAGCGCGGCCGCCCACCCGGCCTCCGCGTGATCGCGACAGGCCGGAACCCCGCCGCCCGAATCCACCGGGCGGCGAGGTTCCGTCGATGATCCGGCCCACTGCCGACTTCGAGATCCCGAACAGCGGGGCGAGCTGCCGCATCGTGAGACTCGTTCGCCAGCACGCTGCGACCAGCAGGCTCTGTCCTCCGGTGGAAGGCTCCACGGCCGGCCCTTGCGGGCTGCGGCCGCACCTGCGCGACGCAGCACCGTGACCGGCTTCCCGAAAGCTCGCGGGCTCAGCCCGGAGAACGGGGCTGTCCAGGAAGGTTCCGACGCCGTGCGCGCACCAGTCAGTGCGCGATAGCCGGGCGTGGCCTGGCCGCCCTGGTCGCCGGCGGCAGTGTCCTCGCCCAGTTCGGCATCGTCCTCGCCATGGCCGCCGCCCGGGCCCGCCGGGCCGGCCCCCGTACACACCGGGCTGTGCGTGGGTGCGTACGGGGGCCGGTTCGCCCGGGGCCAGGTCACTGTTCGACGGTCAGTGCCCAGCGGACTGTCGTTGGAGCCGAGATCTGAATGGCGCCTTCACTGCGGGCTCGCTTCAGGTGGATTTCGTTGTAGGTGCTGCTCACCTCGTAGTCCACGCATGCGAGGGGGAAGCTGAGGCCAATCGGGGTGACAGCTACTGTGAGGGTGCCCTTGCCCTGGCAGTTGACCTGAATTCCGAGCCGTCCGCTGCCGATGTTCCGCAGGGGCAGGGCGGCGCTGCCCGTGCGTGATGCCTCCTTGAGCACAGCCTTGCCGTCGAGAGGCTTGGGGGCCCGGGTGACGGTCTCACCTTCGATGTGTTCGGGCCGGCCGCTGCTCGTGCTGCTGGGCGTCGGCTTCGCGGACGAGGCGTGGCTGCGTGTGGACGGAGGCGTGGAGTCACCGTCGGTGCAGCCGCTGAGTCCCAGTGTCAGAGTGAGACCGAGGATGCTGGGCGTGAGCCAGCGCGGACGGCACGGGAAGGCGCGGTTCAGCTCTCCCACAGGTACCAGCCGACCTTCAGTGGCGTGTAGCTGATGACCGTCTTCTTCGCGCTGGTCGAGCAGTTGCTGTAGATGATGTAGCTCGTCCCGGTGTTCCGGAGCCGGTAGACGCCGTACTTGGCGTTGGTGGTCTTCTTCGGCGGGGTGGGTATGGAGATCGCGTTCCCTTGTCTTGCCATCAGCTTGGCCGACAGGTTCACGTCGTACTTGGCCTCGATCTTGGCGATCATGACATCCACGCTGGTGGAGAGGCCGACCGTGACGCTGACGCCGATCTCTGCGGTGAGGTCGGAGGTGAAGGTGGAGGTCGCGGTCCGTGAGGTCCCGTTGTAGTTCGCGTGCGTGGCGCCGACCACCGCGTGATACTGAGCGCCCTTGGTTGTGGGGGTGTAGATCCGCTGGGTAGGTCCGCAGTACTCACCATCCGGCGAGTCGACGGGGGGCTTGCCCGACTCTCCGGGGAGCGGCTCTACGTCGGGGGCGGGGCCCAGACCAGCCTCCTCCGGCTCGGCGGGGGGAGCGGTATTGACCACTTCCGGTTCGTCGGACGCTGAGACGCCGGCTCGCTGCTCGACGGCCAGCGCGTGTCCGGGCACCGCGATAACGGCTAACGCGGCGAAAGCGATCACAGGAGTCAGCGGTCGGCGTCTGGCCATAACTCGCACGGGTTCGTCCCTCCCCTTCGGCGACCCACGCGGGTCGCTCCTGCGCAAACGTAGGCAGGCTCCGGTCGTCGATCACAGGGGAACCGGATATTCCTGAGCAAGTTCTGAGCTTGACGAGGCGCAAGGGGAGCAGTAGCGAGCCACTGGCACTCCCCGATGGGCGGTGGCCCCGAGCGGCAGGCCGCCGTGTGGAGGCGGTGATGGCGCCGGGCTGGGCGCACCGGGACGCCTCGGTCACTCCGGCCGGGCTGATCGGTACGCGTACGGTCGCCAGAGCGTCGCGCTCGGGTCATCGCAGGCGCCGGCCTGACACCGCCCGCACACCGGTGGATCCTGCAACGACGTGAGCACGTCACCAGTTCCTGATCTCCGACGAACTCGGCACCCAGAGAACCCGACACCTGTACCCCGTCGCGCTGTTCGATGCTGCGGACGAGGGTGATGACAGCGACACGAGTGACTCAAGTGCGGCGCGGCGGGCCAGACGGAGGACGCCGTGTGGCCCGCCGGCGTCTGCGCTGGGATGCGCACCGGTCGGCGCTTCCGCTCCCGTCTGGCGACATCGCACCCGAAGCCCCGCCACCCGGACTCGCCGGGTGGCGGGGCTCCGTCGCGTCAGCCGGTCGCTCAGATCTCGCTGTGGCGGGCGAACTCCACGAGTCCGGTCCAGCTTTCCGGGGTGAGCATCAGGGCCGGTCCCCCGGGGTTCTTGCTGTCGCGTACGGGGACAAGGCTGTGGGCATCGGCGTACCCGGGGGCCCACTGGACGCACTGGCCGCCCTCGGGGCCGCTGTAAGACGACGAAACCCAACCGGTGACCGGCGTACCGGTGTAGTCAGTCATGCTGCGTACTCCTTGTACATATCCTTGATGCGGGTCAGGGAGAGATCAGGGGACAAGGCGTCAGCCCGCAGCCGATGGTAGACCCCGGTGGCATTCTTGGTGGTCTTCGGATCCTCGTAAAGGCGTCCTCCCTGAGGGCTCTCCGCATGTACCACCGTTGGCCCGTTGTCGAAGACGAGCAGAGTGAACGCTGTCCCGGTCACAGGCGTGCCTGCCCCGAACGGCAACACCTGGAGCGTCACATGGGGATTTTCCGCTTCCTTGATCAGCCGCTCCATCTGCCGGGCCATGACTTGCCGGTCACCCACCACCGTGCGGAGACAGGTCTCGTGGAGCACCACCCACAGCAGTGGAGGGTAGGGGCGGTCCATCACCTCGCGTCGCCTTATGCGGGCGGCGACTCGTTCTTCCAGGACGGCCCGGGCTTCCCGGGGGTGGTAGGCACGCAGTGTCGCCCGGGCGTACTCCACGGTCTGGAGCATCCCCATGATGAACATGGTGCTGTAATCCAGGATCTCGGTCGCGCGCAGCTCCAGTTGAATGTACGGCGCGAACCAGCTCGGGTGGTCGCTGAGGAGCGCCCGGCGGAGCTGCCGTAGGAAGAGGGTGCCCGTGCCGAAGGCCCGGTCGCAGCCCACCGCGAACTGCTCGCTGGGCACCATCTTCCCGGCCTCGACCTTGGAGACGTAGCTCTCGGAGTAGCCCGCCACCTTCCCCAGTTGTTTCATGGTGAGCTTCCTGGCCAGGCGGACCTGCTGTACGTCCAGACCGAAGCTCTGCAGGGGAGTCAAGTCCGGCTGGGACTCGTCGTCCGGCATGTTCCTGACCTCCGCACTCGCCATCTACGCCCAAGCTCGCCCTGGGAAGGCCGTCTTGAGGGTCACCGCTCAAGCAGTCTCAAACTAGGGGCTGCTGCGTTCATCTGGTCACCGAAAGCGATGATTCACACGAAAGGCGCGGTGGTGGCCATGGTGTTCGAGTCGGACGAAACCGTACGGCCGAGAGCGGCGATCGGCGGTGCGGGAGCGCCAGGGACGACCGGTTGGTGCCAGCGGTTCAGCTCGACCCGGCGGGGCGCACGCCTCGCCCGGCGGATGACCCTTGTCGTGCTGGCCGAATGGGGCCATGCGCACGACGATCCCGCAGCGGACCGAGTGGCGCTGGTCGTCGCCGAACTCGCCTCCAACGCCGTGAAGCACGGCCAGGTGCGGGGCCGGGACTTCGAACTCCGCCTGGTGGACCTGCCGGACCGCATCCGGCTCGAAGTCTCGGACGCCCGTGGGGACAAGAGGCCCGTTGCCCAGCCTCCGCACGTGGGGGAGGACGGCTATGGGCTGTGTCTGATCACGGCCATGGCCGAACAGTGGGGGGTCGCTGACCGAGTCGTCGGCAAGACGGTCTGGGCGGAGATCGCGAAGCGGCGGTCGACGAGCATGCCGGATTGCCGGGGTGCCGAGTGAGGTGGCACCGGGTATTCGGCCGGCGGAGGCGGGTTCGGGGGGTGCTGGCGGCGAATGTGGCGGCGTACTGCCGGAGCAACGGCATCGACCTGCTGGAGCTGATCTTCGCGGACGCCGAGCCCGGGCCGCCGCCGGGCAGGTGGGAGCGGGTACGGCTCTGGGCCCGGGACACGCGTGACACGGTCCGCTTCCGCTGGGCCACGGTGCGGGTCGGCGTCCGGTGGTGGTGCACCCCGCCCCGCAAGCGGCGGGAGGCCGAGCGGGTGGCCGAGGCGGTGATGGCCCGGCTGTCGGCCGCCGCACGGGGCGGGCGGGCCGATGCGGAGTGACGGCCTCCCGGGCTACGGGTGCGAAGTGGTCGCGGAGGGACTGGTGTACGGGACGGGCCGGACCACCCGGTACGTCCTGGGCACCTGGTGGACCCTCTCGCCGGTGCTGGCCCTGCGCTGGCTCGGCGGGCAGGCGCTCCGCATCGCGGACCGGCTCGACCCCGAGCCGGGGGTCCCGGGCGGGTGGGTGACGGAGGGGATGCGCCGGCCGGTCGTCCCGGTCCCGGACTGCCCCACGGAACTGCGGGTGTGGGCCGGGGACGTGGACGAACAGCGGTTCGCACGGAAGTGTTTGAGAGCCGGTCGGCCGCTGGTCGTGGCGGTCCCGGACGCGGACTGCCGGTACACCTTGTCCATCCGGCCGGACACCGGGGAGCCCGGACACCGCGATGTCAGAAAGAGCGATGTCAGAAAGTGTGAAGGGAGCTGGAGAAGATGATTGTGAACCTCAAGGCAATGGACGGTGGCGACGGGCTGCCGGGGGAGCCGTACCCGGGGCCGCATCCGCCGCCGACGCCCGACGGCGGTCCCGGTGTGCCCAACCCGCCGAAGAAGGCCGCCTGATCGTGAAGCGTGATGCGGAGGAGACCCGCCCCGGCCACAAGGAGCTGGGGCGGGTCCTCGTGGCCGGGGGTGTGCTCGCGGGGGAGTGGATCCCGGCGTTCGAGGCGGTGCCACGGGCCGCGTTTCTGCCGGAGCTCATCTGGCCGTTCGACATGGAGACGGGTCGGAGCGTCCCGGTGTCCTGGTCGGCCGAGCCGGGCGTGTGGTCCGGGTACGCGGAGGCCGACGTGCCGATCGTCACCCAGTGGGACGACGGCGCGCACACGGGGACAGAGCCGGGGGAGGTCGCCACCTCGTCGGCGTCCATGCCGTCGGTGGTGTTCCGGATGCTGCGGGACCTCGATGTCCGCCCGGGGCAGCGGGTGTTGGAGATCGGCACCGGGACGGGGTGGAACGCGGCGCTGCTGGCCCAGCGGGCGGGCAGCGGACAGGTCGTCTCGGTGGAGGTGGACCCGGGGGTGGCGGAGCGGGCGCGGGCGGCGCTGGACCGGTTCGGCTGCGTGGTGGAGGTCGTACAGGGGGACGGCCTGCTGGGCCACCCGGCGGGGGGACCGTACGAGCGGACCATCGCGACCTGCGGCTTGCGGGAGCTGCCCTTCGCCTGGGTGGAGCAGAGCCGGCCGGGAGCGGTGATCGTGGCACCGTGGGGCACCCACCACGGCAACGGGGACGCGGCGGTCCGGCTGGTGGTCGCGGACGACGGGGCGAGCGCCACGGGGAGGTTCACCGGGCCGGTGGAGTTCATGAAGGCGCGGGCCCAGCGCCTGTCGCCAGTGGAGCACTCGGCGTATGTCGGGGAGGGAGAGCGGGAGACGTCCGGCACCACGGTCACCGAGCGGGACTTCCTGGGGGAGGGGCGGTTCGCGCCGCAGCGGTTCGCGGTGGGGCTCCGGGTGCGGGAGTGCGTCCAGGTGGTGGCGGAGAAGCGGGACGGGCGGCGGGCGGTGTGGCTCTACGGGCTCACCGACCGGTCCTGGGCCTGTGTCCAGTTCCGGGACGCGGGGAGTGCGCAGGTCTGGCAGGCCGGTCCGCGCCGGCTCTGGGACGAGGCCGAGGCGGCGTACCGGTGGTGGGAGGAGAACGGCCGGCCGGGCCACGGACGCTTCGGGCTCACGGTCCGGCCGGGCGGTCAGTGGGCGTGGCTGGACGATCCGGAGGGCGCGGATGCCTGGCCGGTGTGAGCCCTTGGCCGACCGCCAGGTCAATCCTTCGCCGGGGGCGTGCGGGGGGAGGGGAGGAACTCGTCCAGCAACTCGTGGACCTGGCGGACCAGGGGGCGCAGCGCCCGGAAGCGGGAGAGGGCGATGGCGCGGGCGACGACCGGGGCGGTGCGTTCGACCAGGCGGCGGCTGCGCGCGGCGTGTTCGGAGCGGTCGTACACCCAGAACAGGACCAGGCCCATCTGGCCCAGCCACATCAACTGGGGCAGTCGGTCCGCCAGTTCGGGGGCGGTCTTGGTGTCGGAGCCGGTGAGTACCTGCTCCTGGATGGCGACGGCGGCCGCGCGGGCCGGGGCGGACTCCTCGGAGAAGGGGCTCAGCGGACTCTCCGGGTCGGCCGCGTTGCGGAAGAACTGGGTGGCGAAGGGGCGGTACGGCTCCGCCACGTCCAGCCAGATCAGCAGCGCCCCCCGGATGCGGGCCGCCAGATCGCGCTCGGCCGCCAGGACGGGGCGTACCGCCGCCGCGTGCTCGGCGGCCAGCCGGTCGTAGAAGCCCTGGACCAGGTGTTCCTTGGACGCGAAGTAGTAGTAGGCATTGCCCACCGAGACCCCGGCCTCCTGGGCGATGGCCCGCATGGTCGTCCGGTCGTAGCCGCGTTCCTGGAAGAGCCGGAGCGCGGTCTCCAGGATGAGGGTCCGGGTCTGCTCGCTCTTGGCGGCCCGGCCGGGAGTGGCCGCCGGGGGTGTCACGTCCTTCACACCGACCGAGCCTAACCGGGCCGGCCCCCGGCCCCGCGCGGGCGGGTCCGGGGGCGTACGGCCGCGCGGGCCGGGGCCGTACGCCCCCGGCCGGGACCGGCAGGCGTACGGCCGTCCCGGACCGGCGCGTACGGCCGTCCCGGACCCGGCGCGTACGGCCGTCCGGGGTCCGGGAGCGTGCGGCCATTCGTGGTCCGGGGACGTACGGCCCGCCCCGGGACGGAGGGCGCCCGGCCGTACGGCCGGACGGCGGTGGGCTCAGCCGTCGGTGACGGTGATCGCGCCGACCGGGCAGGCGCGGCCGGCCTCGCGGACGAGCGGGCTCTCGGCGCCGTCCGCCCGGCCGGGGAGCAGTTCGCTGAAGCCGTCGTCGTCCTGGGTGAAGACGTCGGGCGCGGTCAGGGCGCACTGGCCCGCGCCGATGCAGACGTCCCGGTCGATGGAGATGTGCATGCTGGCCCTCGGGGGAGTCGTGGGGGAGGGGACGGGCGCGAGCCCGGACCCACTGGTGGTGGTCACCAGGTCACGGGGAGTTCCAGCATCCCCTGAATCGTGTCACCGGGCTTGAAGGGCATGTCCTCGGCGCGTCCGGCGAGTCGCAGGCCGGGCAGCCGGTCGAAGAGCCGGCCGAGGGCGATCTCCATCTCGGCGCGGGCCAGGTTCTGCCCCAGGCACTGGTGGATGCCGAAGCCGAACGCCACGTGGTGGCGGACGGAGCGCTTCCAGTCCAGCGAGTCGGGGTCCTGGTACACCTCCGCGTCGCGGTTGGTGACGGAGGTGGAGATGATGACACCATCGCCGTCCCGGAGGGTGACCCCGGCGATCTCGATGTCCTCCTTGACCACCCGCAGCATGCCGTCCGCGATGGAGAGGAAGCGCAGCAACTCTTCCACGGCGGCCGGCATCAGGGCGGGATCGGCCCGCAGCTCGTCCAGTTGCTCGGGGTGCTGGAGCAGGGTGAAGGTGCCGAGCGAGATCATGTTGGCGGTCGTCTCGTGGCCGGCGATCAGCAGGATCATGGCCAGATCGACCAGTTCCTTGCGGTCGATGCGGCCCTCTTCGAGCTGGCGGGCGATCAGCTCGTCCAGCAGCCCGGGTGCCTCCTCGGCGGGCTCCTTGCGGCGCCGGTCGATCAGGTCGCCCAGGTAGGTCTCCAGGTCGTCCAGGGCGGCCCGGGAATCGTCGGCGGTGGGGCCGCGCAGCAGCCGGCGGGACCGCTCCTCGAAGTACTCGTGGTCGGTGTAGGGCACGCCGAGCAGTTCGCAGATCACCATGGACGGCACCGGCAGCGCGAAGGCGCTGACCAGTTCGGCGGGCGGTCCCTGGGCCACCATCGCGTCCAGTCGCTCGTCCACGATCTCCGTGATGCGCGGTCGCAGGTCGGCGGTCCGCTTGAGGGTGAAGCTCGGGATCAGCATGCGCCGCTGGCGGTTGTGGACCGGGTCGTCCACGCCGAGCAGGGCGGCTCTGCGGCGGTCGCGGATGGAGGCGAACCGCTCGGTGGTCATGGGAAATCCCTCGCGGAGGGTGTCCGTCGACAGACGCTGGTCCGCCAGGAGCGACCGGGCGGCGGCGTGGCCCGTGACGATCCAGACGGAGCGGCCGTCGTAGAGGGTGACACGAGAGAGCGGCCGCGCCTCGCGGAGGGGCGCGTAACCGGTGGGCGGGTGGTAGGGGCAGGCGCGGCTCTGGGGGAACGACACAGTTTCCGTCATGGGGACCTCACTGAGCGGTCGTACCGGATTCGGTCATGCCGCCCTCCACTACATGTCTCTGCCACCCAATTGGTCTACGCGTATACCGGCCAAAGCGTCCGAGGGGGTTGACGGCGGGGGCATTGACGGCGGGGCATCGACAGCGGGGCGGGGGGGGGGGGGGGGCCCCCCCCCCCCCCCGCCCCCCCCCGCCCCCCCCCCCCCCCCGCCCCCCCGCCCCCCCCCCCGCGGGGGGGGGGTGGTGTGGTGGGCCCCCCCCCCCGCCGAAGGGGTTTGGGCCGGCGGCCGGGGGCTGGTTGGGGGG